>NZ_JADJTF010000001.1:2677224-4015836 GCF_016711335.1 Thiofilum sp.
CTAGTGCATCCTCGGTCAGTACTGCCAGTGAGCAATAAAGAGATACCAAATAAGAAGCTATCGCACTGCGATTAATACCCATGAAGCGTACCGATAATCCCGGACTTTGCTCGCCTACTAAACCGGGTTGAAATAAACCGACGACTCCTTGACGTTTTTCCCCACTGCGCACTAATAAAATTTTGGTTTTGCCATTCTCAACAGGTACTTTGTCTGACGGAATTAAAGGAATACCGCGCCAAGTAATAAATTGTGAACCAAATAAGCTAACAGTAGGAGGCGGTACACCGCGCCGTGTACATTCACGCCCAAAAGCAGCAATACCCGAAGGATGGGTTAAAAAGAATCCGGGTTCTTTCCAGACTTTACGTAATAAATCATCCAAATCGTCCGGTGTCGGTGCACCTGTCAGGGTAGAGAGGCGTTGTTCCTCGCTAACACTGGCTAGTAATCCATATTCAGGATTATTAATTAGCTCACTTTCTTGGCGCTCTTTAATGGTTTCAATAGTTAAACGCAATTGCTCACGGATTTGATCATGTGGGCTGCTGTATAAATCGGATACTCGCGTGTGTACATCTAGAATAGTAGATACACCATTTAGAAAGTACTCACGAGGAGCCGTATCGTAATCGACGAAAGTTTCAGGCAGTGAGGATTCATCGCGTTGAGTACAGGCAACTCTAACGTCTTGAGGATTACTCACGCGATTGACACGATAAATGCCTGCTTCTACCGGAACCCATTGTAAGAGTTGTACTAACCAGCGTGGGGTAATAGTCGATAATTGCGGAGCAGTTTTGGTCGCATTCGCTAACTGCCGCGCGGCGTTATCACTCAACGCGCGTTGAGTGTATTCCGTTTCAGCCATGAGGGGCTTCTCCTTGCAGAATAAATAATAAAATTAAAAACTTAAAGAGTGTTAATGAGAACTTTGAGTGATATAGCTATGAGGTGGAACCGCATGGGTGAGCCATACATTGCTGCCAATAGTAGACCCTTGCCCAATAGTGACATGCCCTAATACTGTGGCTCCGGCATAAATCACTACGTCATCCTCTAGCACAGGGTGGCGGGGCAAACCCTTTTGCAAACTACCATCGATATTCTTAGGAAAGCTTTTAGCACCTAAGGTAACGGCTTGATAAAGGCGCACGTTTTTGCCAATCACACTCGTCTCACCAATGACGACGCCTGTGCCATGATCAATAAAAAAGCCACTATCAATCGTAGCTCCCGGATGAATATCAATTCCGGTTTCTGAGTGGGCTAATTCCGCAATCATGCGAGCAATTAAGGTCAGGTCTTTTAAATATAATTCGTGCGCGATGCGGTGATAGAGAATGGCTTTAATCCCCGGATAGCAAATGAGTACTTCATCTACCGTGCGAGCAGCAGGATCACCATTAAAAGCCGCTAATACATCTAAATCGAGATTTTTTCTAATAGTGGGAAGTGTTTTGGCAAAGTCATAGACCAATTGCTTAGCCTGTATTTCTAAATGAAAGTTCTCATCGGGAGAGTATGATTGAAACTGGTAATTATAGGCTAACTCTAGTTTCACTTGAGCAAATAAGCTATTAAGTGCAGTATCGAGTTTAAGCCCTACATAATAATCTTCGGTTTCAGTATTTAAATGAGCGGGACCTAAGCGTAATGGAAATAATACATGAGCTAGTGTTTTAACCGTATGGTGTAATACCTCTTGAGAGGGAAAGTAATGCCCATTATTTAAATCCAGATGATTATATTCTTGCCGCCATGCTTGACGCAGCTCTTTTAGTTCATTGACGATAGTTTCTAAATGCCAACCTTGTTTAGGGTAAAGATCAGTTTCCGGTAATTGCTTCATCGATTGAAATTCCATTAGTTTTGTTGCCAAGGTAAATGATGAAAGCGCCAACCACCTAGTTGACCCCGTTGTTGGTTTTCATCTAAGTCACCCTCGAAACCTTGAGCTACATTAAAGACTTGAGTGAAGCCCGCTTTAGTAGCTGCTTCTGCTGCTTGAGCCGAACGTTTACCGCTACGACAAATGAATAAAAGTGTTTGATGTTTAGAGAATTTACGTTCTAATTCTTTAACAAAGCGAGGATTACGCGTGAGATGAGTCCCTATAGCCCAAGGAATATGAATACTATTAGGCACTGAGCCTACAAAAGTTAATTCTTCTAAAGTACGCACATCGATTAAAATAGCTAAGCCATTTTGAATTAAATGCCAAGCTTGTCTAGGGTGAAAACTTCCCGCATAAGGGAGTTTAGCATTATAGGGACTAGCTGAGTTGAAGGTGAAGCAGTTACTAGGTTGGTGATTGTCTAAATTTAAAACTTCACTCATGATAGTACTCCCTAAAGTATTTTTAAGCTAAAAACGAATGTGCTTAGGCTAGCAAAAGTGCTATCTGGAGAGAAATAATTAAATGTGAAATGGTTATATGGTTTTTGGTATTAGATTAATTTCTATAAGCTAATTATAAAATAGCTATAAGCATATAGTTTAACCCATATGCTTAATCACTAAGTATTTAATAAAACTGTTAAATTAAAAACTACTAGCTAGGCTAAAAGAGCCTTGAGGGAGATAAGCTTGAGATTGGTACAGGTCATTAAAGATTTCTAAGCCTTTTGGCCACGCACCAAAACCCGAAGCGACATTAATGTGACCCGCATCCCCAATATTAATTAATAAACTTTCCCAAGCATCCGCCCATGCTTGTGCACTCTCCACACTCATCCAAGGATCATTAGTGCTGGCTACTATAGCGCTAGGAAAGGGTAGGGGCTGTTTGGGCAATTGAGAGGCGATTGTGTGAGCAGAGTTAATGTAGGGTTTGCCCATAACAAAACCTTGTACGTTAAAACGGTTTGGCTCAGCAGGAGCGACTAGCATAGCGCCTGTGATACGTTCAGGGCGTTGAAAAGCAGCATGGACACTCGCTAAGCAGCCAAAACTGTGCGCAATCAACCAAATCTTACCGCGATGCTGATCAATGTACTCAACAATGCGGCGTGACCATTCAATGAGTACTGGGTTATCCCAGTTGTCTTGTTCTACACGTATGGTGTTGGGTAGTTTGCGCTCAATCCAAGTCTGCCAATGTTGCAGTTCACTCCCATAAAGTCCGGGCACTATGAGAATATGTTCCATTAAGCACTCCTCGCATTCATTTTAATATGCAGGTACTTTAGTAAGCTTAAGTTCTAAAATGAACTAAGAAAAAATGGATTAGTTATTATAAAAACGTAGTAAGCAAGATCTAGCACAAAAATCATTGTGCATTTTGGAACAGTTTTAGTGTTAGGAGTGCCGCACTGAAGTCTACACAGACGTATTGGCATGAGTGTACGATTACTTTGAATCGCCTAACAGAATGGCTATTAAATGGTTAATACTGTGGGAAAGCGCACCCCCTTAGGTAACGCGCTACTATCTTTAGGTGCTAAGCCTTGATAAGTGTTTAGTGTTATAACCGTTGAGAGGAGTGTGAAATGAGTCAAATACTGAGTGAAGTATTGGCAGCTAATGCAGAGTATGTCGCTAATTTTGGAGATAAAGGGCAGCTCGCCCTGCCACCTGCGCGGCATTTTGCCATTTTAACGTGTATGGATGCCCGCCTTGATCCAGCTAAATATGCGGGTTTGTCTGAGGGGGATGCGCATGTGATTCGTAATGCGGGGGGGCGTGCGAGTGATGATGCTATTCGGTCATTGGTCATTTCTTATAAGTTACTAGGTACGCGTGAGTGGTTTGTGATTCATCATACTGATTGCGGTATGGAGCTGTTTTCTAATGAGATTATGGGCAATTTGCTCGCCAGCAGTTTAAAAACGGCAACAATTGATGCAAACGGTTGGCATGATAGCGGAGTGGGTGAGGGCAGTGGCGAGGGACGCTATATTCAATGGCTCACTATTCCCCAACGTGAGCAAAGTGTGGTGGAGGATGTTAAGCGGATTCGTAATCACCCCTTAGTACCGAATGATATTCCTATTTATGGCTATATTTACGATTGCAAAACCGGACGTTTAGTAGAAGTACCGGAGGCTACTGAGGCAGGGCGTAGTGCCTAGTAGGCGTTAGAGCTTAATTACTTGGTGGCAAATCAGTTAGAGTCTGACCAGAGTACGACAGCATTACTCTGGTACTAAAAACTTAGTTTGGACAATGGTACTAATAAAATAGAGGTTTCAATCCAACGCTTTGACGATGAAATAACACGTTTTGCCAGTAGTCGCCCCTCTTGCTCCCTCGTATCATAGCGCCTTAACGATTGCTAAAGGACGCACTATGGCGCGATTACATCAGGAGCTAGGCATATTAAGCGGTACTAGCCTGCTCACCACCTCACTCTTAGGCACGGGCATATTTGTGATTCCCGCCTTGGGCGCAACCGTCGCTCAGCAGGAATCACTATGGTCGTGGATATTACTGATCTTATTAGTGATTCCTCTAGGGCTAACCTTTGCAGAGTTGGGGCGACGCTATCCGCATGCAGGAGGGGTGAGCCATTATATTAGCCGTAGCTTTGGCGCTCAGTGGGAAATGCTCACTGCCTTATTATTTCTCACCGTCATACCCGTAGGCTTACCCGCAGCACTCATGATAGCGGTTGGGTTTGTGCAATCGGTGTGGGCTTTGCCTGCTTGGGAATTACTGTTGATTCAAATCCTTACCTTATTAGCTATGTTAGGCTTGGGGCTAGCAGGGGCAAAAACTTCGGGGCAGGTGCAGCTAGTCATTGCTTTATTAATTATTGCTATGGTAGTTGCCTTATGGTGGGGTACGAATATCAGTCTAACAGACATTACCCCTCCCGCGATGACTGAGAATGCCTTGCCCGATATTACCCGTGCTATGGGCGTGATGTTTTGGTGCTTTGTAGGCTTAGAGGCTTTCGCGCATTTAGGCGAGGAATTTCGCCGCCCCGAACGTGATTTACCGATTGCTATATTATTAGGGATTTTAATCGCGGGCTTAGTGTATTGGGCGTGTGCAGTGGTGGTGATTAAGCTTGGAGCCTATGGTACTCATGAAGCCAATACTCAGTCTGTACCGCATATGATCACCTTATTATTTGGAGCGGAGGCGCGTTGGATAGCGGCAATCATTGGCTTTTTGGCGTGTTTTGCTTCCATGAATATTTATGTGCAAGGCTTTGCGCGTTTGATCTGGAGCTTAGCGGATGAGGGTAAATTGCCGCGTTATTTAGCACATACCAATGTGCGTAAAATCCCTACCCATGCGCTTTATGCCACCGTACTGACTTGTATGGTATTTGCAACTTTATTTTGGTGGTGGCAAAGCGATCTGGATAGTTTAATTCGTTATGCCAATGGCAATTTTGTCTTGCTATATCTGTTGTGCATGTTAGCGGGTGTAAAACTATTGACGGGTTGGGCGCAAATTGTAGCGGTCTTAAGCACTTTTTTATGTGCATTTATGTTTGTGTTTTTGGGTGAAGAAAGCTATTACGCGTTGGCGGTGGTTGGGTTATTTATGGTTTATGCGTTGCTCAATAAGTGGCGTGCTGCGGAGGTGAAATCATGACTATTTTAAATCAACGCACTATTTCACCGTTGATCACCAGCTCAGGACAGCCCTTATTCAATGAAATCGATCAGATTGCCGAGCAAGGTTGCAAAGCTGTGATTAATCTAGCCATGCCGACCTCACCCAATGCGTTTCCTGAAGAAGGTTTTGAGGTGATTGAGCGTGGTATGAGCTATTTTCATATTCCCGTACCGTTTGAAGCACCGAATGAATGGCATCTGCAACAGTTTTTTACGCTCATGAGCTTGCTTAAGGATGAGAAAATTTGGGTGCATTGTGCGCTCAATTATCGCGCCTCAGCCTTTTTGTATCGTTATTATCGTGAGGTATTAAAGGTATCAGAGTATGAGGCTCAAGCAGTACGCTTGCCAGAGTGGGAACCTGATGAGGTGTGGCAAGCGTTTATGACGGCAAAGACTTGATAGAGTTAATGCAAACGCATGCCTTGTTGTGCCATGCGTTTTTCTAAAATGGATTGACCATACACGCTGACATGCACTGAATTAATCAAAGCGGCTAATTCATCATCAGTGACTAAACCTAAAAACTCACCTGCCTGCATAAAGCCTTCACAACGATGTTTGTCGGCGGCGGAGACAGGTTTTCCGGCTTTAGCTGCTTGGAATGCGTCGCGTAATTGCGCCCGCAGCTCAGTTAAGAATTTTTCTTTTAGCATAATGAAGCCTTTGGAGTTAAGAGTGAAACACATAAGTACTGAAAGACAAGTACTCTAAAACCTCGAACAAAATTGGCAAGTCCTCTTATCAATCAACATAAGCTAAGTGTAAGCCAAAGTACTTTAGCCTGGCTATGTTATTAACATCAGCGTTTTAGTAGAGCAGTGGAGCATTAATTTTTATTAAATGATAGACAACTGATAAACCGTAAAAGCGAGTACTTTAATCAATGCGAAGTACTCTCTAAACAAACCTTATTAAGCCATATGTTTAGCAATAAACTCCAGCATCACTTCTGGATGCTCACCATAGTAGTTATAACCATCAAAGCGATTAAGATTGCCCTCAATCCAAACCATTTGAGTCTCAGTCGGTGTCGCCGCCACGATAGTTTCTAAATCTGCGGGGCTAGTCAAAGCATCTTGGCGTACTTGGGAATAGAGCACAGGTACTGTTAAATCCTTTAAAGTACTCATCGGTGACATATCGTCCAGACCAATCTGCTAGGTCTTTAATAGCTTGGTCGACTTCAGCGAGGCTAGTATTGCCGCCTAACATGGGCGCAACCTTTTCAGCCATATATGCCATTGAAATGGGTTGTACTGCAACCAATGCTTTGACGTTTCTGAATAGGTCAGGGCGTTTGCTCATGGCAATAATGGCGCTATTAGCTCCCATACAATGATTAACTAAAACGACGGGTACTTGGCTCAATTGCTGATGCTGATTGACATAAACCATAGCCCCTGCTGCGTCTTGCCATTCAAATGCACCAATACCACTAAAACCATCAGCAGTTGAAGCACTTTCGCCATGATTACGTAAGTCATAAAACAAAATATCAAAGCCAGCATTATGTAGATGTTGTGCGGTTTTCATAAACTCCACATGCACGGGTACAAGCTGAGCCACATCACCTTCAGGAACAAAGCCGTATTTGCTGCAATAGAGTGGATGATTCATTACTGCCAATTTTTGATTGGGCACTTTAGCGGGAATAAACCAAGCCGATAAACTCACACCATCTAAAGCAGGAAATTCAAGCGTTTCAAACTGCATACCATAGTCCAGTGGGGTTTTAGGCATAGCAGTACGATGGGGACGGGTAAACAGAGCAGCAACTTGTTGGGCAACGCTAGCAGTCATAATCAGTACTCACGAAAATAATTAATGAGTACTCAGTGTAAAGGGTCTGATTGCTTATAAAAATCGGTCTAATCACAATATAGTATTAGGTATAAACTAATAATGAGGAGTGCTAATGAGTACTAAACGACGTGATGCTTTAGCAGGCTTAAGTACTTTTGCAGCGGTAGCGCACTATGGCAGCTTTACCAAAGCCGCTGCATGGTTGGATATAAGTACAGTGTCGGTGAGTTTGGCAGTGAGTGAATTAGAAAAACAACTCAAAACCCAACTATTGATCCGTAATACTCGCAGTGTACGTTTGACTGAAGCAGGCGAGGCGTTTTTCCTGCAAATTCAACCCGCTTTACAAACTATTCAAGATGCTCAACAGCAATTACAGCAACATAGCGCAAAACCTCAAGGATTATTGCGTTTAACCGTACCGATTATTTGTCATGACACAATTGTGCAACCGTTATTGCAGTACTTACAGCAACATGCGCCAGAATTGCGCGTAGAGGTGCATTACAGCGACGAGTTTGTGGATATTATTGAGCAAGGTTTTGATGCAGGCATTCGATTACGCTCACAGATCGAACAGGACAAAGTAGCGATTCCTTTGACTAAGCCATTGCACAGTACTTGGGTAGCTAGTCCAGAGTACTTAAAACACTATGGCATACCCGACGCGCCGATTGATTCTGAGGCTTTAAAGGCTCTCAATAGCCATCGCTGTATTTTGTTTAAATACGGTGAGCATCAGCAATTAGATCACTGGGATATTCATGTAGATAATCAAATTCAAACGGTCAAAGTCATGCCCTCTGTGGTACTCAATCAATTGCAGCATGTATTGAGTGCTGCCAAAGCAGGATTGGGTATTGTACAAGTGATGAGTACCAGTTGGATTAGACGAGAATTAGAGCGGGGAGAGTTAGTGAGTTTATGGACTAAGTATGCACCTAGCTATCCAGAAATTATGCTTTATATCCCTAAACAACGCTTTAGTTCGGTGAAAATTAAAGTACTGGTAAACGCTGCGCGGAGTTTACTAAGTTAGGTGAATTATAAAAAATAGTTGAACAAAACCAAAGGGCTAAGGCGCAATAGACGCCTTAGCTGATAAGCAAACTATCGTGAGGATAATAGTTCACTTACATTGATATGCTGGAGTTGACGGGCAAGCCCTAAAGGACTTTTACCATCGGTATTGCGAATGGTGGGATCAGCGCCGCGTGACAATAATAAACGCACCATATCATAGTGACCAAAACGGGCGGCATGATGTAATGGCGACCAGTTTTTGCGAGTCACTGCATTCACATTAGCTTTGCGTTGTAGTAGTAGCTTAGCTAGATTGACATAACCTTTGGCGGCGGCTTCGTGTAAAGGAGTTACCCCATCGCTGCCCGCTGCATCGACATCCGCACCTTTCATCATCAGTTGATAGGCGATCATTTCAGCACCATTACCTACCGCGACTTGTAATAACGTTTCGCCCGTAGGATAGCGCTCATTAATATCCGCACCTTTATCCATGAGCAATTGCGCTACATCAGTGAGACCCCGTTTCACCGCATATTGCAGATAGCTCTCGCCACTGTTTTCGATTTTGCCGATAGGAGAGGCATTACGCTCAAACAGGTATTGCATTATTTGCACTGAACCGCGTAGAACTGCTGCACCCATTGGAGTTGTACCGTCTTCATTACGTTGGTTCACATTAGCGCGACGTAATAACAGGAATTTAACGTGCTCAAGGCGATTAGAGAAAATAGATAGATACAATAAGCTGCGACCTTGGGAATCGAGGCTATTTACGTCTGCACCTTCACTGTACCAACGCTCGGCTTCAAGCATATAGTTACTTTGTAAAGAGACCAGAAGGTTTTTATCGTAAGTAGGATTTCTAATCGGTGCTCTTAAGCGAATGGTGTGGTCATAGGGCAATAACATGGTCGGTCTTGCCGGAGCGGCAGGCGCTTGAGCCGTAGGATTCTCTACCGCTACATTGCCAGTCGCCATCATATTATTAACATTAGCAGTAGCCGCATAGAGCGAGGTACTGAATAGTAAAGAGCATAACATTCCGCTAGAGAGTGCGACTGTCTTACACATGGACATAGGTTTGCCGCCTTTGCAAAAAAATTGATTTTTGTGTCTGACTCTAACAATGCCCTGTTAGAGTAGGATACCGTGTCCTAAGTTATATACTGTCAAAGGACAAACCAACTCAGCACTGTTTTAACCCCTAAGGCTGAGTTGGTATATATGGGTTATAAGGATGAACCATAGCTGAAACGTACTACAAAATAAAGCCTCGCTTATCAACGGTTAGTTATAATAATAAGGTTAAAAAATCCCCCACCATCCTTTAATGAGGAGCTGGGAATTTTAGAGCTGATTAAACAAGTTCATATCAGGGTATCCGTCCGCTGGTAGCCCTAGTTGTTGTTGTAGTTTACGGGTGGCATTCATGGTTTCCTGCCCAATAATGCCGTCTATTTTTTCGATCCTATAGCCTTTGTTGCGCAACTTGGTTTGCAGCGTTTTAACTTGGCTTAGGCTCAAAGTTGCGACCGGAGCATTGCCACGTTTTAAAGGTGCAGCGCCCGCTAAACGGGTCGCAAAATAGGCAGCGGTCAAAGAGTATACACTGGATTCATTCCACTGTAAGTAGGCATCAAAATTAGGATAAGCCAAAAAAGCAGGCCCATTCCGTCCCATCGGTAAGAGTAGAGCGGCAACTCCGTTTTTGGGCAGTGCTGTCCCATTAGCGCGTGTCACTCCCTCCGCACTCCAAGTACTCAAAGGCAATTTATTATCTAAACGCGCCTTTGCCCAATCCATTTGTTTGGGGACTTTCACTTCTAGGAGCCAAGGTTCTCCCGCTCGCCAACCGTAGTGTTTTAATAAGCTTGCGGCTGATGCTAAAGCATCGGCTTTGGAGGCAATGATATTGCGCTGTCCATTGCCGTCAAAATCCACTCCGTGCAAGTTATAGCCAGAGGGTAAAAATTGTAATTGACCTAATTCACCTGCCCACGCACCGCGCATTTTAGCGGGGGTTATATCGCCTTTTTGTACCAGCCAGAGGGCGTGTAGCAGTTCAGGGCGGAAGCGTTCGGGGCGACGACAGTCATAGGCTAGGGTAGCAAGAGCGGGGATGGTGGCAAAGTCGCCTAATACGGCGCCAAAATCGGTTTCTAAGCCCCAAAAAGCCGTGAGTACTTCAGCGGGTACGCCATAGCGGGCTTCGATTTTATTAAATAGCGCGGCGTTTTTTTTGAGTTGACTGCGCCCGATGGTGAGGCGGTTACTGGAGACTTTTTTGTCGGAGAATTGTAAGAAGGTTTGGGCAAAGACGCCTTGGTTGCGGTCGCGTTGGATGACGCTGGGGTCGAGTTTGACCGAGCTTAGTGTTTGTTGGATGACGCTAGGGGTGATGCCTTCGCGGGCGGCGTGTTGTTTAAAGTCGGCGAGCCAGCTTTTAAAGTCGGTGGTGTTTTGGCAGGCCCAAGCGTTGTGGAGTGCTAGGCTGGAGAGGAGTAGCCCTAGGGATAGAATACGCATAATGTTCCTTATTATTTCAGTTAGCCAATGGTTTTAAAGGTGAGTGTAGGTTATGGGATGAGTGGGTGTTCAAAAAGTTCCCTTTAGTGCTGTGGGGGTAGGGTGGAGTGAGTGGCAGTAGGGTGTGGGTTGATAATGTTGGGGTGGTGAGTATAAGACGGTGGAAAGTTGGCTAGCGGAGGATTTATAGTGGGGTATTGGTGTTATGGATAGGGCTGCCCCATGTCAAAACGCGCATTGAAATTGATTGGTGAAGCTAAGGAAAAGCGTTTAACTCGATTGGATTTAGGTAAGTGCGCACTTACTAAATTACCAGATAAGTTATTCGGGTTAGAGTGGTTAGAAGAATTAGTGTTGGCTAATGATTGGCGGGAGTGGGAGATTGAAACGCAACAATGGGAGCTGAAACGAAGTCAGAATCAGTGGGCAGCTAATCAAATTCATGCTATTCCTTATCAAATACAAAAGCTCTCAAAACTTACCGTACTTATTGCATCGGGAAATAATATTCGTGATCTGAGTTCGCTGTCGGAGCTGTCGCAGCTCCAAACGCTCGATCTAAGTTCCAACCAAATCAGTGATGTGAGTGCGCTGTCGGGTCTGTCGCAGCTCCAAAAGCTCTATCTAGGTGCGAACCAAATCAGTAATGTGAGTGCGCTGTCGGGTCTGTCGCAGCTCCAAACGCTCGATCTAAGTTACAACCAAATCAGTGATCTGAGTGCGCTGTCAAGTCTGTCGCAGCTCCAAACGCTCGATCTAAGTTCCAACCAAATCAGTGATCTGAGTGCGCTGTCAAGTCTGTCGCAGCTCCAAACGCTCTATCTAGGCAAGAACCAAATCAGTGATGTAAGTGCGCTGTTGGGTCTGTCGCAGCTCCAAACGCTCTATCTAGGTGCGAACCAAATCAGTGATCTGAGTGCGCTGTTGGGTCTGTCGCAGCTCCAAAAGCTCGATCTAATGGGCAACCAAATCAGTGATCTGAGTCAGATAATTAATTTAATAGAAAAAGGGCTTCCTGTTAGTTTGAAAAAAAATGATTGGTCGGATAAGAAAATAAGTTTATACAATAATCCTTTGGGAAACCCTCCTGTCTCCATAGTCGAACAAGGCAATGAAGCCATTCTCAACTACTTCAAACAATTAGAAGATCAAGGGGTTGAGCAACTCAACGAAGCCAAACTCATTATCGTAGGTGAACCTGCCGCAGGTAAAACCACTTTAATGGAAACCTTGCTTGATGAGGATTTTGAGCTAAGTAAAGACACCGAAAGTACTCTAGGTGTGCAGGTGCGCACAGGCTGGACATTTCCCCATCCCAATAAACCCGATACCATTTTCACCACCAATATCTGGGATTTTGGCGGGCAACAAATTCAATACATGACCCACCAATTTTTCCTCACTCCTAGTGCCGCCTATGTCCTCGTCTCCGCCAATGACCGCAAAGAACCGACCAACTTTCCCTATTGGTTTAAAATCATTCACCTACTCGGCGAAGAACAAGGGCGCTATAGCCCTGTGCTGGTCGTGCTCAATGAAAAAGACGATAAATTCATTAACAAATTTAACTTTGACCGCAAATTTTACGAGGAGCGCTACCCAGAGCTACAAATTGAAGTCTGTGAAGTCAATCTAGATAAACGCGACGACCATTTCAAAGCGATGCGTAGCACTATCCAGCGTATGCTGAGCCAACTGTCTCACGTCACCGACCCGCGCCCCGCCCGCTGGAAAGATATTCGCGCCGCCCTACAAGAGTGCGCTAAAACTACCAACCATATTAGCTTTGAAAAGTATTCAGCCATTTGCAGCGAACACGCCGTCGAGGACGAGGAAAGCCAGTTAGTGTTGAGCCGCTACCTACATAAATTGGGTAGCCTATTGCATTTCACTGATGATCCTAGCCTGCATAATTTCATTATTCTCAATCCGCAATGGGCAGTGGATGCGGTCTATAGTGTGCTGAATAATAATGAAGTAGCGCGTAAGGATGGTTATTTTAGTCGTGCTCAAGTAGAGGCGATTTGGAGGGATAAATACAATCATGATGAGCGCTGCAAGCTATTGAGTTTAATGCAAAAAGAAAATTTCGAGATTTGCTACCCACTCAATTACCAAAAAGATTTATACATTGCCCCGCAACTCCTCAATGCCGAACAGATGCCCTTTATTTGGGATAATAAAGACAATCTACGCTTCCGCTTTCAATATAAATTCATGCCCGAAGGCATTATTACCCGCCTGATCGTGCGCTTAAATACTATTTTGGCGTGTGGGATTGAAGGCAAGCAATTGATTTGGCGCAAGGGGGCAGTCTTTACTGAGCGCGATTGCAGAGCTTTAGTTCAGGAAGAAGAAAACCGCGACGGCTTAAAAATCATTGATATAGCCATCAATGGTAATGTCAATGAACGCAAGTATTTACTCAGACGCCTCCGTGATGAAATTCAAGATATTCACCATAAATGGTTTCGCAACATTCAAGCCGAACAAATGATTCCGTGTATCTGCACTTATTGCACTGACCCGCAACATAAAGACGCTAAGTTCTTTGAGTATCAAGTACTTCAGCGAGCCTTGAATAAAGGCAAAGCTACCATCGAATGTGACAAAGAGTTTATTGATGTATCGGTAAAAGGATTACTAGAAGGTGTGTTTGAGGACGAGGATTTATCGCCTAAGAGAGAACAGGTACTAGGCAATATTTACAATATTCAAACAGGAGACGATGCACAAATCATCGTTGGTAAAAAGAATAGGCAAACTAATAAATCCCACAATAAAACTCGACCCTAATAGACACAACTGTAGGGGCAAACCTACGTGTTTGCCCTCCGCACTACCATCAAACCATCCACCAATCTTCAAACCCGTGCCAAACGCACCACTTCCTTAACCAGCTTAGTAATCCCCGCCTCGGCATCCATAATCTTATTCGCCAACATATAGGCAGGGGTACTGACTACCTTACGTTCCTCATCCACCACAAAACTATCCACCGGACAACTCACATGCTCACCGCCCATTTGCTCAATCGCCGCCGCCGTGCCCACATCATCACCAATGGTCAGTTTTGCACCCTCACCAAAAATCTTTGGAATCATCGCAGGCGCAATACACACAAAGCCTAACGGTTTACCTTGTGCGGCTATGGCTTGACAAAACTGCAATACATCCGCTTGAACCGTACAATCCGCCCCTTTAAAAGCAAAATCACTTAAGTTTTTAGCCGCTCCAAAGCCCCCTGGCACAATTACCGCATCAAACTCAGCCGCATTAGCACTGGCTAAATCTTGCACCTTACCGCGTGCAATGCGTGAGGCTTCTACCATCACATTACGTGTCTCATTCATCACCTCACCCGTGAGATGATTGATCACATGGTATTGCGGAATATTAGGCGCAAAACACTGATACTCACAGCCTTCGTGTTCGAGTGCCAATAGAGTGAGCACACTTTCAAAAATCTCAGCGCCGTCAAATACTCCACAGCCCGATAAAATCACTGCTACTTTAGTCATATAGCCTCCGCTGAAAATTGCAAAATAAGTAGTGTAGTACTTAAACCTAGACTCTCCAAGTGAGGCGTATTCGGGTTAAAGATTACAGTCGTTGAGCACCATAGCAGCAGGAAAAGCATTAGTATTGTTCTAGCGATCTATCTCTTTAGGGGTGGATATATTTTTTATTTAACTGACTAATTAATAAGAGTATTTGCCAAATAAGTGGACTACGTGATTAGGATTTATTAAGTATATATTTTTTTAGAGATACTTGTTTGACCCTTTAAGGAAAATTCTGGTATTAATACATTCCATATCACTTGATATTTATCATTGTGTTCAATAATAGGGAGGAGCCGCTATATGAATCAGAGTCTATTGACCCCTCACCTTACTATTATTTCTCACATAATCTTATTTCCCTACCATCCAATGATAGGCTCAGTTAACGCTAAGGAGATGTTATGAAGCGGAGAAAATTTTTAGGTAACGCGCTGGCTCTCAGTGCCACCGGTGCGGCATTGAGTGCAGGCTTAGTGACGCCTCAATGGGCAATGGCTGCCGATGCAGCCGCACCAGCCGCTGCGAGTCCTTTTGACCTAAAAGCATTAGAAGAAGTATTGAAGTCACTGAATGCTACCGAAGCTAAAGCTTCTGATGCGATTAAAATCAAAGCGCCTGAAATTGCTGAAAATGGTGCAGTAGTTCCAGTAGCTGTGTCTACCACACTGGCCGGTGTGACTGCTATTAGCCTAGTCGTGAGTAATAACCCCACTCCTTTGGCAGCGACTTTTACTATTTTAGAGGGTGCAAGCCCCGATGTATCCACGCGCATTAAAATGGCTAAAACCGCAGAGGTGATGGCTATTGTACAAGCAGCCGATGGAGTACATATGGCTAAGCAGGAAGTGAAAGTAACACTAGGCGGCTGTGGCGGTTAAGGAATTAGGAGAGCATTTGAGATGTCGAGCATTAAATTAAAGGCGAAAGCGATTGACGGCGGTCTGATCGAAGTGAAAGCGCTGATGACCCATCCTATGGAAACGGGGCTACGTAAAGATTCTGCGGGTGAATTGATTCCTGCCCACTTTATCAGTGAAGTCGTGGTCACGGCTAATGATAAAGAAGTGATGAAAGCTAATTGGGGTGGCTCTATTTCTAAAAATCCTTATATGGCATTCACCTATAAAGGAGCAGCGGGTGATAAAGTGAAGCTCACTTGGAAAGATACCAAAGGTGGGACAGATACTGATGAGGTTGTAGCTGCTTAATTAATCTGATTCCCAACCGCTAGGAGAATTGAATGAAACAACTGACTATCGCCAGTCTAGTAGCAGGTGCTTTGTTAGCCGGTATTGCTTTTGCAGCCGAAGAACCCAATGCCGATGCTTACCGCGAAATGACCTATGGCGACCGCGACGCTAACCCTGCTTTATTAGTGATTGATCGTGGTGAAGAGTTATTTAAAGAAAAGCGTGGTCCTAAAAATGCCTCGTTAGAGCAATGTGATTTTGGTTTAGGCCCTGGGGTACTCAAAGGGGCTTATGCACAATTACCGCGCTATTTCAAAGATACTGATAAGGTACAAGATGCAGAGTCACGCCTCTTGACCTGTATGACTGAGCTGCAAGGCTATACCGTTAAAGAATTGACTAAGCAAACCTTTGCTAATGACAAGCGCAATGAAGATAACACCGACTTAGAAGCTCTCACGGTCTATATTGCGGCACAATCCGATGGCGAGAAAATCAATGCCCCTGCTGAACATGTCAAAGAGCAAGAGGCTATTAAGATTGGTGAAGGACTGTTTTGGCGGCGTCAAGGTCCCTTGGATTTTGCCTGTGCGACTTGCCATGCTGATGATAAAAAGCGTATTCGTCTCCAAAATCTAGGTAATTTCTCCAAGCCCGGTGCGGATGCACAAAAAACCATGAGTGCTTGGCCGACTTATCGGGTGTCTCATGCCGCTGTGCGTACTATGCAACATCGGATGTGGGATTGTATGTGGCAAATGCGTCTACCGGATGCTGAGTATGGTTCGCCTATGACGGTGGCTTTGATTGCCTATCTTAATGCTCAAGGCAAAGATGGTACTTATCTGCTCCCCGGCATGTCACGCTAACGCAAGGATTACTCTATGAAAATCAAATTAGTCAGCACTGCGCTTATAGCTATTTTAGGTACGACTCTAGCAGTTGCAGCGGATGATGATGTATCCGCCTTAGTAGAGCAATATATTGCGAGCGGTTTTAAACAAGGGGAAAAGCAGCCCCTAGAGCGTCTCACGCAAGATGAAACCCAAAAGCTTTGCACCCAATATCGCAATCAAATCCCCGCCGATATGCAGCAAGCCTTTATGGAGCGCGAAAAGGCTACTATTAAATATCCAGAGAGCGGCAAGCTCATGGGGGATTGGAAGCAAGGTCAAAAAACTTTTACCGATGGTTTTGCTTGGCGGGTGGGTACGATTATGCCCGACAAACCCGATGTAGTACGCGGCGGCAATTGTTATGCCTGTCATGCGGCTGATCCTAAAGAAGTGGCGGCGGGTAATATCGGTAGTACTTTAACGGGCTTTGGTAAATTACGTGGCAACACGCCAGAGACGATTAAATATGCCTACGAGAAAATTTATAACTCTAACGCCTATATGCCTTGCTCCAGCATGCCGCGTTTAGGTCACAATGGCGTACTGACTCCTGAGCAAATTGCCGATGTAGTGGCATTTTTGGTTGATCCTGAGTCACCGGTGAATAAATAGAGAGAAGCATAGATGGGCATGAATCGTCGTGAGTTTTTGCAGCTCTTAGCGGCTGCAAGTGTGGCAGGGTTTGGTTTGAATACGCGTTTGGCGCTCGCCAATCAGCCGAGTAATCCCTATGAATTACCCAGCTTTGGTAATGTATCGGTACTGCATTACACCGATTGTCATGCCCAACTACTCCCTATTTATTATCGTGAGCCTAGTGTCAATCTAGGCATTGGTTCGATGCAAGGCAAGCCACCGCATTTAGTCGGTGAGCCTTTTTTAAAGCATTACGGCATTGCCCCTAATACGCTAGAGGCTCATGCGTTTACCTATTTAGATTTTGCCGAAGCCGCGAAAAAATACGGTAAAGTCGGTGGTTTTGCGCATTTAAAAACCCTAGTGGATCAGATTCGTGCTCAGCGTCCGGGCGCTTTGTTACTCGACGGTGGTGATACTTGGCAAGGCTCATGGACAGCCCTAAAAACCAATGCTCAGGATATGGTCGATGCCCAATTATTATTGAGTGTGGATGTCATGACTCCGCATTGGGAAATGACCTATGGGGCTGAACGTGTCAAGGAAATCATTGAAAAAGACTTTGCGGGCAAAGTTGATTTTGTAGCTCAAAATGTGTTGAGTACTGATTTTGAAGAACCCGTATTCGCCCCTTATGTGATTAAAGAAATTAACAAAACCCCTGTAGCCATTATTGGTCAAGCCTTCCCCTATACTCCGGTGGCAAATCCGCGTCATTTAGTGCCTGATTGGAGCTTTGGCATTCGAGATGAGCGTATGCAGGAAATGGTCGACGAGGCACGCGGTAAAGGTGCGCAAGTTGTCATAGTTCTCTCGCATAATGGTATGGACGTAGACCTAAAAATGGCGAGTAAGGTTACAGGCATTGATGCGATTATGGGTGGACATACCCATGATGGTGTGTTCCAGCCAGTCGTGGTGGAGAACGCAGGCGGCAAAACCTTAGTCACTAATGCAGGTTCTAATGGTAAGTTTTTGGGTGTACTCGATTTAGAGGTCAAAGACGGCAAAGTGGCGGATTATCGCTATAAACTGTTACCCGTATTTTCTAATCTGCTCACCCCTAATCCCGAAATGGTGAAACTGATTGAAAAGGTACGCGAGCCGTATCAAAAAGAGTTAGCTGAAGAATTAGCGGTTTGTGATGAAGTGTTATATCGACGCGGTAATTTTAATGGAACCTTTGATCAGCTCATTTGTAATGCCTTAATGGAAGGACTAGATGCACCGATTGCTTTCTCTCCGGGCTTCCGTTGGGGTACGAGCTTGCTCCCCGGTCAACCGATTACCTTTGAGCATGTGGCTGATCAAACAGCGATTACTTATGGCACGGTGACGCGCAATGAGATGAGTGGTGAGATGATTAAAACCATTCTTGAAGATGTCGCGGATAATCTATTTAATGCCGACCCCTATTATCAGCAGGGGGGCGATATGGTGCGCGTGGGTGGGTTAAAGTTTAGTTTTGATCCAACGGCTAAAATGGGTGAGCGTGTGTCGGATATGCAGTTAGCGGGTAAGCCCTTAGAAATGGCTAAGACCTATCCGGTGGCAGGCTGGGCGAGTGTGCAAGAATCTGTCCCTGAGAATAAGCAAATTTGGGAAGTTGTCGCCGATTATTTACGCGATAAGAAAACCATTAGCCAGATTGAATTAAATACCCCTACATTGAAGAATGTGGAGGGTAATGTGGGGTTAGCGCTTTAAAGTAGCGCCTACGGAGGGGCTGAGTGCAATGCTTCGTCCCACTGTAAAGTTAAATTTGTATAATTTTCAATTAGCTTCAGCATGCTATGAAAAAATGCTCCTTACTCAGTAGTTGCAAAGTAGGGTAAAGTTTTTCGCTCCTATTTTAGTCTTGTACTTCTCTAATGTTGCTCTTAAGGTAGTGACTAGCCATTAGTCGTCTTTAAGAAGAGGTGTGCATTGTGCAGTTTTTGGCTACAGCAGCATACTAATTCACTTTAAATCACCACAGTACTTGCTTTTTAATTTATTATAATAAATAGTACAGTTTTGACTGGCTTCAATTACACTCAATCAGAAATTACGTCGAGGTATAGGTTATGACTCCATTTCAATGGGATGATCCGTTTCATTTTGAGCAACAGCTAAGCGATGAAGAGCGTCAAATTCGTGATGCAGTGCATGCCTATTGCCAAGAAAAACTGCAACCGCGCGTTTTAAGTGCTACACGCGAAGAACGCTTTGACCGCGATATTATGAATGAAATGGGCGAACTGGGTATGTTGGGTTCGACCGTAGCAGAGCAATACGGTGGTGCGGGTTTAAATCATGTCTCCTATGGTCTGATCGCGCGTGAAGTCGAGCGTGTTGATTCTGGCTATCGCTCAGCGATGAGCGTGCAGTCATCACTGGTGATGTATCCGATTGAAGCTTACGGCTCAGAAGTACAAAAGCAAAAATATTTACCGCGCTTAGCCACCGGTGAGCTAGTCGGGTGTTTTGGTTTGACTGAGCCTAATCATGGTTCTGATCCCGGCTCGATGGTCACTTACGCCCGCAAAGTCGACGGTGGTTATGTCCTCAATGGGCAAAAAATGTGGATTACTAACAGCCCTATTGCCGATCTAGCAGTGGTCTGGGCGAAGTCAGATGCACACGAAGGCAAAATCAAAGGCTTTATTATTGAGCGTGGCATGCAAGGTTTTAGTACGCCTAAAATTCACGGCAAAATGTCGCTACGCGCTTCGATTACAGGCGAGATTGTCCTAGATGAAGTATTTGTGCCTGAAGATAATCTACTCCCTAAAGCCAGTGGTCTTGCAGGGCCTTTTGGTTGCTTAAATAAAGCACGTTTTGGTATTGCATGGGGTGTGCTCGGTGCAGCGGAGTTTTGTTGGCATGCAGCGCGGCAATATACGCTCGACCGTAAACAATTTGGTCGCCCGCTAGCCGCTACGCAATTAGTACAGACTAAACTGGCTAATATGCAAACCGAAATTACCCTAGGTTTACAAGCTGTGTTGCAAGTCGGACGCTTGATGGATCAAGGCAATTGGGCGCCTGAAATGATTTCTCTGATTAAGCGCAATAACTGCGGTAAGTCATTGGATATTGCTCGCATAGCACGCGATATGCACGGCGGAAATGGTATTGCTGACGAGTATGGTGTGATTCGTCATATGGTCAATCTAGAGACGGTGAATACTTATGAAGGTACTTATGATATTCACGGTTTGATACTAGGACGTGCTCAGACAGGGATTCAGGCGTTTTTCTAACATTTTTAGGAGTATTCCCATGCCTGCTCAACCCTTAACAGGTATTCGTGTGTTAGATCTCTCGCGCATTTTGGCGGGACCTTGGTGTAGCCAGCAATTAGCTGATCTAGGCGCTGAGGTGATTAAAATCGAACGTCCGAATGAAGGTGATGATACACGGCGTTGGGGACCCCCTTGGTTAGCGGGCACAACTGAGGCGGCTTATTATCTAAGTGCTAATCGCGGTAAACAATCAGTCACGATTGATATGGCAACCTTAGAAGGGCAAGAGCTGCTGCATGAATTGGTTAAGCATTGCGACGTAGTGCTAGAGAATTTTAAGGTGGGTGGATTAAAGAAATATCACCTTGATTATGCAAGCCTAAAAGCACTTAAACCCGATCTCATTTATTGCTCGATTACAGGTTTTGGTCAAGATGGTCCCTATGCACAACGCGCGGGCTATGACTTTATGATTCAAGGCATGGGTGGCTTGATGAGCTTGACGGGTAAACCCGATGCTGAAGGGGGCGAGCCGGTCAAAGTAGGGGTTGCCTTCGTAGATATTTTCACAGGGCTATATGCTGCGAATGCTATCATGGCGGCATTATTTCAGCGTGAACGTACCAGACAGGGCACTTATATTGATTTAGCACTCCTTGATGTTCAGGTGGGAGTACTGGCGAATCAAGCGCTTAACTACCTCACTTCTGGTAATGTGCCTAAACGTTTGGGGAATGCGCACCCGAATATTGTTCCTTATCAAGCCTTTGCGACACAAGACGGGCATATTATTTTAGCAGTAGGGAATGACGCGCAATTTAAACGCTTTTGCGAGGTGGCGGGGCAACCAGAATTAGGCACAGATGCGCGTTTTGCCACGAATGCCTTAAGGGTAGAAAATCGTCTAATACTGATTCCTATCATCCAGCAACTGATGGCGCAGCACACGACTGATCAATGGTTACAACTATTGGAAACAGTGGGTGTGCCTTGTGGCCCGATTAATACCCTTGACCGTGTGTTTGCTGATCCTCAAGTGCAGCATCGTGGTTTAGAGGTACATTATGCTCATCCTTTAGTTGACGAGGTGAAATTGGTCAGTAATCCGATTCGCTTTGATGGCGAGGCTTTAAATGCGCCTAATCCTCCACCTTTATTAGGTGAGCATACGACCGAGGTATTAGAGCGCTTATTAAAGCTTGATCATGAGCAATTAACAGCACTAAAAGCTAAACAGGTGATTTAGCAGTGGGGTAAATGCAAATAAAGTTGTTTTATCCTATTGCTTCCCCCTCCAACAATGGTACATTTTTTAGCCTGAAATAAAGAGTGCCAAATAAGTACTTGAGCCAAAGTAATCGTGCATTTCCTCCGCAGACGCTGTTAATACATCCCTGTACGCTTCAAGGCGGCATCCTTGCCGCCAAGACTGCTCCAAAAACGCACGATTACTTTTAGCTAGATACTTAGTGGCAACTCAGGTTTTTTTAAACAGAGTGGGATAGTAATCAATTGAAAAATATTCTAGTAGCGTCACTAACTCTATTATTAAGTGCTAGTGTTTTTATGAGCGCTTGTTCAGAAAAAAACGCTTCTTCTACCGAAACTAAAGAGAACCAACCTACAGCGAGTGCACCGATGAGTGGATTGACTAAAATAGATGCAAAAGTGGGAAGCGGCGCTGAAGCGCTGACAGGTAAAGTAGTAGCCGTCCATTATACGGGGTGGTTATACGACGAGAAGGCGGCGGATAAGAAAGGCGCTAAATTTGATAGCTCACTGGATCGAGGTGCACCGTTTGAGTTTCCATTAGGCGGTGGGCGTGTGATCAAAGGGTGGGACGAGGGTGTGGTAGGGATGAAAGTAGGGGGACAACGTACTTTAATTATTGCCCCCGAATATGGTTACGGTGCTCGTGGTGCAGGTGGCGTGATTCCACCCAATGCAACTTTACTCTTTGATGTTGAGTTATTAGACGTGAAGTAAAGCACTTATGGGTGTTTTTGAGATGTGCATTGCCTAAGCGCAATGCATTTAAATCATAATAGTGTGTTGATTATTAATAGTATTTAAGCAGCGTGTGAGTTCGGCTTCCAATAAAGGCACATTGTGCACGCGCACATAGGCTTGAGCGAATGAAGTAATACGCTTGATCAAAAATTCCGGCTGCGCATCCCACGCTGCTACACAGGCAAATAAATCTTGATCTTTAACACTAAAGTGACAAATTAAGCGATTGAGATCGAGGTCTTGATTGATATGACACCATAATTCTTGATGGTGGTGATGAATAATAATGGCTTGAGGAGAGTTAACAGTTAACACAATACAGCTCATGCGTAGTTAAGAATAAAGTTTAGTGGTTAAACCAGCTTGTTCACTCTCTCTTGCAGTGGGGCGCTAGTATAATGGGATTAGCTCATTTAATGTATCGAAGATTTACCTAATTATAAAACTCTGCTGCAATCAATCTGCTATCAGCATCATAGGTCTCTCATGTCCACAGTATTTTTGGCAATTATGCCTATTTTTATCCTGCTCCTTTTAGGCTATATAGCACTTAAAACCGATTTTATCCAAGCGAGTACATGGATTCAGATCGAAAAAGCGACCTACTTTGCCTTATTTCCGTGTTTACTGATTCATCAACTCGCTAATGCTCAAATCAATTGGTCGAGTGCAGGCTATCTGATTGGGTTTGCAGTGTTGATTCCCGCATTAGGTTCAGTACTTGCCTTTATTGCCCAGCGTTTTTTGCAGCATGAAGGAGCAAGTTTTACCTCGGATTATCAGGGGTCGATTCGGTTTAATACTTATATTGGTCTAGCCCTGATTCTCGCCTTATTGCCTAAAGCAGCGACCCCCTTAGCTGCGATTGTAATTGCGATTATGATTCCGTGGATTAATGTGCTGTGTATTCTAGTGTTTGCCCGCTATGCCAAAGGTGTGCCGAATACTAAAGCTATTTTGAAACAAATGGCACATAATCCCTTGATTTTAGGCAGCATCCTAGGCTTAGTATTGAATCTCATGGCTCTACCCTTACCGAGTATTGTCAATGAGGTATTAAAGCGTTTGGGTGATATGACCTTACCTTTGGGGCTATTAACGGTAGGGGCGGGCTTAAAATGGCGCTCATTACATGACTATATGAGCAGTTTAGTGAGCAGCAGTTTGATTAAGTTAATCTTATTACCGCTGCTGATTTTAGGCTTAGGGCTAATGTTAAATTTGGATACTCTAACCTTATCGGTGGTGGTTATTTTGGCGGCGTTGCCTACGGCTTCTAGTGCCTATATTTTAGCGCGACAGCTAGGAGGTAATGCCGATTTAATGGCGGCCATTATTACCTTGCAGACCCTAGCGGCGCTATTAACTTTGCCTCTAGTGTTGTGGTTGTTGGCTGGTGTGACTCATTGATTTAGCGCGTTTTTGTGAGTGCAGTAAGGCTAAACCCGCTAGTGTAATCAATAAGCTACCGATTAGTACGCGCTGCGAAGGCATTTCATGCCAAATGATAAAGCTCAATACAGCGCCCCACACTAATTGGCTATATTGCATACTACTCACCATAATCGGCGAGCCGCGATGAAAGGCGGTAATGACTAAAGCGGTGGCTAAGGCATAGCACGCTCCACCCCCGATACTGATGCCTAAATCGGTTAAGGGCATAGGTTTAAAACTCCACATCATCACCACGCCAGTCACGAGCGTTACCAAACCTAAACCGTAAAAAGCAAACGCTTGCGGGGTTTCTTGTTCACGGTGGCGGCGAATTAATAAAAAGCCCACTGATTCAATCACAGCACTCAGGAGTGCCGCGACTAAGGCCCAATGAAAATGCCCAAATTGGGGAGAGAGCATTAGATACACACCACTAAACCCAATAAACGTCACCGCTAAGGCGAGGGGGCGTAAGGGTTCATACCTAAATAGCAGGGCGAAAAGCGCAGTGAATAAAGGCATGGTGAGAATTAGAGTATAAGCTTCAGCTAGTGGTACTTGCCCATAACTATAAAAAGCCAATAAATCAACTACTAAGACAATACTGGCGCGTAGCAAATGAATCTGAGGCTGCTTGGTTTTCAGTAACTCAAAGCGTGGATAAATCCAGATCAATAGCCCTAGCAAAGCAAAAAAGCAGTTAAAAAAAGTGACCTGCATCAATGGATATGATTGCAATAGCCACTTAATACTCAAATCCATCAGGGTAAAACTAA
Organism: Thiofilum sp.; assembly: GCF_016711335.1. Classification (NCBI taxonomy): domain Bacteria; kingdom Pseudomonadati; phylum Pseudomonadota; class Gammaproteobacteria; order Thiotrichales; family Thiofilaceae; genus Thiofilum; species Thiofilum sp. The sequence continues at coordinate 2,701,891 of NZ_JADJTF010000001.1, forward strand.
AAAAGCCCGCTAGGGCGAATAAGATTGCTTGCATAACACAGTACTCAAGGTGGTGATTTTCAATAACCTTAAGTGTGCGGCATGGCTTAAAATAAATAAAACGTAACTTTTTTAAATTAAAATGCAAAATTTTTGAATTATTATGCCTATACCTGCTCATTTACTAACCCATTTGCCCTATTTTGCGGCGGTTGCACGCTTGAATAGCTTTACTTTAGCGGCGGAGTCTTTGCATGTGTCACCCTCGGCAATGAGTTACCAAATTCGTCAATTAGAAGAAAAACTCAAAGTCAGTTTAGTGTTACGTCAGTCGGGCAGTAAGTTAAATTTAACCTCGGCAGGTTGGCAATTAGCACAGGCTTATCAACAGTTTGAGTCAGGGTTAGAGCAAACTTTGGCGCAATTACAACCGAGCCATTTAAGCGGTGTAGTTAAAGTCACTGCGCCCGTTGATTTTGCCAGTCGAGTTTTGCCCTATGTGTTAGCAGAGTTGAAAGTGCTAGCCCCGCGCTTGGTGGTGCAGCTAGAGGCTAGCGACACCTTGCGTGATGTGATTCAAGGCGGTTTTGATCTCGCTATCCGCTCAGAGCCAAGTGATGAACGCTTACAGCATGAGGTGCTGCTACAGGTACATAAGTCGGTGGTAACGAGTCCGGCATATATTCACAGTTATGGATTACCGGAAAAATTATCTGAGCTAAGTACGCATACTTTATTAGTGCGAGGTGTAGGGCAATATACGAGCTGGAAACAGTTATTAGCTTTGGAAAATCTAGTGTGGTCGGATGCTTTTAATACTTTGATTTTAGGTAATTCATTTGCCTTGGAGGAGGGTGCAAAGGCTGGATTAGGGTTGGCATTATTAGCTGATTTTGTGGTAGTGGATGCGTTAGAACGAGGGGAATTATTGCGGGTTATGCCACAATTAACACAGTCCTTGAGTACCACTTTTTATGTGAGTTTTGTCCCGACTCCGCAGGCTAGGGTGTATGTGGAGATATTGCAGCAGGCATTGAAAAAGGTGGTGGAAAAACGGTTTGCTGGGGCTTTGGTTGGGGGCATAGATATTGTTAAAATGTAGGATGTCACTGCTGGTAGTGTATGGTTAAAAAATTGTATATTTTGCTTACTTCTAAGAGATCGTTCTAGACTATATAAATTTTAGCAAAAGATTACAGTTAGTGAGTTATGAAGCTCTAAATAATTACTTACAGCGGTAAATATCAATAGGAAATAGGAAATAGGAAATAGGATTAAATGATGGACAATAAAGAAAAAGTAAAATTGCTTAAAAAACTTATAGAGGATGCTTCATCTATTACAGTAGAAAATAGTGATGATACAAATTTTAAAATATGGAGAAATTTAGTAGAAAGAACATTTATTAAAATATTTTCAAAGGATTCTACAGAGTATGAGCATTTCTCTAGTTTAAAATTTTATTATTCAGGAATGACAGTATATACTTTGGACGGGTATGGCCATGACTATGATGATGACCACCTTCGGATATTCAGAGAGGATCTAAAGATACTCTTATCTTCCATTAATAGTTATATTAAAGAATTTTCAGAGTCAACTGATAGTTTAGTAAAGAGTGCTCTGGAAAAAGAGGGAGCAATTTCTAAAGTATTTATAAGCCATTCCTCAAAAGATGTAGAGCTTGTTGAGGAAATAGTAGAGATTCTTGAGTCTATCGGTTTAGACTCAAAGCAAATATTCTGTACATCTTTTGAGGGTTATGGAATTAGTTTAGGTGAAAATTTTTTAAATGAAATAAAAAATGAACTATCATCAAACTCCATGGTAATTTTTGTATTGACTGAAAACTTTTTTCATAGTCCGATTTGCTTATGTGAGATGGGAGCTACTTGGGTTTTAGCAAAACAGCATATTCCCATTGTCGTACCTCCCTTAGACTATAAGGATATAAAAGGAGTTATTCCGTTATCTCAAGGATTTAAAATAAATGAGCCTTTAAAGCTAAATTTATTTAAAGAAAAAATTGAGCAAGTATTTGCTATTATAGAAAAGCTACCCACTTCTACATGGGAAAGAAAAAGAGATAGAATAATAAAGCGTATCGAGCTATCTATAGCAAAATCTCCGAATAAAGTTTAATTATTAAATTAAGTACGGCTTTTTAATTTGTGAAGACCTAAGTTCTATGTTCTTTTTTAGGATGGAAATAAGCCCTGAAATATGTTTACTCATTACCCTAATCATGATTTGCTAATATCAAGTGAGCTGAACCATACAGATCAAAACCAGCCATAGGAACAAAAGCATGTTAGCACCGCAAATTAACCACATCAGTGTTAAAGATTACCTAGCAGGTGAGCGCTTAAGTACACAAAAGTATGAATATGTAGCGGGTCAAGTCTATGCAATGGCAGGAGCAAGCCTCAGCCATAATCGTATTACTCGTAATCTTTCTGCCTTATTGTGGAGTGCTTTACGTGGGCAACCGTGTGAGCCGCTCACTAGCGATATGCTAGTCAAAACAGCCCATGATCGCTTTCGTTATCCAGACCTCATGGTCACCTGTAATGATGACCCTTCTACCGACAAATATGTACGCGAAACCCCCGTATTAATCGTAGAAGTAATCTCAGAAAGCACGCGGCGTACTGATAAAACCGACAAACGTTTAGAATATTTTGCTCTCCCTAGTGTGCTTGAATATATGTTAATAGAGCAGGATATTGCCGAGGTCACAGTCTATCGCCGTAGCGCAAGTTGGCAGCCCTTTTACTACTACTTGGGGCAAGAAATACTGTTAGAGTCTATTGGTGGTGTTGCTGTGCGAGTAGAAGACATTTATGAGCGGGTTGAAAATAGCGCTATGCTCCAATGGCTAGCTACTCTAGATCTAGAGGCATCTAAAACAGTTTAAATTCCTACCTGAATTGTGCCAAAAAGCACTCATCACTAGAGAGCTTGGTAAGGCATTATGTGTTTTAAGTGCAAAACGCTAGTCATAATCAGCAGCAGGCGCATTCGCTACTTTATCTAATACCTTCAAAGCATGTTCTCTAGAGCCACGTAGAGCACGCTCTTGCAGATAAGCTTCAGTACGTAAAGCCGCAATCTTCTCGGCGATAGCGTTAATAATAAATTGATTAATAGAGGCATCACCTTTGAGTTGCATGATTTCGTCTTTGTAATAATCAGGTATTCTAAGTGCAAAATTCATGGTATTCCCCTTTGATATAACTGCCATAAGTCCTTGGGTGCGACAGGTTGAATATTGAAATTATCCTTGACCTTTCTAAAATCTCGTAAGTTATGAGTGACGATAAATAAGACCATAATTGATGCAGAATTGCGCCAAAAAGCACTCATCTCCTACCATTAGTTACACCTTAATTGAGGTTAATCTGGTATACTAGGCGGCTTCTCTTAACAGCGATTAGAAATACAATATGGCCGATTTTGCCAAGGAAGTCCTCCCTATTAATCTCGAAGACGAGATGCGTCAATCGTATCTCGATTATGCCATGAGTGTTATCGTCGGCCGCGCCTTGCCGGATGTACGCGATGGTCTCAAACCGGTTCACCGCCGTGTGCTCTTTGCCATGAGTGAACTGGGTAATGATTGGAATAAACCCTACAAAAAATCCGCCCGTGTGGTCGGGGATGTCATCGGTAAATACCACCCACACGGGGATACGGCGGTCTATGACACCATCGTGCGCATGGCTCAACCGTTTTCATTGCGTTATATGCTCGCTGATGGTCAGGGTAACTTTGGTTCGGTGGACGGTGATGCACCCGCCGCGATGCGTTATACCGAAGTGCGCATGTCCAAAATCGCCCACGAATTACTCGCCGATTTAGACAAAGAAACGGTTAATTTCGTCCCTAACTATGACGGTTCTGAATCCGAGCCAGTGGTATTTCCCACCCGTGTACCGAATCTATTAGTCAATGGTTCTTCGGGTATTGCGGTGGGGATGGCGACCAATATTCCACCTCATAATATGAATGAGGTGATTAATGCCTGTTTAGCCTTAGCGAATAATCCCGACTTAGATATTAGTGATTTAATGGAATATCTGCCCGGTCCTGATTTTCCTACCGCAGGAATTATTAATGGCGCACGCGGGATTCATGAGGCTTACCATACCGGACGTGGGCGTATTTATGTACGGGCGCGAGCTGAAATTGAGGTAAACGAAAAAACTGGACGCGAAACTATTATTGTCCACGAATTACCTTATCAGGTGAATAAAGCGCGTCTTTTGGAAAAAATCGCCGAATTAGTCAAAGATAAAAAGATTGAGGGTATTTCAGAACTACGCGACGAGTCCGATAAAGACGGTATGCGTATGGTGATTGAAATCAAACGCGGTGAAGCGGGTGATGTAGTTTTAAATAATTTGTATAAACAAACCCAAATGCAAAGTGTCTTTGGGATTAATATGGTGGCTCTAGTTAATGGTCAACCTAAGCTACTGAATCTTAAACAGATTATTGAGGCTTTCTTACGTCATCGCCGTGAAGTGGTCACGCGCCGCACCATTTATAATCTACGCAAAGCACGGGAACGCGCCCATATTTTAGAAGGCTTAGCCATTGCTATTGCCAATATTGATGAAATTATTACCCTGATTAAAACCTCAGCCAATCCAGCCGAAGCAAAAGCCGCGTTAATGGCAAAAGGTTGGGGCTTAGGCGTCGTGCAAACTATGCTGGATAAAGCCGCTGGAGTGGTTAAATCAGAGGCGATTAGCGCTGAATTAGGCTTAAGAGACGGGTTATATTGGCTGTCTGAAACACAAACTCAAGCCATTTTAGAGTTACGCCTGCATCGTTTGACGGGTCTAGAACAAGATAAAATCTTGTCTGAATACCAAGAGCTGATTCATAAAATTAACGATTTTCTGGAAATACTCAGTAATCCAGATCGTTTATTACAAGTCATTCGTGAAGAATTGCTCGAAATCCAAACCAATTATGGTGATAAGCGTCGTACTGAAATTCAAACGGTAGCGGAAGATTTAAGCCTTGAGGATTTAATTGCCGAAGAAGATGTAGTAGTAACACTTTCGCATGAAGGTTATGCCAAAGCGCAGCCAATTGATACCTATCGGGCGCAACGCCGAGGCGGGCGGGGTAAGACTGCTACAGCAATGAAGGAAGAGGATTTCATTGAAAAGCTATTTGTAGCGAGTACTCATGACACGATTTTGTGCTTCTCCAGTCGTGGGCGCATGTACTGGCTCAAGGTGTATCAATTGCCTGTCGGGAGTCGCACTTCGCGCGGTAAACCGATGGTGAATTTATTACCCTTGGAAGAGGGCGAGCGCATTCAAGCAGTATTGCCGATTCGTCATTATGCCGAGGATGCTTATGTATTCATGGCAACCACTAATGGTACGGTTAAGAAAACGCCACTGACTGATTTCTCGCGTCCGCGTGCGGCGGGTATTATTGCGGTAGATTTACGCGATGGTGACAAGCTGGTCGATGTGGCGCTCACGAATGGCAATAATGAGGTCATGCTATTTACCAATGCGGGTAAAGCAATTCGTTTCCCAGAAAGTGATGTACGTGCGATGGGGCGTCAAGCGGCAGGTGTCAGAGGTATTCGCTTAGATGAAGGTGGCGCGGTGAATGCGCTGATTATCTTAGGCGAAGGCGAGATTTTGACTGCCACTGAAAACGGCTATGGTAAGCGTACCCGTGTAGATGAATTCATGCCCCAAGCGCGTGGTGGTCAGGGGGTGATTGCCATTCAGACCTCTGAGCGCAATGGACAAGTGATTGGTGCGGTTCAAGTGAAACCCGACAGCGATATTATGCTCATTAGCGATGGTGGTACTTTAGTACGTACTCCCGTAAGTGGCATTGCTTTAGTAGGGCGGAATACTCAAGGCGTAACACTCATTCGTATGGGCGATGATGAAAAATTGGTGCAGTTAGCGCCGATTATGAGTGAGGACGATGATGCACTACCCGAAAGCAGTGGCGACACACCACGCCCTAGTGCTTTAGCTCAAACCGATGACATCGATCAGGACAATAATACGAATACAACCGAGGATGAAGCATCATGACCGAAGTTTATAATTTTAGTCCCGGCCCAGCGGTCATGCCGCGTGAGGTATTAGAACAAGCTCAAGCTGAAATGCTTGATTGGCGCGGCTCAGGTATCTCGGTGATGGAAATGAGTCACCGTGAATCGAATTTTATGTCGATTGCTAATCAAGCCGAAGCTGATTTACGCGAGCTTTTGAGTATTCCGAGTAACTATAAAGTATTGTTTTTGCAGGGTGGGGCGCATATGCAATTTGCTATGATCCCGCTCAATCTGCTGCGTGGCAAAAGCAGTATGGATTATTTGGATACGGGCGACTGGTCAGCTAAAGCCATTCAAGAAGCCAAACGTTTTGGTAATGTCAATGTGGTGGCGTCTACCAAAGACACAGGTTATACCACGATTCCAGAGCAAAGCACTTGGGCGTGCGATCCGAATGCCGCCTTTTTGCATTACACCAGTAATGAAACCATTCGCGGCGTACAGTTTAAAGCTATTCCCGATCTTGGTGATGTGCCTTTAGTGGCGGATATGTCATCCGATATTTTATCTAAGCCTATTGATGTGAGTCGGTTTGGGTTGATTTATGCCGGAGCACAGAAAAACATTGGTCCAGCGGGCATTACGGTCGTGATTGTGCGTGAGGATTTAATCGGTCACGCGACACCTAGTACTCCTTCGATGCTCGATTACCAAATCTATGCTGATAATGAGTCGATGTATAATACGCCGCCGACTTATGCATGGTATTTGTCTGGCTTAGTGTTCAAATGGCTCAAGCGTAAAGGTGGCTTAGCGGCGATGGCTGAGTTCAATGAGCTAAAGGCTAAAGTGCTTTATGACGTGATTAATGCGTCTAGCTTTTATATTTGTCCGGTCGATGAGCGCTATCGTTCCACTATGAATGTGCCGTTTACTTTAGCCAATCCAGAGTTGGACAAAGTGTTCCTAACGGAGGCGGCTAATGAGGGCTTAATGTCCTTAAAAGGGCATCGCTCAGTGGGTGGAATGCGGGCTAGCATTTATAACGCCATGTCGATTGAGGGCGTGATAGCTTTAGCTCAATTTATGCGTGAGTTTGAGCGCCAGCATGGTTAGTTAGTACCGCTTATCCGTAGTCAGGCATTTCTTCCGCAGTCGCTGTAAATACATCCCTGTACGCTACAAGTTGGCATCCATGCCAACAAGACTGCTCCAGAAACACCTGACTACGGATCGGTAGTTATTAGAGCCAAACAAAATTAATTGAGGATGGGAGTGAGCCAAGCGGTGAGTGCCGATTTATTAAGTTTGCGTGAGCGTATTGATGCCCTTGATACGCAATTACTGGAATTATTGAGTGAGCGGGCGCGGTGTGCTGAAGCGGTAGCCCATGCCAAACTAGCCACTGATCCCGATGCGGTATTTTATCGTCCAGAGCGTGAAGCCCAGATTTTACGGCGCATGGTGTCGTTAAATGAAGGGCCTTTACGCAATGAGCAAGTAACTCATTTATATCGGGAAATTATTTCAGCTTGTTTGTCGCTTGAAGAGTCTATGACCATAGCCTATCTAGGACCAGAAGGGACTTTTACTCAGGAGGCAGCGCGTAAACATTTTGGTAACACGATTGGTCTACTGTCCTGTGATTCGATTGCTCAAGTATTTCGTGAGGTCGAAACTTATCGGGTGCGCTATGGAGTAGTGCCGATTGAAAATTCGACTGAAGGGATTGTGTCCCATACGCTGGATGTCTTAGTCAATTCGCCGCTCAAAATTTGTGGCGAGGTGGTATTACGTATTCACCAAAACTTATTATGTAAGCAAGAAGCATGGCAACAGGTCACTAAAATCTATTCTCATGCTCAATCCTTAGCCCAATGTCGCTATTGGCTAGATAAACACCTGCCCCAAGCGGAGCGTATTGCGTGTAGTAGTAATGCCGATGCTGCCAAACGTGCTGCTTCTGAACCTAACGCTGCGGCGATTGGTAGCATTCAAGCTGCGCCGATTTATGGGCTGAATGTGGTACAAACTTCGATTGAAGATAATGCCAATAATACCACACGCTTTTTAGTGGTCGGTCATCAGGATGTGGGGCCGAGCGGTCAAGACAAAACCTCGCTTTTGCTCTCTATGCCTAATCGTCCGGGGTCACTCTATAATTTGCTCAAGCCCTTTGCCGAATTTGGCATTGATATGACACGTATCGAGTCGCGTCCGGCACGGAGCAATAATTGGGAATATTTATTCTTTGTCGATATTCGTGGTCATGTCAAAGACACCCCGATTCAACAAGCACTGCAAACCTTGCAAGGGCAAGTCGATTTAGTACGGGTATTAGGTTCCTATCCAGTGGCGGTAATGTAAAAAAATGACTATTAATTTTCGTGATCAAGCCGTCAGCGGCGTACAAAAACTTCAACCTTATCAACCCGGTAAACCCGTTGAAGAGCTAGAGCGCGAGCTAGGGATTAGCAATATTATTAAGCTTGCCTCGAATGAAAATCCATTAGGTATTAGCCCTAAAGCTCTGGCAGCGATGCAAAAGGGTTTGACCGAGCTTGCGATTTACCCTGATGGTGCAGGCTTTAATCTCAAGCAAGCGATTGCTCGCAAGTTTGGTGTCAATGCTAATCAAATTACCTTAGGTAATGGCTCGAACGATATTTTGGAACTAATTGCACGCGCTTATTTAGATCCGAGTCGAGGTGTAGTGATTTCTGAGCATGCTTTTGCGGTGTACTACATTAGCTCGCAAGCGGTGGGGGCGCAGTTACAAATTGCCAAGGCGAATGACAGCACATCGACTATGCCCTATGGTCATCATTTGTCCAATATGCTGAATGCCATTCTGGACAATACCGTCGTATTGTTTTTGGCTAACCCCAATAATCCCACCGGAACATGGTTCAAAAGTGCTGAGCTATATGCCTTTTTAAAACAAGTACCTGATCGCGTTTTAGTAGTATTGGATGAGGCTTATACCGAATATGTGACGGATCCTGATTTTCCCGATGCTTTGCCTTGGCTGCAAGAATTCCCCAATTTAATTATTACGCGCACCTTCTCAAAGATTTATGGGATGGCGGCGTTGCGTGTGGGGTATGCATTATCTAGCCCTGAGATTGCGGATATTCTTAATCGGGTGCGTCAACCCTTTAATGTGAACTCTCTAGCGCTATTAGCAGCAGAAGCCGCACTAAGCGATGATGAGCATTTACAGCGCAGTAAAGACACCAATGCCGAAGGTCTAAAGCAGTGGCAAGCGGCTTGTGTTGAGCAGGGTTGGGAGTATGTGCCGACACAGGGCAATTTTATTACAGTCCATTGTAAGCGTAGTGGGGTAGAAGTATTCAATGCCTTATTGCGCGAAGGCGTGATTGTGCGCCCGATTGCCAATTATGGTATGCCTGAGCATGTGCGCATTACCATTGGGACGCAAGAACAAAACGAGCGTTGTATTGCCGCGTTGACTAAGGTATTAGCAGCATGATCCAGCGCTTAGTCATCGCTGGGGTGGGGCTGATCGGTGGTTCGCTGGCGTTGGCGCTGAAAGCAAAACAGTACTGCAATGAAATTATAGGCTTAGGGCGTGATGAGGTTTCATTGCGCCATGCTTATGAATTGGGAGTGATTGACCGCTTTAGTACTGATCCTAAGGAAGCATTGGAAGGGGCTGAAGTGGTTTTATTAGCTGTACCAATGCAAGCCATGCTTCCGGTTTTAAACAGTATTCATCCCTATTTGCCCGAACAAGCGATTCTCACCGATGCGGGTAGCACTAAGCAAAGTGTGATTCAAGAGGTCGAGCAAGTATTCGGGGCAAATTTTGCGCGTTTTGTTCCCGGACACCCGATTGCAGGGCGAGAAAAAAGTGGAGTCGATGCAGCTTTAGCGGATTTGTATGAAGGGCGGCGGGTGATTTTAACACCAACGCCTACGACAGATAGCCAAGCATTGCAAACCATTGAAACGATGTGGCAAGTCGCAGGTGGGCGCGTGGAACACATGACGCCAGAACTGCATGACCAAGTATTAGCAGCGACTAGTCATTTACCGCATGTATTAGCTTTTGCTTTGGTCGATACCTTGCTCAAACTGCCAGATCATGAAGACATTTTGCGCTATGCAGGGGGCGGCTTTAGAGATTCAACCCGTATTGCGTCTAGTGACCCGACGATGTGGCGTGATATTTGTTTGACTAATACCGATGCGATTGTCGAGGTAGTCGAAGCCTTACGTGAAAATTTGGCTGAATTTGTCACTATGATGCGCCAACAGGATGCTGAAGGATTGCATCAGCGCATGGCGACAGTGAAACAAGCGCGGGATGCGTATATATCTAAATACGATGCGCGTTAATGGCGGAAGCTGAGTATCCATAAGTCACAATACTTAGATGCTCAGCCTACTATTTAAACCTAATTTGCTTAGGTGGTTTCTACCGCAAAGCCTACTATATTGCGATTCTGCTTACTAAACTCTACGCCGATTAAGTAAATGGGCTGATTTAAAGCACGATATTTATCCGCATAGTGTTTGTCATGTAGCTGTTGAAGAGCTACACCCGTAGGTTGTTCATCGACTACTTTAAATTCAAATAAATAAACTTGGTGATTGAATTTGACTGCCATATCTAAACGCCCATGATTGGAAGCATCTTCAATAATCACATCTAAGCCTAAAGCAGCAAAATAAGAGTAAAACACGCTAGCATAATAGCCCTCGTAATTTTGAATGTCATTACTGCTATACCAGTTATAAGGAATGCTAGCATAGAAAGAGTGAAATAATTGCCTTAAGCCCTCAAAGTCATTAACTAATAATAAACGATAGAGTTGAGCGCTATTTACAGCTTGTTTGGATTTGTCTTTAACTAAAGCCAACAAAATATTTTCGTTTAAACTTTGGCGCACTTCTAGATTAGGGTAGCCTAAGGTGAAAAAATCCTGACTACCTAAACGTTCATACTTGATAATAGTTAAATAGCCTGTTTGAAACAATAGTGCTTCGGTTGCTATATCCTCAATCTCAAAGCTAGATATAATGGAGGAGCTAGTAAACATTTGATCTAGTGCGAGCGTAGAAACCTGTCTTTTGATTAATAAATTAATTAGAAAAGTAGGAGTCCCTGTCTCAAACCAATAATTTTTAAATTGACGCTGCTTAAAAAGTTGCAAAATATCAAAAGGATTATAGACACCTTTACCTAACCAATTGTAGCCATTATACCATTGTTTAATTAAATCCCTATCTAGGTTATCCAACTCACTGTTAAAGGTGGTATCAATATCATCATCAGTATAACCACAAATAGTGCTATAGCGCGAGTCAAGGGTAAGGTCATAAAGATTATTCAGCCCTGAAAATAAACTCACTTTAGAAAACTTGCTAACTCCTGTAAGAAAACTAAATTTGATATAGGCGTCATAGTCTTTAATAGTACCGTAAAAACCTCTTAAAAAATCTCGATTATTTTTTGCTAATTCAGGCTGGTCTAGAGCATCTAGAATCGGTTTATCATACTCATCTACTAGAATGACAACGGGTAAGCCGATTTTTTTGTGTACATGCAGGATAAGCTCAGCAAAACGACCGCTCACATGATCAAAAGTAGGGTTTAAATCAAACTGTCTTTCTAAAAAGGTGAGTTGTGCATCTAAAGCATTAGCCAAACCCTCAATATCGGTGAATTTGCCACTACCAAAACTAAAGCGTAGTACAGGATATTTAACAGACCAATCCCATTGTTCATGGATACCTAATCCTCTGAATAAGGGTTCATTACCCTCAAACAATTCTTTGAGAGTATCTAAAAATAGGCTCTTACCAAAGCGACGCGGACGTGAAAGGAAGTAGTGGCTACCCTTATTAATCAAGTCTAAGGCTAAGCTAGTTTTATCTACATAGTAGTAGTTTTCGCTACGGATGCGGGCGAAGGTTTGTATGCCTATAGGTAGTTTTTTACGCTGAGTCATGGCTAGTTTGCGTCATGTAAGAGGTATATTTTAAGTATATCACGGAAGGTGGTCAGGGCTGGGATAGGGATTTTATCTAGTGCTTATTCATACTCTGCGCCAAACGATTGCAGGCATTTTTTATAAATGCAGGCAGTGCGTGCATGTGCTATCATACCAATATTACTATATTTGGAGGTTGCAGCATGGGTAATTTAAGTATTCGACGTTTGGATGAGGCTACTCTCAAAGGGTTAAGATTGCGGGCAGCCCGTCATAATGTGTCTATGGAGGAAGAAGCACGACGTATCTTACGGCAAGCAGTCAATGCTCCATTGCGTTTAGGTGATTTAGCTGTACAGTTGTTTGGGCAAGAATCTGGTGTTGAGTTGGAGTTACCTAAACACGAAGCTCATGAGCCATTGAGTTTCTAAGATGATTTTATTAGATACCAATATTATTTCTGAATTAATGCGTCCTAAGCCACAACCTGCTGTGGTTCAATGGTTGAATAATCAGGATGCTTTAGATGTTTATATATCGGTTATTACCATTGCTGAAATTGAATATGGATTAAAAATTTTGCCAGAGGGTCAAAAGCGTTGGGGATTAAAACAGAAATTTGATTGGCTTATTGCGCAGGGTTTTAGCGAGCGAGTTTTAGATTTTACGGCTGAAGCAGCTTTGCATTACGCAGATATTATGGCTTATCGGCGTAGTTTAGGCTTGCCCATGAGTGTACCTGATGGACAAATTGCGGCTCTTGCTCGATTAAAGCGTTTTACTTTAGCAACACGCAATGTCAAAGATTTTGAAGAGTGTGGATTAATGTTGGTGAATCCATTCAGTATTGTCTAAAGCTAGTTGTAGGTTTTGACTGGCTGTTGGACTCAACTCTTGACCCAACTCAAACGCATAACCTCGAACCCTAAGCACATACGCAGGCGGTGGCGCTATTCCATACACCTCCTGATAGGCATGTAATAATGCAGCAGGGGTCATGGCATGGCTGGTATAGCTGCAATCTTGTTGAGCGATTAAAGGCTCAAACACAAACGGCGCTGCACAACTCGCATCCGCATCAATGAAGATAATCTTTTCACGCCCTACTAAATCGGTGATGTGTTCCACTTGTAATTGCATATCGGTGAGACATTCGACTTGAGGCAAGGCGCGTTGCTCCATTGCCTCAATGAATAAATACCCTAATGCATCATCACCACGACTAGGATTGCCGTAGCCAAACAATAAAATCGGTGCGGGTTTACTCAAAGTCACACTCAATCCTACCATCCATATGACGTGCTAATTGACTGACTACTTCCCCCTGTGCATTAACTAACTGCACTTGCAAAGGCATTTTGCCCAGAGCATGAGTGGCACACGATAGACAAGGATCATAAGCTCGTACTGCCACTTCTAGGTGATTGAGTAAGCCCTCGGTAATTTCTTCACGCCCCTCTAAATACTCATTCGCCACCGAGCGCACCGAATCATTCATGGCTTGATTATTACTGGTAGTGGAGACAATCAGATTAGCTTTTTCAATCAAGCCTTGTTCATTGATTTGATAATGATGAAATAATGTACCGCGTGGTGCTTCAATCACCCCAATTCCTTCACGGCGCGAAGTGCCCTTCACCACTAAATCCGTGCCCATAATGTCTGGATCATGGAGTAATGCTTCAATCGCTTCAGCACAATGCAACATTTCAATCATCCTAGCCCAATGATAGGCAAGGGTATCATGCACATAAGCACCCTGAGCGAATGCCCGAAAACGTTGACGTACCGTTTCCGCTTTAGGGGTAGCAATAAAATCAGCCAAATTAACCCGTGCTAAGGGACCGACCCGATACCAACCGTGTTCTTTACCAAGGCTAGTGATATACGGGAATTTCATATACGACCAACTGCGCACTTCTTCACGCAGGAGCTGGGTATAGTGAGTGTAATCAAATTGATCAATAATCGGCGCACCATCGGCATGACACGCTCGTAAGCCACCATGATAGAGTTCCATTTCACCTTGTTTGCCGATCATACCTAAATAACGGGTGACTAAAGTCGCAAAGCCATGATTTTCAGGATGTTGCAAATGAATCTGCTCATTCAGCTCGACCGCATCCTGTGACCATTGAATAATGTCTTTAATATCGACCAATAGTGCTTTGCGTTCCTCATTGCTGAGCGCTTTATTCATTCCCCCCGGAACAGTTGCCGCACCATGAATACGCTTACCCGCAATTGCTGCAATCACTTGTTGCCCGTATTTGCGTAGCTTTACCCCTTTTAAACCAATGTCTGGATAAGCCTCCAACACGCCCACAATATTGCGCTGTACTAAATTTGAGCCAAAGCCAAATAATAAATCAGGTGAGGAGAGGTGGAAAAAGTGTAAAGCATGTGATTGCAGCACTTGCCCAAAATGTAATAAGCGCCGCAGCTTATTCGTAGTAGGAGTTAATTGTTCGGGATCAACACCGACCAATTGATCGACTGCCTTAGCTGCGGCTAGATGATGTGAAACTGGACAAATACCGCAAAGCCTTTGCACAAAGTAGGGTACTTCGGTAAAGGGACGACCCTGAATGAATTTTTCAAAGCCACGAAATTCGACAATATGTAAGCGGGCTTCTTGCACATGATTGTCCTGATCCATGAGTAGCGTAATTTTGCCATGTCCTTCGACCCGCGAGATCGGGTCAATGGCAATACGACGTTTAGTAGTCGGTGTATTCATAATCGCTATCCTTAATCGTAGTGCAACAGGGCTTTAGGCAATGAGGGTTCACGTCCAGCGAGTAAGTCGCTCAAAATAGTAAAGAACGCATCACCCGCAGGTGGGCAGCCGGGGAGGTAATAGTCCACACGCACCACTTCATGTAAAGGATGCACCTTAGACAATAATAAGGGCAACTCAGGATCATTAGGGATCATAGGGTTATCGACGCCTACCCCATTGAGATAAGCCTCTTCCAAGCACTCCTGCACATCGTAATGATTGCGCATAGCAGGGACACCGCCATTAATCGCACACGCGCCTACTGCAATCAGGATTTTGCAGTTATTACGAAATTCACGCAGCACATGCACATTTTCAGCATTGCATAATCCCCCCTCAACTAAGCCAATATCACAAGGCTCGCAATGCTTAATATCAGTCAAAGGGGAGCGATCCAATTCAACGTGTTCCAATAAGTTGACTAAGCGTTCATCCATATCCAAAAACGACATATGGCAACCAAAACAACCCGCCAGTGAGGTAGTGGCGATACGAATTTTATTAGTCATCGTGGTGCTCCGTTTTCATCAGGGCTACAGCAAGATCAGACTCTGCTACGGTGTGCAAATCAAAGGTACGTCGCCCAATCGGAACTTCGTGCCCCTGATTTTTCGGCAAAATCGCTCCTACCGGACAGATATGGGCTGCTAGGTCATCTTGGGTTAAATCACTGTCGCCCAATTTTCCAGAGGGTGAGTTCACAATCACATGGTTATTAGCACCGCGTCCACTTAAAGCAAATACATTTTTGCCGTCGACCTCTTGGCTAGCCCTTACACACAGAGCGCACATAATGCAACGATCTCGATCTAGAATAAAATCAGGGTGCGAGGCATCCACTTCGCGCAACGGATAAAACGGTGGAAAGTGACCATCGAGCATACCCAAGTGATAACCCAAGGCTTGTAAGGTGCAATCTCCAGTTTTGTCACAAGTGGGGCAAAGATGATTACCTTCCACAAAGAGCATTTGTATTAAGGTTTTACGCACTTCATTGAGAGCAGGGGTATTATTAGCCACTTGCATTCCGGCACTGGCGGGATAAGTACACGCCGATACATTACGACCTTCAATGTCTACGGTGCATAATTTGCAGCTACCGTGTGGTGTCAAACCGGGTTTATGACAGAGATGTGGGATATAAATACCGGCTGCTAAAGCGGCATCCATAATGGTTTGCCCTTGAGTGAAGGGTATTACTTGCCCATCAATCGTCAGGGTGTTTGCTAAAGCAGGATTCATGCTAAATGTGCCTCCGCGTCATTACGGTGACTTAATTGGCGCGTAGTTTCTAATGCGGCATCTAAGTCAAAGAAGGGTTCATAGTCTTTCAGCATTAGCCGTTTTTCACACACCTCTGGGAAGTGTTGCAATAGATCTAAAATCGGATTAGCAGCAGTTTGACCTAGACCACAATGCGAACGCTTTTTAACCAATTTTGCCAAGCGTGCCATTTCCTCACGATCATAAGCCGTACCATGTCCCGCCGCGATTTTATCTAAGTATTTGCGTAATAATGGTGTACCCACACGGCAAGGCGTGCAAAAGCCACAGCTTTCATGTGCAAAGAAATGGGTAAAATTACGCACCACCTTTAATAAATCTTGGTGTGCGCCATAAATCATGATCGAACCCCCCGTAGCTAAATCCTCAAAGGCAAGGGTGCGAGCAAAATCCGCTTTACTCACTAAAGTACCTGATGGTCCCCCCACTTGCACCGCTTCAGCATCGATAGCACCACAATCATCCAGTACGTGCTGCAAGGTCACACCAAACGGGTATTCATAAATGCCAGCTGTTTTACAGTCACCACTAATACTTAATAATTTAGAGCCTGCTGATTTTTCAGTACCTTGCGCTTTAAACCACGCAGCACCTTGAGCGGCAATATGAGCCGCCGCCACCAGCGTCTCTACGTTATTAACGACCGTAGGTTGTTCTAAATAACCATGAGTAACAGGGAAGGGCGGACGCACACGCGGCACACCACGTTTTTGTTCCAAGGACTCTAAAAGAGCGGATTCCTCGCCACAAATATAAGCCCCCGCACCGACTATAATCTCAATCTCAAAATGAAAATCACCTTGCCCTAAGATCGTTTGACCTAATAGATGCTGCTCGTGACGCTCAGCTAATATGGATTCTAAGTGGGGCACTAAATAACGATATTCACCACGTAAATATAAATAGCCTTGGTGCGCACCGATCGCATAGCCTGCTACTGTCATACCCTCAAACAGTTCGTGGGCATGATCGCTGAGTAAAATACGATCTTTAAAGGTTCCGGGTTCACCCTCATCCGCATTACACACCACATAGTGCGCTGTACCTTGAGCTTGGCGGCAAAACTCCCATTTTAGCCCGGTCGTGAAACCTGCTCCCCCGCGTCCGCGTAGCCCCGATTGCTTAATGGTATGAATCAATGCCTCGCTTTCTTGAGCCAAGGCAGCTGTTAAACCTGCTCCTTGAGCTAAGGGGGTTTGCAGCAATAATCCAGTACGGCGGATATTGGATTGAATCACAAAGTAGTCACTAGGCCAGTCATCTACAGGCGTATGAGCCTCAATCAAATGCGCGATAGCGTGTAGGCGCTCTGAGCTTAGGTGGGTGATCACTTGATCATTGACTAATAAAGCAGGGCCTTGATCGCACATACCAATGCATGCGGTTTCATCAATACTCACTAAGCCATCGGTACGCGTAATGCCTTGTTGTACCTTGAGCAAAGCACACAATTCGCGCATAAGCTGCAAATCACCGCAGCTAGTGCAATTACTAAAGAGCAGATGGTAGTGACCACGCGGAGTGCGGGTAAAAAACGAATAAAAATCAATGACGGATTGAACTTGTGCAATGGGTAGTTCGAGTGTTTGAGCTAAAGGTGCAATTTGGTTAACGGGGATATGGCGAAATTGATGTTGTAATTGGTGCAGACATGCAAGCAAATGCGGCCTATTAGAGCTAGGCGCTTCAGGTTTTTTAACATTCATGAAATTAGCCTAAGGTGGTTTTACGCTATGAATTTATTAGTGATATACAGAGTAACAGTTATTAAAGGGGCAAGACTCCAAAAACCTAGTAATTAAATAGGTTATAGTGGTTTAATAAGTTTATTATAGCACCAGCCGGTAATTTGCAAAGAGTTAATAAGTAATGAATAATGAGCTAATATATTTTCTGATTAAATAAGTAGGTTATAAAGAATTGATTGGTAGCTAGTATATTTAGTTTATGCTAGTTAATCGATTTAAATGATTATGCAGGGAAAAACCTAGACTCTTTGAGAGTTCATTAGCTTTTTGTTTTAGTACTTGTTTAGTATCGCTATTAGCTATTCTACCCGCAATAATAATCCAATTATGGCTAGAGGTACTAATAGTTCTAATATCAGGGAAATAAGCTTTTAATCGAGTTAGAATAGTGGTAGTAGCTTGATGCTCTGTCCATGCATTAATCACTAGCCAGCCATCTATTTTTAATTGTTTCACACAATTATCAATAAAAGCTTGCTGGAATTGATTCTGATCTGCGCCTTGAGCTTGATATAAATCAGTAAAAATAATATCGACTTTACGTTCCAAACCTGTTTCTAACCAACTATTGGCATCGCCCTGAATAGTTTGCATACGTTTGCTATAGGGTAATTGAAAGTATTGAGTGGCTAATTCAATAACGGCGGCTCTTAATTCTACCGCAGTAATATGCACACCTTTAAACTGATAGTGCAAAGCCGTCGCTAAACAGCCTGCGCCTAAACCTAATAATAAGACTCGTGCGGGTGTTTTAAATAGCAGCACCAATAGCATGGCTTGAGTATATTCATGCTGTAAAACATGCGCTTCGTGTTTTAAAAGGCGGCTTTGCTCATCACCCGCCCCGAAGGATAAAACGCGATAAACCCCATCGTCTTTGACGGTGATTATGCCCCATTCATCAGTGCGTGAATCTAATACTTGCATTACTCACCTAAGGGTTTGAGTAAATCGAGTAAATCTTCCGCGCTTAACTCACTGCTATCCGCTACTTTACCGGAATAAATACCGTCGGCTAAGGCTTGCTTACGTTGTTGTAAACGTAGAATTTTTTCTTCTACCGTTTCTTCGGTGATCAGTTTATAAACGAATACAGGCTTATCTTGACCCAAACGATAAGCGCGATCTGTGGCTTGATTTTCAGCCGCAGGATTCCACCACGGGTCATAATGAATGACTGTATCCGCCGCCGTGAGATTAAGTCCCGTGCCCCCCGCTTTGAGGCTAATTAAAAAGACACTGGCATCACCGTCCTGAAACTCGCTAATTACTTCCTCGCGCTTACGTGTTTGCCCCGTGAGCTTAGTAAAGCGAATATTAGCGCTAATGAGTTCTGCCTCAATTAAGCTCAACATAGAAGTAAATTGGGAAAATAATAAAATCTTACGCCCTTCTTCTACCATTTCGGGGAGCATAGCCATTAATAGTTCTAGTTTGGCGGATTGTTTTAGGTTTTGTGCTTTTTCTAATTTAATTAAACGCGGGTCGCAACAAATTTGGCGCAGTTTCAGTAAAGCATCCAAGATCATAATATGACTACGGGCTAAACCTTTTTGACTGATTTCATCGCGTACTTTTTTATCCATCGCCAAGCGCACGGTTTCATATAAATCGCGTTGTTTACCCTCTAAAGCGACGGTGCGAATCATTTCAGTTTTAGCGGGTAATTCACTGGCGACTAAGGCTTTAGTGCGTCTTAGCATAAAGGGCTGAATACGTTGGCGTAATTGTTGTTGACGAGCTAAATCTTGATGCTTTTCAATCGGAGTACGGAATAAACGCCCGAATTGATCATGATTGCCTAAAAACCCCGGCATGAGGAAATGGAATAATGACCATAGTTCACTTAAATGATTTTCCATCGGTGTTCCAGTTAAACACAAACGATGCTGGGATTTAAGATTAAAAATAGCTTGAGCGGTTTTAGATTTAGCATTTTTAATTACTTGAGCTTCATCTAAAATCAGGTAATGGAATTGGCACTCCGCATACAGTGCTTCATCGCGCACAATCAAGGGATAGGTAGTTAGGATCAGATGATACTCTTTTAATTCCTCAAAATGCTGATGACGCTCGCTGCCATGTAATACTAATACTTTAAGGCTGGGGGTAAAACGCTCGGTCTCGCGGCGCCAATTACTCATTAAACTGGTCGGGGCTACAATCAAACTAGGATGTGCATCGGGTAGGCGGTGTTGCTCGACTAATAAATGCGCTAGTGCCTGTAATGTTTTACCCAAGCCCATATCATCGGCGAGCACTCCGTTAAACTGAAACTCGCGTAAAAATTGCAGCCAATTTAAACCTTGTTGTTGGTAAGGGCGCAGTGTGGCTTGTAAGCCTTCAGGCGGCGGCACAGGGGCAATACCTGAAAAATCGCTTAAACGCTGGGCGAGTTTTTGAATATCCTCGGCCCCCTTCCATTGCATAAAGGGGTCATTGAGAAACTCATTAAACGCGGCACTTTGAAACTTATTGAGCCGTAAGCGTCCATCCGCCCCTAACGCCGAATGATCATATAGCTCAATTAAGGTGTCAAACACGGTGATTAAGCGCTTAGACTCTAAACGCACCCAATGATGGTCATTAATAGGTACTAGAATATGAGGATCGGATTGGAGTTTTAATTTGAGCGCTAAAGGATTAGGACTTTGCTCCAATAGGTCAATCAATAAGGGTAATAAATCAATGCGTTGCCCATCAATTTCAAAGCCCATGCTGACATCAAACCACGCATTAGTAGGGGCGCTGTCATAGACTTCAGCTTCCCAATGGTCAACATCGTCAAAACGCAGCACAAAGCTGTCATCAATGGTAAAGCGCCATAATCCGGTTTCAGTCAGTTGGGGAATATGAATTTGTAGTAGACGCTCCCAATTCGTAGCCGCTTGTTGGGGGTTGTCATTGTCCATCACTAGATCATATAGCTCTAGGGACTCATACCAAGCATCTGGTAGATCAAAGCCAATTTCAAACAAGGTATTAGTGATCGCATCCTCCCATTCAAGATTATGATGAATGCGATAACGTTGCTGGTTTTGTTTAACAATAGTGATCTTAGCCATTTCCTCTGGCTGGACTAAATGCCCTCCATAATCAAAACGTAAACTCGCCACATGCACCGTTTTATTCAGTTCAGGGAGTTGCACCGCCCTTAGAATGACATCGGCAATCGGTTCAGTCATCGACACATCAATAATGGTGGATTGCACTTTATTGGCTGGGAGTGGAATATCGCCTTGAGGGATAGCTTGTAGAAGTTTTTGGCTAACGCGTTCGGCTTCTAAATCAGGAATAGGGGGCGCTTTTAAGAGTTGTAAGAGCTGATTAACCGTCAGTGTGGGATGCTCTAATAAGCCATAACTACTACGCTCAGTATCAACATAAAATAGGCGTTCTAACTGGAAAAAATCGCTGATATCCGGTTCGACTTGTAGGGTCAGGCGCGAGTGTTTACCGTTTTTAATCCATGCTAAATGAGCTTGGCGTGGAGTGTCGAAATGCAGGGGAGGATGATCAGTGGAATGCCAAAATAAGCGCTCGGTTTTGGTCATTAAATCCAGTGCCATACGCCCTAATTGTCCGGTAAGTTCAATCGGTTGCGCTTGCACATGATCACGCGGCACAATCATTTGCAAAATATCTCTATCCATCTCGCTAAAGCGATAACTAGGACGCGCCCAGCGACTTAAAATCTCCGTATATTCAATACGATAATGTTGCCCATAACCACCGCGTTTTAATTGATTAGCACGGCGTGGTTCGACCGTAAGGCGACGTTGTTTAGCTCCATTGTAGCTCAGTAGATAAATAATATCGGAGGCCGAAAGTAGTGCTTCTTTAAGGTCTGGATCATCTTGGGAGGCACTTTGTTCTAATTCATTGAGCCAACGCTGAACTTCATTGGTGGATTGAGAACGGGCAGTGGCAATCACCGATTGGTGTGCCACGGCTTGAGCATATTCTAGTACCGAAGCTACGCCATGCTTACATTGCCCCCCTACAGGACAGGAGCAGGTATTGCGTACATTATAAGTAGTACGATCAATCAGGGTATTAGTTTGATAAGTGTCTGTACCTGTTACAGAAGTCTCAATCGCAATCGAGTCTTCTGTACTGGCATGACGTATGAGTTGCACTCGTCCTTCCTGAAAATAATTAGAACCGCGCCGAATCGAGTTGAGATCATAACTAATCAAAATACC
Organism: Thiofilum sp.; assembly: GCF_016711335.1. NCBI lineage: Bacteria > Pseudomonadati > Pseudomonadota > Gammaproteobacteria > Thiotrichales > Thiofilaceae > Thiofilum > Thiofilum sp. The sequence continues at coordinate 2,723,895 of NZ_JADJTF010000001.1, forward strand.
TTCCGGTGGGAATCCGGCGAGTTTCAAAATACGAATATGTTCAGGCTTTAGCATAAGGACGTGTCAATTCTTCTCATTAGTGGCGGAAATGGCGCATACCCGTGAAAACCATTGCCATACCATGTTCATTAGCCGCAGCGATTACCTCCGCGTCACGCATGGAGCCTCCGGGTTGAATCACTGCTTTAATACCCGCTGCGGCTGCATTATCAATCCCATCACGGAACGGGAAGAATGCATCAGAAGCCATGACCGAACCGGTCACGGTTAAACTCGCTTGCTCAGCTTTAATCGCTGCAATACGGGCTGAATTAACCCGACTCATTTGTCCGGCTCCTACCCCAATGGTCATGGCATTATGGGCATAAACAATGGCGTTAGACTTAACAAACTTGGCGATTTTCCAAGCAAACTCTAAATCACGTAATTCTTCTGCGGTCGGCTGGCGCTCAGTCACCACAGTTAAACCTTCTAAGAGTGCCATATCCGCGCTTTGCACTAATAAACCACCATTCACGCGTTTGAAATCCAGCCAAGGTTTAGGCTGAGCTTCCCACTGTTCTACCGTGAGCAGGCGTACATTCTTTTTGCTAGTGACAATGGTTTGTGCTTCAGCGCTAACGCCCGGCGCAATAATCACTTCCACAAATTGACGCTCAACAATAGTCTTAGCCGTTTCAGCATCAAGTAGTTGGTTAAATGCAATAATCCCGCCAAAAGCTGACTCAGGATCAGTACTATAGGCACGATTATAAGCCTCTAAAATAGTATGACCGACCGCAACACCACAAGGATTAGCATGTTTAACAATCACACAAGCGGGAGCGCTAAATTGTTTCACACACTCCAAGGCGGCATCGGTATCAGCAATATTATTATAAGACAGTTCTTTGCCTTGTAATTGAGTGGCGGAGGCAATCGTGCCCTTAGGAGCATTAGGCTCTACATAGAACGCGGCGGATTGGTGCGCATTTTCCCCATAGCGTAGTTCTTGCTTTTTCACCACTTGGAGATTGAAAGTGGCGGGGAAATTCAGCGGTTGATCGTGAGTACCACCTTGTACGCGTGCACCTAAATAGTTAGCAATCATGCCATCGTAGCGAGCGGTGTGTTCAAACGCTTTGACAGCTAGCTCTAGACGAGTTTGCGGGGTAATGCAGCCGTCGTTTTGTTGCATATCGTTCAGCACTTGAGCGTAGTCACTGGGGTTAACCACAATCGTCACATGCGCATGATTTTTAGCACTAGCACGTACCATTGCAGGGCCGCCAATGTCGATGTTTTCAATCGCATCGTCCCATGAGCAATTCGGTTTGCTGGTTGTTGCTTCAAAGGGGTAGAGATTAACCACAATCAGGTCAATGCGCCCAATGCCCTGTTCATTCATCACCGCATCATCTTGACCGCGCCGCGCTAAAATGCCGCCGTGAATTTTGGGGTGCAGGGTTTTGACCCGACCATCCATCATTTCAGGGAAGCCTGTGTAGTGAGAGACTTCAATAACAGGTATTTGATTATCAGCCAGTAATTTCGCTGTACCACCTGTAGATAGGATTTCAACGCCTTGCGCATGGAGTTGTTGCGCGAGTTCTAAAACACCCGATTTGTCTGAGACACTGAGGAGCGCTCGTGTCACCTTGCAAGCACTAACTGAGGACATGCCACATTCCCAAAAATGCGGGATTTTAGCGGGTTTATGCTTCAGATGGTAGGGTAAAGTTTATGGGAGTAGGGTTTTACTTTGGTTGCCAATTAGCTAGCATTTCATTGTCAAACTCAATTTGCCAAGTGGCTTTAGGTGGGATATTACGACAGGCTTGTAAATAGTGAATATAATCTGCTCGTGGCATCGTTTCAGCGCCCATACTCAATAAATAAGGATTAGGCATTTGACAATCAATGAGCTTAAATCCCCAGCGTTGTACCGAATAGCAAAGCGCAGTTAATGCAATTTTTGAGGTATCTGGCTCAGTACTAAACATTGATTCGCCATTAAATATCCCACCTGTTACCACTCCGTATAATCCACCCACTAATTCGCCCTGTGGATTCCACACCTCAAAAGAATGCGCTAACCCCATTTGATACAGACGCCCATAGGCTTTTTGCATAGCCGCAGTAATCCAAGTGTCATGGGAATAGCGTCTAGGTAAAGAGCAACCCAATACTACCGAGGCAAAGGCTTGATCAATAGTAAGGATATAGCCTTTATTGCGAATCGATTTGCGCAGACTACGGGTTAAATGAATACGGTCGGGAAACAACACGCCGCGTGGGTCAGGACTCCACCAATAAATCGGCTCATCCCCACTAAACCACGGAAAAATACCGCTATGGTAAGCATTTAATAAACGGGTAGGGCTTAAATCGCCTCCTACGGCAATTAAACCATTAGGATCAGTCCAAGCTAACTCAACGGGTGGAAAAGGCTCATCAGAGCGACGGGGATTCAACCGAGTTAAGCTAAGCTCTTGTACCATATAGACTCATCCCTAAATAGCTTGATACCGATACATGTATAGGTAGGGGCAGACACAAAGGTCTGCCCCTACGTGCCTATTGACCTAATTGGTCTAAATATTTCTCAGCATCCAGTGCTGCCATGCATCCTGTTCCGGCTGAGGTAATGGCTTGGCGGTACACATGATCCATCACATCACCCGCCGCAAACACACCTTCAATACTGGTTTGGGTGGCATTACCTTGAGCGCCACCTTTGACTTTAATATAGCCATTTTCCATCTCTAATTGATTTTGGAAAATTTCGGTATTAGGGTGATGACCAATCGCCACGAAAATACCCATTAAAGCAATATCTTGGGTGCTACCATCGAGAGTACTTTTGACGCGCATGCCAGTCACACCTGATTTATCCCCTAGGACTTCATCTAGCGTATGATTCCAGAGAATTTTAATATTACCAGTGCGTTCTTTTTCAAATAAATGATCTTGCATAATTTTTTCCGCTTTGAGTTTGTCGCGGCGATGAACCAAAATCACTTCTGAGGCGATATTAGAGAGATAAAGCGCTTCTTCTACAGCGGTATTACCTCCACCAATGACCGCTACTTTTTGTTTGCGGTAGAAAAAGCCGTCGCAGGTAGCACAGGCAGATACGCCACGACCCATGAATTTTTCTTCTGAGGGTAGCCCTAGGTACATCGCCGAGGCTCCGGTAGAGATAATTAAAGCGTCACAGGTATAAGAAGTACTATCTCCTATAAGGGTAAATGGGCGTTCCTGTAGGTTAACTTCTTTGATATGATCAAAAATGATCTCGGTGTTAAAACGCTCGGCATGTTGTTTCATGCGCTCCATTAACTCAGGGCCTTGTACACCTTGATGGTCACCCGGCCAATTATCCACCTCAGTTGTGGTCATCAATTGACCACCTTGTGCCATGCCAGTGATCAGTACGGGTTTGAGGTTGGCACGCGCCGCATAGACTGCTGCGGTATAACCAGCAGGGCCAGAGCCTAAAATAAGTAAACGGTGATGATTAGGACGGTTCAAGAGTTACTCCTTTGTACTAAATTCCCATCAATATTGAGCATAAGTGTATGCGCTATGGGAGAGTTTGAGCAATCCTATGCGAAGTAGGACATTGGGGTAAAGAATAGTCTTGACTCGTGGGGCGAATGTCTGGAGGGATAGAGGTTGAGTAGATCTTTTATCCTTCAGTGAATCTGACAGGCAGCGTTGGACACTAACTAGAACGGAATAAGGAACTCTACTTTGAGTAAAGCCAAACTCAATGCACAAAAACGCGCTAGTTTACAGCAGGCTAGTATTATTTTATCGGTGGGCATTGCCTTAATGCTACTGCTGATGTTGATTAGTTATAACCCATTAGATCCGGGGGCTTTTCATCGCGACGCTACCCACGAAGGCGGCTGTGGTAATCTCATTGGTTGTAAAGGTGCGTGGCTGGCAGATTTAATCTTTGGCTTATTAGGCTATTTTGGTTATCTGTTACCCGCTGGTATTTTATTTTTTGGCTTAAATGCGTTTAAAGATAAACCCAAACCCACTACGCCTAATACCCCAGACAATAATGGAGGGGTGAATACCGCCGTGACGATTGGGGGCGCGATTTTAACAGGCTTAACTGGGAGTGCGTTGGCGCATATTTTATTTACGCCTTATCCTCAAGGGATTGGGGGCGGTATATTTGGCTCGGTGATTGCGGGCTTTTTGGTAGAGAAAACCTTTTTCGGTTTTCATGGTTCGGTCTTACTCTTAGCGGCTTTATTTTTAGTGGGGATTACGCTAGTCACCGATATTCAATGGGGTGAAGTCACAGAAAAGGTAGGTGACTGGGTGATTAAAATGTTTGGCAAATTATCCGCCCGTTTTGCTACCCCTAATACCCCCGTGACTGCTGGCGTTCAAAGCCCTCCTGAATATGGTCATAACCCAACCCGTACCGGACAACGCGTCGATACTTCATTATTTGCCACCACACAAGACTGGATTAAAAACAGTACTAAACAAGCCAGTGGTGTAGTGTCAGGTTGGATGAATCGCTGGGGGCAAAAAGGGCGTCCTAGCGATCAGACCGCCAGTCGTAGCCGTGCGTTTCCTAGTCTAAGACGTAAAAACCCTTTAGATACGGCTGGCTATGATGATGAGCATGACCCTTTATTTAAGGACACGAAGCGTAACGAAGAATTGGGTCGTGGCTCAGAGAGTGTGCTGAGAACACAGGAGTTACAGCCGCCCGACCCCAATTTTTTAAGGGCTTCAACCGCAGCACAGAACCAAGCCGCGCATGCGGTACCTACTTCTGCAACAGCTTCCCCTACACCTGAGCCAGTACCGCTTGCTCCGAGTGCTCCCACTACTTTAGTGGTGGAAGAGGTAGGACAAGTAAAGCGCCGTCCGCGTGAATTACCCAAGCCAGTCGCTAGTGCGGATAAATTAGTATTGCCGCCATTAAACTTACTCAATCCGCCTCCACCTGCCCGTGAACGTGTGACCCAAAGCAAAGAAAGCTTAAAGCGTATGGCAGAGCAATTAGTCGTGTCTTTAAGCCACTATGGGCTAAGAGATGTGGAGGTGGTGGCGAGTGATCCGGGACCTGTGATTACACGTTTTGAATTGCAATTACCGGATGGCACGAAAGCCAGTAAAGTGTCAGGACTAGCCAATGATCTAGCGCGTAATTTATGTGTGTCTAGTGTACGGGTAGTGGAAGTCATTCCGGGGCGTCCAACGATTGGGGTTGAGATTCCCAATGAAAAGCGTGATGTAGTCACCATTAGCGAGATGCTAGCATCGGATGTTTATAATCATAGTCGTTCCCCTTTAACACTAGCTTTAGGTAAGGATATATCGGGCGTTCCGATAGTTGCAGACTTAGGGCGTATGCCGCATTTATTAGTCGCGGGTACAACGGGTTCGGGTAAGTCGGTCGCCGTCAATGCTATGCTTTTGAGTCTGTTATATAAAGCGACCCCTGAGCAAGTGCGCTTGATTATGATTGACCCCAAAATGCTGGAATTAAGTAGTTACGAAAATATTCCGCATTTATTAGCCCCTGTAGTCACGGACATGAAAGAGGCTGCTAATGCCTTGCGTTGGTGTGTCGCTGAAATGGAGCGGCGCTATATGCTCATGGCTAAGCTCAAAGTGCGTAATATTGCAGGCTATAACGCCAAAATTATTGAAGCCCAAGAGCGTGGTGAGCAAATTCCCGATCCTTTATTTGACCCCACTAAATCGCTCGATACTCATCCTAAGCCTTTAACTACTCTGCCTTTTATTGTCGTGGTAGTCGATGAGTTTGCCGATATGATGATGGTGGTGGGTAAAAAGGTGGAGGAGCTGATTGCACGTTTAGCTCAAAAAGCGCGGGCTTCAGGGATTCACCTTATTTTAGCCACCCAACGCCCCTCCGTGGATGTCATTACTGGCTTGATTAAAGCTAATATTCCCACGCGTATCGCGTTTCAGGTATCGACCAAAATTGATTCGCGCACTATCTTAGATCAAGGGGGCGCTGAGCAATTATTAGGGTATGGTGATATGCTGTATATGCCTCCGGGGATTTCCATGCCGCAGCGGGTACATGGTGCATTAGTCACAGACCACGAGGTAGAGGAAGTGGCAACATTCCTCAAGCAGCAAATGGAACCGGACTATATTGAGGGGGTCTTAGAGGATGTTAGTACTTTAGCCGAAGGCTCAGGTGCTGATTTAGGGGAGCAGGGCGAAGAAGCTGATCCATTATATGATGAGGCCGTTGCTGTGGTGACAGAATCCCGTCGCGCTTCTATTTCTTACTTACAACGACGCTTAAAGGTGGGTTATAACCGTGCCGCGCGTATGATTGAAGATATGGAGGCCGCAGGAGTCGTGAGTCCGGTGTTAGCCAATGGAACGCGTGATGTACTCGCCCCTCCACCCGTAAATGATTGAGGTTATTAATGAAAAAAATTCTATTACAAACATTGGCTGGATTGAGTTTAGCTGTGAGTAGTTGGGCAGTTTCTGCGGCAGATCGTACTACTTTGGACAATTTCTTTACTCAAGTAAACACCATGCAAGCGCAGTTTACCCAAGAAGTGTATGACGATGGTGGTAAATTACGCCAAAAATCACAAGGTAATGTGTTTTTAAGCCGTCCGGGAAAATTCAGTTGGGAGTATCGTGCTCCAGAAGCTCATCGTATTGTAGCCGATGGCAAAAACGTGTGGGTGCATGATGTTGAGTTAGATCAAGTAACCGTTAAACCAATGTCGCAAGCATTATCGGCTGCTCCCGTTGGTTTATTGCTCAATAAGCAACCTGTGGAAAAACAGTTTCGCGTCACTGAGTTAGAACCATCAGGCGGTATGGCTTGGTTTAATCTGATTCCGCATCGGCGTGATTCCGATTTCACTGCTATGGATTTGGGAGTCAGTGACCGTGGTATTCAGGAGATGGTACTAAGAGATAAGTTTGGCCAAGAAACGAAGATTCGTTTCAATGGAATGAGTCTGAATCCCGCTATTCCCGCCAATCGTTTCCAATTCACTCCTCCAGCAGGCGTCGATGTTATTGGTAAACCTTCTTAATGAGCGCTTAGCTAGTCATTAAGTGAGTACGCTTAATTATCAGCCCTTAGCCGAAAGAATGCGCCCCACGACTTTAGCTGAGTACGTGGGGCAATCTCATTTATTAGCCCCTAATAAAGCATTGTGCCGAGCTATCGAGGGGCAGCATTATCACTCATTATTATTTTGGGGACCTCCGGGGACGGGTAAAACCACACTGGCACGTTTGATTGCACACTATTGGCAAGCCCATTGGATTAATTTGTCGGCAGTTTTGGCTGGAGTGAAAGAGATTCGGGCCGCTTTAAGTGAGGCGGAGCAGCATCGACCCCAATCCACCGTAGTATTCGTCGATGAAGTACATCGCTTTAATAAAGCACAGCAAGATGCGTTTTTGCCCGCGATTGAAAGTGGGCTGATTATTTTTATTGGTGCTACTACTGAAAATCCTTCCTTTGCTTTGAATAATGCTTTGCTCTCAAGGCTTAGAACCTATGTGCTTAAAGCATTGACAGCTCACGATATTCAACAAGTACTCCAGCAAGCATTAGCATCAGAGCGCGGCTTAAATGCGCTTGTAGCACAGCCAATTACCCTAGAAGCGGATGCTTTGGAGTACTTAGCACAGTGGGCAGATGGTGATGCTAGACGCGCCTTAAATACCTTAGAAATTGCGGCTGATTTAGCTGAAGCTGAAAGTGCATTAGACGCACCTATCATCACTTTAAGTACTGTGCAGAGTGTCTTAGGCGAAAGTACCCGCCGCTTTGATAAAGGGGGCGATGTCTTTTATGAGCAAATATCAGCGATGCATAAATCAGTACGTGGTACTGACCCTGATGCGGCACTTTATTGGCTAGTGCGTATGCTTGATGGAGGGTGTGATCCTCTTTATATCGCACGGCGCTTGATTCGTATGGCGAGTGAAGATATTGGTAATGCCGATCCTAGAGCACTGACCTTAGCACTGAATGCGTGGGAGTCTTATGAACGCTTAGGTAGTCCAGAAGGTGAGTTAATGTTGGCTCAAGCGGTGATTTACCTCGCGTGTGCCCCCAAAAGTAATGCAGTCTATCAAGCTTTAAAGCTAGCTCAAGCCGATGTTACTCAATATGGCTCGCTGGAAGTGCCGCTGCATTTACGCAATGCACCCACTAGCTTTATGAAGCAGCTAGATTATGGCAAAGACTATCACTATGCTCACGATGCGCCCGATGCTTATGTCGTGGGTGAGCAATACTTGCCCGCTGAGCTACAGGGTAAACATTATTACGAGCCAGTTGAGCGCGGCTTAGAAATCAAAATACGTGCGAAATTACAACACCTACGTCAACTCAATCAAGTAGCTTCTAAGTAGGATGTCAGGAAGCTAATTAACTCGTTTCTATTGCCCAGACTATCGGCTTCTGGCTATGATTAGTTTTATTGTATATGGTTTGAGGATATACAAATGAGTAGTGCACAAACAACGCTTTTTAAAAGTAATCAAAGCCAAGCAGTTCGTTTACCTAAAAGTGTGGAGCTACCTGCCTCAGTGCGACAGGTGCGTATTATAGCAATCGGTAAACAGCGCATTATTACCCCTCTTTACGAAAGCTGGGATGATTGGTTTGATCGTTCCGAATGTACACCTGACTTTATGCAGGAGCGTATGCAACCTAGTGATCAGGAGCGGGAGTCACTGTAGATGCTCAAGTATTTGCTGGATACTAATATGGTGATTTATACGATTAAAAATCGTCCTGCCTCGGTACGTGAGGCATTTAAACGCCATGAGGGGCAATTAGCCATTTCAACCGTAACATGGGGTGAACTGATTTTTGGTGCAGAACGCTCTAAACGTCCTGAGCAAAATTATAGGGATATTGAAGGGCTAGCTGCTCGTTTAGAAGTATTGGCGTTTGATGAGAATGCAGCGGCTCATTTTGGACAAATTAGAGCGGAGCTATATGCTATCGGTCAACCGATAGGTCCCTATGATATGATGATTGCAGGGCATGCGCGTTCTCAAGGGCTGGTTTTAGTAACCAACAATACTCGTGAGTTTAGTCGAGTCGCAGGATTACGCATAGAGGATTGGGTGGTGTAATGCTAGTAAGCGCTCTTGAAATTGAGCGGCTAAGTTTAGCACTCTTAATAGAGCAGCATCAGCCCTAAGGTCTTGGCAATTTTTTTAGGGGTACTCTATGTCCCAACAGTACGATTTTATTATTATTGGCGCGGGTACGGCGGGTTGTTTATTAGCTAATCGGCTCAGTGCTAATGGGCGCTATTCCGTCCTACTGTTGGAAGCGGGCAAACGTGATAATTATCCTTGGATTCATATTCCAGTAGGTTATTTATATTGCATTGGTAATCCACGCACCGACTGGCTGTATTTCACCGAACCGGATCAAGGCTTAAATGGAAGGCAGTTGCGTTATCCACGCGGTAAAACCTTGGGTGGTTGTTCGTCGATTAATGGCATGATCTATATGCGTGGACAGGCGCGTGATTATGAGCAATGGGCGACACTCACCGGAAATCCCGCATGGTCATGGGAGCAAGTGCTACCCGACTTTAAACGCCACGAAAATCACTATCGCTTAGATCAGGGGGATTTTGAGCTAGGTGCTGAAGGACACTATGCGGATTGGCACGGGCATGGCGGCGAGTGGCGTATTGAAAAACAACGCTTGCATTGGGATATTCTCGATGCCTTTGCTAACGCCATGAATCAACTAGGTATTCCTAATACGGATGATTTTAATCGCGGGGATAATTATGGTGTGGGCTATTTTGAGGTCAATCAAAAAGCAGGCTGGCGCTGGAATGCTGCTAAAGCTTTTTTACGCCCCGCTTTAAAGCGCCCTAATTTGACCGTGTGGACTGACGCGACTGTACAAAAACTCAACTTTGCTGTTAATGGTGCTAGTAAACGCTGTACAGGCGTTGAGCTAAGTCACAATGGACAGAAACTACGGATTCAAGCGCGGCACGAGGTGATTTTAAGTGCGGGTGCGATTGGCTCACCACAGCTATTGCAATTATCGGGTGTAGGAGATGCTAGTCTCCTACAACATAAGGGCATTCCCTTAGTGCATGAATTGCAAGGAGTGGGGGAAAACTTGCAAGATCATTTGCAAATTCGTGCAGTATTTAAACTCCATCAGGCTAAAACCTTAAATACCCTAGCGAATAGTTGGTTAGGTAAAGCAAAAATCGGTTGGGAATATGCCTTAAAGCGCACTGGTCCTATGAGCATGTCACCTTCGCAATTGGGAGCGTTTACTCGTTCTAGCCCTGAGCAGCCTTATGCTAATCTGGAATATCATGTGCAACCCTTGAGCCTTGATGCCTTTGGACAGCCTTTGCATAGTTTCCCTGCTATGACGGCGAGTGTGTGTAATCTCAATCCGAGTAGTCGGGGCTATGTACGCTTAAAAACTCCCCATGCACACGATGCACCAGCGATTGCTCCCCATTATTTAAGTACTCTGGACGATCAGTTGATTGCCGCGCAAAGCTTAAGGCAGGTGCGTGCGATTGCGGCACAGCCTGCACTAGCCCCTTATCAACCGCAAGAGTGGAAGCCCGGAACTCAATTTCAAACTGATGAGGAGTTGATTAAATTAGCCGGTGATATAGCCACTACCATTTTTCACCCTGTGGGGACTTGCAAAATGGGTAAAGACTCTGATCTGAGTGCGGTGGTGGATAGTGAATTGAAAGTATTAGGGATTCAGGGCTTGCGCGTAGTGGATGCGAGTATTATGCCGACTATTACCAGCGGCAATACCAACTCCCCCACCTTAATGATTGCCGAGAAAGCGGCGGCGTGGATGTTGCGCGATAGTGGCAAGGCTTAAGATCTAATCCTTTTAGGCAATAGGCTAAGGCTTAAAGCTATGCTATTCCTGTGTTTTTAATCCTAGTCTAGGTGTCAACTATATGGACGAAATCACAAAAGAACGCCAAATTTTAATGGCTATGCGTAAAACTTTAGCCAAGATTGTGCGTGACTTGACACCCAATGAGCGTACTGAACGCTATCCCTTGAGCGACGATACCGTCGAGGACGTGAAACATTGTTTTGATCTGATTGCCGCGCGTGAGCGTGAGCTAGCGCAATTGGCGGGGGTACAACAAGCCTATCCCCATTTCACTGATGAACAACGCACGACTAAAGCGCAAGTGATTCGTTTTAAAGCCACCCCAAAAGCAGGAACTGAACATGAGTGATTTTAATTCGGAAGAGTTAAATGTATTAACCCAACAAGTCCTACGCCAACTCGATACTTGGGAAATCAGCCCAGAAAAAAGTGTGCAACTACTCGGTGTGAGTGAAGAAGTAAAGCCACGCCAGCTCCAATCTTATCGCACGGGCTTAAAGACCTTATCGGCGGACAGTCTAGAGCGTATGGGACATATTGTGGGGATAGGGGAGGCATTACGCACTACTTACCCGTTTAGTGCGGCGATGCAGATTAAATGGCTTAATCAGGTACATCGGCGTTTTGCCGGTAAAACCCCTCTTGAGGTCATGATGCAAGAGGGCGTAGATGGCTTGCTCAAGGTACGCGTTGAACTCGATTGTACTTATGGTTATGCCCTAGCCGATGCACAATACCAAAAGTCTAAAGAGCAATCCGCCTAATCATTTCTGAGTTACTAACCTATCACTTATCTAAGGCGCGGTTGTTTAAAGTATTCAAGTGGACGGGGTTGGCGCTTATAAGCGCGTTTTTGACTATTGCTAATTAAGCGTTGTTCCCCCGTCTGCTGTTTCCAGAAATAGCGTGCCATATCCTGCCACTTCATAAAATTCTCATTTTCTACTAAAAGCTTATACCAATAAGTGTTGGGCGTCGTCAGGATAGAAGCGTGTATAGGTTGGGTGCGTTGTTTGGCGGTAAGTTGAGAGGATGAATTGACCTCAGAGGGAGGCGTTCTGACTCTGGAGGAGGCTGCAAAAGTGACTTCGGCCGTGCTATACGTCAGGATTAATAAGCAAAATGCCATGGTAGGTATTGGCAAAATAGTGTTTTTCATTATTTGTTTCCCCTCAAGTACAAACAGAAAAATTGATTTTTTGATCTTTTATTAAGTCAATGTCATTAGTAATAGTAATGGGTTGACACTCTCCTCCCCAATAGGATGGCAGTTACCTTACTTAACCTTAGGTAGTCGGATTAATACCTTACTGACCTAGTGTCAGTATCCTCAGACGAAAGGTATAAAATTGGTTGATAGTTGTAATTATTATTAGGGCATAGAGTAACGCTTATAGCGCTAGAAAACCTTCCAATTATTGAAATATAAGCACTCAAATTCAGCGACTAATTAGTATTGAAAAATACCTAAGATTTGCTACCAAGGTTATATATTGTCTAACTGAATTAAACAGGAATATGTCATGACAGAGCCAACTAAACCGCCTGCTAAGGTGGAGCCGAGCCTGAGTTTTTGGGATAAATTAAGCCGTTTATGGGGTGCTCAACCGCAGGAAGAGCAGAGTGAGCCAGTAAAAACGCTTGAAATAGCCTGCCAAGCCGATGCGCCTGATTTACCCCTGCAACAGCCCTTAGAGACTATTGCACGGGTGCTCTATCAGACCGATCGCGTCGCACCGCCTTGTGATCAGGTGATTGATCAACCTTTTAGTGAGGATGCGATTAATATCAAAGCCAGTGGGCAGTGTATTAAGGGCAATCGTATTATTGATACTGTGATAGGTACGGAACTGGATCAGCAGCAGGGTTTAGCCAAGCGAGCGCATCGGGATGGTGTGCAATTAATTCCTACTAAGGCCAGTGTCGGTAATTATCAATTCATGGCAGGTACTTTAGAGGATCTGACCATTGAAAATAATCACATAATTTCCAAGGGTTTATTACAGGGTATTTTTGCCTCGGATGGTGTATTGCGTAATATTAATATTGGTAATAACTGCATCGATACCCAAGCGGAGCATAAGATTACTCTGAATGGTTTACTATCGGGCAAGCTCAGTAATAATCGGGATTCTTCGGGTCAATTGCTCTCGATTTATTTAGGGCCTTTACGCATTGGGGGCAATTTAGCGACCGGCAATGTGTGGATTTTATCCTTTGCCGCCGATGATGAGTATCGCTATGCGCCTTTAAGTGAAATCATTCCAGAGAGCGATCAAAGTGCTGATGCTGCTAATCCTTATCCACATGTACGCGATGAACGCCATAAGCCGCAAAATCGCAGCGGTCACTTAGGCGACACCAATCTATATGCTTTTCCTTTGGGGCGCTTTAAGCATCATTTGGACAATGCCACGATTGAGCATTTGCTGATGTTACAGACTAATTTAGAGAGTTTATTTAAGGATTGGCTAGGGCGTTTATGTCAAATCCTCCCTGAGGCACAAGTAAATGTGTTGAAAGAGGCGTATCAAGCTGAACGCCATGTGCCTATTGCTCAAATTAAGCATCAAGCACTACGCCATTACTTTTTGCAGGCCTTGGCTAAGCAATTGGGGAGCTTAGAAGATCCGATGGTGGGTAAGGTGTGAGTATAGTTTGTTTAAGCTCGGTTAGCTCTTGATCACGGCGGTGGTAGCCTGTGGCTTTGATTAGGCGTTCAGCCTCATTGATATGATATTGGGGTGAGCGCTTGTAATCAGTAGTCGCTTGATAAAAATAGGCGGTGTTTTCTGCTAATAATAATCTTGCCATTTCTAAATGGTAGTCAGTGAGATGTAGGCGCATGCCACTAGGTTCGGCAATGTCATAGACCTCTTGGAGATCTTGGTGTGCAAGTTTAAAGTTGTTTGTGTGACGATGTAAGGTAGCACGGGCTATAAGCCCTCTTGGCAACATTATTTTTTGACCAGCAGAGTGTAAACTAATAACTGAATGATTAAGCCAGAAAAGGCTAGAATCATATAAGTTCTTTTTTAAGTATGCAGAACCTATTAGTAAAGAGTATAATCCTAAACCAAGCAATTTTTTGTTTTCTTTATCGAAAGAATATAACTTCATAGAGTTCTGTAAAACTAAATCTGTATCTCCTTTAGTTAAGAGAAGATTGTTAAATCTATAACCTGCTAAAGCATTTAAAAAAGGCGTATCTGGCATCCACTCAATTTGGTACTTTAAAGCTTCATTGAATAAGCTATATGATTTATCTATAAAGTTTGCTTCATGTAAAGCATCAGCTAAAGTAGTGCGCTTTCCCATTTGGTGAAATGGATTAAGGCTTTGATCTGAAAGTTTAACAGATTTTTCAGAGTGAGAAATAGACTCATCTATTTTTCCTAGGCATAATAGTAATTCACTTATATTACTATGGTTTATTGCTGCATTTCTCCAGTTTTTTTGACTTTCTCTTATTTTACAGGCTTTGAGCATAGGCTCTAAGGCTTCAGTTAGTCTACCCAGACCACGTAAGTTAAAGCCAGCATTGTTTAATACATACGCCGCTGAGTCATTGTCTAAATAACGTGATACTTCTATCCAAGGGTTTTCAAAAAATTTGGCTACAACTGATAAAGCGTCACTAAAAGCACCAATTCTTTTATTGAGAAACATAGTATCACCCCTCTGAATTCTAGTTTTTACAATATTATCTAGTATTTCTTGTTGTAACCCAATTAAACAACCATGCTCTATAGATCTAAATAAAGTCTGCATTTCTTCTAGCGTATCAGGTAAGTCTTTTACTGCTTTGTTTTTCTCTGTACACGACAATTCGCTTAACTCATTGAATCTTTTTCAAAAGAAAATCGCCTGAGTTTCATCCGTCCATCCTCGATCGCCATGAATTGTGGTGGACAAAGGAACAGAAGCAGCAGCCTAAGCCTATCCACTTTTTCCCGTACCCTTCCATTCAATAAATCGGTCAAGTAGTCCAAGCCGTAACGGAAGACACTTTGCTCTTTGCGTCCATGTTTTTTCGTCTTCAAAGGCTTGACGGCTTTTTCCTTCCATTCGCCGACTTTGTGCGCCCAACAGAAGCCAATGGCAAGCAACGCCATCATCTTTTTGATGCGAGGGGTTTGGTGAAGTGAGTGGCTTCCATGTGAAAACCACGCCCTTTCAAGCATTGGAACAGGTTTTCAATTTCCCAACGTAGCCGATAAGTGCCAATGGGATCAGCCGTGTAGTGGTTGCTGGCGATAATCAACAACTCACCACTGGGCAGCTTTGAGCCACTGAGCCAAACCCATTCCCCGCTAACGTCGCGACGGTGACGGAGAACGCGCCGTTTACCCGGCTTGAGGTTGGCAAACAGCGAGCGGACATGCGCCTCTTTTTTGTGTTTGTCGGTCATCAACTGATTACCCTTGATACGAATCAAGTAGGGAATCTCTTTGGAAGACAACCACTTCCACCATTGACCACCAATAAACTCACGGTCAGCCAACACACCCAAGATGTTGTTGCGCCCGAATTGGCTGATAAATCGTTGCAGCAGGGCAATACGTTCACGTTGGTTAGAATTACCGCGTTTGTTCAACACCATCCAGTAAACGGGGATAGCCGCACCTTGGTAAACAACCGCCAAAGTCAGGAGATTGAGGTTGGATTTGCCCCATTTCCAGTTGGTTCTGTCGAGTGTGAGGTAGTATTGTTGACCACTAAAGGCGAACATTCCCATAAGAAAATGGGCAATGTCATTGTAATTAAAGAACACTTGGCTAAAAAAGCGTTGCATCCGTCGATAGCGGGAACCAATGTCGGTGTCAGAATCTATGTGTACCGCCAACAACGCCAAATTCATTTGTCGCGCACTCAGAAAGGCATGCAGCATTCCCACAAAACAATCCAAACGGGGCTTGCCCCAACTCAAGTGGGCTTTTAAACTGTCACGTAGTCCATCGCTCAGATCCATTTTGCTCTCCTGTGTGGTAACTAGAGAGTAAAACATAGGAGCGGTGGACTTTCACCATCTCCATGACAAACATGCTAAATCAATAAGTTAGTGGTTTTGTCGTGTACAGAGTTTGTTTTTATAATAAAAATAGAGGTTCTCATGTGTTTTTTTCCAAGCGTCTGGTTGTTTTTTTTGCAATTGTTTACCAAAATATTGACGTATCAAAGGATGACAGTCAATTAGGTTAAGATAGCCTTCGTGTATTGACAATAAATGATGTCGTTCGCGTAAATTAATAATGGCGTTTAACCAAGCTTTATGTGGAATATCTTTAGTAAGATTAAAAATCTGTGCCTTCCATAAAACCTCTAGTACTTCAATTTCAACAGGGTGATCAAATGAGCCTAATAAATAGAGTAATTGCAATTCAGGTGTGTTTTCTAGCCATTTTTCATAGGCAGCCATAACCTTAAAAGCGTGGTGCTCAGTAACATTATAATCTCCTATTAATTCATCAATTTTATTACGTTTAAGTATGTCACCATCGTAATAAGTACATAAAGCGTTACCTAATAAGTGTAGAGCAAGTGCATGGCATTGATATTCCTTCACCGCATCCTTTAGTTGATCATTCTCAGATTGATATGCTTGACCACCGCGAACGCCAATTGCTTTCAATAGCCTAATACTATCTTCTACGGTTAGATTTTGTAGATTAATAGAAACAACATTATTACGATCTAAAAGTTCATATACTTGAATACGCGTGGTAATAATGCAAAGGCTAGAGTGTTGAGAAGCTAGCCTTTGTAATAATCGGGTAATGGCTCGATCTTTGAGCCGCCCATCAATACCTTTACCCACATATTGCAGGGGTTCTAGACCATCTAATACTAATAGTGTTTTGCTATCAACCAGAAGTTTAACCAATGCATCCGCTTTTTCTTCTTCAGTTTTGAATTGCGAATAATCGATACCAAAAGCATTAAATGCATCTACAAAGAACGGACTAGCTGAGACCTGTTTATCTTCTGCCGAGCCTTGAGAGTAAAATGACCAAATAATACGATTAGTAATTGCAGCATCCTGTTTATTCAGCCAATGACGTAAAAGCTTGGTTTTTCCGGTTCCACCTGCGGCAATAAACTGCATAATACGAGTACCATCACCCAAAAGAGCATTATCGAGCAGTTGCAATTCCTCCTTGCGCCCAAAGAATCCACCTGCCACAGTTGGAAGGCGGTCAATAAATATGGGGCACTCACTACCTAGCTCCCGAATATCTCCTAATTTGGGCTGTATATATTTAGCCTGCCCTGTGAGTACTCGGTAAACATCTTCATACTGGCTCGGTAAACAGTAGTTAGAGTAGGGTCTGAGTGAAATAGGTATATGGTTCCGATCACCCTGTTCAGGAAGGACAGGAATGAATTTCGTATTTTTGTAATAGTGTTCATATAAAATTTGCGAGATTACTAAACCTTCAAAATTGACACCCTTACCACCTTCAGTCTCAAGTCCTCGATAGTGCCTTAAATAGTTTTCTGTGCACATTAGTAGTACAAAATTAGCCGTTTCAATTTGGTTTTCCATCCAACGTAGCCAACCTTCAGGAGGGAAGCCATTAATATAATCATCGATTCTGCAATCGATACCGTCTTGGCACAGGCGGTCTGCAATACGACGTACAAAATCACGATGATCTAATGAGTCGTGACTATAACTGATGAATACTTTGGGTTTCTGGTTTTGCATTAAGGACTAATCAATGGCAGTTTGAGATGGTCTAAACTATACCATTTATCCCTGTTTATGTCTTTTTAGTAGAGGATTCTTGTCTTAAAGAATTGGTCGATACAAAGGTTTCAAAGACTATTTAAATTTACTTTACATGACCTTGGAGTAAAGCAAAGTCGTTATTGAGTATAACGGTATTAGAGATGGTTTCATTGCTCAGGGTATGGCTGAGCAGGACATCATTTATACCTTCTTATAAAACCCTAAGTCGGTGCTTCATGAAGGGGGAATGTGGATTTCTTTAGGGGGTTTAAGCCCTCTTTAACGAATTACTGTGTGTAATACAGTTTTTTGCTCGAAAAATACGGCAAATGTGCCATAATCCCACACCGTTATTTTAGGCCATTGGGGTTTGACCTTACCTTCTGAATACCAAATCGAAGGTGGCTCGCCATAATGGGCTTTGACCCATTGCATACCTTTACCCGCGAGTTGGGTGGCTTGAGAGGGAGTAATAGTCTTAGCACTCGCAGGATTAGCATGCACACCAGTCAAACTAAGACCTGCCATAACCATAAGAGCATAAGAACAGCGCTGTAGCAGCACCAACATGATGTATCTCCCAGTACTCAGTCATGAGTTGTACAGCGTTGTTAACTAGAATAGATCTAATTCACAAGGGGTCGCTGATTGCAATTAACTCAATTGTTTAACTTAAACACCACAGCAGCCAATCGGTATCAGGGTGATCGTGCCATCCATGTTTAAACCATTAGAACTTTTTATCGGTCAACGCTATACCCACTCAAGGCGGCGTAACCGTTTTATTTCATTCATATCCTTTGCATCCATGCTGGGTATTATGTTGGGCGTGATGGTATTAATTACTATCCTGTCGGTGATGAACGGCTTTGAAAAGGAGCTGCGTGACCGCATTCTGGGAGTAGTGGCGCACGTCACGGTATCGGGTGCTGATAATCAGCTCAGTAACTGGTCAAGCACCTTGCAAACGTTAAAAGCCAATCCACAAATTGCCGGAGCCGCACCCTACACGCAAAAACAAGTCATGCTGATTAATGGCAATCGCCTACGCGGTGTCATTATTCAGGGCATTGATCCTGCGCAACAGCCTGAAGTCAGCGAGGTCAATTTCCGCCTCTTAGAAGGCAGTATGGAGGCACTCGCGCCGCGTGAGTACGGTATCGTGCTCGGTGTAGAGGTGGCGAATAATTTAGGGGTGGGGTTAGGCGATAAAGTGACCGTGATCGTGCCCCAAGTGCAAGTGACCCCAGCAGGGATTATGCCGCGTGTAAGGCGGTTTACCGTAGTCGGTATTCATCGCGTAGGAATGCAAGAATATGACGGTTTGACCGCTTTTATTCATTTGGATGATTCACAACGCCTATTTCGTATGCCGGATAGCGTGAGCGGTATTCGCTTGAAGCTCAGTGATCTCTTTAATGCGCCCACACTTAAACAGTCCTTAGAAACGCAATTAGGTACTGAGTTTAAAGTACGTGACTGGACGGAAGAGCATGGCAGTATATTTCGCGCCGTTAAAACCGAAAAAATTGCTATGACCTTAATTTTATTCCTAGTGGTAGGAGTGGCTTTATTTAATCTAGTCGCCTCTTTAATGATGGCGGTGAATGATAAGCAGGCAGATATTGCCATATTAAAAACGCTGGGTATGTCGCCTAATCAGGTAATGCGTATCTTTATGGTGCAGGGCAGTATTATTGGTATAGTGGGAACTATTTTTGGAGTGATGTTGGGTGTGCTATTAGCGCTGAATGTAGGAAGCATAGTGCCCTTTATTGAAAATACCTTTGGCTTTAAAATTTTTCCGCCCAATTTATTTTATATTAGTGAAATACCCTCGCAAATGTATTGGTCTGATGTTATTAAAATTGCGATTGCGGCATTAATCTGTTCGGTATTAGTCACTATTTATCCGGCACGGCGAGCTGCCAAGATTCAACCAGCGGAGTCTTTACGTTATGAGTAATTTATTCCAGCCGTTGGTCGCTTCAATTGGTCTGCGTTATACCCAGTCACGGCGTAAAAGCAATTTCATTTCCTTTATTTCCCTAGCGTCCATGATTGGAATTGCTATTGGGGTATTAGTGCTCATCACTGTGCTTTCAGTGATGAATGGTTTTGAGTCGGCCATGCGGGAGCGCATTTTAGGTATGCTCGCGCATGTCACGGTATCCGAAAATGATGCAATGGTCGATCAGTGGCAACCGATGCTAGAGGATGTAAAACGCTTTCAGCATGTTAAAGCTGCCGCGCCCTTTATTGAAAAACCTGTGATGCTCAATCATGGCGACGAGGCGCGTGGTGTCATGTTGCAGGGCGTATTACCAGAATACGAGTCACAAGTCGCCGATGTCTTTAAGCATATTAAAAAAGGCGACCCTGATACGCTTAAAGCGGGCAGTCATCATATTATGATTGGCTCAAAACTGGCAGAAGATTTAAAAGTTGATATTGGTGATAAAGTCACCTTAATTAGTCCTTCAGGGGATGCATTAGAAACCGGAGAATTGCCGAGCTTAGAGCGTTTTACCATTGGCGCGATATTTCGCATTGATATGCAAAATTACGATTCTGCTTTTGTGTATATTCATCAAGCCGATGCGCAAGAAATTTTTAAAATGGATAGCAGTGTCACGGGTATTCGTTTAAAGCTCGATGATGTCTATCAAGCACCTAATTTAGATACTGAAATTATGGCGCGGATGGGGCTAAATTATCCTGATTTGTGGGTAAATAACTGGACGCGCCAAAATGAGAATTTCTTTAAAGCGATTCAAATGCAAAAATCAGTCATGTTTATTATTTTGCTTCTGATTGTTGCCGTCGCTGCTTTTAATTTGGTGTCCACTTTAGTGATGGTAGTGACTGATAAAGAATCCGATATTGCCATTTTACGTACTTTAGGGATGTCGCCCGCTAAAATTATGCAGGTCTTTATGGTGCAGGGGACTTTAATTGGCATTATTGGTACAGCGATTGGAGTGGGTTTAGGCATATTATTAGCGATGAATTTAGGTACGATAGTGGGTTGGTTAGAAGTATTGTTTGATACGCATTTTATTTCCGGTGATGTGTATTTTATTAGTGAATTAGAGTCGCGGGTGAATCCGCGTGATGTGATTTTAATTACTAGCGCATCGATTATTTTGTCCTTAATAGCCACGATTTATCCGGCGTGGCGTGCATCTAAAGTTCAACCCGCTGAGGCATTACGTTATGAATAATAATCCTGTGGTGATTCGCTGTAGTCAGCTCACTAAATCGTTTGCCGATGGGCGCTTAAACGTGCATGTCTTACGCTCGGTGGATCTTGAAGTGCAAGCAGGTGAGCGCATTGCTATTGTCGGCAGTTCGGGGAGTGGTAAGAGTACCTTACTGCACATTTTAGGTGGCTTAGATTTGCCTAGCTCTGGTCACGTAGAGGTACTGGGCAAACGCTTAGATCAGCTTTCCGATGTAGAGCGCGGTAATTTGCGCAATGAGGGCTTAGGGTTTATCTATCAATTCCATCATCTATTGCCGGAGTTTACCGCACTGGAAAATGTGGCTATGCCGCTATTAATTCGCGGGGTGGATGTCAAAAGTGCCAGCCATACCGCCAGTTCCTTACTCAAACATGTGGGTTTGGGCGAGCGTTTAGATCATAAACCTGCACAACTCTCTGGTGGGGAGCGTCAACGTGCAGCGATTGCACGGGCATTGGTGACGCGCCCTAAAGCGGTACTCGCCGATGAGCCAACGGGTAATCTGGATCAGCAAACCGCTGAACAAGTGTTTGAACTCATGCAAGGCTTAAATCAACAATTGCAAACGGCATTTGTGATCGTAACCCATGACCTGAAACTTGCTAGTCGTATGGATACGATGTATCGCCTCATGGACGGGGAACTCAAGCGCATTTAAACCATGCGGCGCTTAGCCTTGGGCTTACTAATAGGCTGCCTAAGCGCCTTATTCTTAACGACTCTGCCCTTGAAGGGGTGGAGTATTTTCTTTCTACTACTAGGCTTAAGTGGTTTTGCTTACAGCCTGATTCAAACTCGCTTGCAATCCTTCTTGATCATCTTCAGCACCGCTTTGATAGGTTTTGGCTATAGTGCTTTCAGTGCTCATCACCTACTCGATCAACGTATTCCTAGCAGTTGGGAGGGGCAAGATATTGAAGTTGTGGGGCAAGTGATTGATCTACCTGCTTTCGATGGTCGCAGTACCCGTTTTGTCTTAGACGTATATACTGCTAAACCCGTCAATACCAAACTACCTACGCATCAGTTAGGGCGCATCAAACTCACTGGGTATCAAACGAAAACCTTAGCCGTGCAAGCGGGTGAGGTCTGGCAATTACGTATTCGCGCTAAGCGTCCCACGGGTTTTATCAATCAACATGGTTTTGATTATGAGCGTTGGTTAGCGACTGAACGCATTAGTGCCACAGGCTATGTACGCGACAGTCATTTTAATCAGCGTTTAGATACTGCCTCGATTTTCAATATTGATGCGATTCGCGCTCGTATTAAGGAAGCATTAGCGCATACTTTGCCGGACTCCAGTGTGTTAGGTTTATTGCAAGGTTTAGCTATTGCCGATCAGGAGCATATCAATACTGAGCAATGGGAGCTATTGCGTAATACCGGAACCATTCACCTATTAGCGATTTCGGGGCTACACATTGCAATGGTCGCATGGCTGGGATTCGTTCCGGTGTGGCTAATCGGTTGGTTGTATCCGAGCCTGTGGGAGCGTATTCCGGCGCAAGTATTAGCGGGCGTATTGGGGGCAGTGTTTGCTACAGGTTATAGCTTATTGGCGGGGTTTAATATTCCGACTCAGCGCACTTTGATCATGATCTTAGTGGTGGTGTGGTTGCTTACGCGGCGCACGCGTTTGCCTTGGTCAAGGATCTTAGCGACTGCTTTAAGTGCGGTCTTGCTGTTTGATCCCCTCGCCCCTTTGACTACGGGGTTTTGGTTATCGTTTGGGGCGGTGACATTATTAGTATTACTGGCGCAACGTGAGGCTCAACCTTCGCGCTGGCTGTGGCTTAGGCTGCAAATCGGTATTGCGCTGTGCATGATTCCTTTAACAGCGGGGTTTTTTGGCATGGTGTCGTGGGTGTCACCGCTAGCTAATTTGATCGCTGTTCCGCTGGTGACGGTGCTAGTCGTACCGCTGCTATTGGTGGGGTTACTGCTGTATCCGCTGGGGTGGAGTATTGGTGTTTATTTGTGGCTGATGGCAGAAATCGCTGTGCAGTACTTAATGCAGTTGCTGGAGTATTTAAGTGCTTTGCCTTGGGCGGCGCAATTTTTAAGTGCAGCACCGTGGTATTGGCTAGCCGGTGCGGGGGTAGGGGTATTGTTGCTCATTATGCCGCGTGGGATGGTGGGGCGTGGGCTAGGGCTGATTTTAATCATTCCGCTCTTTAGCTATCAGCCTCCGCGTCCAGATTGGGGCGAGTTTCGTTTAAGTGTGTTGGATGTGGGGCAAGGCTCTGCTCAAGTGATTCAAACCCAGCACCATATCCTCGTGGTCGATACGGGGGCGCGGTTGGATGAGTTTGATTTGGGTAAGCTGGTAGTCGTACCGTGGTTACAGGCTCAAGGGGTGCAGCACTTGGATAAGTTACTGATTACTCATGCCGATAATGATCATAGTGGTGGGGCTGAAGCGGTATTGGCGGTATACCCTAAGGCTGTTTTGCAAACTAATGCACTGGAACTATTCCCTCATCATCCGGCTGAGTCCTGTTATATGGGCGCTAATTGGGTTTGGGAGGGGGTAAGGTTTGAGGTGTTATCGCCTGAGCCTGATGATACTGCTACGGGGAATAATGATTTGTCTTGTGTGCTCAAGGTATCGAATGCGCATCACAGCGTATTGTTGGCGGCTGATGCTGAAGGGTTAGCTGAGCAACGTATGCTCAGGCGTTGGGGCAAGGGTTTAGGTAGTGAGGTGTTGGTGGTGGGGCATCATGGCAGTAAGTCGTCATCGAGTGCGGAGTTTTTGCAGGCGGTGCAGCCTAAGCTTGCTTTGATTAGTAGTGGCTATCGTAATCGCTATCAGCATCCGCATGCTGAGGTGCTGAAGCGTTTGGAGGAGCGCGGGATTGTTTATTTTAATACGGCGGGTGGGGGTGAGTTGCGGGTAAGTGTGCCGAATGGTGCTGTGCCTTTGGTGGTGTGGGAGGAGCGGGAGCGGCAGCGGGTTTGGTGGCGACGTGACTAGCAGTGGTGAATAGTTAAAGTGAGGTTTTGAGTAATGGCACAGACGAATTTGGCATGGGCAATGGGTGAGATTAAAGTCTAAGCTCGTGTTTTGATACACTTTATGTAAAAATAAAGTTCTACTTGAAATTTGCATAAATCATTATGATTGAACGTCATCTTCTCCCTATTCTCTTGCAGCGGGCTACTCAATATCCGGTAGTGACCGTGACTGGTCCACGTCAATCCGGCAAAACCACTTTATGCCGCCAAGCTTTTCCTGAGCGCCCTTATGCCAATTTAGAGCGCCCTGATACGCGTGAGTTTGCGCGTACTGACCCTAAAGCTTTTCTAGCGCAATTTAAGCCAGAAACGGGGTGCGTGATTGATGAGATTCAGCGTGTGCCAGAGTTATTGTCATGGATTCAGGTGGCGGTGGATGAAAGACCACAAATGGGGCAGTTTATTCTGACGGGCAGTCATCAGTTTGAATTGAGTCATCATATTACCCAGTCATTAGCGGGGCGTACTACTTTATTAAAATTATTGCCTTTATCAATAGCTGAGATAGCGCCTACTTTGCCAGCTTATTCCGCAGATGAATTAATGTTCAAAGGTGGCTATCCACGCATTTATGATCATAATTTAGATCCAGCTATGGTATTGGGTGACTATTTTGAAACTTATGTGCAGCGTGATTTACGCGATTTAATGCAATTACGTAATTTGCCCTTATTTGAAAAGTTTGTGCGTCTGAGTGCGGGACGTATTGGGCAACTATTGAATATGAGTAGTTTGGCGAATGATGTAGGGGCATCGAGTCAAACGATTCAGGAGTGGATTAGTTTATTAGAAGCCTCTTTTATTTTATTTCGTCTGCCGCCTTGGTTTGTCAATATTAGTAAGCGTTTAATTAAGACGCCTAAGCTTTATTTTTATGATGTGGGTTTAGCCGCTTGGTTAATGGGGATTACCCGTTTAGAGCATTTGCCGACGCATCCTTTACGCGGGCATTTGTTTGAGAATCTGGTGGTATTGGAGGTATTAAAGAGTTTGCATAATGCAGGGGCTAAGCCTTATTTGAATTTTTATCGTGATGCAGCGGGGAATGAAGTAGATTTATTGGTGGAGCAGGGGTTGGGTGCGCATTTGCTGGAGATAAAAGCGGCTCAAACGGTGGCGAGTGATGCGATGAATGGGGTTTTGAAGGTTAAAGAGCTTTTGGGGGAGAAGGTATTGGATTTGACATTGGTTTATGGTGGGCAGGAGGGGCAACAGCGTAGTGCTTTTGAGGTGTTACCCTATTATCAAGTGAGTCAGTGGTGTGAAGAGAAACTATTAAGCTCCTCGTCTTAATCCTTTTTAAACAGGGCAATCGTTTAAATTAGCCTTTAGCAAAAAGCTACCGCACTCAAACAAAACCTACTTTCCACGCCTGATACTCCGAAGGGCGTAACCGATACCGTGCAATATTTCCCTCGTGCAAACTCATTAACTCCATCTCAACCAGCTCAACAAAACGCCGTTGCTCACCATTACTCAGTTGATTCCGAGCCACTTCTTGTACATATTTTGTGGCTTGCTCTTTATTCCATTGCTCAATCACTACATATTGCACCGTTTGCTTAATCAAATCTCGATATTTCATTTGAAACGGATCAGGCTCACCTAAACTCTGCCGCACGGCTGCATAGCGAGCACTAGAACGCTGATACGCCCACACAAACACATCGCGCAATAACTCCACCCGATTTAATTCATATACCGCCAGAATCGCATCAATATAAGCTCGCTCTGGTACATCAATAAAAGACAACGGGGCTAGGTTTTCTCGAATCAAAGGAATATTGGCAGCTAAACGAGACACTCGTTTATTTACATCCTCAAAAGGTTGTAAATAGGGTAAATGCACCATCGCAAAAAATGCTTGCTCAAAAGGATCTTGAATGACATGCGCTGTATCAAGGATTTGATTAAAACACTCTTCGATTAATTGAGGTACTTCTAAAGGTAAATACGTAGTTTGTCCAATGCCTACTGGAATAAAACGTAAACGCCCACAAGCCAAAGGATCAGCTAATAAATTCTCTGACAATAAACCATGTAAGTTTAAAATAGTATAGCGATTAAATCCTAGCTCCGTATTACTATCTAATAAAAACTCAATCGCCGCTTTATGATTTAAAATCATTTGAGTTTCAAATAGTTTTTTTCCGTCTGCACTTTGCCCTAATTGTAATAAGCGCTCGGTTTCTAATAGTGAATAGGTATTACCTTCTAAACGACTCGAATTCCACGATAAATCTACTAATAAACGATTAAAGACTTGTCGCGCATAAGTCCCCGCAGGTTGGGCAAGTACCTGAGTCTGTCCGATTTGTTTTAAATAGTGTCGAGTGTTTTCGGGTAAATAAAAGGTTTCATTGGGGCGGTACTGATCTAGAAAGCGGCGCTGATAGCCTACTGGATGACGTAAGGTAAGGGGTTGGCGAATAGTTTGCTTAAGAGCTTCGCCTTGCTCAGAAAGTGGCAATAGGTACTCATGTTCTGGTAAGGGGTTCGGGTGTGAGGCTGGAGTGACTGCTTTATAATAGCGAGTACGTTTATTGCCTTGTGGTGCAATTTGTTGAGCTGCTTCTAAGCTTTCTAGGCGACGTTGTAGAGTACGGGTAGTCAGTGTAAAGGGAAGTTGTTGTTGTAGTTGTGTGAGCGTTAACCCCGAAATGCTGGTTTTAAGTAGTTCTAAGATCACGCGATTTTGTGCGGCAATGTCGATTTGTGTCATCACTAGCAAGACTCAAAGTGTCGTAATTAAGCTATTATAGCTCGATTACGACATTTTTTGTCGTAATTCATTATGGTCTTAATCCCTTTTAAACAGGGCAATCGTTTAAACGTGCGTAGAGTTAATAATGGAGCCACCCCAGAAGCGTCTTAATCCCTTTTAAACAGGGCAATCGTTTAAACGCCTCAAAACCCGCTATACGTTTATGGCAAGCTGTCTTAATCCCTTTTAAACAGGGCAATCGTTTAAACTTCCCAGCAGCACGTCTATTTCAATTACAGTAGTCTTAATCCCTTTTAAACAGGGCAATCGTTTAAACATCCCGTGCTACAAACCTTGTATATAGAGGCTAGTCTTAATCCCTTTTAAACAGGGCAATCGTTTAAACGGCACAGGAGACGTAGACTTGTTTTCTCAAATTAGTCTTAATCCCTTTTAAACAGGGCAATCGTTTAAACTCAAAACATTTGTTGATCAGCAATTGCGACAGCGTCTTAATCCCTTTTAAACAGGGCAATCGTTTAAACAACACTGACTGCAAACCCAAAGGTGGAAGGATTGTCTTAATCCCTTTTAAACAGGGCAATCGTTTAAACCATGCCCGGCTGATCCGCATGTGATGGCGTTTAGTCTTAATCCCTTTTAAACAGGGCAATCGTTTAAACAAAGGTTGCCGGAATTAAAAAGGCGGCGTTTAGGTCTTAATCCCTTTTAAACAGGGCAGTCGTTTAAACGTTCAAACATTATTAATTAGGAGATTTGAAATGGGTCTTAATCCCTTTTAAACAGGGCAGTCGTTTAAACATTGATAATTTTCATTCATTGTACAAAAACAATAGTCTTAATCCCTTTTAAACAGGGCAATCGT
This sequence comes from Thiofilum sp., assembly GCF_016711335.1. Taxonomy (NCBI): domain Bacteria; kingdom Pseudomonadati; phylum Pseudomonadota; class Gammaproteobacteria; order Thiotrichales; family Thiofilaceae; genus Thiofilum; species Thiofilum sp. The sequence continues at coordinate 2,751,393 of NZ_JADJTF010000001.1, forward strand.
TTAAACCGACAGGTTTATCCGTTTCATTGACACGTCAGGTCTTAATCCCTTTTAAACAGGGCAATCGTTTAAACTCATAGTCAAGCCAAAGCGTGGCATGACTATGAACGTCTTAATCCCTTTTAAACAGGGCAATCGTTTAAACTCACTAGCTACCGTTAATTAAAAAAATATTAGCAGTCTTAATCCCTTTTAAACAGGGCAATCGTTTAAACGTAGTTGCCAGTGACATAACGTCTATATGACAGTGTCTTAATCCCTTTTAAACAGGGCAATCGTTTAAACCGTCTGAATTTGATGACCTTTTCAATGACCTCGAGTCTTAATCCCTTTTAAACAGGGCAATCGTTTAAACGTTAAATTAGAACTAAACCTGAAACATAACTGTTGTCTTAATCCCTTTTAAACAGGGCAATCGTTTAAACGATGACTTACATCCATTCACCGCTTACGACGCTGTCTTAATCCCTTTTAAACAGGGCAATCGTTTAAACGGCTACGTGTGCAGTAATTCGCAAAATGCTTAGTCTTAATCCCTTTTAAACAGGGCAATCGTTTAAACATCCAACCTATGTATAACGGCGGATACACACCTGTCTTAATCCCTTTTAAACAGGGCAATCGTTTAAACAACATATTTTTTACAAACCAACTAAAAGGAATCCGTCTTAATCCCTTTTAAACAGGGCAATCGTTTAAACGGCTACGTGTGCAGTAATTCGCAAAATGCTTAGTCTTAATCCCTTTTAAACAGGGCAATCGTTTAAACCGTACAAACCGTTGGTATTCAGAATATCAAGAAGAGTCTTAATCCCTTTTAAACAGGGCAATCGTTTAAACTTGTTCATTTTTAAAAGAGAAAGGAATTAGTGCGTCTTAATCCCTTTTAAACAGGGCAATCGTTTAAACAGAATGGCAATCGTATCTTGATTGGGTAAATGGTCTTAATCCCTTTTAAACAGGGCAATCGTTTAAACATCGTCAGATTGTTATTCAGGAGGCGAAAGCCAAGGTCTTAATCCCTTTTAAACAGGGCAATCGTTTAAACCGTACAAACCGTTGGTATTCAGAATATCAAGAAGAGTCTTAATCCCTTTTAAACAGGGCAATCGTTTAAACTTGTTCATTTTTAAAAGAGAAAGGAATTAGTGCGTCTTAATCCCTTTTAAACAGGGCAATCGTTTAAACAGAATGGCAATCGTATCTTGATTGGGTAAATGGTCTTAATCCCTTTTAAACAGGGCAATCGTTTAAACATCGTCAGATTGTTATTCAGGAGGCGAAAGCCAAGGTCTTAATCCCTTTTAAACAGGGCAATCGTTTAAACCCTTCGTGTCTGGCGAGGCTTTAGAATCAATGACTTGCAAAGACCCTTAGCGGAAATTTTACCTCCAAAAAAGCTAGGGTGGTAAAAATTTCAGCAAATCACCTAAATCACATTGTTAAAGAGCTTGAAACCCCACCATTATAACCACTCATCAACATTAAGTCATCATTCATCTGCTATTCTCAGCTAAAAGACTCCTTCACCTCCATCACCTCACAACTAATCTGCCCATCCGCCACCATAACCTCAATCCTATCCGCCGCTTTGACTTGTGCAACACTGCGCACCAACCTCTGATCCACCGTCCAAACCAGCGCATACCCCCGCGCCACCGTACCCAAAGGACTTAAAGCCTGTAATTGAGCCGCTAAAACTTGCAGTTGAGCGCGTTGCTGCTCTAAATAACGCACCATACGGCGCTGAAGTTGCTGGTGTAATTGCGCCACCTGTTCCTGAGCATGATCCATAGCTTGCGTAGGGGATTGCGCCCTAAGACGCTGGTGTAAAGCGTTAAACGCTAATCCTTTGCGCTCGACTAAACGCACTAAATTAGCAGCTAACCGTTGCTCTAGCTCATCAAGGCGTTGCGCTTTTTGCTGCAACTGATTCAAAGGATTTTGTGGGGCTAGGCGTTTATGGAGTTGGTGCAGCGCTTGAACTTGAGCCTGTAATAAGCGCGTCATACTGCGATTAAGGCGCGTCTGCCATTGCTGCACCGTATTAAACCAGACAGCAGTTTCAGGTCCCACTAATTCCGCAGCAGCAGAAGGCGTAGGGGCGCGGCGATCTGCGACAAAATCGGCAATAGTAAAATCAATCTCATGCCCAATCCCCGTGACTATAGGAATAACGCTGTTATCAATAGCACGCGCAACAGTTTCCTCATTAAACGGCCATAAATCCTCAAGCGACCCTCCACCGCGTGCCAGTATGAGTACCTCGCAACGCTGATCATGATTAGCTTGAGCAAGCGCTCTCACGATTTGTTCAGCGGCTAATGAACCCTGCACTAATACCGGATAAATAAAAATAGGAATTTGAGGGCAACGACGGCGCAATACTTGCAAAATATCTCGAATCGCCGCGCCAGTAGGTGAGGTAATCACCCCAATCGTTTTCGGGATTAATGGCAAGGCCTTTTTATGCTCCGAGGCAAATAAACCTTCTTCATTTAAACGCCGTTTAAGCGCTTCAAATTGAATTTGTAATGCCCCCACACCCGCCATTTCTAATTGGCTCACCACAAACTGATAATCACCACGCGGCTCGTAGAGTCCTACACTGCCTAAAGCCAACACTTGTTGACCATTTTCTGGTTTAAAGCTGAGCGAGCGCCCCTTAAATAAAGCGCAACGTAACTGAGCCTTTTCATCTTTCAGACTAAAATAATAATGCCCCGAACTAGCCCGCACTAAATTAGAAATTTCACCCTCTACCCAAAGAGTAGGCAATGCTTGTTTAAGCAGTTGGTTCACTTCATTATTCAATTCGGTAACAGTGAGAATAAGGCGTGGGTCATTAGCCATGATAGTGATTACTTCCGTGAGGCAAAAGCTTAGGCGGCACAGCGTTTAGTGTTTTGCTCATATTCCAAAAAACCGGTATTAAGCATAGCTTGGGCGAGCATTTGGATTACCGGCACTGAAACACTATTCCCAATCAGTTTCATCCAGCGGCTACGGGTTTCGGGTAAGATAAAATCCTTTGGAAAGCCTTGAATTAAACAAGCCTCTTGCTTAGAGATTTTTCTAAATTGTTTCTTATGGAAAATTTCTTGTAAAAAAAGCTTTTTATACTCTTCCTCTGTATCCGCTTCAATATCTTGCAAAGCAATAAAATCATTAGTATCACTTGCTACTAAGGTGGGAAATGCTTCTGATTTAGGTAAAAAAACTCGGTTCACTCCCTCAATACCCGTGCTAATTTTAGTATATTTAAACTCATAGCGTTTTTCATAGGGGGTTAAAATGGCTTTACTCACTAATCCATTTAAAAGAGCGTCGAGTTGTGAGCGTATTTTTTTAAGTGTGGGGCTGTTTTTTAGATTATCTAGGCTAATCAGATTGTGTTCAGCATGATTTAGAATAAGTAGCTCTACAGCGTCTAAGGCAGATTGGCTTTTTAGCTGAACTTGATAAGTGTAGTTTAGAGTTTTTAGGATACCTATTTCTACTAGGCTATCGAGTTCTTGCTGCGTAATAGAGTGATCGAGTGCTTGTAAATGAGCCAATGACATAGGGTTGCCATCAAGCTTGCCATAAGTGCTTTTACGACGGTTTTTTAATATCAGTAAGCAAATATTTTTTTGACGTTCGGTAGTGGGTAATAGATCCCATGAGTGAATAGTCGTAGGACCATTGCGAATATCGTTAAATAAAAAGAAGTCATTCATGCCTTGGGTTTTACGATAACGACGTTTATTTTCTATAGGTTGACCAAATAAATCCAAGGCTATAGACGCCTGATTTTGCTTATACGGGATAGTATATTTGACATCTTCTTGTAAAACATCGATTAATTTCAGTTGATTTTTATAGGGCTTAAGTAGTTGAAATCTATCAGAATATTGCTTTTCTTTGAAGCCCACAATATAAACCCTTACTCGATCTTGTGGTACTCCATAGTCGGATGAATTAATAACAAAATACTTAGCAAAATAGCCTGCTTGTTGAATACGCTTTAAAATATAATCTAAGGCAGTGTGATTGCGTGGGTCAGCTAGCCCTTTAACATTTTCAAAGATAAAGGCTTTTGGTTGAGATTGATGCAGTAAATATAAGGTATCATTCCATAGTTGACCTCGATCATCATCAAAACCTAGATTTTTTCCAGCAATAGACCAACTTTGACAAGGGACTCCAGCGGTGAGCAGATCAACGCTAGGGAGTTGTTTAATTTGAGTAATATCGTGAAGATTTAAACTAGGACTCTCATTAAAGTTGCTACAATAAGTTTGAATAGCTTCATTATCAATTTCACTAAAATGGATACAGTGTCCGCCTAGATGATCAAGGGCGAGCCTAAAGCCACCTATCCCAGCGAATAAATCGATAAATGAAAAGGTTGATTTTTTTTCTATATGCATGGTTTTTATCTTAATTCACTGTAATCGATAATTGAAAGTGCTATCGGCTGGAGGTTCTATGCCTAAGTATTCTCGATAAATTTTCTCACGATAAATAAGACCAAGCTCATTAACCTCTTTAATGAATGCCTTATACGTACCTTCGCCACCTATAAAATCCCAAAATTCATCACCTATTAAGACGCACGGATCATTACACATATCAAACCAACGTCTAGGAAAAGACCATTTATAATCTGCTTTATTTTGACCATAAGGGTTATAAGGTAAGGCATAATAAGCATTAGTAATAGGTGTTTCATTCATAGCTAATAATTTAAATAGCTTTTCTTTACTGACTTTGGTTTGGTCGCTATTAGGTAAAGGAGCTTTTAGTTCAAAAGCATAGCACTCATTATTTTTTATATTATGTATATAAATATCACAAACTACTGAGACAGGAATAAGGCTACCTTTTCCCTTTTTAATATAAGTTAATTCTTCTTGCCAATTAGGAGTTGCTTTAGCTTGTTTAGACGTAGAGTGCTCTAAATTATTAAGTACTTCTTGGATACGACGTAAGCGCTCAGCGGCGATAGTACCATTGACAGTTTTTCCCAATACACATTCACCATGCACTTCATTCGCTACTACTTGAGCTAATTTTTCCCATACTCCTCCAAATGGCGTAACAAAACGGCGTTCAAAATGTGAGCCTTTGAAGATTTCATCGGGAACCAGTGCTGCATACAATGGTTTTTGAGCGTGATGTTGTTCTTTGATGAAGGGGTCAGATTGTAAAACCCTTTCCATTACACGATCCATTAAGGTCTTGATTTCTCTTTGAATGGCTAAGGTTACCGAGTGGGTGGTATTCATGCTTAATACTAATGACTTTTGAGGTATGCCCTAGTTTAGGGACTAACCCTTGCTAATACAAATAGCTTGTTTATCACGAGCACCTTAGCTAAATATTATTTAAGTATGGGGGGTAGAGTAGCATCGGGGGTCAGGTACAATAGGGTGCTAAAAGCGCGTTTATGCTAACTTGTTAACCACAACTAACACAGGATTAAGTTTGCCAGTATGGATAATGAAAACAATGCTAATGCTATTGAAGCACTTAAAACCATTGCTCTGGAAGGACTCAAGGAGCAGCGCCGTGCTCGCCGTTGGGGTATCTTCTTTAAGTTACTGTTTTGGGGTTACTTATTAATAATAGGAGCCATTTTTATAATGGGCCTACTTGGTACGAATAGTGATGACTCTATCACTGCCTCGGAAATCACCGCCGTAGTCGATATTAAAGGTGTGATTATGGATGAGGCGGATGCGAGCGCTGACCTTGTGATTCCTTCCTTACGTAAAGCCTTTGCTAACCCAAAAACCAAAGCCGTATTACTGCGCATCAATAGTCCGGGGGGCAGTCCGGTGCAGGCGGGACAAATTAATGATGAAATTCGCCGCTTGAGAACTTTACACGAAGATATTCCAGTCTATGCCGTAGTGTCTGATATTTGTGCCTCTGGTGGGTATTACATCGCGGTCGCCGCCGACAAGATTTATGCGGATAAAGCCAGCCTCGTGGGTTCCATCGGGGTGCGTATGGATAACTTTGGCTTTGTGGAGGCGATGAATAAATTGGGTGTTGAGCGCCGCCTCATCACCGCAGGGGAAAATAAGGGCATGTTAGATCCCTTTTTGCCAGAAAACCCCAAAGAAGTGGAGCATGTGAAAACCTTGCTTAATATGACGCATCAGCAATTTATTAATGTCGTCAAAGAGGGGCGCGGCAAACGTTTAAAAGATAATCCTGATCTGTTTACGGGTTTAATTTGGACAGGTGAGGGCGCTAAAGAGCTAGGCTTAATCGATGAGCTAGGGGATGAGCGCTATGTAGCACGTGAAGTGGTAAAAGCGCCGACTATGGTGAATTTTACTTCAGAAAAAGATTTCTTAGATAAGATCGGTGAGCAGTTAGGTACTTCGGTTAGCCAATGGTTTATGCAATCGAGTACGCCACAACCGCGTATGTACTGATAATGGCGCGATAGTAAAAGGAGCGTCGTGATGACTAAGGTTTACGTGGGTGGGTGTTTATGTGGAGCAGTACGTTATGAAGCTCGTAGCATAAGCCCTAAAATGGCACATTGTCATTGCTCTATGTGCCGTAAGTTTCACGGTGCTGCTTTTGCCACCTTTGCCTCCGTGCCACAAGCCGATTTTAAGTGGCTACAAGGGGAGCTTGAACTACAAGCCTATCAAGCACCTAATGGCACTATCAGACGTTTTTGTCGACATTGTGGGAGTAGCTTAACGTTTGCTCCTGCTCAAGAGACGGGTTTTGTAGAAGTCACATTGGGTACTTTAGACACACCTTTAGCAGATCTATTACCCGATGCTCATATCTATGTAGGTTCTAAAGCGAATTGGTCAGTAATTAGTGATCAACTACCCCAATTTAGTCAAGGACGTGATAGTGAACGCTTAGATCAAGTAAGTAGTTAAAAGCCAAGGCTGTCGACATTTTCCTAAAATCCTTATAAAAAACTGAGCAGAACAGTTGTTATTCCGCTGGTTTGACTTTACCCTTAGCTATCTTAATTTTGCTAACGTTTTAACTAGAGGAGTGTTACATGAGCAGAGATGTTGTTGTGCTTAGTGCGGTTCGTTCAGCGATTGGTGCTTTCGGTGGGTCTTTATCCGATATGGAGCCAGCCGATTTAGGTGGAATCGTGATGAAAGAAGCCGTTGCACGTTCTGGCGTTGATCCGCAACAGATCAATTATGTCACTGTAGGTACGTGCATTCCTACTGATAGCCGTTATGCTTATGTATCGCGTGTAGCGTCTATTAATGCAGGGCTTCCTATGGATTCGGTTGCTATGCAATTGAATCGTCTGTGTTCTTCTGGCTTACAAGCGATTGTGACCAGTGCACAAAATATTATGTTAGGCGACACTGACTATGGCGTGGGCGGCGGTGTAGAAGTTATGTCACGCGGTGCGTATATGTTACCTGCTTTACGTTCAGGTGCACGTATGGGGGATACTACTGCATTTGATGCGATGGTTGCGGTACTCACCGATCCGTTTGGCGCGGGCCACATGGGGATTACGGCTGAAAATTTAGCGGCAAAATGGAATATTACTCGTGAAGAGCAAGACGCCTTTGCAGTTGAATCACAACGTCGCGCAGCAGCAGCGATTGCTGATGGTCGTTTTGTGTCACAAATCGTTCCAATTGTGAAGAAAACCAAAAAAGGCGAAGTGACTTTTGCTCAAGACGAGCACGGTCGTGCTGATACCACGATGGAATCACTGGCTAAAATGCGTCCTGCCTTCAAAAAAGACGGCACAGTAACCGCAGGTAATGCGTCTGGTATCAATGATGGTGCAGCCTTCTTTGTATTAGCCGCCGCCGATGTAGCAGAGAAAGCAGGTCACAAACCGATGGCTCGCTTGGTGTCTTATGCCGTTGCGGGTGTACCTAACCATATTATGGGTGAAGGTCCTATTCCAGCCACTCAAGCCGCACTCAAAAAAGCGGGCTTGAGCCTCGATCAAATGGATGTGATTGAATCTAACGAAGCCTTTGCTGCTCAAGCTATTGCAGTATCGCGTGCTTTAGGCTTAGATCCAGCCAAAACTAATCCTAATGGAGGCGCCATTGCGCTAGGCCATCCCGTCGGTTGTTCAGGTGCATTCATTGCAACTAAAGCCCTATACGAATTACAACGTGTGAATGGTAAATATGCTCTAGTCACCATGTGCATTGGTGGCGGTCAGGGTATTGCTGCTATATTTGAGCGTCTCTAAGCCTAAGCGTATATAAGCTTATAAGAGAGTAGTGTCAGTACTACTCTCTTTTATCCACCGCTAATCATCTAAAGCCTCGGTATAGTTAAACCACAGCCTCTTAAAATAACCTCAGTTAACGTTTGGCTAGCCGTATCATAGTCTTTTTGGGTAAGTTTGCGCTTTCCTTGTGCCGCTAAAATTTGCGTTTCAAAATCAGCATAGTGCTGAGTCGATGACCATAATAAAAAGATCAGGTGAGTGGGATTAATGGGTAAGATTTTACCTTGTGCAATCCATGACTCAATTACAGCTACGCGCCCTTGAAACCATTCATAGTAATCCTTGTTAAGATACGCTTTGAGTTCTGGAGCACCACTGAGAATCTCCTTAGCAAAAATGCGTGATGCGAAAGGATTGGATTGGGCAAAAGTGATTTTTTGTCGAATATAAGTGCTAAGCACTAAAGCGGGATCGTCTTCGGGTTTGAAATCATTTAAAGTTTGATCCCAGAGCTTGAGTGTAGTTTCTAGCACCTTTAGATAGAGTTCTTGCTTACTACCAAAATAATAATGAATATTAGCCTTCGCCAGCTTAGCCCGTTGCGCAATATTATTAATGCTCGCACCTTTATAACCATGCTCCGCAAACTCTAATTCTGCGGCCTGCAATATTTTCGCTTCATTAAATTTTCTAATCCGTCCAACCACTTTACTAGGGGTGTTTGAAATTATTGGCATAATTGATCAGTTCTTAAAAAATAAAAGATAAAATAGAATACTCAATACTATGATTATTCCGTCCCTCGATAGTAAAAATTATTTTAAGCTTTTTTATTAGATTAGGGGAGTCTAAAGATAGCAGGGTAGTTTTTAGACCACTCGATTATTTATCCTTAACCGAGTAGTCAAAAAAGCGGGTTTTATGTTTTTTAGACAATTACTTATAGCCCCTATGTTGCTGCACTTTGGGCATTAGTGTGGCGGATAGCGTTTAAGTCTTTTTTAGCATCATTAAAAAGCAAGTTTAATAAGGTGGCTCTAAATAAGGCTACTATAATGCCAGACTCAATTAACGGGAGCAGGAGCTACATAGGTTTCGGTAATGCCTGCTTGAAAGAGGCGAGTACAATTACGCCCCGCTTGTTTGGCTGCATAAAGCGCCATATCAGAACGCTTAATCACCGGAGTGAGTGACTCAGAAGCATGATGAGAACAGGCTATACCAATACTCACGGTGACTACCTGAGCCGCACGAGCACAGGGGTGGGGAATAGCGGCTTGTTGGATAACAGTACGAATGCGCTCTGCGATTTCTAAACTTTGCGCCTCATTATAACCACGCAGTGCCATAATAAATTCCTCGCCTCCATAGCGGGCAATCAGCGCATTAGGTGTATCAAAGCGTTTTAGAATTTGAGCAACCGTATAAATACACTGATCCCCCGCCGGATGACCAAAAAAGTCATTATAAAGTTTGAAATCATCAATATCGATCATCAAAATGGCTAAATCCAGCGGGCGAGGATAACTGTATTTCTCGAAGCCACGTCGATTATAAAGCTCGGTCAAAGGGTCTTGAAACGATAAGCGCTCTAATTCAGCATTGGTCATCGCCATGAGGCGTTGATTTTCTAAAAGCTTTGCCTGATTAGTGAGATTCAGTGCATCGCGTTTAGCCTCTAATTGGGAAAAAACCCCCAAGTACAGATTTAAGCTCACAAATACCACCATAAAGCTGATGTCCGCGAGATAAGTGGATGGATGACTAGCCCATGTGCCTTGTACATTAAGCGCATAATCTAGCATCAGAAGGGTCGAATAAACACAAGTCCATGCAATAGACAAACGCCCATTGACCGCCACGCGAGCTAGAAACCACAGTAAAGCAATAGCATTAATTAATGAGGGCGCTAAGTGAAACCACATGATGATTTGTGAGCTAATGGCAATAGAGGGTAAATGAGAAAATTGCTGATCCCATTTCGGCCAAGCAGTGCGCCCTTGGTAAAAGAGCTGAGTTAAAAACCACATCATAAGGACACTTAAACCACTGGTTAGGAATAAAGTTAACCAGCTCACCGTTATATAATCGATTGATTTTAAAACTAAGCCAGTGAGTTGAATAAGCACAATGGCAGAGTTCACTATAACGGGGTTATAGCGTTGGATAGGGTCAAAGTGACTTGGCAAGGTCATAACATGATTAGAATTATTATAAATTGACTATATGAGCTTTATTCTAACAGAGTAAGTGGGGAAATACCTTAGCCAAACCATTTAATTAACCCAAAGTTGACTAATGGTAGGGTTGCCTAAAGCCTCCGACATCAAGCGATTAAAATGGGTTACAGTTTTGATCATAGGTTGGTATTATCCCCCACTTCTTTAGTAATGAATAAAGTGTGAACCAGCATGGAATTAAATCCGATTTATAGTCGTATCAAAGACCTACAAGAGCGTATTGAGGCGCTGAGGGGGTATCTTTGACTTTGAGGTAAAGTCAGAGCGTCTAGAAGAGGTCAGCCGCGAGTTAGAGGAGCCTAGTGTTTGGAATGATCCTGAACGTGCTCAAGCCTTAGGTAAAGAGCGGGTAGTCTTAGATAATATCGTGGGTGGTATTAATAAAATGACTACTGCCTTGAGTGATGCTAATGAATTGCTCGAAATGGCGGAGGCTGAACAAGACGAAGGCACGGTCGAGGTTGTGGTGACTGAGCTAGATGGTCTTCAAGCCCAAGTCGAAAAACTTGAGTTTCAGCGTATGTTCTCCGGTGAACTAGACCCCAATAATGCCTTCCTTGATATTCAATCCGGTGCGGGTGGCACAGAAGCGCAAGATTGGGCTGAAATGTTGTTGCGTATGTATCTACGTTGGGGTGAAGCAAAAGGCTTCAAAACTGAGCTGATCGAGGTATCTCCGGGCGATGTGGCGGGGATTAAAAGTGCCACGATTAGTTTTGAAGGTGAATATGCTTTTGGTTGGCTTAGAACCGAAACGGGTGTGCATCGCTTAGTGCGTAAATCACCGTTTAGCTCAGCCGGAGCGCGTCATACCTCCTTTGCAGGTGTATTTGTGTCGCCTGAGATTGATGACAATATCGAAATTGATATTAATCCAGCCGATTTGCGTATTGATGTGTATCGTGCCTCGGGTGCAGGTGGTCAGCACGTTAACCGTACTGAATCAGCCGTGCGTATTACGCATCTACCCACTAATACTGTGGTGCAATGTCAAAATGGGCGCTCTCAGCATCAAAACAAAGACACCGCGATGAAGCAATTACGCGCCAAGCTGTATGAGCTGGAATTACTGAAGCGTAATGCTGAAAAGCAAGCCTTAGAAGAAACCAAGTCGGATGTGGGTTGGGGTAGTCAAATACGCTCGTATGTCTTGGATCAATCGCGCATTAAAGACCTACGCACAGGTATCGAAACCTCCAATACTCAAGCCGTGCTCGATGGCGACCTTGATCGCTTTATTGAAGCTAGCCTCAAAAGCGGACTCTAAAACGGATTAAATGAAATGAGTGAATCTAATAATCACGTCACGAATGACCATCATGATGATAATCAACTCATGGCACAGCGCCGTGAAAAACTAAAAGCCTTGCGTGCTAAAGGCAATGCTTTTCCTAATCAGGTAGTACGTGAACATAAAGCAGCTGATTTAGCGGCTCAATACGGTGAGCATGATAAAGAATGGTTTGAAGCTAATATAATACCAGTGAGCGTGGCGGGACGTATCATGCTGCGCCGCATGATGGGTAAGGCGAGCTTTGTTACCTTATCCGATACCTCTGGGCGGATTCAGCTCTATGTGCAGCAAAATACCTTGGGCGAAGAAGCGTTTCATGACTTCGCCCATTGGGATTTAGGCGATATTATTAGTGCTGAGGGTGTTTTGTTTAAAACTAAAACGGGTGAGTTATCCGTTAAAGTACAAAGCATTCGCTTACTCACCAAAGCACTGCGCTCATTACCGGAAAAATTTCACGGCTTAACCGATCAAGAGCAACGTTATCGCCAACGTTATCTCGATCTAATTATGAATGATGAGTCGCGTAATACCTTCCGTATGCGCTCCAAAATCATTAGCTATATTCGTAACTTCTTTACTCAGCGCGACTATCTCGAAGTCGAAACCCCGATGCTGCAAGTGATTCCGGGGGGCGCGGCGGCTAGACCTTTCGTGACGCATCATAATGCGCTGGATATGGCGATGTATTTGCGTATTGCGCCAGAATTATATTTAAAGCGTTTGGTGGTGGGTGGTTTTGAGCGCGTGTTTGAAATCAACCGCAATTTCCGCAATGAAGGGGTGTCGGTACGTCATAATCCAGAATTCACTATGATTGAATTCTACCAAGCCTATGCTACCTATCACGATATGATGGATTTGACTGAGAGCCTATTTAAAGGGCTAGCGCAGGATTTATTAGGTACGACCGAAGTACACTATCAAGGTCAAGTATTTGATTTTGCTAAACCCTTTGAGCGTATTACGATCCGCGATGCGATTTTAAAATATAACTCTGATGTCACAGCGGAGCAGATTGATAACCTTGAGTCCGCGCGTGAAGTGGCTAAGCGCAAACATATTCACACGAAAGACAGTGATGGTTTAGGCAAGGTGCAAATTGCGATTTTCGAGGAGACTGTTGAGCATTTATTGCAACAGCCGACCTTTGTGATGGAACATCCGGCTGAAGTGTCACCGTTGGCGCGTTGTAAAGATGATAACCCTTTCGTCACCGACCGCTTTGAGTTCTATATTGGTGGGCGCGAGATTGGCAATGGCTTCTCTGAGCTTAATGATGCCGAGGATCAAGCCGAGCGTTTCTTGCAGCAAGTACGAGAGAAAGAGGCGGGGGACGATGAAGCAATGTTTTATGATGCCGATTTCGTGCGTGCCTTAGAATATGGTATGCCGCCAACCGCAGGTGAGGGGATTGGAATTGATCGCTTGGTAATGTTATTTACCGATGCGCCGTCGATTCGTGATGTCATACTATTCCCGCATATGCGCCCAGAGTAGTGCTATCTGGTTGCTTTGAAAAAGAAAAAAGTCGGAGTGATCTGGCTTTTTTCTTTTATAAAAAGGTGTCTACTGATTAGTGTGTAGTCTGTTGGATGTCTTGGGCAATCACTTCTACTTCCTCAATACTGAGCTTAAACAAATCAGCAATCGCTTGATAGGACATGGCATTGAGAGCAATGAGTTGTTTAACCGCATTGTGAACTCGTTGTTTTTCCTGTTGCAATTTTTGCTGTTCTAGTTTAATCGCTTCATCTTTTTCACTAAGTAACGATTCTAACTCAGTACGTGCCTTAGCCATTCCTTCATTAATACCATCTTCTAGCCCCCACTGATAAGTTGAGAAGCGTTTATAATCTACGTGAGTTAGCATGTTTTTTGCCTCCAACAGTTGAGCGTGTAGGTCTCTATTATCCGCTAAAGTTTCCAACATTTCATAGTAATTGCGAAACCGTTGCTCATCATCCCCCGATAATTGCTTTAAACGAGTCACAATGTAATTGACCACATCTTGAGTCGGGCGTTGCTTAAAGTCACACAAAATGGCGAGTATTAAGGCTTCAGGGGTGTCTTGAGCCATTGATTATTTTATATTCTACCTAAGACAGGTTCATTGAATTCTCACTTAAGCGCGGTATGATCTAAATCTCATACTTAAAGCGAGTGAGTTATGATGTGGAGCCGTGTTGGTTTATGGTTAATTTTATTGTTAGCACCTATGGTTTACGCCCACGATTGGGCTGAACTGCACCGCGAGCCACTCAATGCCGCTAATCTAGAAAAACTCATTACCCGTATTGAACAAGAGCAGCGCCAACTACCTAAGACGCCTTCCCTCGCAAAAGAGGCTAACCTAATGCTGGATTGGCTCAAGTGGCTGGAACAAGCGCAAAAGCTCGATACAATGCAGGGGCAAGCCGCTTTAAGTAAGCGCCTCCAAGATTATGGTTACCCTTATGAACTCGACCTAGTAGTGGATGCGTGGCAACATGATTTGGAGCACTTAGCCAATGCTTATGATGCGCTTACTTCGCAACAGAATAACCCAGCACCTGCCACTATTGAGCAACTCAATCAACTTCCTTCCACCGATACCCAAACAGCACAAATACTCAGCTATCGCCTAGCACTGGGTAACGTATTAAAACCAGCGGAGCGTCAAATACTGGAACCCTTTATGCCGCGCTTAGCCCAGCTTATTAAAAATGCCCAAGCCCCACGGTGAGAATCATGCAGTATTTATTAGCGTGCATATTATTGGTACTGAGTTCACTGAGTTGGGCAGAGCAAACGCGTGAATTTGAAGTATTTTGTGGCAAACCTTTTGCCGATGCTAATTCCAGCATAGGGAGCAAAGTGGTCTCTGGTATTGTGGAAGGGGTAGAGGCGGGTGCAACCACTTCTTTAGACCCGTGGTCGTATGAGTTTTATGAGCGTAACTATGGTGAGGAGGAAGACAGTGCGGCTGATGAGGCAAATTGCCTGACGCCTAGCCGTAAAAAGCTGATTGAAGGTTATGCCACTGAGATGTTGCAAGCTTACGAAAGGCTCGGTTTTGCCTACCCTTATCCGCATTTAGGACCCGTAGTTAAAGGCAAACAGGGTAAACCCGTGATTCGCTTATACATGACCGACTTAGACAGCCCCGCCAATACCAGTAGTGCCTGTGTGAATGGGGTTTATGATCCATACCGCGTTAGTTTTATGCGCCTCAATCGAGCGGATTTTCAATTGAGCGCGGAACCGATGATTTACCATTGGTTAGCGCATGAAATCGTGCATGTATTACAGGCAAGTAATGCGCTCAGTCAAGGCAAACCTTGTGGCACAGATAAATGGATCACGGAAGGAACCGCCGATGCGTTGTCTTTAAAACTAGCCCGGAATAAATTTCCTAATTGGAAGCCCGGAGCTACGGGTTATGGCAAAAGTTGGTATGGAGTCAAAAAATATCCCAATAATATGGTTACTCCACCTAAGCATTTGGATATTGAAGATTATTATGTGAGTTCATTTTGGCGCTATTTGGCGGAACGTTATTATAATGACGATTATAGTTATACGGCTCGCTACTACCAAAAAAGCACTTGGCTTAATAAAGAGGAAGATGCGCTAAAATGGTTAAATAACTACTTAAAATCCGAGTCAGCCATCACTCAATATACGAAAGGTGGATTATATTTATTATTTCCTGATTTCCTAGCGGCTTATAGTTTGTGGGGTGAGAAACGCTTTCCAGAGTTGGGTGAAAGTATGTGGCTGTCACGTACTTTTAGAGGTTGCCATTTAGTAAAGTTAGATCCACAAAAAAATCCCCAAACCTTACAGCTTAAGATGGAGCCTTTGAGTGGGCAATGCATCAATATACAAGTGACAGGGCTTTCTCCTAACTCACTTAGTGCAGTAAAGATTATAGCTCAGGATAAGTCGACTCAAAATTTGGATAATATTCATCTAGCAACCGCGAAATTAGGCTCTAAAGTGGTAGGTATGCCCTTTAAAGATTTATTTAATTGTTATGATGCTTTAAATGCCTATCCACAAGGCACTTGTTTAGAGAAACCTTTTACAGGTAAGCAAAAGACGGATGGTTTGCACCCTAAAACATGGCTCACGCATCAACAAGACAATAACGCAGGTACTTATACTAATCGTATTATAGTAGTACATAGCCCCAAGGACCCCACTGATAAAGTACATAGCTCACGTAATACTCAAATAGTTAATTTAGAGTTTGGTTTGGAAATCAGTACTTTACAAAGCACCGCAACCGGTAAAGCGCCTGTCAAAAAAGCTCAAGGAGCCGTACTAAACCATGCTGCTCAAAATAAGGATGGGTTAGGTGCAACACCTATGCAGGGTGGAGAAAAAAGTACGGATAGCTTTATGAATATATTCGGTAGTAGTGAGGGTTTATCTCAATCCTTTTTTCTGATGCCTCAAATCGCTAATGTACAAGGTATGATGCAAAATACCTTATTTGAAACCATTACTCAGTTTAGTTTAGAGCAGGTAGAGCTGCCGAGTGAAGGCGATGAGCTAGCAACTAAAGCGTCGTTTCATCTCTCAGTATTGCCAGCGGGTGTGCCTTTTGGTGCAAAAGGCAATTTTAAAGGTATGGCGTCGGGCATATTAGGGGATAGTGGGGTGGAAGATATTTTATTTCCTTGGCCCGTGCCTAAAAGTCCTAATGCTATTCCCAGTAACGGTACAGTTGAAGTCATAGAATATAGTAGTCGCTTATTGCAGGTAAAATTAAGTGGTACGGTATGTCGTTGGGGTAATTTAATTCGTGATCGTCAAGGTATGGTAATAGGCTGTAAAAAAATAGATTCTTTTTCTGGTGAAATTATTAAACCTTTCGGTTGGCTATATGATATGAAGCAAACGTTTAGCAGCATTGATACCGAGGGTATGAAGGTTTATCGTGATAATTTATACAGTACCATATCGACTATGATGCCAAGTTTATTTCCCGCTCCTACTAATAAAGATAATGAGGACAGTGCTAATGATGAGGGTAGTAATATGACGGCTAATCCTCAAATACTGAGTTGTGATTGCAGTTGTGATGGAATGAAAAAAATTCAAGCCCTTGGTGAGCAAATGGAAAACTCGGACAATCTAATGGCTCCACCCCCTGAATTAATGCAAGCGATGCAATGTATGGGGCAATGTATGTCACAATATATGCAGTGCAGCGAGACAGAGTGAACCAGCGGTTTGGGCTGAATTTGATTTTAAGTTTAAGTTCAAGCCAATAATTGGCAGCCCACCCCTATTAATTTGCTGCGCCCCCCCGTTTGTGGGAGCACTCGAATCTGGGTACTAATACGCTCTTGCAGTGCTTGTACGTGGGAAATAATACCAATTAATTTCCCCTCTTGTTGTAGATTAGATAAGGTTTCGAGTGCTGTTTCTAAGGCTTCTTGATCCAGTGTGCCAAAACCTTCATCTAAAAATAAGGAATCCACTCGTACATTTTGACTCGCCATATGTGACAGTCCTAGCGCTAAAGCTAAACTGACTAAAAAGCTTTCCCCGCCGGATAAATTACGGGTCGAGCGAATTTCTCCCGCTTGATAGGTATCTAATACATTCAGCTCCAACGGTTGCGTGGCGTTGCGTACTAATAAATAGCGTTCGCTCATTTTACGTAATTGTCGATTAGCGTGATGAATCATGATTTCAAAGGTTAGACCTTGGGCAAAGTTACGGTATTTTTTGCCATCACTAGAGCCAATCAGTTGGGTCAACTGCTCCCAACGTTCGGAGGCTTGGCGCTGCAATTCAATCGCGGCTAATTGTTTAGCTTGCTCGACTTTGATTTTTTGATGCGCTGCTAATTGTTGTTGTAATGCACCTATAGTTTGCAACACTTCAACCTGTTGAGTTTGCAATGTCGTGCATTGGTCTTGTAAGGCTGCTGCTGAAGAGTCGCTAAGTTGTTTAGCCTGTAATGCCACCCATTGTAGTTTTTTATCTTGTTCTTTAGTGGCTAATTCGGCTGCCTCTAGATGTAATGCTTGGGCTTGCTGATGTAAGCGCTGACGCTCTGTTTCAGGTAATGCGGCGGCTTGATACTCCGTTTCGGAGCTAAAAGCACTCTGTTGCAAGCGCTCAATAAAATGTTGTTCTAATACGGTTAGCTTGGCATGAGTATTAGTTTTATCGTGTTGCAATGTCTCCCATTGTACTTGTAGCGTAGTTAAAGCGCCTTGGGCTAATTGAGCACGCTCTTGTTGCTGTTGCACTTGTGCTTCTGCGTGTTCCCGTGCTTGAGTGAGTTGTTGCTCAAGCGCCTCCACTGAAGCATCACCGACTAGAACAAAGCGTTGCCGATGCAGTGCATGGTAGTCAGAGTCTTGAGTGCTAAGCTCAGTGGTTAATACGGCAATTTCGCTAGCTAACCCTTGTAAGCGTTCCGTGAGTGCCGCTTGTTGTTGGGTCAAGTCCTGCACTGAGCGATTGACCTGTAATTGCTGTTCAGAGTGTTGCAGCCAAGCATTGCGCCGTGTATTGAGGGTTTGTTCTAGGGTGTCTAAGTGATCTAAGTGCAATTTTTCCATGCTAAAGGGTAGGAGTAATGCTTGCACTTCTGCCCACTCCTGCTGGAGCTGCTGGGTTGATTCCAGACATTGATTCTCTACTTGCTGCAAGGCTTGTCTAGTGTGTTGTAAAGCAAAATGAGCTTGTTGCTGTTGATCGTTATTGGCTTGTAGAGTGGTTTGTGCCGTAGCAAGTTGACTGTGGATTACTTTCAGGGCTTGCTCTACCTTTTCAATCGTCTCAATCAGTACTTGAGTGTCTTGATAATGGTTATGAGTAGTTTGTCGCAAGGCAGCTAAGGACTCCATGCTGAGATCAGCATTAGCTAGATTCAAGTGTTGCATTAATTGATTTAACGCTTGGGCTTGAGTACTGAGTTGGGTTTGATAGGTTTGAGTGCGCTCGGCTTGAGTGGCTAGTGTGGTTTGTAAGTGTGTAATGTCTTGCTGCAAGGTTTGTAGTGCTTTGTTACTTTGTGTAACCGCTTGTTTAGCACGCTTGAGTTCCTTGGCGGTATCGGATTGCAGCGGTAAATTACCCCGCGCAAACGGGTGTTCTAATGCACCACATAAAGGGCAGGGCTGATTATCCTCTAACGCGTGACGATGCTGTTCTAAGGATTGAATCTTTTCCTCAAATAATTGCCGCTCAGTGAGACTATGAACTGTTAGCTCTAAAGTTTCGTGCTGCGCTTGCTTGAGTGCTAAGGCTTGAGTGTGTTGTTCAAATTGAGTTTGTGTCTGATGGGTAGTGTGCTGCAACGCGCTTAAGAGCTGTGCTAATTCAGTATTTTTAGTTAGGGTCGCCTGTGCTTGCTCTAAGTACTGTAAGCGTTCCTTGATACTAGCTGCTGTATTACGCCACTCATTGATGGTTTTGCCTTGTAAATGTTGGTTCAAGCATTGCTCATTATGTTGTAGCTCACTATGCAGTTCAGCCACCTGTTGAGTACTTTGATTCCATGCTTGGTGAACCTGTTCATAGGTCTGGGCTAAGTGCTGTTGCTGGTCTTGTAGAGTGGCAGAGTCCTTTTGCTGTTGATGGAGCGCCTGTTTTAATTGCCGTAAGTGTTTAAAGCGTTGTTGCCAGCCCGCAAACTCACTGACTAAGGCTGCATCAGCCACATGAGTGTGCAAGTAATTTAGTACTTGTGCTAATAGTAATTGTTGAGTACTCAACTGCTGCACTACGTCATTATGCTCTTGAGTAAGGCTTAATTGCTTAGTTTTATGAGTCACTAAGGTAGTTTGCAACTGCTGTAACTGAATATGTTGATGAGCTAGTTTAAAATCTATTGTTCGTACTTGATTCAATAACGGTCGCTGGCGGGCTGACTCATCTTTAGCTTGTTGCCACGTTTGTTGGGCTAGTGCCAGTGCTGCTTGTGCCTGTTGTAAGTGCATTTCAGCGTGAGGAATTTGTTGTTCCAAGTGGCTTTGCTGTTGGCTTAGCTCATTAGACTGCTTACGCATCAAGAGTAAAGGTTGATAATCACCCGCTAACTCCAACGCTTGTAAAGCTTGCTGTAAACGTTTTTGCTCTGGCTCAAAAGCGAGTTGTTGAGCGTTTAATTGCTGCCTATTTTGTGCTACTTGCTCCAACTCCTGCTCTAGTTGAGCTAGATGTTGACGCCAATGCAATGCCGCTTCAGTGGTTTTGATCTGATGGCTTAAGTCATGCGCTTGTGTGTGGCACTGAGCTAATTGCTCGCGCAGATGTTGTTCTTCTTGCTGATCAAGTAGGCGTAGACTTTTGAGTTCGGCTTGTAATTGCGTGAGTTGTTTACGTTCTTGCGTAGAACGCTCGTGTACCTTGATCGAAATTTCACTATAAATCTGAGTGCCCGTAATTTGCTCTAGAATAGGTGCGCGTTCATCCGCACTGGCTTGTAAAAACGCTGCAAAACTGCCTTGGGCTAATAAAATCGAGCGGGTAAAGCGCTCAAAATCCAAACCTGTGACCACTTCAATTTCACGACTGACCTCTAAGAGTTTCTCCGCCAAGGTTTGTTTTTGGGTAATACTGATCAATTTATGCTGTGGATTTTGTAGCTCACCTTCGGCTTTTTTGCGAGCGCGATGTTGACTCCATGTGCTTTCAAATTGCCCATGCTGGGTTTCAAAGGTAATTTGGGCAAAGCACTCTCCGGTATGGCGCGACATAATGTCATTAGCACTTTTGGTAATGCGCCCTAAGCGCGGTGTGCAACCATATAGCCCTAAACAAATCGCATCTAAAATAGTACTTTTACCCGCTCCCGTAGGGCCCGTTATCGCAAATAAGCCATCCGATAAATAGTCGGGTTGGGTGAGATCTATCGACCATTCTCCCACCAGTGAATTTAGATTCTTAAAGCGAATATGCAGGATGCGCATAGTTAAACCAATCCCTTTTCAGTCAGAGGGGCTAACATAAACCAGTCGTTAGTAGGAGGAAAGTACTCTAATGCTTTTGAGCAAGGTTAGATGCACCCATTGCTTTATGAACTAAGTACTTGAGCCAAAGTAATCCTGCATTTCCTCCGCAGACGCTATAAATACGTCCGTCTACGCTTCAAGGCGGCATCCTTGCCGCCAAGACTGCTACAGAAACACACGATTACTTTTAGCTAGCTACTTAAGTAAATTAAACTGAAAAGTGTTAGAGAACTATAAATCGTCATTTAGCTCTGTCTATAATGCGGTAATCCAGACTTAAACAACCGTGGCGAGCCTATGACATTATTAGCCTTTAACTTGCCAATCGTAGTATTGCTGCCTTTTTTGGGAGCATTGTTAGCCGCTATGGCAGCACGATTTAATCGTCTCGCCGCAGCATGGACAGCCGCTTTCATTACTATTAGTGCTTTTGTTTTATTAGTTCCTGCCTTGCATTTGCCCTTTGAGGGACAGACTTTAATCCAACGTTGGGAGTGGATTCCTAGCCTTGGTCTAGAGTTTGCTTTTCGCTTGGATGGGTTGGGGCTAATGTTTGCCTTATTGATACTGGTCATAGGGCTTTTAGTCATTATCTATGCGCGTTACTACCTAGCTCCTCAAGATGCTATGGGGCGCTTTTTTGCCTATTTGCTCAGCTTTATGGGGTCTATGCTGGGTATTGTGCTATCAGAAAATCTGCTGCAATTAGTGATTTTTTGGGAGCTAACTTCATTAAGCTCTTTCTTATTAATCAGTTATTGGTATACCCGTTCGGATGCGCGTCAAGGGGCGCGTATGGCACTTACAATTACTGGCATGGGCGGATTAGCACTGTTAGGGGGCGTGTTAATCTTGGGGCATATGGTGGGAAGTTTTAATCTCACTGAGGTACTCGCCTCTAGTGAGGTAATTCGGGCGCACCCTTGGTATGTACCGATGCTGGTATTGATTTTATTAGGTGCTTTTACTAAATCGGCTCAATTCCCGTTTCATTTTTGGTTACCGCATGCGATGGCAGCGCCCACTCCAGTCTCGGCTTATTTGCATTCTGCCACGATGGTTAAAGCCGGTATTTTCCTCCTTGCGCGTCTCTTTCCAGCCCTTTCCGGCACGCCCGAATGGCATTGGTTGGTGGGTACGGCGGGGATGTTGACCTTATTATTGGGCGCTTTTACCGCTTTATTTAAGCACGATATTAAAGGGCTACTCGCTTATTCGACGATTAGCCACTTAGGGTTGATTACTTTATTGCTAGGCATTGGCTCCCAACTCGCAGCCGTGGCGGCACTGTTTCATATTATTAATCATGCCACCTTTAAAGCCTCCTTGTTTATGGTGGCGGGGATTGTTGATCATGAAACGGGTACGCGCGATATGCGTCGGGTCAATGGCTTGATGAAATATATGCCCTATGTCGGCGTGCTGGCTATTATTGCCTCGGCGGCTATGGCTGGTGTGCCATTACTTAATGGCTTTTTGAGTAAGGAAATGTTTTTTGATCAAACGCTAACGGTATCGGCGATTTCGCCTTTAGCGTGGGTTATTCCAGTATTGGCAACCTTCGCTGGAGTGTTTTCAGTGGCTTACTCCACCCGTTTTATTCATGATGTGTTTTTTAATGGCGAACCGATTGATCTACCTAAAAAACCGCATGAGCCACCGCGCTATATGAAAATACCAGTAGTGCTACTGGTATTGGCCTGTATTGCAGTAGGCGTTTTTCCAGCCTATACCGTGGCTGAGCTGTTGTATGTGATGGTAGCAGGTACGTTACAAGCCCCGCCTCCCGATTATAGTTTAGCGATTTGGCATGGTTTCAATGCGCCCTTAATGATGAGTATTATTGCATTAGGTGGGGGTATTGCCGTTTATTTGGTGCGTAAGCCTTTATTTGCGTGGTATGAGCAGGGTTTGGCGCATTGGGATGCGCGGATCGTTTATCAAGCGATATTAGATAGATTGATTTATACGGCACAAAGCATTACTCGACGTTTAGATCGCGGTACTTTGCGTAATATGTTGGTTTGGTTTCTAGGGGCGACATTATTGGCGGGGCTAGTAGGCTTTGAGGGAAAAACCTTGTTCGGTACGCGCGAACTAATGCCAGTTGATGGTGTAACCTTCATTGCTATTGCGGGACTCATTTTAAGCAGTCTGCTCACTGTGTTGATGCACCGCTACCGTTTAGTGTCATTAGTGATGTTAGGCGTGGTGGGATTAGTAGTGTCATTAGGCTTTGCTAAGTTTTCCGCACCTGACCTAGCTTTAACTCAACTCTCAGTTGAAATTGTGACGGTAGTATTGCTGATGCTGGCGTTATATTTCTTGCCACAATATACCCGTATGTTTAGTTCTAATAAGCGCCATTATCAAGATATTGCTTGGGCGATTGGAGCAGGCTTTGCGGCTGCTTTATTGACCTTAGCGGTATTAACGCGTGATCTACAACCGATTTCTGCCTACTTTTTGGCTAATAGTAAAATCCAAGGAGGCGGAACGAATGTGGTTAATGTGATTTTAGTCGACTTCCGTGGCTTTGATACTTTGGGTGAAATTGTGGTGTTAGCGCTCGCGGGTTTAGGCATTGTGGCGCTGTTACAGGACATTAAGCTTTATGCACCTAAACGCAATGCCGAAAGTATTCCGTGGAATCGGGAATCACATCCACTGATTTTACAAGTGCAAGCACGCATTATGTTTCCGATGATGCTGATGGTGGCTATTTTTATCTTCTTACGCGGACATAATTTGCCCGGCGGGGGATTTATTGCAGGATTAATTGCCGCTTTAGCCATTGTGTTACAAAACCTCGCTAATGGAATTGTCTGGACAGCGGAGCGTATTCGCTTTGATATGCACAGCGTCTTAGCTTTAGGGATTGGGTTTGCTACCGTGACAGGTTTAGCCGCATGGTTATTTGATTATCCCTTCCTCACTTCAACCTTCACTTATTTAAATTGGCCTATTGTAGGTAAGTTTGAAATAGCGAGTGCTATGGCGTTTGATACGGGCGTATTTTTAGTGGTAGTGGGGGCGACGGTTATGATTTTAGTGCAATTGGGGCGCTTAAATTATATCGAGACTGAGCATACGGGCGATTTACAGTCCACTCAAGGAGGCAAAGCATGAGCATTGAATTGTTAATTGCCTTAAGTATTGGTGTGATGGTGTCTTGTGGCGTGTATCTGATCTTAAGACCGAGCACTTTTCCGGTTGTAGTAGGTTTGACCTTTCTCTCTTATGCGGTAAATGTATTTTTATTCGCTATGGGGAGTTTAAAGATTGGGATACCTCCCATACTGAGCGAAAAGATTGATACTTATACAGATCCTCTACCCCAAGCCTTAGTGCTAACGGCGATTGTCATTTCATTTGGTATGACAGCCTTTTTGATTGTGCTGGCGTTAAGAGCACGCGATACCTTGGGCACGGATCATATTGATGGTAAGGCTTATTTGCCCAGTAGTGCAGAGATTCAGGAGTCTGAGCAGGCAGACAAAGAAGTAAATAATTCTACTAGCGAGCGTGTAACTAAAGAGCATACTGCTGCTAATCAGGAGTCCAAACCATGAATCATCTGCCGATTTGGACAGTCTTATTTCCTTTAGTAGGTGGTTTATTACAGCTCTTGGCACGTAAAGGCGGCTTACCGTGGCAGCGAGTATTGTCCCTAGGTTTATTAAGTGGTTTGGTGGTTATAGCTCTAGGTGTATTTATCATAGCTTCAAGTGGCGAGCGCTATGTGTATTACTTAGGTAATTGGCCAGCACCTTTTGGCATTGTCTTAGTACTCGATCAATTCGCCGCGCTCATGGTGTTACTCACCGCTGTATTAGCTTTAATCGCTATGAGTTATGCCCTAGTACGAGATATTGATAAGCAAGGGCTACATTTCCATGTGTTGTTTCAAATTCAATTATTTGGATTAAATGGCGCATTTCTAACCGGAGATGTGTTTAATCTATTTGTCTTTTTTGAAGTATTACTGTTAGCTTCTTACGGTTTAATGTTGCATGGTTTGGGTAAAGAGCGTATTCAGGCCGGTTTGCATTATGTCGTCATTAATTTAGTAGGATCAATATTATTTTTATTTGCCTTGGGCGCTATTTACGGCTCCTTAGGTACGCTAAATTTAGCCGATTTAGCACTAAAAATTGCCCAAGCCCCAGTAGAGCGTCATGGTTTAATTATGACAGCAGGGTTTGCGCTATTAGTGGTGTTTGGACTAAAGGCGGCGATGTTTCCACTTTATATGTGGTTACCTGCGACTTATGCCAGTACGTCCGCGCCCGTAGCGGCCTTATTTGCCATTATGACCAAAGTAGGGATTTATTCGATTATTCGTGTACATGGCACAATGTTTGGTTCAGAGGCCAATGAGTTAGCTCATTTCTATCAACCTTGGGTATTAGGGGCGGGATTAATTACGTTAGTCTTAGCGGCTTTAGGAGTTATTGCAGCCACTCATTTACGCCGTCAAGTAGCCTATGTGGTGTTAGCCTCAGTCGCCACTTTATTAATAGCACTAGGGATTAATACGCCCCATTCATTAGCAGCATTATTATTTTATTTAATCCACTCCACCTTATTAGCAGCGGCATTCTTTTTACTAGCTGATTTGATTGCAATAGGTCGAGGCAGTATGGGGGATCGTTTAGAGAATGCTCCTTTAATGGTGGGGGCGAAGTATTTAGGTATCGTTTATTTTGCTTTAGTGGTAGCGATGGTGGGGTTGCCGCCGCTCTCAGGGTTTTTGGGTAAAGCGATGATTCTAAAATCAGCCCTTACTCATCCATGGCAAGGGTGGATTTTAGCGGTGGTGTTAAGTGCGGGGCTAATGATGTTAGTCAGTATGGCGCGTGCAGGAACCTTGTTATTTTATCGCCTCCCCGCGCATGATCATCGAGCCGAGATACCTTTGCAAAAAACGGCACTATTACCCATTTATGCTTTACTCTTAGCTAGCCCTTTATTAGTGCTATTGGCTCATCCCATTACTGAGTTTATGCTGCAAACTGCGCAACAATTATTAGATATTAAGGCTTATATCCAAGCCGTATTGGCTAATCCTATGCAGGGAGTTCAATAATGCTCAGTAAGTTATTCCCGCATCCTATACTGTCAGTAGTCCTTATTATTATATGGCTGTTATTAAATAATGATTTTTCCATGGGGCATATCGTATTAGGGACACTATTAAGTGTTATTTTACCTATTATCACAGCAAGTTTTTGGCCAGATCGGGTGTGTATTAATAAGCCTTGGTTATTTATAAAGTTTTTGGGGATAGTGTTATATGATATTATTACTGCTAATTTATTAGTAGCACGTTGGGTCATAGGGAGTAATCAACAACTTAAACCTGCTTTTATGGAATTAGAGGTAGAGCTGACTTCTCCAGTCGCCATTAGCATTCTCGCTAGTACCATTTCACTGACACCCGGAACAGTCTCTTGTAGTCTTTCTGCTGATAAACGCCGCTTACTGATTCATTCTTTGCATGTTGAGGATACTCAAGCAGCGTTACAAACGATGCACGAGCGTTATCAAAAACCCTTACTAGAGGTACTTAAGCCATGCTAAGTGTTGCTCTCATCATTAGTTTTACCTTGGTCAGTTTGGCTTGTGTATTTAGTTTAGTACGGCTTTTAATAGGTCCTGATTTGCCTGACCGTATCTTAGCACTCGATACTTTATATATTAATGCGATTGCTCTCATTATTTTATTCGGTCTATTACAAGGTTCGCCCTTATATTTTGAAGCTGCGTTATTAATTGCAGTGATGGGATTTGTCGGCACTTTAGCTTTGAGCAAGTATTTATTACGCGGCGATATTATGGAGTAATACCCATGCCAGATTTAGTTGAAATTATTGTGTCGTTATTAATTATTATCGGTGCGGGATTTACCTTTTTAGGCTCATTGTCTTTAGTGAAATTACCCGATTTTTTTATGCGTTTGCATGGTCCGACGAAAGCGTCTACCTTAGGGACAGGAGCGATTTTAGTGGCGTCGGCTTTGTATTTTTCACTGAAAGTAGGTGAGATTAGTGTGCATGAGGTATTAATTACCGTGTTTTTATTTATTACCGCTCCAGTGAGTGCTTATATGTTGGCTAAAGCCGCACTGCATTTAAAGCTTAAACAACAAGATCAAACTCGTAATAAAGAATTGAGCCAAAAAGATCATTAACCGTCACAAATGGAATTAAAGAACGGCATTATCAATACCGTTCTTGTTCCTATACAGGGTTAAGGAGTGAAGGTTGCGGGTGTGCTGGTGTTATCAGTGGCGGGCTTATCTAGTGATACCGTTTGTGCTTGCTCCATTTCTTCTTTGACTCCCGGGGCGGCTAGCACTTCACGTAATTGATCTTCTTGATCTTTAGTCAGTGAGGTTTTCAGAACTGTGCCACCAAAACCTTTGATGCCCTCTAATACCTTGTCCGTGGTGGCAGAACGTACTAAGACAAACAATACCGAGCCACCCTGAGCGATAGAAGAGCCTAACTCTTTCATAAAGTTGTCATTAATACCAATGTCACTGAGCGCACCGGATAATGCACCTGCACCCGCACCAACGGCTGCACCTAGTATAGGGTTGAGGAATAACATGCCAATCAGCATACCCCAAAAGCTGCCGCTCACCGCACCCGCAGCAGTTAAATTCACCGCTTGATGTAATTTCACCTTACCATCGGCATTTTTAGTGACCACTACAGCATCTTCTAAATCAATGAGATATTCTTTTTGCATGCTGACCAGTTTTTCACGCAATTCAAATGCGCTTTTTTCATCCTTAAAAGCAATAGCGACTAGAGCACTCATCAGGTTTCTCCTAGTTGGATTAATCATTAATAGGCACATGAGCAGAAAGTCTATGAGTGTATATAGCATAAATGCGGGTAGCTTTTTAAATTTGCTAGGTTAGCTCAGTAAATTGAGGTTGGCTGAGCTGATATTTTTTAGCTCTAGTGATATGTATGAGGGTAGATAATAATGTTTTTTACTAGAACAACTGCAATAGACTAGCTAGGAGGAGTTTAGCTAGCCCATTGTTGAAACGAGTCCCTTAGCGCCCAGGTGCTCGCACTTGATCCAATTTAGGATTGATAATTTTAGGATCGATTACTTTGTCTTTAATGTTGGCGCGATCAAAAGGTGGACAACTTAAGCACACAGGGGGGATGGGAAACTTAATTTTTTGCTTAACAATGAGTTTGCCATCAATCAGATCAGGGGGTAAACGTCTAGCGTTCACTTCACTCATGCCTAAGATGAGAGCAACACCTAATAAACCAATCACTACGCTTTTCATTTGAATCACCTCGCATTAATTCAATGTTTTTCGGAACTTTTTTAACTGACTACAGTGTTAAAGTACTCCGATAAGTTCCCTAAAACGGTGATCTAAGCAGCGTTTAAAAGGTGAATAATTCACGGTGATGTCAAAAGTTAGCATTTCATTTGAACCACTAAAGGCAAAGTCATCAGTAAGAGGGATTAGAAGCCCTAAGTCAGCAGGCTTTGATAAGCATTAAAAGAATTTCCAAGGTTTTGTTGACAATAACATTTATTCTAGTTGACAATTATTGATATAAAAGTTGACAAAAGGATGTTAACCTATGAATGAGTTAATCAATAATACGCGTGCTAAGACCGCAGAGATTCGTCAGTTTATTATTGAAAACGTTGCTAATCACCCCAATGACTTATCCCATCTCACCGCGCAACAGTTCGATATTTCACGTCAAGCGGTCAATCGCCATTTGCAAGAGTTGGTTAAACAAGAGTTATTGGAGGTGAGTGGAGCGACTCGCAATAAGGCCTATAAGCTCAAAGTGCTTGATCAATGGCAACAGACTTATGATTTGCAAGGTTTGGATGAGGATCGAGTGTGGCGCAATGATATATTGCCTCGCTTTGCTCGTTTTAACTTAGCTAAAAATGTGCAAAGTATTTGGCACTATGGTTTTACGGAAATGCTAAATAATGCGATTGATCACTCCAATAGCTCAGTGGTTTTTATAAAATTAGTTTCTAATGCGGCTTATTCTTGGATCAGCATTTATGATCAAGGTGAAGGGATTTTTAGAAAAATTCAAAAAGCTATGGATCTTGAGGATGAGCGCCATGCAGTGTTGGAGTTATCTAAAGGCAAATTAACTACAGACCCTGCTAATCATTCTGGTGAGGGAATATTTTTCTCTTCGCGCATATTTGATCAGTTCATAATTGATTCTAATGACATCATTTTTTCGCATGAGCATGATAAAATAGAAGATTGGATCGTAGAAAGTACATTAGGTGTTTCGGGTACTTTAGTAGGTATGAAGTTGCATCATAATACTCAGCGCACTACCAAAGAAATATTTGATTTTTATACTTCTGATGATGGTGATTATAGATTTGTTAAAACCGTAGTACCGGTTCGATTAGCCCAATACGGTAATGAGGAGCTTATATCTCGATCTCAAGCTAAGCGAGTCCTTTCACGTATAGAACGTTTTAAAGTAGTTATTTTTGATTTTGAGGGTGTTGAATCTATTGGTCAGGCATTTGCAGATGAAGTGTTTAGAGTATTTAAAAATCAGCATGCCGAATTAGAGTTAAAGTATGAAAATGCTAATCCCGATACTGAGGCTATGATTCGGCGTGCTTTAACTCATAGCTAAAGCGTTTGTAGCATATCTTGCCAAGTAGGATGCTCACATAAGGCTTGCAGAGCGGCTTTGAGTAGTGTTTTACCCGTATCGCTATGTATCCAAGTGGATAAGCCCGACGGATGCGGGAGTGGTAGTAAATCGACCTCGCGTCCTTGAAGCGTTTTACGGTGGATAAGCCCAACAGCTTCCTCTAAACGTTTAATGGGCAAATACTGATTAATTGCTAATTTACCCACCAAAATGATGAGTTCAGGTTGTAGTATGTCCAGTTCAGCATTAAGCCAGCGCGAGCAATTAGCGATTTCTTCCTGATTCGGTACTCGATCACCACCTTTAGGGTGCTTCCCCGGAAAACAACGACACACCGCTGCCATATACACCCGCTCACGAAATGGGTCTTCTGTAATCCCACATGCTGCAAACCATTTAAACAAAGTCTTACCCGCCGTCCAAGCAAACGGACGCTGAAAATCCCCCTCACGAATCCCCGGCGCTTGCCCGATCATAAGAATAGGGGTGAGTACCGGGTTACAGGTAATGACGGGCGGGATCATTTGGGGGCACTGTCTACAAGTGCGGAGTGCAGCTTGATGGTCAATGAGTGGTTGATAGGGGTAAATAATGCTCTGGGTCATGGTGGTTTGAGGATGTTAGAGAGCGGAGATTGTAGGGTTAATGGATGGATATAGCTATTTTTAGGCAAGTACTCCGTGATAAAGCTCAGCTATCGACAGCTCAATGTTTAATGCTTCGAGCTTTAGGGTGTTGCTGGCTTGAGTATGAATGTAAAAATGCCACTCATCGCGGCTGATTTTATGAAAATGTTCGACCATGATTTGTTCGGGGTCGATCAAGATATAGTCTTGTAGTGGAGGCAAGGAACGATAATGTGCAAATTTGCCACCACGATCATAGTCACGAGTGCTAGGTGAAAGTACTTCAATAATCATGCTGGGGTTTAATAGGGTTGTGTTGTTGTCGCCCAGCTCTGGTTTGCCACAATAAACCGAAATATCAGGATAGGTATCTAACCCTGAGGGTGTGTGGACACGCATGTCGCTATTCATAGGGTGACAAGATTTGCCCATGAGTTTTTGGCGTAGTAGTGAGTAGGCGTTACCTGCTACTTGAGCATGGTTAAATGTGCCACCTGCCATTGCGGTGATTTGTCCCTGAAAGTACTCATGACGCTGAGTACTTTGAGATTCTTGGAGTAGGTATTGCTCACGACTTATTGTATTTTCGACTGAAAACATGCGTGTACTCTCTAAGCATTGAAGGGTCTAAGTATACTATAAGTGTTGAGGCTAGGAGTTAAAAGATGCTTTTTACGCTTTCTACTATGAAAGGCAAATAGCCCGTAATAGCCGTTGAAGCACCTAATGCGCCTGCTACCCCTAATACATTATTAGCAAAATCGGTATTAGCTTGTAGAGCACTCCAAAAGCGGGCTAATTTACCTTGAGTTTCGGGAGTTGATTGTTTTTCATCGGCGCGAAGTACTCTGCGTGCATCTATAATAACCTCAAGATCATCATCGCTCATTGTGCCTTTATTTTTAAGTACTTCTTCAATGATTTGCCCAATGATTTTGCGTTGATCGGTGGTAATAGTAGTAGTGGTATTATCAGAGTTAAGCTTTTGGGTAATGTTGTGCCCAATAGCTACCATTGAGTTTTCTCCAGCAGTTACTGTATTACCCGATTGATGATTATCGCCATTATGTACGGTAGCGTTACCGTGATAGTGATGTGATACTTGAGTCATAAATCTTTCTCCTCCTTGCATATTGTTAATTTCAGTTTTTTCAAAGATACCCTCTAGTAATGCTAATACTGGCACATCTAAAAATTCTTTTTCACATTCTACCGTTTTTTTGTGTTTTTCTTGAGCGCGTTGTAAAACACTGAATTTAAAATAGTGACGATCTTTAGCAGGCGCATTAGTACAATAGGCGCAAATACAGGGAATCATTTGCTCTACGGCAATGTTTCTAAACCATTTTTTATGTAAGCTTTCCACTTCAGTACGGATTAAATGTAATAAGTACTTACGCTTATTAGTATTACCTGTAACAGCTATATCAATCGTTTTCAAACCATCACGATTGTTCTCTTCTTCAATAATTTGAGCACGACAGCTATCATGATTCAATACCATCCCTTTACGCCAAACTACATCACAAGTATTACCACTTTCATCTATGAATTTATCTAGCTTATCATTGAGACGTACTATTAAGCGCGTAATAATACCTTCAGGCATGAACTGATATTGAAAGCGGAATTTTAAGGAGTCTTTATCATTCCAGTTATATTTGGGACGATGCTCGTTGAGTAATTGAGGTGCTATATAGGTATTTTCTTTGCACTCTACTTGGTAGCAGATTTCAAAGTTATCCTTTTTCATCAGAGTCAGGAGTTTATTGCGCTCAGTGGCATTATATTTTTCTTTCCAAATAGACTCTAACTTGGCATAGGTAAAATACCCGTAATTTTTAGCAATACTATTATCATTTAAGACGCTATAGACTGCATCGACTGCCCATTGTGGATTTAAAATAATAAAATCAAATAAGTTTGTGTCATCAGCAAAATGCAGTAGGCTACCTAAACGATGTAAATAGTAACTGAGTAGTTTTTGGCTATCAAAATCGGTCACTTCATGTTTTTTGCAAATAGCCGCGTATTCATCAAAGCTAATATGATTTTTGGTTTTAGCCAGTTCTCTTAGGTCATGACGGATGGGTTCCCACTTGGCAGGGCGTGGCTCATTTACATGCGGTAAGCTGGTGAGTAGTTTTTGAATTTCATTGCGAAGTACTTTGAAATCATCATCGTTTTTTAGGTCAACAGGACGAGTAGTAATGCTCAGTTCGGGATAGCGTTCACGGTAATAGGTTTCGTTAAATTGGTTAATAAACTGTCCGTTTTTATCGTTTTGTACTACTAGGATAGGACTGTGAACGCCGTTTTCCTCGCCGAGCAAATGAATTATCTTAAACCAGTAAGGGAAGTTTGCTGTGGTTTCTTTGCGATCATTGGCTGAGACAAGTACATACACAGCGCTAGGGGTTAAAAAGAATTGGTGAGTCATATATTGGATTTGTTGACCACCAAAATCCCATATGTTAGTAGAAAAATTAATGTTCTCTTTTTGAGGGTGTCGGAATTGCCAGTCTTCTTCAATTTTTATACCTAAAGTTGAATCCTCTTCAGTAGGAACTGAGTACCTTAGATTAATTAGCTTTTTCATTAGGCTGGTTTTACCAGCACCCGGCTCACCTATAATGATAAGCTTAGCCTCATTAATTTTTTTCTCGCCTTGGTGCTCTAAATCTTTAAAATAATTAAGAATAGCTGTATTACCAAGCTCTACAATATTTATAGGAGGATTTTTGATTGGATTATTGCCAAGATAAATAGTTTTGGATTGCGGCTTTGATTTGTAATTTCCATAAAGTTTTATTTCAAATTTAAGTAACCCGTTATTTATTAAAGGACTTATATTGGTTATGACATTGTTTGATAGTGATATGCTTTCTAAATTTTCTAAAGAGGTAATCGGTTCAATGTTACTAATGAGGTTTTTGTTTAGGGAGAGGTTTTTTAAAAAATTTAGTGTTTTAAGTGAGCTGATATCGAAAATCTTATTTTGGCTTATAAAAAGATTTTCGAGATAATTTAATGTAGAAATTGACTCAATATTGCTTATGCGATTTAAACCAAGATCAAGAGTTTCTAGTTTTTTTAAGTCTTTAATTTGACTTATGTCAGTTATTATGTTTCGGCTTAAGTACAAAAATCTTAAATTATATAAGCTGGTTAGTGGTTTTAAATCTATTATTGCATTACAGCTAATGTCAAGATACTCTAGATTAACTAAAAATTTAAGAAAACTTATCTCAGATATAGACCAAGGATCATGTAGAGAACCACATATTATAAGTTTTTTAAGCTCATATAAGTATTTTACTTTTGGGTCTATACGAAAAAATCTATTAGGCACATTATGGTTAAGACTTTTTTGTTGGCTCCAAAGCTTCCGCTCATCATTCCAAAACCAATGCTCATTACTTAGTATCAGAGTTTCTAACCAAGTCAACTCAAATAGCTCATCAGGCAACTCTGTCAAACCACAATTGCCCAAATCTAAACTGGTTAAACGCTTTTCTTTAGCTTTTCGAATCAACCTTAGAGCAAGTTCTGACATAACCGACACCAAACCAACAGAGGAATACTTGATATTATGCCTAAAAACCTACCTTTAATCATAAAATTTGCTACTTTCATCTCAAGTACCTATTGAAAATCCAGCATCAAGCCCGCTCTGAATCCCAATCACCTTATGACCTGATTTTTACTTTAGCAAGCCGTCCGTCTGTGCTAGTATCCGCCCGCATTGCATCATCAATAGGCGCACTGTTTTTCTATGGCACGTTATATCTTTATTACCGGCGGTGTTGTTTCCTCGTTGGGGAAAGGCATTGCTGCCGCCTCACTCGGCGCAATCCTCGAAGCTCGTGGTCTTAAAATCACCATGATGAAACTTGACCCCTACATCAACGTCGATCCGGGCACGATGAGTCCCTTCCAACACGGCGAAGTATTCGTCACCGAAGACGGTGCAGAAACCGATCTCGACCTCGGACACTACGAGCGTTTTGTCGGCTTTAAAGCCACCCAAAAGAACAACTTCACCTCTGGGCGCATTTACGAAAATGTGATTCAAAAAGAGCGACGCGGTGAGTATTTGGGCGCAACCGTGCAAGTCATTCCCCACATCACCGATGAAATCAAACGCTCAGTGCGGGCAGGCGCGGAAGGCTACGATATTGCTCTGGTTGAAGTGGGGGGTACGGTAGGCGATATTGAGTCACTCCCTTTTATGGAGGCAATTCGTCAAATGGGGGTGGAAGAGGGCAGAAGTAATGCACTCTATATTCACCTCACCCTATTACCCTATGTTGCCGCCGCAGGTGAATTAAAAACCAAGCCTACCCAACATTCGGTTAAAGAATTGCGCTCTATTGGTATTCAGCCCGACATTTTATTATGTCGTAGCGAAAAACTGATGCCGGAAAATGAAAAGCGCAAAATTGCTCTATTCACCAATGTTGAAGAGCGAGCCGTTATTTCAGTCATGGATATGGACAATATTTATAAAGTGCCTTTGTGGTTACATGCCCAAAAGCTCGACCGTATTGTCACCGAAAAATTTAATCTGCATTTACCCGAAGCTGATTTAAGCGATTGGAAAAATGTGGTCAGTGCGATGGAGTTTCCCGAAGCGGAAATTAATGTTGCTATGGTCGGTAAATATGTAGATTTAACGGAATCCTATAAATCACTCAATGAAGCTCTCAAACACGCCGGTATTCAAACCCAAACCCGCGTTAATATTACCTATATTGATTCGGAGAAATTAGAGTCTGAAGAAAGCATCCCTGCCATACTTAATCAATATGATGCGATTCTAGTCCCTGGTGGGTTTG
Organism: Thiofilum sp.; assembly: GCF_016711335.1. Lineage (NCBI taxonomy): Bacteria > Pseudomonadati > Pseudomonadota > Gammaproteobacteria > Thiotrichales > Thiofilaceae > Thiofilum > Thiofilum sp. The sequence continues at coordinate 2,786,244 of NZ_JADJTF010000001.1, forward strand.
GTAAACGTGGGGTAGAGGGTAAAATTCGTGCGGTACAATATGCACGAGAACATAAAGTTCCTTATTTAGGTATTTGCTTAGGTATGCAAGTGGCAGTGATTGAGTATGCCCGTCATGTGGCTCATTTACCTAAAGCCTTTAGTACTGAGTTTGTAAATAATATTGCTGAAATTGATCCGGTGATTGGCTTAATTACCGAGTGGCAAGATGAGGACGGTAATATTGAAACGCGCACTGCCAATTCTGATCTAGGCGGTACTATGCGTCTAGGGGGGCAAAAATGTTTATTAGCCGATAATTCATTAGCGCAAAAAACCTATGGTGCAAAAGAAATTATCGAGCGCCATCGTCATCGTTATGAGTTTAATAACCACTATCGTGAAGTATTGGAAAAAGCCGGATTAGTATTTTCGGGTATGTCAGCCGATAATTCACTGGTAGAAATGATTGAGTTAAGCGATCATCCGTGGTTTTTAGCCTGTCAATTCCATCCTGAGTTTACTTCGCGTCCGCGCCAGGGACATCGTTTGTTTAGCGGTTTTATTCAAGCGGGACGTGAATATCATGAGTTATTGGCTAAACGCAAACAGAGTTTGTAAATATTAATAAGAGGAAAAACCCATGTCTGATACGATGCAATTATGTGGATTTACTGTCGGTTTAAATCAGCCGTTTTTCCTCATTAGTGGTCCGTGTTCGATTGAGTCGGAGCAATTAGCTTTAGAAACAGCGAGTACTTTAAAAGAGATTACTACGCGCTTAGGTATTCCTTTTATTTACAAATCATCGTTTGACAAAGCCAATCGATCTTCCCATACCAGTAAACGCGGTATTGGGTTAGAAGCGGGTTTACGGATTTTGGAAAAAGTTAAAACCGAAGTCGGTGTTCCTGTTTTGACCGATGTGCATGAGGATACTCCGCTGGATGAAGTAGCCAGTGTGGTAGATGTGTTACAAACTCCAGCGTTTTTATGTCGCCAGACCAACTTCATTCAAAACGTAGCCCGTACCCAAAAACCTGTGAATATTAAAAAGGGGCAATTTCTTGCACCTTGGGATATGGGTAATGTGGTGGAAAAAGCGCGTGCGGTGGGTAATCAGCAGATTATGGTCTGTGAACGTGGGGCAACCTTTGGTTACAATAACTTAGTCTCGGATATGCGCAGCCTTGCGATTATGCGTTCCACTCATTGCCCTGTGGTGTTTGATGCGACTCACTCGGTACAACTCCCTGGTGGACAGGGAAATGTATCAGGTGGACAACGTGAGTTTGTGCCCGTATTAGCGCGGGCGGCGGTAGCGGTAGGGGTCGCGGGCTTGTTTATGGAATCGCACCCTAATCCCGCCGAGGCGTGGAGTGATGGTCCTAATTCTTGGCCATTGCATTTAATGGAACCTTTATTAGAGTCATTGCTGGCGCTGGATAAAGTAGTGAAAAGCCAGCCGTTTATTGAAAATAGCTTATAAACCCCCTCTCGACCTTTCCTTTATTAAGGGGAGGAGCAATAGAATCGAGGGAAGCAATAGTTAGCACCCATTTATTACTACCTGTTTAGGATGCAAATTTATGTCACAGATTACCAGTATCAAAGCGCGTGAAATTATTGATTCACGCGGCAATCCTACCGTTGAAGCGGATGTATTATTAGCCAGTGGCGCGATGGGACGTGCGGCTGTACCGTCGGGTGCATCGACTGGTTCACGCGAAGCGATTGAGTTACGTGACGGTGGCTCCCGCTATTTAGGTAAGGGCGTACAAAAAGCAGTAGCCAATGTCAATGGTGAAATCGCTAGCGCATTAATAGGTCATGAGGTGACTGATCAAGCGGGTCTTGATCAAATCATGCTGGATTTAGACGGTACAGACAATAAAGCACGCCTTGGTGCGAATGCTTTATTAGCGGTTTCAATGGCAGCAGCCCATGCAGGTGCTAAAGAGCAAGGTTTACCGCTCTATCAATATTTAAACAAAGCGGACACCTATAAATTGCCCGTGCCGATGATGAATATCATCAATGGTGGTGCGCACGCGGATAATAGTGTGGATATGCAAGAGTTTATGATTCTGCCCGTTACTGCACCCTCGATGGAAGAAGCCATTCGCTACGGTGCAGAGGTATTCCATAGCCTTAAATCCGTACTCAAAAAGCGTGGCTTAAATACGGCTGTAGGGGATGAAGGTGGTTTTGCTCCCGATTTATCTTCTAATGAGCAAGCGATTGAAGTCATACTAGAAGCGATTAATAAAGCAGGCTTTAAAGTCGGTCAGGATATTTGGTTAGGTTTAGACGTGGCCAGTTCTGAGTTTTATAAAGACGGTCAGTATGTTTTAGAATCCGAAAACCGTAGCTTTAGCGCTGAAGGCTTTACTGAGTACTTACATAATTGGGTACGCCAATATCCGATTTTAAGTATTGAAGATGGTATGGCAGAAGGCGATTGGGCAGGCTGGAAACATATGACCGAAGTACTCGGTGGTAAAGTCCAAATTGTCGGTGACGATTTATTCGTAACTAATACTAAAATCCTAAAAGAAGGGATTGAAAAAAGGATTGCCAATTCTATTCTAATTAAAGTGAATCAAATTGGTACATTAACTGAGACCTTAGCGGCAATCAAAATGGCGCATGATGCAGGTTATACCGCTGTGGTATCCCATCGCTCTGGCGAAACCGAAGATGCTACGATTGCTGATATTGCGGTAGCTACAGGCGCAGGTCAAATTAAAACGGGTTCATTATCACGCTCTGATCGTATTGCTAAATATAATCAATTAATCCGTATTGCGGGTGAATTAGGTAGTCGTGGTATTTACGCAGGCAAAGCAGCGTTTAATCAGTTTAAATAATTGTTTGGTTTTTAGATTTTGAAAGCACCTACTAAATAAAGTGGGTGTTTCTATTCAATAAGTAACGAGTTAGAGTTCTTAGAAGAAATCATGATTGAAACCAATACTGAACTACTAAAAAGATGGGCTTCTTTACCAGAACAATCGATTAATTTTGTTAAAGACGGAGTAATTGATAAAAATAAATGGGACAAAGTTAATTGTAAAGTATTGTTATTACTAAAAGAAGCATATAGTGACAAATCCCCAAAAGGGTTTGATTTATGCCTTACTATTCGAGATAAGTGGAAGGGAATAAAAAAAGATGGTAGAGATAATACATGGATCAATGCGGCGTTATGGTGTTATGTAGCGCAAACATTATCATCTATAACGCCTGATCCTGATAAAAACAACCCTATATTAAATGATGCACTGTTACAAGCAGCTGTCATTAATGTTAAAAAGAGTGGCGGAAAGTCCTCATCTGACATGGTTGAAATTGCAGCGATTGCTAAAAGAGATGGCGATTTGATTAAGAGGCAAATAGCTATATTAGAGCCTAATGTAGTAATTTGTGGTAATACTTGGAAAGCTGTTAAGCACTTATATCCAGATGCTATTAGAGTATTTCCGCGTGTTTGGTTTGTTAATGGGGTTTATTTTATAAATTTTTGGCATCCGGCTAATCAATTCCCAAGGGATTTAAATTATTTCTCTTTAGTAACGTTACTTAGAGAAAAAGAAATTCATAGAGTATCAAAAAATAGTTTTTGAGTTTGACTAATAAATGCCATCACTACGTTGTACAACGTACTATGAATTTCCTATACTTGTCTTATTATCTATACAAGTATAGTAGATTATGAAAGTTATATCCTTTTCCGAAGCACGGAATAATTTAAAAGCAGTATTAGACGGGGTGGTAAACGACGCTGATACGACGGTAATCACCCGTCGAGATGCTGAGGATGCTGTGGTAATGTCCCTCGACTACTACAATAGCTTGATGGAAACCGTGTATCTGCTTCGTTCACCTGCTAATGCCGAACATCTCAATAAATCTATTGCTCAATATAAAGCAGGGAAAAGTTTAGTACGAGATCATTATTATTATTGTATGCCTTTATAATTACTAAGTCGTACTTCTTGCGCCGCTAATTTACACCATACCAAGCGCTCAAAACCTAATGAGACTATGGCTAAACAATGTAAACGTTTAGGCTCTTGATATTTTTCGGTAAGTACTTGTTGATAATGCTCTAATTGTTCTAATGCACCCTGCAAAGCCATTTGTACTTGAGGCAAAGCCTTTAATTCAGTGGTGGTTTTGTTTTTTAGTTCTGTGCCTGTTAGCTTTAAATCTTCCAAGCTCAAATATTTAAACTCCAACACAAAATCCTGTAAATCAGGATACTGACGCATATTAGAGCGCACGATCATAATCAGATCACTATAACGTCGTTCTAATGCTGTTTCTGAATCCATCACATAATATAAATCGTTATAGAGCAAACTGGCAAAGGCTGTTTTAATAGTAAGCTCATTACCCCAACGATAATCACGATTACTAAACACTTTAAAATACTTGTGCTCCATGAAGTCTACTAATGCTGCTAAGTCACCAGTACGATAAAACTGTTTAGCCACTTGATACGCTTTTTCTGTGCTGGGACTATCCGGCAAAGCTTGTTTTTTTAGTTGCTCTAAATATAAACCTCTGACTACTAAATTAGGAATAGTTAAAATTAAACTACCGTCTGAGGCTATACCGCCTAAGGTTAGAATACCGAAATAGTACATTAAGGACAGCATATAACGCTTATCTTGTTTAATGCGCCCAATATTCTCCACTCCAAAATCATCTGCTAGCGTATCTAGTTCAACTGGATTCTGCTCATCAATAATACTATCAATGACCTCACGGCCGCCCTCTAAATTAGCAATATAACGAATACGACCAGCATCCATCGCTAAATTAGCATCCAGCATAGTGTGAGGAGCAGTGCAATGTAGTTGGTAATAATCTAGGAAATAGAAGCTGAGAATAGGATTATAGATGAGCGGCTGTTGTAATGAGTAACTAAAGCGATAACCATTATAAAATTGACGCATAGTATCTAGTATAGGCGTAAGAAACAATGTTTTTTTGCAGTCTTCTAAAACTTTTCTAACTAATGGCTCTAGTTCGGCTGTGGTAATGCCGCATAGTTGATTAAAGCGTGGATCGAGTGAGATATTTTTAGCTACGTTATAGCCACTGGTCATATCACTCATAATTACAGGAGAAACACCCGTAATAAATACTCGTGCGATTTTACCTTGAGCAGCCCCCGCTTTAATCACTTTAAATAGTGTTTTTAAAATACCCTCACCTTCTAATAGAGCAAGATAGCGAGCTTTATCTCCTTGATTATACATTAGCACTTCATTAGCAAAGTTATCATATTCGTCAATGAGCAAGTAGAGTTGGTAGCCGCTTTCTTTTACGGCATTAATCAAAGCCTGAAAGGAAGCAATGCCATCATTAGGATTAATAGTGATGGATACTTTTAATAAGCTAGCGTAATAATGAGCGAAGGTTTTGATATATTCATTCAGATGAGCAAATAAACTTTGTTTAATGTGCTCAATAGTGCCTAGGGATGAAATTTGAGAAAAATCCCATTGCAACACCATATATTTGTTTTTTTCGGCAGTGGGGTTTTGACCAATGGCTAGATCACCAAATAGGGCTGCAAATTGTGCCGTTTGATTAATATCGTAATAATGCGCTAGAGTAGATACCAACAGCGATTTACCAAAACGGCGTGGACGTAAAAATAATAATTGTTTGCCCGCTTGTTCGAGTACAGGAATAGAAGGAGTGCGATCTAAATAAACAAACCCCTCGTTACGCAAGGTGGGAAAGTGACTAATACCATAAGGAAACTGGAGCATAAGACTATCCGGCGGGAATGGGCTTAAGCGCAGTATAGCATAGGTGCGCATCGAGGTTGTTTTCCCCTAGTCTGCAATGATTCATCAATGATTAGCGTTTGAGTATCAGTATGGTTGGTTCCTATCCTTTATGCTTAAGTACTTGAGCCAAAATAATCGTGCATTTTCTCCGCAGACGCTGTGAATACGCCCCTGTATGCTTCAAGGCGACATCCTTATCGCCAAGACTTCTCCAAAAATACACGATTACTTTTAGCTGGATACTGAGATCATTGGATAGTTAGGTTGAGGAGTGAGTATGTATTTAGGTATTGATTTGGGTACGTCGAGTGTCAAAGTGGTACTCATGAATGAGGCTCAGCATATTCTAGCGAGTAGCTCCCAACCTTTAACCGTCTCGCGCCCACATCAGGGTTGGTCTGAGCAAAACCCAACTGATTGGATAGTGGCTACTACTCAAGCTTTAGATGAATTAAAACAACACTGTCCTCGTGAGCTAGCCGCCGTAACAGGTATTGGTCTATCAGGGCATATGCACGGTGCAACCTTATTAGATAAGGGTAATCGAGTATTACGCCCTTGTATCCTTTGGAATGATACCCGCAGCCATGTAGAAGCGGCTGAACTAGATGCTGATCCTCAGTTTCGCGCTGTATCGGGCAATATTGTATTTGCGGGTTTTACTGCTCCCAAACTGCTTTGGGTCAAGCGTCATGAACCCGAAGTGTTTGCGCGGACTGCAACGGTACTATTGCCAAAAGATTATTTACGTTGGTGGTTAACCGGTGAGTTTGCATCAGATTGCTCTGATGCAGCAGGGACGGCGTGGCTAGAGGTGGGTAAACGTCAATGGTCTGAGGCTTTATTAGGAGCGTGTGATTTAAGCCTCGATCATATGCCTGATTTAGTGGAGGGAACTGAAATTAGTGGCTATTTACGCACGCCATTAGCCGAGCGTTGGGGGATGGGTAATGCGGTGGTTGCAGGTGGAGCGGGCGATAATGCCGCCTCAGCTTGTGGTATGGGCGTGGTGACTAAAGGCGCTGCGTTTGTCTCCTTAGGTACTTCAGGCGTGTTATTTGCAGCGACCGAGCGCTATTTACCTAATCCAGCCAGTGCCGTCCATACTTTTTGCCATGCTTTATCCAATACTTGGCATCAAATGGGCGTGATTTTGTCGGCTACTGATGCGCTCAATTGGTGGTCACATATCGCGCAACAATCCGCCGCTGACTTGACTCAAGCCTTAGGTAATGAATTACACCAGCCATCGCCCGTCTTATTTTTGCCTTATTTAGCGGGGGAGCGTACTCCGCATAATGATGCTGTTATACGCGGGGCATTTGTGGGCTTGGCGCATTCCACTGAGCGCGAGACACTGACTCAAGCCGTGCTAGAGGGGGTAGCGTTTGCCTTAAAGGATAATCTAGCCGCTTTAGAGCAAGCCGGAAGTCAGCTAGAGCGTATTATTGCGGTAGGGGGCGGTTCACGTTCGCATTATTGGCTGAAAGTATTAGCAACGGTATTAAATTTACCCATTGATTTGCCCGCTGATAATGAAGTGGGGGCGGCCTTAGGCGCTGCACGCTTAGGAATGATTGCCGCATTAAAGGCTGATCCCTTGTCCGTATTAACCGCTCCTGTGATCGAACAAACCTTTGAGCCAGACTTAGCCCTACTAGATCCTTATGCCCAGAGTTATGAGCGCTATCGTTTAGCTTATCCAGCTCTACGTGGCTTAATATAGGAAGGTTAGGGAGGGGCAAACCTAAGTGTTTGCCCTCTTCAATTTAGGCAAAGGTATTTGAGAAATCAGCATACCTGCCAGCATTAAACCACAGCCTAATAAGGCGCGTTGATCTAAATATTCATTTAAAAATAATACTCCACCCACTGCGGCAAATACGGCTTCTAAACTTAAAATAATAGCAGCATGCGAGGGATGTGCATTACGTTGTCCAATCACTTGTAAGGTATAAGCTAAACCTACCGACATTAAACCGGAATAAACTAAAGCGCCCCAACCTGCTGTTATATTTTCTAGGGTAGGTTGCTCTATAAACAGAGCGACGGTAAAACTTAATAAACCACAAATAAAAAATTGTAAGCTAGCTAATTGTACTGGATTGACTCGATGAGAAAAGTGATCAATCGTGAGTAAATGAATAGCCCAAAATAAAGCACCAATGATCTGTAATAAATCACCATAGCCCATAGTAAAATTATCTTTAATACTTAAAAAATATAAACCCACTAGCGTAATAATCGCACCCATCCAAGTATTTAATCCGGTTTTGTGTTTGATTACTAAACCTAAAATAGGCACTAAAATTAAATAAAATCCAGTAATAAAACCTGCATTGGCTACCGTAGTATATTGTAAACCTACTTGTTGTAATGAGGCGGCAATAAAAAGCAAACTACCGGTGGCAACACCGCCTATGAATAAAGGTAGGGAAGGTTGTAAACCACTAGAGCGACTAAACCACCAAATTAACGGTAGTAAAGACAAAGAACCCAATAAAAAACGTAAACCATTAAAGGTATGAGGCCCCATGTGCTCCATGCCGAGGCGTTGAGCCACAAAGCCAAAGCCCCAAATAATCGCAGCACTTAATAATAATCCATTCGCTAAGGGGGTATGATGTTTATCCATATTGCTATCCAACAGCTAAGCGGCTCGCCATGCTAAAGCGCTCTAGAGTAGCTTACAATTGCACCTTTTTTAACTCGGATATGAATCATGTTAAGCCTGTTTAAGGGGTGGCAAGTGCTGCTTTGGCTGATACTGTGGGGATTGAGTAGCACAGTCAAAGCCGAAGGCGTATTAGCCGGAACAGTCGTGGGCGTACACGATGGCGATACTATTACGGTGCTGACCTTTAATTATCAAACCGTTAAAGTGCGCTTAGCTCAAATTGATGCACCCGAAAAACGCCAAGCCTTTGGTGAAGTATCCAAGCAAACATTAGCTAGGCGTGTGATGCGCCAAACGGTAAAGGTTGAGATAGAAACCACCGATAAATATGGGCGTCTTGCAGGCAAAGTGCTGTTAAACGGCATGGATATAAATCGTGAGCAAGTCGAAAAGGGCATGGCTTGGGTCTATACCCAATACGCTCATGAGGCCGATTACTTGCGTGCTCAAGAGCGAGCGCAACGTGCCAAACTAGGGCTATGGCAGGACAAAACACCGATTCCACCGTGGGTGTTTCGGCATAGTGATCAGGACTATGCAGTCACACCATCTGCTCCTGAGGCAAAAAAGCCATTTTGGTTCGGTTGGTGGGGGATGGGCTGTGAGAAAAAAACTTGTGCTGAAATGACTTCCTGTGAGGAGGCTAAGCGCTATTTGCACGAATGTGACCTTAAGCGCTTAGATTCAGATAAAAATGGTGTACCCTGTGAGAGTCTATGCCGAGGACAACACTAAGCTGCTTAACACTATTAGACCAAAGCGGCATAATGCCCCTCTCAGGCGCACCGTCTGACCTCTCTTTTAACTCGGTATGTGAACGCATGGAAATCAAAGTTAATTTTCTCGACAATCTGCGCCTTGAAGCCAAGTTTGATGATTTTACGGTCATCGCTGATCAACCTATTCGTTATCAAGGTGATGGATCAGCCCCCGGTCCCTTTGATTACTTCCTTGCTTCATCTGCGTTGTGTGCTGCCTATTTTGTGCGCTTATACTGCTTAGCACGCAATATTCCCACCGAGCAGATTCGTCTCTCACAAAATAATATTGTAGATCCCGAAAATCGTTATCAACAGACCCTCAAAATTCAAGTTGAATTACCCGAACATCTGTCTGAAAAAGACCGTGCGGGTATTTTGCGCTCTATTGAACGTTGTACGGTAAAAAAGGCGATTCAGGCAGGTCCTGTATTTGAAATAGAGGCAGTCGATAATCTGGATCAAGATGCTCAAGCCTTATTGACCCTCAAACCCGATACAACTGCGCAGACTTTCATTGCAGGTAAAGATCTACCCTTAGAACAAACGATTGCCAATATGACCCAGATATTAGCCAATTTGGGGATGAAAATTGAGGTCGCCTCGTGGCGTAATCTAGTGCCGCATGTATGGTCTTTACATATTCGGGATGCTGCCTCACCGATGTGTTTTACCAATGGCAAAGGGGCGACTAAAGAAAGTGCTTTGTGCTCAGCCTTAGGGGAGTTTATTGAGCGTCTGAGCTGTAATTTCTTCTATAATGATCAGTATTTTGGTCAGGATATTGCCAATAGCTCTTTTGTTCATTACCCCAATGAGCGTTGGTTCAAATCCGGACTCAATGGGCGCTTACCTCAAGGTTTATTAGATGATTATTGTCTGAAAATTTATAACCCTGATGGTGAGCTACGTAGCTCGCATTTAATTGACACCAATTCGGGTAATAAAGCGCGGGGTATTTGCGCCTTACCGTTCATTCGCCAGTCGGATCAGCAGGTGGTGTATTTTCCCTCCAATTTGCTCGAAAATCTTTACCTTAGCAATGGCATGAGTGCGGGTAATACTTTGGTCGAGGCACAGGTGCAATGCTTATCCGAGATTTTTGAACGCGCCGTTAAACGCCAGATTATCGAGCAGGAATTAGTATTGCCTGATGTACCAAAGGAGGTATTAAACCAATACCCCGCCTTAGTAGCAGGTATTCAAGCACTAGAAGCACAGGGGTTTCCAGTGCTGGTGAAAGATGCATCCTTAGGCGGGCAGTTTCCGGTGGCATGTGTCACATTAATGAATCCGCGTAATGGGGGCGTATTTGCCTCCTTTGGTGCACACCCACGTATGGAAATTGCTTTAGAGCGTAGCTTAACCGAATTATTACAAGGGCGTAGTTTTGAGGGTTTAAATGATTTTCAGCCCCCCACTTTTAGTAGTTTAGCCGTATCTGAGCCTAATAATTTTGTGGAGCATTTTATTGACTCATCAGGGGTTATTTCATGGCGTTTCTTTAGCAGTAAAGCCGACTATGATTTTTGTGCATGGGATTTCTCTGGTACTACTGAACAAGAAGCGCAAAAGCTCTTTGCTATTTTAGAAGAGATGGGCAAAGAAGTTTATATGACAGTTTATGAGGATTTAGGTGCACCGGTATGCCGTATTATTGTACCCAACTATTCCGAAATATATCCGGTCGAGGATTTAATTTGGGATAATACCAATAAAGCGCTGTATTACCGTGAAGATATTTTGAATTTGCACAATTTATCTGATGGGGTTTTGGCTAGTTTAGTGGAACGCTTAGAGGAAAGCGAGCTAGACGATTATACCGATATTATTACTTTAATTGGGATTGAGTTTGATGAGAATACGCCGTGGGGACAGTTAACTATTTTAGAGTTAAAACTATTAATTTATCTAGCCTTAGGTCAACACGAAGCCGCCTTAGAAAAGGTTGAGCAGTTTTTGCAATATAATACGAATACGGTAGAGCGGGTACTGTTTTATCGAGCCATTAATGCAGTGCTGGAAATTGTGTTGGATGAGGACTTAAATTTAAACGACTTTTTGCCTAATCTTACGCGCATGTTTGGACAAGTAACGATGGATGCAGTAGTAGGCTCAGTAGAAGGTCGCGTGCGTTTTTACGGTCTCACCCCCACGAATAGCCAATTAGCAGGCTTGGATAAGCATTTGCGTTTGATAGAAAGTTATAAGAAGCTACATACAGCGCGTGCTCAACGTAACCACCATTAACCTTATACTCTATCTTGTTTTTTGTACTAGCTTTGATCTTATTCTAAGGTCAAACCCTATTCTACGCGGAGGATGATGATGAAAACATTAAGTGCATGGGTGTTAGGTCTGGGTTTAGCAATGAGTACCAGCGCATTTGCCGCCGGTAGTGCTGTCACTTATCAGGTTGATGGTAAAGATTATGAAGGTTATTACAGCAAAGCGTCTGATAAAGCTCCTCTAGTGATTTTGATTCATGATTGGGATGGTCTGACCGATTATGAAGTAAAGCGTTCGGATATGTTAGCTGAGTTAGGCTATAACGTGTTTGCGCTTGATTTGTTTGGTAAAGGGGTGCGTCCGGCTGAAATGGAGGAGCGTAAGCGTCTTACCGGAGAGCTGTATAAGGATCGTGCTAAAATGCGTGCCTTAATGCAGGGCGCGATTGAAACCGCCAAGGCTCAAGGGGGCGATGTGAGTAATGCGGTGGCAATGGGTTATTGCTTTGGAGGTGCTGCTGCTTTAGAGCTGGCGCGTTCTGGCACTGAATTAAAAGGCTTTGCTTCATTTCATGGTGGTTTAACCACTCCCGAAGGGCAAGATTATAAAAATACTAAAGGTGAAGTATTAGTCATGCACGGCACGGCTGATGATGCGGTGACGATGGATGATTTTGCGGCTCTGGCTAAAGAGCTAGAGAAAACCGGTATTAAACACGAAATGGTCACCTATAGTGGTGCACCGCATGCGTTTACTGTGTTTGGTTCAGAGCGGTATCGAGAGGATGCGGATAAAAAGTCATGGGCGCTATTTCAAGACTTCTTAAAAGCCAAACTCCAGCCTAGTACGTAAGCGAAATTCTCTTATTCATCCGTTAGCTATCTCGTCTGTTATGTCCCATAGCCTAAAATAAACGGGCTGTGGGAACTTATAAAACTTCTTTAGTTCCAACAAAGTACCTATCTTAACTGGGGCAGATTCTAGTCCCCACGCTTTACAGGTAGGCGTCAACTATTTTTTCCCTAATGCGTCAAATCAAGTAACTAGCCACAACTATCGAGTGTGAAATGAAGTGGTATTAGCTCTTACCGAATAAGAGTGTTTGCTAATTTCAAGGAGAACCCCTGTATGACAACCCTTAAAACATTACTATTGGCATCCTTAGTGTCTGCTATGACATGGAGTACTAGCCTGTGGGCTGACCCTGCGGGTAGTGAGGTCGACCGTATTGATGGTGTGATTGATAGTGTAACGATTGAGCCGGGCTATCCGGTTCCTCCGCGCTATGATCGACCTAATCGCCCAGAGCGTCCTTATCGTCCTGATCGCCCTGAGCGTTATGATGGGGAGTATGAGCGCGAGCGTCGTGAGTTTCCGATGCATAGTCGTCGTATTGATGAGCGTCAACATCGTCAAGCCAGCCGTATTGAGAGTGCTTATAAAGAGGGGCGTTTAACTCATCGTGATTATATGGAGTTAAAGCGTGAGCAAAATGATATTCATCGTATTGAGGCTTCGATGAAAGCGGATATGCGTTTAAGTCGGCGTGAGATTGCGCGTTTAGAGGCTTTATTAGATGAGGCAGCGGATCATTATAGAGCGTTAAGTACTCCGCGTTATATTCCACGTTATTAAATAGCAGTCTAAAGTTTTCTATGGTTCATCCCTTGCATTCATTCGCCGTGATTGAATGCCAGTTTTAGGGTAGGTTCTTTCACCGGGGAGCCTACCCTTTTTTTGCGTGGATTTTTTTGTGGTTTGCCCCTTTAAGTAGGATCGAGCGTAATAGTCCCAGTGGATTTCAAAGCTAGTGAAAATAAAATCCGTATAGCATCTATGATTTGGCGGAATTAGCACGGCTTTAGATAAGTTTCTCTGCTGATTTTGTTTAGATATTCTTCAACCGGTTGGGGAGTATGGGTTCGTATATGTTGATCTGGGTGAGTGGCTATATATTGCTTAGTTCATAGTACATACCAGTTTATATATTTTTTGCTAACTTCATGCTTTAAAAGAAAAAGGGCATAGTTATCCCCCAATTCTTGCGAATAAACGGTTGTCGGTTCTGAGCAGGGTGTTGTATGATTACTGACCATAAGTGTCACTATCCGGATGGAGTTTTTTCCTATGCTAATCCCAGACTATACGGAATCTCGCCAACAGAAAACTATAGCTTCTTTCCCATACTATACGGAGTCTGGAATAAGATGTTATACCGAGATTCCGTATAATAAACTGTTAGACTCTCAAAATAGTAAAACCACCAATTAATAGTGAAACATGCAAGATCAAGATACTCCTCAAGTCTTTTTAAGTTACGCAAGCCCTGATCAAGAAAGGGTCATTCCATTTTTTGAGGCTTTAGAAAAAAGTGGTTTTAATGTTTGGCTTGACTGTAAAAGCATCATGGCTGGTCAAAACTGGGACTTTGAAATTAAAAAGGCTATAGATAAGTCGAACATAATAATTTCATTTTTATCAGAAAGCTCCATAAATAAGAGAGGTTATATCCAGCGAGAGCTGAAAATTGTTCTCGACAAACTTTCTGAGAAGCTTATAGACGACATCTATATAATTCCTGTTAAACTTGATGATCATATTCAAATTCCCAGCCAATTAAAAGACATTCAATGTATTTCGGCTAATTCAAATAACTGTGTTTCAAGCATTGAAGAAGCGATTAATTTTCAATTAAATAAACTCGGACTTGCAACACAAAAGACACAACGAAAAGAAGAACTATCTTGGTCATTCTACACAAAAAAAGAACAATGGGATGGTCTGCCAGGATATGAAGTTGAATTACAATTTATCAAGCTAACGTCAGAAAAATATCCAAACATCCACGAAGCTAGTGAATATATTCAAGGCGAATTATTAAAAAATCTCTTTGCTTGTCGAAGTACAGAGCTCGATCAATCACCAGAAAGATTTAATTATGGACAAGAAAAATACCGTAGAACTGATACCTATGATGCTCATTGTTCTGAACCATCAATAACAGGGCGAGTTATAAGCATTCAATATGCAGTTCATTGGTATGGAGCAGGTGCGGCTCATCCCAATATGCATTTTTGTACTTATTCTTTTGTCATGGAGCCTCTGATATTAATAGACTCATTAGAGCACATATTCATCGACCCGCCTGATGCGCTATTAAAAATACAAGAGCTTATTAGAACCCAACTTAAAAACACAAACTTGGGGGGAGAAGATGAAGATGAGCAATTTTATCTTGATGCTGATTACATTGACCGAGGCACAGAAAAATGGAGTGACTTCGAATCATTTGTTTTCAAAGAAAAAAGTATAGACTTTTTCTTCTCACCATATCAAGTTGCAGCATATGCATGTGGCCCACAATTTGCTGAAATTACATACTTTGACATTATAGAGCTTATTCGCCCAGAATATAAAAGCGCTTTAAATATCGAGCATATCACTTACCAGAAAATGCGAGCTTTAAAAGAATACAACTTAAAAGTCTAACAATCATATATGGTCTCCACAGTCAACCTTAAACCAATAAATTCCCATTCCCAAAAGGCGAGTAGTGCTTGCCTTTTGATGCAACAGCCCTTGTGAACCTTCTTGCCTGAAGCGGCGGTTTTGTCAAGGAGGAGTGCCGCAGGGAAGCGCCTTGCTAAAACTGGTGCGCAAGGCATCCTGTGAGTGGGCTGTATTGCCTTAACTTTCTGGTGCTGGCGTGGGTGATCGTTAGCTCCAGTACAGGTATTGAACAGATCATTGCATGCATTTATGCGAGACATAGGTATGACAATTAATCTATCCTCGATAATAAACAAACTATTTATTTATCTAATAGTTGTTATTACGCTGCCGCTATGGATCCCATTCTATATTTATTTATTAGTTAAAAAATACATTAAATACAAAAGAGATATAAGGAAAAATGGTTACGCTTTTTTATTTGAGCGACATGATGCTTTAGTTTATTGTGAAGTATTCAATGGTAAAATTAAGAAGAGCAATAATCGGAAGATACTCTCATAATAAAGAACCTTCTATTGAGCTAATCAATAAATACGATTGGGATAGTGAAGTCATTATTTGGTTAAAAAAACGCAGAAAAGAGTTAATGCAAAAGCTTTTGGTTGAGGTTAGTACTTCTTATTATGAGCATATTAATTAATCTTTAGATATAATTATAGATAGTGCAGTTAAAAAGTTGAAATAAAGTTTTATCATCTTGTGCAAGTGAGTCTCAGATAAGGCTCTTGCTGATCTTTACATATGCCTTCAACACATCTAATACGTTACCATTTTTCATTAATTTGAGTCATAATAAAATGAAAGAAATAATAGCTTTTGATCTTGATGAGACATTAGGTACAATCATTACGGATGGTTTATCAATAATTGGATTTAATATGAGGGTCGGCAGCGTCGATTTATTATCGAACCTTAAAAAAAGATATATTCTTGCTTTATGGACAGTTAGTAGTCGAGCTTATACAGAAAAAGCATTAGGGTATGGTTTAAGAGATTTTTTTGATGTGATATACACTTGGGATGAAATATCTGAATCTTGGAAGGATATTCGTAGAATTAACGCTAAATATTTAATTGATGATAGTGCATTTCATCAAGAGGAAGCAAAGAAATATAACTTGCACAGTAGGTATATTATAATTCCGAGTTATGGAAGCCCTGAGGATATAAAAGATGAGCTTTTATGGGTTTCTCAGGTTAGAGAAATTATTAATTAAACCTCATGGTACAGTTTGTTCCCCGCTGCCCCCGTCACACAAAAAATTATACCTTTTTAAAGATTGCCTCAGCCCGTCATTCCTTTATAAGCTTAACGCACTATTCAAGTGACTTAGAGCATGACTATGACAACTCTCCCTAGCTGTGACAACCTACCCACCCATACCCTCACCGTCGATCAAGCCCAAACCCGCATCTTAGAAGCCATACAGCCCCTCATCCATACTGAAACCATCCCACTCAAACAAGGTCTAGGGCGAGTACTAGCCGCAGCGATTATTGCCCCCTTTAATGTTCCTCCCCATCGCAACTCGGCAATGGATGGCTATGCCTTAAATAGCCAAGCCTTACCCACAGGACTACAGCAGTTTCGTGTCATAGGCAGATCATTAGCGGGTCATCCGTTTCAGGGAACCGTACAAGCAGGCGAGTGTGTACGCATTATGACCGGAGCAGTCGTACCTCAAGGGGCTGATACCGTACTTATGCAGGAAGAGGTGCAGCGTAGTGCAGATCACATTACCTATCAGGGTGAAATAAAAGCCAATAAAAATATTCGTCATCCGGGTGAAGATCTAGCGCAAGGTGCGGAAGTGTTGAGTGAGGGACGAGTTCTCAATGCTGCCGATTTGGGGTTAATCGCTTCGTTAGGCATAGCACAACTGACGGTTTGGCGTCGCCCGAAGGTAGCGATTATTTCTACGGGAGATGAGTTAGTACCTGTGGGGCAACCTTTGGGAGAGGGGCAAATTCATGACAGTAATCGTTATACCTTATTGGGTTTATTACAGCGCTTAGCGGTGGAAGTCATCGATTTAGGCATAGTGCCCGATGATCCCATTCAGTTAGAACAAGCGTTTCAGCGTGCCACTGAGCAGGCGGATGTCTTGATTACCACCGGTGGGGTTTCAGTAGGAGATGCCGATTATGTGACTCAGCTATTGGAGCGCTTAGGGCAGGTCAATTTTTGGAAAATTGCTATGAAACCCGGCAAACCGTTGACCTTTGGGCAGTTAGGTCAATGTGCCTTTTTTGGTTTACCCGGTAATCCTGTTTCTACGATGGTCACTTTTTTGATTTTTGTACGTCCCGCTTTAATGAGGTTAGCGCATTACCCCGATGCTATGCCCATCACCTATAAAGCTAAAACCTTAACCACCTTAAAAAAAGCGCCCGGACGGCAAGATTATCAACGCGGTATCTGCCATCAAGATGAACACGGACAATGGTGGGTCAAGTCTACCGGATTCCAAGATTCTCACGTTCTGCGTTCTATGAGTGTGGCAAATTGCCTTATGGTGTTAGCGCGGGAATGGGGCGATATAGAGCAAGGGACTGAAATACCTATTATGCCCTTTGCACCGTTATTTTGAGCTTAATAATTAACCAATCGGCGTTGTTTCATCTCTTTTTTTTGAAAAGCATTATAAATAAAATGTATAGTTACTATTATAGGCTTAATCTAAATAGAGTTTATTGGTAACTATTGCCTTAGCTGCGTTCATACCTTACTAGATCTAGCCAGAAGATAGGAAAATGAGTGTTCCTATCTCGCTTTACACTAATAACAAGTTATAAAAATAATTTAGGAGAGCCATGATGCTAGTGTTTCAGTTGGGAGATAAGCCCTGTTGCTTGCTACCCCTGATGTTCTTGCGTAGCAAATGGAAAAGCATAGTAGCGTTAATTTCCCCACTCCAGTGGCTAGTAGTGGGTATGATGCTCTTTACAACACAGCAGACATGGGCGGCGGGACAAGTATTAGAGTACGGCATTAAGCGCAGTAATGATGGGCGTTATCATGTATATATGCGCCCTAATACCGCCATCAGTGGGGAAAATACCAGCTTAACCGGACAGGTAACTATTAAAGTACCCAACGGGACTAATAAGTTTTTGGTGTCGGGGCTTACTTCTATGATTCCGGGGGTGGTGTGGACAGCCTCTTCACGAGTAGACGCACCGCCTGAAAATCCACAAGTCGATTTCATTTCCTTCACTTTTGACCCCATTGGGAGCAGTAGCTTTAATTGGCAGCCCGGAATAGAGCTAGAAGTCTTTAATTTTATCAATCCTAATGTGTGTGAAGGTTCGGTCATTTTATTAGAAAATACCGAGTCATTTGCCATTCGCCCCAACTCAGCAAATACCAATGCAGCGAATCAGTTCACCAATTTAGGCTGGGGTAGTTTTTCTACCAATAACTATTTGGGTAACTACCAAGCCTCAGTAAGCTGTGGCAGTAATCATAATCCAGTCATTACCAGCAACGGTGGGGGAGATAGTGCGGCTCTCACTGTCCCTGAAAACCAAGCTTATGTCACAACCGTTACCGCGACCGATCAAGATAATGATCCACTGACCTTTAGTTTGAGCGGGGGGGTAGACCAAGCGCAGTTTATGTTGCATCCGGTCACCGGTGTACTCAGTTTTATGACTAATCCTTTGGTCGACCAACCTAACGATAGTAATGGCGACAATATCTATCAGGTACAAGTACAGGTCAGTGATGGTCAGGGGGGGATTGATCGGCAAGATCTGGCTATTACCGTAACTCGCTCCAATGCCTACAAGGTATTAGAGTACACCATACGTCGCGCTGCGGATAATCGCTATCATGTGTATATGCGTCCTAATAGAGCACTAGCCGCAAATAATAATTATAACTTGACCGGACAAATTACCCTGACTGTGCCTCATGGTACGGGAGCCAATCGCTTTACGGTCACTAACCTGCAAACTCATATTCCTAATGTAGTGTGGTCACAAACCTCACGCGTAGATGCACCGACTGAAAATGCTAGTGTGGATTATTTATCCTTTACTTTTAATCCTTATGGCACACAAGAGTTCCAATGGCAAAAAGACATAGAGCTGGATATTTTTAGTTTTGAAAATAGTGCTAGTTGTAGTGGTCTAGTAGACGTGATGGAGAATAGCGACCCGTTTAATCAATTACCTAACTCTAGAAATACTCAACCGACCAACCAATTTACCAATTTAGGTTGGGGGTCTATGACGGCTAATAACTATTTGGGTAATTACGGTGATCCAGTCGATTGTAGTACGAATCGAGCGCCTACTATTGTCAGTAATGGCGGAGGTGATACGGCAACTATTACGGTTGCCGATCAGCAAACCAGCGTTACCACAGTGATGGCGACTGATCCTGATAATGACACCTTGACTTATTCGATTATAGGCGGGGTAGATGCGGGTTTATTCTTGATTAATCCTAGTACCGGACGTTTAAGTTTTAGTACGACGCCAAACTTTGATAGTCCGCAAGATGCTAATGCCGATAATACTTACTTAATCGATGTACAGGCGAGCGATGGACGCGGCGGTATTGACCAGCAAGCACTGACTATTCGAGTCATTAAATCAGATAGTTACAAAGTGTTAGAATATACCGTGCGCCGAGGGGCGGATAAGCGTTATCACATTTATATGCGTCCTACGCGCGATCCGAGTTCGGGATTAAATTACAACCTAACAGGGCAAATTACCTTAACCGTACCGACTGGAGCAGGCGCTAATAAGTTTGTGGTGACTGATTTAAGATCAGAAGTCGTCAATGTTACTTGGGCGAATAACTCACGCGTGGATGCTCCGACGGAAAATACCAGTACGGACTATCTCTCTTTTACCTTTTCACCCTATGGTCATCAGGATTTTAATTGGCAGGCAGGCGTTGAGATCGATATGTTTAGCTTCGTCAATAATAATACGTGTAGTGGCGTAGTGGATGTCATGGAGAATACCGAGCTCTTTGCACAAATGCCTAACTCGGCTAATACTCGTCCGGCTAACCAATTTACCAATTTAGGCTGGGGACCCGCCACAGCGAATAACTACTTAGGTAATTACGGTGATCCAGTCGATTGCCGCAATAATGCAGATCCTGTTATTACCAGTGATGGTGGAGGAGATACGGCGACCCTTAGTGTGTTAGAAAATAGCGTTGCAGTGACTACCGTGACCGCTACTGATCCTGATAATGATGTATTGACCTTTAGTATTACGGGTGGCGTGGATGCCGCTAAATTTGTGCTTCATCCCAGTACTGGGGTATTAACTTTTATTACTGCCCCTGATTATGAAATACCCACCGATGCTAATCTGGATAATCGTTATGAGCTACAAGTGACGGTGGAGGATGGGCGCGGAGGTATAGACCGCCAAACGATTACGGTCGTAGTGGGAGATGTATTTGAAAATCTGCCGCCTGTGATTATTAGTGATGGCGGGGGCGATGTAGCGAATCTGTCGGTGATTGAGGGGCGCACCCATGCCACCACCGTGGTAGCTACCGATGGTAATAATGATGTATTGACCTACAGTATTATTGGTGGAGCCGATGCTGCAAAATTTACCCTTGATCCGGCGACTGGAGTACTAAGCTTCAAATCACCCCCTTCTATGGGCGGACAAGCTCCTTGGGGTGACGTGTTTTTACCCCCCGGAGATATAGATAAAAATAATGTTTATGTGGTGGAGGTACAAGCACTGGATCCTCATGGTGCTGCCGATACCCAAATCATTAATCTAAAACTCATTACTGGCTTAGTGTTGCAATTACAAGTACGTGCTTGGTTACAAGGTCCCTTTGATCCTAATACCCAAATGATGCGTGACAGTTTACGCACTAAAGGGCTGATACCCTTACAACAACCCTTTAATATTCCGCCCTTTATTTATCAAGGCGGAGAGTCATTATCAGCTAGCTTATTATTAGAAGAGGGTTTTGATGCTCCGGTGGATTGGGTATTAATACAATTACGTAGTGCAACCTCTCCCGCAGCGGTGTTGTGGAGTAAAGCGGCATTAATCCAACGCGACGGTGATATTGTTGACCCTGCTACGGGCAGTAATCGGATTACGGTCGAAAATGCGCCTTCAGGTAGGTATTATTTGGCGGTACAACATCGCAATCATTTAGGAGTGGTGAGTGCCAGTACGGTGCTTTTGGAAAATACGGTAGCCACTTGGTATGACTTTGGTTTAACCACCACTTCGGTGATGGGAAGTCATTCACGCTTATTAAATACGAGCAAAGCTTTCCTCTGGGCAGGTGATGCGAACTATGACAAGAAAGTAGCCGCTAGTGGTACAACTGCTAATGATTTGAGCGTGATGCGTAATGCTATCTTGGGAGCGGGCGCGAATAATACAGCGAGTGCTAACTATAAGCTCAGTGGCTATCAGATTACCGATTTTAACTTAGATGGTATAACCACCTTTAGTGGTGCAATGAATGATCTTAACCCTTTAGTGGCGAATATCATTACCCATCCTGCCAATACGACGAAATCAGGTGATTATATTTTGATAGGTAATTTGCCGTAGTTAGCCACCGAAGAGGTCATTTTTCCTCTCCTCGTGGCTAGCCATGAACGGGATCAGAGGTTAAAGTGTACTCATTGATTGAAGGGATAACTTTAATGGACGCTTTTTTGAGTATACTTTTTACCTTTCCAACGATATTTTTTACCGGATTACTTGCATTGGCGGCGATGTTGTGGCTCGCCATTATTGTGAATCAGGTTAAAGCGTGGCAGATCGATAAGGTATTGCGTAGTAGTTTAGGCGTTAATGAGCAGGGTCAGTCATTATCACCCTTTTTAAGGCGTTGGCAGCGTGCAGGCGTACCCTTAAGTGTAGGCTGGGCACTGTGGATTTTAATGAGTTGGTTAATCAGTTTAATAACCACCTATGTATTATATCCCTATTTGCCTGATGAAATCGTGACCTTTGGAGTAGCGATTGCTTTATTAATGATTATTCCAGTGATAGCAGCCGCGATTACTTTAGTGCTATTACCGTCGTTAAAACCTTGGGTTGATAGCTGGGTATCAACCCAAAGACAACGCTTACAAGCCTTAGCCGAAGCAGAAGAGCGAGCTAAGCGTCAAGATGCTTAAGCGTGCTCATTGCCTTGCTCATAAAAAGCGCGTGCCGCTGCAACCGCTGCACCGCTCTCAATCTTAGCGCCTTGTTGCTTGAGCACGGTATCGAGTGCACCTAAACAGAACAGCACATTGGTCGGATGACTCGCAGCACCCATTAAACCAATACGCCAAACTTTCCCTGCTAAAGCGCCTAGACCTGCACCAATTTCAAGATTGTACTCTCTCAATAAAGTGCTACGTACTTGTGCATCATCTACACCTTCAGGGATAGTAATAGAGTTGAGTTGTGGCAAGCGATGCGCTTCATCCACTAAAAAGCTCAATCCTAAGGCTTCAACACCTGCTTTTAAAGCTTGGTGATTGCGCATATGTCGCGCCCAAGCATTTTCCAAGCCTTCCTCTTGCACCATGACTAAGGATTCATGTAGCCCGTAGAGTGTATTAACTGGAGCGGTATGATGATAAGCGCGTTTAGTACCGCCACCCCAATACGCCATGACTAAATTCATATCCAAAAACCAGCTTTGTACTTTGGTTTTGCGTGCTTGAATGCTTTCTACCGCACGAGCACTAAAGCTCACGGGTGACAGCCCGGGAACGCAAGACAAGCATTTTTGTGTGCCAGAGTAAATCGCATCAATGCCCCACTCATCCACCTTTAAAGGGCTACCTGCTAGGGAAGTGACAGCATCAACAATCGCTAAAGCTCCATGCTCATGAGCTAAAGCACAAAGCGCTTGAGCATTGGATTGTGCACCTGTTGAGGTTTCGGCGTGTACAAAGGCTAGGGCTTTTGCATCAGGATGAGCTTTTAAAGTTTCAGCCACTTTATGTACATCAACTGCTTTGCCCCAATCGTCTTGCACCATAATCGCGGTTGCGCCACAGCGCTCAACGTTTTCTTTCATCCGTCCGCCGAATACACCATTTTGGCAGACAATGATTTTGTCCCCCGGCTCGACCAAATTGACAAATACTGCTTCCATTCCCGCTGAACCCGGCGCAGATATGGGCATAGTCAGTTCATTCTTAGTCTGAAACGCATACTGGAGTAGGGTTTTGATCTCATCCATCATGCGAATAAAGGCGGGGTCTAAGTGTCCCAATGTAGGACGCGCCAAAGCTGCTAATACACGCGGGCTAACATCCGAAGGACCCGGACCCATAAGCGTTCGGATTGGGGGGTAAAAAGATGAAATAGTCATAAAAGCGCTCCTCACGTAAAACTGGATGACGTATGTTCGTTGAAGTGGGGATTAATGTCTAGTCAAGCACTAGGGTAATTGACAATGGATAATAGGCTCCATTGTCGCTCATAGTCTGATTTACTGAATACTTACGGAGCCTATTAAAGGGTAAATAGGCTAGGACACTGCCGCAAAACGTTGATAATAATTAGAGGTAGGGCAGGCAAATTTACCTTTTTCAGTCTCACTGAGCTCGGTGAAATACTCATCGGCGGGCTTAGCAATAGTTTGATATAGCTCGACCATTAATAGTCGTGCACGCCAGCTCCATGAATCTTCATTAATTAAACCTTGGGGTAATTCGGGTTCACGCAATAATATGCGCCGATACTTATGAATTAATAGGGTGCGCATTAAAAAACACAATCTAGGATCGAGATTATGGTGTGTAGCACGTACTGCTTCTAAAACAGGATGAAATAATTCATAAAACTCCTGATATTCTGGCTCAAAGGCTTGCACATTAAAGCAATTTTTAATCAAAGCATTCGCAATAGGAATATGAGTATCATCCATTGTTTTGGCTTGGAGCATGACTATGTGCTCAGTGAGTTGCATTTCATCAACCATTTGTTTGACCGTAGCCAAATCAATAGTAGGGTGTACAAACACCCCTGTAGTAATATGGGTGAAACCAAGCCAAAACAATTCCTTACGAACAGTTTCGCGTTGCTCTTGCTCTAGTCCACCTAAAGAGGTAATCACTAAGCGCCATTCACCATCCCATGTTTGTAATGGACCTTGATAAATACGTTTGGCGGCACTGGAGAATTGACGGAAACCTTTATCAGTTAATGAATAATAACTGCGCCTACCAATTTGTTTGGCTTTTAGAATTTTCTTTTCAGATAAGCGAAACACTGAAGTTCTGACTAGGCGTTGATTGATACCTAAAGGCTCCACCAGTTTAATTAAACTACCGAGCCAAATATTGCCACCATGCGGGCAAATGGTATCGCCGTAAATGCTTAAAATCAGTGAATTAGCATACATCGTTGATGCTTGGCTAAAGTCGTCAATCACTGCTTGTGCAGCTTTAGCAAAAGTTTGCGAACTCAAAATACTCACGATTCTGTTGTTTTAAATTGATATAAGGGGACTACATCTTCCAGTACATGACGTTGGCGGTCAGGCTCTACTGTGTTTAATGGCACTGTTTCTACGAGAGTAGCTTGGCTACGTAATGCCAATTGATGATAAGTCATTGTACCACTTTCTTTCCACGCGATCTCCTGATCTGAAAGTGCTCTAATCACGCGTGCGGGTGAACCTACTACTAATTGGCGTGGCTCAATTATCATATTAGCTTTGACAAAGCTCATAGCTGCGACAATAGACGAGTGACCTATAACAGCCCCATCCATAATCACACTATTCATGCCAATCAATGCATTTTCACCAATGCGGCAACCGTGTAATACCGCACCATGCCCAATATGCCCATTACGCTCGACAATAGTATCGGTATTCGGAAAACCGTGCATCACACAGGTATCTTGTAGATTCGAGCCTTCTTCTAAGATTAAGCGTCCAAAGTCGCCGCGCAGTACCGCATTAGGTCCCACATAACAGCCAGCTCCAATAATCACATCTCCAATCACTACAGCAGTCGGGTGTACATAGCTATCAGGGTGTACAACAGGGCGTATTCCATCAATGGCATAGTAAGGCATAGATTCAAGCTCCTCCAAAAAGTTATAAAGCAGATTATGATACAAAAATAATATTTTAAATATTTAAATGTATTTAAATCATGGTTTTATCTGCTGCATTGCAGCAATTTACCCTTATTAGTGATACTTAAAATTAGAATTTGACTATTTATTTGTGTCATATTAGGATGATTATTATCAAATACAGCGGAGGAGAGCGACGAATGAAGCTACACAGTTATGCACAAGGTGAATGGTATGCACCGTCAACTCAAGGCACACTCATTCGTCATGCCATTACTGGAGCAGAAGTAGCGGAGATCAGCAGCGAGGGCTTAGACTTCCAGGGTATGCTGGAGTATGCCCGTAAGATAGGTAGCAAAAAATTACAGCAATATACTTTCCATCAACGTGCTTTAATGCTCAAAGAGCTAGGTAAGTATTTGATGGAGCGCAAAGAGCTATTTTACGACTTATCCAAAGCGACGGGCGCAACTCGTACTGACTCATGGATTGATATAGAAGGCGGCATTGGTACTATGCTGGTATTTGCTAGCAAAGGGCGACGTGAAATGCCCAATAGCAATGTCTATATTGACGGTCCACAAGAACAAATTTCCCGCAACGGTACTTTTACAGGCATTCACGTCTATACCCCGATTACAGGTGTTGCCCTACAAATTAATGCCTTCAATTTCCCGATCTGGGGCATGTTGGAGAAATTAGCACCGACTTTCCTCGCAGGCGTACCTACTATTGTCAAACCAGCCAGCCAAACGGCTTATCTGACTGAGCTAATGGTGCGCCACATTATTGAATCGAAAATTTTACCCGAAGGCTCGTTGCAATTGATTTGTGGGAGTACGGGTGATTTATTTAATCATCTGACCTATCAAGATGCAGTGAGCTTTACCGGCTCCGCATGGACAGGGCAAAAGCTTAAACAACATCACGCTATAATTGCCAATTCAGTGCGCTTTTATATGGAAGCGGATTCGCTCAATAGTTCTATTTTAGGCTCAGATGTCGAAGTAGGATCGCCCGCTTTTGAGCTATACATTAAAGAAGTAGTACGCGAAATGACGGTGAAGGCCGGACAAAAATGTACTGCCATTCGCCGCGCTATAGTCCCCGCCGATAAACTGGATGCAGTAGCCACCGCACTTAAAGCTCGCTTAGCTAAAATTACTGTGGGTAATCCCGATGTAGAAGGTGTGCGTATGGGAGCTTTAGCGGGTTTAGATCAGCGTAATGATGTCCGTGAGCGTATTGCCGAGTTAGCCAAAACGAATGAGGTAGTATTTGGCAGTGCTACTGAGGTTGAAGTATTAGGTGCAGATGCTGAAACGGGTGCATTCCTAGCGCCCATGTTATTAGCTTGCCGTGATCCTTATGCGACCTCTGCTCATGATGTGGAGGCTTTTGGTCCGGTGAGTACCTTGATTCCTTATCAGTCTGATGAAGAGGCGATTGAAATTGCCGCTTTAGGTAAAGGGAGTTTGGTTGCCTCGGTCGTGACCGCAAGCCCAACAGTGGCGACTCGTTTAGTATTAGGAGTAGCACCACATCATGGACGGGTCTTAGTACTGGATGAAAAAGCCGCTAAAGAATCCACCGGACATGGCTCGCCGCTAGCGCATTTAATTCATGGTGGTCCGGGGCGTGCGGGTGGTAGTGAGGAAATGGGGGGTATTCGCGGTGTTAAACATTATATGCAGCGTACTGCACTCCAAGGCTCACCCGATATGCTCACCGCGATTACCGGAACATGGCTCAAAGGTGCAGAGCGTCATATTGATACAGTACATCCCTTCCAAAAAACCTTTAATGAATTAGAAATCGGTGATGCAGTCATTACGGCTAAGCGCACGATTACCCTACAAGACATAGAAGCCTTTGCTGAGCTATCCGGTGATAAGTTCTATGCGCATATGGATGAGGCGGCTGCTAAACGTAATCCGTTCTTTGAAAATCGGGTTGCACATGGCTATTTCCTTGTTTCATTAGCGGCGGGTTTATTTGTTGAGCCGAATGAAGGTCCCGTTTTAGCGAATTACGGCTTAGATCATTTACGTTTTGCAACCCCCGTTTATGCGGGTGATACCCTGCAAGTGCAGTTTACCTGTAAGCAAAAAATCAATCGTGAAACCGAGGAATACGGTGAAGTACGTTGGGATACCACGATTGTGAATCAAAATGGTGATGTAGTAGCCAACTATGATGTATTGACCTTAGTGGCTAAACATCATGGACGTAATGAAGGAGCACAGTGATGAATCCAGAACCAAACTTCATGCGCAAAATTGACGCAGAAGAAAAAATTGAACCTAAAGATTGGATGCCCGATGCCTATCGCAAAAACTTGATTCGACAGATTTCTCAGCATGCTCATTCTGAGGTCATAGGTATGCAACCAGAGGGTAACTGGATAACGCGAGCACCCTCATTACGGCGCAAGGCAGTGTTGCTCTCTAAGGTACAAGATGAGGGTGGGCATGGCTTATACCTTTATAGTGCTTGTGAAACCTTAGGTATTAGTCGTGAGGAACTCATTGCAGCCTTGCAAGACGGCTCAGCTAAATACGCCTCGATCTTTAATTATCCTACGCAAACATGGGCAGATGTGGGGGCGATTGGTTGGTTGGTTGATGGGGCTGCGATTGTCAATCAGGTATCACTGCAACGTACCTCCTATGGTCCTTATTCGCGTGCCATGATTCGCATCTGTAAAGAAGAAAGCTTCCATCAGCGCCAAGGCTACGAAATCATGTTAGCGCTAGCGCGTGGTAGTGAGGCCCAAAAAGCCCTTGCTCAAGATGCGCTCAATCGTTTTTATTGGCCTGCACTGATGATGTTTGGGCCGCATGATAATGAGTCAGCCCATTCTGCTAAGTCGATGCTGTGGAAAATTAAACGCGAAACTAATGATGATTTGCGCCAAAAATTTATTGATCAAACCGCGCCACAAATTGAGTTTTTAGGCTTAAAACATCCTGATCCCGATCTGAAGTGGAACGAGGAACGGGGGCATTATGATCATGGTGAGATTGATTGGGAGGAGTTCCACAATGTCATTAATGGTAATGGTCACGCTAATCGGCAGCGTTTAGAGCACCATATTCGCGCTCATGAAGAAGGGGCTTGGGTACGTGAGGCTATGCATGCCTATAACGCTAAGCAACAAGCCAAACGTGCACTAGCTGAGCAGTCCACTACCGCACAGGCCGCCTAAGGAGACATTGTAATGGCTGATTTAGAGTTATATGAAGTATTTGTACGTTCACGTCGGGGCTTGGATCATAAACATGTGGGTAGTCTACACGCTCAAGATCCTGAGCAAGCCTTAGAGTATGCCCGTGACTGTTACACACGCCGTAGTGAAGGAGTAAGTATTTGGGTAGTGCGCTCTCGCGATATTTGCGCTTCACAAGAAGATGATAGCGCAAGCTTTTATGATCCTTCTGATGATAAGCCCTATCGTCATGCGATGTATTACCAGCTTCCTGATGCTGTCAACCATATGTGAGGTAGGTGATGAGCGATTTAGCATTAAAGCAGGCAACCCAAGAGTATGCTACGCGTTTAGGTGATGATTCGGTAATTTTAGGACATCGCCTCTCAGAATGGTGTAGTAATGCACCGTTTTTAGAGGAAGACCTAGCATTAGCGAATGTAGCCCTAGATTATATTGGGCGAGCGCGTATGTATTACACCTATGCAGCGGAGCTAGCCAATGATGGGCGCACAGAAGATGACTTCGCCTATGGGCGCAATGAACGTGAGTACCATAATTTACTCATCAATGAATTACCGCGTGGTGACTTTGCCTATACCATTATGCGGCAGTTATTACTCGATGTATTCAATGTGCATTTTTTGACGCAGCTAATGCAGTCTAAGGATGAAACATTAGCGGCTATTGCTGCTAAGGCGATCAAAGAAACTCGTTATCACTTGCGCCGTAGTCGAGAGTGGACCTTACGCTTGGGTGATGGTACTGCGGAAAGTCACCGTCGTGCTCAACGAGCTTTAGATAGTTTGTGGGGCTATACCCATGAATTATTTGATTTAGATACCACTGAGCAACTCTTAGCTGATGCCGGTATTGGTGTGAATAATCCTGCTTTACGTCCGCAATGGCTCAAAGAGGTAGCTGAAATTGTTGCTGAGGCAACCTTGACTTTACCTGCTGATGGTTGGGCAGTACGCGGGGGGCGTGTGGGTTATCACACTGAGAATCTAGGTCATATTTTGACTGAAATGCAGTTTGTGCATCGCTCCTATCCTGCGCAACAGTGGTAGCTATTGATGAACGCTATACCTATTCCTATTGTGTCCTCAGCGTGGTTAGAGCGTTTACAACGTCGTAATCAGTCGAACTATAGCGCTATTTGGCAAGTATTAGATCAAGTTAAAGATCCTGAAGTACCAGTGGTGAGCATCTGGGATTTAGGGATTTTGACCGATGTGAGTCAAGTACCTAGTGAGCAGGGTATATGTACAGTTGTGACGATTACCCCTACTTATTCAGGATGCCCTGCTATGGATGCTATTCGTAAGGCGATTGGTGAGGTATTAACAGCCAATGAGTTTACTCCCTATCAGGTACATACGAAATTAGCACCTGCTTGGAGCACCGATAGTATTTCTCCTGAAGGGCGTAAACAGTTACGTGATTATGGTATAGCGCCGCCGAGTACCTGTTGCCAACATGCTGATGGTATGACCCCTGAGTTTGGGGTGGAGTGCCCACATTGTGGTTCATCAGCGACTAAGCGCATTAGCGAATTTGGTTCAACTGCCTGCAAAGCATTGTTTCAATGTCAACATTGCCTAGAACCGTTTGATTACTTTAAGCATTTATGAGGGACGACACTATGTCGGATACTCGCTTTTATCCTTTAACCATTGCGGATGTGCGTCCAGAGACCGATACCGCTATTTGTGTAACCTTTACTGTGCCTGATGAGCTAAAACAGACTTTTGCCTTTAAGCAGGGACAGTTTCTTACGCTAAAAGCCGCTATTAATGGCGAGGATATTCGCCGCTCCTATTCGATTTGCTCAGGAGTACACGATAATGCACTAAAGGTAGGCATTAAACGCGTGCGTGGCGGTAAGTTTTCTAATTTTGCCAATGACACTTTTAAAAAAGGGCAAACTATTGAGGTGATGCCACCGCAAGGTAGTTTTACTACCGAGCTTAATGCTGCTAATGCCAAAAACTATATGTGCCTTGCGGTAGGAAGTGGTATTACGCCCATTCTGTCTATTATGAAGACCATTCTCATTGATGAACCTCACAGCCGCGTGACCTTAATTTATGGCAATCGGCGTACTAATTCTGTGATGTTCAAAGAGGATTTGAGTTTTCTAAAAAACCGCTATCTGGAGCGTTTTCAGTGGATCAATATTATGAGCCAAGAGGATCAGGGCGCTGATCTATTGAATGGCTTAATTGATAATCAAAAAGGTACCGCTTTACACAAGAGCCGTCTGATTAATCTTAAGAAAACGCATGAGGCCTTCATTTGTGGTCCTGAGGCGATGATGTCTGAAGTATCGCGTGGTTTTCGCGCGTCGGGTTTGGATGATGCGTGCATTCATTATGAGCTATTTGCGAATTCCTCTGAAGATGCAGCCAAAGTATTGGAAAAGTCTCAGCAACGTATTGAAACCTATGGTGAAGATAAAACCAGTAAGGTAACCGTGATTGCTGATGGGCGTGCGTTACAGTTTGAGTTAGCGACCGTGGGGGCGAATATTCTCGATGCAGGTATTCATAATGGCATGGAGTTACCTTATGCCTGTAAAGCGGGTGTGTGTTCGACCTGTAAAGCCAAACTGATCAAAGGACAAGTGGATATGGACTTGCATCATGGTTTGGAGCCGCATGAGATCGCAGCAGGCTTTATTTTAACTTGTCAGGCCCATCCGGTTTCTGATGAGGTCATTGTGGATTTTGATCAACGCTAGAAGATCGTTTTAGCTAGGTATTGTTAAAGAGTTGACACCTCCTAAAATGATACATAGTATTTTATTATCTAAAATGATATGTGTCATTTTGGATCACAATTCGCCAAATTAAACTCAGTTTAACTCTTAAACTGAGTTCATTGAGCTAAGAGGAGAGCTATCAATGAAACGTCTTAACCTGAAACAATTGTTTCTGCACGCCACTATTGTATCCAGTACTTTTTTAATCACTTCTGCTGCATGGGCAGAGCAAGTAATCCGCGTCGGTTCATGGCTACCCCCCCAACATACTATGAATAAAGATGTTCTACCCACTTGGGGTAAGTGGATTGAAGAGGCCACTGAAGGGCGGGTCAAACTGAAAATCGAATTCCCCGGCGGTGATCCCAAAGCTTTATTAGATCAAGTACAAGACGGTACTTATGAAGCTGCATGGACTTTCCACGGCTATTACCCCGGACGTTTTAAACTCACCAAAGCAGTAGAGTTACCCGGTATGGAAAATGGTGCTGAGGCGGCTTCAATGGCCCATTGGCGGGTATTTGAAAAGTACTTTGCTAAAGCAGGGGAGCATGAAGGGGTTGCAGTCATGGGCTTATTTACCCATGCGCCCGGACAAATCCATTTAGCTAAACCTATTGAAAAACTAGCTGATTTAAAAGGTAAAAAGCTACGTATTGGTGGTGGGGTACAAACCGATATTGGTAATAAACTAGGTATTGAAGGGGTTGCGGCTCCCGCCTCTAAAGTTTACGAGCTACTTTCTCAAGGGGTCGCCGATGGTGCTATGTTACCTATGGGTGAAAAGAAAACCTTACGCATTAAAGAGGTCGCTCCTTTTACTTTGAAATTCCCTAATGGTCTGTATCTGGGTAGTTTCGTGATTGTCATGAATGAGGATTTCTTAGCAGGCTTAGATGAGAAAGACCGTGAAGCGATTAAAAAGGTTTCAGGTGAAAAGTTATCTGTTTTAGCCGGCAAGTATTGGAATCAAGAGGCGATTGAAGGTGAAGCCGATGCTCGTGCTTCGGGTAATACCATTATGGAGGCTACCGATGAGATGAAAAAAGAGTTGGCTGAGCTGACCAAAGACTTTGATCAAAGCTGGATCGATAGTGTTAAAGATCGCAATGTAGATGCTAAAGCAGCCTTAGATGAGTTACGTGCGCTTGCGCGTGATTATAAAAGCGGTAATTAACGATGACTCATCAACAACTACTCCTACAAAATAGTGAAAAAGGTCCAGTACGCCTTATTGCTTTTGTCCTGAATGTAATCTCAGGAGCAACCCTACTCACCATGATGCTGATTACCTGTATTGATGTTATTGGGCGCTATTTTTTGAATAAACCTTTGTTAGGCTCAACAGAGATTAGCGAGGTTTTGTTAGGGGTGATGATCTTTACTGCCTTACCTGTGATTTCATGGCGTAATGAGCAAGTAGTTGTTGATATTCTAGATAGTTTTGTCACACCACCATTAAATTTTATTCGTGGTGTGATTTTTAATGTACTGAGTGCAATCGCCTTATATTTTTTGGGTCAGCGCATTATCGCCTTAGGAGCAAGAGCGCTTAAGTCCGGTGAAACCACCGAATACTTACATATTCCGGTGGGAGCAGTACTCAATAGTTTTGGGATTTTATGCTGGGTAACGGCTTTAGCTTTGTTGACCTTGGGTATTTATCGCCTATGGGTTGAATACCAAATGACTCAAGCGCCTATTGCTACGGAGGCTAGTATATGACCGTTACTTTAATAGGTTTCGCCATTCTACTTTTGCTCATTATGGCGCGTATGCCGATTGGGTTGTCGATGGGGGTGGTTGGTTTTCTAGGGTTTGTTTATCTAAATGATTGGAATTGGGTATCCGCCTTATCCATGTCAGCACGTCGTGTAGTAGATACCTCGCGTGACTACAGTTTGACCGTGATTCCACTGTTTATTTTAATGGGTAATTTAGTCACCAAGTCGGGCTTATCGCATGAGCTTTATCGTGCTTCATACTCCTTTTTAGGTCATTTTCGTGGTGGTTTAGCTATGGCAACCGTAGTTGCCTGCGGTGGGTTTTCAGCGATTTGTGGTTCGAGCTTAGCTACTGCGGCAACAATGGCTAAGGTTTCTATGCCACCGATGCGCCGTTATGGTTATGCCGATACTTTAGCGACTGCCTCGATTGCAGCGGGTGGAACTTTAGGAATTTTAATCCCGCCGAGTGTGATTTTAGTCATTTATGGCATTATGACCGAGCAAAGTATCCGTGAATTATTTGCGGCAGGTTTTATGCCCGGAATGCTAGGGATTGCATTGTATGTAGTAGCCGTTGCGTGGACGGTGTGGCGTAATCCAGAAGCAGGTCCTCCGGGCGAGCGCTCTACGACCCAAGAGCGGATTGAAGCTATGAAGGGTATATGGGGAACGCTATTACTGTTTGGCATAGTCATCGGTGGTATGTATGGTGGGGTTTTTACTCCCACTGAGGCGGCAGGCATTGGTGCAGCAGGGGCGTTTGTTATTGCCTTGGCCCGTAAATCCTTAACATGGCGCTCGCTGTATGAAGTGCTTACTGAAACGGCTCATACGTCAGCCTCTCTATTTGTAGTCGTGATTGGTGCTTTGATTTTCTCTAATTTCATCACTCGTGCTGAATTTCCTGATCAATTATTAGAACTGATTAAGAGCTTTGATCTCAGCCCTCTGGCCGTTATTTTTCTAATCTTAGGTATTTATATTTTATTGGGCTGTATTTTAGAAAGCCTTTCTATGCTGCTGTTAACTGTACCTATTTTCTATCCTATCGTGCAGAGTTTGGGATTTGATTTGGTGTGGTTTGGGATTTTGGTGGTTGTGGTCACTGAAATTAGTTTAATTACCCCGCCCGTAGGTCTGAATGTCTTTGTACTCAGTGGAGTCTTAAAGGACGTAAAAACCAGTACCGTTTTTAAAGGGGTAACACCGTTTTGGGTAGTAGATATTATTCGCCTAATGCTGATTACCTTGATTCCGGCGATAGCTTTAGCTTTGCCTATTGCACTGTATCGTTAATCAAAGCGCTATTTTAAGGCTAGACGCGACTAACTATAAGGATCTAAAGATGAATTTTACCACCATTGAGTTTGCGATTGAGCAGGGTATTGCTACTTTGACTTTAAATCGCCCCGATAGCTTAAATAGCTTTACTACCGTAATGCACGCCGAGGTGCGTGAGGCTTTAGCACAAGTTCAAGCTGAGAGTAGTGTGCGTTGCTTATTGATCACAGGTAAGGGGCGTGGTTTTTGTGCGGGACAAGATTTGAATGATCGTGCGGTGGATCCTAATGCCCCCATGCCTGATTTAGGTGAGTCTTTAGAGCAGCGCTATAACCCACTGATTCGCACTTTAAAAGCCTTACCGATACCGATTGTTTGCGCGGTTAATGGGGTGGCAGCAGGGGCTGGCGCTAACCTTGCTTTTGCTTGTGATATTGTCTTAGCTGCTCGTTCGGCCGCGTTTATTCAAGCCTTTTGTAAGATTGGCTTAGTACCTGATTCGGGAGGTACATGGATTTTACCGCGTCTCGTAGGTCCTGCCCGCGCGATGGCTTTAAGCTTATTAGGTGACAAGGTATCCGCTGAGCAAGCGGAGCAATGGGGGATGATTTGGAAAAGTTATCCCGATGATCAATTAATGAGTGAGGCTAAACGTTTGGCGGCTCATTTCGCTACCCAACCGACTAAGGGGCTAGCTTATATCAAACAAGCTATTCAAGCCGCGTCTAATAATACCCTCGATCAACAACTAGATTTAGAACGTGATTTACAGCGCTTAGCGGGGCGTACCTCCGATTATCGTGAAGGGGTGCAAGCATTTTTAGCGAAGCGTGCTCCGCAATTTACAGGACAATAACTATGGCAAGCCTAGGTCAAGATAAAATAGTTGCCGTCATTGGTGCGGGCACAATGGGAGCAGGGGTAGCGCAAGTTGCCGCAGCAGCAGGTCATCCCGTATTACTATTTGATGTAGCCGAAGGTGCTGCACTGAAAGGTATTCAAGGTATTGCAGTTGGTTTAGATAAATTAGTGGTTAAGGGCAAAATGCCTGCTCAAGAGCGCGATGCCTTGGTAGCACGTTTGACCCCAGCTAGTACCTTATCAGAACTTGCTCCTGCTGCTTTGGTGATTGAGGCGATTGTGGAAAAGCTAGAGGTCAAGCAAAGCCTATTTAAACAGCTAGAGGCAATAGTTGCTCAGGATACTATTATAGCGAGTAATACCTCTTCCTTATCCATTACGGCTATAGGCTCAGCCTTACAGCATCCAGAGCGGCTAGTCGGTATGCACTTTTTTAACCCTGCTCCGATTATGAAATTAGTAGAGGTCATTAGTGGCTTAGCGACGGATAAAGCTATTGCGCATACTGTATTGGATACAGCCAATGCTTGGGGCAAGCAAGCGGTACATGCCCGTTCTACGCCGGGCTTTATTGTCAATCGAGTGGCACGTCCTTTTTATGCGGAGGGATTGCGAGTACTTCAGGAGGGCGGGGCGGATGTAGCTACTATTGATGCCTTAATGCGTGAAAGTGGTGGCTTTCGTATGGGGCCGTTCGAGTTAATGGATTTGATTGGGCATGATGTGAATTATGCCGTGACCTGCTCAGTCCATGCGGCGTATTACTATGATCCACGTTTTACGCCTTCTTTGATTCAAAAAGAGCTGGTGGATGCAGGCTTTTTAGGGCGCAAAACGGGACGTGGTTTTTATGATTACAGCGCTAATGCACACAAACTAGAGCCTCAAACAGCACCAACACTAACGCCTAGCTTTGAAAGTGTCACCTTGATTGGTGATGCACCTTTTGCGCCTACCTTAGTTGATTTATTAACTAAGGCAGGTATTAGCATTGAGCGTGAAGCCAGTGAAGACGGTGCTGAACTGATCCTATTGGCTGGGGATGCCATTATGAGTTTGACTGATGGACGTACCGCCACCCAAATTGCTGAGGAAGAAGGTGAGCGCGATATAGTCCTCTTTGATCTTGCTCTAGATTATGCCAAAGCGACGCGCATAGGGATTGCCGCCGCCGATCAAGCAACTCCACAGGCTTTACAAGATGCTACGGCTTTTTGGCAAGCTTTGGGCAAGCAAGTCTCTATTCTCAATGATATAGCAGGGCTTTGTGTGATGCGCACGGTGTGTATGTTGGCTAATGAGGGCGCGGATGCCGTTAATCAACAGGTTTGTAATGCCCAAGCGGTAGATATTGCCATGCAAGGTGGAGTGAATTACCCAAAAGGACCATTAGCATGGGCGCAGTCCTTAGGGGTGGGTAGAGTGGTGAATGTATTAGATCAGCTCGCCACAGGTTATGGTGAGGATCGTTATCGTACTTCGCCCCTCCTATTACGTCATGCTTTATCAGGGAGAGCCTTGGTATGACCCATCATCATACAACTTTAACACCAGAAGCTTTAGCACAAGCCTGTTCTAATGCTATGCACGCCAATGATAAAGCGACTAATTTCTTAGGGATGCAGATCATTAAAAGTACGCCCGGGTTTGCGCAATTAACTATGCGGGTACGTAATGAAATGCTTAATGGGCATGATGTGTGTCATGGTGGAATGATCTTTACTCTGGCGGATTCTGCTTTTGCCCATGCTTGTAATAACACCAATAAGGTGACCTTAGCTTCAGGGTGCAGTATTGATTTTCTAGCACCCGCACGCGAAGGGGATTTATTAACCGCTACGGCTCAGGAGCGCTCTCGTTCGGGACGTACCGGAGTCTATGACATTGAAGTGCAACGCCAAGACGGTACTTTGATTGCACTCTTTCGTGGACGTTCTTATCAACTCAAAGGTACGGTTATTCCAGAGGAGACTGCTGTATGAAACAAGCATTTATTTGTGATCCGATTCGTACCGCCATTGGGCGCTATGGTGGCTCACTAGCTGAAGTCCGTACCGATGATTTAGCGGCTATTCCCCTAAAGGCACTGATGGAGCGTAATCCGAATGTGGATTGGGCGCAGGTTGATGATGTGATTTTAGGTAATGCTAATCAGGCGGGTGAGTGTAATCGTAATATCGCACGCATGGTGGTATTGCTGGCAGGTTTACCTACTGCTGTGCCGGGGACTACTGTTAATAGGCTTTGTGGTTCGGGCATGGATGCGGTAGGACTAGCGGCACGCACCATTAAAGCGAGCGAGGCTGAACTCATGATTGCTGGTGGGGCTGAGTCTATGACCCGTGCACCTTTTGTGTTGCCTAAGGCTAGTAGTGCTTGGAGTCGCAATGCCGAAATCTATGATACTACTATTGGCTGGCGCTTCCCCAATGCCAAAATGAAAGAGCTATACGGCACTGAGACCATGCCTGAAACGGCTGAAAATGTGGCGGAGCAGTTTAATATTACCCGTGCTGATCAAGATCTATTTGCTTACCGTTCGCAGCAGCGCACCGCTAAAGCGCAAGCCGATGGGGTATTTGCGGATGAAATTATTCCAGTATTGATTCCGCAAAAGAAGAAAAACCCTTTAGTGTTTAATGTGGATGAGCATAATCGCCCTGATACCACTTTAGAGGGTTTAGCTAAATTACCCACTCCTTTTCGCAAGGGGGGATCAGTCACCGCTGGTAATGCCTCTGGAGTAAATGATGGGGCTTGTGCCATGTTGGTAGCCTCTGAAAATGCTTTGAGACAACATGATTTACAACCTATAGCTCGAATAGTAGGTATGGCAACTGCTGGGGTGGAGCCGCGTATTATGGGTTTTGGCCCTGCTCCGGCTACGCGTAAGGTGTTGGCCCAAACAGGTTTGACTTTGGCACAAATGGAGATCATTGAATTAAATGAAGCCTTTGCAGCACAAGCTTTAGCGGTGATGCGTGATTTAGGTTTGCCTGATGATGCTGAACACGTCAATCCGTATGGGGGAGCAATTGCCTTGGGGCATCCCTTAGGTATGAGTGGCGCTCGGCTGATTACTACCGCAGCACGGCAGCTACAACGGATTAAGGGGCGTTATGCGCTTTGTACGATGTGTATTGGGGTGGGACAAGGTATTGCATTGATTATTGAACGCGTTTAGACCGCAGTAACAAGCACAAACAATAGGAGGAGAGGCATGAGCACTGAGTTATTTCCAGAGGGTGGGTTATCTTCTGTAGAACAAGCTAGCCGAGACGAGTTACAAGCCTTACAGCTTAAACGCCTAAAGTGGACATTAAATCACGCGTATCAAAACTCACCCATGTACCGCAAGAAGTTTGATGCGGCTGGCGTACATCCTGATGATTTAAAAGAATTAAGTGATTTAAGAAAATTCCCTTATACCACCAAACAAGATCTGCGTGAAAACTATCCTTTTAATACCTTTGCTGTGCCGATGGAGCGAGTAGCGCGTATTCATGCGTCTAGCGGTACGACAGGTAAGCCAACTGTAGTAGGTTATACGCAGGGCGATATTTCGCGTTGGGCGGATATGGTCGCGCGTTCTATTTGGGCAGCAGGTGGTAAAGCCGGAGATAAGGTTCATGTCGCCTATGGTTATGGGCTATTTACCGGAGGCTTGGGGGCGCATTATGGGGCTGAACGTTTAGGTTGTACCGTGATTCCTATGTCGGGTGGTCAAACGGAAAAGCAAGTGCAGCTTATTCAGGACTTTAAGCCCGATATTATTATGGTGACTCCTTCCTATTGCCTCAATATTGCGGATGAGTTTGAACGTCAAGGCTTAGATCCTGCACAAAGCTCGCTGCGCATTGGTATTTTTGGTGCGGAGCCATGGACTAATGCCATGCGTCAAGAAATTGAACAGCGCATGGGGATTAGTGCCGTCGATATTTATGGTCTTTCTGAGGTAATGGGACCGGGAGTAGCGCAAGAATTTGGTATAACCAAAGATGGTCCTACGATTTGGGAAGATAGTTTTTATCCTGAAATTATCGATCCGAATACACTAGAGCCTTTAGCGGATGGGGTAGAGGGTGAATTAGTGTTTACCTCATTAGTAAAAGAGGCTATGCCAGTGATTCGTTATCGCACTCGTGACCTCACAACCCTATTACCCGGTAGTGCTTGTGTAATGCGGCGTATGGCTAAGGTAACGGGGCGCAGTGATGACATGATGATTATTCGTGGCGTGAATGTGTTTCCGTCTCAGATTGAAGAGCAAATTCTCAAAGTTGCTGATTTATCCCCACACTATCTAATTGAAATTACCAGAGAAGGTCATTTAGATCATTTAATGGTGAATGTTGAGGTTCGTAGCAATAAAGTGGATAGACCTGCACGTAGCGCAGCAGCTAAAGAGTTACAGCACCATATTAAAGTGATGATTGGTGTCAGTACTAAAGTGGTGATTAAAGATGAAGGCTCGATTGCCCGCTCACAGGGCAAGGCGCAGCGTGTTATTGATCATCGTAAGCAGAGTTAGGTTTAAACAGCAGTGTTTAGAGCCGTAGGTTCAGTTCGTTTTGTAACGGCTCTTTTTTTACTGAGATGGCTGTTTAAATATAAGCGCGGTATTGCGTATCTTGGTGACGCATATGCAAGGACAAACCGAGTGCAGATAGACCGTTGCCATCTAAGACTTGAGCCGCTAGCGGTAAAAATTCGTTTTCTTCAAACTCAGCATGTTTGAAATAGCTTTGAGTTAATTGCTCAATTAAGCCTTGATCTAAAGCAGTGGTTTTGCCTTTAGCGAGTTTTTTTAAGGCAGGCTCTAATTGCGACCATAACTGCTCTAGGTGGCGGTGTTCTTGAGTAAGGCGTTGCGCTTGTTCCTTAATCCGTTGTGCTTGTTGGGGTTCTGCTTTTAAGGGTGCTCGCACGGCCTCGAATAATTCCTCCTCTTCTTCTTTATGATGTTCTAAAACAACCTGATGGAAGAAGTTGATAATTTTTTGCGCCTCTTGTTGGGTTTTGCTGACATCAGCTAGGTGTTTAGGTAAGTCAGCTAATAATTGTAGATGTTTAATGATACCGCTATGGCAACCAGAAAACTCATTAAGCGGATTGGTTTCTACCGAGCTCATAAGCGTACTCCTAGATAAAAGTAGTATTTTTTAAGTGAGTGATTTAAATGATACATTTTTTATGTGGAAATGTATCTACTTGAATCAAATTGTTTGCTAGTGTAAGCATGCTGATGAGCGCGGGTTTTAAAAATAAAGTTTTGTGCTTGTAAATAATTTTTAGCGAAACTAAAC
Organism: Thiofilum sp.; assembly: GCF_016711335.1. Lineage (NCBI taxonomy): Bacteria > Pseudomonadati > Pseudomonadota > Gammaproteobacteria > Thiotrichales > Thiofilaceae > Thiofilum > Thiofilum sp. The sequence continues at coordinate 2,826,409 of NZ_JADJTF010000001.1, forward strand.
TGGTTTTGATCAAAATTAGTTTGTCGGTCTAGGAGGATAGATAATGGAAAAGCAGTTTGCTTCAGTGGCAGATTTAGAGCAAAAGCAAGTGACCTTTGCACGTTTAGATGAAGGCGTCTATGCCTATACCGCTGAAGGTGATCCTAATACTGGCATTATTATTGGCGATGATTCCGTTATGGTAGTCGATACCCAAGCAACCCCTACTATGGCCGCTGATGTGATTCGCCGCATTCGTGAGGTGACTGATTTACCTATTAAGCATGTTGTCTTATCGCATTATCATGCGGTACGGGTATTAGGTGCGTCGGCTTATCAACCTGAAAATATCTATGCTAGCCGTAATACCTACGATCTAATTGTCGAGCGCGGTCAACAAGACTTTGAATCTGAATTAGGGCGTTTTCCGCGCTTATTTGCCGATGTGTCTTCAGTACCCAGTTTAACATGGCCCACTATTGTTTTTGAACGTGAACTTACGGTTTTCATGGGCAAGCGTGAAGTTAAAATTATGCACCTTGGTAAAGGGCATACTAAGGGCGATACCGTGGTATGGCTTCCCAAAGAGAAAATCCTCTTTTCCGGTGATCAAGTAGAGTATGGAGCTACACCTTATACGGGTGATGCTTACCATGAGGAATGGCCCAGTACTTTAGATAAATTAGCAGCACTAAAGCCTGAAAAATTAGTGCCCGGACGAGGGGACGCTCTGCAAACCCCTGAGCAATGTTTAGCGGCTATTGAAGGAACTCGTGATTTCCTGAATCAAATGTATGGTAATGTCAAAAAATGCCGTGCTGCTGGCATGGATTTAGCGGCTACTTATGCCAATACCTATGAGTTACTCAAGCCGCAATTTGGTCATTGGGTGATCTTTGAGCATTGTTTACCGTTTGATATTACTCGCTGTTATGACGAGGCAGGAGAGTATCAGCATCCACGCATATGGACAGCACAGCGCGATACTGAAATGTGGCATTCCCTGCAACAAGTAATAGCCAAGCATTAAGTCAATACTAAAAGTAGTCGCGTGTTGCTTTTTTAGGCTCTATCAACACATCCTTGTTGCCATACTTAGAAATACTCGATCACTTTGCTACTAAGCGCGTTGCACTCTAACCTAAAATGGATGAGCTGGAGGAGAGATTCATGGTCACAACGTATAAAAATCCTGTGTATGAATTTCGGCATAGCCCCGATCAAGATGCACAGCCTCCTGCTCACCATCCGGTGATTATTGTAGGAGGTGGTCCCACGGGCTTGTACTGTGCCCTAGACTTTGCCAAGCAAGGTATTCCGACGGTGGTATTGGATGAGGACAATACGGTTAGTTTTGGTTCGCGTGCACTATGCTTTTCTAAGCGTACTTTAGAAATATTAGATCGTGTCGAGTGTGGGCAGCCAGTGGTCGATAAGGGCGTCACTTGGCAACTAGGCAAGGTGTTTTTTCATGACCGCCAAGTATATGAATTTAATCTATTGCCAGAAGATGGTCATGAACGCCCCGCCTTTGTGAATATTCAGCAGTATTATCCTGAGGAATATTTAGTTAATCGCATTCAAAAAACGCCTGCCATTGATTTGCGTTGGCAAAGTAAGGTAACGCAAGTACGCCGCCAAGGTGAGCACGTCATCATTACGGTACAAACGCCAGAGGGTCAATATACTATGACCTGCGACTATGTATTAGTCGCGGATGGTGCGAATAGTCCGATTCGAGAGAGCTTAGGTCTACCTTCAACGGGGCAAGTATTTAATGATACTTTTCTGATTGCCGATATTTTAATGAAGGCTGATTTTCCTACCGAGCGTTGGTTTTGGTTTGATCCACCATTTCATCCCGGACAATCCGTATTACTCCATAAACAACCCGATGGTTGTTGGCGCATTGATTTTCAATTAGGAGCGGGTGCTGATCGGCACGCATGGAAGCAGCCTGAAAAGGTACGTCCGCTAATTCAAGCGATGTTAGGTGCTGATATTGAGTTTGAATTTGAATGGCTGAGTGTGTATAGCTTTCGTTGTCGGCGTATGGAGTCGTTTATTCATGAACAGCGTATTTTATTCGTAGGAGATGCCGCCCATCAGGTGTCTCCCTTTGGTGCGCGTGGTGCGAATGGTGCATTGCAAGCAGCGGAAAATCTAGTGTGGAAACTCGTTCGCGTACTAAAAGGTCAAGCCCCGCAAGCTCTATTAACCACCTATGATCAAGAACGCAGTCACGGTGCAGATGAAAATATACTCAACTCCAGTCGTGCTACTGACTTTATCACTCCTAAAAATCGTATGACCCGCCTGTTCCGCGATACTGTTTTAGAATTAGCGGAGCATTATCCTTTTGCTCGCCCTTTGGTCAATAGTGGACGCTTGTCTGTGCCTTGTGTCTATGATGGTTCAGTGCTTAATACGCCAGACCAGATTCAAGATGGTTTTGGACCTAAGCAACGTCCGGGTTTAGTATGTAAGGACGCACCGATTGTGCAGGGCGGTAAATCTGCTTGGTTATTGCGCCAACTAGGGGATCGGTTTGTTTTACTGGTTGATGGGCGCGAAGTCAATGAGGCCGCTATAACTGAATTAGCTCAAGAGCAGGATTTAACTGTGCTAGTGCTGGATCGTGATATACAAGATGTGGAGGGCAAAGTACGTGAGCGCTATGAGCTACAGCCCAATACTGCCTATTTAATTCGCCCTGATCAGCATGTTGCAGCCCGTTGGCGCCAGTGGTCAGTGGCTGCGGTCAAACAAGCTATGGCACGAGCACTAGGTAAGGAGTTAGTATGAATCAATTAATCTTAACCCCCCATTTTACCGATCCTGACGCTTTTTATGCAGCCTTGGCGGATATGCACCGTGCAGGTGACGATGAACTGAGTCAACGTATGAATGCTCGTTTGATTTTATTGTTGGCTAATCATATTGGTGATCAAAAGGTATTAGTGGAGGCGATTAGAATTGCAGCACAAGTTAATGAGGGTCATTAACCGTAATAAGTTAAATCTAATATTAATCTCCTTGTTTTGCATGTTCTTTCTCGATAGGTCAAATATCAAAAGCTGGTATTCATGAGCGCTTTAGTCTATGAATAACGCATACATGATAAAATATTTATATCTCATGCCGAGTACTTTGACCTCTATTAGGAGATTCATTCAATGAAGGGCATTTTTCCTCTTGTTGCAACCTTTCTCACCCTAACTACTACCACTACGTGGGCCGCTAATACCGAGCCTTTAAGCTTTTGCGAAAAATACGCGCTCGAAGCGTCTACCCAAGTGGATACCAATAAAAGTGCTAGCTGTGGCTTGAGTGGGGCGCTATGGAATAAAGGCTATTTAGACCAAGTTAGTTGGTGCAAAACAGTCAAACCTGCTGAAGCTGACAAAGCTAATGCGCAGCGCTCGGATCAAATTGTGCAATGCTTAGCTAAGCAAGTTATGACGGGTAAAGCACTCAAAGGCGATAAACAAGATAATAGTATGCTGGTGAGCTTTATGGTGGGGCGCTATCTCAAGCCTGCCACTGAGTGGTATATGGGGATGGAGCAAGTACTGTTACCTCAGGGGCGTCCTTTAACCGCAGCAGAAAAAAATTTAGCGGCTAAGGTGGGTGTCAAAAATGCTTATAAGGTAAGAGTAGTGGTAACAGATAATATGCCTGTACCCAATGATTTATTGGGTAGTATGGCTGTATTATTTAAATCCAATACTGCACGAGAAACAGGTCGAGCGATGGGTTATGCCTTATTAATGCGCCCGCAATATGCGAATAATCAACAGTTGCTCGCGCATTTATTAGGTTATGTCGCTAAGATTGAGCAAGTAGGTCATCGAGCCTTCTTGGAGCAATACGCCACTGAAATGCTCATTGATGGCTATAACCAATCCAAATTAGTTAAAGAAGCCGCACACGCTGCTAAGTAAAATAAATAACCATGAAAACAGTCGTCATTGGGATTTTAGGTTCACGTTTGGATCATCAGGGCTTAGGGCAGCGACGCTGGAATCGCTGGCGTCCGTCTATTTCTATTTTGCTCCAAGATCAATTTCCGGTAGATAAGTTTTTACTGCTCTATCATCCCAATGAGCGCCAACTAGCGGAACTTACTTTAGCCGATATGCGCGAATTACGTCCGGGCATTGAGGCAATAGGCTATGCGGTCAATTATGATGATCCTTGGGATTTTGGGCAGGTGTATGAGCAACTGCATGGTTTTACTCGTGAATATGAGTTTGACCCTGAGCGTGAACGCTATTTAGTGCATATCACTACCGGGACACATGTGGCGCAGATTTGCCTATTCTTATTAGTCGAGGCGAATTTTATTCCGGGGCAATTGCTGCAAACTTCACCTCAAGGCGAGCAACGCAATCACCCACAAGGCAATTGCTTTATTATCGATCTGAATCTCACGCGCTATGATCAAATTGCTATGCGCTTTGAGCGTGAAGCACAAGAAGCGATTGCCTATTTAAAAAGCGGTATCGCCACGCGCAATGCTGATTTCAATGCGCTGATTTCACAGATTGAGCAGGTATCAATTAAATCCACTGCACCCATATTAATCACGGGTGCGACAGGGGCGGGAAAATCACAACTCGCTAAACGTATTTATGAGCTAAAAAAGCAACGGGGACAATTATCGGGGCGTTTAGTCGAGGTCAATTGTGCAACTCTGCGCGGTGATAATGCAATGTCGGCGCTGTTTGGGCATGTGAAAGGGGCTTATACCGGAGCTGTACACGAGCGACTCGGCTTATTGCGTGAGGCACATAAGGGTTTGTTGTTTTTAGATGAGATTGGCGAGTTGGGTTTAGATGAGCAGGCGATGCTATTACGTGCCATTGAAGATAAAACCTTTATGCCTTTGGGGAGTGATCGTGAGGTTAGTAGCGATTTTCAATTGATTGCGGGCACGAATCGCCACTTAGTCGAGCGCGTGAAGCAGGGTCTATTTCGTGAAGACTTATTAGCGCGGATCAATCTGTGGAGTTATACCTTACCTTCGCTTAAGGAGCGCATTGAGGATTTAGAGCCGAATATTGAACATGAATTGCAGCAATTCACTTATAAGATGGGATATAAGGTCAGCTTTAATCAGGCGGCTCGTGAAAAGTATTTAAATTTTGCCCATTCGCTTGAAGCCTTATGGCAGGCTAATTTTCGTGATTTAAATTCTAGTATTACGCGCATGGCTACACTGGCGAGTGGGGGGCGGATTAACGAGGATATTGTACAAGGCGAGATTGCGCGTTTACGCTCGGATTGGAGTGGCTATCAAGCGCAACGTACTGACTCAGCGGATACGGCTTTATTATTGCAGGTGTTAGACGGCGAGGCTTTAGAGCAAATTGATGTGTTTGATCGGGTGCAATTGGCGGCAGTGATCAAAGTCTGTAGGCAATGCAAAACCTTAGCGGAAGCAGGTCGCACTCTATTTCAAGTGAGCCGTACCCAAAAAACCAGCTCGAATGATTCGCATCGGGTAAGGGCTTATTTGCAGCGCTTTGGTTTGACGTTTGAGCAGGTGTGTGATAGGAATCGTGATTGATATATATAGACAGCAGGCTAGAGAGTGATGATTTTTTGTCTGGCTGTTAATTAGTTTTAAGCTAGTACAAAGCTTATGAATCCTAGTTCAAAACGGTCATACCCAAGATTTTGGCTGCTTTATTTAAATGCTTGTCAAAACAGGCAAATACCAAGGGTTGTGGCATGATTTGCAGACTAATCGCTTCTGCCGCTGCCAAATGAATGCTGTCGTAACCCCGCAAACCAAACTGATCAGCCAGATTGCCCGCCCGTTTGACTAGCATTTCAGTGGGCAAAATCACATTCAAGGTTTGCCAATCATTATCGATAATGGGTAATAGTTGGGCTTTTTGGGGGGCATCTAGACGTTGCATACGCTGCGCTTTTGCCAAAGCTGCACGTAATTCAGCGTAAGCAATTAGGTGGGTGCAAGTCTGTTCTGCTTGTTCAACCGCTGCATGGACTGTTTCTGAACCGTCCTCTTCCACATACAATTTCAACCATGCGGAAGTATCGAGATAGAGTAGGGGGATGCTCATAAACGGTCTTCCAGCAGTAAGTCACTTAACGACACGCCTTCGGTTAAGCGGATACGCTGTGCGGCAGGTAAGCCTAGTTTTTTGCCACTTTGCCCACGCCTTACCCATGCTAGTTTATCCAGTGGTTGTGAAGTACGAAGCTGCAAGTTGGGGGCTAGCCGAGTCAAACGTGCTACCGGATTGCCGTGAGTGGTGACAATGATTTCTTCACCTGCTTGAGCATATTTCAGGTATTCAGAAAAGCGGTTTTTAAGTTCACGGACAGCAACGTGCATAACAGTCATCTCATTTGTAGCTACATTTTTCTATTGTAGACACAGATTAAGGTGTTTGCACTATAAAAAATGAGAGGATGCTTTCTTCAATCCCCTTCATTCTCTTTTTGTTTACTCTGCAAAAATCAGATTTCAGGTTAAATTAAACTTTTACAACTAGCGACATGTATAAGCCCGTTTAGCTTACACTAGGCGGGTAAGTTGATTAAAAGTTTGTGGCTACTGTTCTTTTTTCGGGGCAAATTCTACTGTCACATTGACAGCGCCTTCAGCTTTACCGCTGGTAATATATGGAATACCCATTTCTCCACCTAAAGTCACGCCAAATTCTAACGTAACCTTTTCAACATTGCCTAAAGGCGAATTTTTTAAGGCTTGAGCCGCAGTATCAGACATGGCTCGAATAATATCGCCTAATTTATCTACTGCTTTGTGAGCTAAATTAGATGAGGAGTCACCGCCCTTTCTTTCATAGCCTCCACCACGCGTTACCTCAGAATTTGTAGAGGAGGGAATATCAGCAAAATGAACATGCTCATTAACTTGTACATAAACCCATTGCCCATTTTCTAATTCCACCGCTTTTAAAGTTGCCATAGATTTTACCTTTGGTATTGAGTGCTTTTCATACTATCATAAATAAATCTGCTGTCACGGAGAAACCCCATGCCCCGCCGTATTGCCCTCATTATTGGTGTGAGTCAATATAATAATTCTCGTACTGGACTAGCTAACCTTGTTGCACCTGTAACCGATGCTCAAACTATTTATGACGTATTATATCAATACGGTGATTTTGATTCGTTACAAACTTTGCCTTTAGGGACGCAGGGTGTTGATAGCTCTGGATTTGTTTATGCTACCGAACTATTAGAGCGTATCAAAGAGCTCTTTAATCCTTCTACTACTGATGAAGTGGAATTGGCCGTTATCTATTTTTCAGGTCATGGGGTATCAGATCGCGGGCAAGTGGTCTATCTCTCTGCTAGTGATGAGCGTTTAGCAGTCGCTTTATCGTGGCTTGCCAATCTTGCTAAGAGCAGCTCTATTCAAAATATCTGTATTTGGTTGGATTGTTGTTACAGTGGTGAAATTTTAGAGTTTGCTGAGTTAGGGGATAAGGGTTTTTGTGTGGTAGCAGCTTCACACGCTCAAGGTGAAGCATTAGCTAAGGGCGGACACAGTTTACTAACGGATTTATTGTGTAGAGCACTCATTCCCACCCCCGAAACAAGACAAGAAATTCGTGTACTAGATTTTATTCAAACTATTGAGGCAGAACGTAAAAATTTGCCGCAACAAGTGTTATGTCGCTGGGGCAATCAACCTTTTACCTTAACCCAGTGGCAGGGTGAAGTAGCTATTCGTTCCCCTTACCCACCTGACTATCCTCCCTATAAAGGTTTACTCACTTTCCAAGCTACCGACCAATCCTTCTTTTTTGGACGTGATGCTATGGTTCAACAGTTGTTGGATCGGTTGAGTAGTAGTCGTTTTGTACCGTTATTGGGTGCATCAGGTAGTGGTAAGTCTTCGTTGGTATTAGCGGGTTTATTGCCACAATTAGTTAAAGATGATTGGCAAATTGTGGTTATGCGTCCCGCAGCTCAGCCTTTGCAAAGTTTGCGTGATGTTCTAGTACGTAGTTTTCCAGATAAAACGATGGGGTCTATAGCTAACAGTGTTGATTTAGAACGAGAACTAGGGCAAGTAGTAGGGGAAGGTAAGCAGTTCCTGTTGGTGATTGATCAATTTGAGGAGGTGTTTACAGAGTGCCGGAGTGAGATGGATCGCACTGCATTTTTTGCCTGTTTGCTGGAAGCTGTAAAGGGTGACAATGCTCTGCATATAGTTTTGACCTTACGTTCCGATTTTTTGGGGCATTGTACTGAGCAGATTTATTCGGGTTTGGGGCAGCGTTTACAACAGGATGCGCTGTTCTTAATTGCACTTAGTGCGAGTGAGTTGCGCGAGGTGATTACTCGTCCGTTAGCATTGGTGGGTATGCGTTGTGAGCAGGCATTAGAAGATGAGTTGGTTGATCAAATTCTACATGAAAAAGGCAGTTTGCCCTTATTGCAGTATGTGTTGGAAAAGCTTTGGCAAACTGCACGGCAACAAGGCTGCCGCGAATTAACGCTATCTATGTACCAGAGTCTAGGTGGACAACAGGGTGGTGGGTTGCGCGGGGTATTGAATGAAAAAGCCGATGCGTTTTATCAGCAACTTGAGCCACAACAACAGCGCTTAATGGAATGGTTGATGGTGGAGTTGGTGGGAAATGGACAAGAGGACATACGCCGTACTGTAACTTTGCAAGAGCTTCATCAGCGTCAGCCTGACTATGTGGAGGCATTAGATCAGTTGTTAGCTCAACTGGTTACGCAGGAGCGTTTGTTGATTCAAGATCAGGATAATCAGGGGTTAGCTACGGTGACAGTAGCGCATGAGGCTTTGATTCGAGATTGGCAGCGGTTGCGGGGTTGGTTAGAAACGAATAGGGAGATTAAAAGCTGGCGGTTGCGTTTGGAAGACAGTATTGCCGCATGGAAGAATAAGGTTAGTGGTAGTTTGTTGCGGGAAAGACGGTTAGCGGAAGCCCAGCAGATCATTGATAGAAATTCTGATTCTTTACTGATTGGGAAGCATGAGCGGGCATTTATTGCTGCGAGTCAAGCTGATGCTAAACGGCGCAAACAATGGCAGTTAGGGGCGGTGACTGTATTCATTGGGGTGTTACTGGTAGGAGTATTGGCGACACTATGGCAAGCGAATAAAGCTGAGGAGAGACGGCAAGAGGCTGAGAAGAAAACATTAGAAGCAAGTTATAATTTAGCAAAAGTTTTTGAAGAAAAATCTTTATTAACTCTCAATAAGTGGCAAGAAGAAAAAGATCCTATTCTTATACGGCAAGCTTGGCTTTATGCGCTTGAGGCACTAAAGAATTTATCACAAAAAGAAAATGCCATATTACATCCAGATTTATCTAGTAGACTAGCTGCTATAAATGAGCAAGATTTACTGATTGAGCTTAAAAAAATATCGACTCACCAGATTGATTCTATTCTAACATATAGTCCTGATGGAAAAACAATAGCCGCATCTGCTAATGACACAGTAATGTTATGGGATTCGATATCTGGTAACTTTATAAAAACAATAGGAGGTTATCTGCCTGACATAAAAACGTTAGCCTATAATCCAGATGGAAAAACAATAGCCATAGCAAATTCTAATGAAATAAGACTTTGGGATTTAAAAAATGATAAAAATATTGGGACTATATATTTAAATGATTTATCAGCTAGTGAAATAATATATAGTCCAGATGGAAAAATAATTACATCTTTATTTAATGAAGATAATTATTTTTCTAGTACTGTCAATCTGTGGAGTTCTACTAATGGCAAACTTATAAAAAAACTAAATGTCGATAGGAAAATAGAGGCATTAGCTTATAACTTAAGTGGTAAAATCATGGCATCCTCTTTCAGTAATAATACAGTAAAAATATGGGATGTGGAAAGTGGTGAGAGTATTAGAACCCTGAATAATATCTCAGCTAGTATTTTAGTTTATGGTTCTGGGAATAATGCTATCATTTTTGGTTATGGAGGTTTGCAAATTTGGGATTTTGAGAAAGGAGTTCTGCTAAAAGATATAAAGGATATAACTGAAGTAACCTCTATAGTTTTTAATAAAAATAGCTTTATTATCGGTTCAAAGGATGGTTCAATATATTTACTAAGCGAGACTACAAAACTGCACAAGAAAATTATAAACAATCAGCAACCTGTTCATGCGTTAGCATGTAGCCCCGATGGGAAAACAATCATTGCTCAAGATAGTAATAAAGTTATTTATGAATGGACTTTATCTTCGGATGGTCTCTATTATCATCAAAACCAATCGCTAAGTAACGGGTTTTTAAGTCATATGCTCGTATACAGTAGTGATGGAAAAAAGATATTTTCGAGTAATGGTTCGACTATTCAAAGTTGGGACGCGGCTACAGGTGATATATTAGACTCAATTCAGTTTTCTAGTAACCTTATTAACCTACCTATAGGATATAGCTTAGATGGTAAAGTAACCTTACATCAGTTATTTGATGGAACATTACAGTTATTTGATGCGGAAACAAAAAAAATATTTAGAACTTTGGAAATCCCTCGATCAAGATCAATCTATATTGGTTCTTTTCCACCAGTAGCTTTCAGTCCAGATCGCCGTATGATTGCAATTGGGAAATTAAGTAGTATATTTTTGTGGGACATAAATAGTGGAAAAATTATAAATGAAATAAATACAAAGCTTTATATTAATTCAATTATGTTTAGTCCGGACAACAAGTTTATAGCTTTAAGTTCTTTTGATGAGAAAGGAGTACAGATATGGAACATAGAGTCTAATATAATCGCGGGACCTATCGAAATTAAAAACTATACATCTTTACATGTTAGTAATAATTTTTTTGCTTTCAGCCCAGATAGCTCAACAATTGCTATTGCTACATCAAAAAACATCGAATTGTGGGATTTTAAAAAAGCCACTCTACTCAAAGTCTTAGATTTTGGTTTAAAGAGTAGCATACGTAATTTAATATACAGTCCGAATGGTAAAAGAGTAACCGCAAGCTTTGCTGGTGGAGAGGTTAAGTCATGGGATACAACTAATGCAAATCTAGTACAAAATTATTTTGTCGATGAAAGCTTATTTGGTTTAGCATATAGTCCTGACGGCAAAAACATGGTGGGTGCTTCATTAAAAGGCTTAATATGGTTAAATATAAGTTTAAGCGAAAAGAGTTATGAGGCCAATATAGAAAAATATAAAGATATAGTTCGAAAAAATGAGCATTATACAGACATCAGCGCAAGCAGTCCTAATAGTATAACTCTTGCTTATGTTAATAAATATATAGACCCGAATGTAATACGTTTAACTGACAATAATATGGGTGGAAAGGATAAAATGTCTTTGCGTCATGGCTATAATGGTTATGTCACAGCGGTAGTTTGGAGAGCGGATGGTACAATAATTGCTTCGGGTTCTGATGACGGTATAATAAAGTTATGGAATGCTCATACAGGAGAGTTGCTAAAAACCTTACAGGGACACACTGAAGCCATACGAGATATACTTTTCAGTCCTGATGGAAAAGCAATTTTCTCCTCATCATCGGATAAAACAATAAAGGTATGGGATTCTGAAAGAGGTATTGCTTTGTATACCCTACAAGGAAAAATAATTACTGCTGGTCTGCTAAGTTATAGTCCAGACAATAAGATAATCATAAGTAGCGAAGGTCTTGATTTTAATCGAGTCATAGAAGCGTGGGATATGACTAGTCCTTCGTTTCGGCTTATATACGACTTTGATCCTGCCGCAGTATTAGAAGTCTTACGTTTTCTTTGGGAGATGGAGTTAGAAGGACTAGAGTATAAACATAATCCTCTTCCTTATGCTTTATATCCACAGATGGGATATCATATTAGCTTTAATGAAGAAACCCGCAAACTGCGCCCTTTATTGGATGCCCCTCACTCAGATGAAACTAAGCTAGGGCAGGTAGTGCGGTTTTTAGAGGCACAATGTGCTTATAAAAGGCAGGAAGACAAACAGGCTTGTGAAGCCAAGCGTCCTTAATAAACAATAGAGTTATCCGTGCTTTAGCTCGTTTCCTAGTAAGTTTAGATGACAATACCAGTTTTTCGAGTAAATTTAAGCATCGTATTCCATCTCAGTACTCTGCTAGCTACCCAGTCTTGTGAGGTATAAATGCAGTTAAGCTCCAAGAATAAACAACCTACTTTTAGCAGGATGCTTCTCATCACATCCTGCCAAAACAATTTCGGCCTTACAATGCAGCAGACACCACAATCTCTACCGTAAACTCATCACCCGCCAATGCACTCACACCCACAGTCGCACGCGTAGGAGGATTCGTAGGATCAACCCATGCTTCCCATGCCTTATTCATCAGACCAAAATCATTCATATTCGTCATATAAATCGTAGCCGTGAGTAGCTTAGACTTGTTCGTACCTGCTTCAGCCAATAAAGCATCGATTTGACTAAGAATATTACGAGTTTGCTCATCAGCAGGGCCGCCTTTCGCAGTTTCATCCACTTGACCTGCTAAATGAACGACTTGATTGTGAATCACGATTTGGCTCATACGAGCGCCACTGTGTAAACGTTTGATCATAGTTATATTTTTTCCTAAGTTATCAGAAACAATTAAATAATCTGTTGCCCTAAAGCAGATAAGATAAAATGTAAAACAGTACGTACCCGCTGTGGGCTATCATCCGCTTTTAGATGGCTCACACTAATACCGAGTAAAGAGGCTGATTGCGCAATGCTTTCCATCGCCTGATGGGTTTCACGAAAAGTAATACCGCCTTCACCCTCACCTCGATCACCACGAATATCGGTGGCAGTAGGGCTATAATGTAGCCATACCCCTTGAGTACCACTGCTGGCAATACGAATCGCACGATTGATCACCTCATGCATACCCAATACATCAATATCAGACATAGTAAACACCTTAATACCCGATTGATTCAGCGCTGCGGCTTCATCGGGGGTGGTATTACGGAGTCCAATAATGACTATATTTTCGGGGCTTAATTGCGGAGTAAGCCTAACTTCTGCCTGTTCACTTTGCATGGCATGGTAGAGCATGCTATGCGGACTCACTGCATGAAGCGGTTCATAAGCGGCTTCTGCTGCAATCCAAATGAGTCCCATACTATCGATATGTTGAGTGACCGCTTGCAGAGCCGCAAGGGTGTGTAAAGTATCGGGACTCACGACTAAAGGAAACGCATTGACCTTTAAAGCCTTGCTCACCGCTTGATTGGCTTGTTCAGAGCTGGCGCAGTGAAAAGTCTGGGGTGGTGTATCAAAGTGCAAAGCCGCTAGCTTAGCACTGATGTCTATTGCACTTAGTGCATTGACTAGCTCAGGCTCAATAAGCTGTGCCAAGAGACGTTCTTGCGCGGCTTGTGCTTTACCTTGAACAGAGATGGGGGTTTTACGCACATATTCTGAGGTCATAGCGGCAAGGAGAGCAGGGTAGCTCATATGGAACGACACCGTTTCACCCACTTGCAAGGGAGGATTGACCGCTTCAAGATCTAGAATCAGATGATCACTCGAAGCCCCAATGAGTTCAACATGCGGATCAATAGGCATTAAATGCTCGGGTGAAACATCTTCACGCCCAATATTCAAAATCCCCCGCAAGCGCTCCCCGCGATCGACAAATACCGGAGTATTGCCAAAGGCATCCACCGCTGTCTCACCAATCGGCAAAGAGGGCTTACGTTTGACTTCTAATAATTCACCTTGCAGCACAAACGCATTGCGATTCAATGGCTCCCAAGGTTCATCATAAAAGGTATCGCGCCCGCCTTGTAAAATAGCCTCTCCCACGCGTAAATGATTAATGCCAGCAGGTAAACCTTCCTCTAAGAGCAAAGGTAAAGAACCAGAGTTACCGCCAGATACATAGCGTAGTTTAATGCCAAAGCGCTGTTCGACTTGTTGGGCATAGTCAGAGAGTTTGCCTAAATTAGTACGTGTGGGTTTAACCGCCGAGAGGCAGAGCAGATTAGTACCCAATCCGGCAATCCGCACCCCACTCAATTTGAGTACTAGCTCAACCGTAGTATTGAGATCATCCGGCCAAATGCCTTCGCGCAAATCACCTAAATCCACCATGAGAATCACATCATGTACTTTACCGCGCCGCAAAGCTGCCTCAGATAAGGCTTGAATAATAGGTAATTCAGAATTCAGGCTAATATCCACATAACGCACGACCTCATCGGCTAAGGCTAAAGGAGGGCTACGCAGCAATAACATCGGGCAATTAATACCCGCAGCACGGAGGCGGCGAATATTCTCAAAGCGTGATTCACCAATCCCCTTTACCCCGCCGCGTAACATAGCACGCGCCACCTGAGGCATACCGCAAGTGCCTTTGGTCACACCAAATACTTCAATACCTTGTGCAGCACAGGTTTGAGTCACAGCACGCGCATTGGCTTCAATAATATCCAGATCAACAATGACTTGTGGGCCTAACATAATCTTATCCTTGGAAAATTAAGCCACTGGTATCAATGTCAGGCTTGCGTTGCAGCAATAGATCAGTGACTACTTTGCCGCTACCACAACTCATAGTCCAACCCACATGTCCATGCCCAGTATTGAGTAATAAATTACTAAAGCGTCGTGTACGCCCTAAGACAGGAACAGAGCTAGGCATCATCGGGCGCAATCCTGCCCAATACTCAGCCTTGTCATAATCAGCACCCTGCGGGAATAGCTCTTTAATCGTGGCGAGTAAGGCACGGAAATCAGCGGGTTTATAGCTACGATCATAACCTGCAAATTCAGCGGTGCAGGCGACACGCAATCTGTCCCCTAAACGTGAATAGGCAATCAAACGATCATCATCTACCCCACCAATAGTCGGAGCTTGTTCGGGGTCAAGAATGGGGGCGGTAATGGAATAACCTTTCACTGGATAAAGCGGCAATTTAACGCCTATTTTTTCCAGTAATAAGGGGCTATCACAGCCTGCTGTCATAATAAACGCATCAGCAATAAAGCGTCCGTGATCGGTAATCACGGCGGTTACTTTATCGTTTTGAGTTTCAAAATTTTGAATAGTGGTCTGCCAATTAAATTGCACCTTTTGATGTTTAGTAGACCAAGCCGCTAATTCACGACTAAAGCGACAGGAGTCGCCAGTTTGATCAATGGTACATAAAATGCCGCCTGCAATTTTATCAGCTGAACCTTTAAAGCCCGGATCTAAGGCTACAATCTGCTGGCGATCTAATACCTCAATCGGTAGGCCTTGATCTGCCATAAACTGCATATGCTCCACACCATGCGCTAGCGTTTGCTCAGAGCGATAGAAGTACAGCACACCTTGCTGGGTACGGTTGAAATCGATATGAGTATGCTCTGCGATCTGCTGCATTTGTTCACGCGCATAGACGGCAAGACGCAATTTTTTAAGCGTATTGTTTTGCGATTTTTGCTTAGTGCACTCAGTTAGAAAACGCAAAGTCCAAGCAAAAAAGCGTGGATCCCAGCGCAGTTTCACTTTTATCCCTAGATCGGGATTAAACAGTGAATTGATAAAAGTTTTCAATGCCGCCGGTGAAGCCCAAGCGAATGAATCACCTGGTGTGATTAATCCCGCATTGCCATAACTGGTTTCTGAAGCGGCCGCCGCTTGGCGATCAATTACTACGACTTCACAACCCGCTTGTGCCAAATGATAAGCGGTGGCAACGCCTACCACACCTGCCCCTAGAACGATGACTTTCATAACTTATCCTCGCGTATCATAGACACTAATATGTTTAACGCCGAGATAGGCGGATAAGCCCCAAGGCCCTAATTCACGCCCAATACCACTCGCCTTAAACCCTCCCCATGCGGTTTGTGGGAAAATAACTTGTGGTGAATTAATCCAAATGTGTCCCGCCCAAATTTGATTAGCGACTCGTTGTGCGCGTGCTAAGTCAGCGCTAATGACCGTGGCAACCAAGCCATAATCGGAGTCATTAGCGAGTTCAATCGCTTCCTCCTCAGTATCAAAATAGGTGACGACCAACACCGGACCAAAAATTTCTTCACGCCAAAAAGGGTGATTGCGCTCAATATGATCATAAATCGTGGGTGGTACAAACCAGCCGGTCTGATCTTCCGCGACCTCTCCACCCGCTAAGCACTCTAAGCCATCTTGTTGTGCTTGTTTGAGTAGTCCCGTGACTTTTTGATATTGAGGTAAGTTACTGAGTGGTCCCATTTCCACCCCCTCAGTAAAGGGTGAGCCTACTTTGAGGTTACGAGTACGCTCGACTAAGGAAGGGATTAATTCATGGGCGAAACTACGCTCTACTAAAAGGCGTGAGGTAGCCGAGCACATTTGCCCGCAATTAAAGAAAATACCGGCAATAATTTGCTCTACCGCTGACTCAACGGGCGCATCTTTGAATACTACAATCGCTGATTTACCGCCTAGTTCTAGTGATATGGGTTGGCAACGTTGCGCGGCACTTTGCATCACCCGCGAGCCAATCATATTGCTACCCGTAAAGGATAACTTAGCCAGTTTTTTGCTTTGGGTAATAGCAATACCTGTAGCAGCAGCTCCGGTGAGGATATTTAGTACACCTTGAGGTAAGCCAATAGCTTGAGCAATATCGGCATAGACCAGCTCAGCTAACGGGGTATATTCCGAAGTTTTTAGCACAATAGTGCAGCCTGCTGCGAGAGCGGGGGCAATTTTCCACGCACTGGTAACGAGAGGAAAATTCCACGGCACAATCATGCCGACTGCACCGACAGGTTCAAGGCGTGTTTGACCTTGATAGCTAGGATCGGGTAGATCAAAAGGTTTATTTTGCTTAGCCTCTAATTGCTCCGCTTGTTCAGCATAATAGTTAAACGTGGCTATAGCGTCTGAAACATCAATATCGGCTTCAAACCGTGGCTTGCCATTATTGCGCATTTGCACATCGATCAAATGTTCACGTCTTTTCTCTAGGGCTTGTGCAATATTGCTTAGGTACTCAGCGCGTTGATAGCCACCTAATTCACGCCATGCGGGAAAAGCGTTATTGGCTGCTGCTATGGCTTGTTCAACTTGTGTGGTGCTTGCGGCTTTGAGTGTGGTAATGGGGGTGGCGCTAGACGGGTCATAGACCACAATCTCTTCGCCTTCACCGGCGATGAATTCACCATTGCTATATAAACTCAAAGGGCGCTCTAGTAGTGGGTTATGCATAGTTTTTCTCTCCTACCAATGCAGCGCTTGTGCTTCATTAATTTCAATTAGGGTAGGTTTATCGGCTTGATAAGCAAGCTCTAATTGTGCTTGTAGATCGCTTAGGCTCTCGGCTCTAACGGCATAACAGCCATAGCCGCGTGCAATAGTCAGTAAGTCTGGGGTATAGATATCTACACCAATGGTAGGAATATCACGATCTTGCATATAGCGTTTAATTTCGCCATAACATTGGTTATTCCAAACCACAATCGGCAAAGCCAAACCTTGTTCTACCGCAGTGGCGAGTTCGGGTAAGGTGAATTGAAAGCCACCATCACCAATGAGACTCAAAACAGGGCAATCAGGATGAGCAATTTTGGCGCCAATTGCAGCAGGTAGGGCATAACCCAAAGTGCCATATCCGGTACTAGAGTTAAACCACGCATGGGTAGTGTCGGGTTCATCGGTGAGATTACCCGTATAAACGGGTTGATTTTGATCACCGACGATAATTGTTTCAGGTTTGACGGCTCGCATCTGGGCAATCACACGCTGATGTACCTGTTGCGTGGGGCTTAATAAGCTTTGTAGTTGCTCACGTAACTGTTGCGCTTGCGTGGCAGTATGAGTAAGTGGCTGATGATCTGCTAGCGCTATATTTAATGCTTCTAACGCTAATCTAGCATCCGAGGTGATAGCTAGAGTGGGAGCAGCATTGCGATACAATTGCTCAGGATCAAGATCAATACGAATGAGTTGTCCTGTGATGTCCGGTTTACTATCAAAGAGCAAAGTATCGGTTTCACCCAACTCAGTACCAACGGCTAATACCACATCCGCATCGCGCAATAAATCCAATACCGGAGGTTGGGGTAGGGTACTACCCAGCAATAAAGGATGCGCCGGAGGTAAAATACCTTTGCCATTAATAGTAGTAACGGTCAATGCGCCCAAGCGCTCAGTGAGTGCTTGTGCAGCGGATGCAGCCTGTGCTGCGCCTCCTCCAAAGAGGAGTAGCGGATTTTGCGCTTGTGCTAATAATTGAGCTGCTTGTTGAATAGCGTCAGGACTAGGGGCAGGGCGTGAGCTTTTAGTGATTATGGGTAGCTTTAAATGGGCAGCGGAGGCAGTAATCACATCGAGAGGTAATTCAATATGCACCGGACGTGGGCGTGCAGAATTAAAGATAGCAAAAGCTCTTGCCATGACTTCATTCAATTCATCAGGACGCAATAGAGTATGGCTAAAGGCACTCACTCCGGCTAATAAATTACGCTGTGAAGGTAGTTCGTGCAGGCGACCTGCTCCTAAAGCTAATTCATGGCGACCATTGACCGCCGAGATGACCAGCATAGGGATAGAGTCTGCATAGGCTTGCCCCATTGCGGTGGCAATATTAGTCATGCCGGGGCCAGTGATAATAAAGCAAGCGGCGATTTTACCTGTGGTGCGAGCATAACCATCCGCCATAAAGCCAGCACCCTGTTCATGGCGGGGGGTGATATGAGTAATGTGGGTATTAGGTAAACCGCGATACAGTTCTACGGTATGCACCCCCGGAATACCAAATACGGTATCCACCCCATAGGCTGCTAACAGTTCAACCAAATACTCGCCACAGGTTTTAGCGATAGCATTAGGCATAGCGTACCCCCGGCATGACACAGAGTATTTCATACGCCATATTCGCGCCGACTAAGGCGGTATTACCCGTAGTGTCATAGGCAGGCGAGACTTCTACGACATCGCCACCTACTAGATTTAAGCCACGACAGCCGCGAATGATTTCTAGCCCTTGAGTAATGGTTAAACCACCCACCTCAGGTGTTCCGGTTCCGGGGGCGAAGCTGGGGTCTAAACCATCAATATCAAATGAGATATAAGTCGGCGTATCACCGATACGGGCGCGGACTTCTTGCATTAAAGGTGCGAGTGATTGATACCAACATGCTTCGGCTTGCACGACGCGAATACCTTGTTGCCGACACCAATCAAAATCTTCGGCTGAATAACCTGTACCGCGCAGACCAATTTGCACCATCTTATGAGTATCAATCAGTCCTTCCTCGATAGCACGGCGGAAAGGTGTACCGTGAGCAATTTTTTCACCATACATGGTGTCATTCACATCGGCATGAGCATCGACGTGCACAATAGCTACCGGTTGTTTAAGTTTGCGATTCAAGGCTCTGAGGATGGGTAATACAATCGTATGATCACCCCCTAAGCTAATCGGCTTGACACCAGCAGCAAATACTTTGTCATAGAACTCTTCAATCAAACGAATCGAGTCTAAGAGGTTATAAGTATTAATCGCGCAATCGCCTAAGTCAGCGACTTGCAATGAATCAAAGGGAGCGGCTCCGGTTGACATATTGTATGGACGCAATAGGCTCGATTCCGCTCGAATAGAGCGTGGACCAAAACGTGCCCCCGTGCGATTCGACGTGCCTATATCAAATGGCACACCGATAAAACCGATATCAATGCCTGCATAACTGGTGGCAGTGGGTAAGCGCATCATCGTGGCAATACCGCCTGCGCGTATCATTTCATTACCACCTAAAGGCTGATTAAATGGACTAGCCACAATATTCTCCTTAATCAATCCCAGCTCCTATCTTCTATCTATATGGAATCAGGAGCTGAGTTTTTATAAATAATAAATAACTTACTCTTTCTCGACGGGATAACGTACTACCCCAGTGATACTCACTTCATTTAGACGTGAATGACGGATACTGAAGGCAAAGTAAGTGACAGTAGCGATACCAATCCAAATCGCAAAGTAGAAGAAGGTGATAGGAGGTAAGCCTGATAACACATACATGCAAGAAGCTATCGCCAGAATAGGGGTTAGGGGGTAAAAAGGGGCTTTAAAACTACGGGGCAATTCAGGGTGAGTATTGCGCAAAATAATCACGCCAATCGATACCGCTGAGAATGCAACTAAAGTACCAATACTGGTTAAGTCAAACAGTACATCGGCTGGGGTAAAACCTGAGGCCAGCATCACCGCAATACAGACCAGTAAAATATTATTAACAGGGGTACTTTTAGGATTCAAACGCTCAAAGAAAGTCGGGATCATACCGTCACGCCCCATGGCATACAGAATGCGCGTTTGACCGTAGAGCACAATCAAAATAACGCTAAAAGTAGAAATCACTGCACCAAAGGCAAAAATAGTCGCAGGCCAAGCAGACCCCGTAATATTTTGCAGAATTTGCGCTAAACCTGCTTTTTGACCTTCAAATTCAGCAGCGGGTTGAGCACCAATCGCAGTGAGACTAATTAAAATATAAAAACCCGTCACAATACAAAGCGCTAAAATGATGGCGAGGGGTAGGTTCCGCTTAGGGTTTTTAACCTCTTCGCCAGCGGTTGAAATCGCATCAATACCAATAAAAGAGAAAAAGACAGTAGCGGTGGCAATCCAGACCCCGCCATAACCGTGCGGAGCAAAAGGCTTCATGTTGTCACTATGGTAGGCAGTAATCGCTATAGCAATAAACATACATAAAATTAATAGCTTAACTACCACCATAATAGTATTCACTACCGTCGACTCTTTAGAGCCACGCAATAATAAAATACAGCAAAGAGCCACTATAATCATCGAGGGTAGATTCATGACGCCCCCCATAGCGGGTACATTGCTCAAGCTATCCGGGAATTTAAAGCCCAGAGTGATTTCGAGAAATTTATTCAGATATTCACCACTACCCACCGCAATAGCGGCCGCTGATACCCCATATTCTAAAAGCAAACACCACGCCACTAAATACGCTAGATACTCGCCCAAGGTCGCATAAGCATAAGAATACGAAGATCCAGAAGCTGGAATACAAGACGCCATTTCAGCATAAGCGAGAGCAGTGAGTGCCGCAGTAATCGCGGCAATAATAAATGCAAAAATAACCGCAGGGCCTGCCTCAGGGACTACATCATTTAAGACCACAAAAATCCCTGTACCGATGGTGGCGCCTACCCCTAGCATAGTCAGTTGAAATAATCCTATGGTCGGTTCTAATTGGGTGCGTTCGGGTTGGATGGGCTTTTTGCGCATCATGGAAGAGAGGGTATTACTCATTGCTATTCCTCCTTAGGCTTGATCTAAGTCTGGTGCTGATTGGGGTTAGGTATTAGGTCGAGGTAGTCATCAAAAAATGATTTATCCTTCGGGTGCAGGGTTAGCTGCTGCTAAATATTGTTGCCACGTTCGATGTGGCCAAAGTAAGGTCATACTGCCTTTATCAGGTCGGTAAAGGGCGGTATAGAGCGTGCCAAAACCCCGCGCATATTGGGTGCTATACAAAGGGGGCTGCAAAAAGCTGTGAATAAATTGCTCAGCCGTTTGTTCAGCACTGGCTAGGCTATGAATTAAAAAACTCTCGCGTTCTAGGGTCGCGGTGGCGAGTGCATGTTGAGTCCATTCAATCGATTGTTGATGGTTAGTGGCAATGGCTAAGGGATTAACTTGTATTTGGCGATCTGGCGCGACTAATACTGTACAAGACTCGCCTAAGCCATCGAGTAGCGTAATGTTATAAGCCATATGACTAGGAATATGGCGCAATACGGCTACCGCATCGGCTACATCCCGACAAGTCTCTAAGATATAACGCAAAATCAGCGGAATACCAAAGCCAATGCCTACCAATTTACGTCCACCAAAGGCTAAAGATACCACTAGCCCAGCACTATTCATGCCATCGAGCACGCCCCACAAACAATCACCACTAGCCACTACAGGTTTACCCAGCCATGAGCTATGAATCACCGTTCCTTCTAATAATGCTGGGTGATAGTCATAGTTACGAATCAAAAACGGGGTGGTTTTAGTCCAAACCGCTTGTGAACAACTCACATAATAGGGAGGTGGGCAGTACATACTTAAAAACCGCGCTGCCGTATCACCGCCTCCGGCTAATTCACATAAACGCTCATAAACAGGTAATAATTCAGGCATGTAGGCACGTAATTGGCGCAAGCTTTGTAAATAACTCGGCTGCTGACCAATACCGTTCCTTAAAAACCAACGCTGATACGCAGGCCAAGCGCGATTAAATAGCGCTTGCCATTGAGCGTCGGGCCATGCCTCGTGCATGGCATGAAAGCCATGTTGTAATTTCATGCCGTTGCTAACCTTTAAAGAATCTTAAATGCACCAGCATCGAGATTATAAGCGGGTTGCGTGGGGGCGGTTTCCAGTGGTATCGCCTGATAATATTGCTCAATACCCTTGATCCATGCTCTAGCCCGTTCGTTGAGTTCAAAGTTATCATCCATCAGGCGTCCACGCGTGATTAAAATCCCTAGATCTGCGCCTTCATAGTGATAATCACCGATCCCACTAATGCGTAAATAAAACGCTTCCTGCTCGGTTTCTACGGCGCGGCGATGATAGTCAAAACGCGAATAGGTGACTTGACCCTGCTCATCCATATGCCAAATACCGGATTCAGGTGCTTGAGTGATATAACCTACACTATCCTTAGTATGCTTCATTACGAGCTGGCTCCAGCTATCCACATTATCAGGATGCGCCCAGCGCTCGTTCAGTTCAGCAATATCTAATTCAAACGGAATATCGCTCATTTCGAGCAGATGAAATAAAAATAGCGGGGCATCGGCATGAGCGAATGCTGCATGATTAGTCATGGAGCTTGCGCCTGTCACGCGGGGATTCAGTTCACCTAAATACAGTTGCCCAGAATCCTGATCAATCAAAAAGTCTAACTCAAAATAGCCGCGATACCCTTCCTCACGTAAAGCTTCACCAAACTTAAAGGTATAGTCACGCGCTTGATCACGAATCGCTTGAGTGAAGGCATTGGCAAAAATCTCGTTACCACACCAACCACCTTTATAGGGAGTTAACTCTTTAAAACCGACCAACTCAGTCATTAAAGGCCCTACAATCGTGCCATTTTTGGTGGTACATGCTTCAATCGCAGAGCCGCGTACCTTGAGGCGCTTCATGATTTTGACTTCGCCTTCACCAATGATTTGATCGGCGTAGCGATTAAACTCTTGTTCATTGGCAATAAAGAAGGTGGTATGACCCGAATCACCATAAGCGGTTTGTAATACTAAATCACGTCCTAAACCCGCATCATCGGCTAGCTCACACAGGTGTGCATAGCTATAAACCTCCGAGAGGGTATTAGGAATACTCGGCACGCCCGCACGATTACCAATGCGCACGGTTTCGATCTTATTGTCTACGCGCTGACGCAAAGCGGCTTTAGGGAACCAAACCTCTAAACCGAGTTCTTGGCACAGTTGCTCGGTTTCTTCATCAAACATTAAAAACACGGTTTTAGGATCACCACCGCGTTTCTTGATGTAATCAATGACTTCTTTGTGTTGCAAGAGATAGTTATTAATATCTTCAATGCTTTCAAATTCACGGTGGGGTGTTTCGCTCGGTACAAATACAGCAGGGTGACGCCCATCAAAGCAATCAATGTAATTGATATAATGGAAATTACGCACCCACTCGTTTATGCCCAAAAGATTAAAATTGGTGGCACTAATAAAATAAATAGGGGTTTCATTACGATGGAAATAGCGGCGTATTTCAGAGATATTACGTAGTGTGGTCGTCATAGCGGTGTTCCTAAAACAGGCAATAAGAACTCAGGGCAATAAGGAGTTAGGCTATGAAATTCATAGCCAGACTATTCAGTATTCAATTTAATAAAAGTTAGATAGGCTTTTACGGTCGGCGGCGTATTTGCATCGGGCCTAAACTATCTAGATAGGGATGCTCAATGTTTTTGTCATAGACGGTGAAATCAACGGTGCGATCACGAAAACTTTTTAACACCTGACCTAAGCCCATAATGCCGTTTTGCCGTTCGTGTCGTACTTGTTCTACATTAATTTCAATGGGGAATACTTCTTCCAGTGTGCCTGCTTGATGCAATATACGTCCAGAAGGATCAATGACACAGGATAAGCCATTACCGCAATCGCCTAAGCCATTTACATCAACAAAAAAACATTGATTGGTAATGGCAGAAGCACGCGCAATAGTCAGTTCAGCATTACGGTCAATCGTGTCAGTAAAGGTCGGGTGAATAATGACTTCAGCGCCTAGAGCCGCTAGCGAGCGAGTCGTTTCAGGGAACCACATATCATAACAAATCGATACCCCAAAGCGTCCCACTTCAGGTACATCAAACACCACAAACCGATCACCTGAGGCAATACCGCGCTCAAAAGGCAAAAAAGGAAACTGCTTACGGTAACGCTCAATCACTTGCCCTTGGGGATTAATAACAGGTGTGGTGTTATAAATGTTGCCGTCAGCAGCTTCAAATAAAGATCCTGGTATCAGCCAAATCTTAAAGTGCTCAGCCCAGCGTTGAAAGGTATGCTCAGCAGGTCCGGGTAAAGGTTGAGCATGACTAGGATAGGGACCAAAAGCGGCTAACTCACTAAAAACCACCATTTGTACCCAAGGAAAACGTGCCATTAAGCCCGCTAATTTGGCGTACATTTTATCTAAATTCGAGGTGGTAGCAGACAATTGCATTTGAATGCCCGCAATCGTGAATGGCTTCATCGGCTCTCCTTAATCCTATAACCTAGCGCAATAAGTTATTAACTGTTATCCAGTTAAGTGATTAGAACTTATTGATAATACAAAGACTAACAATTCATGGTTTTAAGATATGTACCTCATTTGCAGTAGCAAAGCACCCACCTTTAATAAGTCATATCTAA
Organism: Thiofilum sp.; assembly: GCF_016711335.1. Classification (NCBI taxonomy): domain Bacteria; kingdom Pseudomonadati; phylum Pseudomonadota; class Gammaproteobacteria; order Thiotrichales; family Thiofilaceae; genus Thiofilum; species Thiofilum sp. The sequence continues at coordinate 2,851,299 of NZ_JADJTF010000001.1, forward strand.
GTACTAACTGACTGTGATAGGGTTTAGTCAGTATGGTTTATTCGAGGATTTATGAATGGACGCGCCCACCATTACTAGCTTCATTCAACCCCTAACAGCACTCTTTTCTGATTTAGGGACGGAAGCATTTTATCAACGACTTCTAGGCTTAATTCATCAGCAAGTGCCTGCGGATAGCTCAGTGGTATTACTCTATCAGCGGGGTGCTAGTCCTATGATATTACTCGATAGAATGACTGAGCGCGACCGTAATGCCATGCAAGCCCATTATTTTGCAGGCGCTTACTTATTAAGCCCTTTTTATGTTAATTGGTTAAATGCACCTTTACAGGATACCTTAAAACGTCTAGCTGATATTGCACCTCAAGGCTTTTTTGAGAGTATTTATTATCGTGATTATTACGGGCGCTCCGGTTTAAAGGATGAGATGAGTTATTTAATACCGCTGTCTCCGCAAAGCGCGATTTTATTTTCTTTAGGGCGAAGTAGTGAATTACCTTTATTTTCGGATACAGAAAAACACTATCTTCAAACGATTTATTCTATAGTCATTAAAGCCACCCAACGCCATGCTTCATTAGTCACCTTACCCACTCCTACTAAGCTTAAGCTCTGGTTGGAGGACAGCATGCAGCTTTTTGGTAAATCGATTTTGACCGAACGCGAGCAATTAGTAGTGCAAATGATGCTGCAAGGTCATTCTTCTAAATCATGTGCCAAATTATTGGGTATTTCGCCCACCACTGAACGTGTTCATCGCCGCAATATTTATCTCAAACTCAATATTTCATCCCAAGCGCAATTATTTAAATTATTTTTTGCTGCTTTATCGAGTGAGCAATTAGCTCAAGGGCTTGATCCCCTCATGCCATAATCAATACCAGTACTCAGCATAATCGTGCTGACTTACGTAGCTCAGAGGGCTTTATCCCATAACGTGTTTTGAAGGCAACCGAGAAGTGTGCACTATTAGCAAAGCCTACTTCTAGAGCAATAGCGGTCAGGTGTTGCTGCGTATATTGCAAAAGCCAATAAGCATTCGCCAAACGTTTATTTAAAATATATTGTTTTATCCCTATACCGACGTGAAGCTTAAATAAGCGTCTTAGTTGGCGCTCACTTAGCTCTAACATATTAGCTAAATCATCTAGTAGTTGTTTATCACGATGATGACTTTCGATAAAGATCAAAGCGCGTTGAATACGTGTGTCCTGAATGCGCAAGCTTAGCGCTGCACCACTGCTATTGAGGTGATCAAGGCGTGAGCGGGTAGTTAAGGTGATTTGATGTGTTACCTTCGCCGCTCGTTCTGTGCCACAGTGCATCGTAATCAGAACATGCATAAAATTAAAAATGGAAGTACCACCCGGTACTGTGGCGCGTTGATTTTTAAGCAAATAATCTTCTTGTGTGGTCAAGGGTAGACGTGGAAAACGTTCAATAAAATCTTTACGATGATAAGGATGAATGCACGCAGTATGACCTTGCAACAAGCCCATTTGAGCTAAGACAAAAACGCCCGTGCAAACGCCAACAATCATTACATTAGCATCAGCCGCCTGTTTGATGTACTCCCAATGTTGTTGAGGAGCCTGAGTGAGCTGTTCTAAAAGTCCACCGACCACGAATAAATAATCAAATTGTTCGGGGGCAGGGTAATCCGCATCAGCTTCAATATTCGTGCCGCAACTAGCTCTACATGCGCTGCCCTTTTTACCTATAACTGACCATCGACAATAAATTTGGCGTGAGCGATCAGCTATATCGGCGGCATGCCTTAAGGACTCTATGATGCCCGTTAAGGACAGTAGCGGAAAACTTGGCCACAGCACGATAGCCACTTGTATTTCTACCCCTGTGGTATTCGTCGGTCTTTCTAATACGTTGGTTTGCATCTCGATCTCTGTGTCCGTTTTTTGTAAAAACAAGGCAAATTTACGAAATTTTTCAGTCTAGCACTGTTTGTAAAATACGAGAATACAAACAGTTGGTTAAAGTAAGCATGAATACACAGTGGATGGATGCGAGTCATTTAGCACAGGCTATTCGACAAGGGGAGATGACCAGTACTCAAGCAGTCACCCAAAGTCTTGAACAGATTCAAAAATGGGATGGCTCTTTGCATGCCTTTGTGAGTACGTTTAATGACAACGCTCTAGCCATTGCCGCCGTTCGTGATGCTGAACAACGCGCAGGACATCTTCGTGGTGCTTTACATGGTGTGCCAATTGCCATTAAAGACCTATTCGATATAGCAGGTTATCCCACCCAAGCCGGATCTAAAAGTTTGCCCCCAGTGCTTGCAAAACAAACAGCTCATGCAGTAGCGCGTTTGGAAGCGGCAGGTGCAGTGGTGATCGGTAAAGCCCATACGGTTGAGTTTGCCTTTGGTGGATGGGGCACTAATCCGGTATTGGGTGCGCCACGTAATCCTTATGATTTAAATGTACATCGCGTATCAGGTGGCTCTAGCAGTGGTTCAGCCGTTGCTGTGGCTAGTAATATGGTAGCACTGGCCTTAGGGACCGATACGGGTGGCTCGATACGCATGCCGTCTGCATTGTGTGGTGTTTACGGTCATAAATCCTCAACAGGTTTGATTGGACGCAGCGGCCTGAAATTACTATCTAACACGCATGACAGCATTGGCACTATAGCGCGTAGTGTGCGTGATCTTATTTTAACGCTCCCAATTTTGGCAGAGTTCGACTTCAATGACCCCAGCTATACCCCACAGTTAACACTACTGCGACAAGTCCAACAGCTTGGGAAGCCACTTTATAATGCAACAACCCGTCCTTTTCGTCTTGCTACTTTAGAAGATGAAGCACTGGATGTGCTGCAAGCAGATATAAGGCAGATGTTTGAGAGTTCATTACGCCAATTAGAGCAATGGTATGGTCCTATTACCCGCCTAAGACTACCCGCCCCGTTAGCCAAACTGACTGAGCAAGCAGGTTTATTAATGTCTGCTGAGGCTTATAGCACCCTACATACGTTGACAGAAGATGAAGCCTCTCCCATAGCACCAGTGATCAGAGCGAGGGTGAATAATGGGCGTGAGATCAGCGCTAAGCAATTGATAGCTATTTATCAGCAGCGCCAACAATGGCAAAGGCAATGGCAGTCTAGCTTTGCCCCCTATGATGCACTGGTCATGCCGGGTATGCCTGTAACGGCTTGTCCTTTGGATGCTGTCGATGAAAACAGTCTGTTATTAGCCCTGTTTGGGCGCTTTGTAAATATGTTGGATTTATCATCAGTTGCAGTACCTATTGCACAGTCTAAGGAAGGGCTTCCAATGGGCTTACAACTAATCGCTGCACATAATCATGATCATATCGCGTTAGAGTTGGCGTTGGCATTGGAGCAGCGCGGTATGAGCCGTTTTTTACCACCTGTAGGTTTGAGTTCTGAAGAGAGCCGTGCAGGTATTTAATCAAGCAAAGACGAGGAGCAACAATGGAAACAGTACACAGCCTGTTTAAGATACTGGAAGACTTAACCTGGGGGCAGTCACTCATTCCCATTTTGGTGGTTTTTGGCATATTCATGACGATTGTGACTGGTTTTGTCCAGTTTCGTTTTTTTAAACGCATGTTTAGAGTATTACTTCCCAAAAATCAGTTTTCTGATCCTAACAAAATTAGTGCAAGACAAGCCTTATTAGTCTCCGTTGGTGGACGTGTCGGTGGAGGGAATATCGCCGGTGTTGCAGTAGCGATTACTATAGGTGGTCCGGGTGCAGTATTTTGGATGTGGCTTATCGCTTTAGTAGGTATGGCAACCAGTTTGGTTGAATGCACTTTAGCACAGCTTTATAAGCGTTCTTTGCCTGATGGTACTTACCGTGGTGGTCCTGCGGGTTATATTCGCTATGGTTTAGGTGATCAATACCGTTGGTTGGCCGTTGTTTATGCTATTTGTTTGTTAGCCTCCTTTGCTTTAGGTTTTAATGCGTTCCAAGGTAATACCCTTGCAGGTGCTGTGCATAATAGTATGGGTATTGATCGTTTATGGACAGGTATTTTCTTAGCGCTTCTAACCGCATTTATTGTATATGGTGGTATTAAACGCATTGCTAAAGCTTCCGATATTATTGTTCCCGTGATGGCACTCACTTATTTAGCCTTTGCAATAGTTGTCATTTTATTAAACATTACTCAAGTACCAGATGTCATTGTTAGCATTGTTACTAATGCCTTTGGTTTGCAAGAAGTAGTCAGTGGTGGTATTGGCGCTGCGATTGCACAAGGTTTAAGACGTGGTTTGTTCTCTAATGAAGCAGGTTTGGGTTCAGCGCCTAATGTGGCTGCTACCGCTTATGTACGCCATCCAATTAGTCAAGGTATTACCCAGTCACTATCAGTATTCATTGATACCATAATCTGTACTGCTACTGCCTTTGTAATCTTGTTGAGTGAAGTTTATGTACCGGGTGCTAGCATCGATGGAATTGTGTTAGCCCAGCAAGCGTTTGTGTCTCACTTTGGAGTTTGGGCGCAACACTATTTAACCTTCGCCATTTTACTGTTTGCCTTTAGTTCCGTTATCTACAACTACTATTTAGGCGAAGTCGCGATGGCTGAAATCTCTAAACATCCGCTAGCTTTACATGTGCTTAGAATTGCTATTATTGGAGTGCTTTTCCTCGGTGCGGTAGCGCCCAATGCGACCTCGGTATTCTTCTTCTCTGATCCATTGATGGGTATTTTAGCTCTAGTGAACTTAATGGCGATTTTGATGCTATTCCCTGTTGTGATGCGGGTATTAAACGATTATCGCCAGCAGTTAAAAGCAGGACATGAGCGTCCTGTCCTCAACCCTGAGGATTTCAGTGATCTGAATTTAGATAGAAGTGCTTGGAAACCTAAAGAGCAAATGCCTTAAAAGCTGAACTTCAATTATTTTAGTGACCCTTTAAAGCCGTGGCATTGATTCATAGCCACGCTTTTAAAGGGGAGCCTTTAGCACAAGACGAAATAAGGTAAAAAATGCGCGCAGTTTATATTAATGGTGAGTACTTACCAGAAGATCAAGCCAAGGTATCCGTTTTTGATCGTGGCTTTTTAATGGCAGATGGGGTTTATGAGGTTACTTCAGTTGTTGCAGGAAAACTGCTTGATTTTGAGGGGCATTTAAAGCGTTTGCAGCGTTCGTTAAATGCTTTAGATATGGCAATGCCGTTAACTAGAGAAGAGTTTCTAGCTATTCATCGCCGCTTATTAGAACTCAACCAGTTACAAGAAGGATTGATATATTTACAAGTCACTCGCGGTAATCCCAAGGATCGAGACTTTGCATTTCCTGATCCAAACACCCCTAATACGGTTGTGTTATTTACTCAAAGCAAAGAGCTATTGGGTAGTGCAATCGACACTTATGGCTTGAAAATTATTAGTATTCCTGATTTACGCTGGGGTAGACGTGACATCAAAACGGTACAATTGCTTTACCCTTCTATGGGAAAAATGCAAGCCAAAGCAGCAGGATGCGACGATGCTTGGATGGTAGACAATCAAGGCTATGTGACCGAAGGAACCGCCAGTAATGCATATATTATTAAAGACCGGACGCTCATTACTCGTGATTTAAGTCATTCTATCTTAGCGGGTATTACACGCGCTGCCCTATTGGGTTTCGCGGATAAAATGGGTTTAGCAATACAAGAGCGCCCCTTTACTGTTGCAGAAGCACAGGATGCGGATGAGGCTTTTGTCACAGCGGCTACCAGTTTTGCTTTAGGAGTGGTGGAAATCGATGGAATAAAAATCGGCACTGGCGAGGTTGGACTCATAACCGCGCAATTGCGTCAGATTTACATCCAAGAAAGTTTAAAACACGCGCTTTAAGTAATTAAATCATTAAAATTTCTTTCTCTGTTCCCAACTTTCCCAACCCTACTCCTCCTCTACTCACTTTGAGCACTCCTTGGGTTGGGTCTTTTTTTGTTAGTGCTAGCTAACGCTAAGCCACTATTTAAAAGACTGATTTCTTTAGTTTAGATATAACACCCAAACTTTTTTATCCATCATTTAAGCTTGAGCGCTACAACCAAAATACCGCGCCCGTTCTACGATTTCCTTAGCCCAGCGTTGGTGAGTAGAAGGTTCACACATAGCCCCCTCAAATTGAAATACCGCTGGCATAGAGTGATCTAAAATCCGCTGTGCCGTAATGAAATCTTGTGCATCGACTTGTAATGCTTGATGAATAATCGGTATTTGACGCGGGTGTATCACGGTTTTACCGACTAAACCATGTAATAAATCGCGTTGTATTTCCACTTGTAATAAATCTTGGTTGCTAAAGCAATCAAATACGGGGGCCGTCAAATAAAAATCATGCGGGATAAATTGGCTGACTAGCATAGCCACCACGTATCCTAAAGGGCCATCGTATAAAGTATGCGCTCGACTATGACGCAGCTTTAAACACGACAATAAGTCATTGCCGCCAATTCTGAGTACTAAAATCTTTGCTCTTAAGGGGTGATCATGCAGTATTTCGCGCAATTGATGTACTTGTACCGCATCCAATAAGGCTTTGGTTTCCAATGTGGGCATATACACCCAATGCTCAGGGGCGAAATCCAATACCGTGCTCCATGTATGCAGCGTGTATTGATCAAATTTGGGTAATACTAAACCATCGATTAGGTCAATATGAGGCAGGTCTAATAGTTGCGTGATCATCGCACTATAGCGCGGACGAATAAATACCAGTGGGCGCTTATCAGGCGCTAGGTTTGCATATGCCCACTGCTCTAAGCAGTGAGTAATATTGTGAAAGGCTGCCTGTAATTCATGTTCTTTAATCGCATCTTCTAAACAAATTACCATAGAGCGCAAATCATGAATTTTATTATGCAAAATAATATCTATTAGGTCGTGACGCGTAGCAGGCACATAAAGGGTTGCGCCCAATTGATAAGGGGAAATAGGGTTCATACTGCTTTCTTAATTATGGTTATGGCTCGATAGGGGGCAATTTCCTGACCGAGTACTTCAAAACTTATATTATAGTGCTTGGCTAAATGCTTAAGTACTTGCAATTGTGGATCATTGGGGTTTTGGACTAAAATTCGTTCAGGTACACGACGCATCACAGCGCGTGTTGCCTCGGCAATACCGGTTTTAATCCGATTGAGATTACTAATGGCATAGCGTGCTTGAATCCATTGCAAGGTGTTTTGACTTTGAGTGTGTAGCTCAGCACGTAAAGTATCAGACCAAGTGAGTGGAGTAGTCTCAGTTAGCGTTTTACGTAAGGAGTCAATGGTTTCAATTAAGTATTGGCTCACGTCATAAGGCGCTAAATGCTCGTAATATAAACACTGATGCCACCCACCCTCTTCGCTTAAGATCGAACGCGAAATTAACCCTGATACGGTTGCACCTAATACACTAAAGGGTATCAACCAATCTTCGCCTGATGCGGCTAACCATGCTTTTCCAGTAGGATCAGCGAGTACCACAAACGGAATAGTGTGCCCCGCATAAAAGGGACGTAATGAGCGCTCTAACTCGGTATGAATCGCGCCTTTGCCCACCCAGCCATCGACATACACCAGATCGTTTATATCATGTCGCTCCCTGATCCAATGGAGTGCGGCACTATCAATGCCTTTATCACGAATAATGCTAATACCGTAATGAGTACTCTCTACTTCTAAATCACGTAAGGCTCGTAGCAGCAGCACGCCTAAAGGTATTCCCGCACGTACAAAACTCACCAATACTATCGGACGATTCGGGCGGCGTTGCTTTAGCGCTAAAGCTAGTGCTTGCACTTCAGTGGCTAGACGTAGTGCACCTTGATCTAGGGCTTGTTCAAATAGTGCTTGATGCTCAAGGCTGGGGGCGGATTCCACACTAATCATTTGTGAGTAATGTTTTTGTCCGCTTTGAATTAAGCGTTCTTTTTCTTGCACTTCCGTGCTAGCCATTTGAGTCAAACGTAATAAGAATGTGACATCCTCCGCTTGATAAGAGCCATGTAAATGCGTGGGTATCATAATAGTTGCCTCCCAATCTGACTCTGAGGAGGAAAGGCAGCAAAATCACATAAGCGCATAAACCCCAAGTCTGAAGTGCTATCGCCTAAGCCCAAAATCGGTACACGCCCGTATTGTATTTGATGGCGACGAATAATCTCAGCACTCGCGGCTTGTTTATTAACAGGGTTTGGAATTAGCGCTAAATTATTAGCGTTTTGATGCATATAAAAGCCGCTCCAGTCGAGTTGAGTCTGGAGGTGTTGCCATAAAACCTCTAATTCTTCTGTTTTGGCTTGAATACTTTTAATCACTAAATAGGCGTGCCAATCTGCAATGCCCTCGATCCAGCCGCGTAGCTGCAAATCAAGGCTCAGACCTAAATCGAGTATTTGCTGGAGTAGATCAGGGATACGCGCTTGATAGGCATGCAAAGCATTTTGCATCTGCGCATGCCATGTTAAATCAAGTGTATAGTCAGGTCGTAAAATCGCCGCACCATGTAAACATACCGCACTCTGCTGAAATGGAATTTGCACCCGTTTAAACGATTCAATCCCACGAGCGGTGACTGGAATAAGCGTGGTGTGCTGCAAAGCCCATTGCACAAAATCATATTGCCACGGATGCATAAAACTTAAGGGCTTACCCTCAGCATTATTCGCCGCTAAGATTTTGGTCGCATCAGGCGGCATTTTACGAGCGGTTTGAATCAGGGTGTCGTCAATATCGGTCAGCATCAAAGGTTTCATGGATAAAACTCCACGACTTCAGCGTTGAGTGCTTGAACTAGGTTTTGATCGAGCAAGTATTGCGGTGTTTCGGTACAAAGCAGGATACGGTCATAGTGCTCAGGGATAACATTATATAAAAAGTTAGCAATACCCTGTCCGTAATTATCGTGGATGCAATAGCGCGTTTGTATGCTATGCCCTAAAGCTATCGGGGAACGGGTAGTGGCACTGAATTTAACCTTTGCGCCTTGTTGTTCTAAATATTCCGCTAGTAAAAACGGTGGCCAGACAAACTCACCTGTGCCTAATACTAGGATTTTTTCATTAGGTGTGACGCGAGTGTTAACTACTATTTTAGGTAGAGTATGAGCGCTTACCCCTAAACGTGCCCAATCCTGTTCTGGTTTGGCTTGCCATTCACCCGTGCCTAACACATCAACATGCGGCATGTCTGGGGGCGGATTGCCATTACTGTCCCACTGCCAGTGACCTTGCAATAAATTAATGCTTTGCACATTTGTACCTAGGCTATTCGCTGCTTGACCGCCAGACCAATCGGTCAGTGTCACTATGACTATACGCTCAAAAGCACCTAAGCCTTTACTCTTTAAAGCCTGAACTAGGTTAGCAAAAGTCTTACCTGTAGAGGCCTCATCATCCACTAGCACTAGGGTTTTCGCTTGTTTTAACAGGGCTTGGTGCTCTAATGATTGTGGGTAATGCAGTACTTGTTGGGTGGCGTGGCTGTGTTCTTCTTCAAATTCGACCAAAAGTGGCTGATATAAAGGGTGGCGGGTGGTGCATAAATAAACACTTTCAGGATAACGCTGACTTAAAGCTTGATGTACGCCCGCACCCAAAGCAATCGCGGTTTCAGCCATACCAATGACTAGCAGAGGTTTAGGTAAATCATTGGGAACTAAGGAGGCTAAAGTATCCGTTGCTGCTCGCATTGTGGAAGGTGCTACCGGAATATGTCGCCCTAATACTTTAGAGACAAATAAAAAAGAGCGTTTAGGATTACGACGCTCAGCAAAACCGAATAAATCATGGGGGGTATAGGTACTATGATCCGATTCAATAGCTAGGGTTAAAGTACCTGTGCTTAGTTTTACGTGTTGGGTGTCTATGGGCATTGATTAACTCATACATTCTACGCGCCAAATGGCATTTTGGGTTTGCTGGGCAATTTGTGCAGTGGTAAGCGCTTGTTCACTGGTTTGTAATTGATACGGCGCTTGTACTGCTTCAATAAGAGCGATAGCCAATACATTACGCACGGCAAAATTCATATTTTGCGCATTAGCAAAACTCGACGACACCACACCTAATACCGCACCCGTACTATCAAACAAAGGGCTACCACTAGAGCCGGGTTGAATAGGGGCGGTAAATTGCAGCAGTCTTATATCATTTTGTGCACCAAATAAGCCAGAAATCACGCCTTGAGTGGCTTGAATCCCGCTGCCCATAATACTAGCCAAGGGATAGCCCAAGGTAGTGATTGGCTCGGCTAGACCTATGCTGGTTTTACGAAAGTATAAGGGTGAAATATGACTAGGGCATTGCGCTCGCACGAGAGCGAGGTCGTTGGTTTCATCACTGATCACCACTTCGGCGTCGATTTTACCCTGAATCGAGGTGAGGCGTAGGTGTCTTGCACCCTCCACCACATGAGCGTTGGTCATGAATAGATTCGGTGAGACTAAAAAGCCCGTACCCGACCATGCTTCAGGGCGTTCATTACTTGCGCCATAGGTACTACTAGAGGGAGAGTGCGGGGAGCGTTCATCGATGTCTGCGCCCATGCGCCGCCCTAAAGCACTCAAGCCATAAGCTGAGGTTTCAGCCAACGCTCTTACTTTCCAAGCACTATTACGTTGATACAGCTCGGCAATAATTAGGGCAGAAGCATTGATGGGTTTAAGGTCAATCGCATGGTTGAATACGTTTTCTTGTGTTAGGGTCACTTGTTGAGCGAAGTCGAGTGGACTTTTTGCACCATAGCGGTAGAGCACTAGCTGTAGACGAGTGATAGCAGGATTAGGTAGTGATTTAATGTCTAAGGTGAGGTTGAATTGTGTGCCATTATTGACGAGTTCAGAGGTGAGCCAAGCGGTATTAGGGTGATGAGCGAGTACCGTGTCGGCGACCAATTGCTTGTTTTCATTAACGGGTAAAACAGCCAGTCCTAGGTCGTAGCGAATATCAATCGGTAGGCTAATCGAGAATGTCCAACGTGTACCACTGAGCGCAAGATTCGCCCCAACGACTAGATTTGTCATGATTAAACCCACCTATTGTGATCGTGATAAGTGGGATAATAGCAAGGAATGAGAGGGTGGGTTGGAGTTTACGCCGACCGAAGGTTACAATTTATAGTGCTCACATTAATATTTAAATTCTAAGCTAATTTGCATAGCTTCTATTTTGGTAAATGGTATAGCATAATCGCAATTTTAACGACACGATTTCTATCGTTGTTGAGATGAAACTCATAATTTAGCCAAGTTTCATCTCGTTCATCTATATATCTAATAAAGTTGGGGTGACTATTTACAGAGTTTTTAGTTATTTCCAGAGTAGAGGTAAAGTCCTTATTAGATACAAACATTATCACAGCCGCTTTGGAGTCTCTCCATGTTAGATATCCTAAAAGTTGACTAATAGTATCTAAAAAAACCTTTTGTCCTTTCCAGAATTTACATTCACCAATAAAAATATTTTGACCCTCATGTCTTAGTAAAATATCTGTTTTTCCAGATTTATTAAAGGTTTCACCAGTTGCAGAACCCTCAAAGTTTGGTTCTAAAAACATAAGAAAATGGTCACGTAAATCCTCTTCTTCTTTATTTTTATACAAGCTAGGAAGTCTTTCAAATTGTCTTCCTATATCATGTATCATTTTTAAAATTTCTTGATATGTAGTATTATCTAAAGTTGGCTCAGGTTTAAAAATGGTATCTTGAACTATTGGTTTTAGTATAGTTATACTCTTCTTATTTGAGGCTAGTGGAACAGAGAATGTATTTGAGGGTGATGAGGATTTCTTTATTGGGATTCCGAGTGATGCTAACACTCCACTATTAGCCAAAATTCTTTTTTTCCTAGCTTCAAAAGCGGTTTTTATGCTTGATTCTAGGTATTTGTTATAAGTTTTAACCTCAGACTCAAGATAACTATTTTGTTGTAAGATTGATTTTATATGGTCATCCTTTTCTCTAATAATTGAATCTATATCATCGTTAAAATTAATAATCTCAAAGCATATTTCATTATGATTAATTTCAATATTCATTGACCATACTATTCTAGTGCTTGGCTGGCATGAGAGTAGTTTTGTATTGCCACTAAAAGGAATATGAAATTTAATTACACTCTTTTTATATGAGTATCCTTTATCTACAAAAAATGATTTTGGAAAATATTCACCAGAAATCATTTGTTCGGTTGAGGAAACATAAATCCGATCATTATGAATTATTAAAGGCTCAACTTCAGCTTCAGATACCTTATATTTAATATAGTCTATTTCATTAACATTCAATAGATAGTCATCATTTTCAGATTCAATAGTTGCTATAACGTTTTGCTTTCTAGTGTTTAAAAACACACTAAGTTCTTGTTCAGCAAAAATCCTTGTGTAGTTGTATTTATTTCTATACATTTTTTGCTCTATATTCAAATCAAATTGTTATGGCTAATAATACATCAATTAATGTTAGATTATAAGGTCTTAGAGATATAGAGTCTTGCAGCAGTTACAGTATTTAGCTAATGTATTAGCTAACCCTAAGGAATACTACAACATGCAAGTCAATATTCATGAGGCTAAAAGCCAATTATCACGGTTAATCCAATTAACTTTGGAGGGTGAGGAGGTCATCATTGCCCGCAACAATCAGCCTTTAATACGCCTACAACCGCTACAAACAACCGTTAAAAAACGCCAACTAGGAAGTTTAAAAGGTTTAGTACGCTCTATCAGTCCAGACTTTGATGCGCCCTTAGATGATTTCGAAGACTATAGGGTATGAAGTATTTGCTAGATACCCATATACTGATTTGGTTGAGCACCAATCCTGCTCAGTTATCTGCTAAGATCAGGTCAATTTGCGAGGAAACTAGCAATGAACTCTATGTCAGTATTGCTAGTTTTTGGGAGCTATCCATTAAGATGAGCTTAGGAAAAATTGATTTAGCAGACAATGCCTTAGAGCAATTACAAAGCTGGTGTCATAGCAATCAAGTCACTATTTTACCTATTGAAGTGACTCATTGTGAAAGAGTAAAAAGTTTACCCTTTTATCATCGTGATCCTTTTGATCGTTTGTTTATTGCCCAAGCTTTAGAGCTAGATTTGACCTTGATTAGTGCAGATGGCTTATTTGCAGATTATGAAGGACTGCAATTGCTGCCAGCATAAATTTAGTGCAACTGCCAAACCCGATACTTTTTCCCTTTAATCTTACCCTGACTCAATTGATTTAATGCGGCTTTGGCTAAAGGACGAGCAATCGCTACATAGGCAGTCTGGTCTAAAATATCAATCTTACCCACCGCTTTACCATCAATACCTTTTTCTCCCGTAAGTGCTCCTAATATATCGCCTGCCCGTAATTTATCTTTACGTCCACCCAAAATACATAGCGTCACAAAAGGAGCAATATTAGGTTTACTGTGATGAATAGCTAAATCGTGAATCGACTCAGTATCAAGCTGAGCAGTTTGTAATTCTTCAAGATCAATCAGTTTAAAGCGTTCACTCTCCGTCAATAGATTAAGCGCCAAACCTTCACGCCCCGCGCGTCCGGTACGCCCAATACGATGAATATACACATCAGGATTTTGTGGCAATTCATAATTAATCACACACGGCAAATCCTCAATATCTAAGCCGCGTGCCGCCACATCGGTAGCGACTAATAATTGACAGCTTTGATGTTTAAATTGAATGAGTACTTCATCGCGCTCGCGTTGTTCTAATTCACCGTGCAAGGCTTTCACACTAAACCCTGCTTGTTTTAAATATTCAGTCACTTCACGCACGCCCACTTTCATATTGCAGAAAATCACAGCCGAGCGCGGTTGAAAAGCTTGTAAGACCTGCTGTAAAGCCTCTAAGCGTTGCTCTTTAGCACAGATAAACGAGCGTTGTTCAATCACTTGAGCCGTATGTACGGATTCAACTTTGACGAATAAAGGTTGATTCTGATATTGAGCACTCAGCGTTTTAATATTGTCAGGATAAGTCGCGGAAAATAATAAGGTTTGGCGTCTTTTAGGTGTTTGATAGAGAATCGCATCAATATCTTCCTGAAAACCCATTTCCAACATGCGATCTGCTTCATCGAGTACTAAAGTTTGTACGCGCCTTAAATCCAAAGTGCCTTTGCCTAAATGGTCGTGAATCCGCCCTGGTGTGCCGACCACAATATGTGCACCATGTTTTAAGGATTCAGCTTGTGGCGGTAAGGGTTGCCCACCAAATAAGGTCACGACTTTGACATTGGGTAAATGCTTAGCTAAGCGGCGGATTTCATTTGCGACTTGAGTACTTAGCTCGCGTGTTGGGCACAATACCAATCCCTGCACGGCAAAACTTTGTGGGTCGAGCTTATTCAATAAGGTCAGGGCAAAGACCGCCGTTTTGCCGCTACCTGTTTTAGCTTGAGCAATTAAGTCAAAGCCTTTGAGTGCTTGGGGCAGCGCTTGGGCTTGAATGGGCGTCATTTCTTTATAACCTAGTGTATCTAGGTTGGTCAGTTGGTCAGCGGATAAAGACAAAGAGGCAAATGCAGTCGACATAATCAGTCTCAATAGGGCTTAGGGCGGAAAACGAGCTGCATCATAACGGTTTTTGCTTGAAGTGTCGTGCAGGCTAAGCGTTATCTACCTATAATCACAGCCTTTAAAAATGACTTATTCTAATGAGACCTGTATGCGTATTTGGTTTAATAAAACATTTTCTAGTATTAGCTCGGTATTAATGAGCCTACGCCAAGCGGAAGATATTGTTCCGATTACCACCATTGTAAGCCACACTAATGTAGCAGCACCTGCGTTTTTAGTAGCCGACGAATACGCGCTAGAGCCTAAGGGTTTAATGGGGGAAAAGTATTTAAGATGGTGCTTACAGTTTTGTGAGGAGCAGTCTATTGACGTGTTTTGGGTAGCCAAAGAAGCGCGTTTTTTAGGGCGTCACCGCGACAAGTTTGCGGATCTAGGTACTCAATTACTCTTAGTGGCTGAGCCAGAAGCCTTAGGTTTAATCGGTAATAAGGGTGAGTTTTACCGCACTTTACCGCCAGAAGTCGCACAAGTGATGGATAATATTGCTGTGCGTAATAAGGTTGAATTTGATCAAGCCCTAGCCACTTTTTCCACAAAACATAAGAGTTTATGTATTAAACCCTCGGTGTCAGTCTTTGGTTTAGGGTTTCGGGTTTTGGATACTAAACGCGATAGTATTACTCATTTGGTCAAAGGGGTTGAATATGAAATTCCATTACATGAGTTACGCGCAGGGATGGAAAACACACCCGAATTCCCTGAAATGTTGGTGATGGAAAATTTGAGTGGGCATGAGTGGAGTGTCGATTGTGCAGGTTGGCAAGGCGAATTATTGTGCGCGATTCAACGCCGTAAACTCGCTGCTGGCTTGGGGCAGTTAATTGATAATAATGCCGATATTCAAGGCATGGTAGAGCGTTTGACCGCGCACTTTAAGCTCAATGGCATTTTTAATATTCAATTTAAATTAGGTGCTCATGGTCCGCGTTTGCTAGAGATCAATACCCGACCTTCCGGTGGTTTTGGTATGGCGTGTTTGGCGGGAGTGAATTTGGCGCAATTAGTAGTGCAAAAGCTTCAAAGTAAACCGCTCAGTGCGCGTAATGTTCAATATGGTTTACGGGTGAGTGAAATAAGCATGCCTGTAATTCTTAATGCTAATACTCAAGATCTGTCTGCCGAGGCTGATGATTTAGAGGATTAAGGAGTTACCCACGTGTGTATTGGTATTCCAGCGCGGATTATAGAACTATTGGATGCTGAGTGTTATTTGGCTATAGCAGAGCTGAATGGTGAAAAGCGCTCGATTAGTATTGCTGCACTGGTCGATGACGAACACCCTGCCGAGAGCTGTGTAGGTGAGTGGGTATTGGTGCATGTTGGTTTTGCAGTGAGTCGCTTAGACGAAGCCGAGGCTTTGCAGCGGCTAGCTCTATTGAACGAGCTTGGCACAATACAGTCTACTCTTGGTACAAGCTAAGTGAACAAACAGATCACTATCTACCTAAAAGTAATCGAGTATTTCTGGAGCAGTCTTGGCGGCAGGGATGCCGCCTTGTAGCGTACAAGGATGTATTCACAGCGACTGCGGAAGAAATGCACGATTACTTTTTAGCAAATACTCACCTCAATTGTACTTTGATCAGCTCTTCGCCCTCAGGATCAGTCACATGCACCGCGCAAGCAATACAGGGATCAAAGCTGTGGATAGTGCGTAAGATCTCTACAGGTTGTTTGGGATCATGCAACACATGTCCTTGTAGCGAAGCCTCATAAGCCCCTGCTTGATTTTGTACATCGCGCGGACCTGCATTCCAAGTACTTGGAACTACTGCTTGATAATTAGCAATCTTTTGATTTTCAATCACAATCCAATGTGCTAAAGCGCCACGCGGTGCTTCCATATAACCCACCCCTTGCGCTTTGCTAGGCCAGCTAGCAGGTTCCCATAGGGTTTCATTAAAGGTTTTAGTGTCGCCCGCTTTGATATTAGCTAGTAGTTGATCAAACCAAGTTTGCATTTTATCAGCAATAATTTTGGTCTCTAAGGTGCGGGCCGCAGTACGCCCCAGAGTAGAATACAAGGCATCAATCGGTACATCTAAGGTTTTTAAGGTGTAATCGACTAAGGCTTTAGTTTGCTCATGCCCGGTGGCATATAACATCAATACGCGAGCCAGTGGTCCTACCTCGACCGCTTCGCCTTTCCAGCGTGGTGATTTGAGCCATGAATACGATTCGTCGACATTTAATTGGGTATAGGGTGGTTTGGGGCCGGTGTAATTGAGCGCGGTTTCACCCTCATAAGGATGTAAACCTTGAGTTTTGCCACCGCTATAGTCATACCAAGAGTGAGCCACGAATTCCTGAATTTGATCGGCTGCATTCAGGTCAACCGGATAAATGTTGGATAAATCGCGTTTGAGAATTACACCTGCTGGAATTAAAAACGAAGCTGGATCATCCATACCCTTTTCAGGAAAATCACCATAGGTCATGAAATTACCTAAGCCTTCGCCTTGCTTAAACCAGTCTTTATAAAAGCCAGCAATCGCTAAGGTATCAGGCACATAGACTTGATCAACGAAGATCTGCATTTTCTTAATAATATCTTGCACTTGTGCTAGACGCTTCATATTAAGCGCAGAATCAGAGTTCAAATCAATCGCACACGGTACACCGCCCACCAAGAAATTAGGATGAGGGTTTTTGCCTCCGAAGATAGCATGTAGTTTGACAACATCGCGTTGCCAAGCCAACGCTTCAAGGTAATGTGACACCGCCATTAAATTAGCTTCAGGAGGTAGTTTATAAGCGGGATGTCCCCAGTAGGCTTTAGCAAAAATACCTAATTGACCCGCTTCGACAAACTTTTTCAATTTAGCCTGCTGGTCAGCAAAATACCCCGCTGAAGCATTCGGCCAGTGAGGTGAGACCGTTTGAGCGAGTTCAGCGGTCGCTTTAGGATCAGCACTTAAAGCTGAAACCACATCCACCCAATCCAGAGCATGTAAATGGTAAAAATGCATCACATGATCATGCACGTATTGCGCTGCAATCATTAAATTGCGAATCAATTGGGCATTCGGTGGGATTTTATAATTAAGCGCATTTTCTACCGAGCGTACTGAGGCAATACCATGCACTAAGGTACACACCCCGCAAATACGCTGGGCATAAGCCCAAGCATCACGCGGGTCGCGTCCCCGTAAAATAATCTCAATACCGCGCACCATGGTTCCCGCCGAATAGGCTTGCTCAATAGTATTACCATTCATTTGCGCTTCTATACGTAAGTGACCTTCGATGCGGGTAATAGGGTCGACAACGACACGTTCAGTCATGGTTTCACTCCTTCGCTAGGTAGTACTTTGAGGTGATCGGCGATCATTTCAGTTAAACCCACCACAGGAATATCCATTTGATTCACTTCCATGCCTTCTTCCAATTGGATACGGCAGTTAGCACAAGCGGTTACGAGGGTATCCACCTGTAATGCATCTAATTGTTTTTTCTTACGTTGAAAGGCTTTAAGTTTAACCTCTTCAGCATCTTCATTAGCACTCACTCCACCACCTGCACCACAACACCAATTCAATGTGCCTGCATCCGCCATTTCAACGAAGTTTTTAGCCACCATATTCAGTAAATTACGTGGCTGCTGTACTACACCGCCCCGCCGTACTAATTGACAAGGGTCATGAAAGGTGAGCTTAGCCTCTTCAAAACCTTCGGTTTGCACTAAACCTTGAGCACGTAATTCGTCTAATACTTCGACAATATGTTTAGCTGCAAAGGTATAAGGTCGACCGATTAAATTGGGACCTTCCCAGCGTAGAGCCGTATAAGCATGTCCGCATTCGGGACTAATCACGGTTTTAACTTTCAGCTTTTCAGCCGCTGCTACTACGCGACTGACTAATTCACGGGCAATGTCGGAGGAACCAATTTGAATCCCCGAATTAGTGGCCTCAAAACAATCACTGCTTAAGGTCCATGTTTTTCCCGCATTAGTTAGAATTTTAGCGACTGCCCCTAAGTATTCGGGATAGTTCATAATTTCCATTGAGGACAGCATGATCAAGTACTCAGCCCCTTCTTTATCGAAGGGCACTTCGAGTCCACTGGACTTCTCTAAGTGACGTACTTGAGCTTGTAGTGCGGGTAATTTGACTCCCATCGGGCTACCAATAGTGATGGCACGAGTGGAGGCTCCAATTAAGCCTTCGGGCGCATGACCAGAGGCCACCATACCTTCACGCATTTTGCGAATCATATAGGTAATATCATTACCCACAGGGCAAATCAGGGTACAGCGCCCGCAAAGAGAGCAATTGTTGTAAACCAATTCTTGCCATTCAGCCAGTTCAGCATCGGTGACAGGTTTGCTTAAACCCAATTTAGCCTTGAGTTTACCGATTAAGGTGTATTCCTGCTCCCATACCCGCCGCAAAGGTTCGAGTTTATAAATCGGTGTATGGCGCGGATCAGGATTTTCGGTATAAAACAAGCAGGCATCAGCGCACATGCCACACGACACACAAGAGCTAAAGAAGCTTGCCATAGGAGCATCAATTTGTGCTTTAAAGGCATTAATACCGCGTTCGAGTGTTAAATTGCTCATGATTTCACTCCTCTTAGCCCCATAGAAGCCCCGTTATACCAGCGTGACAGGAAGATCGTGAAAGTGTGCATAAGCTTGGTAAAGGGGAATAACACCATTAGGATTTCAACACTTAAAATATGTAGCCCTAGCATCAATTGCGGAGCGAGTAGCAAGTGATGATAAGCCATATAACCCGTTAGTAGCGGTATAAAGGTTGCGGTCCACACCACATAATCAGCAGGCTTGGATAGGAAGCGTTTAACCGGATGCTGCAAGCGATGGATGAGTACTATGACTAAAGCAATCATACTGAGCACCGCAAACGCATCTACGACCGGAGTAGGTAGATTAGGCCAACCAAAGCCGAGTAAGTTTTTAAAGATTTCAATATGCGCAGCTAGTAAGAAAATGACTACAAATAAGCCGATATGAAACACGTAGCCCGCCATAATAGTAATCATCGAGCGCTGTAAGGTCGCTTTGTCCGGTAACGAGCGCCGCCAAATCTCGCGCAAACCGCCTTGCATAGGGCTACCTTTAGGCGCGGCATAATTGACTTTGCGTCCTAGCGAGAGGATTTCAAATAAGCGTAATACTAGACCCGCTATGAAGATAAATAATGCTAGATTGAACAGTGGGCCTTTAACCCATTGCAGGAACTCGACGCTATTCATGTCATGACTCCTGATTTAATTCATTGACAGTCACGGTTTGGTGAGCACTAGCCGCTGCTGTTTTGGTTTTTTTATTTAAAGCGCTAATAGCGACCCCTGCTGCAATCCCCGCCGCCGCCGCATAAATCACCTGCTTACCGGATACTTGTTGTGGGATAGATACGGCGCGATAAAAACCACCAAAATCCCAAAAATTGGGTTCGGAGCAACCAATACAACCATGCCCAGATTCAATAGGAAAGCTAGTGCCATCATTCCATTTTAAAGTGGCGCAAGCGTTGTAAGTAATAGGGCCTTTACAGCCTAACTTATATAAACACCAACCCGCTTTGGCTCCAGTATCATCAAAGGTTTCAGCAAACAGACCGCGCTCATAAAAAGGACGGCGATAGCAACGATCATGAATATTTTGCCCATAGAAAGCTTTAGGACGCCCTAAGCTATCCAATTCAGGCAGACCAAACGCTAAAAAGTGGGCTATCACCCCCGTAATCACCACCGGAATCGGTGGACAGCCGGGGATATTAATAATCGGTTTGTCTTTAATAATATCGGCAACCGCTACCGCACCTGTGGGGTTGGGATCCGCTTTAGGCAAACCACCATAAGCTGCACAAGTCCCTAAGGCAATAATAGCCGCAGCCCCTGACGCCGCTTCCTTGAGCATGTCCAGATTGCTAATACCCGCAATAGTCGAGTAGCCCGGATTATCCAGCGGGATAGAACCATCGACGATGAGTACATACTTACCATGATGCTCTTTCATAGCCTCTTCACGCGCCGCTTCTGCTCCAAAGCCTGAAGCGGCTTGTAAGGTATGGTGATAATCTAATGAAATCGCATCAAAGATTAGCGCTTCAAGGCTAGGACTATGTGAGCGTGTGATTGATTCAGTGCAGCCAGTGCACTCTTGAAACGAGAGCCAAATGACAGAAGGGCGTTGAGCCTTTTCTAACGCTTGAGCCAGTTGTGGAACTAGGCTCGGTGCGAGTGCCATACTCGAAGCTAGCAGGCTACAAAATTTCAGAAACGCTCGCCGTGAAATGCCTTGTGCCTGTAAGTGCTCACCAACCGTTTGGGTAAAGGGGAGATTAAGCAGTTTCATCCACATCTTCCTCCATCATTAATACCGTTTTCATCACATCGAGTCCGGCTTTAATATCATCGCACTGAGAGCGTAGAATTTCAGGCACGTAGCCAATTTCAATAAAATAACCAATGCGTTGATCATTAGGATCAAAATGCTCAAGACGCCACACACCCGCATAGCTACTTTCACGAATACGCGTTTTGCCTAATATGTTAAGGGTAATATCAATATCGCCTTCACCGAGAAAGTCTTCTAAGGCGTTATAGTCCGCTTCACTAAAAGGTAGGCCGTGTAAATCAATCATCCCTGACTTTTCTTCGGTCACTAGATGGGTGAGTGCTTGGAGAATTTCGTGTTGGATGGGGCGTAGATTACCCGTATGGGGCGCTTCACTGTGTACAGGAATGCTGGCTAATGTCATGTTACTACCTCTAGCTTAAATAGTTTTAGAATTGAGCAGGTTTAGTGCTGGTTAAACGCCAACGTTCTAATAGGTCTGCGGCTAAGCGACCTGCTTTAGGAATATTATGTTGGACGGTAGGCGTTAGCTCTTCGCCCCAATCGAAAGTGGCGTATTGAATACCAATTAAGGCGCGGTATTGCGGTAAGCAACCTGAAAGACGTGCTATATCCATCAGATCTAATAAACCTACCTCGTGAGCGCTGCGTTTAGCCGTACCGAG
Source organism: Thiofilum sp. (assembly GCF_016711335.1). Taxonomy (NCBI): domain Bacteria; kingdom Pseudomonadati; phylum Pseudomonadota; class Gammaproteobacteria; order Thiotrichales; family Thiofilaceae; genus Thiofilum; species Thiofilum sp. Next base: position 2,872,875 of record NZ_JADJTF010000001.1, read on the forward strand.
AAAATGATCCATGGCTTCATTTTCGTAGCAGCACACCGTTCCAGCGGGAGCGTGTAGCTCTACCGCATCCAATACCAATAAGTGATTATGTTCTTCAATAATGCTAGCGAGCGTGAAGCTCAGCGTGCCACCGTCTAGATAGGTGACTTCAGGGATAGCAGGATAGTGCTGCTCCATAAATCGCAGGAGATGAATACCAATTCCTTCATCCTGTAGCAAATGATTGCCGATTCCTAATACCAACATAACACGTCACTTATGCTTGGATCTCTATTAGTATTAGTGTAATAATCGAGCCTGATTGCTGTCCTAGAGATTAGTCAATTCTGACATTTAAATTAAGAGATATAGGCTGTGGTTTGGAATGACTGAGTGAGTAATAAGTACTTGAGCCAAAGTAATCCTGCATTTCCTCCGCAGACGCTGTGAATACCTCCCTGTACGCTTCAAGGCGGCATCCCTGCCGCCAAGACTGCTCCAGAAACACACGATTACTGTTAGCTAGACACTTAGTCATGTTTAGGACTAGACCAAGATGCGTAAAGGCAAATAACCCGTAAAAATTGGTGTGAGGTTGCGAGAGTTGAGCCGGATTGCTTAGTATGCGTGCATTAATATTAAAAGCGAGTGGAGGTTATGTATGGCAGTCAGCTTAACTAAGGGTCAGCGCATTTCTTTGACCAAATCTAACGGGGGGGGATTAACCAAAGTCAGAATGGGGCTAGGTTGGGATCCCGCGCCCGCTAAAAAATCAGGTTTTTTCGGTAGCCTATTTGGTGGTGGGGGCGCTGATGAGATAGATCTAGATTCTTCTTGCTTATTGCTCGATACCCAAAAAAATCTGCTCGATGTAGTGTGGTTCCGTCAATTACAAAGCCGTGATGGTTCGATTAGTCATTCTGGCGATAATCTAACCGGAGCAGGGGACGGGGATGATGAGGTGATCTTTGTAGATCTCACCCGCTTACCCGCCAATGTGCAGTCTCTAGCTTTCACTGTATGTTCATTTCGTGGGCAAACCTTTAATGAGGTAGGCAATGCGTTCTGTCGCCTTGTGGATGATACCAATGACACTGAATTAGCACGCTATAACTTAACTGAGCAGGGTGCACATACAGGTGTGGTGATGGCGATTGTCAGTCGTGATGGTAATGGTGGTTGGCAGATGAAAGCCGTGGGAGCACCCAGCCAAGGAGCGATTGCGAATGATATGATGCCTGCGGTATTAGCGGCGCTGTAAGAGGTCTAGCCATGTCAACAGTGCAATTAATAGCAGGTGCGAATGCGCCCGTACCTAAAGAAACCCTCAGCATAGAGGTCAAACTTAATCCGAATCAACTGGCAGGCGTAGAGGTTGATATATCAGCCTTTTTATTAACTGCACAGGGTAAGGTGCGCGGCGATGATGACATGGTGTTTTATGGTCAACCGCGTCCGGGCAATGGAGCGGTAGCCTTAAAGAGCAATACAGCAGGGCGTGCTGAGTTTGAAGTGAATCTCAATAGTCTGCCTAGTGCCATTGAAAAAGTCGCTTTTACTGCCACGATTCACGAAAATCGCCAAACCTTTGGAGCGTTTCAAGAGCTAACGGTCACGCTTAAAAACGCTGCACAGCAAGCTATAATTGAAGCGAAATTACCTGCTGCTGGCATGAAAGAATCTGCCCTGATTTTAGGTGAGTTGTATTTACGTCAAGGACAGTGGAAGTTTCGTGCAGTCGGTCAAGGGTTTGCTGGAGGTTTAAAACCCTTAGCTGAGCATTTTGGAGTTGACGTTAGTGATCCTGCACCTGCACCTATTGCACCCGCGCCTATTCCTAAAGCAGCACATGCACCTATTCCCCAACCAGTTCCAGTGCCTAAACCCATTTCATTAACCAAAATTACTTTGGATAAAGCCAAACCTACGGTCAGCTTGGATAAAAAAGCCGAGGGTTTTGGTGAGATTCGCATTAACCTCAATTGGAATCGTAACAACGCCGGACAACCTGCGCCTAAAAGTGGTGGCTTATTAGGTGGTTTATTTGGCGGCGGTGCGCGTTCGGGGGGGATTGATTTAGATGTGGGTTGTTTATATGAGCTGCAAAACGGTACTGTGAGTGCTATTCAAGCACTGGGTAATCGTTTTGGCGCATTTAATCAAGATCCTTATATTGAATTACAAGGTGATGATCGTACCGGAGCGGTCAAAGAAGGCGAATGGCTGCGTATTAATGGGCAGCATTGGACGCATTTCAAACGTATTTTAATCTATGCTTTTATTTATGAAGGTGTGCCGAATTGGGCGCAAACCGATGGAGTGGTTACCATTTATGTACCCAATGAAGCGCCCTTAGAAATTCGTTTAACCGAAGGCTCAAACTCATTAGGCATGTGTGCCACCGTTTTATTGGAAAATATCAACGGATCATTAAAAGTTAATCGAGAAGTGCGTTATTTCCGAGGTCATCAGGATATGGATAAAGCTTACCATTGGGGTTTACGTTGGACTTCCGGCTCCAAATAAAGGCTTAATCGAATATAAAAGCAATCAGCATTAAATAAAGGAGAGAGTAATGGCTTTAAGTTTACAAAAAGGCGGCAATTTATCACTGAGTAAAACCGATCCTAGTTTAACTAAAATTATTGTCGGTTTAGGTTGGGACGAAAGAACCACTGATGGTTCGAGTTTCGATTTAGATGCTAGCGCCTTTTTACTCACTGCTACGGGTAAGGTACGTGGTGATGCTGATTTCATTTTTTATAATCAATTAAAGTCAGCCGATGGTTCAGTAGAGCATACGGGCGATAATCGCAGTGGTAAAGGTGACGGTGATGATGAAGCAGTGAAAGTGGATTTAAGTAAGGTATCCGCTGATATTCAAAAAATTGCTTTTACCGTGACGATTCATGATGCTGATGCGCGACGGCAAAACTTTGGTCAAGTAGCCAATGCTTTTATTCGTATTGTCAATGAACAAACGGGTGTTGAAATTGTACGTTATGATTTAGCGGAAGATTATTCGACTGAAACTGCAATGGTATTTGGTGAGCTATATCGCCACAATGCAGAATGGAAATTCCGTGCAGTCGGACAAGGGTATTCAGGTGGTTTAAAGGCTATGTGTGACCAATATGGTATTATGATTGGCTAAACCCCTATTATTGAAATAGTAAAAATTTTATCTTAAGAGAGGATATTAAAATGGCTGTTAGTTTACAAAAAGGTGGCAATGTTTCTTTAACTAAAGAAGCACCGGGTTTAACAAATGTAGTGGCGGGCCTAGGGTGGGATACTCGTCAAACCGATGGTGCAGCATTTGACTTAGATGCCTCAGTATTTATGTTGGGAGAAAATGGTAAGGTGCTTTCTGATGCAGCTTTCATTTTCTTTAATAATAAAAAGTCACCCGATGGTAGTGTAGAGCATTTAGGTGATAATCGTTCGGGTGAAGGTGAAGGCGATGATGAGCAGGTTAAATTAAATCTGGCTACTATGTCCGCTGATGTAAAGAAAATAGTCTTTGCTGTTACCATTTATGATGCAGAGGGACGTAAACAAAATTTTGGGCAAGTTTCTAATGCTTATATCCGTTTGGTGAATGAGGCAGATAATAAAGAAATTGCACGTTACGACTTATCCGAAGATGCGAGTACTGAAACAGCCATGTTATTTGGTGAAGTTTATCGCCATAATGCTGAGTGGAAATTTAAAGCAGTAGGTCAAGGTTTTGCCGGTGGTCTAGGTGCTATGGCTGCCTCTATGGGTGTGAATATTGGTTAATTAAATAACTATTCATAGCTAAAAAATAATAATTATGAACAGGCATCCTTGAGGTGCCTGTTTTTGTGTAGGCTTAAGGAATTAATTAACCACTATGTTTCAAGATTTTAAATACTCTCTACTTGTTACCATTCTATGTGTTGGTATAGCGATATGGTGGGGAGTAGTCCATCCTTCTATGGGCGTATTAACCGCTATTTTCTTAGTAGTGGTACTCGGTATTATGGAGGTGAGTCTATCATTCGATAATGCTGTTGTTAATGCTTCGATCTTGAGGGAAATGGATGAAAAATGGCAGCAGATATTTCTAACGGTTGGTATTCTAATTGCCGTTTTTGGTATGCGCTTAGTTTTCCCTATTGTCATAGTAGCGGTAGCAACAGGGTTAGGTGTATTTGAAGTCGTTGATATGGCATTGAATAATCCTACTCAATACTCACAATATTTAACGGCTAGCCATGCAGGTATTGCTGCATTTGGCGGAATGTTCTTATTATTGGTGTTCTTAAGTTTTATGTTTGATCATGAAAAAGAAGTCCATTGGTTAGGGGCATTCGAGGAGAAAATGAGTGCACTAGGCAAGCTTGATGTGATTAGTGTATTAATTGCCTTAGTAACCTTATTCTTGATTCAAGAGTTTTTACCTATGGCTCAAGAGACACGCTTGACTGTGTTAATGGCAGGTTTAGGCGGGGTTATTTTGTATATTATGGTCAGTAGTTTAGATATTTTCTTTGAGAATAAAGAAGAGGGCGAGGCAGTCGTAGAAGGAGCTAAGCGTAATGGTTTAGCAGGATTCCTATATTTAGAGGTATTAGATGCCTCATTCTCTTTTGATGGTGTAATTGGAGCTTTTGCGATTACTAATGATGTGGTTATTATTATGCTAGGCTTAGCGATAGGTGCTATGTTTGTGCGTTCTATGACTGTTCATTTAGTGCGTAAAGGTACATTAGATGAGTATATTTACTTAGAGCATGGGGCGCATTACGGGATCGGTGCGTTAGCGATCATTATGCTACTCAGTATTCATTTTCATATCCCAGAAGTCATTACCGGTTTAATTGGGGTAAGTTTTATTGCATTTTCAATAATGTCTTCCTTAAAATATAAAAAACAATTAGCCCATTCAGCTTAATTAGTAAGGAGTTTAAGCTATGTCATTTTTAGATACATTAAAGCAAAAAGCCTCTGAGGCGCGTAGTAAATTAACTACTGAAATTGCTAAGTTCAAAAACAAAGAGTTCATGGAGGCTTGTGTCGCAGGCTGTGCTCTAGTTGCCGCAGCCGATGGCTCGATTGCTTCCTCTGAAAAGCAAAAAATGATGAAGTTCATTCAGCAATCAGATGAGCTAAAAGTATTCGATACTAAAGACGTGATCGATTATTTTAATAAAGTAGCTAATAACTTTGAGTTTGACCATGAAATTGGTAAAGCAGAAGCGTTAAAAGCAATTGGTAAATTACGCTCTAAGCCCGATGCAGCGCGTTTAATGGTACGGGTCTGTTGTGCTATTGGTACTGCGGATGGTGATTTTGATGAGAATGAGAAAACGATCATTCGTGAAATCTGCCGTGATCTAGACCTGCCTGCGGATGATTTTGGTTTATAAAACCTAAAATCGTTTAATGTTTCAGTCTAAAGCCTCAATTTATATTGGGGCTTTTTTATGTTTGCCTCTGTCCTCTCTCTTCAGGAGAGTCGCCTTTAAATCACTATTCTTGTTATAATGACTCACTTAATGCTAAGAGGGTAAAAGTGATGCGTTCTATTATTAAGCTAATATTGCCGCTGCCTTGGCTATTGGTGTTTTACTTCATTTCCTTTAGTCATTCTCTGTCTGCCGATACTAAGAGTTCACTAGGTAAAGTCAGCGGCGGTATGGCGTATAGTACGCCTGATTGGTTTAAGGAAAGCTTTTTAGATATAAAAGAAGATATAGCAGAGGCAGAGCAGGCGAATAAACAGGTGATGTTGTTTTTTCATTTAGAAAACTGCCCCTACTGTGCCAAAATGCTCGAAGATAGTTTTACTAAAGAGCCGCTTAAAAGTTATATTCAAAGCCATTTTGATGTGATTGCAATTAATATAAGGGGAGATCGAGAAGTTGCTTTGACTGAGGATCAGTCCCTATTAGAAAAAGAATTGGCCAAAGAGCTTAAAATTCAATATACCCCAACGATTTTATTTCTAGATGCTACTAATAAACCTATTCAGCGTTTAAATGGTTATCGCTCACCAGAGCAGTTTGAGCCAATCTTAAAATTTGTAGCGGATAAAGCCTATCAGAAGCAAACTTTAACTGAGTACTTAGATAAAAATGCTACGCAAGCACTATATGAGTTTAAGGATAATAATTTATTTCAAGCGATAACTGATTTCTCTAGCATTAAAACGCCCTTAGCTGTTATTTTTGAGGATCAACGTTGTAAAGATTGTGAATATTTACATACTAAATTACTGACGCGTGAGGATGTATTACAAGAATTTAAAGCTTTTAGTGTAGTGCGTTTAGATGCTAGTAGCAGTAATGAGATTATCGACCCTAATGGCAATAAAACCACACCTAAAGCATGGGCTGAAGCTTTAGCCTTAGATTATCGTCCGGGCATGGTATTGTTTGATCAGGGTAAAGAAGTAACACGGATGGATGGGCTATTATATGGCTATCATTTTAGGGAGTTACTGCGTTATGTTAGTTCTAAAGCTTATGAGAGTTTAGGGTTTCACCCTTATCTAGGTAAACGCCAAGCGGAATTATTAGAGCAAGGCATTAATATCAATATGAGTGAGTGATAGAGCCTATATTTCTTCTCATCCCTGACCCTTGCCCTAATAAGGAAAGGGATGAGAGCCGACAACTATATTTATTAATCCATCAAATCTACTTTAATGCCTCTAGCTAATAGGGTTTCGCGGCGGTGTTGTAGAAAACGTTGGAATTCGGGCTGGGTTTTATAAGCGCTACTGGCTATATAATCTAAAGCACCGTGAATATGAAACGTTTTTAAATAAGCTTCTACACCAAAGACTTGCGAGCCATCGGGTGCAAAAAATAATAAACTAGGATTGTATTTAATATTGAGTTCTTTGACCCAATCGGCAATAGTTTTCTCTTGACCATCAGGTGTTTGGATAGTGTTAGTATCATCAGCTTTAAGCCAAGCTACGTCTACATTGGTGAGACTATAAGCCACCTCTGGGCGTTGTAGAATAGTGAGTAATTCGGAACAATTAGTATTGCAGTCAGATTGTTCTATGATAACTAATAAATGCCGTCCATTGGCTTTTAAGGTCTCTTGTAGTTTTAAAGGCTGAGGCAATGTCCCTGCTAGGGTTTGAAAGGGGATAGCAGTGGCTTCTTTTTGGGGGTTATTACTGTTCTTTTCTAAATAATCTCGAAAACTACCTTCTTTTTCCTGTTTACCCGCTACGTAATCGAGGGCGTAATTAAATTGTTCTGGATTATAATAGCCATTAATACGTAAAGCGATTTTTCCTTGCTCATCTAGAAATAATAAAGTAGGGGTATATTGCACTTTTAAACTGGTAGCAAAAGATTTTTCAGTCAATACCGTTCCGGTTAAATCGGTGACTTCGCGTGAACCCCACATATTCAGAGCAATGACTTCAAAATGGTTTTGCATTTTATTAGCTAACTCAGGATTGCCAAAATTATCTTGCACTAATTTTAAACAGTAGGGGCAACCATCTTGATAAAAATACAGTAAGACACGTTTATTATTCTCCGCTGCCTCTTTCACATCATCGGGCAGATCTAAAAAGGAGTTTTTAAACCAAGCCGGATGTTCGGGTTGCGTATCAATGGCGGCATGGGTGGCGGGTGGTGCAGTGGTTTCGGCAAAAATCGTTTGGCTCCAAAAGAACAATAAGGCGTAAATCAGGTATTTCATCTTCATTCCTCCCGCTATTTTAATCTTTTTAGGGATTTATCCCTTAGGCTAGCTTGTGAGCTTAAAGGGTTTCTGTTAAATCTGCCAATAATACTCATGATAGAGGAGAGACGAAGATGCTAAGTCGTGGATTAAAAATTGGAGTGTTGGTAGCGGCGCTATTAGGTGCGGGTGCTTTGATGTTGCCAAGCTATGCCACTGAACAGGCGGTAGCCGTGCAGCAAGATCATCGCTTAGTGATTCAGGTGAATAAGAAAGATGCAGAGCTACAGGATCATGTGTTGTCTAATATTGTCAATTTGCAAAAGCATTATGGTATGGACGAGATTGAAATTGAGTTGGTCGCTTATGGTCCTGGGGTGTGGTTTTTGACGGAGGAGTCGGAGTTTAAGCCACGTATTGAGAGTTTGATGTTGCAAAATGTGGTATTTACGGCGTGTGGTAATACGCTGGATACGATTGAGGCACGGGATGGTAAGCGCCCTCCGTTGATTCAGGGCGTGGGGGTTGCACAGGCAGGGATTGCGCGGATTATGGAGCGGCAGAATCAAGGGTGGAATTATTTAAGTCCTTGATTGGGGATGGGCTATCACTGCGTCACTGTCTGTCAACGTAAGTTTGAGCGGGTACATCTAATCAGCCAGCGTATTAGGTAGCCTCATTTTTTTGAAGGAATGCCCATTCAATAGTGAGATCGGGAAATAGATCTACGGGGGTAGGGTCAGTGAGTGCGAGCATTTGATAGTGACCATAGCGCCCGTCTGGTCCTAAGCGATAGACCATGAGCCACTGGTCGGTGGGGTGAATAATCCAATAGGTTTTAACACCGTGACGCTCGTAGAGTCGGAGCTTTTTTTCCATGTCCATGATGGCTGAAGAGGGGGAGATAACTTCAATAATCCAATCGGGTGCGCCACGACAGCCTTTGTCGTCTAATTTGCTGGGGTCACAAATGACCGCTATATCGGGTTGTACGGTGGTATCGATTTTGTCGTCGGCTTCGTTTTGGCGCGGTAGGCGCACGTCAAAGGGGGCGATGTAAACATCACAAGGTTTACCGTCTAGGTAGCGATCTATTTGGGTGGCTAGTTTTAGGACGAATTGTTGATGCAAACGTGAGGGAGATGCGGTGTAGTGTTCGGCTAGTTTTTCTGCTGTGCTCATCGCTATTAGGCTCCGCTGTTGTCTGCGTGTGTTAGGTAGTAGATTAGCATAGTTGGTGATGGAAACCCCACCCCAGCCCTCCCCTTGTCAAGGGAGGGAGCTAAGAGCTTGATCTTGTTGTGGTTATGGTTATTTAAGTTCTTCGCTCTTTGGGAGAAGGATTTAGGATGAGGGTAGGTTTTCTATTTGCTCAGCTAGTTGTTCCCACAGGGCTAATCCTTCATTTGAGCCTAGTTCTTCGGCTAGGTTTTCTAGGTTTTTTAAGGCTTCAGCTAAATTAATCTTTTTGGCTATTTGATAGACCATTACCCATGCTTGTAGCGCTTCAGAAACTTGCTCATTTTGTAAATGAATGTGTCCCATATTGAATAAGGTGTAACACATACCTGCACTATCACCGATCTCCTGTTGAATGGCGAGTGAGCGTTGTAGGTAGTCGAGGGCGGTGGAGTAATCGCCGCGAGCATCGTAAATTTGCGACAAATTATTGAGGGTAGTGCCTTCGCCGGCTTTATTGCCGATCTCCTGTGTAATGGCGAGGGAGCGTTGAAGGAAGTCGAGGGCGGTGGAGTAATCGCCGCGAGCTTTAAAGATCTGCGACAAATTATTGAGGGTAGTGCCTTCACCGGCTTTATCGCCGATCTCCTGTTGAATGGCGAGGGAGCGTTGAAGGTAGTCGAGGGCGGTGGAGTAATCGCCGCGAGCATGAGCGAGAGCAGACAAATTATTGAGGGTAGCGCCTTCACCGGCTTTATCGCCGATCTCCTGTTGAATGGCGAGCGAGCGTTGAAGGTAGTCGAGTGCGGTGTCGTAATCGCCTCGTGCATCGTAAATTTGTGACAAATTATTGAGGGTAGCACCTTCACCGGCTTTATCGCCGATCTCCTGTGTAATGGCGAGGGAGCGTTGTAGGTAGTCGAGTGCGGAGTCGTAATCGCCTCGTGCTTTAAAGATTTGCGACAAATTATTGAGGGTAGCGCCTTCACCGGCTTTATCGCCGATCTCCTGTTGAATGGCGAGGGAGCGTTGAAGGTAGTCGAGGGCGGTGGAGTAATCGCCGCGAGCATCGTAAATTTGCGACAAATTATTGAGGGTAGTGCCTTCGACTTGTTTATTGCCGATCTCCTGTGTAATGGCGAGGGAGCGTTGTAGGTAGTCGAGGGCGGTGGAGTAATCGCCGCGAGCATCGTAAATTTGCGACAAATTATTGAGGGTAGTGCCTTCGCCTTGTTTATCGCCGATCTCCTGTGTAATGGCGAGGGAGCGTTGTAGGTAGTCGAGGGCGGCAGAAAATTGCCCCAAGTGGAGATTTTGCTTACCTGTCTGTCCTAAAGCCTCTGCTTTAATCTTTAAATCACTAGATTCACAAATGGGTGGCAACCATTGCTCTAATAAAACGGTATAGAGTCCAGCTCTACTAAGTGCTCCTACTATCCAATCCAAAGCCAACCGATGTGCGTCTAACTCCAACCCCGCAGTAGTCAAAGCCCCATGTGTAGCCAGCTTATACTCCCAATTAGTATTTACCCTTTCCTCCAACTGCCAATACAAAAATTTAGCCGCCGTTTGCAAAAGCGCTTGAGTGAGCGGTTCATAATGCTGATTCAAATAACTACTCACTAAGGGGGCGAGCTGATACTCCACACCGCGTTCAGTTTGATATGGCTCTACCAATGAAAACGCCAGCAGCTCCGCCAATAAAACCTCAGCCTCTGCCAACTCCAATAAATACCCCAGCTTCTTCACCCCCGACATTGGCACAGCTACCGGATAAGCCCGCAATGCCAGTAATAAGGACAAAGCCTCAGCACTGCAATGCTCTAATAACTTCGCCAGCGCCATATCGGTCTGAGCCTCAGCTTCCGCCGTACCCAAAGCCGCTAAAAACGCCGTTTCCTCCGCCACCTCCATCGTCTTTGCCGCTCTAGCAAAGTACTCTAAGGCACGGAAATTCCCACCCAGCACTTGATAAGCCTTTTGCAAGCGCTCACCCGTTAAAGGTAAAGCCTGTTGCCGCGCAAATGCCACATAGTCCCCATACACCGGACGCCCCAACGCACACTGCAATTCCTCTGACCAGTTGGGTAATTGCCAGCGTGAAGTAGCTAGTACCTTTAAACCCAACGCACTCACGGCTAAAGCGGCATCCAACCAGAGTTGTACTTCAGAATTATTAATCGTGTGGGGAGTGGTTAAATCTTGTACCGATTCGAGATTGTCAAAGAATAAAATCAGTTTGTTATTAAAGCGTTTAAGGCTCAGTTTCAGGAGCCATTCTAATAACTTAGCGCGAGGTAGTTGCTTGGTTTGTAGGTGTTGATATTGATTTTTGAGCGCCTCGTTTTCGACCAACGCCATTTCAATCGCTAGCTCGACCTCTGACCAGTCATGCTCAGGACGCAATGAAATACTAAACAGGTGATAGCCTTCATGAGTTAAACTCGCAATCAGCTTACTCGCCAATGCCGTTTTACCCATACCGCCCGCGCCCGTAATCAATAACCTATTATGGTGAGTACTCAATAATCGATTTTGCCACAGACGCAACTCTCGCCGCCGTCCCAAAAAGCGTTCAGGTACAGCAATTTGCCCTAATAATTCTTTAGTTGGAATGGGTGTTTTAGGCTTAGGCGTAAATGACCAATCAATTAGCGGTTGTTCAATATTGTGGCTCAATAATTGCGGTAAGCACCAATGTGTCTGTGCTAAAGCAGACAACTCTGGACTAGACTGGCTCTCGCGCCACACCTCACCCGTCAAAGGCTCAGCAATCGCCTGACGTGCTGCTTGCAGCGCAATATCTACTCGCTCCTTATCAGCAATTTTACCCAGTAGCGCCTTAGCAAACTGAATACCTGCCTGATCAAAGATAGACTCACGCATCCCGATCACTTGCGGCACACCTGCTCGATACAGTGCATTACTCAACCCCTTATCAGGATAGCGCGTGTCAAGTTCGGCACTCAAACACGCCGACAGCACCACCAATTGCACCGGAAGATTCGTGAAACAAGTGGCAATTTCTGCTTCAGTTACTGGATACCCATTACCCTGAGCGTCTTCAAATAGAAAACTACCTGTTGCGGTTTTTTTTAAATCATCAACTTTAAACAAACCATGCCCACTTAAATAAACCACATGCGGCTTAAAACGTTGCAGCTCAGCTTTAAACGTGTCAAAGCGCCCATCATCGGGCATATACAGCTCAATCTCGCCCTTTAATTCGGAGGCTAAGAGGACTTCCTGCACTTTCGCCTGTTCGTTTTCACTATCCAGCCGCTCCCGCTCACCTAAATCATCCGGCAAAGACGAAAATAATAGGACACGCAACGGTTCTGCTTGAGGTTTGGGAAGGGCTTGGAGCACATCAAAATAATGCCGCGACACACTAAAGGCTGGATTGTGTCCCAAAAAGCCAAACTCAGGGTGATACAGCGTTTCCCAAGGTAGTTGCATAACTGCTGCATCATTAGATTCAATAATAATCGGGACGACTTGGAGTCCAGCTAGTTGTTTGCGTGCTTTCAGTTCGGCTTGTTGCGAGCTATTTAAGGCTTGCCATAATGCCTCGCCCATTGCTTGCAAGTACTGATCATCGATCTTTTGATGATTTTTATAAGCACTTGCTAAGGCTTGAGCTTGAGTTACTAAATGTGGTGCTTGCGTCAAAAACTCAGCAGTAATAAGCATTTCAAAGGGCGAAGCAGACATCATTTATTCTCCCTTTTCAGCTTGGATAGTATGGGCAGGTTTAATCAGCCTGCGCTCAATCGAAACCCCACGCATGACCTCAATCTCGCGCTGAATTTCAAAGCGCACTTTAAGCTTGCCCCCACAAATCGGGCAGGTAGTGAGCTTAATCAGCTCATCCCCTTGAGCAGGTACATCTGGAATAGGGTAATCAAAAGTATTGGCACAATGCGGGCACAGCACTATCGTTAAATTAGCCATATTAGTTCCCTCACAACACCAAGCCAAAAATCACTAAACAAATACCAAAAAAGGTCGTCAAACTCGCAATCATGACCAGCATTTGTTTGCGCTCGGCGGTGGTCGCAAAATACTTTTCAAGTGCCAGCAGATTATTGGGATTGACTTTAGTTTTAATAGGCAACAACACCATAAAAGCTAAGCCCAGCGCCACCAACCAACTAGCAAAAGCAATTAAAATTAATACGCCTGAAATAGTGGCGGTTGCACCTTGGGTCAGTTTAAGCACTGCGCCATATAAAGCGGGAATGGCAAGATTCAAACTAATCAAAAGCTTAGCTAAATCTTCCATGCGTCCCGCTTGGTTGGCGACATCTTTGGCAAGGCTGTCTTGGAGGCTTTCGTGGTATTTAGACGGGCGTACTGGCAAAGTGCCAGCATTCACCACCGGAGCCTCATCATCATGAGTATCAGACATAGGGGTATTCCTGATAAAAAGCGGATGCTTAAGAGTTTATCAGGATTTAAAACACTGTGGCGTAAATTTGCCACTAATGCCGCCCCGAATGCCCAAATCCCCCCTCACCACGCTTACTTTGAGTAAACTCAGTCACAGGTTTTAACTCCACTTGCACCACGGGCACGACCACTAATTGCGCAATTCGCTCACCTACCTCAATGGTGAATGCTGTTTGCCCACGATTCCAACACGAAATCATCAATTGCCCTTGATAGTCTGAGTCAATCAAACCCACCAAATTACCCAGTACAATCCCGTGCTTATGCCCCAAACCAGAGCGTGGCAAAATCACTGCTGCCAGATTCAGATCACCAATATGTATGGCTAGCCCTGTAGGGATTAAAGTGGTTTCTCCGGGCTTTAAGGTTAAGGCGTGATCTAGGCAAGCGCGTAAATCCATACCCGCTGAGCCATCAGTGGCATAGCTCGGCAATGGGATCGTGTCACCGATACGGGAGTCTAAAATCTTATATTCTAGTTGAGGACGCATGAGCGGATATCCTTAAAAGAGTGATAACGGGCGGCGATTAACTGCATCAGTTGTTGAGCCAATTCACGTTTAGGCATTTCGGGGAAGGAATGTTGACCATCACGCCACACCACTTCTAAGGCATTGGTTTCTTGATCAAATACTTTACCCCCCGCGACTGAATTAGCCGCGACCATCTGTAAATTTTTGCGCTCTAATTTGCCGCGTGCATAAGTCATTAAATCATGGGTTTCTGCCGCAAATCCCACGCTAAATAACTCAGGGTAACGATCCGTCACAGTAGCTAAAATGTCCTGTGTGCGCTTTAAGGGTAAACTCAATTCAGTTGCTGATTTTTTGATTTTCTTATCAACCACTTCCTGTGGGGTATAGTCCGCCACCGCCGCAGTCGCAATGAAAATATTTTGCTCAGGCATATGGGCTAAGGTGGCATTGAGCATTTGCTCAGCGCTTTCAACCTTAATAAGTGTCACGTCAGGGGGAGCCTGTAAAGCGACGGGTCCTGAGATTAAAGTCACCTTTGCACCGAGTGCTTGAGCGGCTTCGGCTAGGGCATAGCCCATCTTTCCAGAGCTGCGATTGGAGATAAAACGCACTGGATCAATCGCTTCGCGCGTAGGCCCTGCGGTGAGAATTACCTTTACCCCATTTAAGGGGAGAGCACTCGTATCGGCTTGCAGTAATTGCATAATCTGTTCGGGTTCTAACATACGTCCAAACCCTATATCACCACAGGCTTGAGCACCGCTCGCAGGGCCTAATAGCTTGATATGGCGTGATTTAAGGGTGGCAATATTGGCTTGTGTAGCGGCATTAGCCCACATTTGTTGATTCATAGCCGGAGCAATATGCAAAGGTGCTTTACTCGCTAGACATAATGTCGTGAGTAAATCATCAGCAAAGCCATGTGCTAAACGTGCAATGCAATTAGCACTAGCAGGTGCAATGACGATTTGATCGGCCCAACGTGCGAGTTCAATATGTCCCATGCCCGCTTCAGCTTCGGGGTCTAATAACGTGGTATGTACCGGATTCCCAGACAGCGCTTGAAAGGTAAGAGGGGTTACAAAATGGGTAGCGCCCTCAGTCATACAAACTCTGACTTCAGCGCCCGCTTTAATCATGAGGCGGGTTAGTTCAGCAGCTTTATAAGCAGCGATGCCGCCGCTAATCCCTAAAAGAATATGTTGTTGCGCCAGTGTGGGCATAATTCAATCCGAGTTAATTTCTAGTGAAAACAAACAGCATGGCAATTACAGACTGGCCTATCGATGAACGACCCCGCGAAAAATTACTTCAACGCGGTGCTGAGGCACTGTCCGATGCTGAGTTGCTGGCAATTTTCCTTCGTACTGGAACGAGAGGCAAGACTGCTGTCGATTTAGCACGGGAATTAATTCAAGAATTTGGGAGCCTAAGGGCATTATTTGAAGCCACTCAAGAGCGTTTTTGCCAAGCCAATGGTTTGGGTGATGCTAAATATGTGCAATTGCAAGCCGTTTTAGAAATGTCTAAGCGCTATTTATTTGAAAGCTTAGAGCGCGGTGAACCGCTATCTGATCCTGATACTGTACGCTTTTATCTCAAAGCACGGCTGCGTGATTATCGTCATGAGGTGTTTTGCTGTTTATTTTTAGATACGCGCCATCGGGTGATTCAATTTGATGAGCTATTTCAAGGCACGATTGATAGTGCTAGTGTCTATCCGCGTGAAGTGGTGAAGCGTGCTTTGCATTATAATGCGGCAGCGGTCATCTTTGCTCATAATCATCCCTCCGGTATCGCAGAGCCTAGCAATGCCGATGAGCGTATTACGCAAAAGCTGAAAGAGGCTTTAGGGTTAATTGAGGTGCGTGTGCTCGATCATTTTGTGGTGGGAGAGCAGGTTGTGTCTATGGCAGAGCGTGGACTGATCTAGCGCTGTAAAGCTTAGTGCTAAACCTAACACTAAACTTTACCTTGTCATGCTTAGATTACTGTAGTCACTATGGCAGAATTGGAATTGGCGTTTTCCACGGCGATGGGATTGTTATTAGCACTATTACTGCTAGCTTGATTACCAGTTAGAGCAAGGTTAGTGTCAGTAGTCACAAGTGGCTCATTAGCAATATTATTGTCTGGTAAGCCAGTATTACTATTAATCAAGTGATGCCCGCCCGTGGTATGTCCATGAGATTTACTACCACAATGCTCTTTACCCACATTTTGATACAGTGAGTCTGTTCCACAGCCTGATGGCGTGCCCAAGGCAGATGAATGATGACCTATTTTCCCTACTAAGCCGCCTAATACATTGTGTAGATTTTGGGTATTACCTTGAAACCAATTACCACCGGATGCACATCTTGAGGTTTTGAAACTGTCGCTACCCGCTGTTTGGGTTGGGGTCGTGGGTGGCGTAGAGCATGTTCTAATAGAGTTAGTAGCATAGCTACCGACAAAACAATTGAAACTCATGTAAACACTCCAAAATTTGGAATAGGGGTTATTTTAATTATCGTGAGTCAGCTAGAGCATTATTAAACTGCTCTATTACTTCCTAATATATAAATTAAATTTATAAAAGTCAGCTTATGAGTGATGTGATCAGTGAAAAATCAGGTAAGCGGTTGGTATCGACACCCTTAGCAATCCTATTAAGCGCAGTCCTAGTAGGCATTAGTTAAGCACGTTTGTCTCAAGAGAGTACTATCCACTACCTCTAGCATTATGGCATGCTACTTCTCCCCGCTAGTGTTGGGTTTGAGCACCAAACCGAGTATGGTGTTTAGCCATCATCGCCCCTTGAGGAGAACCATTCATGTTACAAGTATTACGCATTTCGGGTTTTTTGGCTTTTTTAAGCTTAGCCTTTTTGAATGCGTTTGTAGATCTGGGTCATAAAATTATTATTCAGAATACTATTTTTAAAATTTACGATGGTTCTGAACAAGTTATTTTAACTGCCATAGTCAACGCCTTAATCTTATTACCTTTTATTCTAGCATTTAGTCCTTCGGGGTTTGTGGCAGACAAATATTGTAAACCTCAAGTCATGCGTTACAGCGCATGGGCTGCGGTACTCCTCACCTTACTTATTACCTTGGGTTATTATCAGGGATGGTTTTGGTTTTCGTTTGCAATGACCTTTTTATTAGCCTTACAAAGTGCCTTTTATTCACCGGCTAAATATGGCTATATTAAAGAGCTAATTGGGGAAAAAAAGCTAGCGCAAGGGAATGCTTTTGTGCAGTCCGTTACCATGATTGCTATTTTGATTAGCACCTTTCTCTTTGCCGTGTTATTTGAGGTGCGTTTAGAAAGTAATGCTTATACCACTGAGAGCGATATTTTACAGTTTATAGCCCCACTGGGTTGGGTATTAGTCGGATTATCATTGCTTGAAACTTTATTGGCTTATCAATTGCCCATGACTCCGGCGGCAGCACCAGAACAGCGCTATGCTTGGCAAGACTATGTGAGCGCTAAATCGAGCGTGAGTGATATTAACTATGTGCATAGCCAAAGTGTTATCTGGCTCTCTATTATAGGGATTGCGGTATTTTGGTCTTTAGCACAAGTTATTTTAGCTATTTACCCCAGCTATATAGAAAGCTCGCTCAATATTCATAATACAGCTTATATTCAAGGTCTAATGGCTTGTTCTGGCATAGGAATATTAATAGGTTCTTTAATTGCGGGGCGAGTATCTAAACACCATATTGAGACGGGGCTAGTGCCGATTAGTGCAGTGGGTGTGTTTTTTACTATTGGCTTAATTACTTGGTGGCCAACCATGACTCTACAAGCGCTGAACTTTTTAGTGCTGGGTATTATGGGTGGATTATTTGTAGTACCGCTGAATGCACTCATGCAATATCATGCTGAAAACAATCAACTAGGGCGCATTTTAGCAACTAATAACCTAATTCAAAATATAGCGATGCTGGGCTTTTTAGTGGGCACTGTCGCTTTAAGCTTAGCGGGTGTCAGTAGTCTATGGTTATTTAGTGTCTTAACAGTCATTGCCGCTTTTGGTGCTATCTATACTATTTATCATTTACCCGAATCTTTATTGCAGTTTGTAGCTAAGTATATTTTTAAAGCGCGTTATCGTTTAAAAGTATTAGGTTTTGAAAACTTGCCGGCGCGCGGCGGGGTGCTGCTATTAGGCAATCATATTAGTTGGATTGACTGGGCTTTAGTGCAAATTGCTAGCCCTAGGCGTTTACATTTTGTGATGGAGCGGGGCTATTATGAACGCTGGTATTTAAAATGGGTATTGGATTTATTTAAGGTTGTACCCATTCGCGGAGTTGCTAGTAATGAGGCGTTGAAAAAAATTACGCAATTGCTTAATGAGGGTGAAGTAGTATGTTTATTCCCAGAGGGCACTATTAGCCGTACTGGTCAATTAGGTGAGTTTAAAAAAGGCTATGAAAAAGCGATTGCGGACACAGAGGCTGTGATTGTGCCGTTTTATTTGCATGGCTTGTGGGGTAGTCGTTTTTCACGTTCCAGTGGTTTTTTACGAGCGAATCGTCAATCCGGTTTTAAGCGCGATATTATTGTGTCATTTGGTAAACCTCTTTCAAAAACCACCGATGCTGTTACCTTAAAACAAGCGGTGTTTGAGCTGTCTATGAGTTCATGGCAAGAGTATTCACGTATTCTAGATCCAGTGACTATTAATTGGTTACGTGTATCTAAGCGCCGTGGTATGGGTTTAGCCGCAGCCGATGTATTAGGCGATCCTATTAGCCATCACCGTTTTATGACGGGCGTATTTCGGTTTGCTAAAGCGATTAATCGTTTAAACCCAGAGCCTAATGTGGGATTGTTATTGCCAACGAGTGTGGGAAGTGCATTGGCGAATATGGCAGTATTCACCTTGGGTAAAACCGTGGTGAATTTAAATTTCACTGCTAGTACGGCTGCTTTAAGACATGCTGCTACCCAAACAGGGATGAAGCGTATTTTTACCTCGCAAAAATTTGTGGAAAAACTCAAAGAGCGCAATATTCAAGTGGCGGAGATTTTTGAGGGTTTAGAGCTGGTTTATTTAGAGGATATTAAGGCTAGTATTCCTAAGTATAAAATGATCATGACCTTATTGGCAGTCAATTTATTGCCAGCTAAATGGTTACAGTGGCGTTATGTAAAGCAAGTTGATTTAGAGGAAACTGCCGCTATTTTATTTAGTAGCGGCAGTGAAAGTTTACCCAAAGCCATTATGCTTTCGCATCGTAATATTGCCGCTAATGTGCGCCAAGTAGCCGATACACTCAATACTCGTGATAATGATGTATTAATGGGAACTTTACCTACCTTTCATGCTTTTGGCTTTTTAGCCACTACTATGTTGCCTTTAGCCGAGGGTATTCCCTTAATTTGTCATCCAGATCCTACCGATGGTTTGAATATTGCCAAAGGGGTAGCACGTTATGAAGCGACGGTATTATTTGGCACAGCTACCTTTTTACGGTTATACGCACGCAATAATAAAATCCATCCTTTAATGTTTCAGCCTTTACGCTTAGTCGTAGCGGGTGCGGAAAAGCTTACTCCAGAAGTGAGGAGGGTTTTCAATGAGCGTTTTGGCAAAATGATTTTAGAGGGCTATGGCGCAACCGAATTATCTCCGGTAGCGGCGGTAAATATACCGGATGAATTAGATTCGCGTTATTGGTTTGTGCAGCAAGGTAATCGTCCGGGCACGGTGGGTTTACCTTTGCCCGGAACCTGTTTCCGTGTGGTTGATCCTGATAGTTTAGCCATGTTGCCAATAGGTCAAGATGGTTTGATTTTAATTAGTGGACCACAAGTAATGAAAGGTTATTTGGATAACCCTGAATTAACGGCTAAAACCATTATCGAATTAGAAGGGACGCGTTGGTATAAAACCGGAGATAAAGGTCATATAGACGAGGATGGGTTTTTAACAATAGTAGATCGGTATTCACGCTTTGCTAAATTAGGCGGGGAGATGATTAGTCTCACTGCTATTGAAATGGAAATTCGCCAAGCGATGGAAAACCCTGATATGGATATAGTCGCGGTGAATTTAGCGGATGATAAAAAGGGTGAAAAGGTAGTGTTATTAGTATCATTATTATCCGGTGCTTATGAAGCTAAAGACATTCGTGCCAAATTAGTCGAAAAACAGATTAATCCCCTCATGCTTCCGGCTAACTACTATATGGTTGAGCAAGTGCCTAAACTAGGTAGTGGTAAAACTGATTTTGCAGCAGCACGTCAATTAGCACTGCAATTAGAGCAAAGTGCTTAATAACAGGAGTCTAAACGGATGATTACCTTTCCTAGTGCACCTCAACACGTTTTAGTAACGGGTGGAACAGGGTTTATTGGTCAAGCTTTAATTAAAGAACTGTTGGCTAATCAACACCAAGTGACGGTGTTGTCACGTAATGTACAAAAGGCTCAAGCCTTATTTAAGGGTAAAGTTCAGGCGATTAGTCATTTAGCTGATTTTAAACCTAATACACCGATTACGGCAGTGATTAATCTGGCGGGTGCGCGGATTTTGGGTAAACCGTGGACGGCAAAGCAAAAGGCTGTATTACGTGCTAGCCGGATTCAATTGACTCAAACCCTAATAGATTGGATGGCTCAGCAGACCACGAAACCGCCAGTGTTATTATCGGCTTCAGCGATTGGCTATTACGGGATTCAGCGTCAAGGCGATCAAACCGCTCTGACGGAAACTAGCCCACCCCAAGCGATTTTCATGTCAGAGCTATGCCAAGACTGGGAAAAAACCGCTCTACAAGCGCAAAGCTATGGTGTCAAAGTAGCGACCATGCGCTTTGGGGTGGTGCTGGGGCAGGGCGGGGCTTTACCTATGATGTTGCTACCCGTGAAGTTAGGGGTAGGAGGGCGTATGGGTACAGGTCAACAATGGATGTCGTGGATTCATCTTGAGGATTTATTACAAGCCTTAGCCCATGCATGGAGCGAGCTAGTGAATAATCCCAATGCAGCTAAGGCGTATAACTTCACCGCACCGGAAGTGGTCACTCAAGAGCAATTTGTAAAAACTGCTGCGGGCGTATTAAAGCGTCCGTCCTTTTTTCCCACTCCCGCATGGCCGGTGAAGCTTTTATTAGGGGAGCAGGCGGATTTATTACTGGAAGGTCAAAAGGTGATTCCACAGGCACTAACCCAAAAGGGCTTTAAGTTTAAATATCCTACGATGCGCTCTGCTTTAGAGGCGATTTGTGGTTAAGAGTAGCCGGAGGGGATTTTAGAGCGCGTTAAAAAATCATCACTTGCCAGTGGTGGTTGATCAACTATGCTTAAAGGTGGAGTAGTTGATTAAACCGTTACATAGCGAGGTATGGGTGATGAAAGTAGCATATTCCTTTATGGCGTTGGCGGCGCTGGCGTTGAGTATGGTGAGTTTGCCTGCTCAGGCTAGAATGATGATGGTGTGCACGATGGATGTGAAACAGTGTCCCGATGGTAGTTATGTGAGTCGGGACGCGAGTCGCGGATGTGCATTTAAAGCTTGCCCGACAATTAAACCGCCTGTGAAGCCTATTCCTAGACCTCCCAAACCGCTGCTTCCGCGTGGGTGTGCTAAGGATTTACGGATGTGTCCGGGGGGCGGGTTTGTGACACGTAATCCAGCTCGAAATTGTGCCTTTAATCCTTGTCCTAGACCTTGGCGTCCGCATCGTCCTGAGCGACCACAGCGCCCGATGAGACCACATCATTAATTTATCCTAGTTTGCAACCCTTCACTTACGAGGAGTGAAGGGATCTAGCATAGGGTTTTATAATTTAATGTTGGGTGGGAGTGGATTGGTTAGCAATCTGCTCCACTTCCTCAAGGCTCAGCTTAAATAAGTCCGCAATGGCTTGATGCGACATAGTATTCAGTGCAATCAGTTGTTTGATTCCTTCTAAAAGTCGCTGTTTAGCTTCAGCCTCTTTTTTGAGAGCTAATTCTTTTTCACTGAGCAAAGGTTCTAGTTCAGTGCGTGCTCGTGCAACGCCTGCATCAAAACCCTGTTTAATTCCTGCCTCTAGACCCCAGCGGTAAGTAGAGAAGCGGGTAATATCTACTTGTGTCAGCATCTTGATAGCCTCATCTAAATTGGCTTGTAAGTCCCTATTATCGCCTAAAGTTTCGAGCATTTCATAATAATTGCGAAACGCTTGTTCATTGTCGCCTGTGAGTTCGCGTAGACGGGTGACAATATAATTCACTACCTGTTGCGTAGGGCGTTCTTTGAAGTCACATAAAATTGCCAGCACTAATGCCTCAGGTGTGTCTTGAGCAAGGAGTAAGCTGCAATCGACGGTGTGCATATCCAGTATTTGATATTGGTAGGTAAAGCCCACTAAAGGCAAATGGTTTGGCATACTGAGGCGATGTTTGCCGATGTAGACCAAATATTGGTAAATCGGCTCTTCGGCGTACATCATTAAAATATCGCTGAGGTAGCGCAACATTCTAATAGGCATAGTTGCATCATTCGCGTTTTGAATTTCGACATGCAAAATAAAGTGTTCACCGGATTCGCGTTTACGCATTCGCGCCACCATATCCGCACGGCGTGACTCAACGCGCTGTTGTTCGGTTTGCAGGAGTTCTACTGAGTTTTTATCGACATCCAAATGCAGCAAAATATTAGCAATATCAGCGGCTAAGAATTGGAGTACGTCTTTGCTAACAATATCTTTTTCAGCCATAGTGGGTACTTTGGGTTGGAGATAGTGGGATTATAGTAGAGGGGGTTGGTCTCGCTAGGGTAGTAGTACTAAAGGGATTTATTTTTCTTGTTTGTTGGTTATAGACTTAAAGGTGTCACCTAGTAACACCTTTAGAGAGATAACTAATGGCAACTATGAATTCTAATGTGGCTAGTACTTCAGCAGGTACTACCTCAATCAAATTAGGCGCTCGCAAAGAAGCGTTAGCACAATTAGCCAAACACAAGCAACGTACTCTACATAGTTTAGTGTTAGAGGCGGTGGATAATTATGTTGCGCAAGAGCAAGCCCGTTTGGAGTATGAGGCTCAAGCAGTACGTTCTTATGAGAGTTTTCAAGCAACAGGATTGCATATTACTTTAGATGAATTAGAGACATGGGCAAAAAACCTCGGTACTACTAATTCACCAGAGCTGCCTGTATGTCACAAGTAATTTTATCGCCCGAAGCGCGAAATGATATTGCGCGTTTTGCAGATTTTTTAATTGAAAATGGGGCATATTTTCTAGAGTTGATTTCTCAGAGTTGTTGGTAAACTTGCACAAGTTTTAGCAAATTCTGGGCCTACTATTTGTATAAGAACATCATAGTGCTCAGGTATTATTCTCATACGAGCAAATATAAGTGCATTTTGTAGACTTTCTCTAACTAATTCTAATCCTAAGTGTTTTATGACTTGATTATGTGTAAATAAGTCAAATGAAGTTGCAGTTTTCAAAGTAGGTAGTTCTCGGCTACATAAATTTAGTCCCTTTTTTTCGTCTAATAATGCAGTAGATTTAGTCGTTTGCGCATAGGCAATAGTGGCGGACTCACCATCGTCTAAGTTTTCTAAGTTTGAGCCAAATCCCATAATTAACTCTTCAAAAAGCAATGATGAGGTTTCATCGAGTTTTGTGAGATGTAAAATACCCTGTTTGATAAGATAGTTTATATCCTGAAAAACAGAAGAACCTGCTTGTAGCTCTTCCATTACCTGATTAACGACTACTAAGTGATTAGGTACTTGTTCTAAGATTTGATAAGAGTATTTTGATTTAGATAAATTGATAATCACACTAGTATCTAGTACTAAAGTAGTATTTGAGTTATCAAGACAGCTTCGGTGCATCATCAAGCTCGTCCCCATCATTGTTTAAGGCGTCTAGAATTTCTCTTAACTCAATACGATCTATATGTAGTAATCGAGCTAATTGTCCTTCACTTAGAAGGTTTTTACGACTTACCTCTGCAATAAGCAAGTTCATTCTTAGAGATGTTGGCCTACTAGTTTCCCTTGAATAAGGAGCATTATATAATTCGCCCAATACTTGTTTAGCTTGTTCATCAGTTATACCACCATTATTACTGAACCAATCCCATGTTCCAGCTCTTACTAGCTCTAACTCTTCTAATCTCCTAACAGTAGCTTCTCTAGATACTCCTAGTTCATATGCTAAGGAAATAACATGTGTTCTCGTTAGAGTAGATGATCCAGTAGTAATTTCCTGAAATTTTTGTGTGACTAAGCGTGATGGCGTTAGAAAGCATCTAGCAAAGGCATTAGCATAGTTTTCTTCGCGAGAGGCTTGATTGGTATCAATTAAAATTTCTGGAGCATTTCTTGTTGAGATAAAATGTCCTAACTCATGAGCAGCACTAAAGGTACGACGATCATATCGATGTTTTGCGTTAATTAAAATGCAAGCCCCAATTTTTTCATCAAATGTGAATAAGCCTGAAATTTTGGGATCCAAATCCCTTACATAAACCCTAATTCCTAAGTCCATTTCCAATATAGCTAGAATATTTTTTATAGGACTAAATCCAAGCCCCAGCCATTGTCTTAATTCAAGGGCATTGGTTTCAGCTTGAAGTAATATATTACCTGAAAGTATTGGACGTTCTGGGGGATAGTTTTTATGCTTTGTGATTCCTAATAGTGTTTCTAATTCAACCTCTGCTTTGACAAGATTGCTTAAATAATTTGCTGCATTTAAAGCAGCTATTTCAGTACCCTCATTGGTTTTTCTAAATCTAGGTACAAGATCAATGTGAACAGCATGTTTACGTACTAAAGCATTAATTGATGTTTGGTAAAGCTTAGCCAACAACTCTAATTCTTCGAGCCGAACTTTTCTCTGCCCTTTTTCTATAGCTACAAGTGTTGTACGTGCAACTTTTATAACATCGGCAGCATTAGCTTGCGTAATACCTAAAGACTCTCTAGCTATTCTGAGTCTTTCACCTAACTCGGTAGGCGTAATAGAATTAGATATCATAATATTTTTCTCTTTTAACCCATTGGCTAATAAAAGAGCTGTCTCCTAGATAATTAAGAAAATCATTCCATTTTTTTCTATGTTGTCTTAGCATGGTTTCAAGTTTTCTCCTAACTTCAGGTTGAGGCTCATTTAAAGCATTTGCCAGTTTGAATGTTGTATTATCTAGCATATCCTCATTATAAAATGGCTTATTAACATCTGCTAAATCTTGTAGATGTAAAGTCCCAGCTATTGCATACTCAGACATAGATTTTAATTGAGAAGGTTTCATGGCTTTAACCACACCCTGATCAAATTTTGGTGTTTTCAGGTTTTCCCAGAGATAGTTTGTAATGGGTTCGTTAGCTCTAGCAGTATAAACACTTAAGCGTCTAAGCATACAAGCTGCACAGATACCACACTGTCTATGTTGGCCTGAAATAGATGATTGTCTTGATGATTGCCAACAAGTTTTAGTTTTTGTCCAAATCGAATCAGAGCTATTGATATTTAAATATGCTTGTAAAGTTTGGCCTTTAGTAAACCATATTCTAGGGAATTTATAAAATATATTGTAGTTTAAAATTAGATTAATAAATCTTTCTACTTTTCTTAAAAAAATAGGGTGATTTCTATAATCTGGATAAATTTGGCCTACAGGTACTAGGGCAACACCTAAGGAGCCTTGCCCACTTTCTGGGATAATTATATCTTTAGAATTAGAAAGATATCCTGATATAGCTGTGAGAATTGAAAATTTGAAGCCTCTAGATCTAACACTTGTTTCTGGTAAATTAAAAGCATATATCGAAAATGGAGTTAAGAGAAAGCGATCATTAGGGTTATTAGATTTTTTACTAAATTTCGCCCTGCCTCCTATCCGAACACGTTGCACTTCATCACCATATTCAAGATCAAGTAATTTTCCAACTAAATAAGAGTCCAGACCATTACTAAAGGGCATAATGACTTTAGGGGGATTTGATCTCATAGGAAGAGCCGTCTGTTTTATATTCTTATATTTTCTTTTTTTAAAATTGAGTATCCATTTATCACCAGTTAGGAAGTTAAGCGTTTCCACTAGAGCATTATAAGTTTCTTCTTGTTCCCATAATTGTCTTTCAAAAACAGGTATCGTTATGTTTATATATCTTCCCCAAATAACATGAGATCTTTTTTTTACTCTATCAGCAAACTCAACCGACGCAGCAACTACTAATAAGTCTTCAATAATGGGTTGTTCAGTTGAAAAAAAGTGTTGCTCTAAAACACTGGAGTTAAATTTGATATTTAGCCCTATTTCGCATTTAATACAATCTTTTTTAGGTTTTTCGTTTTCATCTACAACGTCAATATAGGTTTCTGATAGTTGTATAGGATAGTAACTCATCATAACGGTACTCCATCTTCTAGCCCATTGTATTTGATTGGCTTGCTTTGCTTTTCATTACTTAATAAGAACATTGCATTTTTTTTGCAATCAAGGGTTTGAATTGCTTGAGCAGAGCGTCTAATTACCTTTTGAGCGTTGCATGAGTTATCTTCTCTTAAGTAGTGTTCTGTAATTTGTCTATGCTTTCTACCTACTTGCTCATATATGGTTTTACTTAAAATGCTAATTATAGCCTCATCTCCAACTTTATTCTCAGCTAGAGCTTGTTGGGCAAATCCAATAGCTGTTTCAACTAATGGATAACCAGAGTAATTTATTTGGAGCTTTTCAAGTAAAATAAATTCTGATTTTTTATCAGAAAACATATTTATTTGATGATTAGAGGGTATTTTGAATAACGACTTAAAATCTTTAATTAGGTTTGGAGGTATTTCATTTTTGAAGTCCTGCCGAATAGCTTGTTCGAGAGTCTGCTTTATTTCAGTACTAGAAGAAACATCCATTTCTAATACTTTTGCAAATTTTTTCCACCAACGTTGACTTTTAAGAGATTTGTAAGGGCCATCACTCATATATTATGACTATTTAAGTATATTAATGTCAGAGTACTTTAGGATTTTTAATATGACATGTCAAGTTAAGTTGATTGAGAATAAAGAAATATATGTTATATGGTAGATGTGTAAGTAGGTATCATTAAATATTTTTAATAAAAATCATATAGTTAAACTTAAATGAAGTTTGTTTTTAGACCTGACATGTCAGCCTCATCTTGAGGTAGGAATGATGGTGATGTTGGTATGAATTTCGTGTGCTAAAAAAGTGAATTTACTAACAGTGATTATATGTATTTGTTTTTATTGAAAAAATAACAATAAAAACGTCAAAAATAATTACTATTATTCCATCTAGGACTTTCATAATAATTTTAAAATGCTTAAGCCGCCACTGAGTACTTAGGTGTAAAGGAGGTTTCTTTGCGAAGGAAAGGTGGCAAAGTACCTAGTACAATAGCATCAGGTGCAACACCCATACTCACTAAAGTATCTTCAATCAATTCTTCAGTGTCATTACATTGAATAACAATGCGCTCATCCAAAATATCTAAGTGTAAGGCACAACTATGAATACGTTTATGTCCTTCCCAACCTACCCAAAGCACTAAGTAGTGCATACCCATATCATCAGCCACGATGATAGTTTTAGCTTGTTCACTTTGAAGACCTTCATAGTTTTTTAAGAGGGTTTTGATACAAGTTTGATAAAAAGCTACTGAGGTTTCCATAATAAGGGTTGCTCCTCTGCTAAAGAATAAACAACTAAATTGATTTTAAGTGCTTCAATCACAGTTTGCCCGACTTCACGACTTAAAATATTATCTAAAGCGTGATGCGGGACAGCTAAATACAGTTTACGTTCTGGGTCTTTCCGTTGCAAAAACACTTGGTATACCGCGTATTGCCCAATAGCAGCTTCTAAGTCAAATACTTGTGATGAGTTTAAAAAGCTTTTGATCTCAACCACGATACGTTCATAACCACGCTCAGCCGCCATAAGCCGCTCCGCACCTAAATCCGCTGCTAGTTTCGGATCAGTTTTAAATACATAAGGATCATGAGTAATTGTCCAGCCTTCACGTTCTAATGCTTGCTTAACTATATCGTGAAATTTATCCCGTTTTGACATAACTACCTATCCTTATCTTTTTAACACTAAATTATTATAACAGCCTGATTGGTCAGCCAAGGGCATAATACCTATCGTCTACCACTTCGCTCCTAGACTCTCACGCTAATACCCGCTAACGTATGCGCCACTTTTTAGCACGCACTACACAGGATTTTAGACATGAGCGATTCTATGCAATTCATTGTGCAACCCGGTGGCGCACTGACCGGACGTATCCGCGTTCCGGGCGATAAATCCATTTCTCACCGCTCCATTATGTTGGGTTCTTTGGCTGAAGGGACTACCCACGTTAGCGGCTTTTTACAAGGCGAAGATTGCCTATGTACCCTCAATGCCTTCCGCGCTATGGGTGTCCATATCGAAGGTCCTAATGAACAAGGCGAACTCACCATTCAGGGTGTAGGCTTACACGGTTTAACAGCCCCCTCTCACGACCTAGATATGGGGAATTCCGGTACATCCATGCGCTTAATGTCCGGTCTGATGGCAGGGCAAGCCTTTGATGTACGTATGATCGGTGACGTATCACTTTCTAAGCGTCCGATGAAGCGTGTCACCGTCCCCCTAAGCCAAATGGGTGCTGTGATTGAAAGCACTGAAGCAGGTACGCCACCTTTAAAGGTCAAAGGCGGTCAAGCACTCAAAGGCATCCATTACGATATGCCTATGGCTAGCGCTCAGGTTAAATCCTCCATTTTATTAGCCGGACTCTATGCTCAAGGTACAACCTCAGTCACCGAACCTGCACCCACTCGTGATCACACCGAGCGTATGTTGCGCGGGTTTGGTTATGAAGTAATCACCGAAGGTAATAAAATCACTCTACAAGGCGGTGGCAAACTGACCGCAACCACTATTGATGTACCTT
Source organism: Thiofilum sp. (assembly GCF_016711335.1). Classification (NCBI taxonomy): domain Bacteria; kingdom Pseudomonadati; phylum Pseudomonadota; class Gammaproteobacteria; order Thiotrichales; family Thiofilaceae; genus Thiofilum; species Thiofilum sp. The sequence continues at coordinate 2,901,567 of NZ_JADJTF010000001.1, forward strand.
CCGATATTTCCTCCGCCGCGTTTTTCATGGTCGGTGCGAGTATTGCGCCGGATTCTGATCTGATTATTGAGCACGTCGGCTTAAACCCCACCCGTACCGGTGTGATTGATATTCTTCGTTTAATGGGCGGCGATTTAACGCTACTCAATGAGCGCGAAGTAGGGGGCGAGCCTGTAGCCGATATTCGTGTGCGTTATGCACCCTTGAAGGGGATTAATATTCCAGAGGAATTAGTACCTTTAGCCATCGATGAATTCCCCGTACTCTTTATTGCCGCCGCCTGTGCTGAGGGGCAAACCGTTTTAACAGGTGCAGAAGAATTGCGCGTCAAAGAAAGTGACCGTATTCAAGTCATGGCAGATGGTTTAATTGCTTGCGGTATTGATGCCAAACCAACTTCTGACGGTATAGTGATTCAGGGGGGGCAATTAGGTAGTGCGCCGATTGAAAGTCATCATGATCATCGGATTGCGATGGCATTCTCAATCGCAGGATTACGCGCCCATGCACCGATGACGATTAATAATTGTGCGACAGTCAATACTTCATTCCCCAATTTTGTGGGCTTAGCTGCTAATGCGGGTTTGAGGATTACTAGCCATGCATAAGCCTAATCTCGATGCCCCTGTGATTGCCATTGATGGTCCCGCCGGAGTGGGTAAGGGTACATTAGCTCATCAATTGGCGGCGGATTTGGGGTGGGGGTTTTTAGATAGTGGAGCGATTTATCGGGTAGCAGCGCTGTATGCGTTGCGCCATGCTATACCCTTGGATAATGAGGAAGCGCTGGTTGAAGCGATTCGCACTCTTGATATTAATTGCCAGCACGCGCTGATTTTATTGAATGGTGAGGATGTCAGTGAGGCGATTCGCACTGAGGAATGCGCAAGTGCCACTTCTAAAATTGCAGCATTGCCTAAGGTGCGTGAAGCCTTACTAGCCTTACAACAATCCTTTCAGCAGTTACCCGGACTGGTGGCGGATGGACGTGATATGGGCACGGTAGTCTTTGCGCATGCGCCTTTGAAATTGTTTTTAACGGCGAGTGCCGAAGTGCGAGCCGAGCGGCGTTTAAAACAACACCAAGCACAAGGTAATCAGGCTGATTTTGCGCAATTAGTCAAAGATATTAATGAGCGTGATTACCGCGATGCCAATCGTGCAGTAGCGCCCTTGAAAGCCGCCGACGATGCTAGGGTAATTGATACCAGCACTTTAAGTGTGGCGGAAGTGAAGGCTTTAGTCGTTGCTATGCTTAAAGAGCGTGGTTATTTATAGTATTAGTCTGATTACGCAGTAGGGGCAAACCTAGGTGTTTGCCCTTAAATCTTTACTATTAGTAAGGATTGGCGCCAAAAAGTAAATGACTCAGTTAGCTAGCAGGATTAACCACCATGTCACAACAATTTGCCTCCGATAATTACGCGGGTACTTGCCCCGAAGCCTTAAAGTATTTTCTCGAGGCCAATGCCTCAGGACACGAATTAGCCTATGGTGAAGACCGCTGGACAACCCAAGTCTGCGATCAGTTGCGTGAACTATTCCAAACCGATTGTGAGGTATTTTTTGTTTTTAATGGCACAGCGGCGAATTCCTTAGCTTTAGCGTCTTTATGTCAAAGCTATCATTCTGTGCTCTGTCACGAATTGGCACATATTGAAACCGATGAGTGTGGCGGACCAGAGTTTTTTTCTAATGGTTCTAAGCTATTAGTCGGTAAGGGGGCCAATGGTAAGCTAACTCCGCAAATCATCGATGCCTTAGTCACTAAGCGCAATGACGTACATTATCCGCGCCCTAAAGTCGTCTCTATTACCCAATCTACTGAGGTAGGAACGGTTTATACCGTAGAAGAGTTACGCGCCATTGCTGCTATGGCAAAGCGTCATCAGTTAAAAATTCATATGGATGGTGCGCGTTTTGCTAATGCGGTCGCCTCCCTCAATGTACATCCCTCGGAAATTACGTGGCGAGCGGGGGTAGATGTATTGTGTTTTGGTGGGACTAAAAATGGCTTACCGATTGGTGAGGCAGTGATTTTCTTTAATAAATCACTGGCAGAAGATTTTGCCTATCGGGTCAAACAATCGGGACAATTAGCCTCGAAAATGCGCTTTATTTCAGCGCCTTGGCTAGGCTTATTAGAGCATGAAACTTGGCTGAAAAATGCCCGTCATGCGAATCAAATGGCACAGCTACTACACGAGCGTATTAAGGATCTATCACAGATTAAGGTTATGTTCCCACCGCAAGCTAATGCGGTATTTGCGGAATTACCCCTACCTATCATTCAAGGTTTACGCGCTAAGGGCTGGCGTTTTTATCAGTTTATTGGTGAGGGCGGCTGTCGCTTTATGTGTGCTTGGGATACAGCACCTGAGACGGTGGAGGCTTTAGCAGCGGATATACAGTGCCTTTGCCAGCACGCCTAAGTGCTTGACTCCAAAACTTAGGGCTTAGGGGATACGGATTTTAAGACTTAAATTTGGTATGCTGAATATAAGAAATCTCTAATCATCCAAGGCTGCTATTTTCTGAGTGAAGCAGTGATTGGGTGAATGGTATAGAGGTATAGATACAGTCCGTATTTAGGAGACTTGTAATGCGTAAAATTCTATTGGCGATGACCTTAGCCCTAAGTGCCTTTAATGTAAGCGCTGACAATCAGACTAATCAGTTTGATGATTTAGTATTCCCACCCGCTCAAGCACCCGTAGGTAATCCTCCGGCGGTCTATGGGGCGAATCCCTATGGTGTTCCTTATGGAAATAATCTGCCATACAACATGAGTTCATATCCTCAGAATTATAATCAAGGCAATGGGCAAGCAACATCCGAGCCTAATAACTCCACCAATAACCAACCGCGTAAACCGCGCAAGCCTTGGGGAGATGTACGTCATATCTGGCCTGATTTCTATACAGAGCACACCAATGATATGTGGGATCGGATGATTAATGCGCCTCATGATATGGGATATATGCCGGGGGGCTGGCGTTTTCCTTCTCTTAGTACACCCGATCCGGTAACGGTGGGTGATGCTGTTGCCAATCAAGTTCCACCTATCGTGGAGGAAGTTCCTAATTTTATGAACTTTACTAATTAAAGTTTAAAAAGGGTAATTAATTAAATCTTGACCCGCGACAGCATCCCAATAATACAAGCATAATAAGCCTCGTAAGGGCATTTAAAAGGGATGAATTTATGAAGTCAGGTAGAGCATTATTAAAATATTCATTAGCAGCCATGTGTGCCTCGACCCTAGTGGGGTGTGGGTCAGCACCGGTGGCTGATAAAGAGCCTGAAACCGTTAGTGTGGCAGCGATACCCGAATCAGCGCCATTAGCCGAGATTCCAGAGGCTGAGCCTAAGCCTACAGTAGTAGCCAGGCCAAGTGTGGCGACTCCGAGTACAACCACCGTAGCACGCAATAATACCAACCGTGCGGCTGAGGCATTACGCGAGCAACGTAGAGCTGAATTAGAAGCCAAGCGTATGGAGTATCATCAACGTTGGGAAACCGAACAACAACGTAAATTACTGGCGGCTCAAGCAGAAAAACAACGCCAACTACGCGAGCGTGAGCAATTGGCGGCACAGGCTGAGTTACAGCGCAACCTTCAACAACGTCAACAGCTAGTTATTCGTCCCACCCGCCCGCGAGCGCAACCACGTAAAGTAAATTATGCCCCCGCACCGCGTGCTCAAATACCGATGCAGGTAGCCTATGCTGATCCGGTTGGAGGGCAAGGTAATGGCAATTATTCAGCGGCGAGTTTAACGGGATCTTTTGCAGGTCAACCAGCCGTATTAAGTTTAATTGACAAATTAGCTCGCAAAGGTTTTGAGCGGGATTATCTCTATGGCGTATTTTCCCAAGCTCAATATCGAGACGATATAGCGCAAATTTGGGCAAAGTATTATGCCAAAGGGGGCGAGGATGCAAAACCCAAAGGCAGCGGTGGTGGCGGTTATCCCAGTTATCGCGGTAAGTTCCTCACACCAGGTAATGTGGCGAAAGGGCGTAATTTCTGGGGGCGTTATGCTGCTCATTTAATGCGTGCTGAGCAGCAATACGGTGTTCCGGCGGAATATATTGTAGGGATTATGGGGGTTGAAACCCGTTGGGGCGAAATTCTGGGGAAACATCGGGTTCTAGAAGCCTTGTTAACTTCTGCGGTAGCAGTACCTCATCGGGCTAATTTCTTTTTGGGCGAGGCTGAGAACTTCATGTTAATGACTCGCTCTGAGCGCATGGATCCCTTAATTCCTAAAGGCTCTTATGCCGGTGCTATGGGTTATGGGCAATTTATGCCCAGTAGCTTTAAAAGCTATGCAGTAGATTTTGATGGTGATGGTATTCGTGATTTGTGGAATCCAGTGGATGCCATTGGCAGTATAGCCAACTATTTTGCTCGACACGGTTGGCGTCCGGGCGAGAGTGTGGTCGTACCGGCTAGTGTGAGTTCTAATAACTATTACTCCATGCCAGATGGGTTTAAAACTAAATATTCTTTGGGTAATTTAGCGCAAAATGGGGTAGTACCCGCACAACCATACCGGGCGAGTGGAAGTGCACATTTATTAGCCTTGTCGCATGATGGCGGTAAAATGCCTTTCATTGGCTTTAATAATTTCTATGTGATTACACGTTACAACCATAGTAATTATTACGCCATGGCAGTACATGAATTAGGCAATACGATTAAGCAGGGAGTGGGGACTATTTACGCTCAACGTTGAGCCTTGTATTAATCAACTGAGAGGTTTTTAAAACCTCTCAGTGAGCGTGTAGAAAGCAATTAAGGGGTTTAAACAGTACTGCCAATAGGAGCGTTACCTGACCAGCTACCGCCTACTCCAGAACCTCCACCCATAGAACCGCCACCGAAGGAGCCGCCACCGCCGCCAATAACAGTATTACCTGACCAGCCACCGCCGTGACCACCGCCACCGAAGCCGCCGCCGTTACCGCCGCCACCGAAGTTTCCACCACCATGACCACCGCCGCCAAAGCCACCGTGACCACTACCACCGCGATGACCACCAAAGCCACCACCGTGACCGCGTGACCAACCTCCTACCATATGCGTATTGCCGGAGTGACTATTACCTTGCCAGCCGCCATGAGGCATATTCGGGCGCGAGTGACCGCCCCACCAGCCTGCATTACCGCCATGTCCGCCCCAGCTACCACCAATGTGAATATTAGAGCCGCCACCGCCATGACCACCACCATATCCACTGCCGTAGCCACCGCCATGACCGCCGCCGTGACCACGCTTACCTTTGACCCAAACATTACCACCTGAACCACCACCAAAACCTACAAAGCCATCATTAAAGCTGGCGTAAACAACGGCTTGAGGTTGTTCCACTATTTGAACAGGTCTGGTGACATAGGTGCGCACGGTCTTAGTCACACGCTTAACCGTGCGGCGCTCGGAGCGCGTCACGATTTTAGTAATGGAGCCACAGTTTTGTGCTTGAGCGGCAGCCCGTGCGCGTGCTTGTTGTTGAGCACGTAGACGGGCTTGTTGCTGGGCGCGTAGACGCGCTTGTTGTTGGGCACGTAAACGGGCTTGATGAGCGCGTGCTTGTTGTTGAGCACGATAAGAAACTGACCAACCTTGGCAAGGGTTATAGCAGTTTTGTGATCCATAATTACCTGCAAAAGCAGTTTGTCCATAACTGGCCAATACCATACTAATAGGTACAGTAATTAGTGAGTATTTCAAGGCGCATCTCCTAATTGTTGTTAGTGCAATTAAAATAAAATAAATTATTTCAATTACTTAGTAATAGAGCGTACCAACGTCAGGAGTTTTTACAGCAAGACCCTAACATCATTGAGGTACAGTCAAGTATGGGGTTATTAGTTCTATAGTCTTATGGGCTATAAAAAAATAACTATGACTAAAGTCTAGTGTGAAGGGCTTTTGAATGCCTCACCGTCGGTCGCAGAATAGTGAGCGCCAGTCTTATTTATCACCTTTAATAATTTTTACTTATTGAAGATAATTAAAATTTTAATTCAGATTGCTAGTAGGTTTGCTGAAATGCCGAGTGTTATGGATAAATAAATGTTTCGGAAGTTATTCAAGAGCAGCTTAAAAAGCAGTTTGTCCCAATAAGCATAAAAGATTTTAAATCCAACGCTCTATTTAATTAGAATAGGACTAATTAAAGCCATAGCCAATATAATGGTCTTTTAAGATTATACTATCTTATAAAACATCAGCCATATTAAAAAAATAATCAACGCTTACGCTATACGTATCTTTACCCCCTATTTTGCTTGAAAAATACCTAGGCGCTTATGCGTAATATTAATACGTATTATACCGTCTATCGCTAAATACTCTTCTAGAGCATGCTGTTATCACGTTATCAATCAATTAGAGGAGCTTAATGATGCAAGTGATGCAGCACCATTTCACCCCCTCAACTGTTCCGGAGCATTTAAAAATTGCTACTCAGGAACAAGAGTTTCAAAAAATCTGGGCGCGGCGTGAAATAGAGTTTACTAAATATTATCCTGCTTTAACACATGTACATTTTCAGGATGATATCTACGATGCTAATGCTTATGTGTTATATAGCGAAAGTGAAGAGGGAGAAATTATTAGTACTGGGCGCTTAGTATTTGATGGTGCATTTGGACTACCTGCCGATGAGGTTATTCATAAGGAGGTCGATAAATTACGCCAACAAGGCTTAAGAGTCGCAGAGTCCAGTAAATTAGCTATTGCTTCTGCTAAGCATGGTATCCATATTTTACCGTTCTATTTTTATACTTATTATGAAATAGCAGTACAGTATCAAATAGACTCGGTAATTTTCATTATGGCCACTCAGCATATTCAAGCTTATAGACGTTTTGTGGATGTCAATATATTAGTAGATGATATTGGCTATTCCTATGGTACACAAAAAACGTTTGCTTTATTGGAGTGCCGTATTTTAGAAACAGCAGCAACGATTGCAAAAAGAATGGGAGGAAAATGATGAGTGCTCTACAGGCCAGTCATGAGTCTTATAGTGTCAATGAGTGGAATGATTATGCTCATTTATTTGCTTATGTGACACCGAGTATTCAATTAGCGATTTATCAAGAAGCTTGTAACCATCTCTATGATTCCGTAGTGGATTGTGGTAGTGGTACGGCTAAGATTGCGTCCTTATTGGTCGATAATCCTAATATTACTTCTTATACCGGAGTGGATTACTCTGAGGAAATGATTGCGGTAGCGAATTGGATTTTGCAAAAACTCCAGCGCTCTAATTTTCAAGCGCTACATAAGCGTATTGAGGAAATCGCCGATCAGCAATATGCCTCCGCTGTATCAATTCAGAGCTATTATGCTTGGTCTAATCCAGAGTTGACTTTACAAGTTATTTTTCAGGTATTAAAACCAGAAGGTAAGTTTGTACTAGCCAGTCCTAATAAAACCTTGCCTTTAAAGCTGAATGAGTTAGCGAGTGATTTATATAAGGAATTAATTGCTCACCCTTATTTAGAGGCATATATGGATTATAATCGTAAGCTCGCCGAAAATACTGAAGCAAACTTTATAGAGATGGATGATTTGATTAAGCAAGTACAACAAGTAGGGTTTCATGTTGAGGAGTGTCATCAACGTCATTTACGCGGCGGCTTGAATTTCTTAGTCCTAAGTAAGAGAGCCTAATAAGCTAAATGCGTGATTACTTTAGCTCAAGTGTCGTACTAAAGTCAGAGCAAACAGATTAGTTTGCTCTGAACTAACCGATAACCTCATTACACTGAGTTAGCTAGTAAAAGTCTTTTGTAGCCATGCTAAAGCTTGTGGTAATGAATCGACACAAGCTATGGCTCCGGTAAAGTCATGATCTTGAGAATAATGATTGCGTACTACTAAACAGAAAATACCCGCTGTTAAAGCGGCTTGCATACCCCGTGCCGTATCTTCAATCGCTAAAACCTCATTAGCCTTTAAGCCTAAGCGCTCTAGCGTTAATAAATATAAATCGGGTGCAGGTTTATTATGTGGCGCATCCTCTTGACTACTAATCACCTCAATAAAAGGCTTAAGCCCATAATAGCTCAAAGTATGCTCCACACTAATTCTTTGCCCACCGGTCACAATCGCTTGCCGTAAATGCTGGTTTTGCGCCCATTGCATAATAGCGCTAGCGCCATCATTTAAAGGCCATGCCTGTTGTTTGAGCCATGCTTGAGTGATCGTGACTTTATCTTGTGCGAGAGTGGTCTGATCCACTGCTAAACCAAAGCGCTCAATAAAATCATGAGCATTTTGTAAAGTAGAATAGCCTGCATAATGAGTGTGATAGTCCTGTGCGCTAAGGGATGCACCATAAGTGGCGAGTACCTCAGCCCACAATTGCCCATGTAAAGTTTCTGAGTCGACTAAAGTGCCATCGTGATCGAGTAATAAGGCTTTGAGCATTATTGCCATTCAATAGTTAAAAACTAAGTTTATCACGAAAGTACAAATGACTCGTTTATACTTAAGTTCCTGAGTCTAACAAGGACACTATTTATGTGGAAGTTTCTAATACTAGCGCTATTAGTGATGGGTATCGGTTTTATTGCGATGCTGTTTTATAAGGCTCATCTTTCTAAAACAGGTCAGGCGGCGGGGCTAGTGGCTAATCAACTCACTCCTTGTCCTGCCACCCCTAATTGCGTATGCAGTGAGTTTAAAGAAACTAAGGAGCATTTTATTGAGCCTATTAGCCTGCAAGGTTCGAGTGAGCTAGTGATGGCTAAACTTAAACGCACTATTGAGACTATGGGGGGCGTCGTTACTACTCAAACGCCCCACTATTTAGCGGCTACTTTTAGCACTAAGTGGATGGGGTTTGTGGATGATGTGGAGTTACGCTTGGATGAAAGCTCTGGCTTAGTCCAGATTCGTTCTGCCTCGCGTCAGGGGTATAGTGATATGGGCGTGAATCGTCAGCGTATGGAACAATTAAAACGAATACTCGCCAGCTAAATACTTGAGTTCAAAGTAAGCGTGCATTTTCTCCACAGATGCTATGAATACATCCTTGTACGCTTCAAGGCGGCATCCTTGCCGCCAAGACGGCTCCCAAAACGCACGCTTACTTTTAGTCAGCTATTTAAGTAGCTTTACGACAGAAGCTATCATCGAGAGGGGCTAGCTTGGCGTTTTACATAAAGTTACGGGTATGCAAAGAAGATAAGCGCGTTGCCTCCTGCGCTGTAAAGCCCAGTTTTAATAGGCGAGCTTTGCGCCCCTCAGCCATGGCTTGCATTAAGCCTTGTACCCGCTGATAGCCTTTTTTAATTGCCTCTGGAGCTGTATTACCGGCGGCGAGTAAAATCAAAGCATCAAACACTTCTTCATTTAAACCCGACGTTCCCGCTAAAGCATCAAAGCGTGTTTCTACTGCCATCGCTAGCCGCCCGCGTAAATGCGGTTCTACGCTTAAATGATAAGCCAAATGCGCCATACCAAAAGCCACATGGCGGCTTTCATCAATCGCTGCTAAGCGGGCAATTTGGCGCGTAATAGGGTCAGGTGCGCACTCATGTAAAAAATTGAGTAAATTAACAAACGTACCTTCCCCTAAAACGGATAATAAAAACGCCGCTAATGAAAAATCCGGTTCATCGACTAGGGTTTTAAGCGAGGCTTGTCCTCCCACTGTTGATAGGGCAGGCTCATGACCTTTAAGGCGAATACGGCGTGTGAATACTTCAATATGCCGTGCTTCATCAGCGACTTGAATGGCTAAGAGCGCTTGAATCTCACGAAAATGAGGATGCAGTTGCCCTAAAAATTTAGCAGGTACAATCAAAGCCGCATTTTCATTTTCCACCATATAGGTCATCACTTGGACTACCGCCGCTTCAATCGCTGCGGGCAATTCACAAGGCTGACGCCAATCAATTGCCTCATCTGGATTCCATTGAGCGTCTACCGCCTGGGTGTAAAGCTGTGCTGCATTATGAGTCCAGACTTGGGCTTTTTGATTAAGACGAAAGGACCATTGAGGCGCACCTGCTTCGACCGTAGCGCCGCGTGCTGCTAGACCCCATGTGGCTTGCGCTTCATCGGCAATAGCATGAGGTGTGTTAGTATCACTGTGTCCGGTCTGTTTTGCACCTTGCCAACGTCCCGCAAAAACTGCCCCTTTTTGAATAGTGGCACAGTTAGACAAAGGGTCAAACTCAACCGTATGTCCTTGAGTACGACACCATGCGGTCAGAGAAATATCCCAGCCACTAGCACCGCCCGTGATAGTGAGTACTTCACTGACCGCTAGGGGGCGTAGTGCTTCTTTAATCAGCACATGCGCCCCAGTATCAAAGCTCAAGCCTTCAATATCGATAATTCTGCTCAATGATATTACCCTGCTGATCGTAAAACTGTTCATCATCCACCGCACGCGCTAACAAGGTATAGCCACTGGTGCGACCTGCTTTCCATTCACGTAAGCCTTCTAATTCTAATAGAGGGCGTACTGTGGGATCATCCCACCGCATAGCAAGCAGTAGCTGAGTAAATTGAGTTAGGCGTGCGCTATCCGCATGAGGGCTAGTAGTGAAATTACAATGATCAAATAGCCCAGTACGAGCTAAGAGAGTTGTCGAGCCACTAGGCAAAGTACCCTCATTAGCAAAAGCATGATAATTACCATCGATCATCCATGCCGCATCAATTTCGCCATTGATTAATGCTAGAGCGGCCTCACGTTCACCGCCGATATGATCACCGTGTTTGCCACCCAATACATCAAACAAGCGAGCTTCATAATCACGTCCTGCTAACATGCCCGCCTGACGTAAGTGATCTTTAGGAATCAAGGTAGCCTGTGGGGAATCTATAGCACCAAAGCCAATGGTTTTGCCTTGCAGTTGTTTTAGGTCTGTCAAGCCATCCTGTTTACGCACCACCAGCACAGAGGACAAGTCTTGATCAGTGTCGCGCATAGCAATAGCTTCTACGCTTAAGCCTCTAGCGGTAGCTATGCGTTTTGCGCGTTCCCACGCTAAGGGTGAGTTCCATGCTATATCAATCGCACCGCTAAATTGCGCCTCGACTTGAGTCTCATAATTAGAATAGAGCATGTAATCAAACGCTAAGCCTTGTTGGTAAAACCATTCTTTAAAGCCTTCCCAAATGGTGACTACTTTGGGGGCGTAAGCTACTGCTCCGAGCATTAAAGGTTTAGTCATGAATTGAGTCCTTAAAAAACGGGTAAACCGCAAATCGCTTTGCCGATAAAATCATAGAGTACATCAGAAGTAGGGGCCATAATGGCAGCCGCTCTGGCATCACGGAAGTGGCGTTCAATGCCTAAATCTTTACGGAAGGCTGCTCCGCCACACACCCGCATCGCCGCATCGGTGACTTCTAAGGCAGCTTCGGCGGCACTGGCTTTTACTTCCATGACTCGCAGCATGGCATCCGCCCGCCCCGTGCTTAACGCCGTTAGAGTATCATCACGCAAAGTACGTGCCTGATCCGCCCGAATGCGTGCTTTAGCTAAATAGGCGCGTATGGTGGGCAAATCCGCTAAAGTACTATCCAAATGTTGTAATTTATTACCGCTAACATGCTGGATAGCTCCCGCTAATGCGCCCTCCATCAAGCCAATAGAGCATGATGCATTCAGTACCGCAAAAACAGGCAATACGGTATTGATCATAACATCAAAGCCTGCACCATCAGCCCCTAGTAAGTCCGCTTCAGTAACTTTTAAGTGGGCACAACGCATAGGTGCGGAAGCATTACCTCGCAAGCCTAAACCATCATAGGTTTTGGTAATCGTTAACCCCTCAGCGCGAGCATCCACTAGCCATAGTGAGGATGCACCTTCTGCTTGAGCAGGACGTGAAGACCAAATATAGGAGTGTACTTCACCGGCTGAGGTTACCATCGTTTTGGAGCAGTTTAGTAAGTAGCCTTCCTGTACCTTTTCGGCTGTACCTAGAGGAGCCCAGAAATGGCTACGCGAGCCGCTCTCAGACCATGCCAGCGTAGATACATGTTGTCCTAAGGCAACTTTGCGGCGTATTTCATCACTGGCGAACTGTTCAATAACCGCATTGGCTGCATAGTGCATGGTCACTACCATAGCGGTAGAGGCGCAATGCGTGGCAATACGTTCAATAACCGTCGCCGCTTCTGCTAATCCGAGTCCCATTCCGCCCATAGATTGAGAGGTGGTCAGACCCAATAAACCAGAGGCCCCTAATGCATCCAATGCAGCGCGTGGAAAGCGTGCTTGTTGGTCGATTTCATGGGCTTGAGGGGCAATAATATCGCGAATAATGCTGTCTAGCGTTTCAATAAAAGGCATAGTTTGGTACTCATGGAGGGTAAGCGTTATGGCTAATGCGGAAAAAATGACAAGGTGAAAGTACTAGGTAAGCCCCCCTACTGCAAGTGCCCTCACTAGCAAAATAGTGAGATAGAGTGAGTGGGGGTGGGAGCAGGGTGATTAAAAAAACTATGACCATTACTGCTATGATCAGTAATGCTAAAAGAGGGTAATTAACAGTAAACCAGAGCGCACGCGCCACTGGAGGGGAGAGATTCATTGTAAAGGGAGAATATCCTTACCTAAGCATGAATGAAGTTTTACTCCACTTAATCTAGGTGTGCAAGAGGATTTTTTATGGTGGTATGGTTGGATTTTGCGGCTTTTAGATTCTGCTAGCTCACCATTTGCATGTTAGCCTAGGACTCAAACGTTAGTCTGAGTCCTAGGCTACTTAAGGGATTAATTAAAGACTGCCATTAACAATATAATTTTGTGAGCGGGTGCTATTAGCAGGATGCATAATCACATTGAACACAATCACATTCACATCATTATTAGGGCCTGCAAAGATCACGTCACCATCAAGGTTGAGATCAGCTTTTGCATAGCCTGCATTAATATAGTTAGAGTTTAATGAAGTATTGGCGGGGGCTAATAAAACATTGCTTAAGACTAGGCTAGTATCATTATTAGGACCATTGGCAATGACTTGATTATCAACATTAGCATCACCTGCCCAGAGTTGAATATCACCGGATTTAGTCAAGATACCCTCGTTTTGACTCAACACTCCCTTGGTAAAGTCAATCACATTAATCGCATCCAACAAACTAACCGTATTTTTAGTTCTAATCCCTAAATGATTGCGGTGACGAATAGCCAGATAGTAGCTACCTAAAGCAACCGTATTAAGACTTAATAAGTTACCTGTGACCGGATCAACCACATCACCATCACGTTGTAGAATGCTCGGAATGCTGAGTAAGATCTGATTAGGATTAAGCGGTGAGCGTAATTCAACTAATACCCAATCGACAGGGGCGTTATTACCCGTGATACTTAATAAGCTACTAGAGATACTTTCTAAGCCTAAGGAGCCAACTAAATTGGTATAGGGTTGTAGAGTGGGAATCAGACCTTTGGCTCTTAGACCATCACCCATTAATGTGGTGGACTCATCATAACTGCCTTGCAGGAATGCTTTAATTTGTAGCCTGAGATTAATCAGTACTTTGGTCACGGTGATACTAAGCGCTTGGGTATCTGTACCGCCCTTGCCATCGCTAGCCTGTACCGTGACTTCATAAATATTGTCACCATTAGCATCACCCGGCGCACCTAATAAGCTACCTAGTAGAGTAGAACCATAATTGGGTGCAGTAATAAAGCGTAGTACTCCAGTAGCACTATCAATAGTAAGTTTCGCTGCATCCGCTCCACCAATAATACTAAAGGTGATGGTATCAGCATCAGGGTCAGTAGCGGTGACAATCGTAACCGCCGTGGTTTTTTCAGGAATGCTAATAGAGGCGGTTACACCTCCACCGTTACTGGTAATCACAGGCGGCTGGTTTTCAGACAGATTAGTGATGGTAATACTTAGGTTTTGAGTATCTATTCCACCTTTACCATCGGATGCTTGGACGGTGACATTGTAAATATTATCAGCCCCCACATCGGTAGGGTTTTCAAAGTCGGGAGCGGTAATAAAAGTAAGTACCCCAGTACTACTATTAATACTCAATTTGCTGGCATCACTCCCTCCACTAATGCTGTAGGTTAAAGTGTCATTATCGGGATCAATAGCCGTGACGGTTGTTACTGCGCTCGTATTCTCTGGAATACTGATCGAAGCTGAGATACCTCCACCGTTGCTAGTAATGATAGGGGCTTCATTACTATTGGTAATAGTGATAGCCAGATTTTGAATATCAGTACCTCCATTACCGTCAGAGACTTGTACTTGCAAGTCATACACATTATTCGCACCCGTGTCGGTAGGATTTTCAAAATTAGGAGCAGTGACAAAGGTGAGCACACCTGTACTGCTGTTAATAGTAAATTTGTTGGAATCAACCCCACCGCTAATACTATAAGTGAGAGTATCGTTGTCGGCATCGGTTGCTGTGACAGTAGTGACTGCTGTGGTATTTTCGGGAATATTAATTGCTGCGGAATCACCGCCGCCATTGCTGGTAATCACCGGAGGATTATTGGTAACAAAGCAACTAGCAGGTGCTAATACCACATTATAGATTTTAAGATCCGTATTGACGCCAGTAATCGAACCTGCGCTCACTCTTATTTCATTAAAGGGTTTAGTAGTATGAAAGCCTACTACATGGCGTCCAGAAAAAATCGGCCAGTCAAAAAGACTGCCCACGCTGCGTGTTTCTTGAGGTACTCCATTGAGATAAGACGTGAGGGTATAAATATCTAAGAAAGCGCCAGCCAGTCCTCCTGCATCATTAATCGAAAAGCCTGCGAAGGTTCCAGCAGGTTGAGGGCTACTTAAAGGGTCGATAACTGAGACACTACCTGTACCTAACAGACCTGCTGCGATATACACATTAGAATAATCACTATAATTGCTATCGAGGAGATTAGAGGCTGCTTCTACCTTACAGCCTGCACATAAACCTTGCACCCCTGTTCTGCTGTTTTCTAGGCGTACTGGATAGGTCGGTTTAGTCCAAGGCGTACCATTGCCACCATTACACGCGATAGGGGTAGTACTTGGTGCGGCTAACTCTACTACACCGTGATAAATACGGATTTCACCGCCGATACTAATACCAATCGGTTGGCTGACCCGAATGCGCACCTCATCAAATGCTTTAGTGGTCCAAAAGCCAGTATTGAAAGCGCCCCCATTACTAGCACCTATAATCGCCATGAAGGTTCCATCAATTAAGTTAGTACCTGCCAGATTTTCCTGCGCCACACCCGATAAATAAGTAGTGATAGTAATATTGTTAAATAAACTGGTGTCCCATAAGCCTCCCACCTTTTCAATTCTAAAGCCTGCATAATGACCTGCGGGATAAGTCGTACCTGCTTGCTTAACACCCACCTCCGCATAAGAAAGCACACTTAAAATAGGAAAGGTAATACTGGCATAGTTGGTCAGGCTAGCATCAGTCACATTGCCAACATTACTAATAGTAGGGCAGGTCAACCCAGTACATAAGAAATTAGGGGAGCGAGCAGTAGAGGAGGTCACACCCAGCCAAGGCGTAGTTACGTTGGGGACTAAAGCGGCTTGGGCAGTAGGAGCTAGTAGACTCATATTAGTGAGTACTAAAAGCACCATTATTAAGGTGTTGATGATAGGCTTAACTAGCCTGTGAACTAAACTGTGAGGAATTGCCATTATTATAATCTTATTCATTTCAATAGAAACTCTGGCGTTAGTGTGACTGGTTTTGCAGTGTGAGTTAATAACTAACTGACAAATGAGCAACCAATCAGGGTATCGGTGATTAAGTGATTTTTTAGTTAGATTTAGATCTTTTAATATAATTTTTAATTATTATTTAATAAGTAGGTTATATAGCACATACTAGAACAAAATTCATGATATAGAAAGCTTTAGAGAAAAAATTGCGCTATTCAGTAGCCCGCTTGTCCAGTCTAGTCGCTTAATGTCACAGGTTCATTAGTGGCAGGCTCCACACAGATGCTCTATCATACCCGCTTTGCAAATACCCTCAGACCAAAGATTATGTTGATTCTTCCCGGTAGCGTTGCGCTGACTGATTTCCGTCGTAATAAATTACTTAAAACTTTGCAAGCGCTAGTGCCTGCGATTGAGAGCTTATATGCCGAATGGGTGCATTTTGTCCGTGTTGAGCGCGAGCTAGACCCCGTTGAACAGCAGCGCTTAGCGACGGTTTTAACCTATGGTGAGCAAGCTGCAACGGGAGTGCTACTAACTGGTAATCTATTTTTAGTGATTCCACGTCCCGGAACGATTTCACCTTGGTCTAGTAAAGCGACTGATATTGCTCATAACTGCGGCTTAACTATGATAGAGCGTATTGAGCGTGGGGTCGTTTACGTTGTAGAAGGCGCTGAGCTAAGTACTGAGCAATATCAAACGCTTGCTAAGGTGCTGCATGACCGCATGACCGAGACTGTGCTGAATAACTATCAAGATGCAGAAATCTTATTTAGGCATACCGAGCCGGGCGAATTACGCTTTGTGGATATTAGTGGTAATGCTGAAGCGGCGTTAGCTCAAGCGAATAAAGATTGGGGCTTGGCGCTATCAGCGGATGAGATTACCTATTTAGCCGAAAACTATGCTGCATTAGGGCGTAATCCCACCGATGTTGAATTAATGATGTTTGCCCAAGCTAACTCGGAACATTGTCGCCATAAGATTTTCAATGCCGATTGGTTGATTGATCATAAAGCTCAAGCCAAATCATTGTTTAGTATGATTCGCAATACCTATCAACATAATCCAGACGGGATTTTATCGGCTTACAAAGACAATGCCTCGGTGATTGAAGGCTCAGAAGCCACGCGCTTTTTGACCGATCCTAAAACGGCTGAATATCGCTACAGCCATGAGCCTGTACATATTCTGATGAAGGTAGAAACTCATAATCACCCGACTGCTATTGCCCCCTTTGCGGGTGCTGCCACAGGTTCAGGTGGTGAAATTCGGGATGAGGGCGCAACAGGAATTGGCTCTAAACCCAAAGCGGGATTATGTGGTTTTTCAGTCTCTAATCTACGGATTCCCAACTATGTCCAGCCGTGGGAACACGATTTTGGTAAGCCTTCTCGTATTGCGTCTGCTTTAGACATTATGATCGAGGGTCCGATTGGTGCGGCAGCGTTTAATAATGAATTTGGGCGTCCTAATCTAGCAGGCTATTTCCGCACCTTTGAAATGCAAGCCCCCGGAGCTAAAGGTACTGAACTGCGCGGTTATCACAAGCCAATTATGATCGCAGGTGGCTTGGGTAATATTCGCCCGAATCATATTCAGAAAAAACCTTTACCTGAAGGCACTCCCATAGTGGTACTCGGTGGTCCTGCGATGTTGATTGGTTTAGGGGGCGGTGCTGCCTCGTCTATGGCGAGTGGTGCGAGTACTGAAAATCTTGATTTTGCCTCAGTACAACGCGGCAATCCTGAAATGCAGCGTCGTTGCCAAGAGGTGATTGATCGCTGTGTAGCAATGGGTAATGACAATCCGATTTTATCGATTCACGACGTGGGTGCAGGTGGCATTTCCAATGCGATTCCTGAAATTATTAATGATGCAGGACGCGGCGGGCGTTTTGAATTGCGTGCAGTACCCAATGATGAACCGGGTATGGCGCCGATGGAAATCTGGAGCAATGAAGCTCAAGAGCGTTATGTGCTGGCTATCGCTGAGGAGCGGCTGAGTGAATTTAGAGCTTTATGTGAGCGTGAGCGTGCCGTGTATGCGGTAGTAGGGACTGCCACCGCCGAGCAGCAATTATTAGTAGGCGATTCACTCTTTGATAATACCCCCGTGAATCTGCCCATGAATGTATTGCTGGGCAAACCCCCTAAAATGCTGCGCGATGTGCATCATCAAACCTTCCATAAGCCGGAAGTCGAACTAGCAGGTGTTGAGTTACAAGACGCGATTGAGCGGGTATTGCGTTTGCCTACGGTGGCGTCTAAAGCTTTCCTGATTACGATTGGCGACCGCACCATTACCGGAATGGTCGCGCGTGATCAAATGGTTGGTCCTTGGCAAGTACCTGTGGCGGATGTTGCGGTCACAGTGAGTGATTACACCACTTACTTCGGTGAAGCAATGGCAATGGGTGAACGTACTCCGATTGCTTTGGTGAGTCCAGCCTCCTCTGGTCGTATGGCAATTGGTGAAGCGCTTACTAATATTGCAGCGGCTGATATTCAAAGTTTGCGTGATATTCGTCTTTCTGCCAACTGGATGGCCGCAGCGGGTTATGCAGGTGAAGATGCAGCGCTTTATGACACGGTAAAAGCAGTCGGTGAGGAGTTATGCCCACGTTTAGGACTGGCTATTCCGGTCGGCAAGGACTCGCTCTCGATGAAAACCGTCTGGCAACAAGACGGCGAACAGCGCGAAATGGTGGCGCCTTTATCCTTAATCATTTCAGCTTTTGCGCCCGTGCGTGATGTGCGCAATACC
The DNA here is from genome assembly GCF_016711335.1 of Thiofilum sp. NCBI lineage: Bacteria > Pseudomonadati > Pseudomonadota > Gammaproteobacteria > Thiotrichales > Thiofilaceae > Thiofilum > Thiofilum sp. The sequence goes on from NZ_JADJTF010000001.1 coordinate 2,920,036, forward strand.
TTAACGCCGCAATTGCGCACCGACAAAGGTGATACGGATTTAATTTTGATTGATTTAGGTAAAGGCAAGAACCGCTTAGCCGCTTCTGCTTTAGCCCAAGTATACAATCAAGTCGGGCATCAAGCCCCAGACCTCGATGATCCCGAAGCAATGAAATCATTCTTTGAGGTCATTCAGGATTTACGCGCTGATGATTTGATTCTCGCCTATCACGACCGTTCTGATGGTGGCTTACTCGCAACCCTCGCCGAAATGAGTTTTGCGGGGCATGTGGGTATTACGCTAGCGCTGGGTGAGTTAGGCGGCTCAATACTGCCTGCTTTATTCAGTGAGGAACTGGGAGCCGTCATTCAAGTCAGTCATTTTGATACCGATGCGGTGCTCGAAACTTTCCGTGATGCGGGGTTGGGGCACCACACTCATGTGATTGGTGAGTTGAATGAAAGCGATGAGTTCATTATCAATTTTGGGCATAAAGAGCTATTCAAAGCGCCGCGTGCGGAACTGCAAAAAATCTGGTCAGGAACGAGCTATCGCATGCAAGCGCTACGCGATAATGCCGATTGTGCGGGCGAAGAGTTTGAGCGCCTAGACCATGCGAATGATCCGGGGCTACCGTTTGATATTAGCTTTGATGCAACGATTGATGTAGCAGCACCTTATATCAATTTAGGTGCACGTCCGGCGATGGCGATTTTGCGTGAGCAAGGGGTGAATGGTCAGATCGAAATGGCGGCTGCCTTTGATCGCGCGGGCTTTAAAGCGGTGGATGTGCATATGACCGATATTATTAGCGGTCGGGTGAGTCTGAAAAACTTCAAAGGCTTAGTCGCTTGCGGTGGTTTCTCCTATGGTGACGTATTGGGCGCAGGGGGCGGCTGGGCTAAGACAATTCAACTCAATCCGCGTGCGAGTGATGAATTTGCGGCATTTTTTGCGCGTCAAGACTCGTTTGGTTTGGGGGTGTGTAATGGTTGCCAAATGTTCTCGCAGTTGCGCGATATGATTCCGGGGGCAGCGCACTGGCCGCGTTTCTATCGTAATCGCTCTGAGCAGTTTGAAGGGCGCTATGCAGCGGTTGAGGTGTTGAAATCGCCCTCATTATTCTTCCAAGGGATGGAAGGCTCGATGTTGCCGATTGCGGTCGCACATGGTGAGGGGCGTGCGGTATTTGATCAAGGTATTGATCCAAAAGATATGCTCACTCAGGGCTTAGTAGGCTTGCGTTATGTGGATAATTATCGTGAAGCAACCGAGCATTATCCTGAAAATCCCAATGGTTCACCGTTAGGGATTACAGGGCTAACGACCCGAGATGGACGCTTTACCATTATGATGCCGCACCCTGAACGGGTGTTCCGTGCGGTATTGCATTCATGGTTGCCGCATGATTGGGAAGGAGGAGCACCTTGGATGCGTATGTTTGGCAATGCACGGGTGTGGGTGGGCTAAGCTGCGTTATTGAGGTTTTTTGCTACTATTAGGCAAGGAGGTGGTTAGCTTTCTTGTCTAATCCTAAGGAGTTCGTTATGAGCCAGCATGGTATTGAAACTATAAAAATCGAAAACTTTAAGTGCTTTGAGAGTTTAGAAATCAATGGCTTTAAACGAGTGAATTTGGTTGGCGGCAAAAATAATGTAGGGAAAACGGCGCTTTTGGAGGCTTTAGAGCTAGTAAGCAACTCATATAATCCTTATATATTGGCTTATCTTACGTGGACACTATTAAGGCGTAGACAAGACAAAGGTTATCTTGAGAATGATTTATTTCATGATAATAGTATAAGTTTTAAGCTAAACTCTAATCTAAATCAAGTAGAAATAAACAGGGATATTAGTGATTTAACCAACCACCTATTTAAACAACAATTTGATAGTCCTCCTTTTGATAATCTATCTGATATGGCATTGCGCTTTGTAGTTGGTGTTGCTAATACAACTATACCTATTGGACGTTTGTCAGATGCAGATCTGAATGCTTTTTTTTCTATGCGAGCTAAGAAAGAAGAAATTAAGGGGATTTTTGTTAAGTCATCTCGTTTGTCTGATGATGAGCTAGCAATTTTATATGGTGTAATTATTAATAAGGACAAAGAGCATTTTTTAGAGGATTCAATAAGGGTCTTTAGCGACTATCTTAGAAGTATAAAAGTAGTTCCTATGAGTCAAGGAGTAAAGCTCAAAGCAAAGTTGGCTAATAAAAATGAATTAGTATTGCTAAGTTCCCTAGGTGAGGGCGTAAACCGCTATATAGCCATACTCTGTGCTATTTGGGCGAGTCAAGATGGCTATTTATTTATAGATGAAATAGAAAACGGTATTCACTACACCAACTATCCCAAGCTTTGGGAGCTGATTTTCCTAGCTAGTGCTCAAGCCAATTGCCAAGTATTTGTAACTTCTCACTCGAAAGAATGTATTACTGCCTTTAATAATACTCAACTACTAGAGAATACTAAGGATAGTGGTGCTTATTTCGAGCTGTTCTATAGCCAAAAGAAGCAAAGAATATCAGCCGCTTACCGTGATGCTGAGCAATTAAAATATGCTTTAGACCACAATGAGGATATTCGTGGTGAGTAAAAATGTCCTCATTGTCGAAAGCCAAAATGATAAGTTCTTCATAGAAAACTTGCTAAAGCACATTAATCAAATCGCTATTAAAGTAGAAAACCCTATTTGCTCTATCGATGACTATGAGTGTTTAGAAGGACTATCATTGGCTAAGCTAAAGCATAAGCTAACTGAAATACAAACCACTATAGAAAAGGATGATATTCAAAAGCTAGGCATCATAGTCGATGCGGATAAGCAAGGCATTGATCAGCGTTTAGGATTAGTCAATCAAGCGATTAGTGAATGTGGCTTTGATCTTGCCCCCTTAGAGTTTAATCATTGGCTACACTGTGAAAAATATGATGTTGATCTTTCATGTCATATACTAAGCTATGATGGAGTGGGTGAGTTAGAGACTTTATTAAAAGCCATTAAAAACCAAGATTCTAGTTTTGCCGATTGTTTAAATGCTTGGCAATTTTGCTTAGCTGGTCAAGGAAAAACCATTTCAAGCAAAGAGTTTGATAAGTTTTGGATTAGTATCTACCAGCGTTATGACTGTTGCTCTAAGGAAGATAAGAAACAAGCTAATAGAAAATGCTCATTTGAGGCAAGTATGGCTAAACCCATTTGGGATTTTGAGCATGCTGCTTTAAATAGTTTAAAGGATTATCTTAACACTTTTACGGCGTAAATTATGGTTACTGAAAAAAATAAATCAAAAATGGCTCACGAAGAGCTGCCCGCAGAACATGAAGATATTTTAATTTCATTTCTGCATCGTATTATTCGGGTAGCTGTCAAAATATTGGCGGTCATTATGATGTTTGTGATTTTGTGGGGTATTGGCGATGTAGTTTATGTACTTTATCAACGTCTTATGGCTCCCCCCAAGTATTTATTGGAAATTAGTGATATTTTCCAAACTTTTGGTGCATTCATGGCGGTAATGATTGCCATTGAAATCTTCATTAATATTCGTTTATATCTTGGTACGAATGTGATTCCAGTACAGTTAGTGGTAGCAACTGCTTTAATGGCGGTGGCGCGGAAGTTAATTGTATTGGACTCTGAAAAAGCTACACCGGAGTATATTTTAAGTATTTCAGCCGCTGCCTTTGCTTTGGGTATTACCTATTGGCTAATGGGGCGTAATCATAATCAACAGAACTAAACAGAGTAGTTGCACCCAAGAGGGTATGAATCTCTTGGGCTGCAACAGGACTAGGCTTTCACTGCGGGCGCATCTTCCCCAATCAATAATGTACTTTCATCCTTAAAATAATAAGGTGGTACTACTAAATTAGTGGCGGCGGGTACATTTTTATAAACACGTCCCGCTAAATCAAAACGTGAACCATGACAAGGGCAATACCAACCTCCTTTCCAGTCAGCACCTAAATCAGCGGGTGCTACTTCAGGACGATAAGTCGGCGAGCAGCCTAAATGAGTACAAATACCCACCAAGACCAAATAGTTAGGATCACGCGAGCGATACGGGTTTTGGGCATAGTCGGGTTGTTGTTCTTTGACTAGCGATTCGGGATCGCGTAGCGACTTATCATTACTGGCTAAATTGGCGAGCATTTCTTCGGTGCGATGGACTACCCACACCGGTTTACCACGCCACACCACACGTAACATTTGTCCTGCTGCTACTTTGCGCACATCAAACTCTACCGATGCACCTGCTGCTAAGGCTCGTGCACTAGGTGACCAAGAGGCTAAAAAGGGCGCTGCGACGGCGGCGACTCCGGTTGCACCTACGGCAGAAGTGGCGGCTACTAAAAAGCGGCGACGGCCGGTAGAGGTTGAGTGTTCTGACATAGTGAATTCCTTAAAAGCTTAATGCTATAAAACTGAGTAAAACACTACGGTAAGGACTAGAACCGCTCCTTGATAATGCGCAAACCTTCTCCTTAGAGAGAGATAGTACTGAGCCTTGGGAATAATAAGTGACTAAATTAGTATATAATTTAATAAAATTTAAAAATTATCAAAGTAGTCAGCCTTAAAAACCTAGAAGCTTGCTCGCCTTTATGCTTTGAGCAGCTAACTGCAACAGGGCAAGTTTGTTTTTAAGGAGAGTCGATGGAAATGTTAGGACTCTATCCCACATGGTTAGAACCTATGCTGGGTAGTGGTTGGATCGTCGCGGTGATCGCAACCATTCACGTTTTAGCTTCACATACTGCGGTAGGGGCAGCGCTGGTGTTTGCCTATTTGTCCGTAATGGCTTATCGCCATAATCGTCCCGAATTATTGCAATACATTAAGCAATATGGTCTGTTTTTGCTCATTTTTTCCTATGTGATCGGTTCTATTACAGGGCCTGGCATTTGGTTTTCCACCACAGTAGCGAGTCCACGCGGTATCTCAGCCTTAATTCATAGTTTTGTATGGAAGTGGGCGACCGAGTGGGTGTTCTTTGTGATTGAAGTGGTGGGTGTTTACCTAGTGATTTATCTGGTGGGGAAGGTGGATCAAAAAACGCATATGCGTATAGCGATTAGTTTTGGTCTAGCTTCCTATGGCACTATGTTGATTATTATCGGTATTTTGTCCTTTATGATGTGGCCGGGTAAGCCAGAGTGGTTTGTGGAGGGCGGCTATTTAAATGGTTTTTATGGTGCAAATACCTTTGCTCAGTTAGCTCTGCGTACTGCGTTTATGTTTACTATGACAGCGGTGGTGGGGGGCATTGTCGCTGCTAGTATTAAAGAGCCTGAGTTTAAGCATGAAATGATGCGCCGTCTCGCATGGTTAGGTTTAGTGTCCACTCTCAGTGGTGCGGCTTTATTCCAATGGTATTTAAACACGTTGCCTGACTACGCTCATTTAGTGATGGAAAATCGTCTACCCGATTACTTCCAGCCTGCACTATTGGGTGTACTGAGTTTAATGGTGGCTTATTTCGTGTGGATCTTGATGAGTCCTAATAGTATTGTGCCTGCCATAGCCAGCGTGATGACTGTCATACTATTAGTATTTGGTTTGTGGCCGGAGGAAGTCGCTCGTGAGTCGATTCGTAAGCCCTATGTGGTGGGGCAATATATTTATTCTAATCAAGTCATTGCTCATGATGTTCCCAGTTTAGGTATTAAATCTGAAATTCCACTCTTAGAAGAAAAAGGTTTTCTCAAAACCCATATTTTCCTCCCTGATTCACTGCGTACTGTGACAGATGATAATCAGATTCAAGTGGGGCATGCCTTGGCTATGACGGCTTGCTCGAATTGCCACTCTTTAACCTCCAGTGGTATTCGCCCTCTGGCTAAGTATTTTGGAGGCAATACCGATACACAAGCGCTTAAAACCTATCTATTAGGGGCATTAGCGACGGGTAATACTTTATACATGCCTAAAATTCCTTTGACCGACGCAGAGGCACAAGCCTTAGCGACCTATATAGCCTCCTTAGCCAGTCCCGCCTCAGCCAAGGCTGCGGTTAAACACGCTAAAGCAGGAGAGTAAACATGACACCAGAGTTATTGTATAGCCTACGTGATGTAGCAGGTGTGCCTTCTCATCCTTTAGTGTTTTTAATCCTAGGGGTGGTGACCTTTGCGCTACATATTATTGCAGTACAGGTATTAGTAGGTGCTTCTGCTCTAGTACTTTGGGGCGCGTTATCGAGTAGTGATTACCCACGCCGCCTCGCCCAAACCTTATTAGTGGTGGCTAAAGTGGCGGTATCTGTTGCCGTAGTCTTAGGGGTCGCGCCCTTATTATTTGTACAAGTGACTTATGATCCTTTCTGGTACACCTCAAATGTGCTTTCAGCATGGTGGGTCATCGGGTTCATTGTGATTTTAACGCTTGCCTATTTGCTACTGTACTACTTCTATTACCGCAATCATCACTTAGCCACCCAACCCACTAGCAGTATTTTTAGCCTAATGGTGTCCTTGGTATTGTTTTGGACGGTCGGTTTTATTATGCACACCTTGACCTATCAAATGCTTTCGCCTGATCAATGGATGCAGTGGTATGCCCCTAATCAGACAATAGATGCGAGTGGCACAAAGCTACACAGTTATCACCTAGCACGCTACGGCTTTTTCATGCTCTTGGGGTTGCCAGTAATCGGCTGCTTTATTATTGCCTATCGTCAATATGTCAGTGAATGTATTGGTATACAGCGCGATTATTTACATTGGCTAAGAGTGTTAGGGATGCGCTTAATGTTAAGCGGTGGGGGGGTAGTGTTAGTAGTGGGCGCTATATGGGTAGCAACGACTCCCTCTTTATTCACTCAGTTGCTCACTCAACCTTTAAGTTGGTTGGCAGTGGCTTTATTAGTCCTAGTAAGCGTTGCACCGACCCTATTAAATCGCAAGCTCAATAGTGTATGGGGAAGTTATGGCTTAGTCGGTCTAATAGTGCTGACTGTGCTAGTGATTGCAACGGTGCGTGAGTTAGAGCGCTTTGCCATTTTAAAGGGTAAGTTTGGCTATAACACATTGGATTATAAAGTGAATGTGGATTGGTATAGCACCACGATGTTCTTTGTCACTTTTGCCTTGGTAGGCGGTAGCACTCTAGCCTATTACCTAATGATTGCATGGCAAGCGGGACGTACTGAAGGGATTTACACACCATCACCTGCTTTAAGCCGTCTCGGTAATTGGGTCATCGGTATGATGGTCGTGTGGATTGTGCATTTTTTTGTGCTCGGTTTTTGGGTTTGGTGGCGCTAGGAGATGAGCATGAAACACTATCTATTCGCTAGTATTCTAGCTCTAGTGACTTATTCAGTCAGTGCGGATAATCCACCGCCCCCTTTTAAACCCACTACTACAATGCTTGAGTCTATTCTATTTAGTACTGATACAGCCGTAGCGAGTGCTGACAGTACTTTATCTAAAGAGGAGTTGCGCAGTTTAATTCGTGAGGTGGTTCGAGAAGTGGTACAAGAGGAGTTGGCAAAGCTCCAGCCTCATGAGACTAAAACCCCCACGAATAACGCTACACCTGCTCAAGTCGAGGCTAAACCTACCGCCATTGCACCCGCTGAATCCACGACTGCAAGCATGGCTCAGCTAAGTAACAAGCCAGCCGCTTTTCATCAAGGCGAAGGTCTAGCGCATACCTGTGCAGGTTGTCATGGCACATTAGGGCGTATCCACAATGCAGCTTTTATGCCCTTGGCTGGTATGAAACAAGAAGAGTTTGTCGGCGCGATGTTAGCGTTTCGGGACGATAAGCGCCCCTCTACTTTAATGGGTACGGTGGCTAAAGGTTTAAGTGAAGATCAGATTAAAGCTATGGGCGATTACTTTGCCCAATTGCCTTTGGAGGACCTACCATGAATCCCTCACGGCGTAAATTATTAAAGTGGCTAAGCGCTTTAACGCTCACTAGCACTTTACCCAGCCGCTCCTTATTTGCCGCTACAGCACCACAGGTAGTGATTATTGGTGGAGGTGTAGGAGGGGCGACCGCAGCTAAATATCTCAAGTTGTTTGACCCTCATATTAAGGTGACGTTGATTGAGAAAAATGCTCAGTATTTAAGACCTTATGGCTCTTCCGAGGTGGTGACTGGGCATATTCAAATGAGTGACTTGGTAGTGACCTATGACACACTACGCTCTAAGTATGGTGTTAATATTATTATTGATGAGGTTATAGGGTTTGATGCTGCCAAGCGGCAGGTACAGCTTAAGCAGGGCAGTAAGGTTGCTTATGACCGTCTTATTGTCTCACCCGGAATCGAGTTGTTGTATGACAAGATTGAGGGTTACTCCTACGAGATTGCCGAGCATGAAATTCCGAGTGGCTGGATTCCGGGGGCGCAAACTGAGTTGCTAGCTCAACAGCTCAAAGCTATGCCCCAAGGCGGAACCTTTTTAATGGTCGCTCCTCCTAGCCCTTATCGTTGTCCACCGGGACCTTATGAGCGCCCTGCATTAATAGCGGAATGGTGTCAACGCCATAATCCGACTGCAAAGGTGATCATTGTTGATCCTAAAGATGAGTTTGTGACTGATCAAACCATGATGCTAGGTTGGAATCGGCGCTATGGTTTTAATATGCCTAAAAAATTTACTGCAACCCTACCCAAGACCGTAGAGGTGTTACAGCATCAAGGTGAGGGGATATTAAGTTGGATTCCAGCCGCTGAGGGGGGAACGCCACTGAAGTTAGATGCTACAAAAAAGGTACTCACGACGGCGGGCGGTGAGATTAAAGCCGATGTGATTAATATCGTGCCTCCTATGAGAGCCGGACAATTAGCCGCCAAAATGGGGCTAACAGATGAGAAAGGTTGGTGTCCGAATCAGCGTAAGACCTTTGAGTCCACGCTTCATCCTTATGTGCATGTTATTGGTGATGCGTGTAGCGCGGATGCCATGCCGAAATCGGGTTTTTCAGCCAATACTCAAGCCAAAAGTGTGGCGCGTGCCGTACTTGAACTGTTAGCAGGGCGTGAAGCTCCTGTGCCGTATTGGGAAAATACCTGTTATGCCTTAGCTGCTTCCGATTATGGTCTGTATGTAGCGGATGTATTTGAACTGAATGAGCCTGAAAACAAAATTCAGCGTGTAGGTAAAGCCTCGCGTTATTTGCGTTTAGAGGCAACGCCTGAAGAAATTCGTTTAGGGGCAGTGTACCAGCAAGCATGGCTGCAAGCTTTTACAGAGGATTGTTTCGGATGAAATTAGCCACCTTTTTAATAGCGTTGATGGCTGTAGGTAGTGCATTAGCCAATGAAGCAGCACCGCTCGAAGCGAAAGCTTGGACGCCTGCTAGTTTAGAGCAGGCTTTACAAGCTAGACCTCAGGGCAATAGTGAGCGTGGTAAGCAGTTGCATCATAGCGCTATGTGCATTGCTTGCCACGGTGCAGCAGGTGTTGCACCCACACGTAATTGGCCGAGTGTAGCGGGGCAGAAAGCGGATTATACCTATAAAACCTTATTGGATTATCAATCGGGTTTAAGGGCTGAGGATGAACGCGCTAAGCTCATGACCGCAAGTGTAAAGGATTTATCAGCTCAAGATTTGGCAGATATTGCTAGCTATTATGCTAGTTTGCCTCTACCTGCCTCACTGAATAACGTTAAACAAACAGTCCCTAGTTTAGTACGTAGTGGTGATCCTACCCGTCTCATTACGCCCTGTGCGTCGTGTCATGGGGTCAAAGGTCAGGGTGGAAAGTTTGCAGCCCCTGCTTTAGCCGGACAGACGCGTTTGAGCTTTATACGTACCATGGACTTATACCGTTCTGGTGCTCGACATAATGATGTGAATCAGGTAATGACCGCGATTGCTCGCCAGTTAAGCGCTACAGAAATTAAACTATTGGCTGATTATTACGCTGCGCATTGATCCTACTTCTCACCTTTGAAACCGCTTGGTTTCTGGTGTTTTGCCCACAGAGTCTTTGGATGATGTGGGTTTTTTTTAGGGTAAGGGATTTAGAACAGGTGTTAGGCAATGAGTTTATGCCCATTGCCTAATCGTCGTCACTTAAACAGTGACGGGATTGAAGAGTACTTTTTCACGGCCGAGTAATTTGCTATTTAAACGCAACATTACTAAAACCGTTTTCAGTTGTAAGGCTACTATCGGTGCTAACAGGATAAAGTAAGCTAAGGAGAACTTAGTCACTAGACCCGCAGCAATTAAGCCTTGATGTAAAAAGAAGAAGGATAAGACCACTAAAGCAATGCCCGGACAAATCAAGGCATAAGACCCTGCACTACGACCTTCACCTTCACGGCTAGTATAAGTCGCAAAATAGCCTAAGCGATTCATGACAGCTAATCCGACAATACCAAAGAATAATTGGATACCGAGAATGACGCTAAAGAAGGCTAAGCTTTCAATAGCAGTGGCTTCAGCACCAAAATTATGGTGCATTGCCATGGTTAAGCGATACAGTGCAATGCCCCCCACAGTCAAAATCGGAATAATAATCCAAAGCGATACTGAACCTTCACGATCAATTCCTTGTTGCAGCATAGCGCGGAAACCTAAGACTAAGTACACCGCACCCAAGACCGCAGCAAAGCTTAGAAACGCTAAAGTTAATACAATGCCGATTCCTGAAGTTAAATGATGATGGCTCATCGCAGCAGGCGCTGAAAAACCAACGGCTACCATAGCAAAAGCAAACACAGCTAGCATTTGTCCTAAGCTATTGTTTTTAGAGCAATCAAATTGACCTGTAGCCAAAATACGTCCTATAAAGCTTGTGAAGATCACCAATGCATAAGCCCCTACGGCTAAGAAAGCAAGCATAGCCAGTGGAAATAAGTACTCCACTACCGACCAAAGATTCGGTACAAATAAAGCACCTAATATAAAACCTACATTAATCGACATAGCATAGGTTAAAGGGATGGCCATAAGTTGTACTTCAGCATTGCTGCTTTTTAGACGGGTATAAGCTTCGGTACGTTTGAAGCGCTGATACTCAATAAGGTTCCAAATTAATAAACGCACATGGAGCAAGGAGAGTAAGACAATCGCTGTTAAAGCCACCGCAATCATACCTTGCATAAAAGGGTCGTTTTTAGCCCATACCACGAGCCATGATTCCCAAGTGGGAATAGGAGTAGTAGGGTGTGGTGTGATAAACATTAAGTACATGAAGAAGCTTACCGCAGCCCCTCCTGCACCTAGTGCCGCTAAGAAATACATAGGGGAGTATTTTGCTCCCAAATTATGACGTAAACGGAACATGATTTTTACCTATTCAATGTATTGTTGTAATAAATGTATTGCTACATTGGAATATTATATTATTCTAATATACTACTATATGCAAAATATCAATGCTTTTAACGGGTGTATTGAGTAGGCGAATGGCATGCCAACCTTCAGGGCACTTGCCTTCACTACGAATGCAGCTTAGTCTTGTTTCGATAACAATGATGGTAATGAGGTTGTCATGTCTAATATTAAAGGTAAGGGGCAGTGCCGTACTTGTGCGATTCGGCAACTCAGTATTTTTGCGCTCTTACCGGAGGCGAATTTAACAGAAATTCAGCATTTTCAACCGTCTATCATGACCTTTGCTTCCAATGAGGCTGTATATCATCAGGGCGAGGTTGCCACTTGTGCTTATACCTTGCGCCAAGGCTTGATACGCTTAGTGAAAACTTTACCTAATGGACGTACTCAGATTGTGCGTTTAATTCGGGCGGGGGATAGCTTTGGCTTTGATGGATTTATTGGCGAGCCTTATAACCATAGTGCTATTCCCTTATGTGAAATAGAGGTGTGTCGTTTACCGCTAGCAGAACTTTTAGCGCTCAAGCGCCAGCATCCTGAAATTGAGAGCGCTATGATGAAGCGCTGGATTCAACATTTACGCGAAGCGGAAGATATGATGGTAGAGCTAGGTGCTAAAAAAGCATCAGAACGCTTAGCCTCATTTTTGATTCGCTGGTGTGAGCCTACGGGGTTTAATGGCTGGATTGAATTACCGTTGTCACGCGGTGAAATCGGTGAGTTATTAGGTTTAACCATTGAAACCGTGAGTCGTTTTATTTCGGATTGGAAACGCCAAGGTTTAATTGAGGAGCGTCAAGGACGTATTCATTTGTTAGATCCTGAGCGTTTACAAGCACTGGCTTGTGTCGATGACTGACTGAGAAGCTGGGGTTTGAGTACCCAGCTTATTAGGTATGTTACTAAGTGTTTTATTATGCGTTCAAAAAGCTTTGAAAGTTAGAGTGGTCAGTGAACGCTCAATATGCTCAATGTCTAAAATATGAGTATTAATAAATTTACCAATATCTTCCTCATGTGGCACATAGAGCTTTAATAGTAAATCCCATTCCCCACTGGTCGAGTACAGCTCTGAAACAATTTCGCGCTCGTAAATTTGATCGGCGACTTGATAAGCTTTGCCGGGTTTACAGCGCAATTGCACAAATACGCAGGTCATTAAATCATGCACGGCAGTCATCTCTTGAATACTAAAACTGCAATGTAGCAGGATTCCAGCACAGCGTCATCTGCTCTAGTCCGTCTAATTATTGGGTTTTATAGGCGCTGAGTTGCTATCTCGGCAAGCTTCTATTATGGTGCTAACCACTGTTTAATCTTAATGTCATTCAGGATGGAGTGTGGTCATGATTACTTTAAAAAATAAAGATACCCAACAAGTCATTGGTACTTTAACCCCTGCCCAGTTACAGTTTTTGGTTGATCGTTTAGAAGAAGAAAGCAGTACCGATCATGATTACTGGCTCAATCGTGCGGAGTTAGAAATTTTAGCTGAAGAGGGGGCTGAAGCAGCGTTGATTGCCTTATTAGAGCAAGCTATGGGTGCTGGTGATGAAGTAGAAGTTGAGTGGGAAATCAGTGAGTAAAGAGTCATTGATCTTATTCACCACAATCTTGATTGAATGCTAGTGAGGAATGTATGTCGAAATGGCAAACTTTAACGCTTATTGAGCGCGGCACTGGGGTGGCTCAAGTCACGATGGCACGCCCAGCCGTATTTAATGCTTTTAATGAAGTGATGATTGCCGAAATTCAAGCGGTATTTGCTGAGCTAATGGCTGACCCTAAAGTACGCATCATTGTATTAGCAGGCGAGGGTAAGCATTTTAGTGCCGGGGCTGATTTGCAGTGGATGCGGCGAGCCAGTGAGGCTAGCCAAGAGTGGAACTTAGAGGATGCAAGGCGTTTAGCTCAGATGCTGCATACTATTGAGTCTTGCCCTAAGCCGACTATTGCACGTATTAATGGAGCCGCATTGGGTGGGGGCGTGGGCTTAGTGTGTGCCTGTGATATAGCTATAGCTGCCGATAACGCCACCTTTACCTTAAGTGAGGCTAAGTTTGGTATTGTGCCTGCGGTTATTAGTCCGTATGTGATTAATGCGGTGGGACGGCGACAAGCTAAACGTTTAGCGTTAACGACTACACGTATTGGTGCTCATGAAGCATTAGAGCTGGGATTGGTTCATCAAGTAGTGAGCAGTGAGGCTTTAGACAAAACAGTCGATATGGTCATTGCTGATGTGTTGCTAGGTAGTCCTAATGCGCATCAGGAAATTAAGTGGTTGTTTAATCAACTAAGTCCTAGTGAAATTACACCTGAAGTACGTGAGCTAACCGCACAAACGATTAGTCGTGTGCGCGGTACTGAGGAGGCACGCGAAGGATTCGCTGCCTTTTTAGCTAAGCGTCCAGCGAGTTGGCTAAATCAAAGCGAATAGCGGTCTCCATAGTGGGGAGGATGAAAGCCGAGGCTTTCATTCGACCACTACCTTATCCGAACTAGAGCGTCCAAAGGTTTCAGGGCTATACATCTCCTCAGCTTTAGCCGGAGGCACAATAAAGCTTCCTTGAGTCGTGGCACGCGCAATATAGTTATATTGGTAATTACCCTCACCTAGCTCAGTGGTAAAGGCTTCTGCCTGAGTAGTGCGCAAGTTTTGATGTCCAAACCAATATAAGAACCAATCTCTACCCTCTGGGACTGCCGTTTGTGCTCCCGTAGTATCCAGCACTGGATTGAGTATCTCTAATCCAGCGGGCAAAGGATCAACCAGTGCTACGTGATAGCGGGTTGCGGGAGCGTCCAGACTAATATGCACCTTCACTCTAGCGCCTGCTTTAATATGCCAAGTACCATCGGCGAGTTGCTTAACATCGTCGGGCTTATCCACTGCTTCATAACGACGCTCTACCGTAAAACCAGCATTTTTAGCCGCCAACTGTAAACTCTTAGGCGCGTAATTCATGCCAATTCGATAATACAAGCGTCCTGTACCTTGTTTATCAAGGATTAAATCCTGTGCCTGTGGATGTTCTAACAACCAACTCATAGGAATAGTGGTTTCGCTACTCTCAAAGCTGCGCCCTTTAAACGCATGCTCACCTGCATAGTCTTTACCTAACCAAGTACGCGCAATAAAGTCTGGGGTTTGCTTTTCATAGGTCTGGAAGTATTGATCCAAGGCTAATAATACAAACGCATTATCTTGAGTATTATCCCAACGCCCATTCATCCGCCGTGCTTGTAATTGTTTGACCAGTTTAGGAATCAAATCGGATTGCGCTTGGGTTTTAATCAGTGCATCGAGCACTAGGGCATTAGTGCGGGTTTCAGAGCTGAGTACTAAATAACTTTGCGCAAAATGACTGTCACCAAAACTAGCGCCTGATGCGGTTTCACTCACCCGATTCATGAGCGCGAGTGTTAATTCCTCTAGTAGCGGTTTGAGACTAGCGTCATGGGCAATAATAGGCATGAGCCATGCAAGTACATCAGTAGGTAGTTTATCTGTACCCCCTGCGTCTTGAATCAGTGTTTTGGCACTTTCAACATCGTAGTCATCAATTAAAGTACGGATATATAAGCTATAAGCAACTAGGTACTGACGGGTAGTAGCTGAGTAGTTTTTATCATTTAAGTAGTTATTGATATTGCGAGCATAGTCTAGCGCTTGATTCCAACGTTCCTCATTAAGGGCATAACCCTTAGCCTTAGCTCGGATCAAAGCATGTAAGGCATGCAAACTGGCATAGGGGAAAACCTCACCATAGGATTTCCACAGCGCAAAACCTCCGTCACTATAGTTTTGGCGCTGTGTGAGCAGATTCAAATCACGCTGCAAACTTTTCTCGATAGCCTCTTTGCTGGGCATATTGGGCACATTAAAGGCTTGCAACATCTCTTGTAGTGCTAACGTGGCTAACATACGAGAGGCCACTTGCTCGGTGCATTCAAAGGGATAGGTATGTAGGTATAAGAACGCATCGGTGAGCGACTGCATGGCGGTCGATGAGGTACTCACTTGTAAGGCGCCAAATTGTGCCCATACATCTTGAGGTGCTTTGATCGGTTGTTGGATAGCACCTTGATCAATGACTCCATAAGTTGCAAAGGCTTCACTGGTGGCAGGGGTATTAACGGCAATTTGCCCTCTTGCTGCGTCTTGATAAGCCTTATCGGGACTGACCGCTGCGAATTGATACCAAGCTGTACCTGCACTCAAGGGTTTAGTGGGGAATTGCACCAGTATGCGTTGATTAGCAGGAATGGAGACTGCATAACCTTGTGCAGGTAGTTCAAGGTTTTCAGCATTCATCACTAACTGAACAGGCAGGGCTTCGTCAGTTTGGTTTTGCAATTGCACGGGGAAATTAAATTGATCACCAAAATTTAAAAAGCGCGGTGCACTAGGGCGTACCATGAGAGGCAAACGAGCGGTCAATTGACTTTCGCCACTGCCAAAGTGGTCTGTGCCTGAAACAGCCACTGCCATAATGCGATAGCGTGTTAAATTATCAGGTAACTTAAGTTTAGCCGTGACGCGCCCTTGATCATCAGTGCTTAGGCTTGGAATAAAAGCAGCTAAGGGTGTGAAGTTTTGACGTATGGTGAGACCAGGGGGCGAAGTTGGAGTTGCTGTTGAGTAGTTATAGACCATAGCATCGGCCTCAATGGAGCCTTTGTAATTGCCCATTTCCATAACCGCAGATACTACAGTAGCAGGTGCAGCCATTCGCATCATGGGGCGCATAGCGGGGGATGAGGCTTTGAGTTCAGCTTTTGGTTCTAACCATACATTTTCTAGTAAGTATTGGGCGTCTACTCCAGAGTTGCGCGTGGGGTAAAAGCTATTAATAGGATTGGCTAATTGATAATTGGCTAAAGCTAAAATAGCTTCATCGACTGCCATCACTAAGACTTCAGTATTCGTAGCGGCTTGACCATTGGCTTGTTGCACTTCAACCGTGACTTCAGTTTCAGCGGCTGGAGTCACCACTTTATCTTTAGGTGTCACGGTGACATTTAATACTCGCTCAGCGGTGGAGAGAGTCAGTTCAGTCGTGCCAGTAGCATAGACAGGTTTATTATCTACGCTACTTTGTAATACCACGCTCACATGCACATTAGGCATCCATTCGGGCTTTAAAGGCAGGGCTAAGGTATGGCTAGTGCCCTGTATCGCCAGAGGATAATGCTCAACTAGCCCCTCACGTTCAATGGTTGCTACCCCGTGTGCATTAGCAAAAGGCGCTTGAATCGAAATCTGGGCAGTATCACTAGGAGTATAAGTAGGTTTATCAGGAATCAGTTGGAGCGTTTGCGCGGCTACACGCTCGCTAGTATTGGGGGGGAGTTCATTGCTCATCTTACCCCCTGTTACCCAGCGAGTAATGCGGCTTAGATTACGCCGTCCCTCTTTGTCTTGAGTCGTCGCAGTGATCTCATATTGACCACCCACAGGTGTTTTAAAGCTACACTGGGCTAAACCTTTGGCATCGGATTGTACGGTACAGGTTTGAATATCTTTGCTTTCGAGCTTAGACGCCGTGTTTGACCATTCTAAACGCGCGGCTTCCACTACAATAGGCTGTTGTGCTTGAGCGCTACCTTCAATATCAGTGGTAATCAGATCAACGGCTAAAGGTTGGTCTTGCTCCACGAAATAGCGTTCGGTCTTTAAACCCACATACTGAGCAGCAGGGTGGACTAGCCATGAAGTACTAGCGCTATACGTTTGATTATTTTTATCACTGATACTGGCGCTTGCTTCTACAGTCAGTGGCAGCACGCTATTTGCTTGGAGATCTATTTGTAAGGTGTGCAAACCATTAGTATCGGTTTTGCCGCTGATATTTTGATAGCTAGATGCGCCCGCTTCATATTCATAACGTCCCCAGAAAGGCTGAGTTATGCCAAAGCTCCAGTCGGATTGATTCGGAGGAGTATAGGAACTGCTAGTAATTTTCCCCTCCCAACGGATTTCACTACTCGCTAGCCCGCCCCCTGTATAGTATTTAGCTTCTGCATGAGCTGCTAAGGTCGCGTTCCCGATCACAGTATCTTCGGAGACTTTAGTCACTTTGACCTCAAATTCTGGGGTACGAAACTCTTGAATCTGGAAGTTATGCTGGAAGCTGACGGCACTATCTGGTGTATCGGTTAATTTCAATTCCACCCGTGCCGGTCCTAATGCCACCACTTCGGGAAGTGTAAAGGCAAAATCTAAGCCGCCTAATGCAGTAGTTTTGGTTTCACCTTCTGCTAGAGATTTATCTTGGGCATCAAATACTTGATAACTCACGGTTTGAGCTTTAGGCAAGGCGAGCTGGCTCTTACTATCGAGTTCACGTAGCCACGCTTTAATATGGACTTGCTCGTTAGGTTGATACAGTTGGCGATCATCAAACACATGCCAAAGCCAATTAGCGTTAGTTATAGTAGGGTTGGGGGGGCGAATACCGCGCAGATAGGGGATATATTGCTCATTCGTTAAAGGCAAAAAGGCAATATCATCACCGACTTGAGCCTCTATCCATGAGCTATTTGCTTCCTCGGTATCAGTAGAGGGAGTCATAGTGGGTTTAGTTAGTAGGGCTAAGCCTTGAGTGTCACTCGTAGCGCTAGTCGTTTGCTGATTGTGCACATAGCGTACTTGCGCTTGAGGTAGTGGCTGACCATTAGCGAGTTGTGCTACCCATGCGAGTAACTGCTGATCATCGCTACGTGTATCAAGACTAATTTGAGTGGCTTGTAGCCAAGTCATTAAGCGCAATTTCTGCACTGGACTAGGTTCACTATTTTCAGGGCTTGGTAGTTTAACCAGTGGCTCACCTTCCTCTAGTAACACGATCAATTGTCCGGTTTTACCCGCTGTGAGCCAAGGGGCTAGGTCAATGGTTTTAATCACGGTTTCATTGACTTTATCGGTGAGCGCAATCACTTGCTCGGCGACCGTTTTGCCGGGGAGGGTAGGGAGTGTTTCAGCACTTAAATCAGTCTCATTGCGTAATTTTTCATAGGCTGCCCAATCTTGGGGGGCGACTTGCTGTACACGCCATTTCACATTGCGGAAATTGCGACTGATAAAAGTAAATTGAGGGGGGACGCTAGGATCAAGCGTAATGAGGCGCTCCTCATTCATACCTAATTGTGGTAAATAATCGGCAATCTTAAAAGTAGTCACTAAGTTCTTAGCTAGCTTTTGACCGTAGGTATCTAATAAGCCTTGTTTAAATGTAACCTTATAAGTAGTGCGTGGCTGAGTGTCCGCACGAATAGTCAGATACGTTCCATAATTGTCTATCTCAAATTGAGCTAAAGCAGGCTCAATACTAATCCAGTCTTTTAGGTTGAGATCATTAGCCAACGGGTGCGAGAGTTCAAAACTAAAGGGTGTCGCAGGTTGGCAGTTATTGTCCCCATTGCAACTGGCACTGGTAATCGCTAAATCACCATAGGTTTTAAACTCAAACGTTTGCGCTTGACTACTGACCCGTGAACCTTCCGCCGATTTAGCCCCCTTGTTGAGTACCAGCTTAAATGCAGTATCTTTAGCTAAAGGTCGAGCAGGTTTGACCACTAACCATTGATCTTGAGGTAAGTTTTTGACTTGCTCTTGCAAGGTTTTATCAGCCTGTATTTCACTCTCAGACACTAATTGCAGTTCTATATTTTTGCCAGCCACCTGCAATTGCAGGCTATGTAACAGCGTTTTAGGGTTAATGCGTTGGTTAAAATTTAAGAGTAATAAGGGCTGTAAAGCGACGCGCTCACCATTAGGGTAGACATTGCTGATTGCCACGGGTGGAGTGCTAAAACTAGCATTAAAGGCTTGTTTTAACACATCACCATTAGCAGAGGGGGTATTAGCAGGAACAATCAATTTAAAGCTGGTTGCTAGGGGTAAACGCTCTGCTTTAGGGGTAAAGACTAGCGTTTTAGTATCTAGCCAACGCCATTCGCCCTCTATTTTAGGTAATAACTGTGCAGGCGCGGATTGTGCTGAGGCATCCTCCCCTGAGGTCACAGCCACCATCGGCTGATTAAAAGTAATACTGACTTGCTTGATTGAGTCTAACTCATCACCACTAGGACTAAAGCGTAACACATTGAGTTCAGTTACTTTAGGAGTGGCTGGGGGCGCGATTGAAGCGGCTTCGGAGGCTGGGAACGGTTGATTAGTAACTGGAGTGGCTGGAACAGGTTTAGGCTGGTTAGGTAATTTAAATTCTGTTGTGATTGCTTTGGGCAGAGGCGGTAAACGTTCTAGTAGAGTTTTAGTTTGTTCGGGTGTTAATAATTCGGGCTGAGTAATGGAGAGTTCTTCAGTAGCGGGGGCTTGGCTTGGAATTTCTTGCAGTTGCGCAGGAAACTCATCCCACTTAGGCAATTCTCGAATGGGTTCCAGCGAAGTGGCTTGAGCGTGTGACATCATCAGTACCCCCACTATTAATAATAGCCATTGTTTCATTACTCATTACCCTAGTGATGTTGATTAAGAAGAGTATATGCCGACTCGGTATAGAAGTGGTTAAATCATTTAAATGAATTTAACCTAAATTGCTATCAGGATAGAGTACTTACTAGCTAATAAGTTCTTAAAAGTCTGAGTAAGTTTGATATTGAGCTAATACCCATTCTTTAATGTAGACCAAATCATGAGTATCTAGCCATTGAATAAAATCCTGCTGTTCTGCATTGCCTTGTTCACGCAAATACTTCATAAAAGCCCCTAATGCTTTGCCCTCTAAACCTATCCAGCTTTGTATCAGTTCACCATTAAATTTTTCATGGACACGCTTACGTTGTTCATTGAGAGCTAATAGTTGCTCATATTGAGGTTTAGCATGCGGAAACCACTCAAAGGCGCGTTGTAAAAACTGCTCTTTAAGCTGTCTACCCCCATGCTCACGCAGAGTATCCCAAGGATAAGCATTTAAATGATCTTGAGTGTCTAACCATTTTAATAAGGCATTATAAGTAGAGCGCTTTTTATCGCGGATGCGTGAAGCATGGTTACGATTGTCTAATAAATAAATAGCTTTATTGAAATAAGGCGAGGAAGCAGCAAAACGAAAAATATCCTCTAGAGTATCAAACCCTTGCAAAAAAAGCTCACGATCTAGTTCGGCAAATGCTAATATGGTTTTAATATCTTTGGAGAGGCTAATGACCCCTAATATATTATTGCCATCACGTACAATCAGAGTTAGTCCATCATGTCCGTATTTAAATCCCATTTTATGATAGAGCCTACCGATAATATTGCCTAGATCATTCCATGCAAAATAGTGTAATGAAATATCAAAATCCTCATGGGGTGAACCAATAATATCAATTTGGAATTGCTGATAGTCAAAGGAGTAGACATTAGTATTACGTACTAATTCATTGGGCTGAAAGCGAGTTTTAATATAGTCACTCAAATGAATCGTGAGTTGATCGGTATCCATGAGAATATCTAGGTCACCAAATGAGGTTTTGGCTCGATAGGCTGGAATGGCGGCGATTTTACGCTCTGGAAAGTCAATGCGTAGTTGGTTGAGCACTTGTGTGCACAGTGCCTCATACTCAGCACGTTCATAACGGCGAGTAACTGTGTTTTTTAAGGCTTGACCACCCATATAGAATTTCCTGTGATTAGGCTAAGAATTGAGTATAGAGGTGGTTTTAGTATGGAGGGTCTACCATTTGTCTTATTCATACATTGGTCATTAAGTGTAAAGGTCAGTATTAAGTCTATTGTGGGTTAGCGCGGCGTATAAGCGAAGTGTCCATTATAAGTTACTAGGTATTATATGAATACTGAAGCGATTGACCCTAAGTACTCTGAGCTAGATTTACAGACTACCGATAACTTAGTAAGTACCTTTATTGATGATCAATTCTTGGCAATTCAAGTGGTTAAGCATGCGCAGGCTGCAATCGCTCAAGCCGTAGATGCGGCAGTTCAGCGTTTAGAGCAGGGGGGGCGCTTGATCTATGTGGGAGCGGGTACGTCGGGACGTTTAGGAGTATTAGATAGCACAGAATTATTACCGACCTTTTCTTGGCCTGCTGAGCGTGCTGTCGGTGTGATGGCAGGGGGTATCAGTGCTTATTTAAAAGCAGTGGAGGGAGCGGAGGATGATACCGAGTCAGCGCTTCAGGCTTTAACGGCTATTGAGCTTAAAGCACAGGATGTGGTTATTTTGCTTGCGGCTTCGGGTAAAACTCCGTTTACGGTGCGTGCCTTATATCATGCACGTAGCCTAGGTGCTCTCACTATTGGTATAGCTAATAATCCTAATACAGCTCTTATCAATGAGGCAGAAATTGGTGTTTTATTGGCAACCGGTGCAGAGGTGATTGCTGGTAGCACACGCCTTAAAGCGGGAACCGCACAAAAGGTAGCATTAAACACCTTATCTAGTGCCATTATGGTGAAGCTGCATAAGGTGTATGGCAATCTCATGGTCGATATGCAGCCGACCAATCACAAATTAGCACAACGGGCGCTGCGTATTGTTATGGCTGCAACAGGCGCTGATCAGATGAGTGCACAACGAGTGTTAGGTGCAGCCGATCATAATGTTAAAGCCGCTATCGTGTCATTACTAACACACTTAGAGCCATCTGTCGCCCGTGAGCGTTTAATAAAGGCAAGAGGTAATATACGCCAAGCGTTGGCTCAGTAATGCTTTTAATAACTATCTAGATGAACCCTAAAGTCACAGACCGTTCCTAGCCTTAATCCACTCGTCGTTCCGGTTTATCAATCAATAAAATCACTTTATCATGATGGCGATATTCAAAGCCCTACTGATTTTGACATACTGCTCTCTATAGAAAACAGCCACTCAATACCAAGCTGTAATCAAAACAACTAATTGAAATGAAAAAGATTTATAGAGGTAGATAACATGTCACTCAGCTTAATTACTAACTTACTCGGCGGCTTAACTGGTAATAGCAGTGTTTCCGGTTCGAGCAGTACACAATCCAGCGCTAGTGGCTTAGGTTCCTTATTTTCTTCTAGCTCAGGAAGTGGCGGCGGATTATTAGGTGGTTTATTAAGTCCAGTAATGAATATCGCTAGTGGCTTACTAGGTGGGATTTTAGGCGGTGGGTCAGGTGGTTCTGCGTCTACCGGAGCTAGCACCACTACTACCACAACACGTCCCACTGTGACAAGTAACTATACCTATACGCAGCCTAGTTTAACAGGCAGCTACACAGGATTAAGTGGATTAACAGGCTTGAGTGGTTTGAATGGCTTAACAGGTTTAAATAGTGGTTATTCCCTAAGTACCCAATATCCTAGCTCTTCCGGCTTTAACTATTATGGTTTTCAACCCATGCCTATGAATTTCAGCTATCTGACACAACCTAGCGTGCTCAATAGCAGTTATTACACTATGTCCCCTTGGAGTGGTGGTTTTAATTACAACGCCATGAGTAATGGGGGCTATTATCAAACCCAACCCGCACTGCAAGGGGGTTTTAGCTATACCAGTACAGCTCAACCCAATACCAGTGTAACCACGAGTCATAATCACGGCACTACTACGAGCACCACGGCTGGCAGTGCAAATAACTCCTTAGGTGGTTTAGGCAGTCTGTTAAGTGGTTTGTTAAATATTATCTAATTTCCTTCCTCTAAGTACTTCGTGTAGAACCGTTCTAAGGCTAGTCTTTAGAACGGCTTTTTATTTGAAATTAAAGCCTTTAAATCCAATAGCTTAGGGGTTTATTGATACCACGAAAAGCCGAAAAGCAGGAAAAAGCGATCCGTTTGCCACCTTGTCCCTTATTAACAGCATGTACTTTACTAGATTGAAATAAGATCAATTCGCCTGCCTGTGGCGTTAGGGTAGCAGCTACTGGAGGCAGTTTGGCGCGGTCATAAAAGTCATGTGTGCCTGTATACAGTGTATTAGCGACCTCATCGTCAGGGGCATAATCCCATAACTCCAACTCCCCACCAGTTTGGAAGTTTTGTATATATAGATTAATTGCTAGTTGGCTAATAGGGTGCTCATGCTTGGGCAGTTGGGGTATATCACGATGGAGTAAATCTTGATGCGGTGAGAAGGCTTGGTGCTCATGCAAAATTCTTATCAGTCCGGGCATCATTAATTTATCTGATAATTGCTGCGGTTTAGCACCATGCGGCCAAGCTTGATCTAAAACCTGTAAAAAGTCCCGTAAGGGATTAGCGGCAGGCTGACAGAGCTGATCCATGTCATATAAATGAAAATGTGCTTGTCTAAAATATTGATCAATTAATTTAGCATTAAAACGAGTTTCAAAGTAGGAGAGACCAAAGCGATAAATATCAAGCTCTGGAGCATTATCATATTTGCTGATTTTGTTAGAGTGTTGATCTAGATTGCTTTGTAATATTTGACATTGGTCAATAGAGTAAAAATCAGGAATTCTTATGGCTAATATATCACCATATAATAATTGATTTAACAAATGGAAGGTAAGTTTTTTGGTGGTAATAATAGGGTTTGATTTTTCTAGAAGATGATTTTTGTCATCAGTAGATCGAAAAAAGCGCGGGTCCAGTTGTGCTAAATCACTCATAAATATAGTTCTCCTTATTGACCAGACTTATTGTATTGAATTAAGTCTAGTCAAGAGAAATTACGAGTTTTTATAGCCGTCCTAAAGTAAATTTAATTATAAACCTTTTGCGATTTCTATTATGCTTGCAAGTGTAAAAGATGTTATTTTTTATTAATTAAAACCTAAATTGGTACTATTAGTTTAATTAAATAGAGTGGCTTTTTTCTTCATGAGTATTTATTGCTGATAATTGAGAGGGTAAAGTTATGGGTTTGATTTGTGCAGACAGCTCATTACGCTTACGCATCATTTTATCGGCATACATAGCCTGATCAGCAAATTCTAGTAGTTGCTCCAAGTTATCACCATGCTTGGATAAATAAGACACACCAATACTGCTAGATAAAGTATGTTGGATACCGTCAATAGTCATCGGATGCATCATATTAGTGACTAAACGAGTAATAAACTCGGTAACTAATTGATAATTAGCGTATTCCAATTGACCTAGTAAGATAACAAACTCATCCCCACCAAGGCGTATCACTAAATCATCTTGCCTAGCAGCAGAGCGGATACGTTTAGCAAAAATAGTCAATGCCATATCACCTACGTGATGACCATAGGTATCATTAATGGCTTTAAATTTATTAAGATCACAAAATACTAGAGCAAGATCTTGATTCCGAGCTTTGGTTTCTTGCAGGAATCTAGGAAATTGTTGCTCTAAATAAGCTCGGTTATGAACCCCTGTCAGTGGATCATGAAAAGCTTGATTGATGGCTTTCTGTTCAGCCGCCCGCATTTTCTCGTAGAAATCTTTTAAGACGATTTTAACTACTAAAGTGGTAATAATAATAGATAAAGTTGAGCAAAGTAGAAAGCCAAATGGTCCAACGACAGGATTATATCTAAAGAAAGGATAGTCAAACCAGTGCAGTCCACTGGTGATTAAACAAGCTCCTAAAATATTGCGCACGATTCTTTTTTCTTTATTTTCTTTAATAAAGATATAGCCTAAATGTAAATTGAGCACACCAATATAAAGAGCTAGAATAGTATTAGACACAAAGAACATAGGCCAGACAAGGCTAAAAGCCATCAGGAGAGAGGCTACTGTACCAGTAAGATACAGTAAAAACTCTTGGCGTACAGGTTTTTCTAGTCGATGATGCCCACCAATATACAAAAATACTGCCCAGAATAACAAGGCTATATTATAAATAAGCTCAGCATGTTTGGGGTAGGTGGCATTATAAAACAATAGACCCATATAGCCGATAGCACCTGCTAAAGCGGCTAGTCGCCAAGAGTCTACCCCTTGAGGAGTATCTGCTACGTCTCTGGATAGCCATAACAATAAGAAGCTTGCCAGATAGCTAATAATTCCTATCACTAAGATGAGGCTCATCATTTCTGCCATAAAAAACTCGCCTAGATGTATCTATCAATTAATTTTTATTATTAGGGAGTGATTATAATAGAATAAGTACGATTTATGTTAAAAACTAGGACTAACGGAAAACTAATATCTTGTTGCGATTGAATGGTTTAATCTATCTTGCATTAGCTGAAGTCAATTAAAATTATTTATTTGCTTAGGGGGGCTGAACCTTAGCTGTCCTAGATCAGTTAGCTGAGTGGAGCGGTTATCTTGAAGGGCGGTACAGAGAGACACTTGAAACTTAGAGGGGCTTATAGGCTTGTTTGAAAAATAATACTAAGAATCTCTGTACACGACAATTCGCTTAACTCATTGAATCTTTTTCAAAAGAAAATCGCCTGAGTTTCATCCGTCCATCCTCGATCGCCATGAATTGTGGTGGACAAAGGAACAGAAGCAGCAGCCTAAGCCTATCCACTTTTTCCCGTACCCTTCCATTCAATAAATCGGTCAAGTAGTCCAAGCCGTAACGGAAGACACTTTGCTCTTTGCGTCCATGTTTTTCGTCTTCAAAGGCTTGACGGCTTTTTCCTTCCATTCGCCGACTTTGTGCGCCCAACAGAAGCCAATGGCAAGCAACGCCATCATCTTTTTGATGCGAGGGGTTTGGTGAAGTGAGTGGCTTCCATGTGAAAACCACGCCCTTTCAAGCATTGGAACAGGTTTTCAATTTCCCAACGTAGCCGATAAGTGCCAATGGGATCAGCCGTGTAGTGGTTGCTGGCGATAATCAACAACTCACCACTGGGCAGCTTTGAGCCACTGAGCCAAACCCATTCCCCGCTAACGTCGCGACGGTGACGGAGAACGCGCCGTTTACCCGGCTTGAGGTTGGCAAACAGCGAGCGGACATGCGCCTCTTTTTTGTGTTTGTCGGTCATCAACTGATTACCCTTGATACGAATCAAGTAGGGAATCTCTTTGGAAGACAACCACTTCCACCATTGACCACCAATAAACTCACGGTCAGCCAACACACCCAAGATGTTGTTGCGCCCGAATTGGCTGATAAATCGTTGCAGCAGGGCAATACGTTCACGTTGGTTAGAATTACCGCGTTTGTTCAACACCATCCAGTAAACGGGGATAGCCGCACCTTGGTAAACAACCGCCAAAGTCAGGAGATTGAGGTTGGATTTGCCCCATTTCCAGTTGGTTCTGTCGAGTGTGAGGTAGTATTGTTGACCACTAAAGGCGAACATTCCCATAAGAAAATGGGCAATGTCATTGTAATTAAAGAACACTTGGCTAAAAAAGCGTTGCATCCGTCGATAGCGGGAACCAATGTCGGTGTCAGAATCTATGTGTACCGCCAACAACGCCAAATTCATTTGTCGCGCACTCAGCAAAGTATGCAGCATTCCCACAAAACAATCCAAACGGGGCTTGCCCCAACTCAAGTGGGCTTTTAAACTGTCACGTAGTCCATCGCTCAGATCCATTTTGCTCTCCTGTGTGGTAACTAGAGAGTAAAACATAGGAGCGGTGGACTTTCACCATCTCCATGACAAACATGCTAAATCAATAAGTTAGTGGTTTTGTCGTGTACAGAGACTAAGAATACTATTTTTGCTTGAGAATTTTTATCAATAAATAAGTGAGCTAAAACAGATAAGTGCTTTAAAAATAATTCCTACTAAGCAGTAAGTGATAACTTAGTGCTAGAGGGAGACGAATCCTTTAATCTGATGCGCTTGGACTTAGCTAGGAAAGTATCATAAATGACTATTTTTAATTATGGTTCGATTAATATTGATCATGTCTATCGAGTGCCGCATTTGGTACAACCCGGTGAGACCCTCGCAAGCTCATCGTACCAAGCCTTATTGGGGGGTAAAGGCGCTAATCAATCAGTGGCTTTAGCTCGTGCTGGAGCTAAGGTGCGTCATATCGGGCGTTATGGTGAGAATGATCAATGGGTACTAGAGCGCCTTGAGAGCTTTGGGGTTGATTGTCATTTGGTTGCAGCGACTAATACGCCGAGTGGTCATGCCATTATTCAAGTGGATGATCAGGCAGAAAATTGCATTATTCTGTATGCAGGCGCTAACCATACTTTTCAACCGCAAGAGTTACCTCATTTATTAACAGAAGCGCAAAAAGGCGATTGGTTACTGTTACAAAATGAATGTAGTTGCACCGCTGAAATGATGTCATTGGCGGCACAACACGGTTTAAAGGTCGCCTTTAATCCCGCACCTATGACCGAAGCGGTAGCACAATTACCCTTAGAGTCACTTAGTTTATTAGTCGTGAATGAGGTAGAAGTGTTGCAGCTATTACAATTAGAGCATTTTGATTTGAGCCAAGTGACTGAGCGCCTAACGACTCATTATCCAGCACTAGCAGTGATTGTGACGCTTGGGGCGAAAGGAGCAGTATGGGTAGATCAGTATCAAGTGATTGAAGTCCCTGCCTTACCCGTCAAAGCGGTGGATACTACGGCTGCGGGTGATACTTTTATTGGTTTTACTTTAGCTGCTTTAAGTCAGGGACGCGGTATTCAATATGCTTTAGAGCTAGGTTGTAAAGCAGCAGCGCTGTGTGTACAACGAGTCGGGGCGGCACAAAGTATTCCGAGCTTAGAAGAGGTGTTGGCATGAGTCATAAGGTGATTTTAGATACTGATCCGGGAATTGATGATGCGATGGCACTATTTACGGCTTTAGCGCATCCTGCGATTGATTTAATAGGTGTTACCACTACCTTTGGGAATGTGGCGGTACAGCAAGCAACCCGTAATGCTTTAACGTTATTGGAAATGGCACAAGCCAGCCATATCCCAGTCGCTCAAGGAGGCGCTAGCCCTTGGATTTTATCTACTCCCCCCTTTCCTGATTTTGTGCATGGCACTGATGGTTTTGGCAATTTGCATTTACCAGCCCCTAAAACTCAAGCGCTTGCCCAGCCTGCACCCGCCTTTATCGTAGAGCAGATTTTAAAACATCCTCACGAAATTACCCTGATAGCGATTGGTCCACTCGACAATTTAGCGACTGCTTTGCAGCTCAATCCAATGATTGCCCATTTAGTAAAGCAAGTGGTGATTATGGGGGGCGTTATTGAACGTGATGGTAATGTGTCTCCAGTAGCGGAGGCGAATATTTTTTGTGACCCGCATGCCGCCGAGCGCGTAATGGCCGCACCTTGGTCGGTGGCGATGGTGGGTTTAGATGTGACTCATCAAGTGGTATTAGATCAGGCTTTATTTGAGCGTATTCGTGATGGTAACTCCCGTGTTGGGCAATTCATGCATGATGCGGTGCAGTTCTATATGCGCTTTTACGGCAGTATTCGGGGCATTAAAGGTTGCTATGGGCATGATGTTTCCGCAGTAGCCTATGTCATAGATCCGACTTTATTTCAAACGCTTGAGGGGAGTATTTGTGTTGCGACTGAAGGCGTGGCTATGGGGCAAACGATTATGGATAGACATGGTTTGTCCTCGTATGCGCTAAAAAATTGGAATCATCGACCTAAGCAAAAAGCCTGTTTAGGTGTTGATGCCGAGCGCTTGATAGCTTTATTTGAGAGTAGTATGACCAATGAGTTTTGGCAGGGATAAGGTCTGATATTGTTTAAGGAGAGTCTATTAGCTCTCCTTAATGCGCATTAATTTATAGACGATTGAGCTTTACTTTAACAGGATTAGGTTTCAGCTCACGAGTAGCTCCATTACTGGAATCTACAGCCGCACCAATCACTCCCCCAAAAATGATATTGCCAGCCATCGCAGCGCCACCTGATTGAGCAATTTGTGAATTCACATTAATAGTTGCTGTTTGATAACCAGCTTTGCTGACAGTAACTACTAAATTAGTTTTGCGCTTCACCATAAAACTGGTTGGTGTTTTGCCTACCATACCATTAGATAACTTAACATCAGCCCCAGCTGGATCAGATTCTACGACTAGAGCTTCCTCTGTACCGCGTGTAATAGTGGCACAACCAGTAAAAGCAATACTTAACAAGACGAGAGTGGTTATTGATAATAGTTGTTTCAGCATCAGTTTATTCCATGTCTTAGTTATAAAAGGCGGCAATCTAACATCTAATGTAACTAATAAACAGTGTTAATATTGCTTTGATTAAAAATTTTTTAACCAAGATGTAAATTCACTATAAATGTTAAAAACGTGCTAAATAGTGATCTGGTCTAGCAATCACTGACAGCTCAAGATGGGAGTACTTTAGCCTAAAATTCTAGTGGATTGGGGGGCTGCTGCTTCACTTATCCCAATTGTTTGAGTAAGTTTATGCAGGTATTAGGGGCTAAAATTAGTCTTTAGCTAGAGCTACTGGGATATAACTACTTGACGCTGAGGTAAGTAGTCGTTCAAAAGTTATCGAGCATTCCTTCCACAGTCGCTGTGAATACATCCTGGTACGCTTCAAGGCGGCATCCCTGCCGCCAAGACTGCTCCAGCAATACCCGATAATTTTCACTCAAGTACTTAGTTGATGCTACCTCAGCTAACTCAGTGTTTAGTTAGCGGTGGGTGTGGCTATTGGTTTAACCTCACGCACTAAACGCAGGGCTACTAAAGTGCTTTTAGGATTAATAATTTGTTTGGTCATAACCAAATTAGTACTGGACCATAAAACAGGTATTTTATCCGCACTACGATTCGCGCTTGAAACCGGAAATACCGTTAGATTGATTAAATGTCCATCTAACGAAGGGCACTCCTCCTCAATACTGTAAAGCTCCTTAATATTGGGTAGGCGCCAGTCAGTATAGTTTGCCACTGCTTGTTGGCTTAGAGTGTATGCCTCAGCCATACCTGCCTCGATGGGGTTGCCAGTACAACTATCGTCGTTGGTATCGAGCGTATTATTGTCAGAAAAGACTTCACCTACCATACAACGTTGCCACATCAGTCCGGTTTTTTTATGAATCGCTACCGGACCTTGCAGAATAAAATCACTGGTTGGTGTGGTGATACTGACGCCTACATTCGGTGCAGTAGGGCAGTCAGCGGCTTGTACTGTGCTAGTCATTAAGATACCGCTTAGGATTAAATAATTAAAGGTTTTCATCAATAGTTCTCCTATAGGGATCTTATTTGGTTGCAGAGGTGGTTGCAGAGCGCACTAGGCGTACTTTATAGGCAGTACTGGTGAGCGGGGTATTGGCAAAAAAGTCGCGCTCTTCTATATAGTCAAAGGCGAGCACTACGGGCTGAGTAAAGTTGTAATAGTGCGAAGGTGTACTTGTTACATAGACATCCGTGTTTTTAATCTCAGGGAAGTACTTGCTATCGACTAAAACATCTGTGTTTTTCATATAGCTGTAGTCCATAATCGAGCGCAGCTCAAAAGCACTAGGCACACGCCAGTCGTTAAAGCCGCAATAGCCTGCCTTATTGACAGCCGCTACATATTGAGCAATGGCACAGGTGGGGCAATTTACGGGTTGCGCAATTTGCTTTTCGATAAAGGTGTAGTCTTGATCATGCAAACCACCGTCACCTTTAGTGGTTTTGTTTTCCCACACTAAGCCTGTCACATTGTCTTGGACGCAGTTCCAGCTCGTAGCATTCGCGGCTAGGGCTGTGCCTTGAGCACTCAATTTGGTAAAGCTAAAGCCTGCATGACCATCGCTATCGTTATTATGAGTGAAATCACGTCCTGCAAACGCATCTTGTAGTAAGAAACTCTTATCGAGTGTGCTACAGACATTATTGGGTTGATCGAGGCAATAGGTTACACCCGTATCATTTAAAGATAAGGTGGGCTTAGCTAAGATCGGAGTGATCTTTACTTCAGTGCTACCTGAACTACGTTTACCATTGGCATCTTCAGCGACCACACGGAAATAAGTAGTTTCATTCATGCGTAATTGAGTCGCTTGATAGCTAGTTGCATCAGCTACTGGAATCCATTTGCCCAGCTTATAAGTAGTGCACTTTGTTACATCCAAAATGGATTCTTGGGCTTGGCAAATGAAGTATTTGCTAATCCCAGAAATCAATTGCCATTTAAGTAATGCACCGTCGGGATCAATGGGGGTAATTTGTACTTGTGGATTAGGAATGACCGCTAAAGGTTTGACTCGAATAATAACAAAGTCAGTATGGCTAGCACCCTTGTCATCGGTGACCTTAAGAGCAAACAGTAAATCAGTTAACGCCGTTACAGTAGGTGCAGTAAAGGTAGTATAAGCTTGGTTGGCATTACTGAGCGTCACAGTAGGACCACTAATTTGCGTCCATTGATAACTGACTATCGTGCCATCAGCATCAGTACCGCCACCTATTAAGATCACGGGCGTATTACTATCAACCTGTTGATCCAGTCCCGCTTTAGCAATAGGAGGGACATTTGTGAGTGCTTTGACTAACACGGCAATACTATCAGTGGCGCGTGCGCCCGCATCATCTTGTACGGTTAATTCAAAGGTCAGTGTTTGATCTGTGGTGACATCAGGTGCAGTAAATTGCAACTGGTTACTGGTAGTGTTAGTTAATTGTACCGTTGGACCTGAGATTTGACGCCATGTATAGCTTACAATTCTGCCATCAGCGTCAGTACTTTGGCCACCATCTAAAGTCACTGCTTGCTTAGTGATGACGGTCACATCCGCTCCAGCATTAGCAGTCGGTGCATTATTGGGGTTGGGTGTAGGTAATTGGTTAGGCGGTTGGTTGCTAGGCTCTGAGGTGCTAGATCCACCACTATTACAGCCACTTAAGCCTAATACGAGACTTAAGCTTAATGCTAAACCTAATTTATAGGTGCTTAGCTTGGAAAAATTATTGATTATCATGCAGTTGCTACTCGTATAACGGTTGATAAGTATTAATGCGGCAAGTCATTAACTTAACTAATACGCTAGCACTGCCTTTATATATTAAAAATCTATTAATCTATAAACGATACATATAGCCATACCAAAGGCATGGATGGCTGAGAATAAGTGGTGAGTGGTGAGGAAATGAAGTACTTAGTATTCGTTGTAATACCAAGTACTTAATAGAAGAAGATAACGATTTAGGGGGCTAAACGCATACCACGTAGCACTTCATAACAAGCACCCATCGTATGATAATCGGTTTTACCAGCGGGGGATTTGAGGTCATCGTATTTTTGATTATCTTGGGTCAGGATTCTAAACCATGCGCCATACTGATGATCAATCATATGCTGCCAACTATAAGCCCAGATTTTTTCATACCAAGCCAAATACTGAGGATCTTGAGTGGCTTGATACAATAAGGCCGCCGCCGCAAAACTTTCGGCTTGTACCCAAAAGTATTTATCACCGTCACAAATAGAGCCATCGGGTGCGAAGCCATAGCAAATCCCGCCATTAACCTCATCCCATGCTTTGGCTAATGACTCGTCAAAAAGCGCACGCGCACGAGGGATTAACCAATCTTGAGGACGATGGCGATTGAGGATTAATAATAGCTTGGTCCATTCGGTTTGATGTCCGGGTTGAAAGCCCCAAGGACGGAATAAGTGTTTAGGATTATCTCGATTATAATTCCAATCGACTTCCCATTGAGCGTCGTAATGCTCCCATACTAAACCATTAGCTTTTTCAGCTTGGCGCAGGGTAATGGCTCGCGCTAGAGTTTCAGCGCGATCTAAAAAGCGTTTTTCGCTGGTGGCTTCATAGGCCCACAGCATGGCCTCACACGCATGCATATTAGCATTTTGACCGCGATAGGGAGCAACTACGCTAAAATCAGGTGAGGCTTCGTCTTTATAAAGCTGATACTCATCATCCCAAAAATAGCGCTCTAATAGGTTCCAGCCTGCTTCAATGGTTTTGCGCCCGTCTTCTACACCAGCGAGGAGGGCAGTAGCTCCGGCAACAATAACAAAAGCTAGCCCATAGGCATGATTAGTCGCATCTAGAACTTGATCACCTTTGAGTAGCCACGCAAAGCCACCGGAGGGTTGTAAGTGTTTTTGGTGCAAATAGTCCAGACCGTGTTGTACCCAAGGCAGATACTGAGGTTCATTAAAATAACGCGCAGCCATAGCATAATTAAATACAAAGCGCGTACTGCTGACCAAATGGCGCGTCTCATAATCATAAATCGAGCCATCATCACGGAAATGCTGGAAAAAACCACCCTGAGCATCATATACATTCGGTGCGTAAAATTTTAAAGTGGTTTGAATATGTTGTTCTAAAAAGCGGCGACTAACAAAATTAGGAAGGGTCATAGTGCGGCACTCTTAAAGCTAGGGATAGCAACTGTTTGACGACTATTAGCGGAGTCTAAGCACGCTAAAGCAGCCGCTAAAGAGGCAAAACCATCTTCACCGGTCGCAGCAGGTGTA
Source organism: Thiofilum sp. (assembly GCF_016711335.1). Classification (NCBI taxonomy): domain Bacteria; kingdom Pseudomonadati; phylum Pseudomonadota; class Gammaproteobacteria; order Thiotrichales; family Thiofilaceae; genus Thiofilum; species Thiofilum sp. Next base: position 2,953,630 of record NZ_JADJTF010000001.1, read on the forward strand.
TCTTTGCCATTGACCGCGCCCATAAAACGACGCATCCCAACTTCATAAAGGTTTTCATGTTGTAAGGGGATAAATTGCTCGCCCTCCGCATTACGCAACATCACCTCGCCCATAGGTGCTTGTTGCATCACACGCTTGGCAATGAGCGAGCCTTCTGTCCCGTGAACTTCAAAACCATTACTTGCGTATTTAGTAGTAAAGCCTTCATGCGTTTGAGCAATCACGCCATTATCAAAACGGAAAATCGCCATAGCACCGTCTTCAATCACGCCTGATCCCATACCAAAATGTTGGGTAAGGCTCGTGACCTCCACAGGCTCAGCATTCAGTACAAAACGCAAGGTATCAACATCATGCACGGTTATATCTAAAACTACTCCCGCACCCGCATTAGGATTAGTGAGACGCCAGCCTTGTAAGTGTTCGGGTAAATAAACCGCATGAAAAACGCGTGCGGCAATCGGTTGACCAATAGCGCCCTCACTAATTAAGCGCCTCATGGTACGGTGGCTAGCCGCATTACGTAAATGATGATTAGTGGCTAAGACCACATTATGCTGTTGGCATACTTTGATCATGCGCCGCGCTTGATCAAGTGTCATGGCTAAGGGCTTTTCACATAAAATATGCTTACCTGCTTTAGCCGCCGCTAGGGTTTGCTCATAATGTAATTCATTGGTCGTGCTGATATAGACAGCCTGTACCGCAGGATTGCTAAGTAAATCTTCAAGGGTATTAGCGGAGTGAGGGATTTGATTGGTTTTCGCATATTCAAAGCCTCGTTCTGGATGAGAGCTATAAACCGATACGACTTCACAATCAGGTTGGCTGCGAATAGCTGCAATCATATGGGCTTGAGCAATATTGCTAGCACCGATTAAACCGAAACCAAAAGTCATAATAGTATTCCTCCCACTCGAACTAATGAATGATTGAGCAAGGTAGTACTAATACCTAGTACCACCTCGTGATAACGTATTTAGTCTATAGTTATAATTTTAGGCACTAGATGCGCTCTAAATACGATTTTCTGTTTGGGGATCAAATAACACCGCTTTAGCCATATTGAAAGCAAAAGGTGCTTTTTGTCCTACTACTGCCCCGCAGTTAGAGCGCATACGTGCCACAATTTCTTTACCACCTAAGGTAGTGAGCACATAGACATCAGCACCCGTAGGTTCTGTGACATCGACTAAACAATCCGCTTGGAATACCCAAGGATTATTCGGTTCGGCACTGCTAACATCGGTAATCGCTTCAGGACGAATACCTAAAATGACGGCCTTATCCACCCACGACTTATAATGCTCAGGATTGGGGAAAGGTAGCAATAAGTCATTATTACCGTGAGTGGTTAAACGCGCCGCTATACCATTTTGATGGGCTACTAAGGTAGCAGGTATTAGATTCATAGAAGGTGAACCCATGAAGCTAGCAACGAATACATTATTAGGGGTATCGTAAACTTCTTGAGGAGTCCCTAGTTGTTGCAATATCCCCGCCTTCATAATCGCAATGCGCGTGGCTAAGGTCATCGCCTCAATCTGATCATGGGTCACATACACAATAGTAGCGCCCAGACGCTGATGCAGCTTTTTGATTTCAGTGCGCATGTCAACACGCAGTTTGGCATCAAGGTTCGATAGTGGTTCATCAAATAAGAAGATTTTAGGTTCACGCACTAAAGCGCGTCCCATGGCCACCCGTTGACGTTGACCGCCTGAAAGTTGAGCGGGTTTGCGCTTGAGTAGGGGACCAATTTGCAGCATTTGAGAGACACTTTCGACCTTTTTGTCGCGCTCAGCTTTAGGCACACCGCGCATTTCTAAGCCGAAAGCAATATTCTTTTCCACGCTCATATTGGGATAAAGCGCATAGGATTGGAACACCATGGCTATATCACGTTGCGAAGGGTGTTTATTATTCACTACCTCATCATCGATGATCAGTTCACCTGAGGTAATCTCATCTAAGCCTGCAATCATGCTCAGCAAAGTTGATTTACCACAACCCGAAGGGCCAACTAATACTAAGAAGTCACCGTGATCAATCGAAATATTAATATTTTTTAAAACGTCAACGCTGCCGTAGGATTTGCATACATTGCGGATTTCTAAAGAAGCCATTGTTTTTATCCTCTAACCTTTAACCGAGCCAGCCATTAAGCCACGCACGAAATAGCGTCCTGCTACGATGTAAACGAGCAGAGTGGGCAATGCAGCAATCATCGCAGCCGCCATATCCACGTTATATTCTTTGACACCTGTTGAACTACTGACCAAGTTATTGAGTGCTACGGTCATAGGCGCACCTTCTCCGGCGGCAAATGACGCACCAAATAAGAAGTCATTCCAAATATTGGTAAATTGCCAAATGACAGTAACCACAATAATCGGGCCAGAGCTGGGTAATAAAATACGCCAGAAAATACCAAAGAAACTAGCGCCATCAATCATCGCAGCTTTAACTAATTCGGTAGGGAAGGCAGCATAATAGTTACGGAAGAATAGGGTGGCAAAACCAATACCATAAGTGACGTGTACTAATACTAAGCCTGTGGTCGTACCTGCTAAACCTAGATTACCCAATACTTGTGACATAGGAATGAGCACAATTTGGAAAGGAATAAAGCAACCAAATAGCATTAAAGCAAACACCCAACGGTCACCTTTGAAACGCCATTTAGTGAGTACATAGCCATTAATCGCACCTAATAAAGTCGAAATAATGACAGCAGGTACTACCATTTTAATGGAGTTCCAGAAATAACCATTGATCCCTTCGCAGGTTAAGCCAATACAAGCACTACCCCACGCTTTTACCCACGCGGCCGTCGTCCAGTTTTGTGGCAGTGAAAGCACATTGCCTTGGCGTAATTCGTCTAGCTCTTTAAAGCTAGTAATGAGCATAACGAATAGCGGTAATAGATAAAAAGCCGCAAATACAATCAGTGTGGTGTAAATCAATACGCGCCAAAAACGACTAGAGCTGGCTTTTACTTCTTGATTAGTCATGGCGCTTCTCCCGTGTTTCAGCATAGAGGTAAGGCACTATAATAGCGGCAATGGTCATGAGCATAATCATGGCTGAAGCCGCACCCACGCCCATTTGATTACGAGTAAAGGTATAGGAATACATAAAGGTAGCTGGTACTTCAGTGGCGTTACCAGGGCCCCCTCCCGTTAACGCTACTACGAGGTCATAGGACTTAATCGCCATATGCGCTAATACTACAAAGGCACTTAAAAATACGGGGCGTAATTGGGGAATGATAATGCGCCAGTAAGTTTGGAATGCAGAAGCACCATCTAGTTGCGCAGCTTTAACTTGTTCGCTATCAATACCGCGTAAACCCGCTAAAAACATTGCCATCACAAAGCCTGAGCTTTGCCATACCGCCGCAATGACTACGGTATAAATAGCCATATCAGAGTTAATCAGCCAGTCAAATTTAAAGCTAGTCCAGCCCCATTCGTGCATGGTTTTTTCTAGTCCTAAGCCCGGATTCAAAAACCACTTCCAAGCCGTGCCTGTTACAATAAAAGAAAGCGCCATCGGGTATAAATAAATAGGGCGTAAGAAACCCTCACCACGAATTTTCTGGTCTAATAAAATGGCTAGCAACATCCCTAATAAACCGCAGATAACGATATAGAGCGTGCCGAAAATAGCTAAATTATTAAGTGCTACTTGCCAGTTTAGGGTTTGCCATAGCTTGGTATAATTTTCCAAGCCAACGAAATTAAAGTTAGGCATCATTCTAGAAGAGGTCATGGAGAGATAACCTGTATAGAGAATAAAGCCATAGACGAAAAAGAGTGTCACTGCGAAAGAGGGTGACAGGACTAACTTGGGTAGGTGGTGTCGTGCCCAGCCACGCCAGTCAGCGGTGGTGTTGGTCATTAGCCTGCTCCTGTGGATTGGAGTTAAAATTTAAGTCACTGAGTACTTTGTTGTTTTAGAGCTTGTGGGTGAGTTTTAAGTCTAAGGAGTAAGTGTTTTGGAAAAGGTCGTGCTGTTTGAGCGTAGCGAGTTTCACGCCCTTTGGAAAAACATTTACTCCCTAGACTTAGACGCCTACTGGGTAGCAGCAAACTACACAGTTAATTAAAGAGTTAGTCTACTGAAAGGTAGTATCTAAAGCTTATCAACTAGCGTTTAACCCCTTAGGTAGATAATTTTTTCCGAGAGGCGTGAAACTCGCTACGCTCAAACAGCACGACTCTCTCCAAAAATCATCTACCTAAGGGGTTAAACTATTTTACCCATTTACTATAGCGCTTTGCCTTAGAAGTACTCAAAAAATTGAGTACTTCCAAGACTATCACATCAAACTAATTACTTAGCGCCTTCGATGGCAGCAACTAATTCTTTCACAGCATCCTCAGAGGCGACATTGCCATTGAAGTGTTTAGTTACTACGTCATAGAGAGCATTTTTGACCGCAGCAGGTGCAGCATGACCATGAGCCATAGAACCCATTAGTTGACCTGCTGAAGCCGCTTCAGCCAGTTCTACCATACCTTTTTTACCGCAAGCATCAAAGGCTTCATTCGGTACGTCAGTACGCGCAGGTACTGAACCTTTAACCACATTGAATGCAGATTGGAAAGTAGGTGACATGACCGCCTTAGCCATAGCTAATTGCGCTTTTTGACCTGCTTCACCCACATTGAACATCACAAACTGGTCAGAGTTGAAGGTTACAGAGCCTTGAGTACCGGGGGTACGGAAGCAGAGGAAATCTTCATCAGGTTTTTTGCCTGCATTTAAGAATTCGCCTTTTGCCCAGTCACCCATGATTTGGAAGCCCGCTTTACCTTCAATAACCATAGCAGAAGAGAGGTTCCAGTCACGACCAGAGAAACTATCATCTACATAACCACGTAATTGCTTCATGCGATCAAATACTTGTTTCATAGTATCTGAGCTTAACGCTTCTTTATCTAAGTCGATCATCGATTTTTTATAGAAGTCTGGGCCGCCAGTCGCTAAGACTACGCTGTCAAACAGAGTAGCATCTTGCCAAGGTTGACCACCATGTGCTAGCGCAGTTAAACCTTTACCTTTAACTTTGTCTAAAGCGGCAATGAAACCATCCCAATCTTTAGGCGGTTCGGTCACACCAGCGTCTTCTAACACTTTCTTGTTAGCCCATACCCAGTTGGTAGAGTGAACGTTTACCGGTGCAGACACCCAGTGACCATCATATTTAGCAAAACGCTGTAAAGCTTCAGGAACAACTTTGTCCCAGCCTTCTTCAGCAGCGAGGCTATCTAAGTTGGCGGTTGCGCCTTCTTTAGCCCAGTCTTGAATATCAAAGCCTAACATTTGTACTGCGGTAGGAGCATTTTTGGCTTGTACGCGAGCACGTAGTACAGTCATCGCAGCAGTACCGCCACCACCTGCAACCGGCATATCTTTCCAACCAATGCCTTGTTTATTTAAATCTTCCTTGAGTACTCCTAACGCTTTAGCTTCACCACCTGATGTCCACCAATGCAATACCTCAACTTCTTCAGCCGCACGAGCAGTACTGCTGAACGCTAAAGCTAAAGTAGCAGCCAGTAGAGTGGTTTTTAGCGTAGTTAATTTCATAACATCCTCCAGGGTTTAAAAATGCAATCAATTGAGTTGAGATTGCTAAATATAGCTAACTGTTGAGTGCTTGGGCGTACCACAAGATTCTCTTACCATTAAACGTGCAGGTACGATTAAACGCTCAGGTTTAGCCTGAGGTTTATTCATATAAACCTGCAATAAATCCATTGCTTGATGAGCAAATTGAGAGGCTTCTACCCGTATAGTAGTCAAAGCAGGGTGGGTGATACTGGAATCGGTTAAATCATCAAAACCCACTACCGCTAGATCTGAGCCTACTTTAATCCCTAGTTCACGCGAAACACTTAAAACGCCATAGGCCATTTCGTCTGAAAAGCAAACCACGGCACTAATACTATGATCGTAATTCAGTACAGTTTTTAGGGCTTGGCGACCTGCTTGACGACTATTAGCGATAGGGTAAATATAACCAGAAGGGACACGTAATCCAGCTTCATTCATGGCATCCATATAGCCCGTCAGGCGATCATGGTAATCTGATATATCTTCACGTCCTCCTAAAAAAGCTATTTTTTGATGCCCTAGCTGAATTAAATGTCGAGTAGCGGTATAAATACCATTGCGGTTATCAGCCACAACAGCAGGAAATTGGCAAAATGGTACCTCACGCATGATTTGTACTAGAGGAAAACCAGAGCGCCAAATTTTGTCCAACCACGAAGCCGTGGTTTGCGGAGCAGGACAAAGAATAATACCCCCTACTTTATACTCCATGTAGATCTGCACCAGTTTTTCCTGCTGTGCAAATTGCTCTGCATTGCTGGAAAACATGGGCACAACCCCACGTTGTAACGCCACTTTTTCGCAATGATTTAGGATCTCACCGCTGTAGGGGGTATTAAGGCCATTAACCATGACACCAATGAGATCACTGGCCACAGTTTGGCGTAAAGCTGCCGCTTTGCGATTGTAGACATAACCCGTTTCATCAATACCACGTAACACTTTTTCACGAGTTGTGGCACTGACACTATCACTGTTTTGGAGTACCAATGAGACAGTTGATTTAGAAACCCCTACGTGTTCAGCTACATCGTGCAGAGTTACACGTTTGCGCTCAGGCGTATTTGGAACGTTCCACCTATGAACTGTATTCACCAGTCTCTCCTCCACAACAATCTGTGAACTAAACTAAACGAGTTAAATAAAAAAATCAATATGGAACGTTCCATAAGTTGCAGCATTTCGCATGCTTGGGCAAGATGAGGGGTAATCCAACCTAGGTAAATTTGGATCGTTCCAGTGATTTAAACCGATTTCGGAGAGTAAAAAGATGAGTTTATCGATAGCAGACGTACCTAATGCAGTACGTGAAGTCAAAGTTGAACTACACAAAAAAAGTAAGGTTTTAGAGCAGACCTATACCGAGATGACAGCCTCGATTCAAGCCGAGGTGGATGAAATTAAGGCATTAAAAGCACAAGGCAAAAGTATTATTCCAGAATTAGACTATCAAGCCGTACTACACAATCAGGTGAGTGAGGAGCAAAAAGCACTGATTCGTAAGCGCGGTTGTGTGGTGATACGTAATACCTTTCCGCGTGCCCAAGCAGAGCAGTGGAGTGAGCGCATAGGAGAGTATTTAATCAGTAATGGTTACTACGACACCCCTGACAAAGGTCTGGATAAATATTTTTCCTCTTTACAAGCTGGCAAGCCTCAAATCTTTAGCGTGTATTGGTCTAAGCCACAGATGGAAGCGCGTCAATCAGAGAATTTGGCTCAAGCACGGCGCTTTTTAAATCGGCTTTGGACTTATCAAAGTGATGAAGTTGGTACAGTCTTTGATCCTGATCGTGAGTGCTTATATGCTGACCGCACGCGTCGACGTGAACCGGGGGATAATTCATTAGGGCTAAAACCGCATATCGATGGTGGCTCGGTAGAGCGTTGGTTAGACCGCAATGGGTTTTGGAAAGTCTATCGTCATTTATTGGAAGGTAATTGGCAGGCTTATGATCCTTTTGATGCAGCGTATCGGACTGAAACAGAGGAAATTCCTTCACCAGCGGTGTGTAGCATGTTTCGTACTTATCAAGGTTGGACGGCTCTCACTCCGCAAGGGCCGAGTGATGGTACTTTGCAATTAGTGCCGATTGCGCGTGCTATGGGCTGGATGTATCTAAGAGCTTTACAACCGGATGTGCCTGAAGAGGATTTATGCTCGGCTATTGCTGGGCGAGCTTTATTGTGTAGCCCACAGTGGCATGGCTTATTGCTAGATGCTTTAACCAGCATACCATTGATGCAGCCGGGGGATAGTATTTGGTGGCATCCTGATGTGATTCACGCTGTAGAGGATGAGCACAAAGGGCAGGGGTATAGCAATGTGATTTATATCGGTGCTGCTCCTTATTGTGAGAAAAATGTGAAGTATCTAGCTAAACAAGCTCAGGCTTTCCAAAAAGGCGAAAGTGCGCCTGATTTTGCACCTGAACATTACGAGCTGAATTATCATGATCGTGCTACAGCAGCGGATTTAACGGAGCTAGGCAAAAAGCAAATGGGACTCATGGCTTGGTAATCTCCACTTGTTGATATGGGTTTAATGGCTGCTAGCGAGTACAGTCATTAAAACCCATTCGACGCTAGGTAGATCATCGTATGCAAGACAAAATACAGATTTTTGGTAAATGGTTGGAGCAAATTGGCGATCATGCAGTTGAGCTTTTTCATCTGATTGGCTTATTTGTCATTGGTGGCACGATAGTATGGTCGGCGATTCATGCCTATATTCATGAGATTATGAGTAAACCCTATGCCACTTTGGATGATATTTTATTATTATTCATTTATTTAGAGTTGGGGGCGATGGTCGGGATCTTTTTCCGCACTCATCGTTTACCAGTCATTTTTCTATTGTTTATCTCCCTAACAGCTTTAACGCGTTATTTAGCCATTGATTTAAAAATGTTTGATAATGCTAAGATTATAACTATTGTCACTGCTATTTTATTATTATCTTTGGCTGCCTTGGTTTTGCGTATTAGTGAGGCACGTTTTAGTTCGGATCAAGAGTTGACTAAACGAGTTTCCGATACCGATACTCAGCAAACTAAGATAGATTGATCTAATAGGGTTTTTATTAGTTGGCTGTTTAGGAGGATAAGCGCTTTTTCCATTGCTGCAATACTAAGCCACCTATAATCAAGCCCAAACCTATAAAGGTAGTCGGTAGTATTTTCTCGCCTAAAATAAAATAGATGAGTACCAGTGATAAAAAGGGTGAAATAAAAATCAGATTAGAGATTTTAGCGGTGCTAGTCGTGTATTTCATGGCACTGAGCCATAGTACAAAGGTCAAGCCCATTTCAAAAATGCCAATATAAATACTACCTGCGACCCCTTGCCAAGCCATAGGCTTAAGCTCTCCAGTCACTAGGCAATAGAGTAAAATCAAAGGGATAGCGCATAAGAAATTTAATAATAAGCCCATGACTGGATCGCGTCGATCACGAGTATTTAAAATCCAATACAGTGCCCATAGCACAGTACTCACTAAAGCCAATACCACACCTAGAGTACTAGAAAACTTTAAGTCCATGAGTTGACCATGAGTGGCAATGACTAAGACACCTAGATAACAAAATGCTGCTGCTACTACATCTTGCCAGCGTAGCTTTTGTTTGAGTAAGGGAATAGCCAAAAGCGTCATAGTAATAGCCCAGCTATAATTAATCGCTTGCGCTTCTTGAGCGGGTAATAAAGCATAAGCTTGGAATAATACTAAATAATAAATCGTAGGATTAATTGCGCCCAATAACAGCGAGGCTTTCCAATCTTGGATAGTGAGAGACTTGAGCTGATTCAATTTACCTTGCACTACTAAAATCACACCTAATACTAAGACTGAGGCAATACTAGAGAGTAAAACTAATTGCGCAGGCGTGAGATATTGTAAAGTGAGTTTAAAAGCCGTAGCAACAGTCGACCATAGTAAAACAGCACTGAGGGCAAATAGATAGGCTTTAGTTTGTGAACTCATAAAAAGCTTTGTTCCCAATTTAATAATTGCTGTTTGAGTTCTAAACCCCATAAATATCCGCCTAAACTACCATCGCTTCTTAAGACACGGTGACAAGGGATTAAATAAAAAATAGGGTTTTTACCAATGGCACTCCCAACCGCTCTAACCGCTTGGGGATTTTGAATTTGCTGTGCAATGGCTTGATAGCTACAAGTCGTGGCAAATGGAATGGTTAGCAAGGCTTGCCACACACTATATTGAAACTCGGTTCCTACTGCTTGAATGCTTAAGGGCTGCCAATCAATCGTTTGATTATTATTCCAGAGTTTAGCTAAACGTGAGTCAGGTAGTTCCGCTTGTTTACGGCTTACCTCCCAAGCCTCTGTTTGAGCAGATACATATTCTAAAGTATGCAAAATAGGTTGATTTTGGTTCAGGCTCCATTGGCTTCTGAGCAGTCCAAAAGGACTGCTACTTTCACACCAAAACCAATTAGGGGGGAGCTGCTGTATACGCTCTAACTGAATAGGGAACTGCATGAGGGTATTAGTCCTTTAAAAACTCGCCACTTTGATGTTGCCACATACGGTAATAATGCCCTTGCTGTGCCAGTAGTTCCGTATGTGTGCCTTGCTCAATAATTTCGCCATTGGCGAGCACTATAATTCGATCCATACGCAAAATAGTTGAAAGCCTATGCGCAATCACAATGGCAGTTTTATCTTTAATCAGTTCAAAAATAGCGGTTTGAATATGTTGCTCGGTCAAGGAGTCTAAAGCACTGGTCGCCTCATCTAAGACCACAATCGGAGTGCGTTGTAATAAAGCGCGGGCTATAGCAATGCGTTGTTTTTCACCGCCCGATAATTTCACCCCGCGTTCACCGACTAAAGTTGCAAATCCTTCCGGCAAGGCTTGAATAAAGTCTAAGGCTTGCGCTTGTTGGGCAGCTTCTAATAACTCTGCCTCGGTAATGGTTTTACCTAGAGTAATATTGTCGCTGATGGAGCGATGAAACAGTTCAGGCTGTTGCGGTACTAAAGCAATTTGTTCACGTAATGCGCTCAAAGTGTAATCATGAGTCGGTATGCCATCGATTTTAATCACACCGGATTGCGGGTCTATAAAGCGGAACAAGAGTTTAGTCAATGAGGTTTTACCCGATCCCGAATGCCCCACTAAGGCCACTTTCTCCCCAGAGCGAATGGTTAAATCAAAGGCTTGGAAGAGCGCGGTGTGTGTTAGCTCTGGTTCTGTAGTAGCTGGGCGATAGCTAAACGATACTTTTTGAAATTCAATTAAACCTTGGGTAATTTTATGTACTTGAGCGTTAGGTGAATCTTGTTCTATCTCGGTGCGTTGAATAATTTCAGCCATTTCTCGCGCATCGGCTAAGGCAGTGAAAAATGGACGGAAACTATGCCCAAAATCCCATAAATAACGAATCAATAATAAAATTACTGATTGGAATAACACATATTGTCCCACCTCAAAGTTGCCTTGCTGCCAATCGAGAATCATCCAATACACAATCAGCGCTTCCATGCTAAAGGTGAGCAGACCCTGCACCGAGAACGAGACGAACATTAAAATCCATGATAGACGCCGACTTTTATAGGATTGAGTGGCGAGATCAGTCATATTAGCGAGTTCACGGCGCTCTAAAGCAAAGCCTTTGACGATACCAATATTGCTAATAGAGTCGGAATAAGCTCCGCCTAGTTTAGAATCCCAGTTGGCGACTCGCTCATCAAATTTGAGTTTCCAAACTGAAAACCCAACACTCCAAGCAATAAACAACGCTACCCAAAGCAAAAAGTAGCCCGCGAAATGAGGATCTTGGAGGTAGAAGATAATAAAAGCCGCACTAATAGCCAGTAGTTTGTGATAAAGCTGAAAGACAAACCAATCGGTAATACTTTCAAAAGAACGCGTATAACGGGTCGCTTGTTTGACCAAACTGCCAGAAAAGTTATCTTCAAAGAAGCGATAGGGCTGCTTTAATAAGGTCTCAAAACAAAAACGATCTAAATACCGAATACCCCCAGCTTCCAGAGGGATAATGCCAAACTCAACAAACCGCCACGACACCCACATCGCTAGAAACATTAACACTAGGTAGAGCAGATTATCTTGTAGCACTGCTAGGGTGCTGGGGCTAAAAGGTTGTGTGAGTGCATTAGCGATATTTTTATAAATCAAGGGTATAGCTATATCTAAGCTCACCGCCGCAGTAATACTTAATAGCACTACTAATAATGACCAGCGTAGTCGCCAGAGTAGTTTTCCGTATTCCTTAAAAACCGTTTTCATTACGACCATCCTAATAACTAGGCGGCTAAGTGTATCGCAAATTATCGCTAGAACTGTACCTATACTTAAACTTTTGCAGTGCTAGAATGCCGCGCACTTAAAAGTTAGGCATTTATTTATGACAACACATACCACCCAACAAGGTACGCTTTTGGTGTTATTAGCCGCACTCGTTTGGAGTAGTGGCGGGGTGATTTCGCGTTCAATTGGATTAGAAGATCAATGGGCAGTAGTAGCTTGGCGCTCTTTGTTTGCGGCTTTGTTTTTATTAGGTTTTTTAGGGTGGCGTGATGGCATTAAAGGCTCAGCGCAGTTATTTCGCTCAATGGGCTGGGCGGGATTAGAGGTCGCACTATGCTTTGCCATTTCAACTACCTGTTTTGTGCTCGCTATTTCTTATACCAGTGTGGCTAATGTGTTATTGATTCAGGCCGCCGCTCCCTTAATTGCAGCATTTTTTGCGTGGATTATCTTCAAGGAATCCGTACCGCTAGCGACATGGCTAGCCATTATAGGGGTGGTTTTGGGTTTAGTGATTATGGTGTCGGATTCTTTGGGCGACGATTTGTCTTTATTAGGCAATCTATTTGCTCTGGCCTTAGCGTTTTCTTTTGCGGGTGCGACAGTGATTACCCGTCATTATGCTCATGTACGAATGACGCCTGCGGTGGCGACGGGAGTCATGATGTCAGGGCTATTTGCTGCGATTATGGCGCATGATTTTGCGCTGAGTAAGGCTGATTTAGGTTGGTTAATGGCATTTGGGGCATTAAATCTAGGTTTGGGTTTAGCACTTTTTGTCAGTGGGGCACGTTTGATTCCAGCCGCATTAGCCGCTTTATTGAGTACTTTAGAGCCAGTCCTAGGACCAGTATGGGTGTGGTTGTTTCATCATGAAGTGCCTAGTACGGCTACCCTAATCGGAGGGCTAGTGATTTTAATGGCGTTACTTAGCAATATTGTTTGGCAGATTTACCAGCAACGCCGTTCTCCAGCTCCCGCTAATTAAGCGGCTGATAATTCCATTAATGGCCAGCGGGGACGCACTTGAATAATAGGGGGTTCAGTTGCCCCTGCTTGTAAACGCAATGCTCCCGCCAAGGCAATCATAGCGCCATTATCGGTACAAAATTCTAGGCGTGGAAAAAACACTTGTGCAGGCAAAGTAGCGAGTTGGGTTCTTAAGCGTTGATTGGCTCCCACTCCACCTGCTACTACTAATTGTTTGCGTCCGGTTTGCTCTAAGGCGCGACGGCATTTAATAGTTAAAGTATCAACCACTGCTTCTTCAAAGGCACGGGCAATATCAGCCTTGTCCTGTTCGGTTTGAGGTGAGTGTTGCCATGCAGTGAGAGTGGAGGTTTTTAAGCCACTAAAACTAAAATCACAGCCCGGACGATCCGTCATAGGGCGCGGAAAACGATACAGTCCAGCACGTCCTTGCAAGGCTAATTTAGCGAGTAAGGGCCCCCCCGGATAATCTAAGCCTAATAATTTAGCCGTTTTATCAAAGGCCTCACCTGCTGCATCATCGACACTTTCACCGAGTAGATGGTATTCACCTAAACGAGGTACATCAACGAGCATGGTATGTCCGCCCGATACTAATAGAGCTACAAAAGGGAATTGAGGCGGATTAGGTTCTAATAAAGGGGCCAGTAAGTGACCTTCCATATGGTGCACACCCACTGAGGGAATAGTTAAACCCCATGCTAAGGAGCGGGCAATCGAGGCTCCCGTCATTAATGCACCAATGAGTCCGGGACCAGCGGTATAGGCAATTCCATTTAAATCATTGAGGGTCAAATCAGCGTCTTGCAGCGCTTGTTTAATCAAGGGTAACACGCGGCGAATATGATCACGTGAGGCTAATTCAGGAACAACCCCTCCGTATTCAGCGTGCAGCTTTATTTGACTGAATAATTGATGCGATAAAAGCCCCTGTTTTGTAGAGTAAACGGCTACGCCAGACTCATCACAGGAGGTTTCAATTCCTAAAATAATCATATACTATAATCAAAATAATTAATGAATAAATAACGTATGAAACAAGCTCAAGGTTTCACTTTAATTGAGTTAATGATGGTGGTTGCCATTATCGGTATCTTAGCAGCATTTGCTTTACCCGCCTATCAAGACTACATCAAACGCGCCTATGTGGTAGAAGCTTTAAATGTGGTATCTGAAACCAAAGCCGATGTTGCCACCTACTATGGTACTCACGGACAATGGCCCGCGAGCATTTTAGATAGTACCTTAACCAATAAAAGTTTTAAGACTAAAGCCGTCAAAGGTGTCACAGGCGAGCAGCTCAATGGTGGGCAGCAATTTAGAATCAACATTGAATTTGAGCCTGATGTTTTGGTCGTGGGGCAACCTAGTTTTGTCTATTTAGAATTAGATACCAGTCAAGCCTTGCAATCCTCCTTGCGTTGGAAGTGCTATAAGAGTGCTAATTTATCCGAGCGTTTTGTGCCCTTAGTATGTCGTTGTAATAATAGTACCTGTAGCTAAGCTAGGCTTCTTGTTGATCTGGCACATCTATAGCATATGCTAGCCTCACAATGAGTCGGTAGGGATGTTTCCAGAGTGTCTATTAATGGCATAGGCTAAAGTCGAGTTTGCATAATGCAATATTACGGGTCTCAAATTTGCCTAAGTATTGATCCGCCAATTCACTGACCTTGCTTGCTACTTGTGCCGCACTATAGGTCTGGTTTTTATCAAACGCAGTTAAGGCTTGTTGTTTAAAGTTAGCGACAGCGGGTTGAAAACTAACACTGGTTCCACCCCATGCTAGGATATTGCCGAGCTTTTGATTGGAGGTAAAACGTTGATAGAGTTGAGCTTTGACTGCACGGTCTGCTTTTAACTCAGTGAGGGTATATTTTGTGCTAATCGTACCTACCCAGTTTGAGTGAGCAATAAGTTGTTCCACGGGTAAAATAGCGCGGTCTTTCACTTTGAGCCAAGACACGATGGTTTGCATAGAGGCATTGAGCTGCATCGGTACAGTTCGATAGGCAGGAGCACCACCTGCTTCAAAGGCATGCGCCACAAACTCTGAACAATACAACCTAGAGCGGTCGGTATAATTAAAATAAGCATCGAACGGGGTTTTAGCGTCTGCATGCTGTTTGG
The DNA here is from genome assembly GCF_016711335.1 of Thiofilum sp. Taxonomy (NCBI): domain Bacteria; kingdom Pseudomonadati; phylum Pseudomonadota; class Gammaproteobacteria; order Thiotrichales; family Thiofilaceae; genus Thiofilum; species Thiofilum sp. The sequence goes on from NZ_JADJTF010000001.1 coordinate 2,968,673, forward strand.
CTTGTTGTAATACTTTGCTCAGATCCGCATTAGGTGGCTGGTAAAAGGATACTGTTTCACCATATTCGCTAATATATTGGGTCAAAGGAATACGTCTCACATAACCTTCTACATGATCCGTGGGAGGTTTATTATCTAAACCTAATTTATACTCACCGCTCGACTCATACACATAAGCTTGATCATCTTCTAGCTCCAAAATACCGACATGAATAAAAGGGGAAAACTGCGGATAGAGCAGCATGTAAATGGTATTAATAGGTTCCGGCGATTCAGTTACTACAATTTGTCCCGTTTTAAGCGGTAGCCCCCATTTGCTGAAGCTGGAGGTTCCTAATAGCTTAGGATTAACTTGCGCGGTCAATGGCTCAGCTGCATAACCATAGCCCACTAGCAACATAGTTAAGGCAAAAAGGGTACTAACTAGCCCAGCTTTCATGGTTGTTTAGCCTCTTTAGGATGGTAGTTATTGGTAGCAGGCGCTGAAGGGGTTAGCTCCTTGGTAATATGGGGTGGTAAGCCTGCCACAGCAGCGCAACCATTTAAAATCAATACACTGATACCAGCTACGCAAAGTTGTGCAAGGCGTCGTTGTGTGTAGGAGTACCAAGGGCTAATCAATAAGTCATTCTGTAGGGAATAGGTTGATAAAGATCTCATAACACTCTCATTAATCAAGCTAGATGCTATAGCTAATCAACTCATTGTAGGTGGCTGCGGCTATTTTTCCAACGACTGTTTAACTTGAATAGCGCCTGCTGAGCGATTAATTAAGTCCGCTTTCAAAGCCTCACACTGATCAATAGCGACGAGTAGTTGCATAGAAAGTTTTTCTCCGTAATCACACTGTACTAATTGAGCGGGATAGTAAGTTAATAAATGGCGTATTAAGGCTTCAAATTCATAGCCGCATTCAAGCACTAAGGTAGTTTGGGCAATTTTTTCTTGAGTCGGTAGGGTTGCCAAAGCCTCTTTGACACAGCCGCCATAAGCACGTTGCAATCCGCCCGTGCCTAGTTTTGTGCCTCCAAAATAGCGCACTACAGCCGCCACGATTTCCCCCAACCCACTATGCTGTAATGCATTCAGCATAGGGCGTCCCGCAGTACCACTGGGTTCTCCATCATCACTCATGGAGGTAACTGTAGTATTAGGTGCACCTGCAATATATGCCCAGCATACATGAGTAGCCTGAGGATGGGTAAGGCGCAATTGCTTAATAAACGCTTCTGCCTCAGCACGATTAGTAGCATGCCCAATATGGGTAATAAATTGGCTGCGTTTAATGTCGGTTTCGACAATATGATGAGTACTGGGAATAAAATAACCTTGCTTCATAGGCATGACTCTAATGAGTTTTGGTCAGTTTGGCTAGCTTAAGGTTCAGCCCTTTGGTTAGACTGTTACTTTTAATACAGGAGTAAGTCAGATGGTCATGAGTGTCAAAGAGTTGATTGAGCAAGTAGCCCAGCAGCCTGAACAAGTGACATTTGGTCAAGTCATTGCAGTCATTGACGCCCACTATGCCTATACCCCGCAAGCGTTCCAAAATGGCGCGATTAGTAGTCCTGCTGGGATGAATGAAGGTTCGTGTAAGATTTTTGCATTTGGTCTACTGCATGAGTTGACGCAAGAGCAAACCTTGCACTGTTTTGGTGAGCACTATCGTGCGGTGTTAGCTCATCCCGAAGGTCATGATCATGCTAATATTCGTGCTTTTATGCTATCGGGTTGGGAGGGTATTCAGTTTGAGGATCAGCCATTAATGCGTTTAAATTAAAAGTATCATAGCTAAATAAAAATTAAGTGCCATGAGTAAACTGATAGATATTAAAAAAGGTGGTCGGTCATATCACGACCAGCCTTAATCTAAAATGACTAAAATAAAAATATATTTTTATTCTTGCGGTTATTCGTCATTTAATACTTGTCTTTTAATTACGCTGTGCTAAATTTCAAACCATGAAAAGTCTAGCGATTGATCTTCGGATCAAGGTTGGCGTTGCGCCACCCTCGAATTAAACCTAAGCATTGATCACAAGGAAGACTGTTTCAGTCTCGTTTACGCCCTTAAATAGGTGTCCCTGCGTAGTCGAGCTGGAACTATCACGCAAACGTGATTTCGACTACGCAGGGACACCTATTTAAGGGCACGAGCCAGTGAGTCTTCCATGTACCCGGTATTAAGGTAGATTTTTCATATAGGGGTTATTCATCTATTTTGAATAACCCCTTTTTATTATAAATCAAATGTGATTAAGCACCTTCACTCGCAAATATTCATTGAGTACTTTTATTATTAAAATCCCTAGTGCTCATATTGAAAAGGATAGGTTATATGCTGCTAACATTAACGGATATTCGGCGTGCTTGGGAATTAAAAGACCCCGCTTTTATTGATTACCTAGTTGCCTTAGCAGAACAACCGAACCCCACTATTCATCCTCCTTTGCCTAATGAGGTAGAAACGTTTGAAAAGTTTATTCAATTTATTGGATCAAAAGCGTTTCGAGCGCAAAGCTATCAAGAGCAGTATGCTTATCGAGTAGAGCATATCAACCGCTTAGAAACCTCGCCTGAGCCTTATGTATTGCCTGAGCGCCTCAAACTGCATCAGATCATCACCGTGCTGTGGCGTGACCCTAGTCCCTATGCGCGAGTGAGTTTAGTTGAAGTCATTCGCCGCGTGCCTTTTGTATATGGTCCTTGGAAAGCTTTAAAAGCGCTTTATAAAGCCGCCGAAGCTAAAAAAGATTATGAAATAGTCGCAGAAATCGCAGCACGGTTAGATGCCGAGCGTATTAATACTAATAATCCCTTAATGATGAGTGCTGCCACCCGTACTTATATGATATTACGTGGCTGGCGTTATTTACGTAAACTAGGACAGCAGTTACCGATATTATATCCAGAAGTTGCGCTGCGCTATTTAGCGGCTTATCCTGATACTACTAATTGGGCTAATACTTGGATTTTTAACCATATTGTCTTTCATAATAAAAACCATATTTATGGTAGAACTTCTTTTGGTTCTATAAGGCAGACTGAAAGTTTAACTCAATATCGTGCTTTTAATGAATTATGGAAGCGTAATCCAGAGTCTTTATTACGTCTTATTGTATTAGCACGGGCTGAGCGCGTTAGGCAATTTGCAGCAGAGGGTTTAAAAACTGATTTTGCAGCACAATTGCGTGATATTGATCCTACTATTATTATTCAATTAGGCTCAAAAGCAGCACAAAGCCTAGCGATTGATCATCTGATTGTATTTTTATTACAAAACGCCTCGAAACTAGAGCAGCAACAATTTAAATCATTAGGTTTAGATCAAGTGGTGATTAGATTATTAGAATCTAGTGAGGTGAGTGCACAAAATTATGCGGTGCAGTATGTTAAAGCGCATGCGCGTGATTTACAGGTCGAGTATTTACTAAAATTAGCTAAAAATGATCAATTAGCTACAGCGGTGCGTGAATTAGCCTTACAACTATTACTCGAACGTGATCCACGTCGTGAAGTAGGGTTAGAAGCTTGGGGGCAGTTGCTAGAGTCTGAACAGCATTACAAGATGGCGAGTGAAGTCTTACGTAAACATTTTAGCCGCACTGAACTGACACCTGAGTGGTTTAAATCGCGGATTTTATCCAACTCACCCCAAGGTTTTACTTTTGCTAAGAGTTATTTATTTGAACTGCATCCACTGAAAAATTTAGGCACAGAATTTTTTGCAGCGTTACTCAGTGAATTAGATGATGATTATGCTAGAACTGAGGTGGCTCAATTTGCTCTGACTCATCTAAAAAAATTAGAGTTGAATACTTTAAGTGCCGACTTTATTCAGACCTATTTATTGCATCCTTTGACTACTGACACAGTACAAAGCTGGATTCAAAATGATGATATTAAAGCGAGTAGCTTACCTATCGATTTTTATCAGGCGCTAGTGTATGAGCCTGATTGGAATATCCAGCCGTTTATTCAAAACCTAAAAGCTCAAAATCACAATTGGACTAAAAACTTATCCTTTAATAGTTCATTGGCTACCAAAGTAATGGGTTGGCTAGCCGATGTGCGCCGTTTTAAACCCAGTAGTTTAGGTTTTGAGTGGCTAATGAAATTAGTCAGCTCAGAATTTGTTGAGCAACATCAATTTGCTATTGAGCGTTTAAGTAAAGCCTTTATTCCGGCTGATTTTGCACCTAGCGCTGTAACTGAAGTGGCTTCTAATGCTGTAAATGACTCCACCAATGTTGATTTAAAAGGTCAAACCTTTCTTTTCACCGGCAAAATGCAAAGCATGACGCGTGAGGCTGCTGAGGAAATGGTGGTTAAGGCGAAGGGTAAAAATAGCGGTAGTGTGACGGCTAAACTCGATTATTTAGTCATTGGAGATGATGGCTCACCTTTATACGGCAATGGGCGTAAGGGTAGTAAGCAGGTGAAAGCTGAATCCTTAATAGCAGCAGGTGCGGTGCTTAAAATCATTTCTGAAACGGCGTTTTTGAAACTATTAGCGGGGCAGGCGGAAACAGTTTCAGCCGATGCAGCGCTAGCAGGTAGTGAGTATTTGTGGAATTTGGCGGTAAGCGAGGCGGAAACACCCTTGCGCCAATTTGCTTTAGAATATCTGCGTCGTCACTATCCACCCTTAGCACTGAAAGCGACCGACCGTCCTGTTGATCCGGGGGCAGAAATTCCAGCCGAATTTTTAACTTTTGAGCGAGTTTTGCAATTGCTCCAACATGCGCATGCAGTGGTGCGTCAGTTAGGGTTAGACATGACGGAGTGGGAGTTAGCGCGTTGGCAACCGAATGATAAGCAACTCTTGCAAATGGCGGAGTCGCGCTACGTGGAAGTGCGCGAGTTACTCAAAAAAGCCCTTTTGGAGGAGCCAGTCGCCGCGAATAAAACTTATCACTTAGCGACGGCTACTTTGCCCGAAAGTTTTGTGTATGGCTTATGTGAGTCACGTCATGCGCCGAGTCGTGAATTAGGGCTAGCGATTTTACAACGTGAGCGCCGTTTACAATCACCACAAGCACTGTATCAACTGACTGAAAGTCCTGATCGTGAAGTACGCAATCGGGTGATTCGGATTTTATGGATGCTGTATCGCACACCGATCACTACACCCACTTGGCGTCCCATTTCTGAAGTGGAACACCTGCTTAAAGGTAAAAAGGCTAGTAAAACGGCTAATCCAAGTACTACGACCGAACCTGCATTACCACAACGTCCAGACGAGCTACCCACCGATTATGCAGGCTTGCAATTATTGCTTAAGCGTTGGTTGTATGAATTACCCCCCGGACGCTTAGGGCGGGATCAGGCACAAAGCAGCCTGAAACCTTTAGCGGCAAGCGTGGCTAAAAAAGCCTTGATTGAAACCTTACGCGATTTAGCTATCGAGGATGCAGCATTTGCTGAAGTGGTATTGCCGCTATTCCAACACTTTACTCAATCACGCGGCAAAATGGAGCGTGATGCGTGTCTGGTGGCAGCCACACGTATTGAACAGAAGCACCCTAGTGTGGCAGGAGCAATGGTATGAGCGAACATCAATATTTAAATTATCGTGGCTCTATTCGTGCCTTAGTCACTCGTGACAGTCAAGCGGTATTCATCACTAGCCATAGCGAAGGTCAAGCCACGGCTTTATATCGTTTGGATTTTGCGCAACAGCAGGTGCAATTACAAGCTGATGCTTTGCCCTGTAGTGCGAGTGCTGTAGTGGCTAATGACCAAACTGTTTATGTGGCAGGTTTAGACGGCAAGCTTTATCAAGCATCACGCGCTAAGGGCAACCCCAAAGCACTGGAAGGTATTGAGTTTAAAGTTAATAGCGAGCATGAAATTCTGGGGTTGGCATTATTAGCTCATGATTACTTAGCCGTTTTACAGCCTAGAACCTTAAGTGTGGTGAGTTTAACCAGTACTCAAATTACTCAAGTACTCGATTTAGACCAAATAGCTACCGTAATGGCTTATTCACCCGACGGTACGTGGCTCAGTATCGGTTTTGCTAATGGTGAAGTGACAGTCTATCAACTACTGGATCAGCAACTAATATTCTCAGCCAAAGGGCAACTACATCAAGGTGCTGTAGCAGCCTTATGCTTTGAAAACAATGAATTACGCTTTTACTCAGGGGGCGCGGATAAACAACTCTTAAGCACTCATGCGCAAGGCGAACTACAGCCCTTAGACAAAGGCAAAAGTAGCTCTCATAGTGCCGCGATTAATAGCATAGTGTTGGGCGTGGAGCGCTTTTTTACGGGGTCAGAGGACAAGAGTATTAAGGCATGGGCGTATAGTGGTGGACAGCCTGTCACCTATAGGCAAAGTATGCCAAAAATCCAGCGCATGGGTTTAATCCAGTACTTAGGTCAATCGTGCTTAATGGTAATAGGACTAGATCAAACCTTACGTTTGGTGTCATTAGATCAAGAAAAGCCTATTGATACCGTTCTTACTCTGCATGATGGCTATGACAGTGCAGCATATAAGCTCAAATCCATTGAGCCTAAAGAGCGCGAACAGGCTTTAATGACCTTAGCCGCTTATAATGACCAATCTGCTTTAAATCTGATTGAAAAGCATTTTAGCCAAGAACAAGATCGTGCTATTCGTGAGTTAATGGTTAAGCTAATTGATCAGTCTACACATGGCAAAGCTAATCTGCTTTTAGAAACGGGTCTGAGCGATCAACGCCATGACAGTGTGCGCAAATTAGCCTTTAATGCTTTAGTCACACGTTTTAAAGATCAACTTGACCCACTGCACCCTTTATTAAAAGCACTCGCTACTCAACATACCGATATTGCCTTATTAGCGCTTAAAAGCTTGGGTGAGTATGCCGTTACTAATCCGCGTGCGGAGCAAGCCCTTGCCAAAGCACTCCAGCATGCTCAACGCTCAGTGCGCTTAAAGGCCTTAAATCTACTCGAAAGCTTATACCCCAGTACTGATCCCAAAGCCGATTTACTTGCCTTACAAAGTACCCAAACCGATATTCAACGCGCAGCCTTAATTCGCCTTTATCAGCGCCAACTATTGAATAGTTTTGAAGTGCAACGCGCTCTGATTCGCCAGCAAGAGCACGATAATGAAGCGGTACGCCATACTGCATGGCTAATTAGTGTGTTGAGCCGTCCGAATTTGGCACAAGCGTTAAAAACGCGTGATAAAGATTTAGCGCGTCAATTGAATGATTTAGAACAATTTGATTTGCTCAAAGAGGACGAGAACCAACTTGCAGGTGAAAAAGCTAAAAAGGCTAAACCCACTGATTTAAGTACTTTGAATGCAGAGGATTACACGCCACTGCTGCAAGGGATGAGTAGTCGTCATGCGGATATTAGCTTTAATAGTGCCTACGCTTTAGCTGTTTTACATGACCCGCGTGCTTTAGGCTTATTATTAGTACTGGCGCAACACAATACGCCTATGATTCGAGTAGGGGTGTGTAAAGCATTAGCGTGGTTGCAGTTACCGCAAGCACGCGAAGCTTTAGAGATACTTCTTAATGATCCTGAGGCGTCTGTACGGGATGCTGCTTTTAGTGCTTTGAATGTATTAAAACTAGAGCCGCTGACTCAGGCTAAATTAGGACTCAGTGCTAAGTATCAAGATAGTCATGCTCGTGGTTTAAAAATATTGCTCGATACCCTGACCGCAGCCCCTGCTGTGAATGAGGAAGCGCTCACTTTACTCAAAAATGCCTTAAATGACCCCTTTGAGCCGATTCGTCAAGAAACGTTTAAAGCCTGTCTAGTGCGTCATTTAGGTGGCGATAGTTTGGGTACGCTGCGCTTATTACTCACTAGCCAATATGAAAATATTCATCGTGAAGTGCTCACCGAGTTAATGGCGCAACCTAAAGCGGAATGGGCGAGTACTTTATTATTGGAACTACTCAATGACCCGTTTGCAACGCTTGCCACTGAAGCATTGACCTATGGTTTGACCGAAAAAAAGCGCTTTGATAGTGAAGCATTATTATTACAAGCTACTCAAAGCCAGCATGTGGCAGTGCGCCAAGCAGCCTTAGAGTACAGCCTACAAAAGCCGATAGCTAAGCAATCTGAGTTATTGCAGCGCTTGGTAGAAGATAAAGATCAAAGCCTACGCCAAGCAGCTCTCAAAGCGATTATTGAGGGAGATGATGCGTTAGGATTAGGTAAGGCTTTGCAATCGCCTTATGAAGATATTCAAGTGAGCGCTGCACGAGCGGGGGCGCGAATCGGGGATAAGGATGCTTACCCTTTACTGGCTGAATTTGCGAGTCGACCGCAGCCGCCTAAAAGTGAAAAACACCTCCAACAAGCATGGTTAGATCGTACTCTTGAGGCCATTCAAGGCTTAGGTGAGTTGGGGGATGAACGTGCTTTTGCACTCTTACTGCCGCTATTAGAGAGTAAAGATCGATCTATAGCAAAAGTAGCGGCTCAAGCCTTGAGATGGATAACACCACCTGAGCAGGCGGATAGTCTGGCTAGTTATCTCACTCATAATGATTCTACAGTTAGAAGTTATGCAGCCCTAGCATTGAGTCAATTCGGTGATCAGCGAGCTTTAACAGTATTGAATGATGCCGAAGCGTTGAAGGGCTTAACTGAGATTGAGCAATTAATTGCTTGGGTCGCACTAGATCAAGTGAATCCAGTCACCTTACAAGCTTTATTAAGCAGTCAACAAACGACCACCCTTGCACAATTTATTCTCATGAGTTATGAGCTATGGCGGCATGCTGATAAGCCCTATTTAACTTCTTGGGCATTGACTATTCCTTACCCCCCTGTGCAACTCCTATGTGCTGATATGCTGGAACGCACTGGCGATCGAGCCGCACAATGGAATTATCTGCAAACATGGTTACAACAGGCACAACGTAAACAGGACGATACTTGGGCAATTGAATTAGAGGCATTACAACACATAAGCGCTCTATTAGTTTTTGCTCCGAATCATTTAAAAGCACGACTGATTCAAGTACTCGCTGCTTGGGATAGCCGTACATCCTTTAAACAATGGCAAGCACAGTTACAAGCCTTTAATAAACGCTATCAAATGGAATTGCATCAAATTACTATTCCCACGATAAACGAAACAGTTAGCGCTACTACTCAGCAAGCCTGTGAGCAGCAAGCCTTTGGCGCCTATTTAGGCTTATTGCGCTCAGAGAGCTATGGTTCAGCAGGTTATGGAGTCGATTTAAATATTCGTCGCCAAGCCGTTATAGGCTTAGGTCGTTTAGCGCAGCACTCTGAAGAATGGCGACACAGTGTAATACAAAGTTTACTCCCAGCACTCAATCACACCCAGCAAATAGTACGTCAACAAGTATTGGAATCATTGCAAGCGCTAGCCGTCAGCCCTGAGGTATTGGGTAAAGCAGCGCTTGCAGCCTCACAGCCGGATATGGCAGAGCGTGGGCTAAAATTATTAGTGGCTAATACTAGCTTTGGGCAGGTGCAACCTTTGCTAGAGCAATTAGTACAATCCAGCGAGGCGATGCTGGCTACTGAAGCATGGAAAGTGCTGAGTACCCAAGTAGGTCTTATTAAAGCCGCTCCCTTTGCTTTGCAATCGTATTATTTAGAACTACGTTCTACGGTAGTGCAGCAATTAGCCGAAGCCTTAGCAAAAGAATCTCAAATAGCCGATTTATTGGTGCAAGCCACTAAAAATGATTATCGCCCTAGTGCGATTAAAGCTGCCGCGAGTTTATTGAGTCATAAGCATAGTGAGGCAGTACCCGCACTTAAACACTTACTCACTCATAGCCAAGAGGCGAGTGAGCAGCGCCTATTAGTTTCTTTATTAAAAACCGTTGCTAATCAACTGGTTCCAGAGTTTTTATTAGAGTACTTAAGCAATCCATTGTTACGTTTAGAGCCAGCCCCCATTTATGAAGCTATTGCTAATACTCGTCCTGAACGTATGGCAGTACCACTATTGAAACGTTTGAGCACTCACAAGACTGATAGCACAGCCATTATTGACGCGGTGCTACGCATCAGTGGTTATGACCAAGTGATTGAGGATTATGAGGATGAACGTGGCGATCAACGTTGGTTGAGCCAACAGTATCCACGCCATGATCAGGTCTTAGTCGCTTTATTGGAAGCTTTAGTTGTTCAGCAAAACACTAAGCGTTTAAGTGAGTTATGGGAGGGTTTACGTTGCGCAAAAGTCAATCCTGTATTAGATCAAGCCTTATTAACTGCTTTACCCATTGTGCCTAGTGAGGTAGTGCCAGAATTAGTCTTTACCATAGCCAGACGTTTCTATAAGCGTCAGGGTATAGAAACGGGTTTGCTGCAAGCCTTAAAGCATAAAGATCCTGATATTCAATTTTTAGCCGCCGAAGGTTTAGCAAAAGGGGGGCGTAGTGAAGGATTGAGTACTTTACTCGCCGCAGTGGATTATCAGACCAATGCTGATTATCGCCAGCGTGCCGTATTGGCATTAGGTGAGATGGCGAATGAGCGAGCGCTAGATAGGTTGCTAACGCTGGCTCAAGAGCAAGGTCATTTCCTGCAAGAAGTGGCTATCGAAGCCTTGGGGCATTTAGGTCAATCAGAAAAAGCCGATACGATTTTCCGTCTGCTGAAATCGGCTTTAGAAAATGCCAGTGCTTACAGTGATATGGTGACCCGCGCTCTAACCGGCTTACGCTGGTTTAATACCCTAGCGGCGTGGCAAATCATTGCTGATTACAGTCAAAAAGCTGATTACTATGCACATCGTCAACAGGCGCTGCACTTATTACAGTATTGGGATACTGAGGCTAGTCGAGCTGTCTTATTGCAAACTTTACGCTTAGAAACCGATAGTGATTGTGTGGAGGCAGCGTATACGAGTGCTAGACGCTTGTGGAAAGTTGCTGAGCATGAGTTTAGTGCGATTGATATAGTAGTCATACAAGGTTATGAGCCGTTAATTGATGAACGTAAGCCCTTAGATCGAGTCGCTCAGTTTGCGACACCTGCTCAGATTATCCATCTCCTTACCGAGCCTATGATGACGCGTGGTGAGGATAGCACCGAGCAGGCTCAAGTGATGGAGGTATTGGTAAAAAGGTTAATGAATGATCCATTACCTCCCATCGCAGAATTAGTAAAACTATTGAACGCACAACGCAGTGATATAGTGAGTCTGGTGGCTAGACGCTTAGCCCGTGAAGCGCTACTGGATAAGGCAGTATTGCAAATACTCACTAAGCTTTTAATAGAGCACTATCAGCGCTGGAAAGCGGATCAACACTTACAAGAATTAGGCTCACTGGTGGGAGCTGAAATCACTAACCATAGCGCCCGTACCACTGAAATTCTCGATTTATTATGGGTCGCAGTGCTTCAGCAAGTGGCGAATGAGGTGATAATTGAATTACTGACCACCCGCGAGCCAGCGCAATTACCGTTTCAAAAGCAAGTACTTAAAGCCTTATTAGTGGCTAATAAGGTAGATACTGAGGTACTAAAAGCAGTACATGCCTTAGAGCAATCTGCATTAGTTGAACTATACGATTTAACGCAACAAGTACTTAAAACCCATCCCTTACCTGTCAGCGCCTTACAAAAACTCACTAATCGTATTAGTGGCTTATGGCAAGCATCTACTCCTACTACCGTGACTTTAACCCAATTACCGCAGCTCATTAGTCATGGCGATTGGCAAGCGCTGCTGAAGGTGGCAAATGATACCCATGCGGAGGAGGCATTGCGGGTGAGTGCGATTGAAGGTTTAGCGAGTATAGATGAGGTGCAAATTGACAGTGCACTCTCTAAGCTCACTCAAGAGGGCGGCGATGAGGATATTAATAAAGCAGCCTATCGTGCATTACGGCGTCGGCAACGGGCAAAAGCCAAATTAATGATAGGAGTATCAGCATGAGTACTACTGATATGACCACTCCAGAGCGCATTGCAGTAGCGTTACGCTATCAAAGTCCGAGTGAAGCACATGCTGAGCATGTGCAACTGGTAGCACAGCTCAATCGTTCTGAAGTTAAACTTGAAGCGACTATTCAACAGCCGCTGATTTTTCGGGAAACTATGGCGGCCTTGTTTGCCATTGTCAGTAGTGATTACCGCTATGTGCCTAAAGATCGCCAAGCCTATGCTGCCTTTATGCAAATGCGCCGCGCTCATCAAAATCAGGGTTTAGCCAAAGCGCAACGTGCTTATTTTGATTGGTTACTGAAAAATGACCCTTTGGGGTTTTGTATCCTTGATCCGATTATTAGTGTGTATCCAGACGGTGTGGTGTTTGAGGTATTTAGCAAGGATGAGGGTAGTTATGCCATGCTCTCATTTGATTATGAGCACTTTAACACTCAAAACACTCCCACCTATGGCACGACCAATATTGATTTTAGCGATAGCCTAGCCCAAGGCTTAGAGCAAATGCGCAGCTTTAAAGCGAGTACTTTAAGCATTGGGCAAACCGCAGTGGGCGTGAGTACTTCAAGTACCACCGCACAACCCGATAGTGAAGTGCTGGAAAAAAAGGTACAAGTGCCGAATTCATGGATGCGTGGTTTTCTACAGGTGCAAGCTTCCGCCCAATTACCCACTGATAAAATCGTTCTCAACCCGCTCGATGTCTATAACCTACTACATCATTTGCGTATGCATGCCGATGTGAAAGGTAAACGACGCGGTTTACGCTTAGAGCTGATTCCGGGCAAGTACCCCAGCCTGATTTTAGAGCCGAATGATGTAGTGCTTGACACTCAAACAGAAGTTTATAAGGGCAAACAAGCTAAGGTAGTAAGGTTATGGGGGCGCAGACGTTTAAGTTTACTCAAGCGTGTTTTACCCTTCACTGAAACTATTGAAGTAGGTTTATTAGGTAATGGTATGCCAAGCTTTTGGACGATGCGCGGCAAGGGTTGGCATTTAACTTTAGCGATTACCGGATTTACCGCCGCCAATTGGTCACAAGCATTAAATTTTGATTTATTACTCCCCCGTGATCTCAATCCAACTGCAAAAGTAGCGCAAATACTTAAAGTCCTTGAAGAAAAGCTAGTACTTTCTATGGATGAGTTAGTTAAACAAACGGGTTTACAAAGAGCAGAATGTCGTAGTGCCTTATTACAAGCCTGTCAGCAAGGTTTAGTGATGTATGACCTAGGTGATGAGGTCTATCGCTATCGTCCTTTGACCGCTGAACCCTTGGATATGAGTCATTTTCAATTTCGTCAGCCTGCTGAAAAATTGGCTTATGATTTAGTCCACCGCCAAAAAGCCATTAGCCATTGGCAAACACTCATACTCCCTAAAGAAGGCATTGAGCTTGCCGCTACGATTAGCGTGAAAGAGGATAAACGCGAGTACTTAGCTAAGCTCAAACTGAATGAAGAAGGGCAGGTAGTCAAAGCGGAATGTAGCTGTCATCAGCTTATGCAACACGGTCTAAGCCAAGGACCTTGTTCGCATTTAATTGCCTTAAGGATTGCGTATGCACTACGTCAAGCGGAGCGTAATGTAGAGACGATTAGCCAAGAAACGCGGGCGTTCTCACGGCGCAAAGCAAGCCAGGTTGAGCAGATCCAATTGACCTTAAATGAGCAGCGCGTGTTTTTCTCTCACGAGCAAGACACTAAAACACGTCGCCAGCAAATGGCATTTAATTCAGTCGATGCTGCACGTAGCGCTTATTTAGATAAAATTCAACAACTGGAAGCCTCCGGTTTTATTGACAGTACTTTGGGGTAAATCACGATGGCGACCGAATGGGAACAACGTTGGGCAGAGATTGAAAAAGCAGGTAGTATTAATGCTTATATCCAGCAACAATTAGTGGCAAAAGGCTTTTTAATTGAGCGCCGTGCTACTGATAATATGACACCCCGTGAGTTAGAGCAGTATAAAAAGTCATTAAAAACCGAGGCCGAAGAAAAAGCTAAATTACGTAAAGCGGCATGGCAAGTGTATAAAGCCAATCATATCGTTTATTTAGGCGACGGTATTTATTGGACGGATGATACCAGCACAGATGATTTTGATTTGGTGAGTGCTGAAAAGCGTTTATTAGATAATCAATTACCTGCGATTATTAAAGTCACCCAATTAGCTGAGCAATTAAAACTTACCATTCCGCAATTGCGCCAATTATGTTTTCACCGTGAGGCAGCAACCGATTTAAATTATACCCGTTTTGAAATTCCCAAGCGTTCTGGTGGTATGCGTCCGATTTGGGCGCCACGACCTCTATTAAAACAAGCACAGCGCTGGGTTTTAGAGAATATTTTAGAGCGTTTAATAGTGCACGGTGCGGCACACGGTTTTTTAATGGGGCGTTCGATTGCTACCAATGCGGCACAGCATATTAATAGTGAGCTTTTAATTAAGCTCGACATTAAAGAGTTTTTCCCGACGATTAGTTGGCGACGAGTGAAAGGGGTATTTCGTAAAGCAGGCTATCGTGAACAGATTGCGACACTATTAGCCTTATTATGCACCGAAGCACCGCGTGAAATGGTCGAGAGTCAGGGCAAAAAATATTTTGTGGCCTTGGGAGCGCGTTGTTTGCCGCAAGGCGCACCCACCAGCCCAGCGTTGACTAATGCCTTATGTTTACGCCTTGATCGACGTTTGACGGGCATTGCCAATAAGTTTGGTTGGCGCTATAGCCGTTATGCGGATGATTTAACCTTTAGTTTGCCTGTGGGTCACCAAGGTGATCCTCATATCACTCAAGTATTGGGTAGTATTCAGCGCGTCATAGGCGAGGAAGGCTTTGAACTCAATCGCGCTAAAACCCATATAGTGCGTCGGGGCGCGGTGCAGGAAGTCACGGGATTAGTAGTGAATAATAATAATGCTCCACGCGTTAAGCGCGAAACCAAGCGTCAAATGCGGGCGGCATTACATAATTTAAAAACCGGCAAAGGTTTAAAAGAGGGTGAGAGTATCCATCGCCTAAAAGGCTATGCCGCTTATATTGCTATGACTGAGAAAGAATTGGGTATGAGGTTATTGCAAGAGTTTAGCGCATTTGGGTAAGTAGTTTTAATGAGGTACTTGAGCCAAAGTAATCGTGCATTTCCTACGCAGACGCTGTGAATACATCCTTCTCTGTACACGACAAAACCACTAACTTATTGATTTAGCATGTTTGTCATGGAGATGGTGAAAGTCCACCGCTCCTATGTTTTACTCTCTAGTTACCACACAGGAGAGCAAAATGGATCTGAGCGATGGACTACGTGACAGTTTAAAAGCCCACTTGAGTTGGGGCAAGCCCCGTTTGGATTGTTTTGTGGGAATGCTGCATACTTTGCTGAGTGCGCGACAAATGAATTTGGCGTTGTTGGCGGTACACATAGATTCTGACACCGACATTGGTTCCCGCTATCGACGGATGCAACGCTTTTTTAGCCAAGTGTTCTTTAATTACAATGACATTGCCCATTTTCTTATGGGAATGTTCGCCTTTAGTGGTCAACAATACTACCTCACACTCGACAGAACCAACTGGAAATGGGGCAAATCCAACCTCAATCTCCTGACTTTGGCGGTTGTTTACCAAGGTGCGGCTATCCCCGTTTACTGGATGGTGTTGAACAAACGCGGTAATTCTAACCAACGTGAACGTATTGCCCTGCTGCAACGATTTATCAGCCAATTCGGGCGCAACAACATCTTGGGTGTGTTGGCTGACCGTGAGTTTATTGGTGGTCAATGGTGGAAGTGGTTGTCTTCCAAAGAGATTCCCTACTTGATTCGTATCAAGGGTAATCAGTTGATGACCGACAAACACAAAAAAGAGGCGCATGTCCGCTCGCTGTTTGCCAACCTCAAGCCGGGTAAACGGCGCGTTCTCCGTCACCGTCGCGACGTTAGCGGGGAATGGGTTTGGCTCAGTGGCTCAAAGCTGCCCAGTGGTGAGTTGTTGATTATCGCCAGCAACCACTACACGGCTGATCCCATTGGCACTTATCGGCTACGTTGGGAAATTGAAAACCTGTTCCAATGCTTGAAAGGGCGTGGTTTTCACATGGAAGCCACTCACTTCACCAAACCCCTCGCATCAAAAAGATGATGGCGTTGCTTGCCATTGGCTTCTGTTGGGCGCACAAAGTCGGCGAATGGAAGGAAAAAGCCGTCAAGCCTTTGAAGACGAAAAAACATGGACGCAAAGAGCAAAGTGTCTTCCGTTACGGCTTGGACTACTTGACCGATTTATTGAATGGAAGGGTACGGGAAAAAGTGGATAGGCTTAGGCTGCTGCTTCTGTTCCTTTGTCCACCACAATTCATGGCGATCGAGGATGGACGGATGAAACTCAGGCGATTTTCTTTTGAAAAAGATTCAATGAGTTAAGCGAATTGTCGTGTACAGAGTACATCCTTGTACGCTTCAAGGCGGCATCCCTGCCGCCAAGACTGCTCCAGAAACACACGATTACTTTTAGCTAGACTCCTATTAAATCGGTAAGTCATTTAATATTGATGGTCACTTATTTTAATAATCTAAAGGTAAAAACTCGTGTACCTTTGTGGTCGAATAAAGTGAGGTTTTGCCCTAAGCGTTGATAAGAGCGCACTCGTTTCCACGCACTTAAAAAGGCTTGCTCTTCTTGCATCACATCTTCTGGCTGAACACACATTTTTTTAGTACTGCCTATTGCGCCTACTTGCATAGTGCCTTGGCTAGGATCGATGTTGTAGCTAGAAAAATAGTTATTGCAACCCGAAAAACCGCTGAGTTGCCCTTTCTTGTCAAAAGCGGCGGTCATACGTTCAGAGTTTAAACTGCTGACTAAAGCATTGCCGGAATTATAAGAACTGACTTGCCATTGGGTATTAGGTAGTTCGGTAATCGGTTTGCTGAAGCGAGCTAGGGCTCTGCCTTTGTTATCGAGTAACGTCAATTCTTTAGCTGTTAGTTTATACTGGGCAGTATTTTGCAGAGCTAGTTGAAACGCTTTAGAGACTTGTTCCATTTGTGGCATGCAAGCCATTAAAGTACTCGCCATTTGATTAGTTTTAATGGTTAAAGTAGCACGACGCTCATTTTGAACGTAGCCACTATTAAAATTATTACAACCATTAAAGCCATAAACCATACCTTGATTAAAGCCAAGGCTTAAGGTGCGCTCTAATTTAGGTATAGCGCCCTGAGAGTAAGTAGTGAGTTTACTTAGTTCCCAATCAGTGCGCTCTAGAGAGCCTGCATAGGCACTAGCAGTTAAAGTGCTGAATAGACAAAGACTGAGAACCGTTAATTTTTTTAAAATTTTCATAGCATAATCCTGAGAGTAATCGCTAAAGAATACAAGCTTAGTAAGATGAATTTGAATACTTAATTTGCATCATTCCGTGCTGTACTGATAAGTGTAGTGTTAGTTAGAGGTCATAGCAGTCAGAAGTGCGTAAGTGCCTAGCTAAAAGTAATCGTGTGTTTCTGGAGCAGTCTTGGCGGCAGGGATGCCGCCTTGAAGCGTACAGGGAGGTATTCACAGCGTCTGCGTAGGAAATGCACGATTACTTTGGCTCAAGTGCTTAGTATCTATGACTACTTAGCTAAGAGGTGGTGATATTAGTTACATCAATACGGGAATTAATGCCTATCAGCGATGCTTGGTATTGCCTCGAAGCACTACCAAGCATCGCAGTATAATCAGTGATTACGATGGCTCAATTTATCCATAATGGCATAAAGTAGACCCGATACCACAAACGTCATATGTAAAACCACCATCCAAATCAGGGCTTGGCTTTGCTCTGGCGTCATGCCGCCCCGCTCCAAAAATAGGCTAACATTCATAAAGCCCTTTAATAACTCTATCCCAGAAATAGCAACCATAGAGCCTATCAACTTAATTTTAAGATCACTAAAACCAATATTACCCATCCAGTCGGGTCGATCAGTATGGTCGTGTAGGTCATCCATTTTAGACACGAAGTTCTCATAGCCACTGAAGATAATAATAATGAGTAAATTCATGACTAGGGAAACATCTACTAAGTTTAAGACCCCTACAATTAAATCTTGGCTCGTGGCGGTAGTAACCGATAAAAATAAGTTCAAGATCTGTTTGCCAAATTTGTAAATCATTAGCAATAGGGACAGTACTAAACCAAAATAAATAGGCACTAACAGCCAGCGGCTGGTAAAGAGCAGATGCTCAAAGGCATGCTCTGCTTTTTGTAGAAATGACATGGTTTTGCTCGGCAAGTAATGAAGTGGGTGCATTATGCCGTAAGTTTATTGCGCTGCAATATCCAACCTTTTCTAGAGTGTTTGCCAAATGAGAGATTAAGCCCCACAATGCGCCTCTTGCCCGATTACCAGACTAGACTTTGCCCAAGATTATGAATATTCGTGAACATTACTCCCTACGTGCTCTTAATACTTTTGGTTTGGAAGTGAAAGCACGTTATTTTTGTACGCTAGCTACGTTGGGTGGATTGCGTACCGTGTGGCAGTGGCAACAACAGCATCCCAACTTGCCCGTATTATTTTTAGGTGGGGGCAGCAATATGTTGTTTGTCGAAGATTTTCCGGGCTTAGTGGTGCAAATTAAGTTAATGGAACGCACCATTATTGGCTCCGATTCCGAATACACTTATGTCAAAGCTGGGGCTGGAGAAAATTGGCATCAGTTTGTACGTTGGACTATCGATCAGGGGTTGGCTGGTTTGGAAAATCTGTCCTTAATTCCGGGGACAGTGGGCGCGGCTCCGATGCAAAATATTGGTGCTTATGGTGTAGAGCTGAAAGACCATGCCTATGAAGTGTTTGCGGTCGATTGGAAAACGGCTGAGATGCGTCACTTTAGCGTGGCAGAGTGCGGTTTTGGTTATCGTAATAGTCGCTTTAAATCCTTAGAGCCTAATCGTTGGCTGATTGCAAGTGTCACGTTTCAATTACCTACTAAACCCACTTGGCATTTAGATTATGCTGGAGTGAAAGAGCATATTCAGGGTGAGGTGAATGCACGTAGTATTAGCGATGCCATTATTGCTATTCGCCAGAGTAAATTACCCGATCCAGCTCAGTTAGGTAATGCAGGGAGCTTCTTTAAAAACCCTATGATTAGTGACGAACACTATCAAGCGCTGCGTGAACAATATCCCCAATTAAATGGCTGGATATTAGAGGAGGGCGTGAAGGTGTCGGCTGGGTGGTTGATTGATCACTGCGGCTGGAAAGGTAAGCGTATTGGGGATGCAGGTACGTATGATCAGCATGCTTTGGTATTAGTGAATCACGGTCAGGCAACAGGGGCACAAATTTGGCAATTAGCCCTAGATATTATGGATTCGGTAGAACAACGTTTTGGTATTAGATTAGTACCAGAACCCCATATTATTAGTGGAGGAGCATTAGTGCAGTATAGTTGATTGCAAGTTTGCATGGGAACTTAGTGAGGCAGCTTTAATCAAATACTCTACTTTTTGGGCAATTCCACTTCATTATCCGCAGTGTGTTAGAGTACCACATGGCTTCATGGTAGTAGTTTTGCATAACAATAATAGTGGGCATGGAGCAGTTCTTAAGCTTGGCAAGGTTATAACTCTTTATCAATCTGCTAAGTGTTTAAAGCCAATGAGTGGGTTTATATCTGTGTCCGCTTTAATTCATTACTTAATAATTTTAAGTAGCAGTAATTTGATTTTTATAGAATTAATAGGGTGGGCTGCTTATGTTAGAAAATTTATTACCCCAATTATTATTATTACTAAGCACCAGTTTTATTATTGTCGTGCTGTTTCAACGTTTGCATCTGCCTTCTAGCCTTGCCTATTTATTAGTGGGGTTAATACTAGGTGAATATACTCCAGGTCCGGTCATTGATGATCAGCCCGTGCGTGCTTTGGCGGAGTTTGGGGTGGTGTTTTTATTATTTACGATTGGTCTTAGTTTTTCTTTACCCCAAATCTATGCGCTGCGACACACCTTATTAGGGGTGGGTACGGGGCAAGTAGTATTTAGTACCGTAGTGGTAGCTATCTTAGCTTGGTTGGTGGGATTGCCTGCTGCGAGTGCTTTTATTGTGGGGGCGGTGTTTGCTCAATCCTCTAGCACCATTATGAGCAAGCAGTTGGAAGAGCAGCGTGAGCAAAACACTCCCTATGGGCGCGAAGGGCTAGCCATTTCAGTGTTTCAGGACATTATGGCCGTTCCTTTTATTGTCATCATCCCAGTCTTATCCGCAACGGCTGCGAGCTTTACGGCATTAGGGAGTGCCTTAGGCTTAGCACTGGCTAAAGCGATCTTGGCATTTGCCATTGTGGTCGTGATAGGCAAGCTGTTGTTACGCCCCTTATTTTCCTTAGTGACGCAACAACGCTCCAGTGAAGTCTTTACTTTAAGTGTGTTATTTGTTGCTTTAGCTGCCTCTGGAGTTTCGTATGCCTTAGGCTTATCGATGGCATTTGGTGCGTTTTTAGCAGGCATGGTATTGGGTGAAACCGAGTTTAGGCATCAAATTGAGTCAGTGATTCGTCCTTTTAAAGATGTATTGTTGGGCTTGTTTTTTATCGGGATTGGTATGATGGTCAATCCTAAAGTCCTGCCTAGCATTTGGCATTTGGCGCTGTTGGGGGCTTTAGTGTTGCTAGTGAGTAAAGCCGCTATTGTCGCAGCCATTTTAAAGCTTACGGGTAAAAACGCTTTTCGCGCTTGGCGCACGGGATGGTTAGTGGCTATTGGGGGGGAGTTTGGGTTTGCACTCTTAGCCATTGCCCTAAGTGCACGCGTCATTGATTACCAAACCAGCCAGATCGTATTAACCTCAGTATTGTTTTCCATGATTGCAGCACCCTTTGTGATTCGCTACAACGAACCCTTAGCGCGGCTATTTTCTGGCACACCTAAACCCAAGGCATTAGATGAGCTGCCTAAGCCAGTATTAGCCCCTGCCACCCCAGTGATTGAGGTTGAGTCTAAGCAAGTAGTGCTCTGTGGGTATGGCAAGCGTGGGCAAAGCATTGCGCAGTTTTTACAGACTGAACAGATTCCCTTTTTAGCGCTAGATATTAATCCGCATATTTTAGAGTCGACGCCCTTAGCAGGCACACAAGTCTTTTATGGTGACGCCAGTGAGTTGGATATGCTGGAGGCGCTAGGGGTACAGCATGCTAGTCTTGTGGTAGTGACTTACGATCAAGAGGACGAGGTATTAAAAACCCTGCGCTATATTCGTCAGCTCAATGCTGATGTACCGATTATGGTGCAGACTCGTGATGAGTCTTTGATAAAGCGCTTTCGAGAGGGGGGCGCGACCGAGGTGATACCGGATAATTTAGAGTTAGATTTGATGTTAGCGGCTCATGCTTTATTGCTGCTAGGGGTTTCGAGTGAGCAGGTATTAGAGCGTCTCAAACAGCAATGGCAGAATGATTATCCATTGCTGAATCCGTTATTTAATAAAATTAATATTTGAAGATAACCATCTTTGGCTTAATAGTTTTATGAATTTTTTATGACAATGAGTCGTAAAGACTTAATATATTCACCAATACGAATATAGTGAGCTCTTAACCCCCTTTATGAGAGAGTGACTATGTATAATGTATTGTTTTTATGCACAGGCAATTCAGCCCGTAGTATTTTAGCCGAAGCCATTTTAAATCGAGTCGGCATAGGTAAATTTAGAGCCTATAGTGCCGGTAGCCACCCTAAAGGCGAAGTGAATCCTACTGCCTTGGAATTACTCAAACGCTTAAATCACGATACCAGTAGTTTACGTAGTAAAGATTGGGCAGAGTTCGCCACACCTGAAGCCCCCAAGCTCGATTTTGTGTTTACCGTCTGCGATAAAGCCGCCGCTGAAGTATGCCCAGTGTGGCCTGGTCAACCGATGACAGCACATTGGGGTTTAGCAGATCCCTCTGATGTGGAGGGTGATGAGATTACGCGCTTAGCTGCATTTCGTGAGACGTATCGCCAATTGCATAATCGCTTAGATATTTTTGTTAATTTACCGATGCGTGAGCTGGATAAGCTATCTCTACAAGAGCGCTTGGATACTATTGGTCAATCGTTGTTGGCTAAAGAGTAGTGAGCTAAATGACTATTAAATTGCTTACCTTCTAAAACAAAACAGCCACGCTTATACAGATCAATAAAGCCGCGTGTTTCATCCCCATTGGAGTATTTATATCTATCCACACGGCGCTCAAACACATAGGCATTTTGTTCATTATCAGCATGAGCGGGGTCTGGTTTAGGGACATTGAGTACTTGTATATAAAGACAGGGCAAACCCCTAGGTTTGCCCCTACAAAGCAATAGGCTAATTCACATGAGGATCAATAAATTCACGAATAAATGGCTTAGTCTTATTACCGCTAAAGCGTGCGATTTCCTCGCCCTTATTAATCAGGACTACGGTAGGAAAACCGCGTACTTTATAACGCCCCGCCAGTTTTAAGTTTTCATCTTCCTCCGTGTCGACTTTAGCCAGCAAGACCGCTCCGTCGTACTCTTGAGTAACCGCCTCTAAGCTAGGCGCTAGAAATAAACAAGGACCACACCAGTCCGCCCAAAAGTCGACTACTATCGGTTGAGTGTGGGAGGCCGCTAATACACGGCTCTCAAAATCGGCTATGCCATTAATGGTTAGAATTAGGTCAGACATATAGATAAGTTTCTTTAGCCCAGCAATTGATAAGACGGCTGATCATAATTGAGTACATCAGAAATACGTAGTACCACCTATGGAAGGTGAGGCTTAGATTGCCTAGTATAGTGATTAAAAAAGCTCGCTCAGTCAGAGCAAATACCTTGATCTGCTCTGACAGTTTACTGGTTTTTAACTAAGCCTATTAGGGTTTAATATACCACTTTTGATTCATGCCGCTGTGACACGACCATTGAATCAGGCTAGTATTAATTTTAGTGCTGGAGGCGGGCACATCTATGCACTGATTAGAATGTAATGCCTTAATCGTATAAGCCCCGCTATTATCGGCTTGAATAGAAAAACGTTGATTAGCCATACCATGACAAGGGTATTGGATCAGATTAGCTCCTTGATTACGTGAACCTTCTTTTATATCCACACACTGATTGGAATACAGCGACTTAATTAAATACTCATTAGGCTTGTCAGTTTTGGTAATGCTCCACTCGGCTGGTTGGCCCAGAGAGGATTGCACTAGGTTGGTAACAGGCTGCTGAGAGCCATTCAATATGCTGAGATAGTATTTTGAGCTAGCCGATTGAATAGTGACTTTAGTACCTATAGGAAGAGTAGGCGGACTAGGTGGCACTACAGGGCTAGTAGTCACATTAACGCTTTGATTAGCTTCTTGGCGATCCAAAATGTCGGTAATCAAAAGCTTAACCTTGAGGACGCGATTGGTAGTAGAAGCAGGTATAGGCAAAGAGGCGTTATATTGGTGAGCTGATAAGGCAGCATTGGAGCCAATGATAGCGCCTGAAGTCGCATCGGTGACTTCAACTTTATACCTAAACTGAGGTGCACCTGAAGGGTTTAGACTCCAGCGCACATTGACCTTGCTTTGTGCTAGATCATAGCTGGCTTCAAGGCTATTAATTTGGGTTGAAGCGATATTAGGCTGTGTGGCTGTGAGATTTTGCGTGAGGCGTAATGGCTCACTAAAGCCTAAACTGTAGTCTTCTCCTTGCTGCATGACAAAGCGATCCCCAGCGGCATTGAGTCCGTGTTGCTTAGCAGTGGCGGCGGTCTTTTCGGTGACTGTAGGAGAAGCTTGCTTATGCATAGTCCACTGACCATTGAGTGAGCGCGACCATATATTAAAGTACTCGGCTGAGCGAGTTTGGTTCTTATACAGACCACTCCAGTTTTCGATGAAGCTATTAGCACTATTTTTTAAAAATGGCACATTCGCTACAGGAAATTCAAAGGTAGTGTGGTGTGTCCATGCACGAGTAGCTTCATTGTGAGTCCACATACCAAAGTGGGTCGTATTATTCACAGACCAACGCCGCACCACTGAGGTGACAGGCTTTCCAACTGTCCATCTGGTGTTAAAGTCCATATATTTTAAACCTTCACCCTCGCCACCAAAACGTTCAATGGTGCTATTAGGTTTGGCGTAGATGGCTTTAATCGGTACACCTAGACTCGCAATAGGATCCCAAATAGAGAAGATATACACGGGTACGCCATTATTATGCGTTTGAATCCCTGTATAACCACCTGCTTCTTGTCCCACATTCCATCCTAAGGTTTCATAATAGGTATGCTGATAGGTCTTAGTGACATTAACGGACATCATTAAAATATCTGCATCGGGATTGGGATACCATAAATGAGCAGAGCCTACCCCTGCGTGTACATTGGTTAAGGCCACCATACTGAAAGCAGTAGTGAGCGCTAATTTTTTTATTAATTTCATGGTTAACTACTTTAGTTATTTTAGTATATTGATAGAGCAAGGTACTTAGAGTGAGCACCTGATGATTTAAATAGGGGATTTTTAAATATAAAGTTTATTCAAAATCACTCTATTAAATTTTATAAATTAGAGCAGTGAAACCTAGTGAGTTAATATAATAAGTTGATTAGGTTTTGTACTTATTTGTTACGACGAGTTTAGGGGTTTATTTTAAATACATAGGAAAAAGACACTATTTTTATAATAGGTTACGGGGTTTTTAACACTCTCTAATCGGACTATAGGGTTAGTATAATTTTTATTACTAAAAAATAAAATAAAAAGTGGCTTTTTCCGATAAGTAGCAAGAGGTGTTAAGGGAGATCAAGATTAAACGAATGGTTTAAGCATCAATAAAAAAGGGTTGCCTAAGCAACCTTTTAACATATGGCGGAGAGCGAGGGATTCGAACCCCCGGAGGTATGACCCTCAACGGTTTTCAAGACCGCCGCTTTCGACCGCTCAGCCAGCTCTCCGAAATCAGGACGCAAATACTAATAAAAACTTTCTGAGAAAGCTAGCCCCTCAAACAAAAAAACTTCATCAATTGCGAAGAATTCTGTTACTGGTAATGCCTCACTCCTGTGGTAAACTTATGAACCTTATTTTTCCCTGATGAATGGTTGTCCCTACATGGATCAAAGTAAAACCTCCCTGACCTATCGTAGTGCTGGTGTTGATATTGACGCTGGTGATTCCCTCGTAGAACGCATTAAACCTTACGCCGCGCGTACTCGTCGCCCTGAAATACTAGGGGGATTGGGTGGTTTTGGTGCATTGGCAGCTATTCCCTCACGGTATAAAAATCCGATTTTAGTCTCAGGCACGGATGGTGTAGGGACTAAGCTCAAACTCGCCATTGATACCAAGGTTTACGACACTATCGGTATTGATTTAGTCGCTATGTGTGTGAATGACATTATAGTGAGTGGGGCAGAGCCATTATTTTTCCTCGATTATTATGCTACCGGAAAGCTCGATGTCGATGCGGCTGAGCAAGTGATTAAAGGTATTGCCGAAGGATGTGCCCAAGCAGGAGCCGCCTTAGTCGGGGGCGAAACCGCCGAAATGCCCGGTATGTATCACGGCAATGATTTTGACCTAGCAGGTTTTTGTGTGGGTGTGGTGGAACTTGATGAAATTATTCACCCCGTCCGTGTGAACGCGGGCGATCTATTGATAGGGCTACCTTCATCAGGGCCGCACTCCAATGGCTATTCACTCATTCGTAAAGTACTTGAAGTGTCAGGTGCTTCATTGGATAGCGAATTTGAGGGTACTACTTTAGGTCAAGCTTTATTAGAACCCACCCGTATTTATGCTGAAGCCGTTTTGACACTCATTAGACGGCATCCCTCTGCTATACATGGCTTAGCCCACATTACTGGGGGCGGTTTAACTGAGAACTTACCGCGTGCTTTGCCTGTGGGTACTCAAGCTAATATTCAATTAGGGAGTTGGCAGATGCCTGCTATCTTCGAGTGGCTACGTACAGCGGGCAATATTGATGGAGATGAAATGCTACGTACCTTTAATTGTGGTATTGGCATGGTATTAGTGGTGGATGTGAATAGTGCACGGGCTATATTCCAGACCTGTCACGAAAAGAATATCGACTATTGGCAAATCGGCGAGATAGCTACTAGCTCAGCCGTTGAACCCTTTGTCAATTATGTCCTGTAGTCAGGGTTGAGCGTGAAGATTAAACGTTTAGTCGTCTTGATTTCAGGCAGTGGCTCGAATCTACAAGCCCTGATTGATCAAGTCCATCTTATCCCTAAAGTACTTGCTGAAATCGTCGCAGTGATTAGCAATCGAGCCGATGCTTATGGCTTAGAACGTGCCACCGCAGCAGGTATTAACACCCAAGTATTGGATCACAAAGCCTTTCCTAGCCGTGAGGCATTTGATCAAGCATTGCAAGGGCTGATTGATGAGTACGCACCGGACTATGTGATATTGGCGGGCTTTATGCGCATTTTAACGGCGGATTTGGTCAATCATTATCATGGGCGCATGATCAATATTCATCCTTCGCTCTTGCCGGACTACAAAGGTACGCGTACCCATGAGCGAGTACTTGCCGATGGTAAAGCCGAGCATGGTGCTAGTGTACATTTTGTGACGGCTGAGCTAGATGGTGGTCCAGTCATTATGCAGGTGAAAATTCCGGTTTTGCCGCATGATACACCGGAGAGTTTGGCACAACGCCTACTCACTCAAGAGCATCGTATTTATCCCGCTGTCGTAAAATTACTAGCGAACGAGCAAGTGCGTTTAGGTACTCAAGGCGTTGAGTTAGACGGTCAGTTGCTCACTCAACCTTTACTCTTGCCTAGTAATTAATGTTCTGATCTCAAGTGAGTACTCATGCAAAGCTAGTACTCGCTTTTAGATAACATCCGACTTATCCCAGTATCAGCCAGATTCCCACCCCGACCCTTAAAGTACCTGCTATCTGATGGAGTAGTTTGCTAGCGCCACCTTTCTATGCCTATTCAAGCCAGATATAAGCCACCCACTATTTTAAACGCAGTACATGCTTGATGAAATTGCAGCATAAGGGTTGATCTGCGAGCAGGCTTATTGCCTTAGATTTAACAATCGCTTGCTAGTAAGTTGGCGTTTTGTTAGCCGCTAATTAAAATAATAGCGTTGAGTTTTTAATTAGCAAAGGAGTGAAGGTTATGAGTGCTGAGCAACGTGAATTGGTGGGTATTATTGCAGCGTTACGGGCAGATATTGAGGCAGCGATTGCGGAGGGTGAGGGCAAAAAGATCAAATTTGATCTATCCGATGCTGAGGTGGAGTTGAAAGTAGCGATTAGTGCAGGTAAAGATCAAAAGGTAGGCGGCAAATTTAGCTTTAAGGTTTGGGGTGTCGGGGCTGAATTAGGAGGTGAGCAAACGGAAAAACAGGCACAAGACTATGCCCATACCGTGCGTTTGAAGTTGAAGCCTAAAGTCTGGAATCCAGATACTAAGCAGTATGAGCCTACCAATAATATTGCAGGTCTTGGACGGGGCTAACATTATGCAGGCAGATTTAGCTTGCTTGATTGGCAAGATCGTAACGTTTACTACTCACCTCTATGAGGATGGTGAGTGTGCCAAATTGATCGGTACAGGGTTTGCTTTGCGAGAAGGTTTAGTCATTACTGCTCGGCATGTGTTGTATAGTGATCAGATTCAGGTTGATAGTACTAAGCCGCGTAAAATTTATTGGTTAGGTGGGAGTGCTGAGGGCGAGCTTGTTACTGAGATTATATTTGAACATGCAGAGTGGGATATTGCTGTTTTAGCGTGTCCCACTCCAGCGATTAAAACCTCTGCCTTGTTAATGTCTAAGCCTGCAAAGTCTTCGACTCCTTGGGAGAGTATTGGTTATTTAGCGGCGGGTATGAATAACAAGGGAATTCGCATTGAAACCCCCGCTAGTGGTACGTGTGTGTCTTATGTACCTAGTACTGATTCAGCGGTGAAGCATATCCAACATCTTTATCCCAGAGATAAGCTTAAAACAGCCGAATGGCAAGGGATGTCGGGTGCACCTGTTTTTGTGGAAGAAACAGCGCAGCTAATCGGTATTTTGATTCGTACCGCCGATGCACTACCGGATCGGTTGGTGATGTTGTCTTTGGCTTATGTGTTGGCGCATTGCTCTGAGCTGCGTGAAAAATTAGTTTGGATTGAGCACAGTGATGCTTTTAGTGCGGTTAAGCAGTATCTAAATGCTAATACCGCAACCCTTCAAGCCTTAGCCAAAGTAATACAACAGCGCGAGCCAAGGGTTGGGGATAAAGTAGCGGATGTCGTGCGTTATTTGGTGCAGTTAGAGTTAATGGAATTATTTAAACTTATTAGGCAAGCACGACAGCAAAGCTCCAGTCTCACGTTAAAAGCATCATTGGCACAAGTGATTAAGCGTTTATTACCTTCTATTTATGATGCTAAAACGGTGTTACAACTGCGCGAGGAAAACGCTTGTGGTTTGTTAAAAATCCCCTACACCTCGCCCGTATCGGCTGAAGTACTGATGGCAGGGGTGACTAAACGTGAGGTGGATTTCACCTTTTATCCTATCTCTAAGATAAACCCACAGTTAGTCGCTGTGCCGGGGAAATATTGCTTGGCACTCCCTCCTGAAACAGGCTCGAAGGGGACACAGAAAACCCAACAAGAGGCTGAAGATGACTTATGGCAACGAATAGCAGGAGGTGACACTACTGAAAATATTCAGACCAATATTGATGAATACTTATACCTCAATATCCCTGAGAAAAGCCGCAGCAGTCGAAACCGTGATCAGAAAAGAGTTATGGTTAACAGTACGTTGCAACGACTATTTAACTCAGAGCAGTCGGTGCAATATTATTGGATTTTATTAGAGGATGACTCTCAAGCTTGGCAGGAGGTAGTTGGGTTTTTAAACGAAAAATACCCGTTGATTCGTTTATTGTGTTTGACGGATGATTTTGAGCAAGAGGAACGTGAACGTGATTTATTTTTTGATTTACCGGATTTACTAAAAGATGAGTGATGCCAACCCTCCTATGGAACTAATACCTGCTGATAAAACCCATCAAACCATTACCGATGATACCGGAGAGGTGATCACTCATTATTTTGCTGCTAAAGAGATTCAAGCTATTAATGCCGCTATAGCGATTAATCGACCCTTATTGTTATGGGGCGAACCGGGGATTGGTAAGAGTCAATTAGCCAAAGCAGCAGCACAAGCTTTGGGACGAGTGTTTATTCCCTTTGTAGCGGACGCTCAAACAGAGGCACATGATTTATTGTGGCGGTTTGATGCAGTTGCTCGTTTAGCTGAAGCGCAAATTCAAAGTGCCGCCCAACATGATCGTTCTGCACTAGCGATGAAGCATTTTTTAATTCCGGGGCCTTTATGGTGGGCTTTTAATTGGGAGAGTGCTTTAAACGTAATTACTCCAGACCGCCCAGCATCGGAGCTTAATGAGTCAATGTGTCAGCGTCAGCCGCCCGCTATTGCGTCGGGTTGTGCAGTCCAAAAGGGGGTGGTAGTACTGATTGATGAGATTGATAAGGCAGATAGTAGTGTGCCTAATGGTTTATTAGAGGCTTTAGGGGCGAATCGTTTTCAGCCACAGGGTTGGGGTGAAGTGGTTAACTGCCAAGGCATTAAACCTTTAGTGTTAATCACCACTAATGAGGAGCGCCGTCTACCCGATGCATTTCAACGGCGTTGTTTATCCTTACATTTAGCGTTTCCCGCTACTAATGACAATGATGCTCAAGTACAGTTTTTGTTGCAGCGGGCGCGTGCTAATTTTAAAACGCTAGACCAAGAGCGCTATAGCGAACTAGAGGATAAAACGGTATTAGAAGCCGCCGCCGCCCTGTTGGTGGCAGATCGAGCTTATGCTAAGGAGAAAAGCTTGTATCCTTTGCCCGGTCTAGCCGAGTACTTTGATTTATTGCGGGGAGTGCAGCGCTTGAGCCAAGCCACCCAGCAGAGTCCAGTCGACCTAATGGGGCAATTACAGCAGTTTACTTATCAAAAGCATCCCCATTTTCATCGTCAGTAGGTCAGTGAAGGTATGCGCCGTGCTCCGTTGAATCGAGTAGATTTGTTACAAGCCCTAGCGCTAGGCGATGTGCAAAGTAGTCTAATCATCGCTGAGCAACTAGGTTTGGTGTGTGAATTAAAAGTCTCTGCTACTCCTGCAAGTGGTACGAGAGCTAGTACTGAGAGGGGTAGTTTAGAAGAGCAAGGGTTGTCTGCTGCGAATTCAATTAATCGAACGTTTTTACCTCGTGCTAAGTTTTGGTTGCTACAAGAGCGCGAAGTATTCACTCAGCCGAGTCCTTCGAGTCCTTCACCAACATCCTCGCCAGCGGAATCATTAGTGACGGTTGAGGTTTGGCCTGATCGTCCATTAGTCAAACCACGTCATTATTTTTTAGCGGATTGGCGTGAGTTAATGCCTCGTTTATGGCAGTCCTTATTAGCTGAACAACAATGTCGAGCCATTGATGTGGAGGCTCTAGTAGGGACTGTGAGTCGTGGACACTACTTAAGCCATTTTCCGCGTTTACCTCAATACCGATTTAAGCAACAGCTTTATTTTATTTCAGATCGTGCCGTGCGTTTAACCCCGTATTGGTGTGACCATGATTTATTACAACGACTCTTATTAAGTTCATTACCTCAGACCCCTTTGCATCAGGCGGTGTGGCTAGAGGGCGATGCGCAACCGAGTGATGTGCAAGGAGGAGAATGGTCTTTACCGCCTAGTGGGAGTGTGGTGGTGATTTTGAGTGATTTGGGGGTGTTGGAGCGTTATTCTACCGAGTCAATGGCTCGTTGGATGCAATTCGGGGAACAGTTACAGCGCCAATCCTGTCATCTTGTGGTACTGCTGCCTTGTCACCCTGACGATGTTGATCCCTGTTTGCGTACTATGTTTAATTTAGTGTCATGGCGAAGCAGTCGTTATCTGGCTAAAAAGCATGAAGCTACTTGGGAACTACTACTAGAGCGTTTATTGACCGTACTAGCCCCCGCTATTCGCGTCGAGCCTAGTTTAATGCGTCAGATGCGCTTGAGCATGGCGCAGTTTGGGGCGGGTTGGCAATGGGATGCGGCGCTGGAGGCTTGGGCATGGCAACATCCCGCTTTTGCAGAGCACCATAGCAGTGCAGCCAGTTGGAATCCTAGTGCTAGACAGACCTATTTACAGGCTTTTGCTCAATTAACTACCGCGCAACAAACGGTAGCTTTGGCAGTGATTAAGGCATGGCGCGGTGAGTTATCAGAGGAAATTTGGTTTGAAGAGCTAACCAGTCTGGATGCCAAAGCACGCTTATTACCGAGCCTACAGCGCGATATTCAGGCAGCGAATGGTTATTATCAGCGCTTAAGTGCGGATATGCAGTTTGCGCCTGATGGGATTGAGGGTGATGTAAAGGCCTGGCTAAAGCGTTCTTTAATACGCTTGCCACTAGAGGCGCGAATGCATCAAGCAGTGGGGGCGCATTTGCAGTTATTACAATATTGGGTGTTTGAGGGGCAACGTTTACTGGGGGTTGATCCGCAACAATTACCGCTGAGTGGCAATCAAGAGCAGTTAGTAGAGTTGTGTCAGTGGGGAGAGCGTTTGTGCCTTATCCCGTTTCAGCCATCAGTGCCGCGCCCTGTGGGGTATAGTCCTTTAGCGCTGTTGCGCTTGCGTCATCCTTTTGTGCAGGTATTGACCGAGCAGGGGCAGAGGGGGTTAAGTGTAGGGGGTACTGCTCTTGCTTTACCAACAGGGTCGCGTTTTGAGGTGTGTAGTGATTGTGAGCGTTTAGTGTTTGAGGCTTGGCAGCGCCCTGATGAGGTGGAGGCAGTAGGGCGGGATGAATTTGGGGTGTATTTGGAGCTACAGGTGGCGGATAAAATTACCCAGCGCTTGCGCTATATACCACCAACTACATTTTTAATGGGTTCACCAGCGGATGAGCTGGAACGTGATACTGATGAAACCCAGCATGAAGTGACTTTAACTAAAGGCTATTGGCTAGCTGATACTACCGTGACTCAGGCTCTTTGGACTGCGGTGATGGGCAATAATCCGAGCGATTTTAAAGGCAAGCAATTACCTGTTGAAAACGTCAGTTGGGACGATGCTCAGTCCTTTTTGCAACGTTTGAGCGTGGTATTTCCATCCTTGCAGGTGCGTTTACCGACTGAAGCTGAGTGGGAGTGTGCCTGTCGAGGGGGAACTATGACGCCCTTTTTCTTTGGTAGTACGATTAGTACGGAGCAGGTGAATTATGATGGTAATTATCCTTATGCTGGAGGGGCTAAGGGGGAGCATCGAAGAAAGACGGTAGCGGTGAAGACTTTACCCGCGAATGCGTGGGGCTTGTATGAGATGCACGGTAATGTTTATGAGTGGTGTCAAGACAGGTATGGAGATTATCCAGCAGGTTTGTCAGTTGATCCACAGGGTTTAGACGTAGGCGGGCATCGTGTGTTGCGCGGTGGTTCGTGGGGCGACGAAGGCAGGATCTGCCGCTCTGCTTACCGCTTCAGGCTCACGCCCGACATCCGTCACCTCATCGTGGGTTTTCGTTTTGCCCTAGGTCAAGTGAGCTAAAGCACAGGTCAAGTGCTGGCTGGCAGCCTTGACAGTCTGGCGCGTCGCGGAGCAGCGCTAGACAGGCAAGGGGGACAGATAGCATGATTAGTGAACCGTTCTGAGTGCTTGGACTTGCTCAAGGCTTAAGCCCGCAATACGCGCAATATCCGCATCAGCAATAGTCCCTAATTGCAAAAGCTGCTGAGCCATGTCCTGAGCTTTTTGCTGTTTACCCTGTTCAATACCCCGCTCAATGCCTTGTTCAATCCCCGCTCTCATCCCCCAGCGGTAGGAGGCGAAGCGAGTAATATCGACTTGAGTTAACATACGTTCTGCCTCTTCAATATAGTTTTGTAAGTCACGATTTTCGGCTAGCGTTTCTAGCATTTCAAAGTAATTCCGAAAGCCGTGCTCATCTTCACCCATCAGTTCACGCAAACGCCGCACAATGTAATTAACCATTTCTTGTGTAGGGCGTCCTTTGAAATCACACAAAATGGCGAGCACTAAGGCATCAGGCGTATCTTGAGTCAGTAGAATACTACAATCCACCGTGTGCATGTCTAATAGGCCATACTGATAAGTAAACGCAGGTGCTTGAAAACTATGAGGCATAGTCAGAGCGTCTTTACCAATATAGATCAAATGCTGATGTACAGGTTCGTGAGGATTAGCCAACTGAATATCAGTAAAGTAGCGCAACATACGCAAGGGCATGGTGTTGTCATTTTGATTTTGAATCTCAATGTGCAAAATAAAGGTTTGCTGGGTTTCGCGGCTACGCATACGAGCCACTAAGTCGGCACGACGTTGCTCGATGCGTTGTTGTTCAGTATCAATAAGTTCGACTGACTCAGCTTCTACATTGAGATTCAAAAGTAAGTTGGCAATGTCGGCTGCCAAGTGTCCGAGCACGGACTATCCGATAATGTCTTTGTTTCCCATCGCATAATCATAGCAAGGTTTCGATGGTTTAGCCCAACTGTTGCGATCTTGAGCACTTATTGCTTTGTGGAGCAGCGCTAGATAGGTAAGAGGTAGACACCTAAGTCTACCCCTACCGATATGATGAATACCTTAGGCGGCTAATGTGCCACGTCTGATTTGATCACGCTCTAGCGATTCAAATAAGGCTTTAAAATTGCCCTCACCAAAGCCTTCATCTTCTTTTCGCTGAATAAACTCGAAAAATACGGGGCCTAATAAGGTTTGAGAAAAGATTTGGAGTAATAAGCGCGGTGTGCCGCCTGCGGTTGAGCCGTCTAATAAAATCCCGCGCAGTTTAAGCTCCTCGACAGGCTCGCCATGATTGGGTAGGCGCTCCTCCAGCATTTCATAGTAAATATGATTGGGGGCGGTCATTAAGGGAATACCCGCCGCACGTAGCGCATCCACACTTTGCAGCAAGTTATCACTCAGTAAGGCAATATGTTGAATCCCTTCACCATTAAATTGCATGAGAAATTCTTCAATTTGCCCTGAGCCTTGCCCCGATTCTTCATTGAGTGGAATACGAATCAGATTATCAGGGGCAGTCATAGCGCGTGAAGTCAGTCCGGTGTATTCGCCTTTAATATCAAAATAGCGAATATCACGAAAATTAAATAAGCGCTCATAATAACTTCCCCAAAACGCCATACGCCCGCGATACACATTATGGGTGAGGTGATCGACCACTTTAAAACCATGCCCTTTAGGATGACGCTCTACGCCCTCAATCCATTCAAAATCAATATCATAAATCGACTTGCCGTCTTCAAAGCGATCAATCAAATACAAAGGTGCGCCACCAATGCCTTTAATCGCTGGTAAGCGTAATTCCATAGGGCCTGTAGGAATGTCAATCGGTTGAGCGCCTAAATCGAGGGCGCGTTGATAGGCTTGGTGGGAGTCTTTGACTCGAAAAGCTAGACCACAGGCACTAGGGCCATGCTCAGCAGCAAAGTACGCAGCAAGGCTTTTGGGTTCTCGATTGACAATGAAATTAATATCGCCCTGACGATAGAGCAGCACATCTTTAGAGCGATGTTGGGCGACTAGGCTAAAGCCCATTTTTTCAAATAAAGGTTCTAAAACATTAGGGGTAGGCGAGGCAAATTCAACAAATTCAAAACCCATTAATCCCATAGGATTTTCATAAGCAGTAGACATGGTAATACTCCAGATACGTTTAATTCAGTCAATTTTTTTAATTAGCTATAAATTAACGTAAGGCAGGTGGGCCTTCAGAACGTCCGCGCATGCTACGAGCGAGGTGTTGTCCCATGATGAGTACTAGCCTACCGGGGGCTGTCATGATGTGTGTGGTGTCCTAGCATTGGTGGTTAGAAGGGCTGTAGCTTAAAGAAGTTTAGTAACTGATGCAAATAGCTGCTTTTTTAGTTTTGTTGGTGTGGATAGTGTGCTTGCAAGTGGGTGTTTAGTTAGCCACTGGTTATAGTCTTGATTGAGTATTATAGTGGCTAGATGGGGCACAAGGAGTGTCATGATGAGTGCTGATCCACGTGACTAGCTAACACTTGTCTTGACAACAAGCATTTTGCGTTTGAGCCACACCATAATGCTCGTAAATCAACTGATCTTTACTAATATTAAACTCCTCCGCTATTTCAGCAATACGCTCAATCAAACTATTAGATCCACAAATATAAATATCAGGCGTAGTGTGAATAGTTTGTAGGAGTGATCTAAACGCTTCCACTACTGAGCCATGGAAACCCTGCCAAACAGGTGAGGCCTCTTGTACGCATATCTGGTAATGCAAATTCGGATAGTCTGTGGCTAAATCAGCCAGTTCTTGCTGATAAAATACCTCATCTTCGTACCATACGCCGAATAATAACTGCACCTCATGCGGCTCTTGCCATTCTCCCATACGGCGCAACATGGACATGACTGAGGCTAGACCACACCCCCCTGCAATAAAGTAGCGCGGGCGTAAGCCCCGGTCTTGTAAGGTAAAATTACCACTAGCACCTTGTAGAGTGAGCGTGTCACCCACTTGAGCTTGTTCAGTGATATAGTGCGCAAATTGTCCCTGTGGGCGGAGCTTAATTAATAGCTCCAGTACACCATCCCAATTAGGCGCATTTGCCAGTGAGTAAGCGCGTTTGATCTCAGTATTGGGAATCCAGATTTCAATATATTGCCCCGGCTCAAATGCTAGGCTGAGATTACCTTCATCATCTTCAAGCAATTCCAATTTGAGCTGTAAGGTATCAGCAGTGAGATAGTTTTTTTCTAGCAAAATGGCTTGGCGAATAGGTAAAGGCTGTTTGCGTACTTGTTCAGCGTCATAAGGCAATACCACTTGTAAATCACTGCGTGGGTAAGTACGGCACAACAGTACTTGGTTTGTATGAGCAATGCTGCTAGCAATATCGGGATCAATCGCTTGTATATAATGCCCCTTTGCTGTGCCGATACAGGCGCCACAACTCCCTGAACGGCATTGACTGATTAAATACAACTGTGCTCGTTCCGCAGCACTAACAATATCCTCGCCATCGCTACAACTAAATTGCAGCACTTGCTCATCACGGGTAATTAATTGAATCTGGAATTCCTGCATAATCACACCTATTGGGCTGCTGTAGCTAAAGCCGTTTTTAAATCAGCTTCGGGGGTATGATTTACGCGAATATCAAAGCGCTCTTGTAGTACGGCTAATAAGTTAGGAGTGAGATAGACGGGTAAGGTTGGACCCAAATGAATACCTTTCACCCCAACAGCTAAGAGTGATAACAACACAGCCGTGGCTTTTTGTTCAAACCATGAAATCATCAGCGATAAAGGCAAGTCGTTTACACCGCAACCAAAGGCCCCCGCTAAGGCACTGGCAATTTTAATTGCCGAATGGGCGTCATTGCATTGTCCTAAATCGAGTAAGCGCGGAATGCTGCCAATCGTGCCAAATTCATGCTGATTAAAACGATATTTAGCACAACCGAGTGTTAATACCACCGTATTGTCGGGAGTGCTTTGTGCCAGCTCAGTGTAGTAATTGCGTCCGGGTTTTGCCCCATCACAACCACCAATCACAAAGAAATGTTGAATCGCACCTGCTTTGACCCCTTCAATCACCTTATCAGCTACACCTAATACTGTGTGATGGCCAAAGCCTGTAGTAATAAGCTTTTCAGGCGCGGTTTCTTTAAAGCCGGGGAGTGCTTTAGCGGCCTGAGTCACCATTTTATAATCATTATTATCAATATGACGTACACCCGACCAACCCACAGGGCCTGCGGTAAAAAGGCGTTGCTTATAGCTTTTATCTGGTTCAATCAGGCAATTTGAGGTTAACACAATCGGGCCGGGAAACTCGGCAAACTCGATTTGTTGGTTTTGCCATGCCGTACCGTAATTACCCACTAAATGCGCATAGCATTTCAAGCCCGGATAAGCATGTGCAGGGAGCATTTCGCCGTGGGTATAAACATTCACGCCACTGTCTTTAGTTTGCTCTAGAATTTGCGCTAAATCATGTAGGTCATGACCACTAACTAAAATCGCTTTGCCCGCTACCGGACTAACACGCACTTGAGCGATGGTTTGATTACCAAAAGTTTCAGTATTAGCGCGATCCAGTAACTCCATGACGCGCAGATTGATAGTACCGACCACTAAAGACTGAGCGAGTAGTTCATTGATATCAACGGGATCAGAGCCTAAATAGGCTAAAGTCTTATTGATATCAGCATCAATTTCAGCATCACGGAATCCTAAAGTACGGGCATGATGGGAGTAAGCACAAACTCCTTTTAGACCATATAAAATCAACATGCGTAAACCAATGACATCTGCCCCAACCACTGCTTGATCACGGTTAATGGCAGTAATCGGATGTTGTTTTAATAGTTCTTCCATTGTGCCAGCAGGTTGAAACGAGGCGGCGGCGATTAGGTCGATACTAGAAACGGTACTAGCTGCTAATGAGGCTTTTAATGAATCACGTAACTTAGCGGCTTGCTGGATTAGATTTACAAAGCGCGTGGCATTGAAATTTACATTGGTGAGTGTGGTAAACATGCCGTACTGGATAAAGTCATTAATCCCTTGATTGACCACACCAGCTTTGCGAGCGCGTTGGGCATAATCGGCTAAACCGAGGATTTGATAGACTAAAATATCTTGTAAATCAGAAGTGGTGGCTTCCTTGCCACAATTACCTTTTAACGAGGCACAACCGAGCACTTCACCGCTACGTTGGGTTTGTTCACATTGATAGCAAAACATGAATGAGTCCTGAAATGATAGGTTTTTGATGCACTCACGATATGAAAAAATGTTGCTCGTGTGCCTTGACCCAGATCAAGCCTTAAGTTTGTTATACTCATCAAATTAGCAATAGTACTCAGATATTCCTTCCGCAGTCGCTGTGAATACATCCTTGCCACCAAGACTGATCCAAAAACATCTGAATACTATTGCGCAAGTATTTGATAAGCCAAAGAGGGATAGGTGAGTAGTACATGGAGTCGTTGTTACAGGTAGCGCCGTTATTTAATGGTTTAAGCGCGGATGATCTAGCGCCCATTAGTGCGGCATCACGCTTAGTGAGTTTAAAGCCCAATACTTTATTATTTCGAGCCAGTGATCCTGCACTGCATTTTTTTCTAGTGACCAAGGGCAGTATGCGTTTGTACCGTTTGACCCCTGAAGGTAAGGAAAAGGTGATTGAGATCATTAGTGCGGGACAAACCTTTGCTGAGGCAGTAGCATTGGTGAATAAGCCTTACCCGGTATATGCCTCAGCATTAGAGCCAACTGAGTTAATTGCGATTCCCTCTCAAGTGCTGCGTGATCAAGTACTGATTAATCACGGACTAGCGTTTAAGATGCTAGCGAGTTTAAGCCTACGGATTCATGGTTTTTTAAATGATATTCACACCTTAAGCTTGGCAACCGCGCAGCAAAAAGTGGCGGGGTATTTATTAGCCTTTTTAGAGCAATCAGATCATGAGCAAATCATTCGTTTACCTGCTACTAAAGCCATGATTGCCTCACGTTTAGGCTTGCAACCAGAAACCTTTTCACGCGTATTGTCAAAAATGAAAGAGCAGGGCGTGATTCAAGAGGATAAAAATCAAATTTTGATTTTATCATCTAGTGCGTTGAAACAATTAAGAGACACCGCTTAGATAAGGGGCTGGATATTCAGCCCACAATTAACCATAAACCTACCCCTATCATTAACGTTCCAGCAATGCGGTTGAGTAGGCGTACATTACCGCGATCTAAGAGTAAATGACGCAAAGCTTGCCCACCGGTGGCATAGAGCAGCAAACAAATAAACTCCATAGTGAGAATCATAGCAATCAGCACCGCTAATTGTGGTGCTAAGGGTTGGGTCTGGTTTAAAAAGGGCGGTAACAGTGAGATAAAAAACGCCCAGCCTTTAGGATTGGCGATAGCGGTAATAAAGCCTTTAAGGGCTAGATCGAGTGGTTTACTCGATGGTGGCGTATCAATGTTTTCTGGAATAGCTAAGCTGCCCCGTGAGCGCCACATTTCTATGCCGATCCAGCCTAAATACAACCCACCTGCGAGTTTAAATAGGGTAAATACCTCAGGGAATTGCAGCATAATAGTGGCGACCCCTACAGCAGCTAGGGCGGCAATAATCCCCACGCCTAATAATTCCCCCGCCATCATCGGCAGACTACGCTTTAAACCTACCGACATACCCAAAGTCAATGCCAAGGTCATACACATGCCCGGCGTGACCGAGACGAAAAAGAAAGTGGGAATAAATATAGCTAAGGTGCTTAGAGGCAACATGCATTACACCTTTGGCTTAGGCAGTAGTTGAGCTAAGAGTTTCAGCAATAGTAAAACATAGGGTGTGCCATGTAGCACTAAATCAAACCAATCAATCGGCTTCACTAAGTCACCCGCCACTAGCATTTTGAGCTTTTCCCAAAGATGCGGTTCAGGGAAGAAGGGAGAAAGCCCTAAGGTTAACGCCGCCACGATTAATAAGCCCCAAGGCAATTTATCCATCCAACGGTGGAAGGTAGTCATTATGCTGTCCTCATTATGCAATCAGGCTGATTGCTACCGAGAAGCGGAGGCGTTGTCAAGTGTTGTTGTTATTTATGTAAACACTGACTGAAAGTCTCTGGTGCTTAGCAAATACCAAATACTTGCTAAGTCTGAGGATTGGAGGGGGTTATAGCAGGGTAGTAGGTAATTTACCGGAAAGGGCAGGTTCCCAGAGGCTAGTCTGTAATTCATTAACTAGCTCCACACATTGATGGGCAGAGGGTTGTCCCAAAGCAGTCATGACTAAAGGATACTCATCGCCGGTGTTTACGGCTTTTAAGGCGGCTATGGCTTTGGACTGTGCAGCTCGAATAGTATTTTGCTCTTGTTGGGTCAATTGAGGCATGATCCAAGCATGAATAGCCCAAGATAAGGCAGCATGTTTACTTTCTTCATCACTAATGTGTCCTATTATCTCACGAAATATCTCATGTTCGGCGGTCGCATATTGCCAGTAACCACAGGCTGCTGCATAAGTCTCATTGATACAGCCTTGTACCGCATTTTCTAAGGCAATCTCGGCTAAAGAGCGTAGACGGAAATCATCAATGAATACTTCAGGTACTGAGGTAGCATAAGCTTGTGCCAATAGTCCCGCCATTTCAGCATGTTCAATCTCCTCGTTTATCGCTTCACGCGCCATTTGTATTAAAGCAGTAGGTGCTTGATAGGCTTCTAATTCACGAACTAAATAGCGAAAGGCTGTCACTGCTGCTGTTTCCATCGAAGCCATTTCAGCAAAGTAATGCCCTAAGACATAATGTGTCGCAGGGGTTTGTAGGGTAGTGCCTTGAGTTAAGCGTCCACGAACAGGGCGTCTATGAAAAACAAGGGGTGAATAACATCCCGGTGCGTCGGTATAAGTAAATTGTGCCAAGGTATAAGTAGAGTCGCATTTTATATTCCCCTCGCGTCCAAATGATTGTGTTTCACATTGAGTAGCACGAAAGCTTTCAATCGTAGAAACAGTCATTTTGTATATATCAGTAGGTGCATGTTTTTGTTCAGCTAATACTTTGCACAGAGTGATGCATTCTTGAGTGGATAGTTTAGCCCGAAGTCCGGGAAGACCGCGTGTAAAGGAATCTTTTTGTGGAGTACGTTTAATAGGAGTCCGGCAGATAGGTGCAACTCGTGCAGGAGTAGTAGCGTTAGTAGCCGTAGACGGGGTATTCGCATTAGCTAAAGGTGCTGCCAAAGCAGTCGTGCTAGATAAAGCGGCTACCACCGCACTTTGTAAAATAAGCGCAATAGACGATAGTTTCATGAAGTATTTAGCCCTATGAATGAAAAACACTTTTAAGTGTAGGAAGGGTAATTATTTATTTCAAGAGTGAAATTTTCAGATTTTTAGTTTAAAGAATCCTAATTAGGTCAAATAAATAAAAATCATAGGGCTAAATGTGTGGTTTAGTTATTTTTTGGAGTCTATTGTAGGAGCAATTTTTTAGATGGTTCTCAAAGTAGTTTGATTCCCTGTGGAGTTTCTATGTATGCCATTATAGCGCATTGTTTGGCGAAGCTGATTTCTACTGCTTTAGTAGTAACAAGACTCAAGCTAGTTATTAAGTTTTGAATCCGTTCTGGTTCGGGGTGAAAAAGTTTTAGCTTAAGTAAGCTCAGATGATGATCGGTAAGGTGTGTGGCAGGATGTGGTGTACTTTGCCATTCGATTAGGACTGGTGCTATACCTTGCAAAGGTAGTGAACCGTCATAGGGTATCGTAATCAACCAGTTAAGTAGCCCACGTGACATAGACTCTATATTACCTAGTTCTTCAGTAGCCTTTTGCAGGGTTTGTTGAATATTAGGTGTGTTAATTACCCAAGTAGCTAAACTGGGCTTAAAATTGTGTGATTTTTGATCTAAACCAAACCAACGCGGACGTTGAGCATATACTTTGGGGTTAAGAGCTATAACTTCAAGGTAAATATCTTGACCTAATTTTAGCAAGCAATTATGAGTGCCCATGCGTATGTGCTCGCCACCTGTCTGGGGTTTTACTCCTAAGTGTTCATATATCCATTGTGTACCTATTTCTAAACTAGGAGCGGTAATGACTAAATGATCCAGCTTATTAGCGTTCATAGTGTCTCTCCATTAATATTGTTATCTTCAACTCAGGTCATCAAGCACTAAGAATATTGTAGTTTAACTCCTAATGTGACTAGCTTTTAGAGGCTTATTGTATATATAGGCATAAGCGAATTATTTCAAACTAATGCTTGCTCGCTAGGTATCAATTCCACCCGTGTTGAGACAGCATGTAAAGCGATAAGGTGTAGGATTTCGCTCACAGTGGTGCAGCAATCAGGTAAAATAGTAACTTTATATTTTTCGGCAGCTTTAGATATAGCGGTATGGGTTACACAGTTTTGCGTCATCATGCCACAGATTAAAAGTTCAGTTATCCCTAGTGGTTGCAAAGTGTTTTCTAGTTCGGTTTGCTCAAAGCTATCAGCAAAATGTTTAATAATAATGGGTGCATGAGGGGCAGCAGCGAGTATACGGGGATGCACTTGAGCTCCTACCGTATTAGCATTAAAAAAAGGCGCAATCCCCTGCACAGGATTAGCTATATGCTGAATGATAATAACAGGTATCTGTTGCGTTTGAGCTTTGACAATGGCAGTTTCAATAGCTGCTAGCGTAAGCTCAGCATTCCATAGTGGAAATGCACCCTCAGGGAAATAATCATTTTGTAAATCAATTACTAATAATGCTTTAGACATCATGTACCACACCTATTTGAAAAAGATTGGCAATAGTTTGCCAAGTTCTGTTTATCGTTAGAATGGTAATGTGTGTGATTAGGTGACTCCTTACTTACAGTTTGAAAGGAAATGAATGAACTCAATCAATCAAGCCATTATTAAGCTACTGAAAGCTAATAGTCGTATGAGTTGGCAACAGATTGGCAAACAAGTCTATCTCACAGGGCAAGCTGTGGCAGCGCGAGTACAAGCTTTAGAGGATCAAGGGATTATTAGCGGTTATACCATTCGCCAAGATCAGGTAGAGCGTCATTTCATTACCATGTTTATGGATACAAATCAGTTTGAGCGTTTTGAGCAGTGGCTGAGTCAAGATGAGCGGGTAGAAAGTGCTTATAAAACTATTGGGGAGGGCTGTTACCATATCGTATTTGTTTCTCATGCTACAGGTGATTTAGAACCTTTTTTAAATGGATTATTAAAGTACGGACGCTATAAAGTAGCCAGTATGCTCAAGGTTGTTAAGTAGGGTTCGGTGGTTTGTGACTAATCAAAGTAAGGCGGCATAATTTGCGGCACTATCGCGCTTTTATTGATGAGATGACCAAGATGGAGCGCGAGCTAAAGCATTTATTAATCGCTATCGGGCTGGGTTTATTATTAGGTGGCTTAATAGTTCAACGTTGGCATAAGCTCGACTTTCCCGAATCCGTTGTCTTTGTTGAGATTACCAACACTTTAAATGAGGTAGTCCCCCTAGTGCGTATTGAGCATGGAAGTGATTTTTTACAAGAACGTATTTTATTGACTCAGTTTCGTCCTAATGAAACTCGTTTAATTAGACTCAACCATGAATTAGGTA
This sequence comes from Thiofilum sp., assembly GCF_016711335.1. NCBI lineage: Bacteria > Pseudomonadati > Pseudomonadota > Gammaproteobacteria > Thiotrichales > Thiofilaceae > Thiofilum > Thiofilum sp. The sequence continues at coordinate 3,011,791 of NZ_JADJTF010000001.1, forward strand.
AAGGCTATACCATAGAGGCTCAATTAAAAAATAAAGAAAAAATTGAGGCTTGTGTGGGGCGCTATGCAACTCAATGGGTGGAGCATATCGAAATAGGATTATCGGGTATTCGCAGTGTCGATTAAAAATAAGTATGAGTTAAGTAAAAGCGCTATGCTCAAATAGCGCTAATGGATGGTTAGATTATTTTTCCCAAAATTTCCACCACGATTTTTGGCTTATGGATAAAGTAGTATCCTCTTCACTTACATGAAAATAGGGTAGTAATAAATCTTCCATATTATAAAAGCCCTGTGTTTTATCCTTCAGATTGGCTATAGCAAATAAAATCCCATTGCCGAAAGCTTCGCGTGAAATGGACTCATGCTTTAAACGTACTGTTTGATAGGGAAAGCCAAATAAGATTTCATGTACACCAATAATACCACCTGCTCTTATGGTTTTAATACTTGCCTCAGGAAGATCGAGATTATGGGCAATAATTTTAGCAGTACCCGATACCTCTGGTTTACTTTTAAAATGTTCCTCAATAATTTCTATGTCAGTAAAAGGAGCTATATTTTTGAGAATTTTCGCAGATATAATAAGAAAGTTAATGCCCAAGGTAATATTAGGCGAATGCATCACTACGGTTTTTTCGGCTAGTTGTTGTAGTTTTTCGATTTTTTCAGGTTGATATTGAGAAATAGCACTAATAATCGTAATACCTCGTTGCGCTGCTTCATCACCATAATAATCAACACCAGAATTAGATGAGAAATCCACTAAAATATCAATGGGATGTTTATCTAATAGCTCACTGGCACTGTACTCATCTCGCGTATAAATAAAGCCCGGATCATTAGCATTAGAGGAAATGCCCAGAAATTCGGGCACAGAACGATGCTCTAGTAATTGGGATTGACGAATTGCCCATTGCAATGTGACTTTATTAGATTCTAATAAGACTGAGGCGACTGCTCGACCTGTCTTACCGAACCCCATGAGACCAACTCGCATACACACACTCCTATCTAGTAAAGAATTTTGACCGATAGTGATCTCCCTGAGAATAGCATAGATTAGTCATTGGTATGAACTAAGTACTTGTCAAATAAGGAATATTAATTTTTAGTGTAGAGTCAGAGCAGTGGACAAGCCTGCTAAAGTTTGCTTAAATGTGCCGCGTCATTGGGGAGTAGCCTCCTATTTTAGGGTTTACATCAACATGCTTGTCATCTGACATGGTGTAAACAACTCCGGTTTGGCAAGACCTTTGACCTTAATACCTTCCTTTAGCCGGAGAGGGTATTAAGGTCATGGGTATTTGTCCGGCTTAGGAGTTTATCTTGGAAGCTTTTCTTGTCTCTACGGGTATCGTAGCTCTTGCTGAAATGGGTGATAAAACCCAATTATTGTCCCTAGTCTTAGCTGCCAAATTCCGCCGACCTATACCTATTATCTTAGGCATTTTAGTGGCCACCTTACTCAATCATGCTCTTGCGGGTGCAGTAGGTGCATGGCTCACTACCTTATTAGGCCCTGATGCCTTGCGTTGGATCTTAGGGCTATCCTTCTTAGCTATGGCAGTTTGGATCATGATTCCCGACCAACTAGATGATGGTGAGGCGGACGTGGGCAAGCATCGTTATGGTATTTTTGTGACTACTGTAGTGGTATTTTTCTTGGCTGAAATGGGCGACAAAACCCAGATTGCTACCGTTGCTTTAGCAGCGCAGTACGCTTCACTGTTATGGGTAGTGGCAGGTACGACCTTGGGTATGATGTTAGCTAATGTACCGGCGGTATTGATTGGCGATAAAGTAGCTAAGCAATTGCCTTTAAAACTCATACACAGTATTGCAGCCGCTATTTTTGCCGTATTAGGTGTCTTAGCTTTAATGGGAGTAGGGCAAAGCGCACTGCAATAGACCTACAAATAATCATGAAACTTTACTAAAATTGATTCTTATCAATGTGCTTAGCGGTTAGTGCTTTTACACTATATCTCATAGTAATTCTCAAGGAGCACTACCATGTTAAGCGCACTCTCTAGCTCTGAAATGATTGTGATTATGTCTGTTTTCACCATTCTATTTATCTTCGGATTTTTAGGTTATTTAGGCTGGAAATTTTTTAAATTATCGGGTCACAAACCTATTCCGGGCGAAAAGTCTTGGTAAATTTTCCTATACTGTGGTGGTAGTAACTAGGGCGAGTCCTAGATTAGCCCTAGTATTTAATCATTGACAGTTTAGAATTTAAAATCAAATACCATAATGCCCTCTAGTCCATCTTGAGCGGCAACTACTAGCTGAGCACCGACCTCTTGATGTTGAGCATCGGCTAAATAAGCTAAGTGGCTTTTCTCATCTAAGAAATCAATTATAAAGCCACCATTATAGCCCTTATCCATACCTGTTTCGGGGTTTATATTAGCCCCCGCTATGAATCCCTGCCATCCTGTTAAATGGTTTTGTAATGCTTGAATTTGTGCATAAAGCCTTTGACGCTCTGCTTCACTAATATCAGATTTGAATTTCATTAATACACAATGTCGAATCATAAGAATTACCTATTTTATGATAATAAACCGTTTAGCTTTGCTGAGTATTAATCCATTTAGGCGTCGTAGGGAGTATGACTTGCTCAAACAAACTTAATAGCTCGCTAGGGCTAGTAGCACTTAAAATTAAGGAACGCTGAGACTCTGGAATAAAACCTTCTTGTACCGCATGGTGAATAAAAGCGATTAAGTTATCGTAATAACCCGCCACATTGAGTACCCCACAGGGTTTACGATGTAAACCTAGTTGTGTCCAAGTGGCAATTTCACTTAATTCTTCTAATGTCCCTAATCCCCCTGGTAGCGCTATAAAGGCATCGGATAACTCCGCCATCATCAATTTGCGTTCGTGCATGGAGCTAACAATATGTAATTCTGTTAAGCCTTGATGAGCGAGTTCTTTAGTCATTAAGGCTTGAGGCAGTACCCCGATAACTTGCCCTCCTTGTGCTAAGGTCGCATCGGCAATAGCCCCCATTAAGCCTACTTTGGCTCCCCCGTAAACTAAGGTCAGTTGGCGCTGCGCTAATTCAGCTCCCAACGCTTGCGCCATGTTTAAATAGTCGGCACGTTTGCCCCCATTAGATCCACAGTACACACACACTCGTTGCATGATCGACTACCTTTTTAAAAGAAAAAATCACCTAACCCCGTAAAGATTGGGTTTTACTATCGTCTGTAAGTGTAATACCACTCTCCAGAGGATTACGTTATGAATAATGTGAAATTTGCGTTGTATGTGAAAAATCGGCTCAATTGAGTGTTGAACCCGCTGCACTTTTAGTGCAACTGAGCTAAGGTATTAATATGTTCAAGGCCAACGATAGTGCTTGCTGTGTTGCCTGACTTGCATATTTTAATCGATAAAACTAACCAACAATGGGAAGTCATGTTAAAAGCCACTTTAACCAAACTACGGCCTTGGCTAGTTGCCGCCGTGTGTATATTGCCTTTAATGGTACAAGCAAACCCCCGTGCTTCACTGGGCACTAATACCAATGAAATTAGTGATGATGATACCAGTGTCCCGTTTATTGACTTATTTAAGTCGGCTATGCCTTTTGAAGATGCACGCCCTTGGACCACTACGGGAGAGGTGCAATACGATCAATACGGTTGGCCCGCACGTATGGGTGCTGGTGCGCATGCTGGAACTCGCTTTTTAAGTCATATGCCCGCTCAAGCGTTGGTGGCAGGTGATTACACAGTGCTCTATGAAGGTGAGGGTAAACTGCAATATAACGGTGATGTCAAGTTGATTGAAAGCACCGCCGGCATGGACGTGATTCGCCTCGATGCGGGGGCTGATGGTTTATATAATGCCAGTGTACGCATTATGAGCACCAACCCGAATAATTATATTCGTAATCTGAAAATCCTCATGCCCGGTGGTATCTGCCGTAATAATCCCTATCAGCGCGTGAATGATGAGCGTCAGTGTGCACGCGGTCAGTTTATGGCGTTTAATCAATACCCTGACGAAATTATTTATAACCCAGATTTTCTCAATTTTATGAAGGATTTTAGTGCAATCCGCTTCATGAATATGATGGGGGTTACTAATAATGAACAACGACGTTGGCAAGATCGTCCGCGTTTAGAGCAAGCCACTTGGGGGGGTAAGCAAGGTAAACGCGGTGTTCCGGTCGAAATTATGGTGGATTTAGCCAATCGTGCCAATGCTAATCCTTGGTTTACTATGCCGCACGGGGTGGATGATAACTATGTGCGCCAATTTGCCACTTATGTGAAACAAAACCTACGCCCGAATTTAAAAGCCTATGTGGAATACAGTAACGAAACGTGGAATACGATTTTCGTGCAGGGCAATTATGTCCGTGCGGAAGGCTTAAAACTAAAGTTGGATACCAATGCACACCGCGCGGGCTATCGTTTTTATGCGGAGCGTTCGGTGCAAATGTTCAAAATTTGGGAGCAGGTTTTTGGTGGTAAACAACGTTTAGTGCGCGTGGTATCAGGTTGGACAGTGAATCCCAGTGTCACCGAGATTATTTTAGGGCATAAAAATACTTTTGATCAGGTCGATGCGTTTGGTATTGCGCCGTATTTCTTTGGCGGCTTTGATGAGATTCGGGGTATTCGTAATGTCGAAGATGCGTATAGACTTATGACTGACCCGCAGTACCGTTATTCTTTGCCTAAAGTATTGGGTTATATCAGTGATCAGGTAAAGTTAGCGCAAAAGTTTGGCGTGGAGTTAATCGCTTATGAGGGTGGACAAGGTTTAGTCGATTTTAAAAGCTCGACGGATACTCAGCATCCTAATCCTATTTTATATGCAGCGAATCGTGATCCGCGTATGTACAACCTCTATATCCAATTCTTACAAGGCTGGAAAAAAGCCGGTGGGGGATTATTTGCGCATTATTCTGCACCGCGTGCCTATCGTAAGTTCGGTAGTTGGGGAGCCAAAGAGTACAGCGCTCAGCCCGCTGCTCAAGCGCCAAAATATCGTGCATTGTTAAACTTTATGCGTGACAATCCGTGCTGGTGGGCGGGATGTGGTCGCTAAGGCATGCAATGGGATATTTTTTGTACGGTTATCGATAATTATGGCGACGCTGGCGTGTGCTGGCGTCTTGCCCGTCAACTCGCTTTAGAGCATCAGCAATCGGTTAGATTGCTAATAGATCATCTCCCTACACTCGAAACTCTATTAGCTCAACCGATTAGCTCAGACACGTCTGTAGAAGGTGTGCTCATTACCCATTGGGATGATCAAGTACACTATACGGGGGCGCAGGTCGTAATAGAGGCTTTTGCTTGTGAACTCCCTACGAGCTATTTAGTCAGCTTAAAACAGACAACTCCTAAGCCATTATGGATTAATTTAGAGTATCTAACGGCTGAGGAGTGGGTAGAGGGTTGTCATAATCTAGTTTCGCGTCACCCTCAACTAGGTTTGGAAAAAGTATTCTTTTTTCCGGGGTTTACCCCTAAAACGGGCGGGCTATTGAGGGAGCAGCGGTTATTAAGCCAGCGTGATCAAGCTCGTAGTAGTAGCTCACTAAGCGCTTTATTTCCGCAAGTTGACTCTGGTGCTTATGATTTAACCCTATCGTTATTTGCTTATCCTAGTGCCCCAATTGTGGCATTACTAAAAAGTCTAGCCAATGCAAAACAATCAGTGCTTTGTCTAGTGCCAGCGTGTAGAATCGTGCCCCAAATTGAACAGCTTCTAGGGCAGGGTATATTGATTCCCTTTGAGCGCTATCAGTATGGAGCACTGACGGTTCAAGTATTGCCCTTTATGTCCCAAGCGGTTTACGATCAGGTGTTATGGCACTGTGATCTCAATTTTGTTCGAGGGGAAGATTCGTGGGTTCGCGCACAGTGGGCTGCTCGCCCCTTGATATGGCAAGCTTATCCGCAAAGTGATGATGCACACGTAGATAAGCTGGCTGCGTTTATGCAGCGTTATGGAGCACATGCAGATCCCCAATGGTGGGAGGCAATTGAGCGTTTAGGGTGGGCTTGGAATAAGTCGCAACCGGATCAGTTAATGGATACGACTTGGTTGAATTATTTGCCACAGTGGCAACAACACGCCCAATACTGGTGTGAGCAACTAAGTCAACATACTGATCTCGCAACGCAATTAATGCGCCGTGCTCAAGCACACTGCATGAGTTTAAGTTAGATAATATTAGTTAAGATGAGTTGATTCATGAGAACAGCACAAGAAATTCGCGCCGGTCAAGTTATTAGTATTGATGGAGCGCCTTGGGTCGTACAAAAAGCAGAATTTAGTAAATCAGGTCGTAACTCAGCCGTCGTTAAGATGAAACTGAAAAGCCTGTTACAAGGCACTTCGACTGAAACCGTTTATAAAGCCGATGATAAATTTGAAGTCATTATCCTAGATCGTAAAGAAGTCACTTACTCTTACTTTGCCGATCCTTTATATGTGTTCGTGGACGAAAACTATGAGCAATATGAAGTGGAAAAAGACGATTTAGGTGATTCACTCAATTATATCGCTGATGGTATGACTGAAGTGTGTGAAGCGACCTTTTATGATGGCAAAGTCATTTCAATTGAATTACCTAATACCGTAGAGCGCAAAATTGCCTATACCGAACCCGCCGTGCGTGGTGACACCTCTGGTAAGGTAATGAAAGTGGCTCGCTTAGAAAACGGTCATGAATTACAAGTATCGGCTTTCTGCGAAATTGGTGATTCTATTGTGATTGATACTCGCACTGGCGAATATCGTTCACGCGTAAAAGCTTAATCAGTTATTTTATTAGTCCGTCTTCAAGGTTAAAACCACCGTCTTTAGACGGTCAGATTTATCTGCGATACTAGCTGGATGAAGGTTGGCATGAGGTCGTGAGAGATGGAGTATCGGTATGGAAGCCACACCGTCTACCGGATTGAGTATCACTTTGTATTTGTGACGAAATACCGCTATCCGGTACTGAAAGGGGATGTGGGGTTAAAGATACGGGAGTTGATCCGTCAAACCTGTCAAGCCTTTGAGATAGAAATAGTGAAGGGGGTGGTGAGCAAGGATCATGTGCATTTGTTGTTATCGGTGCCACCGGAGCTAGCACCGAGCGAGATCATGCGCCGAATTAAGGGTCGAAGTGCGGCAAAAATCTTTGAAAGCTACCCGGATTTAAGAAAGCGGTATTGGGGACAGCATTTTTGGGCGCGGGGTTATTTTTGTGCGACTTCAGGGGAATTGAGTGCTGAGATGATTAAGGCGTATTTAGAGCATCACTTTGAACCGAGGTTAGAGGATAACTTTAAGACAGAAGGCTAGACGGGTCTATTCGACCCGTATCCGGACTTTAGTCCTTTTAGCGAACCCTTCAGCTTTAGCTGATGGTTGTTAAGTATTGAATATTGAATTAAGCATAAAAAGGCGAGTATCAAACTCGCCTTTTTACAGTTAAGCGCCTTATTTAACCCTCACGCAAGAGCTTGCCTAAATCAATTAATGCCGCATTCGCCCGCGCTACTTGTGACGCCATCACTAATGAATGGTTAGCCAATAAACCATAGCCAGTACCATTTAAAATAATCGGACTCCAGATAAAATCTTGGGTACTTTCAAGCTTATTGATAATTTGTTGAAGACTCACTAAGGCATTTTTTTGCTTTAAAATATCAGCAAAATCAACCTCAATAGCCTTTAATAAATGCAAAATAGCCCAAGTCTGTCCGCGTGCTTGATAAAACACATTATCCACCTGAAAGCGTGGTGTGGTGACAATAATTTCATTGGGATTATCAGGGGCGATTTCAATTTCAGTGGTGGTAGGTAAACCGGTAACGCTCGTAGGGGCATCAGGTGCAGGGTTTTCAGTCTGATTAACTTGAGTATCGGCAGCAAGAGGGTTGGTTTCTTTAACATGACGCAAGCCCACGCTTGCACCCAATGCCATCGAGAGTGAGCCTAATTGCCGTTGTACTTTAGAGAGCCAACTATTGAGATTATCCGAGCGAGCTGAAAAAGTAGCTTCTCCGGTTTGTAAGCGCTGAAGGTAAGCATCAACTGCCTCTACCCCGCCACGATATTGGTTTTCAGCAGGAGGGAGTAGCCAAAGCGTGTGGTCGGTATTAAAACGGGTATGCGCTGTCACTAAGTCGGGATCAGCAGTCGATTGAGATTGTGAGCGGCTAAAATCATCGCGCATCGCTAACGAAAAATCACGTACTTGAGTCAGCACGCCAAACTCCCAATTAGGCATATTATCCATGACTATACCGGGTACGGAGACATCGTTGCTCAGATAGCCACCGTGTTTATCTAATAAAGTGCTAGCCACCCGCGAATAAGTGGCGGCGGTAATCACGCCCGGTTTTAAGGGTTCATTAGGGGCAATATTCAGAGTTTGATAGGCGTTTTCGCGCACATCAAAAGCGCGAGGCTCGTAACTCCAATACAGCATTAGTACCACTTGGGCAATAATAAAAAGAACGACTAAAATTTTGACAGTCCAGCGCCAGCCTTTCTCACGCCAAAATGATACGGTCATGGGTTTAGCTAGTTTAGCAGAGGTACTTGTCACAGTATGGTTAAGATCCATAGTTATCCAAACTCCCTATTTGTTGATTATTTTAGTCAACTATGGGTGCGAGTCTGGTTTTTTTCAATTAACTACTCATGAATGACCTATTTACATCAAGGGAATGACATAAATCTGTGTTATGTTAACCCCGCAGTTTTGTGATACTGCGATGGTAAGTTAAGCGCAGGAGTAACTATGTATCCGTGGTTTCGATTTTTCGTAGCGATGTATAAAGCTAGATCCGCTCCGCCTTTGGCAATCTCAGACACCTGTGTGATTCCCTTGCGTGTAGGTCTGACCGATAGTGATATTTTTGGTGAGATGAATAATGGGCGGCATTTAACCCTGTTTGATATTGGGCGTTTTGTGTTTGCAGTGCGGACTGGTTTGTGGAAAGAGGTTAAGCGCAATCGTTGGGGCTTTGTAGTTGCAGGCAGCAGCGTGCGTTATCGCAAACGCTTACATCCGAGGCAACGTTTTGAACAGCATACTCAAGTATTAGGTTATGATGAGAAGTGGTTTTATTTCCAGCAGACTCACCAACGCGAGGGTGTTTGGCATGCGTCTGCCCTGATTCGTGCCGCCGTGGTGAGTAAGGGAAAATTAATTCCCACTCAAACCATTTTAGCCACTATGCAGCAAACCCAATGGCAACCCGCATTACCCGATTGGGTAAAAGCATGGAGTGAGGCAGATGCACTGCGTCCTTGGCCGGATATTTAAGGAAATTCCATCACTACCCCAGCCTTAAGTAATTGGGTAGTGGCTGCGCTGCCTTGGCTCAACCATAAATCCCCTTGTCCGTGTTCATAACTTTGGCTCACATTGAAATATAAAGTATCACCTTCCGTATCGATCAGTTGCAGGTTTACGCCTGCTGGAAATACTTTAATGGGTTGCGCCTGTTCTTTATTTTCTTCTAGAAACCATAATTCTTCATGATCTTGGACGCGCACTTGGAAAAAGACACCTAATGTGCTTGAGCGTGCATTAATCTCAATAGTGGGGTCTGAGCCTAATTGTATAGGTAATAAATGCATTTTTTTATTATTAAAGTCGATAAGATAAAACTTCGTAGCTTCACCCGTGGGTTGATGCTTGAAATATATTTGATTTAAGGTGGGAAGTAATACTCCATTAGCTAAGCCATTAAAATAAAAGCCGTCCATTAATAAAGTGGCTTGTTTTTTATCAATAGGATCCAGCCATAAACTAAGATTAGACGTAGTGTTATCAATAGGATTTAATAAGGCTACTAGACCCTGTGGCGTCGCTAATAAATAATGAGGATTTATAGGTGTAGTGCTAGGCATTAAAGTACTAATCCCCTTATTAGCCTCCCAATGCATTAATTGATGGTCATAACTATAATCCGGTTTGGATATGCTATGTGCTATATAAATACCGCTTAGACTTGGGTAAATAAAGGCTAGCCCTTTACCGATCTTATAAAGTTGGGTGGCTTTATCTTTATCTGCTTGCCAGAGTGAAATGGTTTCATCACTGTCATGAGTAAGAAAATATAAGTGATTATTGTATACAGTGCTATTATAAACTCCAGTTTTTAGTGTTTCATTAGCAGGTAGATTAATAGGCTGTGCGCTAGTGGTATTGGCTGCACTGAACCATAACTGAGAGCCTAATTTAAAATACCAACCTTGAGCCGTTTTTTGTAAGTCTCTAAGGTCGGCACTCGCGGGCTGAGTATTAATATCTTTTAATAATTTAGTTTGTTTAGGATGAGTAGTGACCACCCAAGGTTCAATACCTGTTTTAGCGTCTTGATGGCTCACTAGCCAACTAGGCAGATTAGTGGGAAGGGCTAAGGTATTGACTAGGGCACTGACTGGCCAAGGTTGTGGTTCCCAGTCAACTCGTAGCGGTTCATTACCAAAAGCTTTAGTACCTGCTAGAGTACCATCGGTTTGAAAGCGTTGCTTGCCACTAATGAAATATAAGAGTTTACCCTGATCATTAGGGGCAGGGCGCAATAAATAAGGATCAGCAAATTCACCTAAGAGCATAGGTTGTGTGGGCTGAGATTTAGATATACTCCAGAGTTTAGAAAATTCGCGCCCTTTTTCTGAAAAAGTAGGGAAAATTAAATAGTCTCCGCGTATGACATAAGCACTCGGTATATCAAACCAAGAATCACCCGCACCTCCAGCATAATAACCTTCCGCCGTTTCTAAGAGTTTTTTAGTGCCCTTAGCCGTTCCATCTGTGAGCCATAATTGGTTAGGTCTGACCCCATCTTTAGTAAAAAAATAAAGCTGATCGGCAAAATTAAATAACTCAGGTCGAGCTTTATATTCACGATTAGGATTAGGCAGCTTAACCAGTTTTTCGCTTTTTTTATTAGCTAAGTCTATGACCCATAATTCGCTCGAATCATTTTGATCAAAAAATTCAAACCAAATATATAAACGATCATGCCAAAAGCGGGCGCTAGTTATCCCCGCATCTGCGGTCTCAATAGAGGGTTTGGGAAGCTGATAGATTAATTCAGTGGTTTTTTGATTAAGATCAAAACGCCATACGGCTGGCATTGTACCGTAGGTATTGCTTAAAGTATAAATCAGTGAGTGTTCATTAGCCGCTAATAGATAAATACTTTGATCAATAGAGAAGTTATAGAGTTTAGTGGTCTTAATGCCATCCGTAACCCATAAGGTTTGAGTAGTAGGTTTTCCATAACTGGTATTTTGGTCTGGACTAATAAAATAGAGTAAGTTATTAGCTACCATAGCGCTGATATAAAATCCATAATCAGCGTTATGGTTTTCTAGTGTGGTATCAATGAATAATTGTGTGCCCGTAGCAGTACCATCCGTCCGCCATAACTGATCCTCAGCCTAAAATAATTGATACGCACCTAGACTATAAAAGGTGGGATCAGTATGGAGCGCTGATTCAGCGGCTTTAATAGGGAAGGTTTTCAGTATTTCAGTACGTTCAGGTGTGCCATCTGTGGTAGTCAAAGATAAGGTTTGCGGGGTACGACTCCAAAATAGTAAATGTTGTTTATGTTGGATAGAAGGAGTGCCCATAAAGTCAGTGCTGCTAGGCATACCACTTTCAGCGCCTTTTACTAATTCTTTGAGTAATTGTGTGCCTTGGGGAGTACCATCGGTGCGCCACAGTTCATAGCCCGTTTCTAGCGTGTGTGCCGCAAAAATGCCCCATTGACCTATTGAACCTACAGGATAAGGTTTGGAATTACCATTAGGGGTATTAACCAAATAGGTAAGGATTTTAGTATGTTGCGGGGTATTATCGGTTTGCCATAGCTGTGTGCCAAGCGCGGGAGTTGTACCTGCAAATAAGAGAGAAGGTGGGGAATCTGCTAAACTAATTCCAGTCACTAATAACAGTAATGCTGCAAGATATAAACGCATAACACACCCCTCTAGCCCTAAAACATGAATCACTTTACTGATCAGTATAGATTAACAAGGCTAAACTGAGCTAGGTGACTTATTTACCTTTTGAAATACATTTCAAAATACCTTGTTTTAGTTAATTCCTGTTTTTTAGGGTCTACGTAGCATAGTGACACCTTGTTTGATTTCACGAGTAGAGTTTGGTGTTCCTTCACTTGACCATAAAGCATCAGTGTCTGAAGTTTTTTGAGTATTGCTTCTGACATTAAAATATAAGGTATTATTGATAACTTGAATGGGTTTTAGTTCTACCTCTGTTGGGAAGGTTTTGAGTAAAGTCATTTGTTCGGTAGTCTCAGGGAGAAACCATAACTCATTGCCCTTATTCTCAAGACTGGCGCTAATAAATAATCCTTGAGGACTAGCGAGTATGGTAAAATCATAAGCGGTATTCTCACCAAAGGTTAATTTAATCGGTTGAAGCTTTTGGTTTTTAAAATCGATACGATGTAAGTAGGAAAGATCATCAGCTTGAGAGTCTACATGCTTGGAGTAGACTTGATGTTGAGTGGGTAATATAAAATCCTTGGATAAAGTAAGCGCATCGTCAATCATGGCTTCGCTGCTCAGTAAAATATCGGGTTTATTATTAGTGGGGCGCAGCCATAAAGTCGGTAACATAGCCTCTTCATCTTTCATCACATTAAGAGGATGGTCGAGAACATAGACTATTCCATCAGGCGTTTCTAGTAAGTAATCCATACGTTTTTGAGGGTGGCTCATGACAGGAGTGAGTGTTTCGTTTTGCCATTTGGATAGCTCATAGCCGCCTTTTTTGGGATAAGACAGGATATATAAACCCTGTTGGCTTGGAAATATTCTTACCTTTTTGCCCTCTAAGTTTATATTTAAACGCTTAGCTTGCCCTTTTTCGGCTTGCCAGAGTGAAAAAAGCTGCTGGTCGTTTTGAGTGAGAAAATAGAAGACCTTGCCTTTTTGAGTGCTGACATAGAAATCTAAGGGTAGCTTTTCGTTTTCATTAATACCATTAACCGGATGAGTATTAGTACTCGTACCATCACTAAACCACCACTGATCTTCTAAAGAAAAATACCAGTCACCTTGCGCTGATTGTAAAGCGCCTAATCTACTGGGCGCTGGGTGAGTATTAATATCTTTTAATAATTGATTGGTTTTAGGCGCAGTAGTGATTAACCAAGGCTCAGCACCAACTTTTATATCTTGGTATTTAGCTAACCAACTAGGTGGGTTAGTGGGTAAAGCTAATAGGTTGTCAATAGAGGGTGAAATATCGGTGAGAAAAGCCTCTTTACCGGATGACGCATTCTGATATTTAATTAACCATCTTGGTGGGGGAAGTTTAGAGTAGTCTGTTATATTGTCAGTGGGTAGTCTATTTTCATGCATTAAAGGTTCAGTACCCAGTGTTTTAGTACCGAGTTTTGTACCATCGGTTTGAAAACGTTGTTTATCACTGATGAAATACAGGAGTTTATCATTATCACTAAGGGCAGGACGTAATAAATAAGGATTAGCGAATTCACCTAATAATACAGGCTTAGTAGGGTTAGTTTGACTAATACTCCACAGCTGCGCAAACTCTCCTCCTTTGGCTGAAAAAGTAGGGAAAATTAAGTAGTCGCCTCTAATAACATAAGGAGTAGGTAAGTCAGACCAAGCTTGCCCTATAAATAAGTCTTTGCCATTTTCGGGTGAGTCCACTAATTTTTGTGTGCCTTGAGTAGTTCCATCGGTAAGCCATAATTGACTAGGACGTGATCCATCCATCATAAAGAAGTAGAGCCGCTTGGCAAACAGGAAAAAGCGTGGGTTATTGGTGTGCTCAGGGGAGGGATCTATTAGAGAAATAACTTTTTTAATAGTATGAGTAGTCAAATCGACTTGCCATAATTGGTTATGATGCTCATCTATTGTCCATAAATATAAAGCATCCTCCCAAAATTGTGCTTCTTGAATAGTTACATTCATAGCATCAACAGGGGCTTGCTGAGATGTTTTTAAAGACTGGACTTTTCGTGTAGCTAAATTAAAAAGTTCCAAAGGAGGAAAAGCAGTGTTGTTACTAAAATAACCGAGTCTGTAGATAATATAGTGAGAATTGGCGGCTATGAGTTGAGCAGGGGCGATTTTTGGCTCAGTAAATGTATAAAGACGTTCCGTTTTATTACCATCAGTCGCCCATAAACTTTGAGTGACTTTATCTTCATAATGACCGAGTGTATCAAGACTCATAAAATAGAGTGTTGTGCCATTAGTCACTGCTTTAGGTTCAAAAGAGCGCGGCTCGGTGATATTCGGTAGCTCTTTGGTAGCGTCCACGACTAATTGAGTACCTGCATGAGTACCATCGGTGCGCCACAGTTCTACACCTTGCTTGCCATCATCGCTCCAAAAAAATTGATAATTGCCTAAGGCATAAAAAACACGATTAAGACGCTCATTATTTTCATTTAGGGGAAATGTTTGAATAATCTGAGTGTTATCTGGCGTGCCATCGGTACTGATTAAAATTAAATTATTATCATTAGACCCCCAAAATAGCAGGCGGTTATTCACAGTAACCGCGCTAGCTCGATTTAGTAGTGGAAAATCCAAACTACTTTGGGTTCCTGCAACTAAATCTTTAAGTAGCGTTGTACCTTGAGGTGTGCCATCGGTGCGCCAGAGTTCCGTTCCGGTTTCAGGGCTGAAAGCAGCAAAAATACCCCATTTCCCTAGACTACCTAAAGGGTAGGGATAAGAGCTGGCATTAGGGGTTTGAGTAAGATAGGTCAGCACCTGTGTCTGTTGCGCGGTATGATCTGTTTTCCACAGTTGCTCGCCTGTCATGGAATCATCACCGACAAACAAAATAGGTTCAGCCGCTTGAACGCATAGGGGCGCACTCAGGAGTAGAGTACAAAGCAGTTTGATTAGTAAATGCATCGTGTATCTCCCCTAGCCTTGAGGTTGCAGTGTGGTTAATAAAGAGTATAGGTCAGATTTTAATTACCGGAGTAGTACCAAGTAATTGAACAAAAGTGCTTGAATATTACTAATCCTGCGCGTGGCTTGGTTTAATTCTTGCTTGAAAACTAGAGTATTCTTATAGTTACTCACTTGACTTAGTAGTCAAATTTTATGTTCTCACTACTCTAAGGATTGCCACTTATGCGCATTGCTAAGCTGAATCAACTGCCTGCCGCTCAATTGACAACCGCCTTTACTCAATGTTGTGTGGCACAGCGTTGGGTGAGCCAAATGGTGCAATCCTTGCCTTTTGTGAGTGAAGCACAGCTCTTTGAAAAAGCCGATACTATTTGGGCAGCATTAGACGAGGCGGATTATTTAGAGGCGTTTGAGGGGCATCCCAAAATTGGTGATGTCAGTTCCTTAAAACAAAAATATGCTAATACCAAAGCGCTAGCCTCCGGTGAGCAGTCCAGTGTCAATCAAGCCAGTGATGAGGTACTGCAACGCCTCGCAGCAGGCAATCACGCCTATGAAGCTAAATTTGGTTTTATTTTTATTGTGTGTGCTACGGGCAAAAGTGCAGCCGAAATGTTAGCGTTACTGGAGGCGCGTTTGCCTAATGAGCGTACCATTGAGGTACAAAATGCAGCAGAAGAGCAACGCAAAATTACCCGCATTCGTTTAGAAAAATTACTCAACTCCTTGGAGGTCGCATGAGCCAAATTACTACGCATATTTTAGACACGGCACTCGGCAAACCCGCTCAAGGGGTCAGTGTGCGTTTAAGTCTGTGGGAGGCGGGACAATGGCAAGTACTCGCCCAAGGCGTAACCAATAGCGATGGTCGAGTGGTGGGGTTACTGCCTAATGAGCAAATACTTGCCGCAGGGCGCTATCAAATGCACTTTGCTTTAGAATGCTACTTGCAAAGCATGCAACAACCTATTTTTTACCCCTATGCTGAAATTGTGTTTCAGATTACCGGTGAGGGTCAACATTACCATATTCCTTTGCTCTTGAGTCCGTTTGGTTATTCCACTTATCGAGGCAGTTAAGATGCACACTACTGGCGCATGGCGAGGTAAAGTACTGCATTTTGTGGCAGACCCGACTGAGGTAGGTGAACAAGCGTGGCAGTACTGGGAGGATGGACTGCTGTGGGTCGAGGCAGGGCGGGTCAAACAAGTAGGTAATGCCGCTGATTTACTGCCCAACTTTCCTAGTACACTCAGCATACAACATTATCCTGATTATTTTATTCTCCCCGGATTTATCGATACCCATATTCACTATCCTCAGACCGAAATGGTGGCGGCGTTTGGCACACAATTATTAGAATGGCTCAATACCTATACTTTTCCGGTCGAAAGCCAATTTAAAGATGAAGCGTATGCGGCTGAAATAGCCAAGTTTTTTCTACAAGAATTATTACGCAATGGCACCACTACCGCTTTAGTATTCGGTACGGTGCATCCACAATCGGTCGATGCATTTTTTAAAGCAGCCCTTGCGCTTAATCTGCGTATGATTGCGGGAAAAGTCATGATGGATCGTCATGCACCTGACTACTTAATTGATACGCCGGAAAGTAGTTATACCGACTCTAAAGCTCTGATTGAACGTTGGCATCAGATCGGGCGCTTGCAATATGCCGTCACCCCGCGTTTTGCTCCTACCAGTACGCCAGAGCAATTAGCGAAAGCGGCGCAATTATTGCAGGAATACCCTGATGTTTATCTGCATACTCATTTATCTGAGAATGTGAATGAAATTGCTTGGGTAAAAGAGCTATTTCCCGCAGCCAGTAGCTATACCGATGTTTACCACCAAGCGGGACTCACAGTGAAACGCAGTGTTTTTGCGCATGGGGTACATTTAAGTGCGGATGAATGTGAGTGTTTAGCGACTACTCAATCAGGCATTGCGCATTGCCCTACCTCGAATCAGTTTTTAGGCTCAGGCACTATGGATTTAAGCCAATTAGAGCGCTTTAAAATCAAGGTGGGTTTAGGCACGGATATAGGGGGCGGAACGAGTTTTTCTATGTTTAAAACGATGGCGAGTGCCTATGAAGTGCAGCAAGCACGAGGACGTAGTTTAGACCCGTTCAAGGCTTTGTATTTAGCTACCTTAGGCGGGTCAAAAGTGCTGGATTTAGTAGGAACGGTGGGTAATTTTAGTATTGGTAATGAAGCCGATTTTATTTTAGTTGACCCTAAAGCCACACCTTTATTAAAGCTGCGTAGTGAGCATTGTAAAACACTTAAAGAACAGTTATTTGTTTTAAATACCTTAGGCGATGATCGTTGTATTGCAGCGACTTATAGCATGGGACAATTAGTGCATCAACGGGAGGCATAAATGGAAACCTATTTATATGAATGGCTCAATTTTGTGGTGCGCTTTTTACATTTAATTACGGGTATTGCATGGATTGGTGCGTCGTTTTATTTCGTGTGGCTGGATAATAGTTTACGCGAGCCACCACAATGGAAAAAAGATAAGGGTATTAAAGGTGATTTATGGGCGATTCATGGCGGCGGATTTTATGAGGTAGCGAAGTATTCTTTAGGCCCTGAGCAAATGCCCAAGACCTTACATTGGTTTAAATGGGAGGCTTATACCACCGGAATTACCGGATTTATCTTATTAGCTTTACTGTATTATGTGGGAGCATCGAGCTATACCATTGACCCCGCTAAAATGGCTCTGACACAATGGCAAGCGATTGCTATTGGAGTCGGGGCTATAGCCTTATTTATTCTTATTTATGAGGTATTATGTCGCACACCTTTGGTAGAAAAGAACTTACAGTTTGGTTTAGTGATTTTAGCCATTTTGACAGTGTTAGCGTTTGGCTTAGATCAGCTCATTAGCTCGCGTGCTATGTATATTCATATTGGAGCGATGATTGGTTTGGCGATGGTCTTTAATGTGTTTACTACTATTATGCCCTCGCAACGTAAAATGGTTGCAGCAGTAAGTCATGGTCAACAGCCTGATCCAATTTGGGGGCATAAAGCTAAATTACGTTCAGTCCATAATAACTATGCTACCTTGCCCGTTATTTTAATCATGATTAGTAATCATTATCCGATAACTTATGGTCATCATTATGGTTGGTTAATTTTAAGTGCTCTGATTGCTATTACTGCCTATGCACGACATTTCTTTAATTTAAAGCATCATGAGATTATTAAGCCCGCTATTTTAATCGGCGCATTAGTAGCTTTTGCTACCCTGATTTGGGTGTTTGCACCTAAAGCTATTAAAACTGAAAATAAAGCGGTAACGACATCGCAAATTATGCCGATTGTGCAAAGTCGTTGTTTGCAATGTCATGCGGCCCAGCCTACCGATGATGTGTTTAAAACGGCTCAAGCAGGGGTCATGTATGACACGGAGGCACAGGTTTTAGCCAAAGCTGAGCGTATTTATGCCCGTGCGGTGGTATCCAAAGATATGCCGTTTATGAATAAAACTCAGATCACGGATGAGGAGCGGCAATTAATAGCGCAATGGTATCAGGGATTGAAGAAATAGAAGATCAAGTTGAAGGTTTCTTACTAAACTATAAAACCTATGTGTTATTTAATGTACAGAGTTTTTTGTAAGGAACTATTATGAAGCGATCATTTATAAAAGCGTTTTGCTTTGCCTTATTAGCGAGCAGTCTATTGTCAACTGTAAAAGCTGCTTCCGAGCCGATAAGCGCAAGTACCACTCGTTCTAGCTTACGCGTGGTAGGGAATACCTTATATTTTTTAAATGCACCACCTGATAAGATCAAACCCCGTCAGTTTAAAGATCAAAAAGCGATTAATACTCACTACACCGCTTTATTAGCCGCGATTAAAAAGCGCAATGCTGTGCAAGATGCTCGCTCCGCTTTTAAGCAGGGGATGCGGTATTTTTTCACCAGTAATGGAAGAACTGCGGCTCAAAATCAGAGGGGAAATCCTTTAGGCTTAAATACTCCAGAAATGGCAAAACTGTGCCCTAGAGCTGTGTCAACTCTTAAGTGGCTAGAGGGCTATAAGTTTGGAGAGAATTATGGTGAGTGTTTATCTAATAGTAGTAGTGCGTGTCGTAATTATATATTTTATGTAGAGGCTTATATACTACCTTGGAACAAAGAAATGTCGCGTTTATGTAAGGGCGGTAAGTAAGCCCATCGACTAGATTTAATTAAATCACTTATACTATTCCTATAGTCCATTATAGGAATAGTATAGAAGTGCTGCCCCGCCAATTAAGCACGAGACCCAGAGAAATTCACCGACTGAACTACCTTGGCTAGTTTATGGGGGTGAAGAGAGCTATGTACGCAGTGGGGTGAAAGTATTAGGATGGCGTGAGCTGGCTAATTCATTAGCACAAGACTAGGCAAATAGTTTGCCTAGTCCTTAAAGTTATAGAACTTAAACCCGTCTCAAATCCAAAGTATTGGGGAAGTCTGGATTAATCTCTTCCTTAGGTGGCTCCATCGGTTTGACCACTCCATTGGTATAGAACTGACGAGTGCCTTCGGATAAGGGTTTAGCTTCAATGACATCAGGGGTATTAGTGGTCATTTGGAAGCGTGAAAAACGACGGCCTTCGGCTTCATACGCATTAATCGGGAAGGTTTCATAACTACGCCCGCCCGCGTGCACCACATGATAAGTACAGCCCCCAATCGAGCGACCATTCCATGTATCAACCAGATCAAATACTAGCGGTGATTGCACGGGGATAGTCGGATGCAAAGCCGAGGGCGGTTGCCAAGCACGGAATTTGACTCCAGCGACATATTCACCTTGCACTCCGGTATTTTGTAGCGGTACGCGGCGTCCATTACATACCAGCACATAGCGCTCATCACGAATCCCCGACACTTTGACTTGAATGCGTTCCATCGAGGAGTCCACAAAGCGAGCCGTTCCGCTACTACTCATTTCCTCACCCAATACATTCCAAGGTTCTAAGGCAGCGCGTAGCTCGATTTCCATACCCCGATATTGCACGCGCCCAAACACTGGAAAGCGGAATTCATGGAAGGGTTTCAGCCAGTCTAATTGGAAGGGGAAACCTGCCGCCTGTAATTCATCGCATACATCACGCATATCCTCCCACACAAAATGCGGTAGCATAAAACGGTTGTGTAAATCCGTGCCCCAGCGTACCAATTTTTTCTGGTAAGGCGTTTTCCAAAAGTGCGCGACTAAAGTACGTAATAACAGCATTTGCACTAATGACATATGCGCATGTGGCGGCATTTCAAAAGCACGCAGCTCTAATAAACCTTGGCGTCCGCTATAAGAGTCCGGTGAATAGAGCTTATCAATACAAAACTCAGCCCGATGCGTATTCCCCGTAATGTCAGTCAGTAAATTGCGCAGTAGTCGGTCTACGAGCCAAGGCTGATTAACCTCTCCGGTAGGCATATGTTGGAAGGCAATTTCTAGTTCATACAGACTGCTATCCCGCGCCTCATCCACACGCGGTGCTTGGCTAGTAGGTCCAATGAAAGTACCTGAAAACAGATACGAAAGTCCGGGGTGATTTTGCCAATAGGTAATTAGACTACGCAGTAAATCAGGACGACGTAAGAAAGGACTATCAATCGGACGTGCAGCACCTAGTGTGACGTGATTACCGCCTCCCGTTCCGGTATGACGCCCATCAAGCATAAACTTTTCGGCAACTAAACGGGATAAACGCGCTTCCTCATAGAGCGTTTCGGTGTTATGCACCAATTCGTCCCACGCGCTAGCAGGGTGAATATTGACCTCAATAACGCCGGGGTCAGGGGTCACTTTAAAGGATTTGAGGCGTGGATCATGGGGTGGTTCATAGCCCTCAATCATCAGCGGCATATTAAGCTGCTCAGCAGTAGTCTCAAGAGCACTGATGAGTTCCACATACTGATCTAATGAGTTAAACGGCGGTAGGAATACATGCATACGCCCATGCCGCGCTTCCACACATAAGGCGGTGCGGATAATTTCCCCATAATACTCTTTAGGATAAGGTTTATGAGGTTTGGTATTAGTATGAGCGGGTAGAGCATTTTTATCTTCAAATGGGTCAGAATGTGCCTCGACCTCACGCTCATGTTGCGGGGTATAGTGCAAACTATCTAAGGGTAAGCGTAGCCCCATCGGTGAATTACCCGGAATCAGATACATGGCTTCACGACGGAAATACCAAGGCGCACTATCCCAATTCTGCTCCATTGCATTCCAGCGTAAGGGCAGGGCATAGCCATTCGGGGTATTTAGCCCGCGTTGTAAGGCTAATACTAAATCATTACGGTATTCACTGTTTTTAAGATCTAGCCCTAACCAATCCACATTAATCGGTTGACTGGCTTCTTTCCATAAGTAATAGAGGCGATCTTCATAGCCGGGGACTAAAAACTCGGTAGAAAGACCCAAGTTTTCGCAAAGCAAATAAGCAAAGCGCTGTGCATCCTCTAAGCCATAGCCATAATCTTTATTATCATCTGCGATCAGTTGAGGATTATTCCATAGAGGTAAACCATCGGTGCGCCAATAACAGGCTAACGCCCAACGTGGGAAAGGTTCGCCGGGATACCATTTGCCTTGACCGAAATGTAATAAGCTGCCTTTGCTAAAAGCCTGCTGCATACGGCGGAATAATACACCTGCTCGTTCGCGCTTATGCTCACCAAGTGCGGCTTGATTCCATTGAGGACTATCTACATCGTCCACTGACACGAAGGTGGGTTCACCGCCCATAGTCAGGCGCACATCTTGGGCAACTAAACTAGCCTCGACCTGATGCCCTAATGCCATAATGTCGGTCCATTGTGCATCGGTATAAGGCTTAGTAACGCGAGGGTCCTCGTGAATACGCTTGACGGTGTTGGAGTACTCCATCGTCGATTCGCAT
This sequence comes from Thiofilum sp., assembly GCF_016711335.1. NCBI lineage: Bacteria > Pseudomonadati > Pseudomonadota > Gammaproteobacteria > Thiotrichales > Thiofilaceae > Thiofilum > Thiofilum sp. The sequence continues at coordinate 3,033,651 of NZ_JADJTF010000001.1, forward strand.
ATATCGGTAAAACCGTGAATCGCTGCGGCACTACTAGGTGATGGGGTACACGCTAAGGGGATATGTCCGGTACTGGCAAAAAGTCCAGAGGTAGGGTCAAGCCCCACCCAGCCCGCACCGGGTAAATACACTTCAGTCCAAGCGTGTAAATCAGTAAAGTCCTCTTTAGGACCACTAGGACCATCTAACGCTTTAACATCGGGGGTCAATTGCACCAAATAACCGGACACAAAACGTGCCGCTAAACCTAAATGACGCAAAATCTGTACTAATAACCACGCACTATCCCGACACGATCCAGTACGTAAGCTTAGGGTTTGTTCGCAGCTTTGTACCCCCGGCTCCATACGGATATTGTAATTAATATCTTGTTGCAGACGATGATTAAGTGCCACTAAAAATAAAATGGTATTAGTCTGGTTAAAATCAATACCTTTCAACCATTTTTTGAGTTGCTCACCGTCTTCGCGGATTTCCAAGTAAGGAATGAGTTCCTTAGCTAATTCAGCATCATATTTAAACGGATAGTGTTGTGCATATTCTTCGACGAAAAAGTCAAAGGGATTAACCTCTACTAAATCTGCGGTGAGATTGACTTCAACGCTGAGTTCCTTCGCGCGTTCATTAATGACTAAGCGTGCTAGCCAGTTACCAAACGGGTCTTGTTGCCAGTTAATAAAATGGTTTTCGGGTTTAACCGTTAAGGAGTAGGCTAGAATCGGGGTACGAGTATGAGGCGCTGGACGTAAGCGGATAATATGTGGAGATAAATTTACAAAGTGATCAAAGTGATAGACCGTGCGGTGATTAAGGGTAACGTGAATACTCATAACATTCTCTTTGCTGGAATCGAATCATGGAGGAGGCGAATCTAAGCCCTAGGTTGGATTCGCCCGCGCTGCTTGGTGGTTTAATAGCCTTGGCGTTGGGTTTGTGATTGACCAGACTGTGATTGAGTTTGTGTTTGATTAAACGTGGGGTAGAACCATGTATTAGCAATTTGCCCTTGTAATACGCCCATTTCTCCTTGTAAGGAATCCATTAGCACATGGATTTGATCGGCTGGAATAGCGGTAATGTCTGCACTAGCGAGTTGGTCGCGAATCCTTTGTACTTTTGCAATAGGGTATTCGGGATGTGGTAGATAGCACATGCGTCTAACAATCGCCGCCAATGAGTAGCTCACCGAGCCGGGGAAAATAGTGTCTTTAAGCAAGAAATTCATCGCTTTAACACCATTAAGCCGCGAGTGCACATGCTGCATATACATTTGTCGCGCACTTAGGGCTTGTAATAGATTACCCCACAAAATGCCTTCATAGCGGCGCAGAATATCGCTGCGATCATCGGCGAGTAGTAAAGAGGTCATCTCTAAAATACGCGTACTCATATCAGCACGCTCAATGTGCTTACCGATTTGCATAAAGTCAAAGGTATTATCCCGACTCATATGGCTATCGAGTGCCCCACGAATACATTGGCAATGCTCCATGATTTGGCGCACAAACACCTGACGTAAATGGCGATCGGAAGTATTAGGCAGTGACTCATTCACCAGTAAGTGAATGCGGTTAGCTTGTTCCCATACCTCTTCGGGTAATACGTTTAAAGAGGTGCGAATATTTTCCCGCACCATGCCCAGTGAGCTGGCCAAAGAGGAGGGGTTATTCCGGTCGGCTACCAAGAACTGCATAATATTTTGTTCACTGGCATAACCGTATTGTTCACGGAAGGCTTGTTCGGCATTAAATAAGCGCACCAAGGTATACCAGTCAATTTCCATGCGATCGGGTAGATCCATGAGTAAAGAGGTATGCACATGAATGAGACGCGCGGTTTTTTCAGCACGTTCTAAATAGCGAGCCATCCAGTAAACGCGTTCAGCGACTTGGGATAACATGGTAATCATGCTTCTACCTCCTGAGTGCTGGGATTATCTAAGTCAAGCATATTCTCATTCACAATCCAAGTATCTTTACTACCGCCTCCTTGAGAGGAATTGACCACCAGCGAACCTTTGACTAAGGCTACGCGCGTGAGACCGCCTTGGGTGACGTAAATATCTTTACCACTCAAAATAAAGGGACGTAAATCCACATGGCGTCCTTGAATACCTTCATCGGTGGCAGTCGGTGTGACAGAGAGATTTAAAGTCGGTTGGGCAATATAGTTATTAGGATTGTCTTGGATTAATTGACGGAATTCTTCTACCTTTTCCGCACTGGAATGCGGACCTACTAACATGCCATAACCACCAGATTCATTAGCAGGTTTTACCACTAATTCAGCGAGATGCTCTAGTACGTATTCACGGTCTGCTTCACGGCGGCATACCCAAGTCGGTACATTAGGCAGAGAGGCTTCTTCACCTAAATAATATTTGATCATATCCGGTACATAGGCATAGATAACCTTATCATCCGCGACCCCACAGCCCGGCGCATTAGCAATGGCGACTTTGCCCTCACGCCATGAACGCATAATCCCCGGAATCCCTAAAATAGAATCTTTGCGGAATACTTCAGGGTCAATAAAGTCATCATCAATGCGTCGATAAATCACGTCCACACGCTCTAAGCCTTTAATAGTTTTCATATAGACATAATTGTCTTTGCCCACCATCAGGTCAGAACCTTCTAATAAAATTAAACCCGCCTGACGTGCTAAAAAGGCATGTTCAAAATAGGCTGAATTATAAATACCCGGCGTTAACAGTGCGATGGTAGGATGATCTAAATCAGGGCGCAATGAGGCTAACATTTCATAGAGTTGTGAAGGATAGGCACTCACCGGACGGATAGGCATAAGCTTAAAGATTTCAGGTAAAACGCGCTTAGTAATAGTGCGATTTTCCAGCATATAAGCCACCCCAGAAGGAACACGCAGATTATCCTCTAATACGTACATTACCCCATCGCTGTGGCGCACTAAATCAGAGCCACAAATATTTGCCCATACACCATGAGGGGGCGTCATTCCCTCGCAGGCGGGTCGATAACCCTTGGATTGATAAACCACATCCTCTGGAATTACCCCGTCCTTGATAATTTTGCCACCATTATACAAGTCCTGAATGAACATATTTAGTGCACGGATACGTTGCTTTAGCCCTATTTCGATGCGATCCCATTCCTCGCCCGGAATAATGCGCGGAATAATGTCAAAGGGCCAAGCGCGATCAATATTGCCTGCGTCACTATAAATAGTGAAGGTTATACCCATCTGGCGAATGGTAGCCTCAGCCTCACTGACACATTGCTTAAAACGTTGAGGAGAAAGGGAGCTTAGAAATTCAACTAAGCGCTCGCTGGTCGGTCGTGGCTGTCCTTGTGCCGCGATAAGTTCATCGTAATAAGTCTCTGGCTGGTATAGGTTCCATTCCTGACGCATAGGGTAATTCCCAAACTGAGTTGTTATTAGTAAGGTCTACAGTAGAAGTCAATTATCTTATCTACCACACAGCCCATACTCCTTACCATTTTTAAGCAAAAAGTATGCCGTTTAGTGGGTGGATAGTAGCCGTAATAAAAAGCTATTAAGGTTTCGGCGTTTTCTGGCTAAAGGGACTGAACAGCTCAGTCCATTTTGACCAAGTATCAGTATTAGCCATGATGCCTGCACGGAAAAACTGCAAAGGATCATAACCCTCTGTACCCGTTTTGAGGCGCTGGAGCATTTCATCCATCACTGCCTCATTAAATTTTTGTACATCGGGCAAGCCCACCAGACGGCGCATTTCTTCCGGGGTCAGATCTACATCGATGGTTACTTTCATCTCTATTCTCCTCCATTGGTGCTCTGAGCCAAGTTATCATGATCACATTTTAAGAGTTTTTCTAGCTCCAGAGTGAAAAATATGTTTTTACTAGAGTCGAAACAGACTTATTTGATCCAGCTCTATTAGGTAGGCTAGCTAGTGGTTTATTATGATCTGCTAAGTAGTGATTCAAAATAATTAAAATTAACTAGAGAGGTGTACACCATGACCGTATTTACGCTAACTGCTGAAGTTGATCCTTTTTTGCATGTGGCACTTCAAAAAGGTGAGAAAATTTTCTGTGAAGCAGGGGCTATGGTGATGATGGAGAGTACCCTAGAGTTGAAGGGTAAGTTAAATGGGGGCGTGGGCCGAGCCTTATTACAACATTTTGCTAATGGAGAGTCCTTTTTTCGGCAACATATTGAAGCTGTGCGCGGTGCTGGAGATTGTTTGTTGAGTGCGTCCTTACCCGGTGGAATGCAAATTTTGGATGTAGGTAGTACACAATATTTTTTGAATGATGGTGCGTTTGTAGCAGCCACTGAGCAGGTGGATTTAAAAGTACGTACTCAAGCCCTAGGGAATGCCTTATTTGCCCAGTCAGGGGGCTTTTTTGTCATGGAAACCGCAGGTAAAGGGCAAGTTGTGGTAGCAGGCTTAGGCGCTATTTATTCCTTAGAGGTTGAAGTAGGTAAGGATTTAATTATCGATAATGCCCATGTGGTGTGTTGGGATAATCGTTTACAGCATCAAATTTCCGTCACGACTAGCCAAAATAGAGGTGGGTTAGGAGGGATGCTTGGGAATTTAGTGAATAGTTTTACCAGTGGTGAAGGGGTGGTATTGCGTTTTAGTGGTACGGGTAAAGTTTATATTTGCTCACGCAATCCAGCGTCTTTTAGCCGTTTAATACAAAAAGCTATGGGTAGTTAAGTAAGTACTTGAGCCAAAATAATCGTGCATTTCCTACGCAGCCGCTGAGAATACGTCCCTGTACGCTTCAAGGCGGCATTCCTACCGCCAAGGCTGCTCCAAAAATACACGATTACTGTTTAGCTCAATACTTAGTTAGTAAGGTGGTACTTAATCAGTCGTTTCAGATTGGATTAAGTACTAGCCTACTTATCCTTAGTCGGCACTACCAGAGGCGGCTACTTGTGCTCTGCCCACATAGCCAGTATTACCGTTAAAGCGGTTAAAGTTAGCGAAATTAGTATCGAATAAGTCTTTAACTTCATAAAGCTTAAAGGTTTGTGTGTCACCTTTAGCTGAAATACTACCGTCTAATTTTTCAAGTATGCCACCGCCCTGAGCTTTGTCGCCTTGATCACCGCTGCGTTTTTTACCATCACCATCAGCGGTTTGACCCCAGAAGCCATGAGGCATAATGCCATCAGCAGCCACGTTTTCACTCTTGAAGTTTAGCGATAATTCACCACTTTTTAGACCAGACGAGACTTCATACTCTGGCGTTTTAATAGTTAAATTAGTACCTTGCTTTTTAATAGTGCTAGAGCCTAATTGATAGCTACCGTCTTTTAAGTCCTGATTATTGACACTTAGCTCACCTTTTTCAGTGAATTTAAGGTTATATACACCGTTCTCATTTCTAATGACAGCACCAATAGACCCCATTAAGGTTTGATCAGAACCTTTAGCTCTGAAGGCTGCATTAAGCTGGAAGTTTTTATCACTCAGAACATTATAGGTTTTACCGGCTTCACCTTTAATATCGTAGCTTTCACCTTCCGCACCTACGAAGTGTGGATCGCCCCAAATCGTTGAACCTGGATGAATCGCAATGGGATTAATCGGGGTGATAATAGGATTAGGGTTAACACTTACAGGATTGAAAGGGTAGGGTTGACCTCCAAAATAACCCGAACCGAACCCGCCGGGCATACCAAAGCCACCGAATCCGCCATTCATACCAGCACCACCAGACATGCCAGTTCCACCGTTCATACCAACACCACCGGACATGCCAGCGCCACCAAACCCGCCGTTCATGCCAGCACCGCCACCGAACCCACCGCTATTAAATAAAGATAAAAGCTGTCTAATTAAATTCATCAAAGCAGTACTATTAAAAGCAGAGCTTGAGCCAGTATTAAACCCATTAAATGAGTTACTGCCGCCAGACCAGTTAGAAGTATAGGTGGGTGTACCTAAACCAGTAGTAGAGGTTGTTACACTAGAAGTTTTTGGATTAGTAGTTACGCTGAGGTTATCGGTCATGATCTTTTACCTAAAATACAATTTTATTAACTAATATAAATTTAAAAATTATGAGTATATATTTAGGTATTTTTGTTAGTTTAACAGCAATCGTTGGGCGATATAACGTCCGTATCCACTTATAAAAGGTAGGGGGGCACTTTAGGTTTAATCTTGATTTTTAAACATTAATCAGGGATTTTTTAATTTATTGCGATGGTTTGGAGCTAAGCGTATGCTGAGTAACTTTTTTGTTGAGGTATTAAAACATGGAGCACTGGTTAAGCTTAGGTTCCTTGCCTGTTGAGGTGGTATTAGTACTGGTAGGATTAGCTATGCTAGCCGGTTGGGTCGATTCTATTGGGGGGGGAGGAGGATTGATCACTATCCCTGCTTTATTATGGGCGGGGATACCACCTGTGCAAGTATTAGCAACTAATAAACTACAAAGCAGCTTTGGATCATTAACGGCAACTTTAAACTATACCCGCCAAGGCTTATTAAAGCCGAGTGATTATAAAGTAGCAGTAGTATTAACCTTTATCGGTTCTGCCTTAGGTGCTTTAATTGTACAGCAAATTGATAGCTCTATTTTAAATAAAATTATTCCCTTTCTAATGATCCTATTTGCCATTTATTTTATTTTTGCCCCTGCCTTGACTGATCAAGATCGCCAGCGTCGGATGAGCCATACGGGGTTTGCTTTAATTATAGGGATGGGTATTGGTTTTTATGATGGATTTTTTGGACCTGGCACGGGAACATTTTTTGTAATGGCGGCCGTTTTATTATTAGGTTTAGGGATACAACGTGCCACAGGATTAACCAAATTATTAAACTTTACGAGTAATCTTGCAGCCTTAATGATTTTTGCAGCACACGGAGAGGTTTTGTGGGTGTTGGGTTTATTAATGGGTTTAGGGCAGATAGTGGGGAGTTTTTTAGGCTCACAAATGGCGAGCAAACATGGTGCTAAATTAATTCGTCCGGTATTAGTCATTGTGTCCCTAGCAGTATCTATCAAACTATTCGTTTTTAGTTGATCAATACAGTGAGAATGACCCTCAATTATTGCATCTTAGTGCACCTAGTTCGGTGGATATAGAGTCTCTGGGCAGAAAGATCACCGAAGTGTTAGAAGGTCATCCTCGCTGTATTGACCTGTATCCTATCCAGATTAGTAGTCCACAGCGGTTGTTCTGCCTATATAAATAGCATGCTTTGGCTAAAAGTAAAGTAAATCTTTTAAACATTGTCATACCATAATAGCAGCAGAATATTTGATTTTTATGACAATAATAGGTGACCTCAGTAGTGTTAGGTCACCTGCCTAAAGGTAGGAAAAAGACGATTATTGGTTAATGACGCGACAGCAGCCTGACACCACTTGGCGCTCGTCTAAAGCGCCCGTAATAGTATAAGGATAAGACGCATTACCGACTGAGCAGGCCTCTACCTTTTGTAAAAACAATTGAGTCATGCGTTGATCTTTCCTGCCTCCAATGACGGCAATACTGGAATGATTCGCTGATTGCTGACGGAAAGTCACCGGTACAGTATAGGATTTTTTCTCAGGATCAATCACATGTACGCTAGTAGCACTAATATGAATATTCCAACGTGGCTCAATACCTACACAACTCATGACTACGCGCTTAGGCGTTGTAGTTTTTGGTTTTACCGCTTGGGGTCTAGTAGGTAATGCCTGCTCATCTTCAGTCAAATAATGCTGATTCACCCAACCTTCCACTCCCGCCCAAGTGACATGTGTCCAGGTATTAGGGCCTTGAGTAGCTTGCTTACCTGTGGCTATGACACCTTTGCCATTAAAAGGTAATACGGCAGTCACGGGGTATTGAGTACCAGGGCCTGAACGCACATTAAGATTATCGTTAGGATTAATACGAGTGACGGAATATACGCGGCTTTGTTGGTCTACTTGAGCCGCCGATAAGGGGAGGGACATAGCGACTAGCATACTCGTGGCTAAGAGAGTAGAGAATAATTTCATGATGACTCCTGTTAAATACACTTCCTATTGAGTATCAAAACGGATAACTGCTGATCAGTTAAACGAGTGGTTTGTTGGTATGTCTCTTAGTGTAATGGCATTTAAAAAAATATCCGCATTAAAAAATCATTTTTAAATCAATTGATGAGTTTTTGTACTATTTTTAAGCTAAGCCCTATAAAAGTATCCGCCTAGCAGGCTCTGCTAAGCATTAAACAAGGGCTGTGATATATAGTATTCGATGCCTAGATGACTCATATTAACTAAGGATGACCCCATGATCCGATCCGCTAGAGTTGCCTCTGAAGCAACTGCTCATTATTACTATCAACAAGCCGTTACCTTATATAAGCAAAAACATTATCCTGAGTCATTAAAGCAATTAGCCCTAGGCTTACAAGTCGATGTTAACTACAAGCCACTTTATTTATTAGCCCGCGATATTTTCGCTAAATTAAATGGAGTCGAGGAGCGGCGTTTATTTGCGATTGCCTTAAGTGATTTTGATCAATTTCAAGCGTTTTTTGATTTAGGTTACCACTTTATTGATAGTGAACACTATGAGCTAGCCGCCGCTCTATTAGAAAAAGCACTCGCTCTTGCACCCACGAATATTGATGCTGCCTATGAGCTAGCATTCGCCTATATGGCAAGGTTTAATAATCAAGCAGCATTAAAAACTTTGGCTAAGGTGGACTATGAAAGCGATTTTTGGGCAGCTTATTTATATTATCAGTGTAAGCTCTGGCTCAAGCAGCCAGAAGGGGTGGCTGAGTTTATTCAGGATGTGCAGCTTTTATTAAAAAAACAAAGCTTAAATGATTCACTGGAGTTAATTCAAGATAAAATTAATGAGCTAGAAGAGAGTTTTAAGCGTTATCAGCAATTAACAATCACAGATAAGATGCCGATTCGAGATTGGCATTTTGTACAATATGGCGCAGCTATTTTGCATTATAATGAAGAAAATAAAACTATAGCAGGAGGGCGCTATACTCATTTGCAAGGCGATAATCAATTAGTCTATTTAGTGCTGAATAAATTAGTAGTTTATTTGCAGACTTTAAATCGTGTTCCCGAAAAAATAATAGCTTTACCCGATAGTGAGTCAGAACTACTAGGGCAAATATTAGCTCAGTTGTTACAACGACCCTGTAACACATTGGAAATGATGGAGGATTTTTCCCATTGTTTAATGGTAGCTGCCGATAGTAGTTTATTCAATGGGATTGAGCCATTAGTCGAGGTGTGTCCCCAGCAAACGGTTTTTGCTTTGAATCATTCGTGGCTAAAGCGTTCGATGATTGTACCCGATGTAGTGGGTTTTCTGACTCAAGAGTACGTAACCTCTTGGGCAGAGGCTGACCTAGAGCAAATACTCACTAATACTACATCATATTATATAAATAAAATTATGTTAAATAAATCATTTGTACTAGAACCTTGCTTTAAAGAACATCTTGAATTCTATCAAAGCCAAGATAAATGGTTAAAAGGAGGTATTCACGGAGGAGTGAAGCGCTCACCTTACAGTATTGAAAGCCCAGTAGGAGCAGAATGTTTTTGATAATTTTATATTTTTATAGGCGATTGACTTTAGCAATGAACCTAGACCTATTTCGACCTTTTGTCTTTTAAGCATTACCTTTTGTCCATTTGAGGTCTTAAAACATGCCAGACTCATTACACTCTAATATAAATCCCATACAACTTTAAAACAACTGATCTGAAAAGGAGTTCTAAGCTATGAAAGCAACAACTACATTAAGTGGTTTAGTCGCCAGTGCGGTTTTAGCGACATCAATGTTAGTTCCCGGTGCTGCTAATGCGGCTAGTAAACCTAATACCGCCTGCAAAAAAGCAGAAAAACAATTAACAGCTAAAATCAAACGTTTAAAGAAATTAGCGGCTGAACGTCGTAGCCAAGGTGACGCTTATGGTGAGCGCCGTTTAAAGAGTTTAGCGAATGTGATCGCGGCGCATCGGGGTAATTTACCTTGCGTCAATAAGCAAACATGCAGTATTTAATTTAATAGATCTATTAAAACGACAACTAATTTTCGTCTCATAGTCTTCCTCTACCCCCGCATTAGCTTTGCGCTAAGCGGGGTTTTTCTTTGATTAGAGTTCTTTAATATGATGGATTAAATCATTCGCAGCCGCTTGACCATCACCATATAACATACGGCAATTATCAGCATAGAATAAATGATTCTCGACCCCTGAGAATCCAGCACCCTGTCCGCGTTTAATGACAATCACATTTTTAGCTTCTTGGGCATTTAAAATTGGCATGCCATAAATAGGACTAGAAGGATCCGTTAAAGCAACCGGATTAACCACGTCATTAGCGCCAATAACCACAGCCACATCAGCCGTTTTAAATTCCTCATTAATCTCATCTAGGTCATAAATCAGATCATAAGGAACGCCCGCCTCGGCGAGTAGCACATTCATATGACCGGGCATGCGTCCGGCGACGGGATGAATAGCAAATTTGACCATCACGCCGCGTTGTTGTAACAGTTTGCATAGCTCCCATACTTTATGCTGAGCTTGAGCCACTGCCATACCATACCCCGGAATCACAATCACTTTTTCCGCAAAAGCCAACATAATAGCGCTGTCTTGTGCTTCAATCGCTTTCATAGAGCCAAAAACGGGTCGGTCTTCGGTGGAAGTCACCGCACCAAACTGACTAAACAACACATTGCTAATCGGGCGATTCATTGCTTTAGCCATGAGTTGAGTCAAGAGAGTTCCCGCTGAGCCTACCACCATTCCGGCAATCATCATTGCTGGATTATCAAGCACATACCCTTCAAAGCCTACCGCTAAACCCGTGAACGCATTATAAAGCGATATAACCACAGGCATATCCGCGCCACCAATCGGGAGCGTCATTAATACACCAAAGGCTAGAGCGGCTAAGAAGAATAGGGCTAGAGTAAAGAGGCTGTAATCATTACCACTCAACGCAATAATCACGCCTAGCAATACCGCAACAGCAAAGACTACTCCATTAACGACTTGCTGTTGTGGGAAGCGAATACTGGAGCGAAACGCTTTAATCCCTTGTAATTTAGCAAAGGCTATGCCTGAACCTGAAAAAGCCACCGCACCAATTAAGGCCCCTAGTACGGCTAATGACTGTACACCCATGCCTAGTTCATGGCGTTTCAATAGCTCTACTGCTGCAATAGCGGCGGCTGCACCCCCCCCCATACCATTGTAAAGCGCGATCATTTGCGGCATATCGGTCATAGCGACTGTTTTGGCACTTTTCCAAGCAAGGACGCCACCCACTGCAATACCGATCAGGATTAGTAAGTAATTAGTATTAATATGAGGATGGACAAAGGTAATCACGGTAGCCAGTACCATCCCTGCACCCGCCCATTGAATCCCGCGTTGGGCAGTAGTCGGGGATGCCATTTGTTTCAAGCCTAAAATAAATAATACCGCAGCGGCATAGTAGGCTAGTTGCACCATAAAACTCATGAGCGCTTTCCTCCTTTACTGGTTTGGAACATTTCCAACATGCGCTCGGTGACGACATAGCCGCCTACTGCATTACCGGCTGCGAGTACTACCGCAATGAAACCGACGATTTGTTCACTCACACTTTCTGATTGCCCTAGAGCCACCATCGCGCCGACCAGTACAATACCGTGGATAAAGTTAGAACCTGACATTAAAGGCGTATGTAAAATGACCGGAACCTTAGAAATAACTTCATAGCCGGTAAAAGCGGCTAGAGTAAAAATATATAAAGCAATCCAACCGTCCATTTAAGCCTCCACTACGCGGCGCACCGCTTCATTGGTAATCTTGCCCTCATGAGTCAATAAAGAACCCGCGATGATCTCATCCTTAAAGTCGGGTTGGTACTGACCCTCCTTGAGTGACAGACTTAAAAAGCTCAATAAGTTTTTGGCGTACATCTCACTGGCGTGCGTAGGTAGTTGACTAGGCACATTCAGCGGTGCGTGAATCGTAACACCATATTGTGTAACGGTTTCGCCTGCTACACTGAGTGTACAGTTGCCCCCGCCCTCAGCGGCTAAATCAATAATCACTGCCCCTGCTTTCATGGCTTGTACCATAGCCGCGCTAATAATTTTAGGGGATGGTTTGCCCGGAATAGCGGCAGTAGTGATTAATACGTCAGCACTAGCAAAGTATTGAGTCAGTTCAGCTTGCTGTTGAGCTTGCTCTTCTGCGGTCAGTTCACGCGCATAGCCGCCACTGCCTTCCGCCTTAATGCCTAGCTCTATGAATTTAGCCCCTAAGGATTGCACTTGCTCCTTAGTCACGGTACGCACGTCATAGGCTTCTACAATAGCGCCTAGGCGTCGTGCCGTAGCAATCGCTTGTAAGCCTGCCACCCCAGCACCCACGACTACGACTTTAGCAGGGCGAATCGTACCCGCTGCGGTCGTGAGCATAGGGAAAAAGCGGCTAGCCAAGTCAGCGCCCATAATCGCCGCCTTATAACCTGCAACAGAGGCTTGAGAGGACAATACATCCATCGCTTGGGCGCGTGAAATACGCGGGATGAGTTCCATCGCAAAGCTAGTGATTCCACGTTCCGCTAAAGCCTTGACCTCGGCTGGTTTTTGGTAAGGATTCAGCATGCCAATCAGTACACTATTGGGCTTGAGTAAGGCAATTTCCTCAAGGCTAGGCATTTGGACTTTAAGGGTAATATCAGCTTGTGGGTAAATGGTGTTAGGGCTAAAAGTAGCCTCTTTAAAGGCACTATCAGGATAGTGAGCTTGGTCACCGGCTCCGGTCTCAATCAGTACTTGAGCACCTAGTTTAACGAGTTTAGTGGCCACGCTAGGTTCAATAGCAACCCGCTTTTCACCCAGAGTTGTTTCTTTGGGGATAGCTATAATAATTGACACAATGGTTTATCCTCCCATAGGTAGTTCATCACTGTGGCTGTGCTGTCATCTAACAAATTTTGTTAAAAAGCTTGACAGCTTAAGGGAGTAAGCGAGAGGTTAGTATATCTATAAAGTGTGGGCTTAACTGAAGCCAAGTGCTGAGACTTGGCTCATTAATGAAATTAAATATCTTCTAAATCAAACAGTTCATTCAATAAATCTTGTGGGGGCGCAAAGAAATAATTGCCACCGACTGCTTTAGTAAACTCTAATAAGCGATCCTGCAAACCATCGGCATTCAAACCGTACATGCGTTGCAACATTTCATCAATCACCGCGAGATTATTAGTCAGTGCCAAGAAAAATAAACCTTTTTCACCCCCCGCATTCCCATAGGGCAAACTAAAACGCAGTATATCGATACCAATATCCACCCGTGCAATGTGAGCGCTCGCGGGCTTAGTTTCGTCGTCTAATTCTGCGCCTTCTGATTTCGTGCGTCCCATCACCTTTTGTTGCTCATCGACACTTTGCGCTTGCCATTTTTTCAGATCATGCACAAAGCGTTGCGCAAAAACAAAGCTACCCTCAGCACAAGCCCCCACTGCTTGAGGCAATAAAGTCACCTCATCACGTTCCTCGCGTTCCACAGGGTTTTCAATCCCATCGATAAATCCGGTCAAATCACGACGTTCATGAAAGCGAAACGCGCTACATTCATCTAATACCTTAATACCTTCCCAATCGCTCACCAAGGCATCGGCTAATTCAAAACATAAATCGGCACGGGTGCTACTGATGTGTACTAATAAATCCGCTGCTAAGGCGGGATGCGGAAAGTCGCCTTCAACGACAGGCATAGGTAAAAAATTATCAGGACCTAGTGAGTAAAGCTCCTGCCACAGTGCTTTACCAAAGGCTAAAGTCGTGGCAATGCCTGTCTCAGGTTGAGTACGAGCCAATAAATGGCGTTTAGCATAAAAAGCAGTGATCTGGTCTTGTAGAGCGCTTTTGCCTTTTTTAGTGACACGAATCATTAAAAAACGTGCGGCGGGATGATGTTCGCCTTGAATACCCGTTTGAGCTGGCATGTCGGTCTCCTAGTCATTGCATGCTAAAAAATGAATCTTAAGTGCTTAGCGTAGTAAGGCTGTCCAAGCAGCTACGCTCAGCAGTGAAAACAAGGTAGAGAGCACTACTGCTTGAGCAGTCTCGTGAGCGAAGCAATTATATTTAAGCGCAATCACATGTGCCAATGCACCCGTAGGGAGAGCGGTCAGTAATACAGCAGCTAAAAGCCAAGCCTTATCCTCAACACCCAATAGCTTAAATGTCAGATAGGTAATTAAGGGATGCAGGACTAATTTCACCGCTATTAACCAAGCCAGTTCGCCCTTATTCACTTGATTATGATGCAATTGCAAACCTGCTCCTAAACAAAACAACGCCACCGGAATCGCAGCGGGAGCGAGCATCCCTAATGCTTTATCCACCGTATTAGGCAAAGTGACATTAAAAATCGCACACAGCACCCCTAATACCGTTGAGACAAAAATAGGATTACGAATCAAGGCTCGATCTAAAATAGCCCAAACTTTGGTTAAACTTAAAGCACCCTGAGCTTGTGCCTCTATTAATAACTGCGCTCCGGCAATCAGCAATAAATTACCTGCCAAGATAATAGCAACCAATGCACCATGTGCGCTTTGTCCCAATACCCCCATAATTAGTGGTATACCCATATAGGCAAAATTTGCAAAGGTAGCCACCAAACCGCGTTGCACTAATGCATTAAAACCACGTACCTGAAAAAAGCTATAGCATCCTAGCACCGCTAAAACCGCTGTGACTAATGCCGCCACACTAAACGCGGCTAGACCCTGAATATTCAATAAGTGTTGAATATCTTGCTGACGTGAAGCATTAAATAAAAGAGCAGGGACGGCAAAGTAATACACAAAGGTATTGAGTGCGGGGAGCATTTTGCTATCTAAAACAGTACGTTTAGCTACATAGCCCAAACCCATTAAAATAAAAATAGGAATAATGGCATTCAGCCCAGAAAAGAAGCTAGCAGACATGAGCGCGTGTTTAGATAATGAGTGAGGCAGTATGTTACTGCATTTTTACTATAACTCAAACGGAGCACCACCTATGAAAGCACTGGCAATGATTGCCCATGATCAACAAAAACGCGCCTTATGCGATTGGGTTAAAACTCATCAAGCCCATTTTGTAGGGCGACGCATTGTAGCCACCGGAACGACCGCAAAACTCATCAAAGCCGAAAATCCAGCGCTAGATATTACGGGCATGAAAAGCGGACCTTTAGGGGGTGATCAACAGATTGGTGCTTTAATAGCTGAGGGGCAAATCGACGCGGTGTTTTTCTTTCAAGACCCCATGACCGCACAACCGCATGACGTGGATGTAAAAGCCTTGGTGCGTTTGGCTACGGTTTATGATGTGCCGATTGCTTGTAATGAGAGTACGGCAAATTATTTAATTACTAGCCCGTATTTTGATCATCCTGAAACAGCACCTCAACCCAAAAGTGTCGAGGTGCGTTATGGCAATTACTTAAAACGAGTAGCAGGGCAATTGCTACCCGCTTAAAGAACTGGTGTTATCGGTTCTAGCGGCGACCTTGAGGGGGAGTGTATGACTTCAGCCTTCCCAACACTGTGTTAGTAATGAAGATGGTGTGGGGGGGCGTAAAAAGATCATGGACTCATTCATACTCTCTTGAGGTTTTAGCTAATTTGGCTAATGTGGTTTTATCCCAGATATAACGCCAAGTAGCAACCATAGAACCATCTGGTGCTTGCCACTCTCCTGCCTCTGCTCGCTGAGCACCATAATGCTGGTAAATCTGTTGAGCCTTATGATTGGACTGCAACACCCATAAATACAAACCATTGTTAGCAGCGTGCGTTACGCAAGTACTCCACACCGCTTGTAGTAAAATACTACTCCAGCCTTGGCCTTGCGCACTGGAGCGTACATGCAGATTATCCAACAAACTGCCCCATTGCGGATCTTGTTGTAGATAGATACATACAAACCCCACTATCGAACCAGCTATATCTATAACCCATACCCGTTGATTGGTAACGGGTTGGGTTAGACGTTGCTGCCACAAAGCTTGACGATCTGCGGCTAAATCTTGGGCTAGATAATCAGCAGATAAATCAAAAGGGTAAGTAGCACGCCAACTGGCAGCATGCAAAGTTGCAATAGCGACTAAATCGTCAGCGTGGGCTAAACGCAATTGGTAAGAGGTAGACATACTTAACTCGTCGCTAGGTTTGAAATAACGGTTAAGCCCGACGTTTCCAGAGCGTCAATTGCGCAATACTATGCTGATATTTACGAGCCGTTTCACGAATCACAAACGGAATATCTTGCGGCTCACCAAAAGGTTCAAAGTGTGTTTTGAGGATGCGATGTAAACCATCTAAAGTCGTCAGATTTTCCCCACTTTCCTTATAGCCACCGATCCAGTGTTGTTTCTCGGTGTATTCCTCTAACCACGTATAAGGCGAGGTTAACGCTAACAAACCACCCGGTTTAATACGTTCGTGGATAGTGCTGAGAAATTTGGCCGGTTGGTATAAACGATCAATTAGGTTACCCGCAAACACCAAATCATAATCCTGATAAATGGGTTTGAGATTACACGCATCACCTTGTGAAAAGTTCACTCGGTCTGCGGTAGCTTCTAAATCTAAGGCTGCAAGGTTGGCTTGTCGAAGGATAGTTAACTCACCTTCTTGCTTAATCAAATAACGTAGTTGACCGTGTTGGCGTAGGTTAAGTGCATTGCGAATAAAGCGTGTGGAGAAATCTAAGGCATCCACATGAGGAATGGTTTTGGCCAGTTCAAAACTGCTACGTCCTACCGCACAACCAACATCAAGTGCTTTAGTAAATGGCATACCTTGTGCGAATTTGAGTATGGTAGCAATACAGGCTTGAGGATAATTGTTAACCCCAAAGTAGTTATCGCCGTAATGGAACTCTAGATATTGCGAAATGAATTCATCCGTTTCGTAACTATTAAAGGTTTGGGTAATAGCCTCACTCGATTCAACATAACGAAAGCCTGCATGTTGGAAAAAGTGGCGGCGGAAAGCATAACGGCTATCGCGTGTAGCTTCATTACCCGTCGAGATCCAACTACCGCCTTTAATGAGGTTATGTTTGCTATCAAAGGTAGGCACAGAAAAATCATCATACGCTGGATGTACTTGGAAGCCTGCAAATCCATCGATGGCGGTCTCCGTCCATTGCCAGACATTCCCCAACACATCGTAAAAATCACCTTGTCGAAACTGATTCACGGGGCAGGATGAGGCCCAATATTCCAGATTGATATTACCCGGTGCTTCCGTCCACGCCAGCTGATCTTGTTGTACCTGTGAATCGTATAGGCGATACCATTCCGCTTCGGTAGGTAAACGAATAGGTTTACCCGTGCGAGCGGTTAGCCAATTGCAAAATGCTTTTGCTTCTAAATAATTGACATCGACTGGCCAATCCCAAGGCATATCGATTTCTTGCAACATACTGCGATAACGGTAAGTGTCACCCTGCTTTACCCAAAATACTGGGTGAGTGGCAGCTTTGTATTGTCGCCATTGCCAACCTTCTTCCGTCCACCAGCTTTCAGATTGATAACCACCATCTTCAATAAAGGCTAAAAATTCCTGATTACTCACCAAAAACTTGCCTGCTTTGAAGCTAGGCACTTCCGTGATCAATGCGCCGTATTCATTATCCCAACCATAGGTAACTGCGGGTTGCTCACGCCCTTGTTTAACTGCGCCACTGGCTACCTCGATTAGCTGATTTTCAGGCGCTTTACCAGTAGAGGAGCAAATAGTCCACGCAGGATGTGGCCATACCGCCTGCAAAGGCAGTTGGCGAATTAGCACTGAAGAGGTTTCCAAATGGATACGTTCGTGTTCAATCCCCATCAAAATAATCCAGAACGGGTCTTGCCACTGTATCGGTAAAGATAAAGGCAGCTGACTGATCAAACCATCCACCAGTTGCCGCACTTGGGCGCGATAGTCCCTTACGCGCTGCACGGCTGGCCAGTCATAATGGCTTTCATTCAGATCGTCCCACGACATTTCATCTACACCGATAGCTAGCATGGATTCCAACTCGGCATCTAGGCGTTGCTCAATGATCTTAGATACGATCAGTTTGTTAATATAGAACGTGGCGGTATGCCCAAAATAGAAAATTAAAGGGTGACGCAAGGGTTCAGGGCGTTGGTAAAACACACTGTCGTCTTTGAGTACGGTAAATAATTGTTCGTATAAATCCCAGCTTGCATGAAAGTAGCGGCGAATTTCTTCACGTTTTTGTTCAATCTCACCGGAATCCAGCGCCGGAATTCTTAATGAAGCGATGCGGGACATTACCAACTCCTTGTAATTAAAAAACTATTTATACAAACATTAGCTTATCAACTCTCTGACACGTAGGGGCAGACCTACGTGTCTGCCCGCTATCTAACTCTTGTACTATCGTATTCGTGTGCCTAAAGCATTCCCTTACTTAAACACATCCTGCGTAAAGTTGTTATACCAACTATAAGCATAACTGGCATCAAACAAACGTTCTTGTGCAGTGGGATTCAAGGCTGAAGTTCCACCACTGCCTGCAATACTTTCAATCACTTTGCCATCATTCGACAAGCGATATACGCCTACCACCGAAATAGCATAATCCTTACCCACAAGACTATAGCAGCCATTTGAGAAAGAGGGACTCTCTGGCTCTAAACCATTGAGTAGTGCATGAATGGCTGAAGCACACACTTTCGCCTCAGAGTTAGCGGCAAAACCCGATTTAGGTAAAGAATCTGCCATACACGCATCGCCAATCACATGCACTTTAGGGTGGCGCGTCGATTCAAAGGTGAGCTTATTGACGGGACACCAACCCGTGCTATCCACTAAATCCGCATCAAAGGCGAGCTTGCCTGCTTTTTGGGGAGGAATGATATTGAGTACCGCAGCCGGAAAACGATCACCAAATTCAGTAATCGCGGTTTTAGTCGCCACTTCTAGTCCTACCACACCGGATGCTTGATCCGCAGAATGCCATTCGAGCAGTGCATTATCGGTTTTATAGCCATAGAGTTCAGTCCATGCTTTTTCAAACAGCGCTTGCTTGGTAAAGCTAGGCTTAGGGTCGAGTACTATTAGCTTAGAATTAGGCTTGTGTTGCTTGAGGTAATAAGCAATTTGGCTAGCACGCTCATAGGGTGCGGGCGGGCAACGATAAGGGTTAGGGGGGGCGGCTAATACGACCGTGCCACCATTGGGCATAGCCTGTAGTTGATCGCGCAATAATAAAGTTTGTGGTCCAGCTTTCCATGCGTGTGGGATTTGCTCACTCACCTCTAGGCTATAGCCATCAATCCGTTCATAGCGAAAATCAATACCGGGCGAGACTACACAACGATCATAGGGGTAACTAATCCCACCTTTAGTTCTGACTAACTGCGCTTCGTAGTCAATGGTAGTGACTTCATCAATCACTATTTTAACGCCATGTGCTTTTAAGCCCTCGTAGTTAAATTGCAATGATTCTAGTGTGCGTTCACCACTTAAGACTTCATTACTCATATAGCAAGTGGTGTAAATGGCATTCTTTTCAATTAAAGTCACATCTAAAGTTGCATCTAATAGACGCAAATACTTAGCGACCGTTGCACCCCCTGTACCTCCGCCGATTACCACTATGCGTTGTCCAGCGGCGCGTAAAATAGTAGGAAAGCCTAAGGTACTGAAAGCAGCACCTGCCGCTAAGGTTTTCAATAAGGTTCTACGTGTATGATTCATAACAATACCCCCTAACCGATCAAGCCGGGTAGAGGTCCCGGATTGCTGTCTTGATTACCAAAGCTATTAATATTCAGACCCATAAACCGAGCGACTGATACCAATACTTTATTATGTGGTGTGGCAGTAAACGGCAAACAACGCCCGCCTATAACTCCACCATTGCGCCCTCCGGCAATAATGAAAGGCATATCATCGTGGTTATGCCAGCCACCATTAGCTAGATCACTTCCTACAAAAATAATCGTATTATCTAAGAGCGTGCCATTGCTTTCAGGAATACTGGCGAGTTGCTCAATCAGCTTAGCGAGTTGATTGCTATACCATGCCTTGATTCTAATGAAATCCTCTCCACCGCCATGTGAAGCTTGGTGACAGGTTTGACCACTACCCGATTCGGTAATAATCGCTTCATTCACCGCATGCCCCCAAGTCAGGGTTACTACACGGGTGAGATCACAGGAGAGTGCATGTACCGCTATATCGCGCTGTAGGTCACTAATTATCCCCATGCGGCTAGCATCACGGTATTCGGGATTACTCCAAAAGCCGGTGCGCGTGACTTGAAATCCAGTGGGATTAAAGTTCCATGCCGCACAAGCGCCCACATTAGTATTCAGCTTTTGCTCTAATTCACGTATGGATTCTAAATGAGTATCGAGCTTAGCGCGTTCGACCGCACCTAATTGAGTGCGTAGTGCATTGAGTTCACTTAAGGACTTATCCATCACACTCAAGCGGCGTTGGGCAATAAAGTTATTGCTGGCATTAGAGCCAAATAGTGATTCAAATGCCGCCAAAGGATTAGGTTCAGGTGCGACCCTTAGGCCATTATTGTCGTAAGTGATCCCTGCACTGTCCCACACAGGCACAATATTGAGGTTTAAATGCGGTCTCACGGTTTGACTTTTAAACGCTTGTCCTAAGTAATAATCCAAACTGACCGCTCGATCCGAGCCACGTCCATCCGCTCCGGTGAGTAGCTTTAAGACTCCACCCTCGTGAGTAGAGCCTGAGCCTTTCATATCCACCCCGCGCAGGAATACGCACTGTTGGCGTACTCGCTCTAAAGGCGCGGTCATCGCAGGTAGAGTAAAAGTCGTTCCTGTCCCTTGTGGATGCCAATGTTCAGGGCGCATACCATCAGGGAAATACACGAAAATAGCCCGTCGTGGCGGTGTATCCGCATAAGCCATATTCGCATAAGGTAACATGGTTGTGCTAATGCCAGCCGCTGCTATCCATTTGAGGAAATCACGGCGTTGTTGCAAGTGAGTCATGTTCTTTCCCCTTAAGGTGCGCGACGTAAAGTAAAGTTAGGTGCATTCACAATACTAAGCAGCATGGTTTGTAAGTTATAACCATTGTCTTGATAGGTCTGGAGATAACTATTCAAAGCACAAGTGTCTGCTGAGGTTTCACGCCGCCCTGTCGCATAGCGATAGTATTGCCGTGCCACACATTGCGCAGCAGTAGGACTATCGGCTACTAAGGTACTCAAATGATTGAGGTCATTCACCGTGAGCGTTTCAGTAGGGGTATAGGTTTCCATACCGCGTAGAATGCCACTAGCATTGATAGCGTTGCCGTTTTCAAGGCTACGGAATTGACCTGCACCGTCATAGTTTTCAAAGTTAAAGCCCGGACCATCTAAGTATTGATGGCAACTAAAGCAGCTAGTCCCTGAATTACTATGGAATAAGAAACGCTGGCGTGTGGTCATGGTAGGGTCTGGATCGGGTGCTTGCACTATGCCCATATTCGCAGGCTCCGGTAGGTCATGACAGAGCACGCGCTCAAAGAAGAAGCGTCCACGCTTGAAGGGGTGCGATTCATTGCTATTAGCATAGCGAGCTAACACCGCACCTAAACTGAGTAAGCCTTTACGTGTGCCATTGGCTACAGGCGTTTTCATAAAGGTTTGATCGACAGGGCCTGTGACCTGATAAAAATCGGCTAGGGTTTTATTCGCCAGCACATAATCGGCTTGATATAGCTCACGGAAGGTTTGCGTCGAATCAAATACCACATAGTTAAAGAAATTAATTAACTCTTGTGACATGGCTAAGCGCACTGCATCGGTATAGGCGGGATAGACTGTGCTGTCTTTAGGCGGTAAGAAGTAGGGATTGGTTTTAAGGAGCCATTGACCGACGAAATTACCCACTTGTTGACGACTACGAGCCGCTGCTAATAAACGCGAGGCTTGGCTAATACGTTGTTGTGGAGTGTCTAAAGCATTTTGATCTGCTGCACTCATTAACTCCGCATCGGGCATAGTGCCCCAGAATAAGTAGGATAGATTAGAGGCAATCTCATAGGGTGTGAGCTTATAAGTACCATCGGCTTGTAAGACCCCTAGTTCGGAGCGATACAAGAAATGCGGTGACATCAGCATACCCATCACCGTTTTTTCTACCGCATCTCTAAACGCTACCCCACTAAAGTTAGCGGCATAGCTATCGACCTCAGCCGTAGAGAGGGGGCGCCTAAAGACTCGCTTACCAAAGGTTTGAATAAATTGGCGTCCGCACACTGCATCTTGTTGGGTGCAGGGCATAATCTGATTCCAGCTTTGTAATACCGCAGTCGAGGCAAGTTGCTCAGCTTGATTGAGATAAGACTCTAAGCGCAAGCTAGTGACTTGATTTTGTGCCGCATTATTATCAAAACCATCGACACGATTTTCCTCAGGCAATTTGTGTAAGAGATCAAGCTGTAAACCGAGTAAATCATTGACGGTGTTTTGATACTCTTGACGCGTGAGTAGTCTGAGGCTACGTGTGCCAGCCGGAGGTGTGCCTGCACACACTTGAGTGCCGCCCGAACCACCACTCCCTGCTGCGGGGGTGAGTACTTCGGTAATATAGCTCGCAATCGCTGAAGCGCAGCCAGTTTGGCACGCACCCGCATTCCCCGGTGGCATAGTGTCGTGAATAATGCGAGTAAGATCCGCTAATTGACTCGCTGTATACTTAGTCATCGGTAGATTCGTAAAGCCGCCGCGTCCGTCCGCACCGTGACAGCTAGCACAGCCTTGACGTTGGTATTGAGTCTGACCGTATTGCAATGCGGTTTGGAGATTAATAGTGGTAAGGCTGCTGGTGGTACTGCCTGCGGTATTAAATGCACTTACGCGATAGTCATAGCCCATACCCATACTGACATTAGTATCGGTATAAGCTTGGGTATTACTGCCTAACTCCACTAAAGTAGTCCAGTTATCAGCGCCTGTACTACTGCGTTCAATTCTAAAGCCAGTCTCATTATTGCTAGTGTCTTGCCAGCTTAAATTGACTTTGCTGTTATCGACCGCTGTGGTGGCTAAATTGCTTGGTGCTGTCGGTGCAATACTGGTATCACCCCCCGATCCACTACCTGAACCGCTACCGCCGCCAGAGCCAGAACCACCGCTGCTACTACCGCCTGCTTTTGAAGTGGCATCGGCTGCATAGTATTGAGCTAGCGCCCACAATATATCTTCACCGTATAAAGTCTTGAGCTGAATCATTTGATTCGCCATTTCAGTGGGTATATTGCTACTACGTCCGGCGTAATAGTCCTCTAAAGTGGCGTGCAAATAAGTCGCCCATTGCCCGTCTAAACGGGTACGGGTAGGTGTGGGGTTTTCACCTGTACCCACATGGCAGAATACACAATTCGATTCATGTACCGCTTTACCCCGATTCACTAGAGTCTGATTGGTGGTTTGCGGGGCGGCTTTGAAGGGAAGTTGTGCTAGGTATTGAGACATACGTTCAATGTCGGTGTCGGTATAACCTTTAGCAATGCGACTCATCACACTCGAAGCCCGTTCGCCCGTGCGATACGCTTTCATAGTGCGCACTAAATAGGTTTTATCTAAACCTGCAATCGAGGGAATGCCGGGGCCGGTGCTATAGCCTTGGGTGCCATGACAAGCCGCACAGTTATTGACTAACATCGCAGCACGAATATCAGTACGATCTTGACGCTTAGCACTCACGCTATTGGAGTAGGCAGAAGAAGCCGCGCTATTAGTCGCTTTTAAACGGTATTCATAGGTTTTGCCAATGGCTAAAGTGGTGTCTTTATAAGTCAGAGCATTAGCCTCCAGAGTCGCTAATATGCTCCAGTTGCCGCCTGCTTCACGCCGTTCTATTACAAAGTGATCTTCATTCGTGCTGTTATCTAACCAAGTAAACTCAGCCTCGGTATTATCTTTTAACACCACTTGTAAATGGCTAGGTGCTTTAGGGGGTAGTACTAAGGTATCGGCTTGACCGGAGCAGCGCGTGCCATTAATCGCTACATCAATAGGAATGAGATTTAAGCCGGTATGCGAGGCATTAAAGCCAAAAGAAATCGTGCCATTTTGGGCAATGATTTTATTGTAATCTACGTTTTTGACGGTGACTTTATCGCTGCTTTGACTAAATTGACCGTTCCAGCCTTGGGTCACGACTTGCTCAGTGGGCATAGTCCAAGTGGCTTGCCAGCCATTCCATGCTACCCCTGTGTTTTTAATGTCTACCGTTCCAGTAAAGCCATTATCCCATTGTGTTTGAATCTGATAATTCACACTGCAAGAAGGGGGCGGTGGAGGCGGTGGGTCAACTTGTCCGGCGCATTTCACCCCATTTAAGGCGACATTACCCGGAATATTATTCAGTCCCGTGTGTGAGCCATTAAAACCAAATTGCAGTTGTGCGCCCGCATTAATCGTTTTATTCCAGTCTACGGGTTTGACCGTGACTTTATCACCTGCTTGCTGATATTGACCATTCCATAGCCCCGTGATTTGTTGGCTGTTGGGCATATCCCAAGTCACAGACCAATTGCTAACTGCATCTCCGGTGTTTTTGATTTTAACATCGGCAGTAAAGCCATTAGTCCAAACACTAGGTAAGGTGTATTGCACTTCACACGCGACCACAGCGGGTTTGGGGGGCGGGGGATTGCCTTCACAGAGCACGCCATTGACAGAGACGTTAGTCGGGATTTGATTCGTGCCGCTGTGCGTGCCATTAAAGCCGACTTGAACGCTGGCGTTGTTGCCTACCGCGCCGTTCCAGCTCACGTTTTTGACGCTAATCGCTGCGCCGCTTTGAGTGTAAGAGCCGTTCCATAGCCCGGTAATGGTTTGACCGTTGAGCATATCCCATTTGGCTGTCCAACTCGTCCATGCATCGCCAGTGTTGGTGATGACGAGGTTGGCGCTAAAACCATTGTTCCATTGGTTAGGGACGGTGTAGCTGATTTTACAACTGGTCGCAGCCCATGAGGCCGAGCTAAAAAGGAGAGTAGATAACGCAACTAATCCGTAGAGTAGGTACTGCCGACAATAGTAGACCAGCCAAGCAACTAGGTTGCTTTGGTACTTATTTTTCATGTTTTTCCCTCGCGGAGACACTAACACACTCAGCCGAAGCTATAGGCACAGTGTAATTAGGGTTATCTGCTTTTTCAATAGCCATTTGTAGGAACATTCTATTAACTCTATGGATGGTAAGGCTCTGTTAGAGCGAGGGTAGGGCTAAATGGGTTATTAGTGGGCGTGTGGTTTTTGTAAGGGGGTATTGATGGGGTGTGCATGACTCTTAGGGTTGTAAACAGGTATCATAGCCACTTTGTTAATTGTGCTTTGATACTGTTATGCCCCAAAAGCTTGAACTGACTTGGGTTGGTAAAGACCAACGTCCGCAATTAGAGCCGCGTATTTTGTTAGAAGATGCTAGGTTTTCGTATCATGCGCCGCATCGGGTGACGGAGGCAGATAGCTTCGATAATAAGTTGATTTTTGGTGATAATTTATTGGCACTGCGGGCGTTGGAGGCGGAGTTTACGGGTAGGGTCAAATGTGTGTTTATTGATCCGCCGTATAATACGGGGAGTGCGTTTACGCATTATGATGATGGGTTGGAGCATTCGATTTGGTTGGGGTTGATGCGGGATCGGTTGGAGATTATTCGGCGGTTGTTGAGTGAGGACGGTTCGCTGTGGATTACGATTGATGACAATGAATGTCATTATTTGAAAGTACTCTGTGATGAGGTTTTCGGGCGGCAGAATTTTGTTGCTAATGTAATTTGGCAAAAGGTTTATGCACCAAAGAACGCAGCTCGCTTTTTTTCAGTTGATCACGATCACATCTTAGTTTTCTCTAAGGCTATAGGGGAACTTAGATTAAATCCCATGCCTCGTACAGAAAAGCAAAATAGCAATTACAAAAACTTAGACAATGATAGTCGTGGGTTATGGCGTTCAGATAATTTGCTGGCTAGCTTAACAGGAGGGCAACGTGGGGCACAATTCGCTAAATCAGGAGTTTCCAAAGATATTTATGATGTTATTGGTCCTACCGGAAAAGTATTTAGACCGCGTGCTGGTACAAGCTGGCGAGTTTCTAAAGAAAAATTTAAAGCATTAGACGAAGAGAATAGAATTTGGTGGGGCAAAGATGGAAATAGTAGCCCAGCTCTAAAACGTTTTTTAAATGAAACTAAGAATGGTCGTGTTCCGCAAACTTTTTGGTCTTTTGAGGAGGTGGGTCATACTCAAGATGCTAAAAAAGAGGTAACAGCATTTAATTCAAATGAAATTTTCTCTACACCTAAACCAGAAT
This sequence comes from Thiofilum sp., assembly GCF_016711335.1. NCBI lineage: Bacteria > Pseudomonadati > Pseudomonadota > Gammaproteobacteria > Thiotrichales > Thiofilaceae > Thiofilum > Thiofilum sp. Next base: position 3,059,998 of record NZ_JADJTF010000001.1, read on the forward strand.
ATTTAATTAAACGTATCTTAGAAGTAGCTACTAATCCCAACGACTTAGTACTTGACTCCTTCGCAGGCAGTGGAACAACGGGTGCAGTCGCTCACAAAATGGGACGCCGTTGGATCATGATCGAACTCGGCGACCACTGCCACACCCACATCATCCCGCGCCTACAAAAAGTCATTAACGGTACAGACCAAGGTGGCATCTCTAAAGCCGTCAACTGGCAAGGCGGGGGTGGTTTTCGCTACTACAAACTAGCACCCTCACTCCTACAACACGACCGCTGGGGCAATCTCACCATTAACCCCAGCTACAACGCCGCTATGCTCGCCGAAGCGTTGTGCAAACTGCACGGCTATACCTACGCACCTTCGGAAACATTGTTTTGGCAACACGGTTACGCGACCGAGCGCAGCTTTATTTACACCACCACCCAAACCCTCACCTTTGACCAACTCCAAGCTCTAGCAGAAGAAGTGGGCGAAGATCGAACCCTACTCATCATCGCCTCAGCATGGCGGGGTATTACAGGCGAAGAGGCAAGTACTCGCTGGCGTAATCTCACCTTAAAAAAAATCCCTCATAGCCTTCTCAATCTGTGTGAATGGGGCAAAGACGATTACAGTCTCAACATTGCCAATTTACCGTTGGCACAACCTAAACCCACCGCCATGACTCCTACGCCTAAACCGAAAAAGACCGCAGCACCGTTAGGGCAAGGTAGTTTATTTGCAGCAGATGAGGGCTAAATCATGAACCGCGAGCAAATCATTCAACAAATTAAGGGCACTTTATCGCTACGTGCTCCCCAAGCCGAATCACTGCAAAAATTGGCACTTGCTCTCGATCAAGCGCCCGCAATGCGCGATCACAGCCCTGACCGTGATTTAGTCGCCATACTCGACAGTCTTAAAACCCAGTTTCCGACTTTACAAGACTTTGAGCGTGAGTTTCCCTCGCTGTGTTTTGCTTTAGCCACAGGAGTGGGTAAGACGCGACTCATGGGGGCGTTTATTACCTATTTGCATTTAGGCTATGGCATTAATAATTTTTTCGTACTCGCACCCAATCTCACGATTTATAACAAACTGATTCAAGATTTCACCCCCAATACACCCAAGTACGTATTCAAAGGCATTGATCATTTCGCCATTAAACCACCAGAAATAGTGACGGGTGATAATTACGAGTACTTAGGTAAACAGCGTGATCTCATCAGCCCGATCCGCATTAATGTATTCAATATTTCCAAGATTAACTCTGAAGTACGTGGCGGCAAAGAGCCAAGAATCAAGCGCATGCGTGAAGTATTAGGGGATAGTTATTTTGATTATTTGGCTGCTTTAGATGATCTAGTCCTATTAATGGATGAATCGCACCGCTATCGAGCCACGGCGGGGGTGAAAGCGATTAATGAATTAAAGCCGATTTTTGGTTTAGAACTCACCGCGACTCCCTTTGTAGAAAGTACTAAAGGTGCTATCCCGTTTAAAAATGTGGTGATGGATTACCCCTTAGCGCGTGCCATGGAAGATGGTTTTGTTAAAGAGCCTGCGGTCGTGACCCAACGCAATTTTAACCCCCAAGACTACAGCGCTGAGGAATTAGAACGAATCAAATTAGAAGATGGGATTCGCTTACATGAATTGACTAAGGTCGAGTTGCTCAATTACTCGCGCGATTACAATAAGCCTTTAGTTAAACCGTTTATGTTGATTATTGCCCGTGATACCACCCACGCCAGTCAATTACTCCAAACCGTAGAAACCCTGATGGAGGGACGCTATAAAGGCAAAGTACTCCAAGTCGATAGCTCAAAATCGGGGGCGGAAGAAGAGCAAATGATCACGCGCCTATTAGCCGTAGAAAGCGTGGATGAGCCGACCGAGATTGTGATTCACGTCAATATGCTCAAAGAAGGTTGGGATGTTACCAATCTTTACACCATCGTCCCGCTACGGGCTGCGAATGCTCGCACCTTGATTGAACAATCCATTGGGCGCGGTCTGCGTCTACCGTATGGCAAGCGCACAGGTTGCGCCGAAGTCGATAGGCTTAATATCGTTGCACATGATCGTTTTCAGGAAATTATTGACGAAGCTAATCGCGGTGATTCGCCCTTACGCTTAAAACAAGTGATTTTAGAGCGCCCCGAAGATCAAGAGATTAAGGTTAATTATCAGATAACTTCTCATCTTGATAATGCGTTTGCTGATGCACCGAGTCATATAGATGCGGGAATACAAGAGACGATTAGTACTAATACAGAACCGCAGACTTCAGCGACTACCCCTAATGCGCTTAGTTCGCCAAGACCTACCTTATCTTATGCCAATGCTGCGGAAAAAGCGGTATTACAGAAAACCTTAGAAGTGAGTCAACACTACGCTACTCAACCGAGTACTGTCCCTAATACCCAAGCCTTATTAAAAGACGAAGTACAGCAAGCCATTGCTCAGCAAGTGCTGGAAGCATTAAAACCGGTGCAAAGTACCTTGTTTACTGAAGCCGATGCTTTGAATGTAGCGGAATTAGTCAATCGCGCAACTCAATTTGTGATTGACCAAACTATTGATATACCGCGTATTAGTGTTAGACCCACAGGCGAGGTTACTACGGGTGTGAATCCGTTTAAGGTGAGTTTTGAAAACTTACGGCTACAACCGAGTACGCGTGAGTTAGTAGGGCAGGAGTTACGTACTAATGAGCAATTTAAACTCACTACTGAGTCACACCAGCGCTTAACACGTCTAGAGGATTATATTGTGGGGGCGCTGATTAAGTTTGATGATATTGATTACTTCACCCAAAGCGAACTGCTTTATGGTTTAGCGACCCAAGCGGTCGAGTATTTTAAAAGCTATTTGACGGAAGACGATGCGTATATTGTCTTAAATCAGCACAGCAAAACGATTGCCCGTGAAATTCATGCTCAAATGCAACATCACGCATGGGAAAGAGCAGCAGGGTATGAGGTAGTAGTCAGTCGTGGCTTTACTCCTCTTAAACCTTGTAATTTTACTGCCAACCCTCATTATCCTGTGCGCTCTTATCGTGAAACAGTAAATGAAGTGAGTAAAATCAAACAAATGTTATTCAGTGGTTTTACGAAATGCCTTTACCCGCAACAGAAATTTGATTCGGATACTGAACGCCGTTTTGCGGTGATTTTAGAGCGTGATGCACTGAAATGGTTTAAACCCGTCAAGGGGCAATTTGATATTAGTTATAAACAGGGAGCGAAAATTGCCGAGTATATTCCCGATTTTGTGGCGGAAACCGAGCAGCACTTATTGATGATCGAAACTAAAGCGGCGAATGAATTGCAATCCCCTGAAGTACTCGCTAAAGCACAAGCTGCTAAAGAATGGTGTAAACATGCCTCAGACTATGCCAGCCAACATCAAGCTAAGGCATGGAAGTACTTAATCATTGCTCATGATCAAGTACAGGAGAATAAATACTTAGTCGATTATGTAAGCAGTAGTGAGTTCACAAACATCGAGGTATGAGCTACGGTTCAACATCTAACTATCTCATAAAAAATATACTACCCTCGATAATTTTAGGTTATTTTTAGGGCAGGCAAAAACAATAAAGGGAGTGTAGTAGTTATGTTTGATAGGCTCATGCAGCGTACCGATGGTCGTGTTGATCATACTGAAATGACCACGCTTACGTTATCCAACGATATTGGCAAAATGTCTGATCGTATCGGTGTTATGGCAGACCGCATTGGGGAGATGGCAGAACGTATAGTGAAAACACAGGAAATGCAGTCTCAGAACATGGAATTAATGCAGAAATCTATGCTAGAAACAATGCAGACTATGGTTAAGCAGATGGAGTTAAGCAATAAAATCATAGAGATAATGATTAACAGTGGGGTAAATGTTGCAGAGAAGTTACCTAATGGAAAGATGTTAACGCCTGAATCTTTATCGACCTTTGCATCAACCTCAACCTCTCTGTTTGCACACCCAGCAAGAAAATCGACAGCACAAGCCTGTGTTGGGGAGTGAGAATCTTCTCGGTAGGCGTTGCTCCTACCGTTTACAATACTTCAAAGCTAGCTAGTAGTGCATCCTCACTACTAGAGCGACTAACCCTAACCACATACTGCCCTTTTTCGACTACCCAAGCATGCTCCTCTACTGACCAAGAAGCTAAATCACGTTCCCCCAAGGTAAAACTCAATCGCTGAGTTTCGCCTACCTGTAATAGACGTGTTTTGGCAAAAGCCCGCAACTCACGCTCGGGTTTATCCATACTGAGCGCAGGCGCAGACACATAAAGCTGTACCACCTCTTTACCTGCATATGACCCCGTATTAGTCACCGCCACACTAATCGTCAGCGTGTCCTCAAACACCGCAGCACTCAATTGCAAATCACTATAAGTAAATTGCGTATAAGACAAACCAAAACCAAACGGATACGCCACCGCTACACCTTGAGTTTGATAATAGCGATAGCCCACATAAATCCCCTCACCATAATGCACAGTACGCGGCAAACCTTTAGAAATAGGGCCTACAAACTGCTCCACACCCTCAGGAATCACCTCGCCGGGGAAATAAGGCGCTGAAGGTACATCCTCATAACTCAAACTAAAAGTCACGGGCAATTTACCCGAAGGATTAATCACCCCAGTCAATACATCGGCTAATGCATGCCCCGACTCTTGCCCTCCTTGCCACGCTAATAACATCGCATCGACCTGATCACGCCAGCTAGCCATTTCAATCACATTACCAATATTCAACACGACAATAACTTTTTTACCTAGTGCATGATAAGCCGTACTGACCTCGTGAATGAGTTGTTGCTCAGCCTCAGTCAAATAAAAGTCACCTGCTAAAGTGCGATCTTGAAATTCACCCGAATTACGCCCCAAGGTAATTAATGCCAAATCAGTTTGTGCCGCCGTGCTAGCAATCACTTGGGGATCGAGTGTCATTTCAGGCAGTGGGGGCGGCAATTCAAAGAAAAATTGTTTAGGCGGGATTTTAGCCTGTTCAGCCACAATATAAGGTTGATACAGCGTTTCTAGGGCGGGATCTACCCTAAGCTGTTGTGCGCGTAGTCCTTCTACCAAAGAAACCACATAAGCCTTATTCACATCGCCGCTACCCGTACCGCCTGCAATCCACGTATAAGAACCTACTCCAAAAGCAGCGATACTAGGGCTAGTGTTCAGGGGCAAGGTATGTTCGTTTTTTAATAATACTATCCCCTCAGCAGCGGCTCGGTGGGCTATTTGAGCATGTGCTTTTAAATCGGGTTGATCAGAGTAAGCGTATTGTTGGGCTACAGGCGTTTTGAGCGATACCTTAAAAAAGCATGTGAGATTAGTGTCGAGTACTGATTCAGCTAAGCGTCCCTCTTGTACCGCTTTAAGGATAATAGCGCGTTGTTCGGGAGTGCCGGGCATGAGTAAATCATTCCCCGCCTGCATTTGTGCGGCTGCATCATTGCCCGCAAACCAGTCACTCATCACTAACCCATCAAACCCCCATTCATCCCGCAAAATCGTCTGTAATAATTCAGTATTTTCAGAGGCATAGCTGCCATTTACTTTATTATAAGCACTCATCACCGTCCAAGGCTGTGCTTCCTTAATGGCGATTTCAAACCCACGTAGATATAGCTCGCGCTGGGTACGCTCATCCATTTGTACATCGAGCACCATGCGGCTAGTTTCTTGATTATTAGCGATAAAGTGCTTAACGGAAGCTCCCACCCCAGCTTGTTGTAATCCTTGAACTAAAGCAGCGGCCATTTTGCCACTTAGATAGGGGTCTTCTGCGTAATATTCAAAGTTGCGCCCGCCTAGAGGGTTACGCTGCAAATTCATCCCCGGCGTCAGTAAAATATCAATGCCATATTCACGGGCTTCAGCACCCATTGCTTGTCCCACACGGCTAACGAGATCTATGTCCCAACTAGCCGCTAGGGTAGTGGCTACCGGAAAAGCAGTACAATAATAGGTGCGTTCTGAGTCGGGGCGTGTAGGGTTAATACGTACCCCCGCAGGGCCATCAGATAACACCATAGAGGGAATACCTAGCTCTGGAATAGCGCGGGTATTGCCTGCTGCACCAGAGACTTTTTCTTGATGCTCAGTGTTAAAGGCTCCGCTGAGGTTTAGCCCCATACCCACTAGCAGAGAAATCTTTTGCTCAAGCGTTAATGCCTGTAACCAAGCCGTGATAGTCGACTCAATAGGGTTTTTCATAAAATATTGTCTCCTAACGGCTTAAGCAAAAGTAATCGCACCTTACTGACGCATGCGCTTTAAATAACCGCTCTATCCCAGCGGTGCTAAATGACACGCTACTTGGCTACCTTGCACCTCGCGGAATTCGGGTAATTGCTCAGTGCATAGTTTTTGGGTAAAGCGACAGCGTGGATTAAAAGCACAACCCGTAGGCGGCTTTAAGGGCGAGGGTGGTTCACCTTGTAAATGAATCCGTTCACGTTTTTCCCCTACTCGTGCTTGTGGGGTAGCGGAAAACAAGGCTTGAGTATAGGGATGCTGCGGATGAGCAAAGATGGTCGCTTTGGGGGCGTGTTCCACCACCCGCCCGAAATACATCACCACCACTTGATCGGCAATCCGCTCTACCACCGACAAATCATGGGAAATAAACACATAGGCTAAGCCTAGTTCTTGCTGTAGCTCAGTCAGTAGATTCAGAATTTGCGCCCGTACTGACAAATCCAAAGCAGATACTGGCTCATCCAATACCACAATTTTAGGTTTGAGCATTAAAGCGCGGGCAATCGCAATGCGTTGGCGTTGCCCCCCTGAAAACATATGTGGATAGCGCTCGGCATATTCAGGGCGTAACCCCACACGCTCTAGCATAGTGGCTACGGCTTGACGGCGCTCTAGTTTGCTCATGTGGGTATTGAGCAATAGCGGTTCATCCAGCATTTGTTGAATGGTTTGGCGTGGATTGAGTGAACCATAAGGATTTTGAAACACGATCTGAATTGTGCGGCGTAATTCAGCACTAGGTTTTTGGCTAAAATTAACCGCTTTACCATCAATCCATAGCTCCCCCGCCGTTGGCGTTTCAATCAACGTCAAAGCACGCGCTAGGGTTGATTTACCACAACCGGATTCACCTACAATCGCTAGTGTTTCACCTGCTTGCAAACTAAAACTAACCCCATTTAAGGCGCGTACAATAGCTTTAGGTTGTGTCAAACCTTGGGAGACTGAGTAATAGCGACATAATTGTTGCGCCCGCAATACTTCGCTCATGGTCTAGTCTCCAAAGGATAAAAACAACGAATCCAGCCTTGTTGATAAGGTTCTAAGGTTGGCGTTTCTGTTTGGCAACGAGCTTGCTGAGAAGAGCAGCGTGGTGCAAATAAACATCCTTGCGGGCGATCCTGTTGTCCGGGCACTAACCCCGGAATAGTCGGCAGTAAACCCGTCGGGGGCGCACGTTCGGGTAAGGCAGATAGTAGTGCAGCGGTATAGGGATGGTGGGGATGATTGAATAGTTCATAAGCTACATGTTTTTCGACCTGTTGCCCTGCGTATTGCACCACGACTTGTTGCGCAGTTTCGGCGACTACACCCATGTCATGAGTAATTAAGATCAGCCCCATATTGAATTGCTGTTGCAGTTTCATCAGTAGCTCAAGGATTTGAGCTTGTACCGTCACATCGAGGGCTGTGGTGGGTTCATCTGCTATGAGCAGCTTAGGTTGCCCGGCTAATGCCATTGCAATCATAGCGCGTTGACTCATGCCGCCCGACATTTGATGCGGATAAGCATGATAACGCCGTGCAGGGTCGGGAATACCCACCGCTTCTAATAAACCTAATACGTGCTCTTTACGTTCCTTACTAGAACCACCTAAATGAGTTTTGACTGCCTCATCGATTTGATAACCCACCGTAAAACACGGATTGAGGCTAGTCATAGGCTCTTGGAAAATCATGGCGACCGTGCCGCCATTTAAACGCCGCCGTTCGGTTGCATTGAGCTGCAAGAGGTTTTTACCATCGAGAATGAGTTCGTCACAGGTAATACGAGCTTGAGGCGGCAATAGGTTCATCAGTGCCAGCATAGCAACCGATTTACCAGAACCGGACTCACCCACAATAGCTAGTATCTCATTAGGATTGACACTGAGATTAATGCCTTCAACCGCTTGAAACCAACCGTTTTGAGTCGGAAAAGCAACCGATAGATTACGTACACTTAATAAACTCATGAGCGGCGCATCCTTGGGTCTAACGCATCGCGTAGAGCATCACCCACCAAATTAATCGAGAGCACAGTCAATAAAATCGCTAAGCCCGGAAAGGTGACGACCCACCATGCACGCGTGATAAATTCACGCGCTTCAGCCAGCATAGCGCCCCATTCTGGAGTAGGCGGCTGAGCACCCATGCCTAAAAAGCCTAATGCGGCGGCGTCTAAAATAGCGTTAGAGAAGGAGAGGGTGGCTTGTACAATTAAAGGAGCCATACAATTAGGCAGAATGGTTTTAAACATTAAGCGCATATTACCCGCGCCTGCGACCCGACTGGCAATCACATAATCACGATTTTTCTCTCCCATCACATTAGCACGCGTTAAACGCACAAAATGGGGTAGCATCGTCAGAGCAATCGCGTACATAGCATTGATTAAACTAGGACCTAAGACCGCCACCATGCCCAGCGCTAGTAATAAACTTGGAAAGGCAAGGATAATGTCCATAATGCGCATAATCACGGTATCTAGCCAGCCTTGATAGTAGCCTGCAATCACACCGAGCAATGTGCCGATAATGACTGAAAGACTCACCACCACACAGCCAATAAAAATAGAGTAGCGAGCGCCATAAATCAGCCTTGAGAGTATATCGCGCCCGACTGCATCGGTTCCGAGTAGATAGGGTAAGTGACCTGCCTCAGTCCAAGCGGGAGGTAAGAGTAAGGCTTGGCGGTTTTGTAAAGTAGGATCGAAGGGGGCGATAATATCCGCAAAGATAACCACCAGTAAGAGTATGACTAGGAAGGCTAAACCGACCATACCGCCGCGACTGGTTTTAAAGTAGCGCCATGTGATTTGCCAACTGCTTTGATCGAGTGGAATACTCATTTGCCATCCCTCACTCGTGGATTAATCCACCCATATAAGACATCCACCAAGAGATTCACCACCATTACGGCGACAGCAATAAATAATAAGCCCCCTTGCACCGCTGGATAATCGCGCCGTGCAATCGCTTCAATCATCCATTTACCAATCCCCGGCCAAGCGAAAATAGTTTCAGTCAGTACTGCACCCGCCATCAGGCTACCCACTTGTAGACCGATAATAGTAACGACAGTGATTAAGGCATTGCGCAGCGCATGTACCATAATGACACGCGTAGGACTTAAACCTTTGGCATAGGCGGTACGAATATAATCTTCTCCCAATACCTCCAACATCGCTGAGCGCGTTTGCCGCGCAATCACTGCCATAGGAATAGTAGAAAGCACCAGAGCAGGTAAGACTAGATGATGCACCACTGAGCCAAAAGCACCCGCTTGACCAGAGCGCCACGCATCAATCAGCATAAAATTAGTATCCGCATCAAAATAGTATTTGATCAGATCAATGCGCCCCGAAACCGGAGTCCAGCCCAAAGTGGTCGAGAACAACATAATCAGTAGTAAGCCCCACCAGAAAATGGGCATAGAATAACCTGTCAGTGCTACCCCCATCACTACATGATCGGGCCAACGCCCGCGCTTAATAGCGGCTAAAATACCCGCAGGTACTCCAAGCAAAACAGCAATTAAAATCGCCGCGAAAGCCAATTCTAAAGTGGCAGGTAAGCGTGAAAAAAATTCATCAATGACAGGCTTATGAGTGGCAATGGATTGTCCAAAGTCACCGCTGAGGACATTTTTTAAATAATACCCGTATTGCAATAATAGCGGCTGATCTAAACCTAATTGCGCCATGAGTTCAGTTTTACGCTCGGCTGAAATTCCGCGCTCTCCGGTTAAAATCGTGACTGGATCCCCCGGTAATAAGCGTACAAATAAAAAAGCAGCCAGTGTGATACCCAAAAAAGTAGGGATCAACATCAATAGTTTATTAAAGATAAATTTCAGCACTGAGTATGCTCCTATCAGGGCATTAAGTACTTAATGCCCAGAAGTTGCGACACTCACAACTTCTGGGCAAGCTTAGCGCTAACAGACAGTTATTCGCTTAAATCTACATATTTGAATTGATGCAGACCAAAGGGAGATTGTTTGTAACCCGTAACATTTTTGCGTGCCACTTCATGCACCACAGAGTGAGCAATCGTCGCCCAAGGTGCTTCTTTTTTGAATACTTCCTGAGCTTGCATGTACAATTTGGCGCGCTCTTCTTGCGAACTGAGGGTTTTAGCTTTCATGATTAAATCATTGAACTCTTGATTACACCAGAAGGCACGATTAGAACCATCTTTAACCGCATCACAACCTAACAGAACGGCTAGGAAGTTGTCAGGATCACCATTGTCACCTGTCCAGCCTAGCAGCAAAGTATCGTGTTCGCCTTTTTTGGAGCGCTCTAGATACTCTGCCCATTCGTAGGTAACAATTTCAGCCTCTACTCCTATCGCTTTCCAATCGGCTTGAATCATTTCAGCCATACGCCGTGCATTAGGATTATAAGGGCGTTGTACAGGCATAGCCCAAATATTGGTCTTGAGATCTTTGACACCTGCTTCAGCTAGCAGCTTTTTAGCACCTTCTACATCATAAGGGTCGTCTTGTGTGGCTTCGTTATAGCTCCACATGGTCGGAGGGATAGGGTTTTTAGCAACTTTACCCGCGCCTTGATACACCACATCAATAATGGCAGGTTTATTAATAGCCATATTCAGGGCTTTACGCACGCGCACATCATCAAATGGTTTTTTCTGCGTATTGTAAGCAAAATAACCAATATTTAAGCCTTCTTGTTCTAAGACCTGCATGTCTGGATTTTTGCGCATGGCTTCAAGATCGGCGGGATTAGGGAAGGGCATTAAATGACATTCACCCGCTTGTAATTTTTGCCAACGCACCGCGTTATCAGGGGTGATAGCGAAGACTAGATTATCGATTTTAGGTTTGCCTTCCCAATAGTCAGGGTTAGCTTTGTAGCGAATCATGGCATCTTTTTGATAGGCCACTAATTGGAAAGGTCCCGTACCGACCGGATCATTATCGACCTTTTCTGGTGAGCCTGCTTTCATCATCGCATCCGCATATTCAGCCGATAGAATCGAGGCAAAGTCCATCGCTAGATTCGCCATCATCGGTGCTTCAGGGCGCTTGAGGGTGAAGCGTACTGTGGAGTCGTCGACTTTCTCTACTGATTTCAGTAAATCGGGCATAGACATGCCCGTGAAATACTCATATGAACCATTAGATACTTTGTGATAAGGGTGATCCGCTAGGAGTTGGCGATTAAAAGAAAAGACCACATCGTCTGCATTCAGCTCGCGCGTGGGCGTGAAATCTTTTGTGGTATGAAATTTAACACCTTTGCGCAGTTTGAAGGTGTATTGAGTGCCATCAGCACTAACCTCCCAAGACTCCGCTAGAGCAGGGCTAACATTGGTTTCACCCGGCTTGAATTCAACGAGTCGATTATAAAGGGCTTGACCCGCCGCATCGAAGGTAGTGCCATCAGTATAAAATTGCGGATTGAAGCCTGAAGGGGAGCCTTCTGCACAGTAGACAAAGGTTTTATCAGCGGCAAAGCTGGTAGAGAAGGTGGCTAAAGTACTTAGTAACAAAGTAGTAATGATAGAGCGTTTCAGACTCATAAAAGGTTTCCTCCAGTTTATATACGTATAGAGAGACTATGCGCGTAAAGATTAAAATTGGTCAAGGTTTTTATAAAAAATCTTATAATTTAAATTATGTTAAATAAATAAAGAAATAAAAACAGAAAATCAAGTAATAATAGCACCACCCAAACAAACCTCGTCCTGATACCAAACAATCGATTGCCCCGGAGTAACCGCTCTTTGAGGTTCTTCAAATCTTACTTGCAAACAATCAGAATCAGACGCCTGCACATAGCATTCTGAATCCAACTGCCGATAACGAATTTTAGCAGTGCACGCCAAAGGCAAAGCAGGGGATCTTTCTGAAATCCAATGTATTTGTTCAGCTTCCAGCGTAGACCTCAATAACCAATCATTCTGATGCCCTTGAGCAACCACTAAACGATTAGTATTCAAATCCTTATCGACTACAAACCAAGGGTTTTCTGTGGCATGTTTCACCCCGCCAATACCTAAACCTTGGCGCTGTCCAAGCGTGTAATACATTAAACCTTGATGCTTACCTAATACTTTTCCCTCAGGTGTTACTATCTCGCCGGGTTGAGCGGGTAGGTACTTTTGCAAAAAATCTCTAAATTTGCGCTCGCCAATAAAACAAATGCCGGTACTATCTTTTTTGCGTGCTGTAACAAAACCTTGCTCTTCAGCGATACGGCGTACTTCTGGTTTTTCTAACTCACCAATAGGGAAGAGGGCATGACTTAACGCATATTGCCCAATGGCATGTAAAAAATAACTTTGATCTTTGTTTTGATCTAAACCCCGCAATAATTGAAACTCACCCGATGCTAATGGTCGCACCCTTGCATAATGCCCTGTAGCAATACCATCTGCTCCTAGATCTAAGGCAAAATCCAAGAAAGCCTTAAATTTAATTTCTCGATTGCACAAAATATCGGGGTTAGGGGTACGTCCTGCTTGATATTCAGCTAAAAAGTGTTCAAAAACATGATCCCAATATTCAGCAGCAAAATTAACGGTGTGCAGCTTAATACCCAACTTATCGGCTACTGCCTGAGCATCCGCTAAATCCACATGTGCCGCACAATAGGTTGCAGTATCATCTTCTTCCCAATTTTTCATGAACAGCCCTTCAACCTCATAACCCTGTTGAAGTAACAAGTAAGCAGCCACTGAAGAATCAACGCCCCCAGACATCCCTACTATAATTCGGCGCATTTACTCAGCCCCACCTTGATAATAATGCAAACATTCCAACGGATAGCGTATACCAGCTCGATAGGCATTTAAAGTCTCCATCACTAGAGGACTGCGCAATTTAAAATACTGCTCAGATACAATCTCATCCCATGTTAACCAATGCACCGCACGAATATCAGAGTCAATAACAGCATTTTCAACCGCCTCAATCGCTTCTGCCAAGAAACTAAAGCGCAAATAAACACGGTCTGGATCATCGCGTTGCCAATGCATAATGCCTAATAAGGCTGTTGGTTTAATCCGCCAACCTGTCTCTTCGAGTGTTTCACGATACACTGCTTCTAAGAGTGACTCACCATGCTCCATGTGACCAGCGGGTTGATTAATGACAACTTTGCCTTGGCTCAGCTCTTCAACCATTAAAAATTTATTATTTTGCATTACTACACTGGCAACAGTGACTCGTGGCTTCCACACCATATAATTGATACTCCAACAGATTCTCGTATTGAGCTAGATGATTTACGATAAATTCGCTTATTTTGCATCCTTTCTCCGATGATTATGCTTTATAATGCGGATCGCATGTCGAGAACAAATGCCAAAACTTTAGGAGAGATTAAAGTAATGTATCAGAAAATCAAAGTTCCAGCGGGCGATAAAATTACCGTTAATGCAGATTACTCATTAAATGTTCCTGATAATCCTATTATTCCCTTTATTGAAGGGGACGGCATCGGTGTCGACATAACCCCTCCTATGATAAAAGTAGTGGATGCAGCAGTAGCAAAATCCTACGGCGGTAAACGCAAAATTAGCTGGATGGAAGTCTATGCAGGTGAGAAAGCCAACCAAGTGTATGGCGAAGATGTGTGGTTACCCGAAGAAACCACTAGAGCTGTACAAGAGTTCGTGGTTTCGATCAAAGGACCACTTACCACACCAGTAGGCGGTGGTATCCGTTCTCTTAATGTGAAATTACGCCAAGATCTCGACCTTTATGTTTGCTTACGTCCTGTACGTTACTATGATGGTGTACCTAGCCCCGTTTGCGAACCTGAAAAAGTCGACATGGTAATCTTCCGCGAAAATTCTGAAGATATTTATGCGGGAATTGAATGGGCTGCTGAAACACCTGAGGCTAAGAAACTGATTAAGTTCTTAACCGAGGAAATGGGTGTTACAAAAATTCGCTTCCCTGAAACCTCAGGTATTGGGGTAAAGCCTGTATCACGCGAAGGTACTGAACGCCTTGTGCGTAAAGCGCTGCAATACGCGATTGACAATAACCGCAGCTCGGTCACTTTAGTCCACAAGGGCAATATTATGAAGTTCACCGAAGGCGCGTTTAAAAACTGGGGCTATGAGCTAGCCAAACGTGAGTTTGGTGCGGTTGAAATTGATGGTGGACCTTGGTGTCAGTTTGCCAATCCAAAAACCGGTGCGACTATCACAGTCAAAGACGTGATCGCGGATAATTTCCTGCAACAAATCTTACTACGCCCCCAAGATTATTCCGTTGTAGCTACATTAAATCTCAATGGCGATTTCATGTCTGATGCTTTAGCCGCTCAGGTGGGGGGTATTGGTATTGCCCCAGGCGCTAATCTGTCTGATAGTGTCGCTATGTTTGAAGCGACTCATGGTACAGCTCCCAAATACGCAGGCTTAGATAAAGTCAATCCTTCTTCTATTATTCTCTCGGCTGAAATGATGTTACGTCATATGGGCTGGGTTGAAGCAGCGGATTTAGTTAATAAAGGGGTAGCAGGTGCTATTGCTTCAGGTAAGGTAACTTACGATTTTGCTCGCTTAATCGATGGGGCAACAGAGCTGAACTGCTCTGAGTTTGGCGATAATATTATTGAGCATATGTAGTCACTTATTGGTGATCACTCATTTAAGTACTAAGTTTGCTAGATAATTAAGATTATCCTTATACAAAAGCCCCAATTGGGGCTTTTGTACTTTAACCGTATTTGCTCTACTAACAGAACTAAATACACTAAACTCAATACCAAGCTTTCATCCAAGTCTCTTGAAATTGCATCAGGGCATCGTATTTAGGCGATTCTGCACGCGCCTTATTTAAATGCTCTTTAATCCCCCAGCTTCCCCACTGATGGAAACTTTGAGGTAGGGTATAGGCTACAAATAACTTTCCGCCCGCACTCTTCCACTCAGTCAGCAATTTTGTATACGCATCGCCCATACGCGGATCACGATTTGCCGCTTCAAATAAGGCACGAACTGTATTAAGCCTAGTTATCTCTGTCTCGTAGGCTGCTAAAGCAGCATTAAACTCGGCATCACTACTGTAATTACTACGTAAAGGTTTACTAGGCCACTTGACTGCTAAATGTTGTCCGCCTTCATACGCAATCAGACTAACATTTTTAGCCACTGCAACTGCTTGTTGTAATTTTATTTTCTCAATAATTGCATTTAAACCATAAGGGTCTTTAGCGTTATTAATAATCTCAAAAATATCATCTACCTGAGTCACTTGAGAAAGTAGTTTAGGCGCATTAGCTTCTGTACAGGCACTAGGAACGCGATCCCAACAGCCTTGAAAATACGGTGCAATTGCCAAGGCGTCTACCACACTTGCAGTATTGTCGTAATTAAGCATGTTGCGCGATAAATCGACATTATTATAAAAACTCCCTAATACCCGTACAAAGCGACTATTAGTGCCAAATACATCAGTCCAAATAGCGAATATTTCTTTCGAGCGCTTAGCGGTATAAAGCGCTCCCGCCCAAAACTCAGGTGCACTCGGATAAAGCGCACCTAGACCTAAGTCCATACCTTTTTTACGTACATAAAGCGCTGCCCAAAAAATGCCGTTCCACGTTTCGTTGCTATATTCGATATAAGGTTTTAGGGTAGGATCAAGACGAGCATTGACCATAGTAGCGAATTGACGCACATAGTCATCATCAGCATTATGAGGAATATTAAACCAAGGATCGACTTTGAGAGTATTAGCTAATTGAATAATGACCTCTAAGGGTACACCGCGCCCATAACGTTCTAGTAAGGGTGAATCAGAATCCCCAGAAGCCCCCCAGACCGCATTATCTAATGTGCTGCGTTGTGACCATGTAAAGGGTTGCAACAAGCAGGTATTGTATACGTCTCCAGTACCAGAGCAGGCATGTGCAGGGCTTGCCTTCATAAAGTTCATCGTGCGTAATACTTTGAAGTTACGCAGCTCACGTAAAAAATCAGGGTTGAAAACAACAGTATTACGATTAGCTAAAGACGTTTCAAAGGACTGATAGTCGCCACTCGCACAGTCTGTAGCACTATTAACACGCTTATAGATATTACTAGCGCAAATACCACCGGGCATCACAATACGGATATTGCGAAGTGGATTAGCAGGGTCAGTAGCAGTAATTTGTAGACGAATGCCTGCTGACTGATCAGAAGCAGAACGACTACTAATCGCTACTTCAATCACATCTCGTCCGGTCTGAGTATTCGTACCCCGCGCTAGTCCAGAATAAGCCAATGTACCTGAACCCTCATAAAGAACAATATATTGCCCTTCTGGTATAGCTCCTACAGGCACATTGCGTAGCGCTCCAGTTGTAGCAGATTTTAAAAAGGCATTGGCTTGAGAGGCACAACTTGTAGGTATAGTCGTTGGCCAGCCATTGCTATCATAAGTAATATCAGGGCAGGAGTATTCTTTGAAAGGACGTGCTACACGAAATACATCCACAAAAGGTAAAGGTTGACCTCCTACACTGTCATGTTCGGGCTGAGGTTCTTCTAAATTAATGCCTAAAAAGGGCGTAAAGCTTGGTATTAAGGTAACGCCTGCGGCTTGTAATGTATCTGCGAATAAAGCCGTTGACTGGGTAAAATTTAAATTAGGTAGAGTAGTTTGTTGTGTAGAAAGCACATAACCATTAGTTCCATTCGCATCGGTATCTAATGAGGCGGCTAAGTTTTTAATATTAGACTCTACATTAGCTGCACAATTAGGCTGAGTAGAACCCGTGCATAAAGCAGAGGCTAACTGCTTATGGGTCATGGAGGGTTGTGCTGCAATCGGACCAAAAGTTGTGCCCGCTATACTAAAACTAATATTACTGCCTGAAAGGTAAGTAAATGAGCCATCGTTAGTGGTAGCTGCATTGGTTGAATTAGAGTAACTAACATTGCCAAGTGGCAATAATTCTAAACCACTTGACACCGCATCCAAATACAATTTTCCTGTTAGAGGTGTAGGTGTAGGTGTAGGTGTAGGTGTAGGTGTAGGTGTAGGTGTAGGTGTAGGTGTAGGTGTAGGTGTAGGTGTAGGTGTGGGTGTAGGTGATCCACCACCGCCCCCACCTCCGCAGCCTGTAACAGTTGCTAACAGTAAAATACCCAGACCTTGTTGCCAGCCTACCTTCTGAGTACTTAAGCCACGACAAAGCTTTGAACGCTGTTGGATATTTTTTAGTGCTATGGTTAACGGCTCAGCTTGTAACTGCTGTTGAGCATGTTCAGCGCAACTACTTAAACCTAATTGGGTACGACAAGCGCATGCATAGCCCTTAGTAGGTGATAGATCCGTTTGGTAATAAGTCACCGCTCGCCGTAGTGCGCGTGAGATACCATTTATTAAAGGTTTTGTTATAGACATGAGTTGTGTCCCTTATAGCGTCTTAAATAGAGGCTGCAAAATCTAGTTAATCTATAATAGCTGATAAGTATAGACTAGGATAATACGATGAAAATTCCCACAAGCATCATTATATTGGTATCTTTTTTACTGAACCCTGCGTGGAGCGCTGAACGTCGACCTATTGCTCAATTTCAAGTCGCTCCATTGATACAAGCTAAGGTCATCGTTGCAGATCGTATGGTGCTAGTAAGCATTAATAACCAAGCCCTAAAACCTGTCGCTCCTGTGAATCCTTTCTTATGGCAGGAGTATCAAGGCGGCTATATTAAATATGGCGATTTTGATAAGGATAAAGTTCGAGAATTAGCCTTATTAACCAGTATTAGTTATGGCGGTATTAATCCTTGTTACTACATTTACCACTATAATAAACAACAACAGCGCTTTTTACGTAGTGGTGAGCCGATGCGGTGTAATTTATGAAAGCTCTTCAGAGTGCTCACTAGATTCATGAGGGTTAAGATGACGTATTGAGCCTAACACTAATAATAATCCTAACAGTCCAGTACTCAGCACTATCCCCAAAATACCATAAGCGGGCAGGGTAGTCAGGTAATAAAAACTCATCAGCACGCCACTATAAAGTATGCCCGCAATAACTAAGGCACGACCACCCAAGACTAAGCCAAGAATAATACTATTGAAGCCTATCAAAGCAGCTAGGCTTAATTGCAAAGCACTCGCAAAAGGTAAAAGCGCCTCTAATGCCATTAGCAGTAAATACATTAAACTTACACTCACACCTACTATCACGTAGTGTAGCCAGTGTAATGTTCGACCCGACAATAATTCTAGTACTAAAGCCACTAATAGGACTAAACCCAATAAAACAAAACTCCACTGTATTAAACGTCCCCAAACAATTTCCAAAGGATTCGTTGTCTTTTGCTCAATCCCAAACGGGGCTTGATGTAAATCAAAGGGTTTTATTTGATCTAGTACCCAATAAGCCGGATAACCTCGAACAAGAGCAGGAATCTGCCAAGTCCAAATCTGCATAGTGTTATTGAGCGCCTTACCTTGAGGCTTTCTAACACCAGTTGCTTGAATATTGAGTTGTTGGGGTATGGAAAGCGTCAACTCAGTTTTTTGTCCCACTGGCGTAAACGTTAAAGAGGAGCCTAATTGCAGGGGTAATTGAATTTCAAACGGTTGAAAGCGGGCTTGTTCTTTAGTTTCCGGTAAACGTACATGAAAACCCGCTCCTAATGCAGGTAAAACTTGGGTATCGGCTTGTAAGTCTAAGTGTTCATTATTCCAAAACATTTTGACTTGATTTTGTAAGGCTCCCAAATCTTTGAGGCCCACGAGTAGTTGTACTTTATCCCAGCGAATATTGCGTTCATTATCCAAATTGGGGTCAGTCAACGTTTGATAATCAAATTTACCGGTCAAAATAACTAAAGCACTTTGATCCGTATTGATGGTAGTGCGAATATTTAACTCAGTGGGCAGTAAAACCGCCGTATGATCGGTGTAAACATCTTTACTGACCACTTTAGAAGCACCTTCTTTATCGGTCACCGTTTCAACACTAACAAAATGATCGACATAAGGAATGACTAACAGGGGAGCGGTAATATGTTGCGGCTTAAGGTTTTCTAGGTTAGTCACTGTACTTTTAGGGGCTTGCTGCAAGTAGTGTAGGGTAGCCATGAGGAATAGGGTGGAAATAACAGCAGCCCATGCTACCAAACCAATCCGAGCACTAAGTGTATTGAACAATGACAGCATAATTCCCCAAAAGACTAACGCACAAGATGCCAACTATAGCAGCAAAAGACGCTCCCAGACGGGAAAATATAAGGGGCTACCAATGATAAATACCGTTATAATATGTAATAATTAACTTTAATATATGGTTTTAAGTTATTGATATTTAATAATATTAATTCTTATCAATCTTACGTAATTGAGGCTCAAAAGGGTAGACTATACTGTGCTTGACTCAGAACCGATAGAGCTTCAATTTATTAGGAACTAGACAACTTAAGCCATAGAGCTAAAGTTTTTTTGCATCTATCTAACATAACAAATTGATTTTTTATGGCGGCACGATGGTACGAATACAAAAAATTTCGGTTCTTGTGTACTGAAATGATCGCTTATATGGCTCGCTAAAAATTGGTGCAACATTTGTTCTAATAATGCTGTGTGATTTATTGACCAAAAGACCCAAGAGACAGAGTTCGTGGCTTATATAAATGAGTCGTCTTGATAAAAAGGTAGGTGTTTAGCCCAGTTGAGGGTATGCCCTAAGCCTATATTGGAGTCTAATTACATTATTTTACATAATATACATTATAATGAAAAGTGATAAGTATTAGATTGGTAGCCTTACATAGTAAAAACCTTGCTTAAGAGGACGTTTTTTGCTCAATTTTAGTATACAGGGACTAGATTAGGATTGGGGCTTAGCAGACGTTTACCAATTAATGTCTCGATATAGCGCTTTACGGTAGCTTTTTGTTCACCCGCGAAACGTACTCCAACGCCGCCTCTAGCATGATTCGGTGGCGTAATCCAGACCACTATACCCGGCACTAGAATCTTTTTATTTTCAGACTGCAATGACACCTGAATCACCACATTCTCATGAAACTCTAGTGCTTCTTGTGTAGGTACAAATAATCCCCCGTCCTTAATATGCGGCATGTAATGACAATATAATTGATCTGCATTATCTAATAATAAAGCTAAACGTTTAGGTGGAATAATAGCCATAGTTAACTCTAAGTTATTGTTATGATTTAATTAACTGCCATTGAGCAATAATAGTTTCTATAAAAATCTGATTATTAATCGGATGATCAGCTAAAGGTTTTAAAGTTTCCCAATGCTGCATGAGCTTCCATAATTGCCCGCTAGAACAACTACTTAACCATACTTGTAAGGGATGGTTAGATTGCTCCCCTAAGCCATAAGTTACTTTTAATTGCTGCTGTAAGATTATATAAAGCCAATTTAATAGCTCGTGACGCGAGTATTTTTGCCATGTCTGAGCAAAGGCTATCAGGCTCCCCTGTCTCATCAGCACTTGAGCCAGTTGTGTCATAAAGGCTTGCTGTTGAGTAACCTGCTCTCCTTGGTCTAAAGTGACAGCATACAAGGGACGACCTAAGGCTTGGCTTAATAGCACTTCAGGTTCATGCTGAAGTGTTTGAGTCTTTAGCCATATTATCGCTTGCTCAGTACTGGGTAAGGCTAAACGTAATTGTTGGCAACGACTGCGAATAGTAGGCAATAGCCGACCGGGCTGATAGCTCAATAGTAGCAAATGAGTATTAGGCGTCGGCTCCTCTAGCATTTTAAGCAGGCTATTAGCCGCATTAGTATTTAAGTACTCGGCGGGGCTAATGACAGCCACTCGCACAGGGCTATAGCTAATACTTAAAGTTAGAAAATGCCCTAGCTCTCTAACACTATCCACACTAATTGTTGTTTTATCTTCAGCAGGTTTAATCCAGAGTTGATCGGGGTGTGCACCTGCTTGATAAACCTCACAACTACGACAGTGACCACAAGCAAACCCTTCATGAGTGGGGTTGAGGCATAGTAAGCTATGTCTCAGTGCCTCAATAAAAGCCTCATGACCACAGCCATCTTCTCCACTAAACAATAACGCATGAGGTAAGCGTTCGGCTAATTTAGCGTGTTGTACTAATTGCCATGTACTTTCATGCCAAGGGTAAATCACCGCCCTACCTCAGCCATAAACTCATCTAAATAGTGCAACATTTGCGCGGTCACCTGTTCGAGTGAATGTTCGGCCTGAACAATACGATATTGTTGTGGGTATTGTTGTGCGCGTGCTAAGTACCCTGCTCTGATACGCTCAAAAAAAGCTAAGTGCTCTTGCTCAAAACGATCCGCTGCCCCGCGCTTTTTGGCTCGCCCCATCCCTATATCCACAGCCAAATCAAATAATAAGGTATGATCAGGACGTAATACGCCTTGCACCCATGTTTCAAGCTTAGCAATACGGTCTTGATTTAAGCCGCGCCCAAAGCCTTGATAAGCATAAGTAGCATCGGTGAAGCGATCGCATAATACCCACTGCCCTTGATTTAAAGCGGGTAAAATAGTGCGTTGAATATGTTCATTACGAGCAGCAAACATGAGTAAGAGTTCAGTATCGGGGTGCATAGCGGGTAGTTCTGGATTAAGTAATACCGCACGGATACTCTCCCCTACTACGGTTCCCCCCGGCTCTCGTGTCATAATCACTGCAATCCCTTGTTGGCGCAGATACTCCGCCGCTATAGGTAACTGAGTGCTTTTCCCCCCTCCTTCGCCGCCCTCAAAGGTAATGAATAATCCACGTTTCATTCTTGCACCTGTAACTCAAGAACCTCTGCATTAGCATTAGGCTGAGTGGTCGTGTCTGTGGTGGTATTAGCAGTAGGGGGCGCGGAAGATTCGCGTTTTGACTGGCTACGAATTTCTTTTAAATAACTCGCTACCGCTCTTTGATGTTCTGCATAGGTTTTGGAGAAATTATGCCCACCATTGCCTGTCGCCACAAAATAAAGCGCATCCGTTTGCGCAGGATGCATCACGGCATCAATCGCTGCTTTGCTAGGTGTAGCAATCGGTGTAGGTGGCAAGCCTTTGCGGGTATAACTATTGTAAGGAGTATCACGTTGCAAATCGGCTTTACGCAAATTGCCAGCATATTGATCACCTAGACCATAAATGACGGTAGGATCGGTTTGCAGCAGCATACCTTTAGCTAGGCGATTTAAAAATAGCCCTGCAATCAAAGGACGCTCTTCAGGTACTCCAGTTTCTTTTTCTACCACTGAAGCGAGAATTAAGGCTTCGTAAGGGGTGTTAATATGGGTATTAGGTTGGCGTTTATCCCATGCCTGCATGAGATACTCATACATGGTGTTATAGCTACGCTGTAAAAACTCTTTGTCAGTCATATTGCGCGGAAAGTGATAGGTATCGGGATAGAACCAACCTTCGGGATGAGGGTATTGTGTTTGACCTAATAAGGGCATGAGATTGGCATAATCAGCATCAGTGAGTGTCTGCTGTAGATCTGGGTGGGTTTTGATAGTACGCACAATATCTTTAAAGGTCTTACCCTCAATAATCGATAGTTGATACTGCACGGTTTGACCCGAAATAAAACGCTTGAACACATCATCAATCGTCATGCCCGGAGTCAGTTCATACTCCCCTGCTTTGATTTTACTCGCATACTCTTCATGCCGTGCATGAGCTTGAACTAGCCACTCGGAGGTATCCAAAGCACTCGGGGGTAATAAATTAGCCTGACGCAAATCTTGCGCAACCCGTTTGACACTACTGCCCTGCTTCACAGTGAAATGAGTAGTTTGTGTGATGGGTAATGGGGTATCTAAAAATTGCTGATAGTGCCAATAAGCGTAGCCAGCACCTAAAAGTGCCAACAGTAAAACCACACTAAATCCGGTCAATAATGCTTTTTTCATAAACAGTAAGGTTGTAATTGCTGTTGTAAGGTTTGAATACTATCGGCTATGACATAGTGTTGCTGTCTAAATTCCCTAACCGGCCATAAACCAATGACCGAGTTAGTCATAAACACACTGTGAGCATTGAGCACGTCCTGTACTCGTAAGTTTTGAATTCGTACATCCATCCTGCTCTGCTGAGCTAGTTTTAGTACTTGCGCTCGCATAATGCCTGCAATTCCACAAGCTTCTATTGGAGGGGTTATCAGTACTTGGTGTTGAGTATAGATAAAAAGATTACTCATAGTACCCTCAATCACATGATGATGATGATCCATGACCAATCCTTCCTGCCAGTGAGCCTCACATTCAGCGCGTGCCAATACCTGCTCTAAACGATTCAGATGTTTAAAACCTGCTAGATAAGACTGATAAGCAAGGCGTATCCCTGTCACTAAGCCTAATACAATGCCCTGACTCGCATACTCTGGGGGGTAACGGGGGGCTGGACTGAGTTGTATAATAGTGCGTGGTTCATTTAAACCCACAGGATTATAACCGCGTTGCCCACTACCGCGAGTGACGATGACTTTGAGCACACCGCGCTCAGTAGCGCTACAGGCTTCTAATAGTTGTTGTTTTAATAAAGTTAAATCCAACCCTTTTAGTCTTAACGCTTCTAAGCCCCATTGCAAGCGAGCTAAATGCTCCTCTAATAGCAAAGGGTTTCCTGCTTTAACTGCAATCGTTTCCCATACTCCATCCCCATAGGCTAGCCCTCGATCATCGACGGGGATACTAAGCATGATAATCCCCTAAGGCACGTAATAAGCCACGCGCCTTATGACGAGTTTCTTTTAATTCATTCTGAGGTACTGAATCCATCACAATCCCTGCTCCGGTTCTAAATACGAGATGCTGATTTTTAAGCGTTAGAGTACGAATGAGAATATTAACATCCATTGAGCCATCATGATTAATATAGCCCATAGACCCCGTATAAGCACCGCGTCCGGTTTGCTCTAATTCAGCAATAATCTCCATACAGCGTACTTTTGGGCATCCAGTAATAGTTCCCCCCGGAAATACCGCCTGTAGTACCTGAGAAGGGGTAATCTGTGCAGCTAATTCGCCGCGAATATTAGAAACAATATGATGTACATGTTGATAGCTCTCAATCACCATCATTTCATCCACTTTAATCGAGCCATAGCGACAAATACGCCCCATATCATTACGCTCTAGATCAATTAACATGACATGCTCGGCACGTTCTTTAGGGTGATTAATCAATTCTTGTAATAGGCGTAAATCCTCGGCTTCATTTTTACCGCGTGAACGTGTCCCTGCAATAGGGCGAGTCTCTACAACACCTGCACGTACCCGTACTAAGCGTTCAGGTGAGGAACTGATAATACTAAAATCACCAAAATCAGCGAGTCCAGCAAAGGGGGCGGGGTTTGCTTGGCGTAATTGTTGATAGAGAACACTAGCACTTAAATCCGTATAGCCTTGCCAAGCGCGTGATAAGTTCACTTGAAACACATCACCTGCTGCAATGTACTCTTTAGCCTGCTCTACCCCCTGTATGAATCGTTCGGGTGCATCTTCTTGCATTAACACGCTTTGTAATGCGGTTTGCTCGGCTACTAGCCCCACAACTTGATTAGAGAGCATCTGCTTTAGTTCATTAAATTCCTCAGCAAAATCCGGCTCGGCTATAACATGCGTTTTATGTAGCTGATGGTCAACTATCACAGCCACAGGAATTCGCACTGCACAAGCAAGCGGTAAGGTTTGTACATCGGGAGTTAGACGCAATACTGGCTCAATACTTTGCGCCATTTCATAACCCAGATAGACGAACCAGCCTCCTTTAAACGGCAACTCATAAAGATCAGGTATTGAGTTATTTAGCTTTGGTTGTGCGGCTGTTTGTTGCCACTGGTTTTGTAACTCAGTTAAAAACTGTGCATCACCGATGACATGACTGGCTAAGCGTTGTTGGGGATAAGCAAACAAAATACTAAAACGCGCATTAGCACCTTTAGCAACGCTCTCTAGTAAGAAGGGATAGAGTGTGGAGTTGTGTTGATGCAGGGCAAGTAATGAATACTCGCCCGCTAAGACGTAATGCAGCACTAGCCGATGTGCCCCATTAGATACACTTGAAAATTAAAGTACCATTAGTACCACCAAAGCCAAAGGAGTTGCTCATAGCAATATCTACCTTGGTTTCGCGTGCTACATTCGGCACGTAGTCGAGATCACATTCTGGATCGGGATTTTCTAAATTAATAGTAGGCGGCAACACTTGATCACGCAAAGCTAGCACGCTGAATACTGCTTCCACGCCTCCGGCTGCACCTAATAAATGCCCTGTCATAGATTTAGTAGAGCTAACCGCAACCTTATAAGCATGATTGCCTAAAGCAGCTTTCACCGCCTGCGTTTCGGCTTTATCACCTGCTGGAGTCGATGTGCCGTGTGCATTAACATAACCAACTTGGTCTGCATTAATACCTGCATCACGTAACGCATTACGCATACAACGCGCAGCACCCTCACCACTTTCTGAGGGAGAGGTCATATGATAGGCATCACTGCTCATACCATAGCCAATTAACTCACAGTAAATGCGTGCACCGCGTGCTTTAGCGTGCTCATATTCTTCTAACATCAGAATACCCGCACCATCCCCTAGTACGAAACCATCCCGATCTCGATCCCAAGGACGACTCGCTAATTCCGGCGCATCATTACGTATAGACAGCGCCCGCGCTGCGGCAAAGCCACCAATACCTAGGGGCGTAGAACCCATTTCAGCCCCACCCGCTAGCATGGCATCTACATCGCCATAAGCAATCATACGCGCTGCATCACCAATACTATGAGTAGCAGAAGCACACGCTGATACAATTGACATATTAGGGCCTTTTAAACCCAACATAATAGACAGATTGCCCGCTACCATATTAATAATGCTACTCGGCACAAAGAAAGGAGAAATCTTGCGTGAGCCACCATTTAAAAAAGCTTCATAGTTACGCTCGATGGTTTCCAAACCACCAATACCAGAGCCTACTAATACTCCAATACGCTCGGCATTCGCCTCAGTGACTTCTAAACCAGAGTCTTTAAAGGCATCTATACCCGCCCCGATACCATAATGAATAAAGGTATCCATTTTTTTCAGGTCTTTGGACTTAATATAATCCGTGGCATTAAAGCCCTTTACATTGCCAGCGATTTGTACCGAAAATGCGCTAGCATCAAATAAATCTGCACTAATACGGTTAATACCACTACGACCTGCTTTGATATTATCCCAAGCTGCTTCTAACTTAGAACCGACAGGGGATACAATACCCAGCCCCGTTACTACTACACGTCGTTTAGACAAACTAATCGCCCCTTAGCTAGGTCAATACGTAGTTGCAGCCCTAACAAGCTGCAACCCAATCACACAACTCTCAATTAAGCATCTTGTTGGTGTGCTTCAATATAATCAATAGCTGACTGTACCGTAGTAATTTTTTCAGCTTCTTCATCTGGAATCTCAATTCCAAACTCTTCTTCAAAGGCCATTACCAGCTCAACGGTATCCAGTGAATCCGCGCCTAAGTCTCCAGTGAAAGAAGAAGTTAATTGAACTTCATCCTCGTCCACACCTAACTGTTCAACCACGATAGATTTGACGCGCTCTGCAATACTCATAATCTTATGTTCCTCATTAAAAAACTTGTCCAGTACTTACTTGGGCGTATTCTAGTGAAAACCGTTTACACTCGCTAGCAAGAACAATAACAAAATTAGCACAATAATAACGTTTCTGTCACATATCCTAAGGTTTTAAACCATTAGCATACCGCCATTGATATGTAAGGTCTCACCTGTAATATACCCCCCAGCAGGGGAAGCTAAGAATAGCACAGCACTGGCAATTTCTTGAGCCTGTCCTAAGCGACCTAAAGGAATATTAGCCAACATGGCATTTCGTTGCGCTTCGTTTAATTCCCGTGTCATGTCGGTATCAATGAAACCAGGCGCTACCACATTAACTGTAATTCCCCGTGAGCCAATTTCGCGTGCTAATGATTTACTAAAACCGACTAGACCCGCTTTAGCAGCCGCATAATTAGCTTGTCCAGCATTACCCATAGTGCCTACGACCGAGGATATAGAGATAATACGACCTTTTTTAGCCTTCATCATGCCACGCATACACGCTTTACTCATGCGGAAAATAGAGGTCAGATTAGTGGCAATAATGTCATCCCACTCCTCATCCTTCATACGCATCAGTAAATTATCACGCGTGATACCTGCATTATTGACCAATATCGTTATTGTACCGTGAGCTTCGGTCACTGCTGCCATAAAAGCCTCAATCGAAGCAGCATCAGCAACATTTAATACGCGCCCTTCCCCTTGAATCCCCGCTTCGGTCAAGTAAGCCGTAATAGCTAAGGCTCCTGATTCACTCGTAGCCGTGCCAATAACTTTTGCACCGTATCGCCCTAATGTTTCTGCAATGGCTCGCCCTATACCGCGACTTGCACCCGTAACAATCGCCACTTCGCCCGTTAAATCAAATAAGTTCATACTGTTCCCTCACTTACTGCCTTTAATGCTGCTTCTAAGCTGGCATTATCATAAATCGCTAAAGCATTCAGTTTACGATCGATGCGGCGATTGAGGCTCGTTAATGTGCGCCCAGGTCCAAACTCTAATAATAAAGTAGTATTGTATTGATCACGCAAAGCTTCAATCGTTTGTGTCCAGCGTACTGGTTTATAAAGTTGCTCGGCTAATGCTGCGCGTACCCCAGCCGAGCTAGTACGGGGTTGCGCATCCACATTATGCAATACCGTAAATTCGGGGGCGTTTAATAAAGTTTGGCTTAATTCCTTGGCTAAAATAAAAGATGCTTCCTGCATTAAACTGCAATGCGAAGGTACACTAACCGGTAACTTTACGGATTTTTTTGCCCCTAGTTCGACTAAAGCAGCTAGCGCTTTGTCTACAGCGGCGGTTTGTCCAGCAATCACTACTTGTCCGGGCGAGTTAAAATTAACTGCTTCAACGATTTCACCTTGAGCACTAATGTCAGCACAAACTTGTATAATCTGAGCATCTTCAGCACCTAATACCGCAGCCATTGCACCTGCCCCAGCAGGAACAGCACTTTGCATTAAACGGGCACGCTCGGTGACTAGGTGTACAGCATGTACAAAATCCAGACAATTAGCAGCGACTAAAGCGGAATACTCTCCTAAACTATGACCTGCTCCCGCTTTAGGCTCTATGCCCCCTTGCTGTAGCCATACTCGCCAGACCGCTACCCCTGCGGCTAGCATTGCGGGTTGAGTAATAGTCGTTTTATTTAGCTCACTGTCAGGTCCTTCTTGAACTAAATGCCAGAGGTCATAGCCTAAGGAATCTGATGCTTGTTGGAAGGTTTCGGTTACAATGGGAAAACTATTAGCTAATTCCGCTAACATACCTACTGATTGAGAACCTTGACCGGAAAAGAGTGCTGCAATAGCCACTGTTAGCCTCCATAACCCTACAAAAGTTAGTAAATCGGGCTATCCTAATCGAAACCTAACGCTAAATCACGCGCTGGACGTAAAAAGAACTTGTTATCTTAGCAAGTCAAGCGATAATACGCGCATCTTTTAATTAGTAACTGAGTTATGGCACGAGAAGATTATATTGAAATGGAAGGGACTGTGGTTGACACCTTACCTAATACGACATTCCGCGTTGAGCTAGATAATGGGCATAATGTGATTGCTCATATTTCGGGGCGCATGCGTAAAAACTATATCCGCATATTAACGGGCGACCGCGTGACGGTACAATTAACCCCTTATGATTTAACTAAGGGACGCATTAGCTATCGTAGTAAGTAGGCTATTATTGTTATCCGCTTAGTAAATATTTGGTTTAGAAGGATTAGTGATAGGATACCCAAGCTCAATAGGTTGGGTATCCTATCAAACTAGATTAGACAGCCGCTTCTTCTGGTTGTTTATGCTGCATACTAATGTATTTTAAGCACAAACTATCTTTATCCTCACACACAAAGACTTCCGCCCGCCCACCATGAACTAAATCACCGAATAGTATTTGTTCCGCTAGCGGCTTTTTAATGTGCTCTTGAATGACACGCTCCATAGGTCTAGCGCCCATGAGACGATCATAGCCCTTCACCGCTAGCCATGCACGCGCATCCTCATTGACTATCAGTGTGACTTTCTTAGGCTCTAATTGAGCTTCCAATTTAATAATGAACTTATCTACTACTGATTTAATCACGGTTTCAGTTAATGGATTAAATTGGATAATACCATCTAGGCGATTACGAAACTCTGGACTAAACATACGTTTGACCGCTTCCATCGCATCGCTGGTGTGATCTTGATGCGCAAACCCTAAAGACTTACGACTAATGTTTTCCGCTCCTGCATTGCTGGTCATGACTAAGATCACATTGCGGAAATCCACTTTACGCCCATTGGTGTCGGTCAAGGTTCCGTGATCCATCACTTGCAGCAATAAGTTGAAAACATCAGGATGTGCTTTTTCGATCTCATCCAGTAACAATACCGCATGCGGATGTTTATTCACTGCATCGGTGAGCAAACCACCTTCATCATACCCTACATATCCGGGGGGCGCTCCAATCAAGCGCGATACGCTATGACGCTCCATATACTCCGACATATCAAAGCGTAAGAACTCAATACCTAAACGTTGAGCGAGTTGTTTAGTCACCTCGGTTTTACCTACACCCGTAGGTCCAGCAAATAAGAAGGAACCAATAGGACGAGTATCTTCACGTAACCCCGAACGTGCCATTTTTATCGCCGAAGTCAGTTGTACAATGGCGTCATCTTGACCAAAAATGACCATCCTAAGATCGCGGTCTAAATTACGCAATACATCCACATCTGAACTAGACACGGTTTTGGGTGGAATACGCGCAATCTTAGCAATGATTTCTTCAATATCATTAACTGAGATGGTTTTCTTACGATTAGCTGCTGGCTTTAAGCGTCGATTCGCACCTGCCTCATCGATCACATCAATGGCCTTATCTGGCAGATGGCGATCATTGATATATTTAGCCGATAACTCAGCGGCAGCACGCAACGCCGTTTGGGTATAGCGCACATCGTGATGTTCTTCAAAGCGTGTTTTTAAGCCTTTGAGAATTTCATAGGTTTCATCAACGGTCGGCTCAACTACATCAATCTTTTGGAAGCGTCGCGCTAAAGCCCGATCCTTTTCAAAAATGCTGCGGTACTCTTGATAGGTGGTGGAGCCGATACACTTCATCTCACCATTTGATAGCACGGGTTTAATTAAATTAGAGGCATCCATTGTGCCACCTGAGGTTGCACCGGCTCCAATAATGGTGTGTATCTCATCAATAAACAAAATAGCATTAGTTTCTTTTTTCAACTGATTGATGACCGCTTTCAGGCGCTTTTCAAAATCACCCCGATATTTAGTGCCTGCTAATAAAGAGCCTAGATCAAGCGAATAGATCACCGCATCGGCTAAAATTTCAGGTACTTCACCATCTACTATACGTTTAGCTAGACCTTCTGCGATGGCTGTTTTGCCTACTCCTGCCTCACCTACTAACAAGGGGTTATTTTTACGCCGACGACAGAGCACTTGTACAGTACGCTCAATTTCATTATCGCGCCCAATTAGAGGATCGATTTTGCCTTCTAGCGCTTGTTGATTGAGATTAGTAGCATATTTTTCTAGCGGCTTTTCGCCACCTTCTTCGCTATTAGCTTCAGCGGCAGGTGTATTGGATTCTTGATCATCCCGATCTTCATCCGAGTTATCGCCTTTGCGAATGCCATGAGCAATGTAATTTACTAGGTCTAGGCGCTCAACATTGTGCTGCTTCAGGAAAAATACTGCATGTGATTCGGGTTCACCAAAAATGGCTACAAGAATCATATCGCCAGTAACCTCACCTTTACGCGTGGATTGAGCACTGTAGACGGCACGATGAATCACACGTTGAAATCCAATGGTTGGTTGCACATCACGTTCTTGTCCCGCCGGAATCAATGGGGTGTTGTCATGGACAAATTGAGTAATTTCATTACGTAAAGTAGATATATCCACTTGGCAGGCACGTAATACATCCGCTGCGCTGGGGTTGTCCAACATAATTAACAATAAATGCTCAACCGTTACGAATTCGTGGCGCTTAGCGCGTGCGTCACGGAATAACGCATTGATGGAGTATTCGACTTCTGCACTTAACATAGATATTTACGCCTCTTCCATCGTACACAATAAGGGATGACTATTTTCCCGCGAGAACTGGTTCACTTGGGCTACTTTCGTTTCTGCTATTTCCCGAGTATAGACGCCACAAACCCCCTTACCTTTAGTATGAACTAATAACATGATGCGGGTTGCCGCTTCGTGATCGAGATGAAAAAAAGTTTGTAGAACCTCAATCACAAAGTCCATGGGGGTAAAATCATCATTTAACAGTATAACTTTAAACCGTGCTGGTTCTTTCACCTTCGGACGGGATTCTTGTACCACTACACCAGAATCATGATCTTGCTTTTGAGACATTCAACAAGCTCGCTGTGTTGTTTAACGGAGCAATCGTTATTGCTGATTTACTAATGCCCTAGAGCTTAGGGAATATGAATATGGTGGCGTATTTTTGGTTCTAAAGGAAGTTTCGCGTATTTTTGGTTGTTATTGTTTGATTTTCTGTTTTTATTTCTTTTATTATTTAACATAAATAAGATTATAAGAATATATATTTACTGTGATAATGGCATCTCATCTAGTTTGACTTACACATCTTGAGATCGAGGCACTAACATTAGAATCAAACCACCTAACACAAACAAAATCAGTAACACCAGCAATCCCATCCTTGATGAGCCTAATACCAACCCTGCCCACCCTACCAACATAGGACCAAAGATAGCGGCAAACTTCCCCAGCATATTGTAAAAACCAAAAAACTTGGCTGCCTGTTCTACTGGAATAAGCGTCGCAAAATAAGAACGACTTAGTGCCTGAATACCCCCTTGAAACAGCCCAACACTACAGGCTAACCAATAAAAGTGCGTTGCGGTCTGCATTTGGGTAGCACCCAACACTATTAGAACATACCCCAAAATCCCGATTAAAATCCCTGCTTTAGCATTATAACGTGTCCCAATCCAGCCAAAGAGTAAAGCAGCAGGAAAAGCGGTAAACTGGGTAATCAGAATAGCTTGAATCAAACTATCCGAGGGCAAACCCAAACTCTGACCATAATCCACCGCCATAATGACAATCGTATCCACACCGTCAATATAGAAAAAGTAAGCCAGCAAAAATAAGGCGACGGCTCGGTGTTGGCGAATCTTCTTAAAAACATCGATTAGATCCCGCCCTGCCTGAGCTAACAGACTTGGCAATGACTGTTGAGTACGAGCTACCGGACGCTCACGCACATACAGGAATAAGGGGATAGAAAAAATTGCCCACCATACGGCAGTTAAAGCGAAAGCAACTTTTACTCCAGTAGCTTTATCCGCCAAGCCAAACCACTCAGGATGTAAGGAGAGTAAGATACTTAATACTAAAAATAACCCGCCCCCCAAGTAACCAAGCCCATACCCTAAGGCCGATACACGATTAAAGGCAGGTTCCTCAGCCACATCAACTAATAGTGAGTCATAAAAAATATTGCCCCCAAAAAACCTATAAAGGCTAAGGCAAAAGCAAATAAGGCTAGCTGCCATTGATTCTCACCAATAAAGGCTAAGGAGAAGGTCGCCACCGCGCCCAATAACATAAAACTGGCTAATAAACCTTTTTTCTTACCACTGCGATCTGCGATAGCGCCTAAAAAGGGCGCTAATACTGTAATGATGAGACTAGCAATAGAATTGGTATTGCCCCAATGAAAAGTAATCTGCTCAGAAGGTAAGTCTTGCGCCCAATAATTGCGTAAGAAAACGGGAAATAATGCTACCACGACCGTCGTTACAAAGGCCGAGTTAGCCCAATCATAAAATGCCCAAGCCCAGCGCTCCCGCCACGAATGTGCTACTAATTGACTCATTATTATTCCATCTGCTGCGCTGAATAAATTGCATCATAGCCCTAACTTTTTCTAAGTGTCATGCTCTTTTTATGAAAGCTAAGTGAAAAATCGGAGGATCTACTCCCTACTCACCCCACCCTACTCTAGTCGTACCTCTGATTCTCTGGCAGGCTTAGCTCTTACTCTTTAACTGTAGGCTCACAATTATGCGCTCTCTCATTATTAGCAGTATCAGCCTTGCAACCCTCTTACTTAGTATGAGCACCTCGGCTCAAGTCTTGATCAGTGGTGAATTAACTGCGACCCAAGCCTGTGCTGCCACACCGTCTATTCGTCAACCCCATAACCCGGGGCAGATTAAATTAGTGATAGGTACGCACTACTCCGTTATAGCCAAAAACCGTGCCGATCAAGCCACCCACTACCTAGTCAACATAGAGGGTGCTAACCCCAAACAACGATGGGTAGCTATGGATTGTGGCGTATTAGCGATGACAGACCCTTTACCCGCATTAGGTGCTGCTCCCCTGATTCCCCCTGCTATAGATCCCGCTCCTACTAGCGCCCCTGCTTCAGAGGCTAAAAAAGTCTCTGGGCAATACGTTTTTGCCTTTAGCTGGCAACCCGCCTTTTGCGAAGGTGCTTCAGGTAAAAAAGAATGCAAAAGCCAAACAACCTCACGCTTTGATGCCACCCATTTTACTCTACACGGACTCTGGCCTGATCGTGCCTCCTATTGCAATGTACCCAAAGACCAACAAGCCAAAGATAAACAAGGCGATTGGGCAGCTCTGCCTAGTAGTACCGTATCCGCAGGGGTAAAAGCTCAACTTGATCAAGTCATGCCCGGTACACAGTCACTACTGGAACGCCATGAATGGATTAAGCACGGTACTTGTTATGGTACGAATGAAGAACAGTATTACGCAGACTCTATCAAAGTACTGTCTGATATTAATCAAAGCGCGGTACAAAGCTTATTTGCTAAAAACATCGGGCAAAATTTAACGAGTCAACAAATTCGTGCTGCTTTTGATCAAGCCTTCGGTAAAGGCGTTGGTGAGCGTGTCAAGATTGCCTGTAAAGACGATGGTAGTAGACGCTTAATCACTGAATTAACCTTAGGCTTGAAAGGCTCAATAGCCCAGCAAGACTTAAGTACTTTGGCATTAGCCTCACGTCCGGTAGAGGCAGGTTGCCCTAGCGGAATAGTAGACCCTGTTGGATTACAGTAGTGCTCATACCCTTAGCGGATGGCACTTATTTTTATAATGCTGCGGTGGGGATAATCATCTACCTATCCCACTGCTTTTAAAGGACACGGTATGTACCAAACCCTGATCTCTGTACCCGATTTAGTTGAAAACTTAGCTAATCCTAATTGGTTAGTCTTTGATTGTCGTTTTAGCCTAGCCGATACTGAGCTAGGGTTATTTATGTATGAGGGTAATCATATTCAAGGGGCTTATTATCTGCATTTAGATAATGACCTCTCCTCACCCATTACCCCCACTACTGGGCGTCATCCTATGCCCGATGCTGATCAATTGATTGCCAAATTACGCGCTTGTGGTCTGAATAATGACACTCAGGTCGTGGTCTATGATGATAACTTTGGAGCTATGGCAGCACGCGCTTGGTGGTTATTGCGCTGGTTAGGCCACGATCAAGTAGCTGTGCTAAATGGTGGTTTTGAGGCATGGCGTAAAGCTCAAGCGCCTATGACTAGCCACGAACCTGAACCACGCCAAGGTCATTTTACGGCTCATATGCAACCTGATTTTATTGTCGATGTGGATGATTTGATGCAGCCTAATCACCCTTGGCAATTAGTGGATGCACGCTCAGTTGAACGCTTCACAGGTGAAAAGGAATTAATCGACCCCATAGCAGGGCATATTCCGGGGTCATGGAATCGCCCCCTGACCGATAATGTCGAGGGTATTTATTTTAAAGCACCCGAAGTATTGCGAGCTGAGTGGGAAGCGCTATTAAAAGCCACACCCTTAGAGCAAATTGTGCATGTGTGTGGCTCTGGCGTGACCGCTTGCCATAATCAATTAGCGATGGAATATGTCGGTTTAACAGGCTCTAAACTCTATCCGGGGTCATGGAGTGAATGGATTCGTGATCCTAGTCGCCCTATTGCCCTAGGTAAGGATTAAACATTACGTAGGGGCAAACCTATGTGTTTGCACTCTTATGTACCCTCCTCTGTGCCACCTAACGGTGAGACACCTAGGTCTCCCCCTACATTGCATCTTGTCAATACCTAACGGGATGGCGACAATACACCCTTATTCATTGGAATGAGGGTTTGCTATGTCCTTACGCGATCAATTGCTCAAAAGTGGTCTTGCTAATCAAAAACAAGCCAAGAAAGCTGAAAAAGAAGTGAGTAAACAAAAATATCAAGAAGCTAAAGGCAATGCTCAAGCCGATGATGAGGTGAAACGCTTAGCCGAGCAAGCCCGCCTAGAACAAGCCGAGCGATCACGCGAACTCAACCGCCAACAGCGCGAACAAGCCGAAGCTAAAGCTATTCAGGCGCAAATTCGGCAATTAATTGAGATGAATAAAATCAGTACCGCAGGCGCTGAGATTGCTTACCAATTTGCCGATCATAATAAAGTCAAAAGCATCTACGTCACCCCTAAACTACAAGATCAGCTTATTCACGGCGTAATCGCTATCGTGCGCGAAGGTGAAAGCTATGCGCTTATTCCCAAACAAGTGGGTGACAAAATTGCTCAGCGTGACCCTTCTCATATTGTGCTGCTCAATACCAAAACCCCAAGCCCTATAGCCGAAGAAGAGGATCCTTATGCAGCCTATCAAGTACCGGATGATTTAATGTGGTAAAAGTTTTATTGCAATATGTGAGTACCGTAGTACTTGCCCTAGGTTTAGTAGGTTGTGATTGGTGGAACACTCCACCTAAACCCCAAACACCACCTGAGCCTAAGGTAGTCACTTGGGCTGATCTTCCGGGTTGGGAGCAAGATGCACATGAGCAAGCTTGGCCTGCCTTATTAAATAATTGCCAAGCCATGCTAAAGAAAAATGAATTAGCGTGGGTCACTATTTGCCAACAAGCGCAAGGCATGAGTCCCGACCGCGCCACTGCTAAAGCCTTTTTTGAACAGCATTTTCAGCCAGAGCAATTAGTCAGTACTGAAGGCAAAACCACTGGCTTTATGACGGGTTACTACGAACCTGTGTTGATGGCTAGCTATACGCCTGATGAGCGCTTTAAGTATCCGATTTATAAAACCCCCGCTGATCTACTCACCATTGATTTGGGTTCACTCTACCCCGAACTACAAAATAAACGAGTACGTGGACGCTTAGAGGGTAATCGCGTTATACCCTATTATGATCGTGCGGTGATTGAAGGAACGACTAAACCTTTAGCAGGCAATGAGATTCTTTGGACTGATAAGCAAGATGATGTGTTTTTTCTCCATATCCAAGGCTCAGGGCGAGCGCAACTACCCGATGGCTCTATTGTGGGTGTGGGTTATGACAATCAAAATGGTCACAAGTACTTACCTATTGGCAAAGTATTGATCGAGCGTAAGCTCATTGAGCGCGAACATACTAATATGTTCACTATTAGGGAGTGGCTCAACACTCATCCTGATCAGGCTGAAGAAATACTCAATCAAAATCCCAGCTATGTGTTTTTTAAACTGCGCACTAATGTCGAAGCAGGTCCTATAGGCTCTTTAAATGTGCCGCTGGTAGCCGAGCGCAGTATCGCTATTGATCCTAAAACTATTCCTTTAGGTTCCTTACTTTGGGTCGATAGTCACTACCCTGACAGTAAAACATTGCTCCAAAAGCTGGTCTTTGCTCAAGATACGGGGGGAGCTATTACGGGAGAATTACGCGCTGATTTCTTCTTTGGCACAGGTGTACAAGCGGAGCAATGGGCAGGAAGAATGAAGCAAAACACGCAATTTTACCGTTTAATCCCGCGCTAATTTAACTCTCCTCATAAAAATGACTACTTTTATTTCAATCAGTAGTCACTTCAGCAAACGTCATATTAAATATTAATCTATCAGCAATCACTGCTTTTATTAACTATTAACATTAAATATATAATAAATAAATTTATAATTATTTCATGTTTATTAGATAACGTGCTAGAATTCACCTATAAATTTTACTTATATAAATCTAAGAAAGTAGTCTGGCTAGTCATTTAGCTATTATCTTTAAGCTATTGATATACATAATAAAAAACATGTTCATTAATTTATCAAGGGTTATAAAGTTGTCAACACTATCATGCTTAAAAACAAAGCATAATTAACTACCTAGTATAATGTTAATTAAAAATAAAACGTACTTATAAAAATATAATAGGTAGCAGGAGTTCTAGATGTATTAACCCATACCCTTCCACACACTGATAGTTAGGCTATCACTATAGTGAATCCCAAATCATTCAATAATTAAAATACTAAATATTTGGAGTAATGGTTATGAAACTAAAAAAAAGCTGTATTGCTAGCCCTCCCCTATTTAAATATGGTGGATGGTACTTACAACTCTTACTCACCTTGACGTTACTGACGTTTTCTCAATTCGCTCAGGCAGCTCTCGTACCCAATGTCACCACACCTTGGGTACAAAGCACTTATAATGTTTCCGCTTCTAGCTCACGCTCACCTAACTTTTTGTGTACCTCACTGACCTGTCCGGTCGTGAATAACCCATCCAATGCGACCGACGCTAACTTAACTAACTATTCGAGTATTACCTTTCCCCTCATCAGTGTATTTGCCTATGCAGAACTAGGGGTCAAAGAAACGGGGACTACTTACCCTGCGGGCACATTTGCGGGCTTTCGCATTGAAAAGATTGGTGGACTACTCGATGCTGGCTTGTTTGATAATATGACGGTGACCACTTATTTAGGGGGTGCTCAACGCGAAAGTATTGGTGGTAGTTCCTTAATTGATGGTTCGTTATTAGGTTTAATTGGTGGTGGTAGTGCAGGTCAATTCAATGTTGGCTTTTGGACTACTCAATCATTTGACGAAGTACGTTTTAGATTAAGTCAACCC
Organism: Thiofilum sp.; assembly: GCF_016711335.1. Classification (NCBI taxonomy): domain Bacteria; kingdom Pseudomonadati; phylum Pseudomonadota; class Gammaproteobacteria; order Thiotrichales; family Thiofilaceae; genus Thiofilum; species Thiofilum sp. The sequence goes on from NZ_JADJTF010000001.1 coordinate 3,098,301, forward strand.
GTAGGCATTGGTCTAGGCGGTGAGACACGCGTTTACTCGGCTCTTTTGGAGCAAGCGGCAGCCGGCCCTACTCCCACTTGTAATAGTGATCAAGGCACTAGCTGGACTAAACCGACTTATCCAGTACGCGTCAGTGAAAGTAATACGGGTATTTCAGGGATTTGCGTAGGCTGTGAGGTGACAGGCGCATCTAATATTATCGATAGCAATGCTAGTAATTACGCCAATATTAATATTCTCGCCGGACTATTAGCCTCTGGTAGTGTATCAGTCGTTGATCCACTCGTAGGCTCCTATCCCGGAGGTACATTTGCGGGTTTCTCGGTTGAAGATACCGGAGGGTTAGGCGGTAGTTTACTCAATGCCTTTACGCTAACTACTTATTTAAACGGCGTACAACAAGAATCTGTAGGTAGTGGTAGTCTATTTGATTTACCCGTTTTTGTGGGTAAGCATGTGGTCGGCTTTAAAACGACTCAGCCTTTCAATGAGGTTAAACTGTCCGCAGGTTCACTAGCAGGGCTGAATACGAATGTACATATTTATGAAGCTATTTTAGCGCCTGATGGCTGCTTTACGCCTTATTTAAACAATAGCCCTATTATCACTAGCAACGGTGGCGGCAATACCGCTGCTATCAATGTTGCTGAAAATACCACAGCAGTTACGACTATCAGTGCTTCAGATGGTGATGGTGACCCATTAACTTATTCGATTTCTGGTGGAGCGGATGCTGCAAAATTCAGTATTAATGCCAGTACCGGAGTATTGACCTTTATCAGCGCCCCCGATTATGAAAATCCTACCGATAGCGGTGCTAATAATGTGTATGACGTGCAAGTCACGGTATCTGATGGCACGGCTAGCGATACACAAACCATAGCGGTGACTGTTACTAATGTGGCTGAGGGTAGCGCCATTACTTGCCCTGCTGGTTCTATCTCAACAGGCTCTGGTTATGCTACAGGGGGTACTGGTCTTTATAAGAAAGATATTTTCTGGTTGGATTGGTCTTGCGGTGCTGTCACGCAATTTAATGCAGGTGATACCATTACTAAGACATGGACAATACCAAATGGACTGGCTATCACTGGACAAATGAGTAATCTCACGGCTGCCGTACAAACTTATAATACAGGTGCTTGGAGTGGCGACCGCTTAGTAAGTATGTACTCAGGGGTTAATCCTATTGGCTTAACTAATGTTACTGCCAGTCAAGACCCACAATTCCAATTGACTTTTACTACTACACTAAATGGCGTAGCTTTACCTAATCAAATAGTGATCGCTGATGCTGAGGATCTGGATAATACTAATGAATCCTTAACAGTCACTACCGACGGTAATGCCTTTGAAGCATTAGAAAGCCAAGGTGCTGTTGATGTCGTATTCTCTAATGCAGGTAAAACTATTCAATTGAGTGACACTCTGTCACTAGGTAGCGGCACACTATTAGCTTTAACCCAAAATGTTAATAACCTATCCGTCAATATGTTAGCGGGTGGTAATGGCGCGGTTGCTTTTGGTGTCTTCGCTCCCTTTGATTATGGTGATGCCGTAACCACTACCAGCAATCCTAGCCATTATCTGCCTATCTCCGCTAGCGGTGGTGGAAAACCTATTATTGCTACCAATGGAACACTCTTAACTAAAACCACAGTAAGTGTGATGACTCCCACTTACTTAGGTACTAATAAACCAGACTCTGACCTCAGTACTATTGCCAACTCAACTGCAACGGGTGACGATACGACTGGCAGCGCTGATGAAGATGGAGTATTTACCAATAGTGGTCTTAGTACTAGCTTGCAAGGCACAACACTTAATCCAGAGCAAAACTTCTCTCTACATATTCCTGTTAAAGGCACAGGACAGCTTTATGCTTGGTTTGACTGGGATAATAACGGTGTATTCGGTAATCATCCCGATGAGTTAGTGATTGATAGTTTAAGCGGCACTAATCAAACCCTTACCGAAGGCATTTTAGTTCCTATGTATGCTCACATTGGCACTATTAATGCGCGTTTCAGATTTTCTAGTGACACTGCTATAGCCTCGCCCACTGATACCGCTACCGATGGTGAAGTCGAAGATTATCAAGTACAAATTGCTCAACCTGCTAGCTCCACTAATCCACCTAGTGCGGTTGCTCCAGCGACCTGTAGTGCAACCGGAACCAGTAGCAACTGGACAGCGGGCGGCGGTGGCTATCAAACCACTACTACACAAGGTTTAGTGATTACTGCTATAGGTACGGCTCCATCAGGTGCTAATTGGTCATTTACACCTAACGATGTCATGAATACCGTTGGTGATTTTGGTAATCCGGGTATTAATGGCACTCGCTCATTAGGGACTGTGTTCTACTGGGATACCACACCTGAAAGCGGACGCACTGCTAATGCTAGTACTGATGGTAAAACAGGTACTCTAACCTTCAATTTCAGCTCTTTGGTGCATGATCCTGTTATCTATATTGATCGCATGGGCGGCTATGGCGGTAAGAGTAATGCCACACCTAAATTATTAAGTAGCTCAGCGCGTATCACGCCTAATGCGGCTAATGCCGGTATTACCTTTACCAAAGTAGGCGGGGGTAGTCACTTTGAAGTGACTGCTAATAGTATCCAACGCACACCTAACGAAGCGATGGTTTGGGGCGAAAGTACCGGAGAAGCAGGCGCTGATAGTACTCGTCAAATGGCAATGGGTGGAGTACAAATCCTCGGCTCTTATAATAGCCTAAGCTTTGATTTAGTCGGTACAGGCGTTGAAGGGGCGGGTGGTGACGGTATGGAGTTTGTCATCTGTGCGGATGCTAGCTCCAATGCAGCTCCTGTTATTACCAGCAATGGGGGAGGTAGTACCGCTGCACTTACTCTATCTGAAGGTAGTACCGCTGTGACGACAGTCACTGCCACTGACGCGAATGCTGGTGATACCCTCACCTATAGCATTACAGGTGGAGCGGATGCTGCACAATTTAGCATTAACGCGACTACCGGTGTACTCACCTTTAATAGTGCTCCTAGCTATAGCAGCCCAACCGATGCCAATAGCGATAATGTCTATGAAGTACAAGTGACCGTTAACGATGGTAATGGTGGTACTGATACTCAAGCACTAGCAGTAACTATCACTCAGACCAATAGCAAGGTACTAGAATATACCATTCGCCGTGGTGTGGATGGTCGCTATCATGTGTATATGCGTCCTACTAGCACTCCCACTAATAACCTTAACTTGACCGGTCAAATCACTCTCACCGTACCTACTGGTAGTGGTGCGAATCGTTTCTTAATCAATGATCTGCAATCCACTGTAGGTAGTGTAACGTGGGCATTGAATTCACGCGTAGATGCACCTACCGAAAATACCGCACAGGATTATCTATCCTTTACCTTTACCCCCTTAGGTAATGGTAACTTTAACTGGCAAGCCGGTCTTGAGATTGAAGTCTTTAACTTCATTAATCCTAATACTTGTACAGGTCTAGTGGATGTGATGGATGATACTGATCCCTTCAATATTCCCACCAACTCGGCTGGAAGTGTACCTGCTAACCAATTCACTAATACCGGTTGGGGCGCAACCACTGATAATAATTACCTTGGCAACTACGGTAGTCCAGTGGATTGCTCTACTGCTAATAATCCTCCCGTGATTACTAGCGATGGAGGTGGTGCAACGGCTGCTCTCAGTGTTGCGGATGGTGCGACTACAGCTACGGCGGTTAGTGCTACTGATGCGGATAATCACACGCTTACTTATAGTATTAGCGGTGGAGCCGATGCTGCTAAATTCACGATTAATCCTACGACTGGCTTACTAAGCTTTGTCAATCCTGCTAATTACGGTTCTAACTTCTTATTAGATCCACCCGAAGATAGTGATGGTAATAATATTTATGAAGTGACTGTGACCGTAGACGATGGTCATGGCGGTACTGATACTCAAGCGATTAGCATTACTGTGACTAGCAGTCCCTTGTTAGGTTTACAGTTGCAAGTGCGGGTATTATTACAAGGTGCTTACAATAGCTCGACCGGACTAATGAATAATACCTTAGCTCAACTAGGCTTATTACCTACCGTACAACCTTATACCGGTTTAGTAGGCTCCTTAGGTCTAGAAACGGTTACTTCTGGTGTATTAAATCTGCTCGGTAATGATGCGCCTGTTGATTGGGTATTATTAGAAATACGCTCCGCTTCTAATCCTGCAACGGTCTTACTCAGTATTCCTAGCATTCTGCAACGGGATGGTGATGTGATTAATCCGGCTACTGGTAGCAGCTTGTTGAGTGTGACTGGATTAGTATTAGGTAGTTATCATGTCTCTATCCGGCATCGTAACCACTTAGGCATTATCACCTCTACCCCTGTATCACTACTGTCAGGTAGTAGCAACTTAGTGGACTTCTCAGTAGGTTCAGTAGGGGTGGGTAGTAGTACACGTCTGACCACTGGCACGGGTAAAACCTTGCTCTGGGCAGGTGACGCCACAACGGACGATAGAGCGATTGCTAACGGTCCTGATAATGACGTAAGTCCAATACTCAGCGACGTGTTATTAGTACCTGCTAATACCACTTTAAATGCTAACTATATTAAGTCAGGTTACGCCAAAACTGATTTGAATATGGATGGTAAAACTATCTTCGCGGGTCCTAATAATGACATCAACCTATTAGCAGGCAATGTATTAATTCATCCTACTAATAACACTTCGGACAGTTTACGCGGCGATAGCACCATAATTACATAGGTCTGCGAAGGCTGGGCTGGATTTTATGGCGCTGAAGTCGAGTTTTAAGTGGCGAGAAAAGCGTTCGAGCAGATGGGCATTGAAGTGGCGGATCTTCCCACTGGCAACGGAGAGGACACTGCGCCCGTTGCCCCCGGCATCCCAGTTCTGCTGGCGATCTTCCAGCCGGAGCAGGTTAAGTGCCGTCAGTGAGGTATTGAAGTGGAAATCCAGCTTTTCTTTGCGGGTCGTTTGGCAGTCACACAGCCCGGTGTGTTGCTTGGCATCCCGGAACAAAAATTCTATCTGGAAACGCGCTTGGTAGTAACGCAGGATGTCTAATGCAGGGCAATCCGTGTCGGTACTGAACAGCAGTGCGCTAGCGGTCTTGCCGTTTGCTTCGCGCACCAGATAGACGATGCGCACTATCTGTTTGAACGTCGGGCTGTTAACAGTAGCGGTGTAAACACGCTGCCCGTCCAGCTCTCCGACCCGTTCAAAACGTGATAAGTCGTCAAAACTGACTTTGCCGCTGTACTGGCGGTGACGACCCTTGGGTTTTTGTGCGCCCGTGTACAGCCACCGTAAGTCGGCGTCCTGACGTAACTTGCTGATCAAATGCAAGTTGAGTTCCCTGATGCCACTGACAAACTTAGTTTTGGCATAAAAGCTATCCGCGACGAGATAACGGATGCCACACCCCAGCAGGACTGTGATGGCGTGTTGAAGCTGTCCAAGGTAGCTATCCATCCGCGTGGGGAGCGGCGCACCAACGAAGGGTGGGTGTTTCACCTTGGTTTTGTCTTTGGTGTTGGCGGGTTGGCTTTGACCCTTGCGGGTTGAGCGCGGCAACGTAGGCGTTTGGCGGGCGGATAAGGTGTAGTACCGTGTTGTGGGTCACGTCCACCAGCGCTAACAAGGATAATTCTTGTCCGCGTTGCGCCTGCCCCTGTGAGCCGTTCCAAAACCAGTCTAAGTATAACTCTTGCGCCCGCTTTTAGGCACGAAACTGGCATCAATAGCCGCAATACGTTCCCCCTTGCCATGCAGGACATCCTGTAAGATCAGCAGGTTGAACGCTAGAAAATCAAAGGAACGTGAAAACCAGCGTGAAAAAGTCTTTTCATGGCAGTCACTGTAACGTCCAAGGTTGCGGAAGTTGACACGGCTGGGCAGGTACATCAGCGCATTGAACAAGGTCAGCAAAAACTGGCGCTGCGGTTTCGCCACACTGGACATTTGGCTCAGAATCGTTTCTATTGTGGACATGGAAGCTTCTGGGGTGAGGGGTTGTTATCGTGGTTGACGACATCTTCCCACACTGGAGGCTTCCAGCCTATTTTTCAATCATGCCCAAACTGTCCGAAGTATTGCTACTAATAGTACCTTTTCTGGTAACTACGTCATTAATGGTGTGATTCCTAAATAACGTACTGCCTAAATAGTAACCCTACTAAGCCCTATACCTTAAAACCGTATAGGGCTTTTGTATTTAAGTGGGGATAATCAGTGTTAAACTAGGTTTACCTCATTTTGCGGAGACCCTTCCCATGCGGAAAACTTTAGGGACTATTCTACTCACTGTTATCAGCACTCCCTTATCGGCTCAGATGTTGCCTATGTCTAGTCTTAGCCAAGAGCCATTAGTCAATCAATTAATTATTAAGCTTAAACCTACTAGCACGGGCATGCGTCCCGCTATGACGCAGAATACCCTAACTACCCTTGCGGCGAATACGGTCTCTAATTTACGCTACAAACGCGCTATGTCAGGTGAGGCGCATGTACTCTACCTGCCCCAACCCATGACGCGCGAGCAGGCAGAAAATTATGCTAAAACGGTCAGCCTGCAAAGTAATATTGAATATGCCCAACCTGATTACTTGAAATATCGAGCGGCTATTCCTAATGACAGCTACTTCACTGGCTCCCAATGGAATTTGCAATCACCCTCTATCTATCCGGGGGCCATTAACGCGATACAAGCATGGGATGAAACCACTGGCTCCAGTGCGGTCACTATTGCTGTAGTGGATGCTGGTGCAACTCTTAATCATCCCGATCTAACGGGGCGTGGTGTGCCAGAGCTTACCTATAGTGGCTACGATATGGTGATTAATAATAGCCTAGTCAATAGTGGTGATGGGGATAATCGTGATGCTGATCCTAGTGAAACGGACACTTCATGGCATGGTACACATGTAGCAGGCATTATCGGGGCTAGAGCTAATAACAACCTTGGGGTGAGCGGTATTGACTGGAATGCGTACTTATTATACGTGCGCGTATTTGGCGCTTCAGAAGGGGCGAATACTTCCGATGTGGTGGATGGTATCCGTTGGGCAGCGGGTGATCCGCAAGTGAGTAATGGCGCGAGTGGCGGTGGGTTTTTACCCGTCAATCCACGCCCTGCTAAAGTGATTAATCTAAGTCTAGGAGGCCTAGGAAGCTGTCGCAATAGTGAGCAGGACGCTATTAATTATGCTACTGCACGCGGTGCGAGTGTCATCGTTGCCGCTGGCAATGGTTGTGCTATGGTAGGTATATGTGCTCCCCAATATAGTAATGTGGAAACTGGATTAAGTTTAGATACCACGCCCCATAGTCCCGCGAATTGTAATAATGTGCTTACTGTGGCAGCGGTGGCTTCCAATGGTCAAAAAGCACCTTTTAGTAATTATGGCTCTGCTATTACGGTAGCCGCTCCGGGTATGTATGCTGTAGGTAGTACCTTAGGCATTATCTCAACGCTGGGTGGCAGCGCTCAATACGGCTATATTGCAGGAACCAGTCAAGCAACGCCGCATGTAGCGGGCGTCATTGGTCTGATGTTAGCCGCTAACCCTAGTCTCACGCCCACTCAAATTAAACAAGCTCTTCGAGCCTCAGCCCGACCTTACCCTTATGCGGATCGTTGGCAAACTCAATTAGGTGGTGGATTATTAGATGCATGCCGTGCGGTGCGTTATGTCAAAGGTTTAAGTATGGCAAGTTGTGATACTGCTACCACGGGAACATTAGTTCCCACTACTGACTGGAATAGTACTCCTAGCACTCCTACCACACCGCCTAGTTCAGGTGAAAGTAGTGGCGGCGGTGGCGGTAGTTTAAGTGGAGGGTTAATAGCGCTAATGCTCAGCATGATTGGATTCAGAATACTTAAACGCCCACGCTGATAAACACTTTTAAATAGGATAAATACTATGCTCAAAGCATTATTAGTTAGCACCTTACTCGCAAGCCTTATGGCCTGTGCACCTAATACTAACTCTAACACGCCCCCTACCAAGCCTAACCCTGTTGCTAATCAAGAAGCTATTGCCCAGATCATTATTAAATTTAAACCGGGCTATGCTGACCCCAACCAGCCCTTATCTGCACAGCAAATGGCGCAGCTCTCACAAGTCGCGGGTGTACCTCTCAGTTATGTACGACCTATGTCGGGAGATGCTCATATTATCGCTACCAGCCAAGCGATTCCCCTAGCTCAAGCCGAAGTACTAAGTGCTAAATTACAAACGCGTCCTTTTGTAGAGTATGCCGAGCCTGATCGCATCATGCGCATCCAATAAACTCTTAAGCCGAATATCCTATTCCCGCTAAGTGTTTCGCTACAAGTAATCGTGTGTTTCTAAAGCAGTCTTGGCGGCAGGGATGCCGCCTTTCGGCTATACTGCTCTCGTAATCCCTATTACCCAAACCCCAAAAAACGACTACACTTCATGGTTTCAACTCTCTACTAGCAATAAAACCTTTGAATACTGAACACCGCCCACCGACTCCCCTAGTCACTTACACCTTGATCGCTTTATGCGTGTTGGCATTTATCCCTTATGTCAATCAAATGTTACCCTCTCCCAACCCTTATGCGCTGTATCTACCTGCTAATCCTAACTTTCACGAGTGGCAATATTTAAGCAGCATGTTTATGCATGGGAGTTGGATGCATTTAGCCTTGAATATGTTAGGTCTGTGGATGTTTGGTAAAAATTTAGAATACTTATGGGGTTCTGCACGATTTTTAATTTTTTATTTGGTCTGTGGAATAGGTGCGGGCTATATTTATAACGAAATTAATACTTATCAATTTAATGAGTTAGCGAATCAGTTTCAAAACTTAGGTCTGACAACTACCGATCTCACTCGCATTATAAAAGAAGGCTTATATCCTGCGAATCTTCCGGGTTTGACGGAAAAATTGGTGAGTGACTATTATAGCTTTTACCATACCCCCACGGTGGGCGCATCGGGAGCCATTTATGGCATTTTAGCCGCTTATGCGTTTTGCTTTCCTAATCATAAGTTAGTGTTGCTCTTTATCCCTTATCCGATTGCCGCTAAATATTTCGTACCGATTTTATTATTGATTGATCTATTCTCCGGTGTGACTGGATTCTCGATTTTTGGTGATGGTATAGCACACTTTGCCCATGTCGGTGGCGCTATTGTCGGGACAATCTTAGTACTGGTGTTTGGACGCTGCTCGCATCGACTGGAGTACGATTAAGGTCTAACCTCATGGAAGCTAGAAAACTTTTTACAATTAATGACTTATATCAAGCCCAACAACAGGATGAGCGTATTGAGTTAATCAATGGGGAATTAATTAAACGCCCTATGGCTCGTTCAGAACATGCATTAGCACAAGCAGGGCTATCAGGGCAATTTTTACCGTTATGGGGCAAAGGTGGCATGGGGGGATGGTGGATTATGACGGAAATCAGTGTGCGCTATAGTGAGCATCATTGCCCCACTCATGATCTGGCAGGTTGGCGTAAAGAACGCTTACCTGTGCGCCCTAAAGGGGTGATGGATTTATTGCCTGACTGGGTGTGTGAAATTACGTCGCCCGGACATGAAAGAAAGGATACCTTCACTCAATTATTGCGCTTACAAGCTTTTGGAGTACCTCATTATTGGCTGATTTCACCGGAAGATAAAACACTGATTGCCTACCAATTAGAAAATAATGCCTACCGAGTAGCCTTTGCAGTGGAGTGTGAATCGAGTGATTGCAGTCAATTAATGATTCCACCGTTTAGCGACTATGTATTAGATTTTGGCTTTGTGTTTGGGTAAGTTATTAAAAAGTAAACTTTTGAAAAACACCAACCCTTTATATGAAAATAAGTTGCCTAGCTTTTCATTGTATGTTGAAATATTATTCAAATTAACTTACTTAATGGAGATTATTCTATGCCTATTCCTTTTATCATTGGTGCTGCTGTAGCAGCGGCAGCAGGTTTTGGTGCAAAAAAAGCTTATGATGGTTATCAAGATAAAAGTGAGGCTGAGCGTATTGCGGCTAATGCTGAACAATCCTATAAACAGGCGAAGGCAGATTTGGATAGTGTTAATGACGAAGTAAGTAAGCGGTTAGAAAGTTTAGGAGAGCTTCAGTTAGAAATTGGTTCTAAGTTTGACAATTTTGATAAGTTGATTAAAGAAATTCTGGAAAGTAATGACTTTCAGCATACTAATATTCATTTCAATATTCCTAAACATAAACTAGATAAAATTCGTGAGGTGGCTTTTACTGCTACTGACTATTTAAAAACTGTCGTAGCAGGAGGTGCATCAGGGGCTGCGGCAGGTTTTGCGGTCTATGGCGGTGTTATGACGTTGGCGGCAGCTTCGACCGGTACGCCTATAGCAGCTCTTTCGGGTGCAGCCGCCTATAATGCTACTATGGCAGCCATAGGTGGTGGGTCTTTGGCTACAGGTGGGTGGGGAATGGCAGGAGGTGCTATGGTATTGGGTGCGGCAGTAGTAGCACCTATATTAGCTATTGCAGGGTGGGCTTATGCATTTCATGGCGCTAAAGCATTGGAAAATGCCCATAAATATCAGGCTGAGGTCGCTAGTATTTTATTAAAAATGAGTAAAGCCAATGCTCATTTATTAAAAGTAGATGAATATGCCACACGTATGGAAACAAGCTTGCTTAAAATGGATGAGGTCTTCCAACTTTATTTTGATAAATTAGTAGAGCTTAATGCTTATATTAAAGTAGGCAATAAAGACGCGGCAAAAAATTTAATAGGTGCGGCACAGTTTTACATTGAAAATGGCATTGCATTAGCCGCTATTATGGCTAGTATTATATCTCAGCCCTTATTTAAAGTTAAAAAAGATACAGAGGGCAAGGTAGTAGTTAGTACTGATGGGGTGGTTGAAATCGAAAAAGATAGTGATGGTATGCAAATTCTAGATAGAGAGGGGATTGAGCATAACTTACAGCAATCTGACCAAGATTTTAATACTCTAATGGCTAAAAATAATAACTAATTAAGGGAGCTGTTTATGGTAGCAACGACTGCAAGCTTTGATTGGTCTGAAGAACTACATCAATTGTTGGTAAAAAATCTAGTTACTTCTTTTGGTTTAGATTTTTTATTATTTCAAGATAAAAAAGGTGGAGACGTTGATACTATTCATAATGTGCGTCAAGGTATTTGGGCAACCGAGGCTGAGAAAAATCGTTATGAGCAACGGGGTGACTATAATTCTGTTGACTACCATAAACACCCTGATTATATAGCTAAAGGTCGAGAGGATAAACTACAGCAACATAATGACCAATTAGAGGACAGGTATACTAAAACAGGTAATCTAAACCGCAATAGCCCGCGTGACCTAGATCACACTATATCAGCTAAAGAAATTCATAATGACGCAGGACGAGTCTTATCAGGCTTGTCGGGTGAAAGTTTAGCCAATCAAGGCTCTAATTTAAACTCTACTCATAGTAGCATTAACCGCACTAAACAAGACAAAAGCGTAGAGGAGTTTTTAGGTAGCCTACCTAATACTATTGCCTTAAGAGAGCAAGAGTTATCTAAATTACAAGCTAAACTAGATACTATGCCTCAGGCTAACTCAAAAGATCAACATGCGTATCGAGAGTTGGAAGCATCTATTAAGCAAAAGGAAGAATCACTAGATCAACTCAAAAATATTGATCCTGATAAAATGCGTGAGTTAGATCAAAAGGCACGTGCTCAATATGACTCACAAATTAATTTAGCCTACTATACTAGTACAAAATTTTTTGCAAGTACTCTAAGCTCAGCAACCAGTGCAGGTTTTAGAATGGGTTTGAGGGAATCTTTAGGGATTATTTTAGCTGAGTTATGGTTTGAGTTAAGAAGTGAAATTCCTTTAGTGCTAAGCAAGTATAAGGGCAAAGGTACTAGTGTTGTAGCTCTACTGGATGATTTTAAACGAGTTTTTTTGCAAGTAGTGGAACGTATCAAAAAACGCTTTAAAGATATTCTTACCACTTTTAAAGATTCGTTTATAGGTGGTTTTTTTGCAAGCATTACTTCAACTATTTTGAATGCTTTTTTAACTACTACTAAGCTGTGGGGAAAGATCATTAGAGAAAGCTGGAATAATCTGGTTAAGATTATTAAACTAGCCTTTTTTAACCCTGATAATTTATCACTAGGACAGCTCAGTAAGGCTTGTTTTAAAATAGTTGCTTTAAGTACAGGAGTTATAATTGGCTCAGTATTGCATAGCGTACTAGCAAGTTCATTAGCTTTTCCATTTGGGGCGGAAATTAATAGTTTTATTAGTGCCTTTGTAGGTGGAGTAATTACGCTGGGGTTAAACTACTTTTTGGATAGTAGCCCTAGTATGCAAAAATTATGGACTTTCTTAGATACTATTAAAAGTAAACATGAGAAGCTATTAGATTATTATAAACCGATTAATCAAGAATTAGATGCTTATCTAGTTAACTTATCTGTGATTGAGTTTAACTTTGATGCTAATGAGATAGCTCTATTTGTGAATAGTCTAGCAGACACTAATAGTGAGTTAGAGCGTAATATAATGCTTACTAAGCAGCTAGAACAACGTGATATAAAAATACCTTTTGAAATGGGTAAGAAAAAATCATTAGAAGATTGGGTTTTAAAGCTTTGTGATGACTAGTAGTAGCCGAAATTTTCCCTGTTATCAATGCGGAGCTTGCTGCAAGCAAACGCATTTATCAGAAGCTACTCAATATTTAAGTCGAGGTGATGGAGTTTGTATCCATTTTAGTGAAACTACTAATCGTTGTACTATTTATGCAACTAGACCTGATGTTTGTCAAGTTGCATTGTTTTATGAAAAACATTTGAATACAGTGATGTCTTGGGAGCAATATGTTGAAATGAATTTAGCTTATTGCTTATACTTAAAAAACAATTTAAAGCATGAGTACTAGCTCTGTAATACTAAAACTTACCAACTTCTAATTTAACACAGTTATGCCCTAAAAATCCTAATAATTAACCTCAAAACTCAGGAAAAAGCCCAGCTTTTACCCTTGCCACAACACTCATAAAATCCTCTTCAAAAACTGCCCTGTAAACGACCCCTCTACCTTCGCTACTTCCTCTGGCGTCCCCACGGCAATAATTTTCCCGCCACGACTGCCGCCTTCTGGTTCTAAATCTACCACCCAATCCGCCGTCTTGATCACATCCAAATGAGGATCAGCAGTGCTGATAAGGTAACAACTGTAAACCATCAATAAAGCGATAATCCTTCTGATTCTTGCTAATCAAGGGTATAGCCATTTCTAGCGCAGTAGCGGCAATCAGTCCATCAGGAATCAACAAACCATAACTCAAGCGGTATTGTTGCAACAGCTCCAATCCCCGCTGTGAAATACTTGCCGACAAATGGATAACCTGAAAGCGTCGCAGAAATTTGGCAAGTTCACGCAGTTCAGTTTTGTTGCGGCAACCCACCACCAATTCCATTTGGGTTACGATGCTGACGGCAAGGCTGGAAGTTGATTCGAGACTTTGCAATACAGTAACTGCCGTCTCATCTTTATGTGCTGCATCAATCAGAATATCCGTATCAACTAACGTCCACTCTGCCATTCTCACCCCCATTCCTTACGGCGTAACTCGCGCACCCAGCGGCTACTATCCTGCATATCCTTACGTTCGCACCACATCCCAATGAACGCCTCTTGCGCCAATGCTACACGGGCAACCTTCTTTTTTGTGGGCTTCGCTGTCTGATAACGCCCTTTCATAAAGTCAATGAAATCGGCAACTTGCTGTTGTGCATCAGGGGGAAGGGAAGAAAAACGCTCCATCACTGTTTGTGTATTCATGGTGAACCTCATTACAACCATTCTTCATATAATAGTTACTGTATCACAACATCCGCTTCAGGAACTCCCCTGTAAACGACCCCTCTACCTTCGCTACTTCCTCTGGCGTCCCCACGGCAATAATTCTCCCGCCGCGACTTCCGCCTTCTGGACCTAAATCTACAATCCAATCAGCGGTTTTAATCACATCCAGATTATGCTCGATCACCACCACCGTATTTCCACCATCCCGTAGACGATGCAACACTTGCAGCAGTTGATCGACATCATGAAAATGCAGCCCTGTGGTTGGCTCATCGAGGATATAAAGCGTTTTTCCGGTACTACGTTTCGAGAGTTCTTTGGCCAACTTCACCCGCTGTGCCTCGCCCCCTGAGAGTGTGGTGGCATTTTGACCTAGCGTGATATAAGACAGCCCCACCTCCATTAAAGTACTCAGCTTGCTATAAATCGGCGGTACAGCTTTAAAAAACTCACATGCTTCTTCCACCGTCATTTCCAGCACTTCATGAATATTTTTGCCTTTGTAGCGTACATCTAAGGTTTCGCGGTTATAGCGTTGCCCATTGCATACTTCACATTTCACATACACATCGGGCAAAAAGTGCATTTCCACCTTAATTACCCCATCTCCCGCACAAGCTTCACAACGCCCCCCTTTGACATTAAAAGAAAAACGTCCGGGTTCATAACCGCGTGAACGTGCCTCTTGGGTGGCGGCAAATAACTCCCGAATCGCTGTAAACACTCCGGTATAAGTGGCTGGATTTGAGCGCGGGGTGCGACCAATCGGGCTTTGATCAATATCAATAATCTTATCAATCTGCTCCGCGCCTTCGACGGCTTGGACAGGAGCCACTTCAACACTGCTATCGTGTAAATGTCGTGCTAAATAAGGATAGAGCGTGCGATTAATCAGGGTAGATTTACCCGACCCTGAAACCCCTGTAATGCAAGTCAGTAAACCCAAAGGTATTGCTAAAGTGACATTATCCAGATTATTACCACTTGCCCCCACCACACGCAGAACACGCTCTGGATTAAACGGTGTACGCTGTGCAGGCATAGAGATAGTACGTTTGCCTGATAAAAATTGTCCGGTAATTGACTCTGGACTAGAGGCGACTTGTGCAGGTGTACCTTGCGCTACGATATGTCCCCCATGCACCCCAGCGCCGAGACCTATATCCAAGACAAAATCAGCCGCACGAATCGCATCCTCATCATGCTCTACTACAATGACGGTATTACCTAAATCGCGCAGCCGAAATAAGGTTTTGAGCAAGCGTTCATTATCGCGCTGGTGTAGCCCAATTGAAGGTTCATCTAATACATACATCACCCCGACCAGACCCGCACCAATTTGCGAAGCTAGCCGAATACGCTGCGCCTCACCCCCTGAGAGTGTTTCCGCACTACGACTAAGCGTTAAATAATCCAACCCCACATTGACCAAAAACTCTAATCGTTGGCTGATTTCACGCAAAATTTGGCGGGCAATCTGTGCTTGTTTGCCTTGTAGCTCTAAAGTAGTAAAAAATTGATACGACTCACCAATAGGCAAATCACTAATACTGGGTAAATTGCGCCCTGCAATCAGTACATGACGTGCTTGCTCATTCAGGCGCGTACCCTTACAGGTGGGGCAAGGGCGTGAAGCTAAGTACTTACTCAACTCATCGCGTACTGCATTAGAGTCCGTTTCTTTATAACGCCGCTCTAAATTATTGAGTATGCCTTCAAAGGTATCGAGGCGCTGATAAAATTGCCCCTTACCTCCTTGATAGGTAAAATCAATCGTGCGCTCTCCACTACCATTCAACAGTACTTCTTTTACTTTATCGGGTAATTGCTTCCACGGGGTATCGATACTGAATTGATACGCCTTAGCAAGCGAAGTCAGCATTTGATAGTAATACGCATTGCGCCGATCCCAACCACGAATCGCGCCATCCGCTAAACTCAAAGCGGGATTCGACACCACGCGCTCTGGATCAAAATATTGCTTTACCCCCAAACCATCACAGCTTGGACACGCTCCTTGAGGGGCATTAAACGAAAATAAACGCGGCTCTAATTCAGTCAACGCCCAACCACAATGTGGGCAAGCATAATTGGCCGAAAATAGTAATTCCTCACCTTCTTGTCCGTCCATAGGGGCAATAATCACTAAGCCTTCTGATAATTTCAGCGCAGTTTCTATCGACTCTGCAAGGCGTAAAGCAATATCACTGCGCACCTTAAAGCGGTCAATCACTACTTCAATAGTATGCTTTTTACGCAATTCTAAGGTGGGTGGAGCTTCTAAATCATAGACCTCACCATTAACTCGTACCCTTAGGAAACCTTGTACTTTTAAGGATTCAAACAGTTGTACATGCTCCCCCTTACGCTCACGCACTACCGGAGCAAGTAGCATATATTTGCCTCCTTCGGGTAAAGCGAGTACTCGATCCACCATTTGGCTCACGGTTTGCATGGCTAGATCAACTTGGTGAGTAGGACAGCGCGGTGTTCCAGCACGGGCAAATAATAGACGCAGATAATCGTGAATTTCGGTAATCGTACCAACCGTAGAACGTGGATTATGTGAGGTAGTCTTCTGTTCAATCGAAATCGCCGGAGATAGCCCTTCAATATGGTCTAAGTCCGGTTTATCCATCATAGATAAAAACTGCCGTGCATAAGCCGAGAGTGACTCGACATAACGCCTTTGTCCTTCAGCAAAGATGGTGTCAAAAGCTAGGGAGGATTTACCAGAACCTGATAAACCCGTAATCACAATCAATTGATCACGGGGTAAGTCTAAATCAATATTTTTCAGGTTATGAGTGCGAGCGCCACGCACACGGATGAATTTATCCATAAGGGTTTGTTAGCCTAAAACCGTACCAAAACCGAATATTAGCAACTTTCGGCGCATTTGGGGACTAATACTTTTTGCTAGGACGGGTAGGACTAACGACAAGGTCCTACGGTGTAAGAGACGACCTTGTTTTCACTACAGGCTAGGCATTTGCTGGTATAGGTTAAGCGTCTAAAACGTTCTCTACCTGTTTTAATCAAAGCACACACAGGTCTGAACTCACGCTCACACACTTTAGCATTAATCGCTTCATTATTAGGACACGGAATTTCTGCATGCAGCTTTTTAACTGTTTCAGCTTGCAATGGTGCAGCCATTAGCCCCCATAACAGGCTTATAAGAAATACTTTATATTTCATTTATATACTCCTTGGTTTATCACTCCTTTCATCTTTGAGCGTAGTCACAAAATCAGCAAATTACCTCACATTTATTCCTATAGTGAATAAGAATTGTTGATATATTATTTGGCAATAATCACTCTTTTTTGATAACTTTTATATTTTTAATTGGCAGTATTATTATCAAATAGTTGGTAATAGTTAGCTCAACTATGGAAAAATTGCGCGGCACTATTACCATCGGCTTGTTGCAGCCAGCGGCGCATCAGGAGGGAAATAAGCTGTGGATGTTTGCTGACAATTAAGCGTGCGGCTTGCTGGACTTCCCCTAACCAGCGTTGATCTCGCACTAAACTCGCAATCCTTAAACGCGCCTCACCTGTTTGTTTAGTTCCTAGCACTTCACCCGGACCACGAATCTCTAAATCAATATCCGCAATTTTAAAACCATCTTGGCTTTGGCGCAGGGCATCGAGACGCTTACGTGAGGTTTTGCCTAAAGGGGCTTGATAGAGGAGTACACAACTACTCGCTACACTGCCCCGCCCGACACGCCCCCGTAATTGATGTAATTGGGATAAGCCTAGGCGCTCAGCATTTTCAATAATCATTAAAGACGCATTGGGCACATCTACCCCTACCTCAATCACCGTGGTAGCGACTAAAAGTTGTAGTTGATTAGCTTTAAACTCAGCCATCACGCGCTCTTTTTCAGAGCCATGTAATTTGCCGTGAATTAGACCGATTTGAATGTGTGGGAGGCGCTCTTTGAGTAGTTGTGCAGTTTTTTCAGCCGCTTCGCATTGTAAGGCTTCGGACTCCTCGATCAGCGTACACACCCAATATACCTGTCGCCCTTGGGAACACGCGAGCGCAATGCGCTCAATAATATCATCACGGCGCTCATTGCTAATCGCTACGGTGGTAATCGGTTGGCGTCCGGGGGGTAGTTCATCAATCACTGAATAATCTAAATCACCATAAGCGGTCATGGCTAAAGTGCGCGGAATCGGGGTAGCGGTCATGACTAATTGGTGGGGATAGTGTTCGCCTTGTTTGCCCTTTTCACGCAGCTCAAAGCGCTGATGTACTCCAAAGCGATGTTGCTCATCAATAATAATTAAGCCTAATTGCAAAAACTCCACCGTGCGCTGAAATAAAGCATGCGTACCAATCGCTATATGGCTAATGCCTAATAATAAATTCTCGACCTTACGTTTACGCTGGCGCGGTGTTTGTGAACCGGAAATAAACTCAACCTCTAAACCCAGTGGATTAAGCCATTGGCAAAAGTTTTGATAATGCTGCTCGGCGAGTAATTCGGTGGGAGCCATGAGTGCTACCTGATAGCCATTCGCAATCGCCTGTAATGCAGCGGCGACGGCGACCAACGTTTTACCCGACCCAACATCGCCCTGTACTAAGCGATTCATCGGGCTATTCGCTCTTAAATCTTGCTCAATCTCGCCCATCACGCGCTGTTGTGCTCCGGTAGGCTTAAAAGGGAGCAAGGTGAGGAGCTGCTTAAAATAGGTATTGGGCGCGAGCATTTGTGGAGCGAGTACCTGCTTAACCTTATGCCGTGCTTGTTGCACCCCTAATTGATGCGCGAGTAACTCCTCAAAAATCAAGCGTTGTTGGAGCGGATGTTTACCTTCTAATAAGGTACGGGTGGCTAAAGTGGGAGGCGGATTATGCAGAACTTGCAAGCAATCTCTTAGAGGGGGGAATTGATAACGCTGCACTAAAGCGGAAGGTAATAGCTCTGGTAAGTTTTGTGCCTGCTCTAACGCTAATTCAATCAAACGCCTTAAAGTGCGCTGTTGTAAACCCTCAGTACTGGGATAAACCGGAGTCAAGGCTTCTGAAATGGGTGCAGGATCATTATTTTGCACAATCCGATATTCAGGGTGTGCCATTTCTAAGTGATTACCCGCTTGACGCACCTCACCAAAACAACGCACCCATACGCCCCGTGCTAAAGCGCGTTGTTGGGCATTATTAAAGTGAAAAAAGCGTAAAGTGAGTTGCCCCGAACCATCACTGATTTTACATACCATCATGCGTCGATTGCGCATAATGACATCGGTTTGCTCGACCTCCCCTTCGACTAAGACTTCTTGTCCCGCTTTTAATGTGCCTAGGGCATAAACCTGTGTGCGGTCTTGATAGCGCAGCGGCAAATGAAACAGCAGATCACCCACGGTGAATAAGCCGAGCTTAGCTAATTTTTCCCGTACCAACTCAGTAACCCCTTTAAGGTCAGTCACAGGTATATCCAGCGCTGAAGTCGGTACAGTTGTGGTTGTCATAAATAAATCAGTACTGAGCGGCTTTAAACCATTATGCGTTAAAAAAGTAGAAGTATTGTAAAGAGCAACCAAAAGGGTCGCAATACGTTTATCAGCGCCTCATAGAGCCAAAATGACCTAAAATAATAATTGACGCAACGCACAAAAAGACTAATATAACTCCATATGGAATCCTATTGGATGGTAATAGGATGTTAAGCAGTTAAATGAGCACTCTATGAACAACGTTACCCCGCTACGCTCCAAAGTGGGCGATACTGAAAAAATCACGATTAATCTAGGCTATGTCGATCTAGGACAGATCGATCTGATGGTGCAAGAGGGGTTTTACTCCAATCGCACCGACTTTATTCGTACCGCTATTCGTAATCAGCTAGCTACTCATGCCGATGTAGTCAAGCAAACCATGACCCGTAAAACCCTAGAACTAGGCCTACGTCATTACAGTCGTCAGGATTTAGAAGCGGTACAACGAGCGGGTGAAAAGCTGCATATTCAAGTCGTTGGGCTAGCGACTATAGGCTCTGATGTGAGTGTTGAACTAGCCCTAGCGACTATTGAAGCCATTCACGTATTGGGCGTATTGCAGGCTAGTAGCGAACTGAAAAGCGCTTTAGCTGCGCGTATTTACTAATTAAAGGAATAATAAAATGATGAAATCACCACTACTCGACTCTATGCAGGAAGCATTTAAGTTAGTCAAAGCAGGGCAATTAGGTGAAGCTACGGCAACCATTCAACGGGCTTTAGGGGGTAAAGCATCTGCTAAAGATGACACTATTATTGAAGGTGAAGTACTCCATAAAACGCATACTCAAGCGCCTCCTCAACAACCCGCCACACCCACCCTTACCCCCTCAACCGAGCCTAAACACGGGGCGAATAAGCTTAATCATTTATTCAAAACTTTTGCTAAAACGAGCACGGTTACACCTCAGCCCATACCTAATAATGCGCAATTTATTACTAAAACCTTTAGTAATCAGTATGGTAGCCGTGATTATAAACTATATATTCCTAGCACCTATGGCAGCAAACCTGTGCCACTCGTAATTATGTTGCACGGCTGTACGCAATCAAGTGATGACTTTGCCAATGGCACGCAAATGAATGCTTTAGCTGAGCAACATCAAGTGCTGATTGCCTACCCTGAACAAAGTGCTCAAGCCAATGCCCAACGCTGTTGGAGTTGGTTTAAACCGCAAGATCAAACGCATAATCAAGGCGAACCTTCGATTATTGCCGGTATTACTCAGGCCATTATGAGTGAGTATCAGGTGGATAAAAAACGCGTTTATATTGCAGGTTTATCGGCGGGTGGGGCGATGAGTGCGATTATGGCGGCCTTATATCCTGATCTTTATAGTGCGGTGGGGATTCATTCGGGCTTAGCGTTTGGGAGTGCACATGATTTACCTTCTGCTTTAATGGCGATGAATTTAGGAGCTAAACCCATTCATAAGCCTAATCAATTTGTGCCGCTGATTATTTTTCAAGGTGATCTGGATAAAACCGTTTCACTGCGTAATGCTGAAACTTTATTTGAACAGGCTAAAACGCTCTATCAGCAACGCGATGAGTATTTTGAGTTAACCACTCAAGACTATCATCCAAGTAATAGCCATGCTTATACGCGCACTGTGCTTAAAAATAGTAAAGAGCGCCATGAGCTAGAGTATTGGACTATTCACGGCGCAGGGCATGCGTGGTCGGGTGGGGATAGGAGTGGCTCGTACACTGATCCTAAAGGCCCTAATGCCTCTTGGGAAATGTTGCGCTTTTTCCTCCATCATACGCTGTAGCGCTAGTGATTCGCCTCTTGTTTATTTTAAGTTCTGCGGCATACTTTATGCCGCTTTTTTCATAGGGGTAGTGTTATTGTGGAGTCTAATCCTTGCCTTGCTTGCGGAGCGTGTTGTGCGAGTTTTCGTGTGTCGTTTTATTGGGGCGAAACGACGGATAGTCCTTTTGGTACTGTTCCGGTTGAGCTGACTGAGCCGCTTAATTCTACGCGGGTGGCGATGCGTGGTACGAATCAAAATAGTCCGCATTGTATTGCGTTAGAGGGTGTGGTGGGGCAAGCGACGACTTGTAAGATTTATACGCAGCGTTCGTCGACGTGCCGTGAGTTTACGGCGTCTTGGGAAGATGGTAAGCCTAATGAAATTTGCGATAAAGCACGGGCGAAGTATGGATTAGCATCGTTGCCCTGCCCTGCTGAGCGGTTGGGTTCCAAGGCTTAGGTTTTTGGGATTAATAGTGCTTTAAAGTACCGCTGGTCAGTTGTATAATTCTGTGTAAAGAGTCTGTCAAATAAACTGTTATTTCGTTGCTCCGACTCCGCCTAATTCTAATATACAGAGTCTGCCTAATTTTTTCCGTATAACCTGTTATACCTAGTTTCAGTATAACATACTTTTAGGTTTAAAATATCATGCCCCATAAAACCTTAAACAAACAAAAAATATTTGCTGAAGATGCTTTATACAGTTCATACGATCTTTCAGAACTAAATGATGATGAGATAACTTCCTTTTTTACATCTGGATCTATTGATGCATATTGCACAAAATGTAAAAAGAGAAGCGTTTTTAGACTAAACGATGATACATTTTCATATAATAAAGAAAAATCACAAGTAACTAAATTTGGACTTATTACAGTCAAAGCAAAATGCACAAGAGAAAACCACAATGAGTTATTAAATAGATTAGGGAATTGCGATAATATTTTTTATGCTATTTTTAAAAGATATAGCAATGATCTATTAAAAATCGGGCAATATCCTTCAAAAGGAGATATGGATTTTGGCGAGTTAGATGATTCATACAAGGAACTTCCAGATTATTTACGTACTGAACTTGGCACCTCAATAGGTTTATATGCTCACGGCGTAGGTATAGGAGCCTTCGTTTATCTTCGCCGCATATTTGAAATTCTATTAGAAGAAGCTCATCAAATAGCCAAAAAAGAAGAAAAATGGGAAGAAGATAAATATATTAAATCCAGAGTTACAGAAAGAATACAACTACTTTCTAAATTTCTGCCAACTCGTCTTGTCCAATCTGCAAATTTATATGGTGTATTAAGTAAAGGTTTGCATGAGTTGTCAGAAGAAGAATGTAAGAGTCATTATACTTTAGTTCGGCAGGCTATACAGCTAATCTTAAAACAAAAGCATGAAGATAAAGAATATGATAAAGTCGTCAATAAAATTAACAATATAAATTAAAAACCTAACATTAGTCGACGACGGACGCTGTGATAGCCCGCGTCTTCGTCCAACCTACTCCCCGCCGCGATCGTCATACATAACATTAGCAGGTGCTAAATCTAAAAACACCGCTAAATTTCAGTGTAGAAAAAGCTTGCTCCAGACCAAAAATAGGCAACAGAATCACACCAAGCTATACTGACCAAAGACCAATAACTGGACTGAAACCATCATGGGTAAAGTAGAACCAACCACCGAACACCCCCGCTACTTGCCGGAGAGTACTCAACGCTACGACAATCTCATTTTGTTCGATGGTATGTGCAACCTCTGCACCAAGTCAGTTCAATTCATCATTCGCCACGATCAGCGCGAAATCTTCACCTTTGCTTCCGTCCAATCCCCATTAGGTCGAGATCTGCTCCAACAGGCAGGCTTAGACCCAGACGACGTACAATCTTTTGCGCTGATCACCACCAAACAAACCCTAACCCGTAGCGACGCCGCTCTTGAGATTGCCAAGCATTTCGGCGGCATTTGGCGTCTCAGTGTTGTATTGCATTTCATACCCAAACCATGGCGCGATGGACTTTACTCATTTATTGCGCGGCGGCGTTTTGCTTGGTTTGGTCGACGTGATAGCTGCATGATACCGTCCGAAAACCTAAAAAAGCGGTTTTTGTCGTGAGATTTCGTTTTAAAATCAGCAATAAATGCTGATACTACAAATAGGTATTGTGATTTTTTTATTAAAAGTGCTTTAAACTACTGCTGGTCGGCTATATAATTTTTTATCGATCCACTGACAAAATAAAACAGCTTGTCTGAAAAAATATACAAGTCAAGCCAGTACACTACTGACACACTTCATAAAAAAGGAAGCAGTTTCAATGAACCAAATATCAACAACAGCACTAGCTAAAATATATGATATTTCTCCGAAAGAATTATTTTCCCATCTAGTAGATATGGGCTATATCATTAAACACAATGATACTTGGTCTTTAACTGAGCTTGGCATTAAAAATGGAGGATCAATAAAAGAATCCGCTCAATATGGTCAATACATTGTTTGGCCGGAGGATCTTGATCTTAATAAAGAACAAACCAATGCAAAACTGATAACATCCACCGTTATTGGCAAAAATTTTGATTTGTCACCTAACAAAATTAATTTTATTTTATCAGAACTGGGCTGGGTACAAAAAGGCTTAAAAGGTTGGGTAATTACTGAACCAGGGAAAAAACAAGGCGGAGTGCAATCAGAAGATAAAAAATCAGGTATTCCCTATGTGCGTTGGCCTGAATCCATCATAGAGTCAAAATCATTAAAGGAGACTATTGATCAAGTCAAGGGCGTTAATCACTCTCCTTTGCCGGAAACAACTAAAACCGCAAATGAAGAATCCGTAGAATTTAGAGAAAAATTTGAAGCTAAACATAGAAGTGCTGACGGTCATATGGTTCGTTCAAAAGCAGAAATGCTCATTGATAATTGGCTTTATATGGCTGAGATTGTACATGCCTATGAAAGAAAGTTACCTATAGAAGAAGATGTTTATTGTGATTTTTATATTCCAACTGGCAAGGTTTATATCGAGTATTGGGGATATGAAAACGATCCGAAATACTTAGCAAGAAAACAGAAGAAAATAGATCTTTATAATAAATATGGTTTCAATCTTATAGAACTACAAGATAAAGACGTTCAAAACCTTGATGATGTTCTCCCTAGATTGCTACTTAAGTTTGGTGTCCAAGCCTATTAAAATGCCTAACCAGTAATAAAACGAAGGCCTAATAATGAACTATATAACAACATTTTTTCCCCCAACAGGACAACTATTTTTAGGTTTTTTGGCACTAATACTCTTACTGATAATAGTATCATATTTAAAGTCTTCACACTTCAAAGGCAAAGCTGGAGAGGCTATAGTCAAACTCTCCATCAATAGCAAACTCGATCCCAATATATACCATTTAATAAATGACGTGACACTACCATCTTTCGATGGCACGACACAGATTGATCATCTCATCGTATCTATCTATGGCATTTTCGTGATAGAGACGAAAAACATGAAGGGGTGGATATTTGGTAACAAACACAACAAAACATGGACACAAACTATCTATAAAAGGTCGTATACATTTCAAAATCCACTTCACCAGAATTACAAACACATCAAAGTACTATCCAAAATTACTGGTATTGAGGAAAATAAATTTCATTCAATTATAGTTTTTATTGGTGACAGCACCTTCAAAACCACAATGCCTGATAATGTTTTAGATAGGGGTTGGGTTGATTATATAAGCTCCAAAAAGGATTTAATGTTATCAACTAATTTAGTACAAGATGCTATAGAACGCATCAATTCACAAAAACTTGAGGCATCATTCAAAACTAATCGAGAACATATTGAGCAACTCAGAGCCAATCGAAATCGACTTAAGTCTTAATTGCCCAAAATGCGGCTCAGTTCTAACAAAAATAATGGCTAAGAAAGGAACTACTAGCCATCGTGAGTTTTATGGCTGCTCTGAGTTCCCACAAAGCTGCATGATACCGTCCGAAAACCTAAAAAAGCGGTTTTTGTCGTGAAGGGCTTTTTTAAAATCAAATACTCATAATTGGAGACAAATCATGGCAAAAGGATATTGGATTGTTCACGTAGATATTATTGATCCCGAAAAGTTCAAGGCCTATGCTTCAGCAACGCCTGTAGCACTCAAAAAATATGGCGCTCAATTTCTAGCACGAGCTGGACAATATCAGAATCCAGAGGGGGCAACTAAAACACGTAATAGTATTATTGAGTTTCCTTCTTATCAAGCTGCGATAGATTGTTATTACTCAGAAGAATATCAAGCAGCCGCCAAACTACGTCTTTCCGCTGTGACTATAGACGTGGTGATTGTTGAGGGCGTTGATGCTTCTTAAAAAATCAATGGCTTAACCGTATACTTATCGAGAACCCCTTTAAAAATGGAGCATAAATATGACGCAAACCGCAGATAATGAGAGCAATGAGCAAATAATAATAGAGCAGACTGATGACATTTTTGAAGATTCATCCAGTTTTTTTGTGAGTGCCTCAGGCGTTAAATACAATATCCACTTATTCAAATCAATCCACGAAATTCCTATGCCAATAAGAGCACATAATGCATTTTTGCGGCAAAATATTATTTATCTTGGTGATTTAGTAAATACGCCCTACCGTAATTTGATACAAACTCCCAACCTAGGTAGACTGGCTTTGGAGAGTGTAGCCGATAGCCTAAAAAAACTTAATCTTCGATTTGATATGGATATACCTGATTGGCCGCCTCTAGATATTATTAGTTTAAGAAAAAGATATGAGGAGCTAGCGTTGTCTAATAAAAAATAGAATTAGCCCCCTGAAATTTAGTTTGGTCGACGTGATAGCTGCATGATACCGTCCGAAAATCTAAAAAAGCGGTTTTATCGTGAAGTGCTTTTTCAAAAAATCAGCCATTAAATTTTGAAAATCGTCAAGTTTTAAACTACTTGGCAAATACTAAGATGGGGTATCGGGTGATTCATTATCTAAAGCAAAAATATAACTTAAGTCGATTCCTAACTCAGCAAAAGGTGGGATATGAAACTTTTGCGGATTAGCGCTGGCTTGATATTCTTGTGAAAACACCACTCGATAGTGTTCACCTTCCAACTCATAGGCAATCAATGTTTTAGTTTCAGGTGAAATAATCCAATAGTAAGGGACTCGATAGCTTTGGAGCCGCAATAAGTGCATTACTAAATCTTTCCCCTCATGCCCAGGGGACGTAATTTCACACACCCAATCCGGCAATACTTCCATGACACCCACCGGAGGGCGAGGCACGCGCTCTTTACGCCATCCGGCTAGATCGTGAGTAGGACAATGGTGTTCGTTGTAGCGCACACTCACTTCGGTAGCAATCCACCAACCGCCTTCGTCTTTGCGGCGCTTAAATAATGAAATTTCATCCGCCAGTGATGATTGCACCATAGCATGCGCAAACCGCGCCATAGGACGTTTAATAATTTCGCCATTGATCAGTTCAACCCGTAGCTCTGCTTGAGCAGCTTGATAAAGATCATCAATGGTTTGTAGTCGGTGAGCTTCCATAGTTTCAGACCTCTAATGGGATGGGGTCATTATAAGCTGATCTTAAGTGTTTACATAGAATTCGCGTGTTTTTGTATTAATAGTGCTTTAAACTACCGCTGGTCGGCTGTATAATTTTGTGTAAATCCCCAGCAAAATCGAAAAATCCCTATGAATACAGATTGTTATCTTGCAGCTCCAATTCCGCCTAATTCTAATATACAGAGTCTGCCTAGTTTTTTCCGTATAACCTGTTATACCTAGTTTCCGTATAACATACTATTGGGTTCAGAATTACCCCCCTCCACTAAAGATAACTAATCAAATAGAGATTTAAATTAGAATATGGAAATACAGAAAAATCTATTTCCTAAAGAACATGATATGTTCCTTAATGACAAAAAAGCATTGTCGATAATAAAAAAGGTAGAAAGCTACAGTGAAATATGGTGGGAAATGCAAGATGTTCTTACTTTGGCTGAGTCTCTACATGAAATATTTCAAGAAAAAGAAATTTATAAGGCATTAAAAGAAAAGCATAAAGATATTATCATTGACGAAGAAATAATGATGGCAATCAATCTTTTAGCAAAAGATTATTCTGATAATAGAAACGAATTCCAAAAACAAAGAGACGATTTTCAAGAGTTTATTTCAAACATTGGAATATTGCCAGCCTTATATTTTCTTTCTCCAAAATTAGCCATGAGTCTAGAATACTCCCTCTCAGGGGCTATTGTCACTTATGCCAAATCCTTTAACAGTTCAATAGGCAGAGTTAAACTTACAGATAGTGTTAAAACAATATTCAAAGACAATATAGAATTGATAGGCTTTCACAACAACCTAATTGATTTAAGAAATAAACACTATGCCCATACTGAATTACGTGCAAATAAATTCTTTCTTAAATACTGGGCACATAAAAATAGCAACAAAATAAATATAGAAGAAAACTTAAGTCATAGCCAAGCTAGATTCTGTGAAACTTTTGATTATAATTCCTTTATCAGTTGCATTAATATCATAATGGCTTATCTTAAAAATCAGATTTCATCAATGACTCAAACACTTGATAACCATCTTTCATATGAACAAAAAGAGCTTTTAGTAAAAATATCTTCTGATGAAGCATTTGAAAAATCGGGAATAAAACATAATATAATGTCAAGTCGAGAGAAATAAAAACCCAACAATTTATTCGACGACGGACGCGGTGACAGCCCGCGGGTCCCAACAATTTACTCCCCGCCGTGCCCGTTAATTCAGACGTTAGCACCAAATAATACCAATGACGAAAAATAATCTTATGAATAACCAAAATGATTACACCAGCGTATTTGAAAAAGCACAAAAAATGGTTTCACCAATAAACGACTTGCTTAAGAATGATGCTTTTTTAAAAAGCTGTATCGATAAATTATCAGAGGAAGGAACTAATATCACATTTAATGAAAATGTCAGCATTGATTGCAATAATTCAGGAATATACTTGTTTTGGATTAGCTTTAAAAACCTGGATGTGAAAACTACAAATTCATTAGAAAAAATATTAGAAAACTTCTTGAATAAATGGGACAATCCAGAAGAGTCTATCAGTTACTTTCCAAAATCAAATAAAGAACGAAGTAAATCAACTTCTGAAAAATATCAGAAAGAAGACTGGATCCCATTTTATTTGGGAAAATCAGAAAATATCGGTGATCGTATCCATCAGCATTTATACATTGAACCAAATAAAAAAACTTATGCATTAAAATTAATGCATAGAAAATCTTTTTCTAAAAAAGTTAAATTCAAAATAAATTATTTATCAATTAAAACAACAAATGTTGATTATTTCTTAGTGGAGCGGGTTGAATTATTTTTACGTGACAAATTATTTCCAATAATAGGGAAACAATAAAAAAGTATTCTCTGTAATCTAGTTTAGAGTGGAAGTTTAGAGTGGACTAAGGAAGTTTAGATAGTTTCATCGATCTAGTATTCAGATATTTGATAGTATGTCGTACTAACCATAATTAAAAATTGGTGTTACCCATAATCTTTTATGGAGTTGAGGATAAGCAGTGATAAATCAATTCACAAAAAATATAACATTAATAACTTCAATTAACGGGCTAACAATTATGTCGACGACGGACGCGGTGACAACCCGCGACTTCGCACAATTTACTCCCCGCCGCGCCCGTCACACATGACGTTATAAGGAATCAAACTTGTGAGTACATACGAATTAGAAAAAGACATTTGGTCTGAAGCTGATTTCAGTGTTATGGGGTGGCATGATGCCTCAATATGGTCAATAATTCCTAATTCAGAGAAATTCGAATACTTGCTAGACCTTGATTATATTTTCAAATGGGTTCACCCGAATGAAAATGAAACATACTTTAAATTTTGGGTCACTCCCGTAACAATGGTTTTTGAAAATGCTTTTGATGTGAAAATTGATATTGAATCACAGCAAGGTCTCATTGAGGTGTCAGACCTTTACAAGGAGCATCCAAAACTAACACCAAATCGTAAGTTTACAACTCATACTTATCGCTTTGAATGTCAAGAAGGTGAAATATCGGTCAAAGCAACAAGTTTCAAAATGTACGTTCGTCAAGAACCAAAGCTTATTCAAGGTCAACGCTTTGAGCTTGAATAACGTGGTGGTGTTAATTTCAGTCGTGCATTAAATGCTTTATAACAACGTAATCTTTGATGATTAGCTTGCAAAGGAATACCAACTACATCATTGACAACCCATCTCATGTACATACAATGTAACTATGATACAGTTCGAGTGGAACACTAAAAAAGCAGCTATCAACCTAAAGAAACATAGCATTTCCTTTGATGAAGCAAAGTCCATTTTCATTGAGGGCAAAGTAAAGTTTATTTCTCTACCTCGCCCTACCAAAAACCTATACCAAACTCTTAGTCACAATCTCATTCACATCACTAGATAAATTCGGCGTTTTTTGAATCCGCTCTAATTGCGCTTTCATTAACCCCGAACGCACTGGCTCATAATGCCGCCAATTCATCAACGGGCGCACCATACGCGACGCAATTTGCGGATTAAACGTATTTAACTCCAATACCCGTTTTGCTAAAAACTCATAACCCTGACCATCAAAAGCATGGAAATGCAACGGATTACGCATCGCAAATGCGCCAATTAATGCCCGCACTTTATTCGGATTACGAATATCAAATTTCTCGTGATTCAGTAAGGCCTCGACCCGTTTTAACGTATCCGGTAAAGCAGAAGTCGCTTGCAGCGCAAACCATTTATCCAACACTAACGTATTATGTTTCCAGCGCTCATAGAAATCAGCAATCGCCTGCTCACGCGCCTCGCCCTCAATATCATTCAATACCGCTAAAGCTGCGAGCGTATCGGTCATATTATTGGCTTCACGATATTGAGCAGCTACTAGCTCAACAATCGCTTCATCTTGAATACGCCCCAAATAGCTCAATGCCACATTCTTCAAGCTGCGCCGCCCCACACTGCTGCTATCAATCTCATACGCGGTCGCCGTATTGCGCTCTTGATACACTTGCTCCAAATCTAAACGTAGGGCTTTAGCTAAATTCGTCACTACAAATTCACGCACTTCATGAATCGCCTGCGGGTCACTAGGGCGCACCGCTTCAGCAATATCGGTCTCAGACGGCAGTGCCAACGCTTCAGCTTTAAACGCATCATCAAGCGCGGGATCGGTCAATAAGGTTTGGAACGCATGCACCATATAATGCTCTAAACCAAAGGGCAGACCGTGATGCTTAGCGTCTAATAACTCCTTAAAGGTTTGCATAGCTAAGCGCTGCCCCGCATCCCAGCGATTAAAGGCATCACTATCATGCTGCATTAAAAACGCCAGTTCCTCACCACTATAGGGATAGGATAATTTCACCGGAGCGGAGAAGCCACGCAGTAGAGAAGGCAAAGGCTTTTCAGTGATATTAATGAAGGTAAAGGACTGTTCTGCTTCAGTAAAATGTAATACTCGCGTGCTAGCTTTAGCCTCACTTTCACCTTGTAATTGCAAGGCTAAATCATTGCCTTGGCTATCGAGCAACCCGACTTCCAAGGGTATTAAATAAGGCTGCTTGGTCGCTGATTCTGGTGTGGGTGGGCAAGATTGTTTAAAGGTTAAAGTACAGGTTTGAGCGGCTGCGTCATAGTCCATACTAGATTGTACTTCCGGTGTTCCCGCTTGATCATACCAGCGTTGGAATTGACTTAGATTCACCCCATTAGCATCGGCCATGGCTGCCAAAAAGTCTTCTGTCGTGACCGCTTGACCGTCGTGACGTTTAAAATATAAGTCCATGCCCTTACGGAAACCGTCGCGTCCTAATAGAGTGAGGTACATACGCACCACTTCCGCACCCTTTTCATACACGGTCATGGTGTAAAAATTATTGATTTCCATATAGGACGCGGGACGAATCGGATGCGCCATAGGGCTAGCATCTTCAGTGAACTGGAAAGTACGTAAACCGCGCACATCCTCAATGCGTTTGACCGGACGCGAATGTAAATCCGAGGTAAATTCCTGATCACGAAAAACAGTTAAACCCTCTTTTAAGGACAATTGAAACCAATCACGACAGGTGACACGATTCCCCGTCCAGTTGTGGAAATACTCATGACCAATCACCGCTTCAATATCGAGATAATCCGCATCGGTCGCCGTTTCGGGGCTGGCAAATACCAGTTTGGAATTAAAGACATTGAGGCCCTTATTTTCCATCGCCCCCATATTAAAATCATCAACCGCCACAATCATATAAATATCAAGGTCATACTCCAGTCCAAAACGCTCCTCGTCCCACCTCATCGCACGTTTGAGTGACGCCATTGCATGACCACATTTATCAATATTGTGCGCTTCGGTATAGATATACAGATCAACATTGCGCCCCGAACTCGTGGTGAAGGTGTCTTTCACATGCTGCAAATTGCCCGCCACTAGCGCAAATAAATAAGAGGGTTTTCTAAAAGGATCATGCCACACGGCAAAATGGCGACCATTCGCTAATTGCCCTTGCTCAATCAAATTACCATTGGAGAGTAATACCGGATATTTAGCTTGATCAGCTTCAAGGCGCGTGGTGAACACGGTCATTACATCGGGACGATCTAAATAATAAGTAATTTTACGGAAACCTTGCGCCTCGCATTGCGTACAGAAATTACCGCTGGACTGATATAAGCCTTCTAACGCTTTATTATTTTTCGGGTCAATTTGCGTCACAATGACTAATTCAAATTGAGCAGGCAGATTGGGAATACTAAGCGTCTCGCTATCGACTGCATATTGACTAGGCTCTAATGCCTGACCATTCACACTGACACTGATGAGCTTGAGTAATTCGCCATTGAGCACTAAATCGCTATTGTTATGATGAGTACGCACATACTGGGCGGTTGCAGTTACTAAAGTTTCATGCTCGTGCAAATTAAAATTCAGCGCTAATGATTCAATGGCAAAATCAGGGGCCTGATAATCTTTTAAATAAATTGTATTCGGTGCGTGTTCAGTGCGCATGAGTAGGAGTCCTTGCATGTAATGTTTTATTAATCATGTCATAGTCGGGATGTTGAGCACTAATATGCCCCAAACGCAGTAGTAGGTCGATATTGACTAGATTGCAATTATCTTTAAATTGGGTGGTACGTTCGGTGAGATCAGCCATTTGCTCTAAGGTCATTAGCTCAAATTTAATCACTTCACCGTCAATATTGACGGGCTGAAAATGCTCTGGCAACCACAGATCAAATACAAAAATAGTCGAGCGATCTAAACCACGCTCACCTTGTTGTTGATAATCGATATTACGTACATGCTGAGCGGTTTGAGCCAGTTCTAGAGGGATATTAGCCTCTTCTGCCGCTTCTTTGAGCATATTATGGCGTACACTAATGCCGACGGGTTGCCCTCCGGCTACCATTTGATCAAGCTTACCCGGCCAGAGGGGTTTCACTAGGGTACGTGTGCCGACCCAGACTTTGATACCTTGAGCCGTTTTCACTAAACCATTGACGTGTAGCCCAAAATTTTTAATCCCTAAATAGCTCGTCGCTGCTCGTTCGACTTCAAATTCAGCATGACCTCCAAAGCTATGGGTAATGGGATAATTTTCACCGACCCAGCTATCTAAGACCTTATCTTGATATAAGCGGCGCATCACTTCCATCACCGCTGCGGTACGCTCGTTATAATCGACTAATTTATTATCCAGCCACACCTCATTATGCGTGACATTGAACACCTGCGGAAAACACGCTAACTGCTCAGCAAAACTAGGTAGCACATAACCATAAGGCTGTCCGGCGACTTTAAACGTAGGAAACTGCCCCAGTTTGGCATTATTACAAGCCGCAATGCGATCTAAATAGCCCATAGCCCACCCCAAACTTAAAAGACCTATTGTAGCGGGTGCGAGTAAAAGACTGGCAAATTTATTAGTTTTTCAGGGTAAAAAGCACGGTCTATTACCACCTAATCAACGTAACTCAGCTCTAAGGCTTAATCCCAATCCCTAGGGTCAACTTTATAATAGTACTTTAATTCACTAAATAACTCTGGATGGAGCTGCTGCATCGCTTGTGGCTGCTCAAAAAAGACCTCAGTCACCACCGCAAAAAATTCAGCCGGATTCGTCGCACCATAATAATCCAGTAGTGTGTGATCACCTTGCAGTGCCGCCTGTTGCAGTGCTTGAAATTCGCGTTGAAATACATCCGCCCAACGCTGATAGCGCTTTTTATTAGCCAGTACTGGCGCACCATTCACCGTACCTGCTTCGCTATCTAATTGATGAGCAAACTCATGTAGTACCAAATTCATACCATCATGGCGGTCTTGATTGCCTTTAAGCACATCTTCCCACGACAAAATCACCTTACCATTCGCCCAAGACTCACCCAACAAATGTGCCGGATAAGCATGACGTAACCCTGCCTCATCCTCACCTTCGCGTGGCACACTAAAGGCACTGGGATAAACCAAAATATACCGCAAGCCACCAAAGACATCGGTTTTACGATTGAGCAGAAGCAAACACGCGCTCGCGGCAATGGTGACTTTGATCTCATCTGTAATGACTAAGCCATTACAGCCAGTAAACTCTTTTTGATGAATAAATTGCTTCACTAGGCGCTGAAGCTGGTGTTGTAGATCAGTCGGTAAATAGCGATAGGTAGGCACATTACGCCGGATAATCGCACGCCACTCAGCCGGAAAAGGAGCAGTAATCACTTGGCGCAAACGGTAATAAGGCCACACATAATAGGTAAATACACCTAACATAATGAGCGCCAATAACACCCACGACCCGTCCATCATGATTAATACCTGAGTTATATGATAAGGATTAAATGGAGGTGATGGAGTACAATTTCAAGTAGTAGATGTTGTTATGAGCAACTTATTCAGAGATTCAGTGCCGTTGCATATAAAGTTAACTATCAAACTACTAGGCAAATGCAGCGAGTGTCCTACATACTATTCTTGCTAGTAAAGAAAAAAGACATCGCAAGGTAATGGAATGAAAAGGTACACAGATAGCGAGCTGCTAAACCTATTGGATGCGTTAGAATCAGACAGAGTAGAGCGTAAAGAGTCATTCAAGGGAGATGTGCCAAAGAAAGCGCGTGAAGCCATTTGTGCTTTTGCTAATGACCTGCCTAATCATAATGAATCTGGAATATTGTTTATTGGTGCAAAAGACAATGGTGAGCCTAGTGGTTTGGAAGTCACTGATCAACTATTAATTTCTTTAGCTAACATAAAAACTGATGGCAATATTCTCCCACTCCCCGTAATGACCGTAGAGCGCCGTCAATTAAAAGGGGCTGAGATGGCAGTTGTCACTGTTATGCCATCCGACATGCCACCCGTGAAATACGAGGGTCGTATTTGGGTGCGTACAGGGTCGCGCCGCTCTCTTGCCAATGAGCAAGAAGAACGCATCCTCAATGAAAAACGTCGTTATAAAAACTTACCTTTTGATCTTTACCCTATCCCTAATTCTACAATCACTGATTTATCAAAGCTTATTTTTGAAAATGAATATCTGCCTGCTGCCTTTGCACCTGATGTACTGGAAGAAAATGGACGCAGTTACGAGCAACGTCTTGCTTCTTGTAAAATGATTACCTCGCTAGATGATCCGATCCCTACGGTAACAGGTTTGCTCGCCATCGGTAAGAGCGCTCAAGACTACCTAACGGGAGCTTATATTCAATTTCTTCGTATTGACGGCTCAGAGTTAGCTGATCCTGTTATAGACGAGGCAAATATCGGTGGATCATTAGCAGAAATGCTTAGACGTACTGAGGAAAAGCTTAAAGCGCATAACCGTACTCTCATCGATATTACATCCATGCCAACCCACCAGAAAACCATGCCCTACCCACCTGCTGCTATGCAGCAAATTCTTTATAATGCAGTATTACATCGTACCTATGAAAATACTAATGCTCCTGTTCGAGTCTATTGGTTCAATGATCGCATTGAAATTCATAGTCCTGGTGGACCATATGGCAATGTAACTAGCGAGAATTTTGGTAGAGCGGGTATTACCGACTATCGCAATCCGAATATTGGTGATGTGCTGAAAACCTTGGGCTTTATTCAAGCTTTCGGGCGAGGCATTGCTGTTGCTAGGCGTGAAATGGAAAGAAATGGTAATCCTGAACCTGAGTTTGAAACTAGCCAAAGTGCTGTTGTTTGCATTTTAAGAGGCAAGATATGACCCCTCCTGTTCTAACCTTTTTTAATAATAAAGGTGGGGTAGGTAAAACCTCGCTGATTTATCATCTTGCGTGGATGTTTGCTAATTTACGTAAGCGCGTGGTCATTATTGACCTTGATCCTCAAGCCAACTTGACTGCGGCGTTTTTGGATGAAGATCAAATTGAGACCCTTTGGAATAATTCGACCTCTGGCTCAACCATATATCAGTGTGTCAAACCATTAGTGGGGGTAGGTGATATAGCAGAGCCAATCTTACAAACTATCGCTACTGATCTTTATCTTTTACCAGGCGATGTCAGTCTGTCAGGCTATGAAGATGAACTTTCTAAAGAGTGGCCTAATAGTATGGGGGATAACAACTTGTATCGTCCTATGCGCGTTCTCAGTTCTTTTTGGCAAGTGATGCACATGGCTGCCCGTAAGGTTCAGGCTGATATTATTCTGGTCGATATTGGTCCAAATCTGGGGGCGATTAATCGTTCAGTGCTGATTGCTACGGACTATGTTGTGATTCCATTGGGTGCTGATTTATTTTCTCTACAAGGTTTACGCAATTTGGGGCCAACTTTAAGAAGCTGGAAAAGCTTATGGCAAAAGCGCTTGAATAACTGGAAAGACAGCCGTGAAGCACACCAATACCCAGATTTTCGCTTGCCAATTGGTCAGATGAAACCGATAGGTTATCTTTGCCAGCAACCTATTATGCGTCTTGGTCGCCCTGTTATGGCTTATGATAAATGGATCAAACGCATTCCCACCGTATATCGAGAAGCAGTATTGGGTGAGAATACACCAGCAGAGATGGCACAAGCTGATGATCCTTATTGTTTGGCTACGATTAAACATTATCGTAGCCTAATACCGCTTGCACAGGAGCATCACAAGCCGGTTTTCGCCTTAACACCAGCTGACGGTGCTATAGGTAGCCATGCTAATGCAGCACGAGATGCTTTGTCAGATTTTAAGCATCTCGCTACTAAAATAGCCCAACAAATTAATCTATCCTTATAAAAGTGGGATCTCCTTATTTTCACCCGCAAACTGTTTACGCCCGTAGACCATTTTATACCAAACGGTATAGACCGCAGGCAGAAATAATAAGGTTAATAGTGTCGCAATTAATAAACCGCCCATAATCGCCACTGCCATTGGACCAAAAAACACACTGCGGGATAAAGGAATCATGGCTAATATAGCGGCTAAGGCGGTGAGCATAATAGGGCGAAATCGCGTTACAGCAGACACAACAACGGCCTCTTTAGGAATCATACCCTGCTCAATATTACGATCAATTTGATCCACTAATATGACTGAGTTACGCATAATCATGCCCGATAAGGCTATAGTTCCCAGCATTGCCACGAAACCAAAGGGCTTATCAAAACTCAATAAAAATATAACTACCCCAATAATGCCAAAGGGTGCGGTTAAGACCACCATAATCACACGCTGAAAACTTTGTAATTGCAGCATTAATAAGGTCAGTACTACCCCAATAAATAAAGGCACTCCAGCGGCAATCGACACACTGCCCTTTTCACTTTCTTCTACCGCACCCCCCACCTGTAACTCATAGCCTAAGGGTAATTTAGCCTTAAACTCATTCATACGTGATAAGACTTCAGCAGTCACTGTAGGAGCTTGCACTTTATTATAAATATCACCGCGCACTGTAATAGTAGGAGTACGATCACGATGCCAAATAATACTTTCCTCTTGTGTTTCGACCAACTCAGCAATTTGACCTAGGGGTACATAAGCGCCGGTTGCGGTGGGGATATTAAAGGTTAAGAGCTGATTGAGTTGCTTACGCTCATTTTCACCCCCACGTAATAAAATAGGAATAGTCTGATCACGCTCCCTAAACTCGCCTACCTGTATTCCTTGAATCACACCATAAATGGATTGATTAATAGTCGCTTGGGTAATACCTAAACCGATGGCTTTTTCAGTATCGATTTTTAATTGCAGTGATTTACGTAATTCATTCCAATCTAAATGCACATTTCGCAAATTAGGATTACCACGCATAATCGTTGCAACCTGTTCGGCTAAATCACGCAGTACCCATAAATCATCACCCACTACGCGAAACTGCACGGGATAACCTACTGGAGGACCATTTTCGAGCCTTAATACCCGTCCTCTTAATTGAGAAAATTGCTCACTATCGATTAACTCAATCAGCTTTACCCGTAACGCTTCACGATGAGGAATGCTTTTCGTGGTAATAACAAACTGGGCAAAACTAGGATTAGGTAATTGCTGATCGAGCGGTAAATAGAAACGCGGTGAACCCGCCCCCACATAAGCCGCATAATTATCAATATGCTCTAATTGTTGCTTGAGGAACACTTCAACCTTTTTCACTTCATTTTCAGTAGCTTCGCGGGACGAGCCTTCTGGTAATTTTAAGTCTACTAATAATTCTAAACGGGTGGCTTCAGGGAAAAATTGTTGCTGTACTAATTGGAAACTATAGACTGCTGCACCAAAACTAATGAGGGTTAATACAATTACCGTCAATGGAAAACGCACACATAATGCAATTAGACCTTTAAAAAAGCGCGTGAAACCATTAGCAAAAGCATCCTTAATACGCCCTAGCCAACTAAATAGCCCCTTTTTCTTTTCTCCATGATGTTCTTCTTTGAGTAAGTGATAGCCCAAATATGGGACGATAATGACCGCTGCAAACCACGAGAGCACTAGCGAAATGGTCACCACTTGGAAAATAGAGCGGGTATATTCACCTGTAGCAGAGGCGGCCGTAGCTATCGGTAAAAAGCCTGCGACGGTCACAAAGGTTCCCGTCAACATAGGAAAAGCAGTAGTACTATAGGCATAGCTCGCTGCACTCACCCGATCCATGCCCTGCTCTAATTTAAGTGCCATCATTTCTACCGCAATAATCGCATCATCCACTAATAAGCCTAGGGCTAAAATCAGCGCCCCCAAAGAGATTTTATGTAGCCCCACATCAAACAAATACATCACAAAAAATGTACCTGCTAACACTAAAGGGATGGATAAAGCCACCACTGTACCCGCTCTCACTCCTAAACTAAAAAAACTCACCGCCAGTACAATCACAACCGCTTCAACTACGACTTGCAGAAATTCACGAATGGAAGTTTTAACCGCCGTGGGCTGATCATTAACACGATGCAAATCCATACCAATCGGGAGTTGCGCCTGAATGCGTTTAAACGCTTCCTCCAGATTTTGCCCTAACTTAATAATATCTCCGCCCGCCTTCATAGACACACCGATACCCAAGGTAGGTTGTCCCATAAAGCGCATGCCATCCGTTGCTGGGTCTACATAGCCACGCCTGACAGTTGCGATTTCATCTAGGCGCACGGTGCGATCACCCACTTTAATGGGCATGGCTTTGACATCAGATAGATTTTTAAAACGCCCCAAGGCATAGACATCAATACGATCGGTACTGGTGCTATACACTCCATTCGCTACCATGAGGTTTTGATTAGTTAGTTGAGTCTGTAGCTGTTGAATCGTTATGCCTAGTTGCGCACCCTTATCATTATCCAGCTCAATATAAACCCGCTCGGATTGTTCCCCAATTAGCAACACTTTAGCGATATCGGGTATGCGCAATAGCTCCTTACGAATGCCATCAGCGGCATCACGCAATTGCCCCATGCTAAAGCCGTCGCCTGTTAGCGCATAAATATTGCCGAAGGTGTCACCAAACTCATCATTAAAAAAGGGACCTATGACTCCCTGTGGCAAGGT
The DNA here is from genome assembly GCF_016711335.1 of Thiofilum sp. Taxonomy (NCBI): domain Bacteria; kingdom Pseudomonadati; phylum Pseudomonadota; class Gammaproteobacteria; order Thiotrichales; family Thiofilaceae; genus Thiofilum; species Thiofilum sp. The sequence continues at coordinate 3,137,549 of NZ_JADJTF010000001.1, forward strand.
ATGAGTCATATCCTGTACACGCTTGCGTACTTGGTAGAATAAATTGGGTACTTCTTCAGGCGGTGCACTATCCGCCCCAATCACTGTAATCACTGCAAAACCGGGCTGAGCATAGCTTCTCAAAGTCTCGACAAAAGGCGACTCCATCACGACCTTTTCAATTCGATTGACTACCTGATCTTCCATTTCCAGCGCGGTCGCCCCCGGCCATTGCGCCTGAATCACCATGACTTTAAAGGTAAAAGGCGGGTCTTCGGATTGCCCCAGTTTGCCATAGCCAAATACCCCTAAAGCCATGAGCGCAAAGATCATAAAGAGCACTAAGTTTTGATGCTTGAGCGCCCAACTCGATAAATTCGTATTCATTTATTCACCTGCTGGACGCGCTTGGCCGGTATAGGGAGTGGGAATAATATCTTGACCTTGATGAATGCGATTAACACCAGCAGCTACTATTTTTAAACCTTCCTCTAAGCCGGAGACTAATAAACCACCCTCTAAATACTCTTCTACCTCAACAGGTTTTAATGCTGTTTTATTATCCTCACTCACGACCCATACCGCAGGCTTTTGATCACTTTGAAATAAGGCAGTAGCAGGTAACCACGACACGGCTTTAGCTAAGGGATTAGTAAATGACACCTTAGCTGTCATACCTAGACGTAAATTAGGGGTAGGCTCCTTAATAGCTACTTTGACTAACCACAAACGACTCGCATCAGCGAGGGGTGCAATCTCACTAATCGTTCCGTCAAAGGTATTTTGTACCGCCCACAAACTAATTTTCGCAGGTGTGCCTACTTGCACCTGTTTAATGGCTTGTTCGCTGAGCTTAATGTGTACTTCTAGATCTTTACTATTGGCCACTTTAACAATGGTTTGCCCCGCTCCAACCACTTGTCCAATTTCGACTAACGTATCGGTTACAATACCGCTCACGGTGCTGGTCAGCTCGGTATAACGCGATTGATTTTTGGCAAGTTTAGTCTGCTCATTAATGGTATTGATTTGGGCTTGGGCAGAGCCTATTTGACCTTGTGCTGCCTCTACTTGAGCTTGAGCTGATTCGACTTGGGCTTCTGCGGTCTGCACTTGCCCTTCTACTGCCGACACACTGGCGCGTGCAGCCTCTACATCGCCTTCAGCGGCTTTAATTTGTGCTTGGGTGGTTTTGACTTTGCTTTGTGCTGCATTCACTTGGGCGAGTGCGGCTTGAGCGTTGGCATAAACCGATTTGTAACTCGCTTGAGCCGCAGTCACACGCTGGCGATGTTGATCTAGAATCGTGGTACTTAAATAGCCCTGCTGATTTAATTTTGCACTACGACTAAATTCTAATTGGGCATTTTTTAGCTCAGCTTGGGCTGAACCTAAAGCGGCCCGCGCTGATTCATAAGTAGCTCGCGCCGATTCCACGCCTGCTTGGGCTGATTCAAGGCTAGCTTGTATTGCATTGAGATTACCCTGTGCAGTACTGACACGCCCGCGAGCGGCTTCTAAATTGCCGCGTGCTGAAGACACCGCCCCCTGCCCTGCGCTGACATTATTTTGTAATGCTAATAAATTAGCCTGACTGGTTTGCAGGCTACTTTTTGCCGCATCTAAATTGGATTCCGCTTGCTTAACACTAAGCTCGGCATCCTCATTATCCAGTTGTGCTAATACTTGCCCTACTGTTACGGCCTCACCTACTTCTACATTACGCCCCACGACCTTACCCGCTAGACGGAAGGATAGATTAGTGACTTTACGGGGTTGGACTTCGCCGGAATAAGTGTCCACTTGCTCACTGATTTGAGATTGCACCCGCCATACTTGAGCGGGGCGTGTGGGTTCGGGTTGTTCCACTTCTTTTTCTTTACAAGCGCTAAGCAGCACTAGGCTTAGGCTCAATGCTAACCATGATTTTATTGACATTGGGGTATCCCTTCTGCAACAGCTAAGCCATTATAAAGAGCGGCTAATGATTGACGCAGCACCGCACAAAAATCACCACGCCCTACGGTGACATGCTCAAAGATAAATTGAGTTAAGCCCGACTCTGGATGAGGAATCGGGGTTGGGCGCAATAATTGCCATAGCCCTAATAATTGCGCATAGGACTGCATTAAAGCTAATTCATTCATCAGCGGCAGATGAGGACGTAAAGCCTCTACTACTTCATGCAAATAACTAGCCATACGTTGTTGAAAAGCCTCTGCATCCTCCGGTGCTACACTACGTTCCATCAGTCCATGACAGAGTGAAGCTAGCGGTAAAAAAGTCGGAGAGGTTTGAATAGAGTGAATCAGTAAATCACTCAGCTCATTACAAAGCATGGGTTCAGGCAAGCGTGCACGTTCTATTACACGCCCGAAAAATTGCTCTAAATCACGTTCGTGCAGTGCCAAAAGTACTTCATCTTTGCTACGGAAATATAAGTAAAGCGTCCCTTTAGCTACACCGCTGAGGGCGGCTAGCTCTGCCATACTGTTTAAAGCTTCTGAATGAGTCGTCCATAAATGCTGAGCCGCATTAAGAATGTCTTCACGTTTACGTTGTTTATCTTCAGGAAGATAGGCACGGGGAGGAGGCATGATACACCCACAACTGACTGCTGGTCATTAATGAGCACACTATAAATGACTGTGAGTCAGTTGTCGATAACTAAAATTTTACCTTTATTATTTAGCTTTACTTTTATAACTCGCCACCCACGCCCCCAAGATAATCGCTCCACACGCAGCGCCTACTTGCCATGTAAACGCTGCTTGCCCAAATACAATCAGCAATAAAGTCGAAATCAAGGGTGTGAAATACGAAAGTACGCCTAATAAGGGCAAATTACCGTGCTTTACACCATAGTCCCATGTAAAAAATGCAATCCCTACTGGTCCTAAACCAGCACCTAACACACTAAACCATTGCACCGCATTACTAGGCCAAACCGTAGGCTCCCACCCAAAATGACATAACCAACCCAATAGTGCTGTCACCCCACAAAACCAGCCTACTGCATCGGTCGGTACTTGTTTCACTAAACGACTCGCTACTGAATAGGTAGCCCAAATGACTGCTGCACCAATAGCTGCTAAATAGCCCATTAAATAGTGCGTTTTAAAACCTTCGGTTCCACCCCCAATTAATAACCAACAACCTGCAATAGCAATTAGCGAACCCAGCACCTGATTCGCTCTCAACCTTTCATTAGGTAAAAAGGAGGCGAACACGACGATTAGTAAAGGCCACAAATAATTCAGTAAATTCGCCTCAGCAACCGGAGCGTTCGCTAGTGCTAAGAAATATAAAAAGTGATAACCAAATAACCCGCCGATTCCCAATACCCACGCTAATAAGGGTTGGTGCAAATACTGCAAACCACTACTTCCCTGACGCCACCAATGAAGCAGCATTACCCCAAAGGCCACACTAAAAGTCATAGCTAATAATTGAAAAGGAGGAATACGCCCCTCGGTGAGACTGGTCAATAGAGCCAAAGTACCCCATAAACCAATAGAAATAGCCCCAATCGCGGTGGCACGTTGGACAGTAGACATAAAAGGAATAAACCTGAGCTAAAAAAGACAGTGCAGTGTAGAAGAACAGCACACCAGAAACCAAGTACTAAACTAAGGAACTGTGGAGAGTTGAGAGTAGAAACTAGTGCAAGGCAAAGAGAAGTGAAAACTTCACCTCTGCTTTGCCATGACTAGGCATGTCGAGAACGATTGATGATTATTTAGGCAAATAATCTTGCATACGATCAATAACGACCTGAGTGAACTCATCCGTATTGAGTTTGCCTTTGAGGTCACGCGTACATTCGCCCTCCTCAATAGCACCTAATAAGGCTAGACGTAGAGCATGACCCAGATCATAACGATCTACATGATCAAGCAGCATGCCAAAGGCTAAAAGCACAGCCGAAGGGTTAGCTACATTTTTACCTGCGATGTCTGGAGCTGTACCCCCCGCAGGATCAAACATAGCAATATCGACCTTGTAATCATCAGTAAACGAATAGTTACCACTAGCCCCTGTACCTAGGCTACCTACTAGACCAGACGCCATATCCGATAAGAAGTCACCGTACTCATTCAGCGTTACCACGACTTCAAAGTCTTGGGGCTTCATAATGACTTTGGCTAATAAAGCATCGAATAATTCAACGTTATGCTTCACATCATTAAAATCAGCCGCCACTTTCTTTACAATGGATTCAAATAAACCATCCGTCACTTTTTGAATCGTGTATTTAGAAGAAGAAGTGACACTGTAATTACGTCCACCATAAATATTGCCCTTTTTACGCGCTAGATCAAAAGCAAAATGAGCGGCATGTAAGCAGGGACGTGTTTCAACCATACGCACCGAAATAGCACTATCTAAACCGATTTTTTGCCCCGGATCATCATACGTTCCACCGGTAGCGACACGCACAATGTGCAGGTTTACATTTTCTTTAAAGTTAGAATTAATCCCTTTAATCGAAATCGCTGGACGATAGATCACACTAAAATCCAAGCGCCGACGAATCAAGGCATTCGGGCTACGGGTACGCGTTTCGGTAGGGTATTTCAATGCTAGTTTAGTAGCACGCATGGATACTTCGGCTTCATCAATCGAAGCTATCCCTTTTTTCTCACGCGTTTCGACTGACCAATCAATCGGTTCAAATTCAATCGTAACAGGTAAAGCATCCGCAATGGCATGCACTGATTTAGCGAGTTCTGGACCAATGCCATCGCCTAATAATTCGGTAATTTTAATAGAGCTCATCGACTCTTCCTCCGACAGCTTATGATGGTAAAAATGCCATACGAGGCGAGCGCATCATACCGACCCAACCTTATATTGTCGACAATAAATCGTTTTATTTAGGTTTTTTTATTAAAAAAGTGCATAAGTGTTGACAAAATACCATCCTAGTTGGTTTCACGCCCCTTTTTAGTTCATATAAGCTCTATAGCTGAGTTAGGTTTTTAAATAAGAAAAACTAATATATTCAATTTTATTGAATTGAAATTTTATAAAAATCGAATTTTTTTACCGATGTGAGTTCTCTATAGTTCATCACATGACAACACGTTATACCCACAAGGAGATTAGTTATGACACTATCGGAACAAAGCTGGAACGCTATTATGAGTATGGTGTTACTAGCTAATCATGATCAACCACAAGCCTTACGTCTCAAAGACTTACAAGCACATTTAGGCGTTTCGCGTCCTCAAATGGAATTAATTATGGCGCGGTTGCGTGAGGCGGGCTTGGTCGAAGGTATACGCGGTACGGGAGGGGGCTACTACCTAAAACGTGCCGCTTATAGAATTAATTTGGCGGATATTGTGAATGCCGTTGAAGAGCCTGAACAGCATTTCGCTTGGTTAAGCCAAGGTACTGAAAGTGAACGTGCTTTAGCTCAACAAGTGTGGCAAGAATTAAATGGCAAACTCAACACACTATTAGCAGGCATGTCGCTAGCGGTATTGGCTCACCAAGAAAAGCCACGCTTAAAACCTCGTATGGGACAAACCGCTAATATGATTGCCAATATGTTCCCAGCCCATCATGCGAGTTTAGTGCTAGAGCGCGATCACATGCTGGCATAGCATGCCTTTAAATCAATTGACTCATCTACGAATATAAAAAACTCTAATTAATCCCCATTGACCTACTAGCTAACCCCTAGTAGGTTTTTTATTTTGCTAATGAACGGATGGCTACTTCAAACGCCATTGATGGAAATACTCCACCAGTGTCAACAAGTGCTTAGGTGCATGTGCTTTTTTCCAAACACCCGCTACATACTTATTGGCTTCGCTCCAAGTCGGGTAAGGATGAATGGTTCCTAAGAGTTTATTGAGTCCAATGCCCTGTTTCATAGCTAGGGTATATTCGGCTATCAATTCCCCAGCATGGGCACTCACAATAGTCACCCCTAATATTTTATCTGATTTAGTAGGCGTTAGGACTTTAATAAAACCACCACGCTGTCCTTCGGTAATGGCGCGATCTAACTCAGCCAACTCAAAACGACTCACCTCATAGGCTATCCCTTGTTGTTGTGCCATCTGTTCAGTTAAACCTACCTGAGCGACTTCTGGATCAGTAAACATCACACGCGGTATCACACGCCTATCCACTTTAAAGCGCTTAAAGACACCAAATAAACTATTCACGGTGGCATACCAAGCATGATGCGCAGCGACATGGGTAAACTGCAATTCTCCAGCTACATCGCCGGCCACATAAATATGGGGATAGCGTGTTGCTAAATACTCATCTACCTCTAAATTAGGGTCAGTCACCAAACCAAGTGCCTCCAAGCCAAACCCCTCTAAACGCGGCTTACGCCCTAATGCACAGATTAATAGTTCATAGGGCAGCTCGAATACCTCGCCTTGACGCTGTAAGACCACAGACTTAAGCGCGTCTTGATCCTGCTTACACTCCAGCCACTGACAATCCGTGAGTATTTTCACGCCCTCAGCTTCAAGCTGTTGTTGTACTCCTACAGCGACTTCCTCATCATCACGGCTCAACAAGCGTTTAGCGCGTATTATAATGGTCACTTGTGCTCCCAAACGCTGGAAGGCTTGCGCCAGCTCACAACTAATCGCCCCGCCTCCCATCAATAACACGGCTTGGGGTATCTGATCATACTGCATCAGCCGCTCCCACACCGTCTCGCTGGTGACATAGCCACTATGCTCTATCCCTTTTATCGGTGGCACTACCGGACTCGCACCCGTTGCTAACACAATATTACGCGCGGTGAGTGTGCGGGTCGTACCCTCGTGCAAAGCGACTTGCACTGTCCAAGGATCTTGTAAGGTTGCATAACCTTGCAGTACCTCCACCCCCAATTGTGTATAGCGCTCCACACTGTCATGCGGCTCTACGGTTTGAATAACTTGTGCTACACGCTGCATTACGGTTTTAAAATCAACTTGTCCTGTTGCTAGCACACCAAACTCACGAGCAGTAGCAATCTGATGCGCAATTTTGGCACTTTTAATGAGTGCCTTACTCGGTACACAACCATAATTTAAACAATCCCCCCCCATTTTATGCGCTTCAATCAAAGTGACTTTGGCTTTAACAGCCGCCGCAATATAACTACTGACTAAGCCCGCAGCACCTGCTCCTATGACAATGATATTGCGCTCAAAATGCTTAGGTTTAGACCAACCTTGATAGATTCGCTGCCGCTTAACATAGTCGACAAGCGCCTTAGCTAGCCACGGAAATAAAGCCAATAACACTAAAGAGCCTACTAAAGCGGGTGACAGGATTTCAGCCGTGGATTGTACTTTGCCTAATTGGGTTCCTGCATTCACATAAACTAGCGTACCCGGCAGCATTCCTAATTGGCTTACCCAATAAAAAGTACGCAGCGGCATACGGGTTAAGCCCATCAAGATATTGATAACAAAAAAAGGAATCAGCGGCACTAGGCGCAACGTCAGTAAGTATAAGGCCCCTTCTTTGGCTATACCTGCATTGAGGGTTTGTAAGGGTTGGGCAAAACGCTGCTGTACCTGATCGCGTACTAAATAGCGGGCGGCTAAAAACGCTAAGGTAGCACCTATAGACGAGGCAAAGGATACTAATACCAGCCCCGTACCTAAGCCAAACAAAGCGCCTGCCGCTAGAGTGAGAATAGCCGCCCCCGGCAAGGATAAGGCGGTAATAGCCACATAGAAAACAAAAAATGAGCCTAAGACTAACCAAGGGTAGTGTGCATACCACTCGGCAAATTGAGCTTGGCTTGCTTTTAAATAACCGAGACTTAAAAACTGTTGGGCATCAAAAATAAAAAATAAAATAACTAGAATGAATAATAATGTAATTAATAATATTTTTTTCATAAACCCTCGTGATTAAAACTAAACAACACCTCCTATTGATTAATTAATACAATAGAATCACTAGCCCTATTAAGTAGGGGCTTGGCAATCAGCAAACCCCACACTTAACTAAAATAGATTCAGGTTAACTAAGAGAAAAATTGTGGATGAGTATTCATATATTGACGAATCGAATAACTCATTTCATGGCGGCTGTAAGGAGTTACCTGACTCCTACACGCTCGATCTGAAAAATCATACAGACATTCAACTACTTTCAGGCAAGCACTCCGATCATGGTCAGCTTCTTGTGCTAAAGCTAGCGCCTCAATATGGGTTAAATGAGCACTATACTCAATAGCACGCAGTTGACATTCATTTAGCCCACAAAATTCACGGCAATCATCTAAAGTCAGCATAATTATCGCCTCCTAAGCGGTGGTATACAGTCATATTTATTATGTATCTCTCACGTGAGCGATTATATAACACTGGTATGACTTTTAAAGAAACACTTTTAATTGTGTGTAGTATCGTTACCACTGAGACTTAATTACCACACTTTAGCTTATTACAAGAATACGTTTATTGGGCATTAATAAAATAGCTATCACAACACTAATCACCCTTATAATAATCGGCTAATAAACGCACGCTCTGCGCATCTACTTTGAGGAAACTACCTTTAGTACCGTACCAATCCCCCAAAACTATGCGTTTGCAATACTGTTCGTGGATAAAAAACTTATGGATTGCAGGACGGTGTGTATGACCATGAATCAACTGGGTCAACTGATACTGCTGCATCACATCCTTCACGGCTGCGGGTGTAACATCCAAAATAGTCTCCGCTTTAGTATGCATTTGAGCCTGACTTTCGGCTCGTAAGGCTTGTGCTTGTGCAATACGTTGCTCTAGCGGGAGGGATAAAAACTGCTCTTGCCACTGAGGATTGCGTAACTGGGTACGCAATTGTTGATAAGCATGATCATCGGTACATAGGCTATCCCCATGCATCAGTAAAGTGGGAATACCATATAAATCAATTAAATGCTGATCGGGCAATAGAATAAAACCCGTTTGTGCGGCAAAAGCCTTTCCCACTAAAAAATCCCGATTACCATGCTGAAAAGCAATAGGTACACCTTGGGCACTCAAACGACTAAATGCCTCTACCACCGGCATAAATCCAACGCCTAATGGATGCGCTAGCACATCATCCCCCACCCAATATTCAAACAAATCACCTAGAATATATAAACCTTGAGGGCGATGGCGTGCTAAGTAATCCAAAAACTGGAGCAGCAGAGCCATACTATGTGGACGGTTAGGAAAGAGATGTAAGTCTGAAATAAACCAAGTGCTCATGCAAAATTTAGCTGTTATTAGTCATAGTGGCTAGCATGCGCATAAAGTGATAGGGTCGCAAGCTATTTTATAACCGCTAGTGTCAGCACCACATAATACAATCCATACAGCGCCCAAAGATGCAAAGGATAGAAAAGATAGAAAAAGTATTTATGCTCTTTGCCACGCTGCCCATTGTACAGCGCTAGCGGTAGCGCTGCTAAACCCATCATCCACTGCAAATCTATCGACCAACGTTCTGTAGCGTTCGTTTGCCAATAAAGTCCTAGGCTAAGGACTATTAGCCCCAATAACTGCACCCAACACAACGAGCGCGTGTAGTAAAACCATAAAGCTAAAATTAGAAATAATAATCCGCCCTCGATAAACTGTGGGCTAGGAATAAAATTCAATGCAGTAAGCAAAGGCAAATTGACAGGTTCTTGACCTAATACACTCACCTTAGCCAGATCTAGTAACCAAGGTAGCAGCATAGCTAGGGCACTCAATAGGATTTTCCCCAAAGCTAAGGGGTTAGATCTAGAGTGCTTTAGCAATAAATCAGTAAAGTACATGAACCATAGCCCCATAAAGAGGCTGGCAAAAATATTAGCAAAGAGCGCTTTTTCAGTAGGTAGCCTCCATGCTAGCCACCCACTACCCAGAGCCATTACCCAAGAACCCACTAATAAGCGCCACATATAGCGCTCTGGGCTACGAGTATGAATAAAGCCTTCAACACTTAAAAAGATAAAAATCGGTGCAACTATGCGCCCCAAAGCATTTAAAAGGGTTGGTGCGCCCCATTCCATAAAGAAATAATGCACATGATCACCGACCATGAGCACTACACCTAAGAGCTTGAGTTGATAAGCGTTTAAAGAGCGCACTTAAGCAAATCTACGGTTTTTTAATTGCTGCCATTGAGCGACTACATCAATATCATAATATTGCAAATGCTTGGCATAGAGGGGAATGATTTTACTTTCAAACAGATGAGTATAAGTTAAGCGCGGTAACATACCCCATTCTAGTTCTGTAGTAGACAAAATCGGCTGATACTCGCTTTCGCAATAATATTGCTCTGCCATACGCTCTAAAGCTAGAGGAAATAACTCTTGCAACCAAGCGCGAGCCTCACTCCAAACCTCATCTACCCAAGCCAACGCTAGCCACCCAAAAGTTGAATGGCGTGGCTCATCCTCAATAATACGCTCATAAGCCTGTAAAGGTAGCCGCTCAGTAGTATCCTTACGCATCGCTGCAAATAGAGGTACTGCCGCCGTCTCACCTAAACAATAAAAATTAAGTAAAGCCGCACAGCAGTTTTTACGCGGATCGATAAATGGCGCGGCAAAACTCATTTGTGCACTCGCAGTATCCAAGGGCTGATCAGACCCTAAGCTCACTGCGACTTGATGGCAAACTTCTGCATGTGTGACCTCATCTTGAGCAATAGTTAGAGCTTGGCGAATTAGCTCTAAGGGCGCTCCTAATTGAATCAGCCAATGAGTGAAATGCGCTGTCATAGAGGCTGAAGCATATTCAGCCAATACTTGATGTTGCCAAAACACTAATAATCGTTCTTGTTCTGCTGGTTGCATCACTACCCCTTAATAGCAAGCTCATCGCTAGTGACTACACTAGCCACGAATAATTTTTCATTACATAGGCGGTGCTGGATTGACGGATATTAGGGGTACAGGAGGTGACACGACTGGTTTTGGAGCAGGTTTAGGGGGTTGCACAGGTGGTCTAGGAGGCGCTGGATTAACCGCTATTTTGGGTTTAGGTTGCGTCCTAGGCTTCGGGCGAGGTACGACTTTAACGACTTTTTTATGTACCACTGCCTTCTTGACGACTTTTTTTGCGGGCTTTTGTACAGGTTTAACTACAACAGGAGGGGGCGGATTGACTGTGCGTACCCCCACCAACTGAACCTCATTCGCTTGGGCGATTGTGCCTAGGCTACCTGTGACAAAAGATACGGCTAATGCCGCTAACTTAGCCTTATAAGGATTATTCATTTCGCCTTCCTTTTGCTACCAATATATGTTTAAAACCATAACTACTATAAAACAACAGGGCTAAAGGTAAAGCGTTCAAGCACTCATTCTACCCACAAGGTAAATAGTTAACACGATACTTAACTTTAACTAATCACTAAGAGCGAAATAGGCGGGTATATTGAGTTTCGTGTCGACTACTGGCTAACGCTAATGCAATATTAGCGCCCCCGATTTCATCATCGGTCACTTGTAAACCTTGCTGAATAGCCGGTAATAACGTTGGAATAAGCTGATGTAAACAGGCTTGCCCTTGAGTTTGTCCTAAAGGAATAATTTTAACGGCTGATAACACTAAATTTTCTAGCCAACTCCAACCATAGCCATAGAGCGCTTTATCTAGCGCAATCTGCCAATGCACCGCAGCTAGTGCAAAACCAGCCGCCTGACTTTGGGCTAAAATCGGTTTCCACTCCTTAGCATAGGGCACGTCTAAAGCTATCAACAAATCAGCCAGCGCCCTACCCCGATTCATTTCCTCCAGCATCAACTCATAGGTTTCACGATTGGCTAATAGCATCTCAACCCAATACTCTAGCGCCTGTTTATCCTGAGTGTGCGCAGCAGCATATAAACGTTTTAATAGTGGAAAATCAACATAGGTCAAACCACTTTGTAGTTGATTAAGCAACCATGCTTTTAAATCCGTAACGGTCTTAACCCAACCCTGCTCAACAGCCCATTCAATCCCTTGTGAATAGGTAAAAGACCCAATCGGTAACGAGGGACTGACTAGGTGCATCAAACGCAGCAAAGCTATATCAGAGGAGGTTTCAATGTCCATGATGAAAGCTAATATAAGGATGTGAGTATTCGTGATGAGCATGACTATGCCCACCTGCTGCATAAGCCCCCGCTTCGGGTTCAAAACTCGCCTGCTCAGTCAGCACTGTTAAACCCAAACCCCGCACCATATCATCTAATACGTGGTCATGCAGATAACGCACTCGTCCCACACTAATCTCTAAAGGTACATGACGATTGCCTAGGTGATAACTCACCCGTGCTAATAAAAGCGCGTCTTCGCAATGCACCGTTGAAACGCTTTCCAAAGCAGCGAGTACTTGTACCACCTCACCCGTTTCAGCCTGTAGATAATCGCCGTGTTTGAGACTCATGCCACGCTCTAAAAACAAGCCTGCATCTTGCCCTTGATCTAAGGCAACGCGTTGACGGGTAATAATGCGCTTTTCATAGGGTAGCGTTAGGGTCAGTAAAATCGCTGGCGGTGGAGTGAGTAATTTAGTGATCAATTTGAGCATGGAATAACCTGTTTAAGCACCAATAAGGCTAGTTAGCAGCTTTTATGCCAAAAAATAGTGCTTGTAAGTACTTGAGCCAACGTAATCATGCGTGTCTTACGCAGACGCTATCAATACGTCCGTGTACGCTTCGAGGCGGCATCCATGCCGCCAAGACTGCTCCAGAAACGCACGATGACTTTGAGCTAGCTAGATATTTACTCATTTCTTAGCGCTAAATAAAAAGCATCTCTTTAGTGCAAAACTAATGGAGGTGCTTTAAAACAGTACTAAGAGACTTATCTTCAATACTCAGTCAAGCGCTCTACTACGCGGCAGATTGATAAGCCGCTACCATCGATGCATTCACCTCTAAGGCAGCATTCATTGCATCCTCTACCCGCTCCATAAAGATGAAGTTCAATTGATTACGGGCGTTTTCGGGTACATCTTCTATATCTTTGCGATTACGTGCGGGCAGTAACACGGTATGAATCCCTGCTCGTAACGCCGCCAAGCATTTCTCTTTCACGCCCCCAATCGGTAGTACCAAGCCGCGTAAACTGATTTCACCTGTCATGGCTACATCGCTACGCACACAGCGCCCTGTGAGCAGCGAGACTAGCGAGGTAAACATCGCTACTCCAGCACTAGGTCCATCCTTGGGAATCGCCCCAGCAGGGACGTGGAGGTGAATATCATGTTCGTCAAATAGCTTAGGATCAATCCCTAGACTATTGGCTCTAGATTTCACCAAACTTAAAGCAGCCTGAGCACTCTCTTTCATCACCTCGCCTAATTGCCCCGTAATAATCAATTTACCATGACCGGGCATTTTAGTAGTTTCAATGAAGAGAATATCGCCACCCACCGGAGTCCATGCCAGCCCCGTAGCTACTCCCGGAATACTGGTACGCATCGCCACTTCACTTTCAAAACGCTGAGCGCCCAAAATATTGAGTACTTGCTCAACATCAATCCGAATCGGAGTACTTGCCCCTTCTGCGACTTGTACCGCCACACGCCGCAATACCGCTCCAATCTTACGGTCGAGATTACGCACTCCCGCTTCACGGGTATAATCACTAATAATGCTCCGTAGGGCTGCTTCAGTCATCACTACCTGCTCTACCAATAAACCATTGTTGGCTAATTGGCGCTTGATCAGATAACGCTTGGCAATTTCAACCTTTTCTTCCTCGGTATAGCCCGGTAGCTCAATCACCTCCATCCGATCACGCAATGGAGTCGGAATCGCATCTAGCACATTAGCAGTTGCAATAAATACGACATTGCTTAAATCAAACGACAAGGCTAAATAGTTATCTCGGAAGGTGCTATTTTGCTCAGGGTCAAGCACTTCTAGCAAAGCGGCTGAAGGATCACCGTGAAAACCACCGCCGCCTAATTTATCAATCTCATCCAGCATAAAGACTGGATTGCGTGTGCCTGCTTTGCGCAGAGCTTGGATAATATTGCCGGGCAATGCGCCTAGATAAGTACGCCGATGCCCGCGAATTTCCGCCTCATCATGCACTCCACCTAAGCTTGCACGCACAAACTCCAGCCCCATCGCATGGGCGATACTTTGCCCCATTGAGGTTTTACCTACACCAGGGGGACCAACAAAGCATAGAATGGGACTACGCCCTTGTGGATTGAGTTTACGCACCGCTAAATATTCAATAATGCGCTGCTTGACCTTTTCTAAGCCAAAATGCTCATCATCGAGAATCTGTCTCGCTTTAGTAATATTAATATTCTCAGTATCTAACTGGCTCCAAGGCACTTCAGCCAACCATTCTAAGTAAGTACGAATCATAGAGTACTCACTCGATGAATCCTGCATTTGCTCTAGACGGCGCAACTCCTTTTTAGCCTGTTCATAGGCTTCATCGGGTAATTGTGCTTCTTCTAAGCGCGAGCGTAACTCTTCTAGTTCAGCACTATTACTATCATCTTCACCTAGTTGCTTACGAATGGTCTTAAGCTGTTCACGCAACATATACTCACGTTGGCGCTCATCCATTGAAGCACGCGCTTTTTTGTCTATTTCATGGGTGAGCTTCAATACTTCTAATTGGTGTGTTAATAGCTCGGAGACTTTATCTAAACGCGCTTCTAAATCCGTAACCTCCAATAGTGCTTGTTTAGCCTCTGGGGTCATATCCATAAAATTAGCAATTAAATCCGCTAGCGCCCCTGCATCTTTAATGTTTTGTAGCGTTTGAGTCACTTCACTAGGTAGCTGGGGTAATAGCTCTGCGACTTCTAGTGCCATTTGTTGTAGATGGCGCATTCTGGCTTCAATTTCAGGATCATGATTATCGGGGTCGGGCAGTGCTTGTACTTTTGCACCTAAATAAGCACCCCCCTGAATCACATAATCCAATACCTTAAAACGTTCTTCCCCTTGTACCACTAAATGATGGCTACCGTCTTTGGTAGTGACATAGCGCAAAATATTGACTTGAATCCCTATCGAATAGAGATCATCAATACTGGGATTATCTTGTTCTGGATAGCGTTGTAATACTAAGCCTAGCCGTTTACCTTGGCGGATAGCTTCTTGAGCCGTACTAATACTGGTTTCACGGTTTAAGGTGATGGGCGCTACTACGCCCGGAAATAACACCATATTCCGAGTAGGAAGGACAATTAATAGATCGTCAGGCAAGTTTGAGGCGGTAGATTCATACCCTTGCGCTGCGCGAACATTCGATTCAGTCATAGCGTAACCTCACAATTTATGTAACTTGAGTTGCAAACAGCCATGCTGAAGGCGATGAGAGTTTAACTCATACTGTCCGGCAGGTAGCGGAATGCGACGTTCAAAATGACCGTAGGGTAATTCCATACGGTGAATATGGGCTGCTTGAGCAAAGCGTGGTAGGGGGCGAATCCCATTCACTACGATCACACCATTACTCAAATAAACTTCCATACGTTCGGGATCAACACCGGGTAAGGCAACCGTTAAGTAAATACTCTCAGCGGTTTCAAACAAATCAATCGGTGGTTCCCAAGTCGGTTGTCGGGCCACAGGGGAGGGGCGAAAAAATTGTTGTTGTAATCGTTCCGCCTGAGAAAGCAATTCACACGCCTCAACCCACATGTGATTAATATGACGTGATGGCATTTTCTTAATCCCATAACAATAGCTAAGATCAATGTCTAATATTGAGATAACTAACGCACAACCTTTGGTAGTCACGCACTAATTATCGAATACTTATGCACTAGATATGGGCAACAAACAGAAATTCAAGAGCAAAATAGTCAAGATTAGCTAAAGAGAAAACAGCAATGCTTGACTTAAGCTAACAGAGAGAATGAGAGAGTAACTAATTCATACTATCACAGATAGTCAGTAGCCACCTAATTTAAATCGACCGCTAAGCGTTTAAGGTCTTCTAAGGAGACTATTTTCAAGGCTGCTTGATGAGTTGCCCGTAACAACACACGCGGCGCAACTCCTTCATCCAACGCTTCTTGCCAACGCATCGCGCACACACACCACTGATCACCCTCTTTTAAGCCCGGAAAGTTAAACTCAGGGCGAGGCGTAATCAAATCATTACCTTGACTCAGACTATAGTCTAAAAAGGCTTGAGTCACCCGCACACAAATCGTATGCGAACCGCGATCATAGGCATCCGTTGAACAACTACCAGTCCGATAAAATCCTGTCATTGGCTGAGTACTGCATAGTTCTAGTTCAGTACCTAGTACATTGAATTCTAATGGTTGAGCCATCAATCATCCCTCATTAGAGTTAACTTAGATTGGTTGAGATGCGCTGCTATTTATTGCCCTAATAAAGCCGGATTCATGCGCCATACTGTCCAATTTAATACAGCGGCGAAACTAATCCATGCCAAATAAGGTAATAACAATGCCCCTGATAGAGGCTTAATGCGCCAAAATAGGTTGATAGTAGCAGCCACAAGTAACCACAACACTATAATAATCCCAAACGCTAGCGCTCCATTATGCCATTGGAAAAATGCCCAACTCCATAAGGCATTAAAAACCAATTGAATCAGATACACACTTAAGGCTTCACGAGCCGCCAAAAAGCCTTGCGCCCGCCATACCCACCATGCGGCTAGTGCCATAAGTAGATAAAGCACTGTCCAGACTGGACCAAAGACGGATGCGGGTGGCGCCCAACTCGGTAATTGTAAGCTTTGATAGAATTCAGGAGCATTAATCGAGGCTTGAGCACCCAAAACGGCGGCAATAAAAGTAATCACTAGCCAAACGATTAAGCCTATTAACTGCTGTGGGATCGTATAGACACTCATAAACTAATCCTTAGTGAGTTGCTCCTATAACCATAGTGTAAGCTAAGCGACTTGACTATTTACCCTTAAAAAAACGGCGCATCCCTGCGCCTTAGACTTTATGTATTGAACGAACTAGAAAGAAGCGAGTGGTTAGTAATCAGTATAATGGAATAATGCCACTCTCAAGCTGCCTGTAACAAACCCGCCTTGGTACGTGGGGAACCTACACTGGATTGCATAAAATGCTGATGGTAACGGGTATTAAGATTGCGCATGTCTAAGAGAATAAACAAATCGGCCACATTAAAGTCGGGGTCAATACAAGGCTCTCCTGCCACCCACGCACCTAATTTTAAATACGCTTTAAGCAAAGGGGGCATATGTGCTTGTACCGCAGTCACGCTAGAGGTTAAAGGTAAACGTGGTGTCACGCGCATCGTGTCTGGGGATAAATGAGTACTGCGAGCTTCCTGCATAATAGCTAGGGCTTGTGCACCCTGATCCGCCAAACTGACACTGGCACACCCAAATAAATACTCGACTTGGTGTTGAATCATAAACTGGGCTAACCCTGACCAGAGCATACCAATCCCAGCCCCATTTCTAAAATGTGGATGAATACAAGTGCGTCCAATTTCAATAGTCCGCGCACTTAAATGCGGTAATAACTGCCCTAAATCAAATTCTGTTTCAGAATAAAATCCATCCGCTTGTTGCGCAGCACCGTGCGTTAAAATTCTAGTGGAGCCGACGACCTCACCTGTTTCTACCACACTCACAATAATATGCTCACAAAAAGCATCATACTCATCCTGATCAATGCCCTCATGACCTGATGCCAAACGCGCTCCTTGCTCTAGCGCAAAAATGTTATAGCGCAGCCGTTGCGAGGCTAATACTTGCTCTGCTGTGCTAGCTAATTGTACTTGCAGTGCCGGAATAATAGCGCGTCGATTCGGAGTAGTATGGGCAGAAATGGTCATTATAAATAACTCCTTAAAGCCTTAATCGTTATACGAATTAGCTTAAAAAGGCTCTGTGACAATGCAGTGACACTTTGTTTACAGACTCATTAAATATGAATAGATTGATAAATACTTGAGTGAAAATTATCGGGTATTTCTGGAGCAGTCTTGGCGGCAGGGAGGCCGCCTTGAAGCGTACAAGGATGTATTCACAGCGACTGCGGAAGAAATGCTCGATAACTTTTGAATGACTACTTAATTCATCTAAGCGTCAACTAATTGTCATCTTGGCGTCATATAAAACTATTAGCTTTTTATACCAATTAACTAATAAAGAGCATTACCTTATATGAGCGATTCTGCCAGTACTGCATTACAACACGCGGTGCATCAAGATCAAGCCACTTCACTAATGGGACTACAACAACGTCTATTTAGCTTTTGGTTTAATAGTTTTATTTACAATCAGATTTGGGAAGATCCCGCCGTTGATTTAAAAGCCTTAGCGCTTAATGCTGAAAGCCGCATTCTCACCATCGCCTCTGGTGGCTGTAATATATTGAATTATTTAATAGAATCGCCTGCTCATATTACGGCTATTGATCTGAATCCCTATCACTTACAACTAACTCGTTTAAAAATTGCCGCTTTTAAACATTTACCTGATCACACCAGCTTTTATCGCTTTTTTGGTAAAGCTCAATCAGCACAAAATATTGATCAATATGAACTGCATATTCGCCCGCATTTAGATAAAAGTACTGAACAATTCTGGCAAGGACGCAATATATTAGGGCAGCGACGTATTCATTTATTTAAAGAGGGATTATATCGCCATACTCGCTTTGGTTATTTTATGCGTTTTTTACATTGGATCGCACGTCGCACGAATTATCAACCGACTAAATTATTAAGCGCTCATAGTCTGTATGAACAAGAAGCGATTTTTAAACAACATATTGCACCTTTCTTTGATAATCGCTTAGTACGTTTTTTGGGTAAATTACCTATGTCGGTTTTTAGCCTCGGTATTCCGCCACAACAATATCAGGCTATGAAACGTGAGGGCAATTTAATCGAGCAATATCGTACCCGTGTCAAACGCCTCGCTTGTGATTTCCCGATTAAAGACAACTATTTTGCGTGGCAAGCCTTCAGTCATAGCTATGATCATGCTAAGCGCCAAGCTCTGCCTGATTATTTAAAAGCAGAACATTATCAAACCATTAAACAACAATTAGATAAGGTGGATACTCACCTAGGCTCCATGATCACTTTCTTAAAACAACAGCCAGCGAATAGTTATGACCGCTTTGTGTTTTTAGATGCCCAAGATTGGATGAGTGATGAAGTATTAAATGAATTATGGACTGAAGTAGTACGGGTAGGTAAACCGCAAAGCCGTATTATTTTCCGCACCGCTGCCGCTGCATCGCCGCTAGAAACGGCATTAAAACCAGCGCTTAGAGCACGTATTGAGTACGAGGCAGAGCTTTCGCAACAACTGTTCCAACAAGATCGTTCAGCGATTTATGGTGGGTTCCATGTCTATCACACCCATTAACTCCGCTAATTTAACTGCGTTAACGGCTGCCGAGCGCATGGATAAGCAGTATCGCTATCAGCGCTATGTGTATGATGGATCACGTAAATATTATTTATGGGGGCGCGATACCCTGCTGAATGAAATTAGCTTAGAGCCGCAGGACACTTTACTAGAAATAGGCTGCGGTACGGGGCGCAATTTATTCCAATTACATGAGCGTTATCCCCAGCATGCCTTATATGGTGTCGATGCTTCACAGCTCATGCTCGAACAAGCCCAACGTAGGTTAACACCTCAATCAGCCTCGACTATACATTTTAAACAAGGTCTGGCACAGGAACTGACTTTAGAGCAGCTAGGTGTGCAACAAGCCTTTGATCATATTGTGTTTTCTTACGTATTATCAATGATACCCGAATGGCGCTTAGCTTTTGACCACGCACTAACCTTATTAAAACCTAGCGGTACGCTTCACCTCGTTGATTTCGCTGATCAAAGCGCTTTACCACGTTGGATGCAAGCGGCACTCAAGCAATGGTTAGCGTGGTTTCAGGTACATCCTGATGTACAGGTTCCCGATTACTTACAGACTGTCTCTTTACAATCACAGGGTCAATTACAGATGCGTTATTTATGGGGACGGTATGCGCTTCTGGCTCACTATAGTCCTAGGAGTACTTGCCTATGAATAGACCTCCACGCGCCCGCAAATACCGCAGCATTTGGATTTCAGACACGCATTTAGGCACTAAAGGGTGTCAAGCCGAATTATTGCTTAATTTCTTGCAGCACAATACCAGCCAGCAACTGTATTTAGTAGGCGATATTGTCGATGGCTGGGCACTCAAGAAGCGCTGGTATTGGGATGGGTTTCACGACCAAATTGTGCATTTGATTTTTGAACGCGCCCAACGTGAAACCGAGGTGATTTATATTAGTGGTAATCACGATGAGTTTTTACGCTCATTTTTGCATCATCAAATCAGTGCTATCCGTTTTGAGGATGAGGTGATTCATACCACCGCTGATGGACGGCAGTTTTTAGTCTTGCATGGCGATCAATTTGATGGCGTGATGCAGTTTGCTCGCTGGCTAGCTAAGGTAGGTGATTGGGCTTATACCCATTTACTGCGCATTAATACCGTGTACAACAAACTGCGTCGCGCCTTAGGCTATCCGTATTGGTCAGTATCGGCATATCTCAAACATAAGACTAAATCTGCGGTTAACTTTATCTCAGCTTTTGAAGAAACCGTGGCTAAGGCGGCTCACAGCCGTGGTTTACAGGGTGTGATCTGTGGGCATATCCATCATGCCGAGACACGGATGATTCATGAGGTACTGTATTGTAATGATGGTGACTGGGTAGAAAGCTTTACCGCGTTGGTGGAAGAATGGGATGGTAGCTTGCGCATTGTGGAGTGGAAGGAATTATATTCCGAGCTAGAAATAGAATCCCTATCACTACCTAATCTTGCTAAGGTTAATTGATTACGAGGTGGGCACAAACCCATTAGGGGTCAATAGCATCTTATCTAGCTCTAAGCCTGACTGTTTAGCCTCATTGATTACGGACTCACTCAGTTGCTCTAGCAACAAAGGATCAGATTTCACTTGCTCTAAGGCTGCGTCTAGTAATAAAGCTTGCAGTAATAAAGTCTCGGCTAATTCTTGCTTAGTGCTATCGTTGGCATCTTTAAACACACCGGTATTTAATAGTGCCTTAGTCGCTTGTTCTTTTACCGCCTGCGCCGTTTCGCGCTCTAATACGGTAGTTTTACCCTGAGCAGCTTGCCACATACTCACCCACCATACCACATAAGCATCTGCCAAATGAGTGACTGTTAAACCCTTAGCATTCAGCGTGGTTTGAATACTCTCAATAATATCGCCCTGTGCTTGTAAAGAGCTTAGTGTCTCCGCGCCCACCGGATTTTGCTCTTGAATGCGCTCCACAAACTGTTGTGTAAACTGCTTACGTAAAGCTAAATCGGGTTTAAAACTCAAATAATCAACCGCCTCAACGACGGGCACGGGTCTAAGCTCACTAGATTCTCGTACTGGCACACTAGGCTGCATCATGGTCAACACCACCAGCGAAGCTAGTTCTATTTTAGAAGTGTTAGCATTATAGCTAGCGTAAGAGTTGACTATATTTGGATTTAAAATTATTAATAAATTGATTGATAAGGCTATTTTTTTGTTATTCATACTATAGCTCCAAACTCCAATAAGGTGTATTGAGTGTAGCGAGGCTTAGCTAATAAGCTTTAGAGTCTAAGGGGTTAATAGGCTAAACGCGACTAATTCAACGATAAATGGTGGGAGCTTTTTGATCTTAGCTCAGTGCAATTAGTGCTTAGTGCCTTAAGCTCGTTATAATTCAAGCTTTATGATTATCGGTTTGAGTATTTTCTATGAAACAACATGCACGTTTTACGGCTTTATATCCTAATGCTCATTCAAAATTACTCACAGCCCGCCAAGCCGCGAGTCTCATTCAGGCACAGGATACGGTAGCGACCAGTGGCTTTATTGGCATAGGGTTTGCGGAAAATATTGCCGTAGCGGTAGAAGAACTGTATCTAGAATACTTAAACCACCTGACTAATCCCGACCTGCCCGCGCCCGCTCACTATCCTAAAGATCTCACTCTAGTCTATGCCGCTGGACAAGGGGATGGTAAACACCGAGGACTCAATCATTTTGGGCATCAAGGTTTAGTTAAACGTGTGATTGGTGGGCATTGGGGCTTAGCGCCTAAACTAGGTCAGCTAGCCACTACTAATCAAATTGAGGCGTGGAATTTACCGCAAGGGGTCATTTGTCACTTATTCCGCGACATTGCAGCGGGTAAACCCGGAACGCTCACGCGAGTAGGCTTAGGCACTTTTGTTGATCCACGCTTTGGCGGTGGCAAGCTCAATACTTTGACCCAACAAGATTTAGTACGCCTACTCGACATCGATGGTGAGGAATATCTGTTTTATAAAGGTTTTCCGATTCAGGTCGGCCTTATTCGCGGTACGACGGCTGATCTAGATGGCAATATCAGCATGGAAAAAGAAGCGCTCACCCTAGAAGCACAAGCTGTAGCAATGGCAGCGCATAATAGTGGTGGTATTGTGATTGCTCAGGTAGAGCGTGTTGCTGAGCGCGGTACATTAAACCCTAAACTGGTGAAAATTCCGGGAATATTAGTCGATGCTATCGTGGTGGCAGAAAAGCCCGAATATCAACAACAAACCTTTATAGAGCCGTATAATCCTGCCTTTTCCGGTGAGTTACGTGTGCCCGTATCCGCCATTGCCCCGATTCCTTTGGATGAACGTAAAATTATTGCACGTCGTGCCGCAATGGAGTTGCAAGTCGGTGCAGTGGTTAATCTAGGCATTGGTATGCCTGAAGGCGTGGCAGCGGTTGCGGCTGAAGAGGATATTTTTAATCTTATGACCTTAACAGCGGAACCGGGCGTGATTGGGGGTATTCCAGCAGGAGGCTTAAATTTTGGTGCAGCGACTAATACCCAAGCGATTTTAGATCAACCTAACCAATTTGATTTTTACGATGGGGGTGGACTGGATATTGCGGTTTTAGGACTCGCACAGGCGGATGAAGAAGGCAATCTCAATGTGAGCAAGTTTGGCGCGAAACTAGCGGGCGCGGGGGGGTTTATCAATATTTCACAAAATGCTAAAAAAGTGGTTTTCGTGGGAACCTTTACCGCAGGCGCTTTAGAACTCGCTATTGCCCATAATGCACTCCAAATTGTGCAAGAAGGTAAAACCCGTAAATTTGTTAAAGCAGTGGAGCATCGTACCTTTAGTGGACGAGTCGCCTTTGCGTCTAAACGTCCCGTGTTATACATCACCGAGCGGGCGGTATTTCGCCTGTGTGCTACTGGACTTGAACTGATCGAAATCGCCCCCGGAGTAGATTTAGAGCGTGATATATTGGCACAAATGGATTTTAAACCCGCTATTGCCCCTGATTTGAAGCACATGGATGCACGCATTTTTGCTGATCAAGCGATGGGTTTAAAAGCGGATTTAGTGGCACTATGAAACTACTCCATACTTCTGATTGGCATTTGGGGCGCTTACTCTACGGTAAAAAGCGTTATAGCGAATTTGCGGCATTTTTAACGTGGCTAGTAGAGATTATTCGTACTGAGCGCATCGATGTGTTAATCGTGGCGGGTGATGTGTTTGATACCACCACCCCTAGTAATCAAGCGCAAGAATTGTATTACTCGTTTTTGCGTGCGGTGGGTAATACTACTTGTCGGCACGTAGTAATTACGGCGGGCAATCATGATTCGCCCTCGTTTTTAACAGCACCTAGTGCTTTATTGCGCTGCTTGAATATTTATGTAATCGGTGCAGCCACTCATCAGTTAAGCGATGAACTCCTCACACTCACCGATGCACAAGGTAGCCCTCTGTGTATCGTGTGCGCCGTGCCCTATTTGCGGGATCGAGATTTGCGCCATGCGGAGGCGGGTGAAACGCTAGAAGATAAAGAGTTAAAACTACTCCAAGGCATTCAAACGCATTATACCCAACTCGCCGACCTAGCCCTCACTACTCAAGCGCAATTAGCTCAGCCTGTACCGATGATTGCCACCGGACATTTATTTACCAGTGGCGCACAAACCACCGAGGGTGATGGAGTGCGTGAGTTATATGTGGGGTCTTTAGGGCATATTCCCGCCTCTGCTTTTCCGCCTTGTTTTGATTATGTGGCACTAGGGCATTTGCATGTGCCGCAAATAGTCGGGGGCAATGACACACGACGCTACAGTGGTTCACCGCTAGCCATGGGGTTTGGTGAGGCTCGACAGACTAAAAGTGTGTGCGTGGTTGAGTGGGGGGCAGATGCGCCTCAAGTGACTTTAATACCTGTCCCTGTTTTTCAAGCACTAGCCCAAGTACGCGGTGATCTGACTCAATTGCAAGCAGGTTTGCGGGATTTAATAGCTTTGAGGCAATCGGTTTGGGTGGAGGTGATTTATGAGGGTGAGGACATTATAGGGGATTTGCGTGAGCAATTAGAGGTGATTACCGCTGAGAGTTTGGTGGAGATTTTGCGCATTAAAAATACTCGTATTAGTGAGCAAGTGTTGCAACCGCTGCAATTGGGGGAGAGTTTAGATGATTTGGATACCTCTGAGGTGTTTGAACGCTGTTTGCAAGCGCATCAAGTGCCACAGCCGCAGTGGGCGGATTTGCAACTTATGTATAAAGAGGTAGTAGCAACGTTGCAACATGGGGAGTGAGGCTGATTCTAGGCTTTAGTTGTCTTATGCTTTCAGGTTGAGGTAGTGTTTAAAGGCTAGGGTTTTGGGTTAAGATGCGGGGGTTGCTGTTGGTGTGAAGTGGTGATGGCATTGGATAAAACCCCAGAAGAGATGGCGTTAGAGCGAATTGAGGAGTGTCGACGGACGCGCTCACCTAAGTTGAATTTGCGTAAATTAGGTTTGGCTGAAATACCAGAGGCAGTGTTTGAGCTGACGTGGCTAGAAGAGTTAGATGTTTCAGGAAAGTGGGGTAATCGTGGTAGTTTACGCTCTATTCCCACTCAAATTGCTCAATTAACGCTACTTACCAAGCTGGATATTAGCCGTAATCAGTTTACTGAATTGGGCTGGTTGCAATATACCCCTCAACTGCAATCCTTAGGCTGTAGCTACAATCAACTCACGTCCTTGCAGGGCTTAGTACATACCCCTCTACTGCAATCCTTAGACTGTCGCTACAATCAACTCACCTCCTTGCAGGGCTTAGTACATACCCCTCTACTGCAATCCTTAGACTGTCGCTACAATCAACTCACCTCCTTGCAGGGCTTAGAGCATACCCCTCAACTGCAATCCTTAGTCTGTAGCTTCAATCAACTTACCTCCTTGCAGGGCTTAGTACATACCCCTCTACTGCAATCCTTAGACTGTTACAATAATAAACTCACCTCCTTGCAGGGCTTAGTACATACCCCTCTACTGCAATCCTTAGAGTGTTACAATAATAAACTCACCTCCTTGCAGGGCTTAGAGCATACCCCTCAACTGCAATCCTTAGGCTGTGGCTCCAATCAACTCACCTCCTTGCAGGGCTTAGTACATACCCCTCTACTGCAATCCTTAGGCTGTAGTGGTAATCACCTCACGTCCTTGCAGGACTTAGTGCCACTGCCTCAACTGCAATCCTTAGACTGTAGCTCCAATCAGCTCACGTCCTTGCAGGGCTTAGTACATACCCCTCTACTGCAATCCTTAGACTGTCGCGACAATCAACTCACGTCCTTGCAGGGCTTAGTACATACCCCTCTACTGCAATCCTTAGACTGTTACAATAATAAACTCACCTCCTTGCAGGGCTTAGAGCATACCCCTCAACTGCAATCCTTAGTCTGTAGCTTCAATCAACTTACCTCCTTGCAGGGCTTAGTACATACCCCTCTACTGCAATCCTTAGACTGTAGCTCCAATCAACTCACTTCTATAGAACCTATTCAAACCCTCGGATTGATCAACCAGCTTGAACCTTTACGCTTGTACGGCAACCCCATTAAACATATTCCACCTGCTATTTTTGGCTCTAGCATTAATGACAATTGCCTCGAATCCCTCAAACACTACTGGCACGACCTCGCCCAAGGCGCTACTAGAGTCCAACAGCTCAAAGTCCAATTAGTCGGCAATGGTCGAGTCGGAAAAAGTACCCTTGCCTATGCCCTCGAACATAAAAAAGCCCCAAGTGAACATTTTGCCTCCACACATGGCATTGTCATTAAAAACATTGACCTACCTGTCGAGGGCTTAGACCAGCCCGTCACCTTGAATCTCTGGGATTTTGGGGGACAAGAAATCTATCACGCCACCCACCGCCTCTTCCTATCCAGCGATTGTGTCTACCTCCTACTCTGGGCAGAAGATACTGAAGAACATGAAAACGAAATCCGCCACCCGATCAGCTACTGGCTCGAATCGATTAATGACTTAGGCGAAAATTGCCCCGTGATTCTCGTCAAAAATCAAATTGACAAGCCCAAAAAGCTTCCTATACAACCTTTTGATAGTTGCCACTGTATTGGCTCGGATCATATCACTCAAGTTGTTCAAATCTCTTGTAGAGATTACTCTGGAT
The DNA here is from genome assembly GCF_016711335.1 of Thiofilum sp. Taxonomy (NCBI): domain Bacteria; kingdom Pseudomonadati; phylum Pseudomonadota; class Gammaproteobacteria; order Thiotrichales; family Thiofilaceae; genus Thiofilum; species Thiofilum sp. The sequence goes on from NZ_JADJTF010000001.1 coordinate 3,163,980, forward strand.
TTTCTACCTTAAAAGGGGCACTAGCAGATCTTATTAAGCTTCTGGAACACAAAGTCTGCCTAGACCTCCCTAACTCATGGCTTGCCGTCCAAGACGACTTAGAGCGCCTACGCCCTGAAAAAACTATTCCCTTTGCCCACTTTGAACAGCTTGGTATTAAACACGGGGTGAGCGATGCGACATGGTTTGTTCAATACCTACACGACACCGGAATACTCTTTTACAGCAAAGGCAAGTTTCAAGATCAAATCATTATCGATCAAAACTGGGCAATAGAGGCAGTGTATAAAGTCTTTGATCCCTATGCAGATCATCGAGAACACATCAAAAGTATGCACGGTGTGGTTAAGCCTTCCTATTGGAAATATATCTGGTCTGAGGTTAGCGCAGAGGAACGCGGGATTTATCTGCAATTTATGAAAAGCTGTCACATTGGCTATGTTAAAAACTACGATTATTGGAATAGTAAACCCCTAACCCAATACGAATTTATTATTCCCGCCTTATTACCCGAAAATACCCCAGCCAAAACTATTTGGGGCAATGATCAAGCACATGATTGGCTTTTGACTGTCCATTACCCTTTCCTACATCGCAGTATTATTGAGCGCCTCATCATAAAGTTGGGTGAACACTATCAAGATAAAAGTAGCCCTTGGCTGCATGGCACGCATTGCATCACCCCACACGGTCAATTACTCATGGAAGCGGTGATTGACAATGCCAAGCTCTCTAATCAAGGCAAGGTGTTATTTAAACTACGGGGACAACAGTTAAACGCCCTACTTCTAGAGTTACGCAATCTTATTCAAGAAATCAGCCCCCATAATCGCTATGAAGAGTATTTAACTCAACAGGGTAAAACTCAATTACTCCCTCAATTGGAAGCATCACACGAAGCAGCAGAGCAGAAAACTATGGACAAAAAAATCAAAATTTTTATTTCTTATTCGCATGAAGATGAAAAACCTTTCTTAGAAAAAACCGAACAATGCCTTAAAAACTTAGGGCGCACCCTACCTATCGAGTTTTGGCATGATCGCAAACTCCTTGCGGGTTCTCCCGTACATGACGTGATCCTCAAACAACTCGAACAAGCCGATATAGTCATTCTCCTAGTCAGCCCCGACTTTATTGCTTCCGATTACTGCTTTACTAAAGAAATCGTCGCTGCACTAAAACGCTACGAACAAGAACAGAACATTGTCATACCCCTCATTATTCGTGCTACCGAAGGTTGGCGCGATTACCACATCGGGAATATCACCGCCCTCCCTACCGATGGCAAACCTGTTGAAGATTGGTCTAGTCCTGATAAATTTTGGGCAGATGTACAAAAAGGTTTGCGCCTAGCCATTCAAAACTTACTAGACAAACCCTAACTAGCGCCGCTAAGCACCTTCACCTATGAGAATCCACACCGCTCTCTTGCAGTGTATGACCTACTGCATTATCCTAGCTTTTAGTTTTGATCGAAATCAAAATCAGCTATTTTGCTAAGACGTACCGCCAGACCTCGCCTTAGCTATCGTTAGGAGAATCACAGTTTGTCTAATTTGCAGTATTTACATGGCTTTGGTAATGAATTTGAATCCGAAGCCCTCACAGGCGCATTGCCCATAGGACGCTTTAGCCCACAGCGCGTCAATTATGGACTCTATGCCGAACAATTTAGCTCCACCGCTTTTACCGCGCCGCGTGCCGACAACCGTCGTACTTGGTTTTATCGCATTCGCCCCTCAGTCATGCAAAGCGACTATAGTGCGCTAGATACAGGTCTCATTCGTACCGCCCCCAGTAATGAAATACCTACACCTCCGTCCATGCTGCGCTGGAACCCTATTCCTATGGCGACTCAGCCTACTGATTTCATTGAGGGCTTAGTTACCCTAGCTACCAATGGTTCAGCCGCAATGCAGGCAGGTATGGCAGTGCATATGTATCGCGCTAATCAATCCATGACCGAGCGTTTTTTCACTAATGCGGATGGTGAATTACTCTTTATTCCTCAGCAAGGAGGCTTGCGTCTGCATACGGAGTGTGGGGTATTAGAGGTTAATAGTGGCGAAATTGCCGTCATTCCACGAGGCATGAAATTTCGAGTGGTCTTACTCGATCACGAAGTGCGCGGCTATCTATGTGAAAACTACGGTCATCCTTTTATTTTGCCAGAGCGCGGCCCTGTTGGAGCCAATGGCTATGCGAATGATCGTGATTTTGAAATTCCAGTAGCCGCCTATGAAGATCGTGAGGGTCAGTTTGAGTTAGTCACTAAGTTTATGGGGCAACTCTACCGTTGTGAATTAGATCACTCGCCCTTAGATGTAGTCGCATGGACGGGTAATTCAGTCCCCTATCGTTATGATTTAGCGCGTTTTAATGTGATGAATACAGTGAGTTATGATCATCCCGATCCCTCTATTTTCACTGTCTTGACTTCGCCTTCAGGTACTGCGGGGGTAGCGAATATTGATTTTGTGATTTTCCCACCGCGTTGGATGGTAGCCGAAAATACTTTCCGTCCGCCTTGGTATCATCGCAATGTGATGAGCGAACTCATGGGATTAATTCACGGGGTGTATGACGCTAAAGAAACAGGCTTTTTACCCGGAGGCATGAGTTTACATAACTCGCACGCCCCCCACGGCCCTGAAGCAGCGGTATTTGAAAAAGCCAGTCAGGTCGAGCTAACCCCACAACGCTATGAGAATACTTTAGCCTTTATGTTGGAATCGCGTTATGTGATTCAGCCCACCCGCTATGCCCTTGAATGTCCTGAGCGGCAACAGAATTATTTAGACTGCTGGGCGGGATTAAAAAAACAGTTCACTGGAGCTACCCTATGAAACTAGCCTCTTTAAAAGCCGGACGTGATGGCGAATTGATTGTCGTATCACGCGATTTAACTCGTGCAGTGAAAGTGTCCACTATTGCTTGCACGCTGCAACAAGTATTAGATCATTGGACGCGCTACGAACCACCATTAAAAAGGGTGTATGACGCTTTGAATGCCGGAAGTGTAGCAGGTGAGTTTAGCTTTAATCCTCAAGACTGTGCCGCGCCGCTACCCCGTGCCTATCAATGGGCTGATGGCAGTGCTTATGTCAATCATGTCGAGCTGGTACGCAAAGCCCGTAAAGCGGATATGCCAGAAAGCTTTTGGCATGATCCTTTAATTTATCAGGGTGGCTCAGACAGTTTTATTGGAGCTTGTGATGATATTCCGCTGGCGAGTGAAGAGTGGGGGATTGATTTTGAGGCAGAGCTTGCCGTAATTACCGATGATGTGCCTATGGGTAGCACACCCGCTCAAGCCGCCGACAAAATCCGCCTCATTATGCTGGTGAATGATGTATCCCTACGCGGTTTGATTCCCGCTGAACTCGCCAAAGGATTTGGCTTTTTTCAATCTAAACCCTCTAGCTCATTCTCACCTATTGCGGTGACACCGGATGAATTAGGAACTGCTTGGGAGGAGGGGCGTGTTAATTTGCCCCTATTAGTGCACTACAATCATCAGCCCTTTGGTAAAGCCAATGCTGCCCAAGATATGGTGTTTAACTTCCCGCAACTGATTGCTCATGTGACTAAAACACGTCCCTTAAGTGCGGGTGCGATTATTGGTTCAGGTACGGTGTCTAATAAGCAAAATACTGAATTTGGCTCAGCGATTCAGGACGGTGGAGTAGGCTATTCGTGCATTGTAGAGCTACGCACCATTGAAACGCTCAATCAGGGCGCTCCTATTACCCCGTTTATGAAGTTTGGGGATAGGGTCAAGATTGAAATGCTAGATCATGCAGGACAATCGATTTTTGGAGCCATTGACCAGCAGGTGGTGCAGTACCATAATCCTACCTAACCACAACCTTTGGAGTTAACGCATGGAATTATTTAGTTACTTTCGATCTTCAGCCGCATTTCGTGTGCGCCTCGCGCTGAACTTGAAAGGTATTCCACACACGATAACTCCGATTAGTTTAATGAAAGGTGAGGAACAATCGGCTGATTATTTAGCGCTTAATCCTCAAGGCTTTGTACCCGCACTGCGTCTCGATAATGGTCGGGTACTGACCCAATCTCAAGCGATTATTGAGTATTTAGAAGAGACGTATCCGGCTAAACCGCTATTTGCTGCTGATCCTATAGTGCGAGCCGAACAGCGTGCTTTTGCGGCGGTGATTGCCTGTGATATTCATCCTTTGAATAATTTGCGCGTGTTGAATGATCTAGAACAGCGTTTTGGTGCGGGCAATGAGCAAAAAGATCTCTGGTATCGGCATTGGATTAAAGAGGGCTTTGAGGTATTGGAAGGTTTATTGCAAAACCATGCGGGGCGCTTTACTTGGGGCGATACGCCTTCACTCGGTGATGTGTTTTTGTTACCACAAACCTTTAATGCATTACGCTTTAATGTGCCGATGGAGGCTTACCCTACCATTATGGCGATTTATCATCATTGTTTAGAATTACCTGAAATAGTAGCCGCTACCCCCGCACAACAAGTGGACGCGTTTTAATACTGAGAGTCAGTAGGTAGGGGTAGTAAGGCATTTCTTCCGCAGTCGCTGTGAATACATCCTTGTACGCTTCGAGTCGGCATCCTTGCCTACAAGACTGCTCCAGAAACACCTTACTACCCCTACTCTAGGCTTGAAAGTGATGGTGCTATCCGTAGCACTACTATTTCTACTGCTAGGAGTTTTTATTGATGTCAGCCCTACTCTGGCAACCTTCCGCTATGCAAATGCAAAGCAGTCAAATGTACCACTTTATGCAGTGGGCAAGTGTTCAAACCCAACAAAGCTTTCATACTTACGACGAGCTGTATCAGTGGTCGATCCAAGACTCTGCTCAGTTTTGGTCACTGCTCTGGGATTACACCCAAGTACGCGGTACAAAAGGTGAGCGCATACTGGTGCATGGGGAGGATATTGAAAAGGCGGTATGGTTTCCTGATGCGCAATTAAACTTTGCAGAAAATTTATTGCGCAAGCCAGACGGCGGAGGCAACACGGTAGCGATTTATTTTAAAGTCGAAGATCAACCCGTGCGTACTTTGACCTTTAATCAATTACTGGATCAAACCCAAAGAGTCGCGCAGTGGCTCAAAACGCAGGGTGTACAAGCGGGAGATCGGGTGGCGGGTTATGTCGCCAATACGCCTGAAACAGTGATTGCGATGCTAGCCGCTACCAGTTTGGGTGCGATTTGGACTTCGACCTCGCCTGATTTTGGTGAGGAGAGCGTGATCGAACGCTTTGGTCAAACCGAGCCTAAGATACTGTTTGCGGTGGATGGCTATTTTTATAATGGCAAGCGCTTAGATATTCGTAACAAAATTAAAGCAGTACAAGCTGCTATTCCGAGTATTGAGCAGACCATTATTCTGCCCCTATTAGACTTGGAGGCTAGTGAGGTAGGAACTGCTTGGTCTGAGGTGTTGAAGACTGCCAGCATGCCGCTTGAGTTTGTGCCGCGTCACTTTAATGATCCCCTGTATATTTTGTATTCGTCTGGCACGACGGGTAAGCCTAAATGTATTACCCATAAAGTTGGGGGCGTATTGCTGCAACATCTGAAAGAGCAGCAACTGCATAGCGATATTCGCCCCCATGATAAAGTGTTTTATTTCACTACCTGCGGCTGGATGATGTGGAATTGGTTAGTCAGTGCCTTAGCCTCGCAAGCCGCATTAGTGCTCTACGAAGGCTCACCGTTTTATCCTTCGGGACAAGTGCTATGGGATTATGTGGATGAGGTAGGCGTTACCCTTTTTGGTACATCAGCTAAATATCTGGAAGCTTTGAATAAGCACGGTATTACCCCTAAAACTACGCATAACTTAAGCACCCTACGCACCTTGTGCTCTACTGGCTCAGTCTTAGCACCAGAGAGTTTTGATTATGTCTATCAAGCGATTAAAACGGATGTGTGCTTATCCTCGATTTCAGGTGGGACTGATATTGTATCGTGCTTTGTCTTGGGCAGTCCAATAGTGCCTGTGTATAAAGGTGCGAGCCAATGTCGTGGCTTAGGTATGGCGGTTGAAGTGTTTAATGAGGACGGTCAAGCGGTCGTTGGGCAAAAAGGTGAGCTAGTCTGTACTAAAACCTTTCCCTCGCAACCCGCCTTTTTTTGGGGCGATGCGACGGGTGAGAAATACCATAATGCCTACTTTGCTCATTACCCTAATGTGTGGCACCACGGTGATTATGTGGAATTAACCGAGCAGGGTGGCATGATTATCTATGGGCGTTCGGATGCCACTTTAAATCCGGGCGGGGTGCGTATTGGTACGGCAGAAATTTATCGTTATGTCGAACAGCTCGATGAAGTGCTTGAAAGTATTGCGATTGGGCAAGACTGGGATAATGATGTGCGCGTGGTGCTGTTTGTGGTGCTCAAAGCGGGTTATCTGTTGGATGAGGCATTAAAACAAAAAATCCGTACTACCATTCGTCAACACTGCACACCGCGTCATGTGCCCGCTAAAATCATTCCAGTGGCAGCGATACCGCGTACTAAGTCGGGCAAAATCGTTGAGTTAGCGGTGCGCGAAGTGGTGCATAATCGTCCGGTGAAGAATACTCACGCGCTGGCTAATCCAGAGGCGTTGGAGCTATATCGGGATTTACCAGAGTTACAAAATTAGTGGTAGAAGGGGGGAGGTCTTTGCGACCTGCACCCTACTAACTTGAGTGTTATAATCAAGCTATCATCCATATGAGGTTTATCACTATGCCTACTGTTCAAATTACCTCTGAGGTTTCCACCGAACAATTACTACATAGTGTGGCGAACCTACCCGCCCATGATCTAGAGGCATTTGTTACCAAAGTACTTACCCTCAGAGCGAAACTGAAAGCCCCTAGTATTTCGCATACAGAAGCGCAGCTCCTAACCCAAATCAACCAAGGCTTATCAGCTCAAGAACAAGAGCGTTGGACACAACTAGAACAAAAACGCCAAGCAGAAACGTTGACACCCAAAGAACATCAGGAACTACTTACCTTAAATGACCAAATGGAGCAGCTCAATGTAGTACGCATGCAGGCACTCACAACACTAGCCTTTATACGACAAATATCTATTACCACATTGATGCAAAACTTAGGCATTAGGACACCCGACTATGCCTGATCAACGTGTAACCCAGCAAATTCGACAATTAGTAGGCGATAGAGCCAAAGGCTGCTGTGAGTACTGCCTAAGTCAGACTCAATTTTCCCCGCAATCTTTTAGTGTTGAGCATATTCACCCACGTTCTTTAGGTGGTAAAACTGAACTAGACAACTTAGCACTAGCTTGTGCAGGGTGTAATGGACACAAATACAATAAGACTCAAGCTCTTGATCCCACTACGAATACTATGGCTGATCTGTACCACCCTAGAAAACACAATTGGGCAGAGCATTTTGCTTGGAATGAAGAGTACACAATTATTTTAGGCTTAACACCTGTTGGGCGAGCTACTGTTGCTGCATTGCAATTGAACAGAAGTGCCTTACAAAATCTCAGAGCTATTCTTTTTTCAGTAGGTAAACATCCACCAGAATAGTTACAAAATAACTAAAAACAGCCAATATAATGGGATTTCATTTTAATTGGCTGATTTTAGCAGTGATGTAGGAGCCTTTAAGCCGCCTGCTTGGTCAACATTCCACGCTCGACAATAAACTCAATAATGGTCTGCAAGCCTTGCTTAGTTTTGAGATTAGAAAATACAAAGGGGCGTTCTCCACGCATGCGTTTACTATCTTGCTCCATAACGGTGAGTGATGCGCCCACATACGGTGCAAGATCGATCTTATTGATGACTAATAGGTCAGAACGCGTAATACCAGGGCCCCCTTTACGCGGTATTTTTTCCCCTTCCGCTACATCAATCACATAAATCATCAGATCGGCGAGTTCGGGACTAAAAGTCGCTGAAAGGTTATCCCCACCACTTTCAATAAACACCACATCGAGATTCGGAAAACGTATTTGCAAATCCTCAACCGCTGCTAGATTCATCGATGCATCTTCACGAATGGCGGTGTGCGGACACCCTCCGGTTTCTACCCCTACAATACGCTCCACTGGCAGAGCTTCACTACGCATTAAAAACTGAGCATCTTCTTTGGTATAAATGTCATTGGTAACAACGGCAATCTCATAATCATCGCGCATAGCTTTGCATAAGGCATCCAGTAACGCGGTCTTACCCGACCCCACCGGACCACCGATACCCACACGTAAGGGATTAGACATGAAGCACTCCTAAATAAATGAATCGGTTTTGGGAGTACTTTAGGCAAGTTTTGCGCCAAGGGATAATTTAGATGCGTTGCACAGGGGCAATACGGCGCGGATTAAATTGTAAAGGAATAGCTCGCCCACACCATTCATAAGTCTGATTATTAGCACCGACCTGACTACAACCCGTACAACCTGAGCCACAGGTATTGAGGAGTCGCACTTTACCTTTTTTCATCCAGTAATCTAAGCCTAATTGAGCAGTCTCTGGAGCAAGATCAAAGTGTATGGCTACCTCTATAACACTCACCTGTCCGCGCTGCTTTATATAATCACGAATCGCCATTAAGCTCATAGAGCTAGCCTTTTCAGTTCAGCATTGCTCCCCTGTCCGGCTCGACGCAATAAATAAATCGCTAGGGCAAACACGCTTAAAATCGCTACTACCCAAAACACTGATTGCCAAGGATGCAGATTAAACGTGGCGAGCTGATAGAACCCTACCGCAGCCCCATAGGCTAATCCGGTACTCCAAGCCACACCGAGCAACGTCCATTTTTTGCCCACTTCTCGATACATAGCTCCCGTTGACGCCACACAAGGGAAGTACATTAAAATGAATAACAAATACGCAAAAGCACCAATTTTACCATTGAAATGCTGATTCATCGCGGTAAAGGTGGCACTTTGTACTGTAGCAAGATCCTCATGAGCCGCATGAGTCCCCAGAGGATCAGTGAGCGCATGGCTTAAATGAGCTAAATTATTAGGGATAGAAACCAAAGCCTGTTGCAGTGTCTCAACTATAGTAGGAGCAGTTTCCTGTGGCTGTGTTACTCCTTGATTACTATAGAGAGTATCTAATGTCCCTACGACCACTTCTTTAGCCAATAAACCACTTAAAATACCCACCGTAGCAGGCCAATTATCTTGCTCAATACCCATTGGCTCAAATACTGGAGTAATGGCTTTAGCGGTCGCACTTAATACAGATTTTTCACTATTCTCATTGCCAAATGAACCATCTATACCAATACTATTGACCACATTAATAACCATCACGACTACAATAATGAGCTGCCCCGCCTCTAAAATAAAGCCTTTGAGTTTATTCCATGTATTGATTAATACATTACGCAATTGTGGAATTTGATAGGTGGGCATTTCCATCACGAAATGATCTGCCTTACCCTGTAATACAGTCTTACGCATAATGAGCGCCGTTAAAATAGCAAAGGCAATCCCAATTAAATACAGTAAAAATACGATATTTTGCCCACCACTGGAAAAAAAGGCGGCTGCGAATAAAGCATAAACGGCTAAACGTGCCCCGCAGGACATAAAAGGCGTCATTAATACAGTTAAAATTCTTTCGCGCGGACTATCTAAAGTACGGGTTGCCATAATAGCCGGTACATTGCACCCAAAACCTACAATTAAAGGTACAAATGCTTTACCCGATACACCCAATTTGCGCATGAACTGATCCATGACAAACGCAGCCCGCGACATATAGCCCGACTCTTCAAGCATAGTGAGGATTAAATACAAGGCGGCAATAATAGGAATAAAAGTAGCAACGACTTGAATGCCCCCACCTAAACCATCGGCGATTAAAGTGCTTAACCATACAGGGGCGTGTATTAATTGTAATAAGTAGTTAGGGGTATCAATAAATAGAGCCTGAGCTAATAACTCAAAGAAATCAATAAAAGCCCCACCGACATTAATGCTAAACGAAAATAACAGATACATCAGCACTAAAAAAAGCGGTATCCCTGTCCAAGAACCTAAAACCCAACGATCTATTTTATCTGACAAGGTTCGGCTAATCTTAGCTCGCTCTTTAACACTGGCTTTGGCTATTTGAGTGGCTAAATTAAAACGGGTATCTGCAATGAGTAAATCGACCTCTTCTCCCGTCTGAACCTCAATCTGTTGACGCAGTGGGCGCACAGTGGCGTTATTCGGATCATGTAAGGCAATCAAGGCGGGAACACGGGCAAGATAGCCTTGACTGTATAGCTGAGATAGCGCTACTTCAATGCTTAGAGGGTAATCAATTTGAAATACTTTAAGTGTTCTACGCTGAAACTCAGTACGGTAATACTCACTAATAATGCTCTGTAACTGGGTTAAAGCTTCTGCACTCCTTAACGAAATGGGAAAAACTTTACACTCTAAGCGTTCTTGTAATTGTACAAGATCAATACTCAAACCACGCCGCTCAGCCACATCCATCATATTGAGCAGCACAACCATGGGTACATTTAATTCGCGCAATTGTAGAGTTAAGTACAAACCACGCTCTAAAGTACTGGCGTCTAACACATTCAAATAAAGCGTATCAGGATGGGCTTGCACAAAATCACGCGCTACCTTTTCATCCTCTGAGGTGTCTGCAAAGTCCAAAGAGTAAGTGCCGGGCAAATCAATGACCAGATAAATATGACCCTTTAAATTAAAACTGCCCTCTTTTCGCTCAACGGTGACTCCTGGCCAATTGCCTGTGCGCTGATTCGAGCCTGTTAATAAATTAAAAAGCGTGGTTTTACCCGCATTCGGATTGCCTAATAAAGCAATAGGGGGAAGATCTGAGGCAGACGTTATGTAGGAGTCTGTTGCCACTGAGGCTGAGACATTAGGTGTATTGTGTTGAGGTGGAGACCAAGATGTCATGAGTAATACTGCGCCCTAAACTAATTCTATTGTGTCCGCTACCCACTACCATATCGCCCCAACGATTACGCAATATTTGTATTGATGAACCTTTCCCCAATCCCATACCTAACAGGCGCATACGCGTAGCAACATCGGCTTGTATAGCATGAATATTGACCGAAGTATGTTCTGGCATTTGTGATAATCGCTCTAGTGCGGTAACGCTCATCTTAAGACCCGACGGAATGAAAATGATTCTCGATGTTATAGAGTTGTATAGGAATTCTCAATCTCAAACAGATAATCCGTTAGGAATATACGCTAATCGTGCACCAAAAAAAGGCAGCCCTCTAGGAACTTAACTACAAAACGGCTACTCTAGGTAGCTCATAATAATACGCTAACACACTATTTCTTCGCCACATCCAAGCTAGGACAACATACTATGGACTCTAATTCAATTCTCAGTGCTATTGAAGTACAACTCTATACTCAACAAGCCCAGACCCAAGCTCGCTTAGCTTGGTTACAACAAGCCTTGCACCCCTTCTTCTTCAATTTTAACCGTGATGAAACGGATGCCTTAGCGGTCTTAGCGATGAATCTAGGACGCCTCAATACGCTACATAAGTTACCCTTAGTGGATCGTGAGGATCGTATTATGCTAGCGCAAGTCAGTTATCCTAATTCTTTATACGATACCCTAGGTCAACTCCCTAAGCGCAATAATCTTTCTTATACTGAAATTAATACTTCACAAATTAATTTACCCAATAGTTATCATCCTTTAGAAATTTTACGTTTTGACTATGTGCGTAAAACCGATTACGAAATTGCTCAAGGCTCTTTTAGTACTATACCTGCCGATATTCAAGAAGCCGTTTTAAACTCTCTTGAGAGTAGTCACAGTACTCTTAGCGCCGAAGAGGCTAAAGTATTATTACAATTACTTTGGTCTAATAATGAACAATATGTACTAGTTTCTCATCCTGAGCGTTTGGCGCGTATTATTGATTTATATGTTAAGACCCGTGCTAATGATGATATTTATTTTGACGCATTGCCTTTTGATCAAGGTACCACGGGTGAAACCACCCGTATTTTATTTGGAGTAGGTAATCCTCCGCCTAATGATTATTTATTACAGATTATGGCGGTATTTAAGCGCCTCAATATTGGTGTGAAACGTGCTTATAATCTAACGCTGAGTAATGGTATTTACCCTTACTTCCTAGCCACTTTTTATGTCGCCTCGCGTGAAGGTAAATCATTAGAAAAAGGTTCTGATCTCTATAAAAACTTACAACGCGAATTATACAATACTCAAATCATTTCTATTCTAGCCTCCACTTATACCACTATGGTAGAGTCTGGCATTATCAATGGAATCAATGCCACTTTTGTAGAGGCTATGATTAGCTTTTGTCATACTAATTTGGCACACAATCGACCCGATAAATACACGCCTGATACCATTGCTCATGCTTTTCATAATCATCCAGACATTACTTTACAGCTTATTAAGCTCTTTTATGCACGTTTTGACCCCGAAGGTACTGAGCGTGAAGCAACCTATAGCCAGCTATTAGCTGAAACCACTGATTTAGTTAATACCTTTAATACCGGACGACGTTTTTTAGATGAATTGCGCCGTACTGTGTTTCGCTGTGCAATTAGCTTTACTCAATACTGCCTCAAAACTAACTTTTTTGTTCCCGAAAAACATGCCCTAGCTTTCCGCTTGCATCCCGCTTATTTAGAAGAATTAGGCGCGGAATTTACCTCAGACTTACCGAATGATCGCCCTTTCCGTATTACCTTTTTCTTTGGGCGACGTGGTTCTGGTTATCATATTGGCTTTTCTGATATTGCACGCGGCGGCTGGCGCACTCTGATTACTCAAGGACGTGACGACTATCTCAATAGTGCGAATACGCTATTCCGAGAAAACTATGTCTTAGCTCATACTCAGCATTTAAAAAATAAAGATATTTATGAAGGTGGCTCGAAAATGGTTGCCATTTTAAATGCCGATATTGGTGCGGATGCTGATAAAAAACGCCAGCAATTATATAAACTGCAATTTGGTTTCACTAATGCCTTCTTAGATATTTTTGTTACCGAAAATGGACGTGCTAAAGACCCGCGCGTAGTTGATTATTATGGTGAAGATGAGCCTATTGAATTAGGTCCTGATGAGAATATGCATGATGCCATGATTGAATTAATTGCCCAACAAGCACGTAAGCGGGGCTATCTGCTGGGCGCTGGTATTATGTCGAGTAAGCGGGTGGGCATTAATCACAAAGAATACGGGGTAACCTCAATTGGTGTGATTCGTTTTGCTGAAGTGACTATGCAAGAAACCTTAGGCATTAATATGCACCAAGATCGCTTTAGTGTGAAATTCACAGGTGGTCCTAATGGCGATGTAGCCGGTAATGGAATGCGTTTATTATTAGAGCGCTGCCCTCAAGTTGAAATTCGTTTGATTATTGATGGCTCCGGCGCTTTATATGATCCACAAGGACTAGATCATACTGCTTTAGCTGCGATTGTGTTAAAAGCAGATGCGGATGCATTCGATGCTAATGCCCTCCATGTCGGCGGTTTTATTTTATATCGCCAGCAAACTCGTAAAGAAGGTTTACGTGAATTATTTAAAAAATTGATTAAAACCGAACAAGGTTTACAAGAAGAATGGGTATCGAATGACGAATTTTATAAAACCTTTAATAATTTAATCTTTACGGTTGAAACAGATCTATTTATACCCGCAGGCGGTAGACCGGAAACGATTGATAGCCGTAATGTAGAGCAGTTCTTTAAAAATGCTCAACCTGTATCTAAGGTTATTATTGAAGGGGCTAATTCGTTTATTACACCCGATGCCCGCTTAGTTTTGCAATCACGCGGTGTTGTGATTATGCGTGACGCCTCTGCTAATAAGTGCGGTGTCATTTCCTCTTCTTATGAAATTATTGCTAATTTACTGATGAGTGATGAGGAGTTTTTAGCGAATAAAGCACAATATGTAGGTGATGTATTAGTCATTTTAAATCAGCTCGCTGAAAAAGAAGCGCGGTTAATTTTAAAACGCAATCGTGAAACGGGTGAGCCTTATACCACTATTTCAGATAAAATCAGCCGTGAGATTAATGGTCATTACGCTAAAATATTTGCTTATTTGCAGAAAAAACCCGACTTGGTTAATCAGCCCGATTATATTCAAGCTATTTTACAACATCTACCGCGCATGATTGCAAGCGATCCCTTTTGGAAACAACGCGTTGAAAAGCTACCTAGTAAATTAAAATTTGCTATTTTAGCCAGTAAACTAGCATCGCAATTAGTCTATGAGGGCAATGATGACAGTGTGTATGCTGATATGATTGCCTCACAGGTACAACACTTAAATCAGCTTGCCTAAGATAAGTACTTGAGTGAAAGTTATCGGGTATTGCTGGAGCAGTCTTGGCGGCAGGGATGCCGCCTTGAAGCGTACAAGGATGTATTCACAGCGACTGCGCAAGGAATACTCGATAACTTTTGAATGGCTACTTCATTTAAAAAGGAGCGTAGTACTACTGCGCTCCTTAATAGTTTCAAAGTTAGTTAGTATTACCCTAACTAACATGCCTGTCAGTTAGGGCTTTTTGTCATCTGCCTTATTGAGATCTTCCAGCTTTTTGTCTTCAGGTTTTTTATCATCACTGGTAGCAGGCGCAGCGGTACTGGTTGAAACGCTATCAGCCGGTTTAGTTTCTGCTTCTGGCTTAGCATCCGGTTTAGCCGCATCTAATTTTAATACAGGCACTTCTTCGGTTTTAGCAGGTTCAGCGGGTTTAGCTGGCTCAGTTGTGGGTTTATCTTCAACTTTAGCCGGTTCTGACGCAACAGATGCTGGAGCAGATTCAGCAGGCTTCACCTCTGGTGTTTTAGCGGGTTCAGCGGGTTTCATCTCTGGTGTTTTAGCAGGTTCTGTTGAAGCGGGCGCTGGAGTGGTGGCTGCAACGGGAGCGGCTGCTTTTACGGTTTTAGCCTTTTTAGCTTTTTTCTTTTTTTTCTTTTTCTTGACTGGTTTAGTAGCAGTTTTGGACTCTACATAAGCGCCCTCATCAGTAAACGTGACTACCGCAGGACGTGAAGCCCACTCAGCAGGTGCAGCGTAAACCACCGGAGCCGCAGCACGGCTTGGTTGTGGCTTAGACTGAGGAGTAGCCGCGTTAACAGAGGTGGCTAATAATAATGAGCTGATTAGAGTAATCAGTTTAATAGGCATAAAGAAAATCCTTTTACACAGAGTTCTAAATTAATAAGGTTAGCTATTATTATAGTCTAATAAAGTGACTACAACTTAAGCATAGATAATACTGCAAAGTATACGCCAACAGAACCTCGTTTAGCCAAGCACTAGGGCATAGTTTTTAACATTGAGCAAGCCACTGCTTCAGCCACTTTAATCCCATCAACCCCAGAAGACAAAATCCCCCCCGCATAGCCCGCGCCCTCACCGGCTGGATAAAAACCTCTGATATTGAGACTTTGTAAGTCCTCGCCACGGGTAATATTAATAGGTGAAGAAGTACGCGTTTCTACCCCAGTTAAGACCGCATCATACCTAGCAAAGCCTTTGATAGAGCGCTCAAAAGTAGGTAATGCTTCACGCACCGCTTCAATCACATAGGCGGGTAAACTACTCGCTAAATCAGTAAGCTTTACACCGGGTTGATAAGAAGGCTCGACGCCCCCTAATGTGGTAGAAGGAATACCCTTTAAGAAATCACCCACTAATTGCGCCGGCGCTAAATAATTACCGCCCCCTAGCTCATACGCTCTACTTTCCCACTGACGTTGAAAATCCAAGCCCGCTAATACATTGCCCGGATAATCGTCTGGGCTAATCGCCACGACAATACCTGCATTCGCATTGCGCTCAGCCCTTGAATATTGGCTCATGCCATTAGTGACTACGCGCCCTTCCTCAGAGGTCGCCGCCACCACTTGTCCCCCCGGACACATACAAAAACTATACACGGCACGCCCATTATTAGCGTGATGTACCAATTTATAATCGGCTGCTCCTAACTGCTCATTACCTGCAAAAGATCCTAAACGCGCCTCATCAATTAAACGCTGCGGATGTTCAATTCTAAACCCAACAGAAAACGGTTTAGCCTGCATATATACGCCGCGCTCATACAGCATAGCGAAAGTGTCACGCGCACTATGCCCTAAAGCAAAAATAATATGCCGACTCATCACCTCAGAGCCGTCGGCTAATCTGACCCCTAATAATTGTTGTCCGTCTAAAATCAGGTCAGTCACTTGCTGCTGAAAACGAATCTCCCCTCCTAAAGATTCAATTTCAGAGCGCATAGTCTCGACCATTTTAACTAAGCGAAACGTACCAATATGCGGCTTACTGAGATAGAGAATTTCTTCAGGCGCTCCGGCTTTAACAAATTCTTCTAATACTTTGCGCCCCAAATGACGCGGATCTTTAATCTGACTATATAACTTACCATCGGAAAACGTCCCAGCCCCGCCCTCACCAAACTGCACATTAGACTCTGGATTGAGCACCCCTTGACGCCACAAACCCCAAGTATCCTTAGTACGCTCCCTCACCTTTTTGCCACGCTCTAAAATAATAGGTCTAAAGCCCATTTGTGCTAACACTAAACCTGCCAACAAACCACAAGGACCAAACCCCACAATTACGGGGCGCTCGGTTAAATGTTCAGGCGCTTTTGCGACCAAGCGATAGGTCATATTAGGAGTCTTTTGCACATGAGGGTCGCTGGCAAAACGCGCTAATACCTGTGCTTCATTAGCTAGCTCCAGATCTAAAGTATAAACCCAGACAATGGCGGCTTTTTTACGGGCATCATAGCCGCGCTTAAAAATGGTGTAGTGCTTTAGCTCAGCAGCGGCAAGATGTAAGCGTGCTAGGATGGCAGCCTTTAAGGCTTCGGGATGGTGATCTAGGGGTAAACGCAATTCCGTTAGGCGTAACATTAGGGACTCCTCCAAGACAAACAAGCGGCGCACTATAGCATAATGCTACCGCTTGCTATATCGAAGTACTAACTCATTAGCGCCCCACTTTTTTAGTTAAAAAGGCGTTAAAGCACTGGCTTTATAACTACTTTGGTCACCTGTTACGGTTGATTTTGGATCAAAGTATAAGTTAGTGGGATAACCTAATATCGCATCATAACTGGCTTGAATAGTGGAGTATTTAGCATTAAGTGCTTGATCAACTAATGTGAATAATTGATCAATTGTTTTGCCAACTGATTTTCTTTGAGTAGAGGTTAGTGTGCGATTCGTGGCTAAATTCACTCCAGATGTGACTGATCCATTTTGCACAGTGAATTTATAGCGTTGTACGCTACCTGTACCTATTTGCTGCTCCAGCACATAGGTATAGTTACGAATTTGCTTACTTGCCCACAGAGTTTTATTCGCTGACCAATCCGCCCGTAAGGCAAAATAAGGATCGTTTTGCTTTAACACTAATGCCGCATTTACCGCAGCCTCGGCATCAACTAAGCCCACTCCACAGGACGTGCAAGTAGCGGGGAAAGCACGCGCTGTTGACTTTAATGCTGACTCGACTTGATCCGGCGTAATAGTGGGATAAACTGAATACATGAGTGCAGCAATACCCGCTACATGAGGGGTCGCCATACTTGTACCTTGATAGAAGGCATAGCTATCCGCTTCAGGTTGCTGTAAACCACTATTTAAGGTGGATAAAATCCCTTCAGCCGCACCGTTATAAGACGAACCACCGGGTGCGGCTACGTCAACATTCGCACCATAATTAGAATAAGCTGCTTTGCCACCATCGCGTGCGGTCGCTGCGACGGTAATCACACCTGCACAATTAGCGGGTGAAAAGCTAACAGCATCCGCATTATTATTACCAGCGGCGACTACAACGGTAGCGCCTTTGGCACGCGCTGCATTAATAGCGTTTTGGGTAGTAGTACCGCAGGCATTTTGCCCGCCAAGGCTTAAGTTTAATACCTTAGCGGGATTACGATTCACAGTCGTACCACTGACTGTATTACCGACTGCCCACAACATACCATCCGCAATATCCGAGGTATAACCACCGCATTTACCTAAAACGCGTACGGGGACTACTTTGGCATTATAAGCAACACCCGCCACCCCTATACCATTATTCGCCACAGCAGCAATCGTGCCTGCTACGTGCGTACCATGCCATGAGCTTTTACGCGCAGTCGTACCACCACATTCACCTGCTGCATAATAATCCCCCGGATCAGACGCATCCGCATCACGTCCATTACCATCTACGGCTACACTGGTAGTACTAATCAAATCATAACCGGGCAATAGATTAGCCACTAAATCCGCATGAGGGCGGTAACCGGTATCAATCACTGCTACGACACTACCTGCTCCAGTGGATAAATCCCAAGCAGGTTCTGCACGAATACCCGTCACGGTATCTAATAATGACCACTGATAAGCTAACTCACTGTCATTCGGCAAAGTCATAGTTGTCATTATGTAATCAGGCTCAGCGTATTCTACTTCAGGCTGGCTTTTTAACCATTGGGTTAAATTTTCCATTTGCTTACGGCTTTTACGGCGTTCCCATTTAAATACATCCGAGTCTTGCTCGGTGGTGCGTACATAACGCAAACGATCCACTTGTGAACCACTTAATTGTGTTAATACGCGATCAACTCCTAAGATATTGGCATTGGGTTTAAACCGTACAATCATTTGATCGGTTTCAGGTTCCGCATCAGATCGAGCTGCATTAGGCTGAGGGTGTGTATCCGCTAAACTGGCACTGACATTTAAAGCCAACATTAAAGCTAAAACACTCAGGGAGCGAGGAATAAGCATAGTGAATCATCCTGTTATTATTATGCCCTTGGAGTTTGTTATCATTTATTGCTATATCACATTAATTTCTCATATCGACTACAAAGCGTCAATTTTTCAAGATCAGTGGCAAGGATGGGTTAAGCTAATGCGCTTAACTGTATCGGAATTATTCATTTGATCTGTATCTGGTCAACAAGGTTTTAGATCAGTAATCTTAGCGTTTTGCTTGGTTTTTACCGATGCCTGCGCAATCACAACACCTTGGTCTGACTTATGGTTTGACCGCCTATATTATTTGGGGGCTATTTCCGCTCTATTTTCATTGGCTTAATCAAGTCAGTGCTACTCAAATACTCACGCACCGCATTATTTGGTGTTTTGTATTTGTTAGCCTTTTAATAGTACTGTTAAATCGTCGATCTATACTTAAAACCACCTTACGCAATAACCACTTACTTAAAGGTTTATTCATTTCCTCACTATTAATTGCTACGAATTGGCTGATTTTTATTTGGTCTATTGGGCAGGGACGCGTATTAGAAAGCAGCTTAGGCTATTTTTTGACACCTTTGGTTAGTGTCCTGCTCGCTCGCATAGTCCTGAAGGAAAGCTTAGATCGTTATCGTTGGATTGCCATTGTCTTAGCCCTCATTGGGGTCGGTTGGCAAATCTTCCAACTAGGTCATTTACCGTGGATTTCATTATCTTTGGCTGTATCTTTTGGGCTGTATGGCTTGGTGCGCAAGCAATTACCGATTGATTCGCTCACCGGATTATGGATGGAAACACTCTTTTTACTACCTCTCGCTTTATTGTATTGGTTATGGGTTAGTCTACAGGGTAATAATCAGTTTTTAACTCAGGGAATCGGCCGTACTTTATTATTAATAGCGTCTGGTGCGGTAACCGCTCTACCCTTAATTTTATTTGCGATGGCAGCGCAAAAACTCAGTTTAATTACCTTAGGGTTCTTGATTTATATTAACCCTACTATGCAGTTTTTGTTAGCAATTTTCTATTTTCATCAACCTTTAAATAGCAATCAGCTTATTAGCTTTGGTTTTATTTGGGCGGCTTTAAGTGTATTTAGCTATGGTGCTTGGCGGATGCAACGCAATCCTTTGGCGTCTATTGAAAAATCAGTATAATTGCTCTCCCCACGTTTTAGACAAACCCCTAAAAATTTAGACAGAAAAGCAAGCTAAATGATTGATCCTAAAGACTTAAAAGACCATACCCCTATGATGCAACAGTACTTCAGAATAAAAGCTGAGTACCCCCACATACTACTGTTTTATCGGATGGGTGACTTTTATGAACTCTTTATGGAGGATGCTAAAAAGGCTGCTGCTCTACTCGACATTACCCTCACCGCTCGCGGTAACTCTAATGGTGCGCCCATTCCTATGGCGGGTGTGCCCTATCATGCGGTAGAGCAATATTTAGCTAAATTACTCAAACTCGGTGAGTCGGTCGCTATTTGTGAACAAATCGGTGATCCCGCTAAAGCCAAAGGTCCCGTTGAGCGTAAAATCACCCGCTTACTCACCCCCGGAACCGTAACCGACGATTACTTATTAGAAGATCGGCGCGATAATTTATTAGTCGCTTTGCATCGTCAAATTCAAAGGCAAACGACGCGCTATGGTTTAGCCTGCCTAGATTTAAGTACCGGACGTTTTACTGTGCAAGAAATGGCGGATACCACCACGCTCAGCAATGAGCTAGGGCGCTTGCAACCCGCTGAACTCCTACACGATGAAGAATGGCGTTTAGACTTTACCCCCACTTGTCACGCCACGATGCGCCCCTCGTGGCATTTCGACTTAGAAACCGCGCAACGCTTATTGCTGCGTCAATTGGGAACCCGCGATTTAACCGGATTCGGCTGTCAGCATTTAACGGTAGCTTTGCAAGCCGCAGGCGCATTACTGAACTACGTACAAGAAACCCAACGCTCAGCGCTCCCGCATATTAATAATCTCATCCTCGAACAAACCGATGAAGGCATTATGCTCGATAGTGCTAGCCGTAAAAATCTGGAGCTGGAATATAGTCTTAGCGGTGAGCATAAAAATACGCTGATTTCGGTATTGGATAAAACCGCCACCAGTATGGGGAGTCGCCTATTACGCCGTTGGCTGCATAAACCCTTGCGCGAGCGCCGCCCTTTGCGTTTGCGCCATGAATGTGTCGGGGTCTTGCTTAAGCACGAACAATTCCAAGTGCTACACGACTGTATGCGTGGTATCGGCGATTTAGAGCGCATTGCCAGCCGCATTGCTTTAGGTACAGCACGACCCCGCGATTTATCTACCCTACGTGACTCGTTATTAGTTTTACCCCAACTGCAAAAACACCTAGGTCAACCTCAACATCCCCATTTGCAACAACTACAACACGGTATTGGGCAACACACTGAGCTGACTCAATTACTCATTAAAGCGATTATTGAAAACCCGCCCGTAGTGATTCGGGACGGTGGAGTAATAAAAGAGGGTTTTGATGCTGAACTGGATGAGTTACGCAATCTCAGTGAAAACGCCGATCAATACCTACTCGATTTAGAAGCACGGGAAAAGTTACGTACCGGGATTCAAAATCTGAAAGTAGCTTATAACCGTGTGCATGGTTACTACGTAGAAGTACCGCAAAGCCAATTAAGCCGTATTCCTGCCGACTATATCCGCCGCCAAACCCTCAAAGGAGTGGAGCGTTTTATTCTGCCCGAACTCAAACGCTTCGAGGATAAAGTGCTTTCCGCTCGTGAGCGCTCCCTAGCTCGTGAACGCGCTTTATATGAAGAGCTATTACAAACCCTCAATACCTATCTCATGCCATTGCGTACAACCGCACAATATATTGCTGAGCTGGATGTGTTGAGTAACTTTGCAGAGCGGGCGAGTACTTTAAACTATCGCTGCCCCGAACTAGTTGAAGAAGTCGGTATTAGTATTGAAGCGGGACGCCATCCGGTAGTGGAGCAGACTTTACTCGATCCCTTTGTGCCTAATGATCTGCTTATGCATCCTGAGCGGCGTATGCTGATGATCACAGGACCGAATATGGGCGGTAAATCCACCTATATGCGCCAAGTAGCACTGATTGTCTTAATGGCGCATATTGGCTCGTATATCCCCGCTAAAGCGGCACGCATTGGACCGATTGACCGCATTTTTACCCGTATTGGTGCACAAGACGATCTGAGTACCGGACGCTCCACGTTTATGGTGGAAATGACCGAAGCCGCCAATATTTTAAATAATGCCACGGATCAAAGCCTAGTTTTGATGGATGAAATCGGGCGCGGAACCAGTACCTTTGATGGTTTATCCTTAGCGTGGGCTTTTGCTGATTATTTAGCGCGGGAGCGCCAAGCGTTTACCTTATTCGCCACCCATTATTTTGAACTGACGCATTTAGCCGAACACATCAAAACCATTGCCAATGTGCACATCGATGCAGTAGAACATGGGGATAAGATTGTTTTCTTACACGCGGTCAAAGAAGGGGCTGCGAGTCAAAGCTATGGCTTACAAGTGGCGCAATTGGCGGGTGTGCCTAAGGGAGTGATTGCACAAGCACGGCGCAAATTGCACAGCCTAGAGCGTGATAGTCGTGAGGTGCAGGACACCGCTAAGCGTCAAGTAGTTAAAACCTTAGCACTTGCTCTCGAAGTCCCCATTCCTGCACCTGAACAAGTGACCGATGAAAAGGCGGAGAAAATCAAAGCGGCATTGCTAGCGATTAATCCAGACGATCTGACCCCACGCCAAGCCCATGAAGCTTTATATAAACTTCGAGGATTGCTCTAAACCCCAGCTAAGATGACACCAGAAACACCTATAGGGAATAGTAGGTACTCGGTTTATACTAAAGCACAGTACTCCTACGAGGTTATAGTGATGTCTTTAGCCACACACCATCTGCTTTCTATTGATGATTATTTACAGGGTGAACGCTTGAGTGAAATACGCCATGAGTATGTAGAGGGGGTGGCGTATGCGATGGCAGGAGCGAGTATTAATCATAATCAGATCACGGCTAATGTCCTGACTGAACTAAAAACCCAGCTCAAAGGTAAAAATTGCCGCCCGTTTAGTAGTGATTTACTGGTGAAAACCTCAGCCACTCGTTATCGCTATCCTGATGTCACGGTGGTGTGTCATGAGCAGTTTTTAGATGATTACACCACCGACTCGCCTACTCTTATTGTTGAAGTACTCTCCAATGGTACGCGCAAAACGGATCGCCAAATCAAACGCTTGGAGTATATGCAAATCGCTAGTTTGCAGGAATACATGTTAATTGAGCAGGACTTTGTGCAGGTGGAGGTATTTCGGCGTAGTCAAGCATGGCAACCGTCTTATTATTATTGGACGGATGCGGTGGAGCTGGAGTCGTTGGGGGTGAGTTTGACAGTGCAGGCTATTTATGAACAGGTGAATAATGCGGAAGTAATGCAATGGTTGAGTACTTCGCGTTCTGAGTAGGCAGAGATTAATTATTTTTTAGGTCTGCTCAATCGGTCTACCGTATCATCGACAGAGTGTTGGGTAATGTCAAAGGGGTTTTCGCCTTCTACTTCGATGAATACATTGACTTGATCGCGTTTGCATAGGGCAATGAGCTTTTTTACTCCTTCCATGAGTTTGACACGTTTAGTAAATTGTAGTGTGCCTTCAATGCTGGCTACGATGGTAATCACTTGAAGGGCTAGGTCTGCATAACTGCCATCTTTATGTAATTTAGTACTCGATTGAATGGTTTCAAAGGAACCCGTTTGATCATAGGTGTCTTGCACTAATGCTTGTATGGCTTGTTCGAGTTCGGGTTGTTGGTTGGGGATGTAGATTTTGATTTGGGTCATGTTAGGGTTCCTGTGTCCATGCGGGGTATTGGTTTAGGGTGGTGAGGTCTTGTGTGCCGCTGATGACTTGGGCAATGGCGGCGACTAATTCGGCTTGGGGATGGTGATCTTGTTGGGCGCGAGTTATGTTGGCATTGAGGTTCCAGCCGAGAGAGCGTGCGCCATTTTGTAGGAGTTTTTTGATGGGTTGCAGAGAATAAGGGGAGCAATGGGCGTAGCGGTAAAAGGCTAGTTCTAGTTGTAAGTCAGGCACTAGATTGTCTTGAGCTTCGGCTTGGTTGAGGTAGTCTAGGGCTTTTTCATCTTGTCTGAGGATAAAGAGTAGTTTGGCATAATTGCCCCCAATATTTGCATCATTATGGTCTGCCTCCAGCGCTCGCTCATACATGAACTTCGCTTTCTCGTAATCGCCCTTTTGATACTCTAAAAAGTAAGCATAATTGCCTAAGTTATTGACATGCTTCGGGTCTGCCTCTAGCGCTCGCTCATACATCTGCTCCGCTTTCGCATAATCGCCCTTTTGATTCGCTAAAAAGAGCGCGTAATTGCCTAAGTGATTCGCATGCTTCGGGTCTGCCTCCAACGCTCGCTCATACAGCTCCTCCGCTTTTGCGTAATCGCCCTTTTGATCCGCTAAAAAGCTCGCGTAATTGCCTAAGTGATTCGCATGCTTCGGGTCAACCTCCAGCGCTCGCTTATACATCTGTTCCGCTTTTTCATAATCGCCCTTTTGATTCGCTAAAAAGAGCGCGTAATTGCCTAAGAGAATCACATGCTTCGGGTCGACCTCCAGTGCTCGCTCATACAGCAACTCCGCTTTTTCATAATCGCCCTTTTGATTCGCTAAAAAGAGCGCGTAATTGCCTAAGTGAATCGCATGTTTCGGGTCGACCTCCAGCGCTCGCTCATACATCAATTCCGCTTTTTCATAATCGCCCTTTTGATTCGCTAAAAAGCTCGCGTAATTGCCTAAGTGATTCGCATGCTTCGGGTCGACCTCCAGCGCCCGCTTATACATCTGTTCCGCTTTCGCATAATCGCCCTTTTGATTCGCTAAAAAGAGCGCGTAATTGCCTAAGTGAATCGCATGCTTCGGGTCGACCTCCAGCGCTCGCTCATACATCAATTCCGCTTTTTCATAATCGCCCTTTTGATTCGCTAAAAAGCTCGCGTAATTGCCTAAGTGATTCGCATGCTTCGGGTCGACCTCCAGCGCCCGCTTATACATCTGTTCCGCTTTTTCATAATCGCCCTTTTGATTCGCTAAAAAGAGCGCGTAATTGCCTAAGTGATTCGCATGCTTCGGGTCTGCCTCCAACGCTCGCTCATACAGCTCCTCCGCTTTTGCGTAATCGCCCTTTTGATTCGCTAACAAACTCGCGTAATTGCCTAATGTATTCGCATGCTTCGGGTCAACCTCCAGCGCTCGCTTATACATCTGTTCCGCTTTCGCATAATCGCCCTTTTGATTCGCTAAAAAGAGCGCGTAATTGCCTAAGTGATTCGCATGCTTCGGGTCTGCCTCCAACGCTCGCTCATACAGCTCCTCCGCTTTTGCGTAATCGCCCTTTTGATTCGCTAACAAACTCGCGTAATTGCCTAATGTATTCGCATGCTTCGGGTCAACCTCCAGCGCTCGCTTATACATCTGTTCCGCTTTCGCATAATCGACCTTTTGATTCGCTAACAAGTTCGCGTAATTGCCTAAGTTATTCGCATGCTTCGGGTCAACCTCCAGCGCTCGCTCATACAGCTCCTCCGCTTTCGCATAATCGCCCTTTTGATTCTTTAAAAAGAGCGCGTAATTGCCTAAAATAGCCGCATGCTTCGGGTCGACCTCTAGCGCTCGCTCATACAGCTCCTCCGCTTTCGCATAATCGCCCTTTTGATCCGCTAAAAAGAGCGCGTAATTGCCTAAGTGATTCGCATGCTTCGGTTCTGCCTCTAACGCTCGCTCATACATCAACTTCGCTTTTTCATAATCGCCCTTTTGATTCGCTAAAAAGAGCGCGTAATTGCCTAAGTGAATCGCATGTTTCGGGTCGACCTCCAGCGCTCGCTCATACATCAATTCCGCTTTTTCATAATCGCCCTTTTGATTCGCTAAAAAGAGCGCGTAATTGCCTAAGTGAATCGCATGTTTCGGGTCGACCTCCAGCGCTCGCTCATACAGCAACTCCGCTTTTTCATAATCGCCCTTTTGATTCGCTAAAAAGCTCGCGTAATTGCCTAAGTGATTCGCATGCTTCGGGTCGACCTCCAGCGCCCGCTTATACATCTGTTCCGCTTTTTCATAATCGCCCTTTTGATTCGCTAAAAAGAGCGCGTAATTGCCTAAGTGAATCGCATGTTTCGGGTCGACCTCCAGCGCTCGCTCATACATCAATTCCGCTTTTTCATAATCGCCCTTTTGATTCGCTAAAAAGCTCGCGTAATTGCCTAAGTGATTCGCATGCTTCGGGTCGACCTCCAGCGCCCGCTTATACATCTGTTCCGCTTTTTCATAATCGCCCTTTTGATTCGCTAACAAACTCGCGTAATTGCCTAAGTGATTCGCATGCTTCGGGTCAACCTCCAGCGCTCGCTTATACATCTGTTCCGCTTTCGCATAATCGCCCTTTTGATTCGCTAAAAAGAGCGCGTAATTGCCTAAGTGATTCGCATGCTTCGGGTCTGCCTCCAACGCTCGCTCATACAGCTCCTCCGCTTTTGCGTAATCGCCCTTTTGATCCGCTAAAAAGTCAGCGTAATTACTATAAGCCTTTGCTTGATCAAGACGAGTTTTAGCCAACTTAATCTTTGCTTGAAACTGAGCCTCCTCATTACTCAAGTCTAATGTTTCTAAGTCTTGCATATCATTTACATCAGCATAGGGCAAATAAACTTCATAAGCAGCCCTAAGCAATTCAGGAAGAGGGGAAAAGTGTTTCAGCAAAGCATCCCACATATCTAAAAAGTGAATCCTATCTAATGCACGGAATTTTTTACGCTCTTCTAGTAAAATCCTAAACAACTCATTAAGTTGAAAAACTGATAGACCAATAATAAAAGCCCAACTAATTCTAATCTTTTCTAGCTCACTCAAAGATAGGGATAACTCTAGTAAATTCGTAAATTCTTCTTTATTAAAGTTATAAGTAGCCCATTCCACATCAGCATTATCAATGCAAAAGCGGCGTAAATTAGAGGCACGTTTTTTATCAATAGCGGAAAAATTATTTTTATAAGTTTGTATATTAAAATCGTCTAGTGGATTTCCAGATAAATCAAAAGGACTACGCACTTTATCTAAAACATCAGCAAACCAAATCTCCCACAACAACGGCGCACACACCGTTGCAATATAATGCCTATCCTCCCGCGACAAAGGCTCCACCACCTTACGCGCCAGCCCATAACACGTAATATGCCCCTCCACCCCCTCACCCTGCCAATGATTCAACAACCCAAAATGATCCAACCGCCGCAACGCCCGCCCTGCATCATCCACCCCCAAGTGCGCCCCCGCCCGAATCAACAACTCCTCCGGCACAGCAAAATCAAACAGCGTCAACGCCCGCAACAAAACACTCTCACTCCCCGACAACGCCTGCTGATACACCCCCAACGCAATCCGCTCCAAGTACTTAGCTAAATCCTTATCCGCCACCGCATCAGCCTGCCCCGCTCGATAGGTCTCAATCTGAGACAAAGCCTGTTCTAAACTCTCCCATTCACCATGCAACAAAGGCTTAAACAACACCTCCTGCAACCCCGCATTCCCCCCTGAGGCTCTAAACACCCGCTGTAAATAAGCCGCCGCCTCAGCGGTAAACTCAACCTTGCCTAGCCCCTCATTATGCACTCGCGCCTGCCAATGCTTTTCCTGCTCCAACTCACTCATATCGGGCACATTAATACTCTCCAACCGATCCGCCCAATCGTCACCCATTCGATCCAACAAACTAAACTGATACCGTGAAGTGATTAATAACCGCGATTCCGTCACAGCCGTATCAAACGCCTCAATAATGGCAGCTAATACAGGCTGAGCACTGGGTTTAACTTGAGCTTTTAATTGATTCGCTGCTAAGGGTTCTAAAATATGCTGCTCTATATCATCAACTACTAAAACGATGGGTTTATCAGCCAAGTGCTCTTGTAAAATCGTGCGCAAGATAAACACTAAACGGCGTGGGGTTTGCTGTACTACCGTCAAGTAGTCCGTGAAATCCACCTCACCCTCTAAAGCATTTTCCAACACCAACACTACATCCACAGCCAAATAGGATTTATACAACACCACAGGTTTATAAGTCGGTTGCAAGCAATCCACTATTCGCGCCGCGAGACTCGATTTACCCGTCCCTCCCACACCATATAATAATACTCCAGCTTTTTTACCCGCTTGAAAGGTCATTAATGCCTGTTTAGTTTGCCAGCGCCGCCCGACAAAGCTGTCTTTGCTCGCCACCAAAACCTCTTTTTTCACTTTATCGAGTAAGTCATAGCACGATTTACTAGGGCGCTTTGGCTGCGCAGGCTTTTTACGATCAAGCAACGGCAATCCACCCTGAGCGCTAATATAGGTCCGTCCTAAATGCCAATACTGCCCCTTATGCTCAGGATTAGCTTGTGAACTGAGTTGTAATTGACATAACTTTTGCCGCGCAAACGCACAAGCGGTAATGACACTATGCCCCTCGGCTAAGGCTTTATAAAAGTACTCGGCAAACCGTGAAGCATCACTATCCCCCACCGCACCGTCCCAACCCATCACATTAGGAATACCTAAGCGTACCAGCTCCATCACCAATGAGGGTTTATCTAGCCCTTCAGCACTATGACACGCCGATAAAAACAAACACTGTAAACGCGAGGCAATGGCGGCAAATTCACTAATCCCCACCTCTTCTAAACCAAAGCGCTGATTTTCCAATTGCAGTTTTAATGCACCACTAGCATCCAGCTTGCCATGACACGACAAATGCACCATATCGCAATGCTCTGACGTACTAATACGCCGCGACAAATTGGCAAAGTTACCCGTGTCATCCACCATCAAATGCAAATTATTAAACCCACGAGTTGCCTGAAAAATAGCGCGTTCTTCCTGCTCATAATGCAGACCACTGTGCGCGGCAGGATCAGCCGCCATGAAAATAAGGGATAAATCTTTATAGTGCGGTGCTTTAGCAGGTAGAGATGAGTGTCCAATACTACGCACGATTTCTAATAATTGATGATCTGCCGCTAAAAATTGTTGCTCATAAGCCAATAACTCCCAAGGCAGATTTAACAGCAGTAATTGCGCTTCATTCGGCTGCGTATCGGCTTTAAGCACTAAACGCCGAGAACCTACCGTTTGTAGCCACGTTTGCCATGCCAGAGCATCAATGCTTTGTAATAATTGAAATAATTGCTCGCCCAAACTGAGTAAGGCATTGCTTTGCGTGCTATTGCGCAGCCTACTATAAGACTCACCATAACCACGCCATTGCTCCAATAAGCTAGGTGTAATGGTGCGTTCGGCTGAATGATCAGCCAATTCAAACACTATTACTCGTTCAGTGGCTCGAATCACAAACTGCATAGGACACCTAAGGGATGAGATCAGCGGGGGGATTTATAGGTTAAAAGGTAGCATCAAAGCGCTAAGGTGGAAAAGTATTAAATCAGCCTTGAGCTACTACACTACTTAGTCACTAACCCACTAACTAGACAACCTTTCAATCGCACTGCGAGTATCAATATCCCAAAGCACACCCACATCCTCTACCTCAAGGCACATCAAGCGAGCACTCTCACGCTGAATAATACCCCCTGCCCCTTTATCTCCTTGTAATGCCATTAATTCAGCCCCCAAAACCGCACTAAAGCCCACTGGATGCCCGCGTTGTCCGTGATAAAACGGGGCAATAATAGCCGCTCCTTGCTCCAAACCTAGCCCTACGGCTTGCAAAGTACTGCTGCTAATAAACGGCATATCACCCAAGGCAATTATCCAACCCTGAGCCTTAGCAGTACTAGCCACCCCTAAAGCTAAACTCGTACCCATACCTTGCCAAGCCACATTATTTATAACCACCTCAAGACCTTCAGCTTCTAACAGCACCCGCAAGGCTTCAGTTTCTGGACTAATCACCGCGACTACTTTTGCAAAAACGGTTTTGAGATTTCGCGCGGCTTGCACTCCTATGGGTACACCATTAGGCAGAGGATGCAGTAATTTTTGTGACCCAAAGCGCGTACTTTGCCCTGCCGCTAATAAAAGCGCGGGATAGTGAGTGCTAATTTTTGACATAAATTACCTCAGTACTTGCATAAGGTATTGCAGTGGATGCAAAGCTTGAAATGATTGAGCACTCAACTGATGACGACAGGAAAAACCCGTTGCTAATAGCACCTGTTTAGAGTCACGAGCCTTTTGCACCGTATCGCGCCAATGGGTATCAAAAATCTGTTGTGACAAGGTTGCATTCAGCGCTTCATGCCCAAATAACCCCGCTCTACCACAACACCCACTACTAAGCACCTCCAACTTGATACCCAAATAGGTAAAAATGCTATGCCAGTGTTGCATACTCATTTTGGCAGCGGTTTGCTCCATACAATGTGGTAGCAATAAGGCGGTCTGATCCAGACTTTGTATTCTTTCCTTGATGGGCGCTAAGTAGTCCAGATGCTGTACTAACCATGCTTCTAGTGCTTGTACTTTAGGCAACGAGTCGGTAAAAGCGCGGTATTCATGTTGGTAAAGTAAGCGCGTCACCACCTCCACACTCAGTAGGGGTAAACCTTGTGTGGCATATGGAGCCAATGCTTTTAAATGCGCCTTAGCCACCTGCTCAAATGACTCACGAAACCCTTTCACATGCAGCGCTTTACCATTAGGCAAAACAGGAGCTAGCACCACTTGCACCTGCAAAATACTTAATAAAGCAATCGCACTTTGTAGCACCTGATTATCAAAACTGGCATTAAAACTATCGGGCAACAAAACCACTTGAGCTTTAGGGTGGGATATTGGGGGAACCTGTAAGGCTAGCGCAGAAAAGCGTGGTAAATGCACTAAACCTGCTTGTTTTAACAGAGTCGTAGCTAAGGCATTGTGCAGCATTGCATTTGTCAAACGTGGTGCTTTACGCCCCCAATAAGCCAAACTTTCAAAGTAGGCAAAGGCATAATCTCGAAGCGGACGGCGCTGAATGTGATGATAAGTAGCTAAAAAATTGGATTTTAATTCAGGTATATCCACCTTGACTGGACAACTATAGCTGCACGATTTGCACGACAGGCAAGCAGATAAAGATTGATAGAGTTCAGTCTCTAATGCAGCGAGCTTAGCACTTGAGCTATTTGCATCAGTGCTACTTTTTAATCGCGCCCACTCACGCAATAAAGCAGCGCGACCTTTAGGAGAGTAGGCACGATTTTTAGTAGCGCGATACGAGGGGCACATAGCCTCTTGTGCTGACCATGAAAAGCATTGCCCATTACCATTACAACGCACTGCATCATGATAGGTAGCGGCATAAGTACTATTGAGTTCCGCATCAAACTGCCCGCGTAAAGGTATAGTATCAATACGATCTAGACCTAAAGCGGCACTTGCCACGCTAGCGGGAGTCGCTAGTTTACGTGGGTTCAAGCGATTATGAGGATCAAACAGGGCTTTGAGTTGCTGCACGATAGGGTAAAGTTCGGCTTCAAAAAAGAACGGCACGTATTCCCCGCGAAACCCTTTGCCATGTTCGCCCCATAATAATCCACCGTATTTTTTAGCAAGACGTGCAACCCCATCACTAAGCGGGCGAATCAAAGCCTGATCTTCTGCTTGACGCATATCGAGCAGAGGGCGCACATGCAAACACCCGACATCAGCATGCCCAAACATGCCGTATTGCAAATGATAGCTGTCTAATAAAGCGCGAAACTCTCGAATAAAAGCAGGCAAATATTCCGGTGGTACGGCCGCATCCTCAACAAAGGGAATGCCTCTCCGCCCACCTTCTAAGCCCCCTAATAGCCCCACCGCTCGCGCCCGTAATGACCATAGAGCCGTCATAGCGGTTTTGCGAGTTTCGACTAAATGGGTAATGATTTGAAACGCCGCACTCGACTGTTGAATCAAGGTATTTAAATACTGGCATTGCTGTACCACACTCTCGGCTGTGTCACCACCAACCTGTATGAAATTCGCTCCCAAAATCGGTTGGCTACTATGCTTTAAAGTATTGCCTAATACCGACTGCAAATCCTGCCAAAGTGAGTCTTGTTGAGCTAAGGCTAAAATCTTATCGTCGAGTACTTCAATAGCGCTAGGATCAGCCTGTAATAAGGTCGGTACATGCTCCAAAGCTTGTAAAAAGTCCGCATAAAATACCACCACTAGCGCTTCATGCTTAGGCAGAGGTATAACCTTCAAAGTGATACTTTTAGTCAGTGCTAATGTACCCTCTGAGCCTGCTAATAAATAGGCTAGGTTAATCTGAGGTTGAGATGCTGGATTAGTTGAGTGCGCGACTAATGCTTGTTTGAGATTATATCCGGTTAGCCCACGATTCATTTTAGGAAAAATACGTTCAATCGTCTCGCGCTGAGGCGCAATCAGGTCATAGCAAGCTTGATGCAAAGGATGCGTAGTTAAAGGCTCATTACCCTTAAGCGTTAACTCCGAGCCATCGGCTAAAATAACCTCTAGCTCAGCTATATAATCTGAGGTTTTGCCATAGATACGCGAACCTTTACCGGAGGCATCGGTAGCAACCATACCGCCTAGCGTTGCGCGTGAAGCGGTCGATACATTAGGCGGGAAAAATAAGCCGTGAGGGGCTAAAAACGCATTGAGTTGATCCAGCACCACCGCCGGTTGCACTTTAACCGTATGTGCTACAGGGTCAAACGCTAAAATCTCGGTTTGATAGCGGGCAAAATCCACGACTATGCCCGTATTTAACGACTGCCCATTAGTACCTGTGTTGCCCCCGCGTGCTACTAAGGATAAAGCAGAGTCAGCATAAGGCTGCAAGGCTTGGACAATACGTTGTAAATCGCCCTCAGCTT
This sequence comes from Thiofilum sp., assembly GCF_016711335.1. Taxonomy (NCBI): domain Bacteria; kingdom Pseudomonadati; phylum Pseudomonadota; class Gammaproteobacteria; order Thiotrichales; family Thiofilaceae; genus Thiofilum; species Thiofilum sp. Next base: position 3,196,675 of record NZ_JADJTF010000001.1, read on the forward strand.
TGGGATAAACCACTGCTAAGGGGAGCACTTGATAAATACTATTATCGGTTGAGGCCACCACACGTTCCCCATACCGCGTTTCTATATCACCCGTAAAACCGCTAGCGCGTAATTGTTCCGCATACTGTTCTAACACCTCAACCATGTAGCACCGCAAGACAACGCTCTAAGGATTGCTTTTCCATCCGCGCATACCATTCAAATTCATGAAGCACTCCCACCCCTAGGGCTTGCTCAAATGCCTGTTGATTCGCTTGTGCATTAAAAGCAGGATTGCTATCGGTGGCTAAATTAGAGCGAAATATACCCGCCGCACTCACAGGTAAAAAATCTTCATAAATCATGGGCACTGGTATAATAACACCTTGCTGAATCAGCTCCTCCACACTGAGCCTGAGCGTTTCGAGGGCATGGTCGGCTTGTAGGTGATAATCAAAATACGCTAAGCCCTCGCGGCGTAGTACGGTTAAATCATCCGGAAAGGCTTGAAACACTTGCTGTAAAACGTAGGAATAATACTCAGGATTCGCCTCAGGTTGAGGCACACGCTCTAATACTTGGGCTAATAGCTCATCATATAAAGCACGCCCCCTTGGTGTTAAAGCTATACCTCGCTGTTCAATTTCACCAAAACGCGCGGTATGCGTACCTGCTTGCCACTCACCAGATGCCGTTTGGAATTGAATAGTCTCTTCTAAGGCTTTAAAACTGGTTTGGCGTAGTAGAATAGGATGTTGACGTGGAGGTGGTCCTTCAATAATAGCTTTCGCTTCTATACCCCGCGCCAGCATCGCACTCTGTGCCGCATCAATATCAAGAGTACGCGGGGTAAGGTGATTAATATGTGGCCCTTTAAAGCACACAATATCCGCCACCAAAGGGTGAATGTGTTTAAGTTGTTGATAAGTCACCGCATCGACTGGTGCTTCACTATGCCAGCGAAACGTATCTAAAGCAGATAAGACGAAACGGCTCGCTTGTTCAGCGTTTAACCCGCCCTGCTCTTCAGCTAACTCGATTAGCGCTAATAGTTGAGGTTTGAAAATTTGCCTTTGGCTTAAAAGCGCTTTGATCTGGTCTTGTAGGGCTAAATCGGGTATTAATTCCACGCGCAATAATGAAGTAAAGACTCGAAACGGATTCGCGGCTAAATCACGCGCCGCCACGGGGCGAAAAGCGGTCGAATGTACCGGAAGCCCTGCCACACTCAGATCATAATACCCCACTGCCTGCATGCCTAATACGGCAAAAAAGCGCCGCATAGTATGTAATTCCTCGGCAGTACCTAAGCGAATAGCACCGTGACGCTCTTGGCTGAGGCGCGTTAGATCACTATCGCGTTCCGAACGATGCAATTTAGCGCTATGTGCTTGTAAATACTCCTCATTCACCTCGCTCACCAACTCGATCAAGCTGCCATACAAAGGTACTTCAGCACGATACATAGCAGATAAGGCTTGAGAAAAACGCTCCCGAATATGGTTAGGATCTATAAAAGACTGCTCAAACATGATCTCACCCTCCAAGCTATGATGCTTAAAAGGCTAGCTCTAATAGCTTTTCACCGCAAGTATGATGATTTTTACTTGCTTTATTACGCTGATTGTTTTATTGCTTAGAGCACCTCATCTGCCACCTTTGGGACTATTATGGCTTCTGACCACACCCTTGTTGTAAACAATATTACTAAGCGCTTTGGCGATCTTTCCGTGTTAAATGGCATTTCGCTCACCGCAGATAAAGGCGATGTGATTTCACTCTTAGGCTCTAGCGGCTCCGGCAAAAGTACCTTTTTACGTTGCCTCAATTTATTAGAAATACCCGATTCTGGCGAAGTATTTGTCAATGGCGAATTAATTGAAATGGCTAAGCATCGCGGCAAAACCATCCCTAAAAGTGCTAAACAAGTAGACCGAATTCGCACACGCCTAGGCATGGTATTTCAAAGCTTTAATCTGTGGAGTCATCGCACTATTCTAGAAAATGTGATGGAAGCACCCGTGCATGTGCTCAAAGTGCCTAAATCAGAAGCTAAAGATTATGCGATGGAATTACTCAATAAAGTTGGTATTGCACAAAAAGCCGATAGCTACCCTGATCATTTATCCGGTGGTCAGCAACAACGGGTAGCGATAGCGCGGGCTTTAGCGATGAAACCAGACGTAATGCTCTTTGATGAACCAACCTCTGCACTCGATCCTGAGCTAGTGGGGGAGGTATTGCGCGTGATGCGTCAATTAGCGGATGAAGGCATGACGATGCTGGTGGTCACGCATGAAATGGGTTTTGCACGCGAAGTATCCTCCAAGGTGATTTTTTTGCATCAAGGTCGTATTGAAGAGCAAGGTACACCAGAACAACTATTTGGTAATCCTCAAACCGAACGCTGTAAGCAGTTTTTAGCTAATCAGTATAAATAATGGCTAGTTTTACCCACTACCGTAAGTTACCTAGTGTCCTATTTTTTCCAGAGACGCTGTAAATACCTCCCTGTACGCTTCTAGGCGGCATCCATGCCGCCTAGACTCTTCCAAAAACAGGACACTAGGTAACTTACTCAGTAGTAACTCATTACACTTTAGTAACTTATTAACCTTTTGACTGTCACAACTACGTAACACAAACGTCAAACAACAGGAGTTGACTCATGACTAAACTAACTACGCTCATTGCTAGTGCCTTAATCGCCTTAAGCCTTAGTGCTACCGGTCACGCAGCCGATAAATTATTATTAGGTACTGAAGGTGCATATGCCCCTTTTAATAGCATTGACAAAGATGGCAAATTAGTCGGTTTTGATATTGATATTGGCAATGCACTGTGTAAAGCGATGGAAGTGGAATGTGAATGGGTAACTTCCGATTGGGATGGATTAATTCCTGCACTCGATGCCAAAAAATTTGATGCGATTATTGCCTCTATGTCGATTACCGCTGAGCGTAAAGAAAAAATCGACTTTACTAATAAATACTACAGCACTCCGATTAAATGTGTGCGTGAAGTAGGTAAAGACGTTGATCCTACTGATACTGACAAGCTCAAAGGCAAAATGGTAGGCGTACAAAGTGGTGTAGTCGCAGACAATTTTGCACGCGCTAAATTTAAAGATATTGCTGAGGTTACTGCTTATAAAACCCAAGAAGAAGCCAACCTAGACTTATTATCTGGACGGGTTGATTTAGTGTGTGCGGACTCAGTGGTATTAGCCCCCTTTGTTAAAGATGAAAAAAATGCGGGTAAGGTCGAATTCGTTGGAGGTGATTTTACTGATGTCGAATTTGTCGGTGAAGGGGTAGGTATTGGGGTGCGTAAAGGCGATGCGGCTTTAATCGAGAAACTCAATAAAGCCATTGCCAAAATCCGTGAAGACGGTACTTATGCTGAAATCAATAAAAAGTATTTTGATTTCGATTTATACGGTAATTAATGAATTGTAGGGGTAAACCTGTGTGTTTACCCTAAAAAGTAGGGGTAAACCTGTGTGTTTACCCTATAACTGCGTGTTTACCCTGTAAAACCAAGAGGGTAGTCACCTAGGACTACCCCTACTTCAGCCAATAAATTAGCGCGATGATAATACCTAAAGTGACGACTAAAGCGCGTAGGGTATTGGGATTAATAAAGCCTGCTAGTTTGCCGCCTAACATCCCTCCGATTAATGCCCCTACAGCCATGACACCCGCTGCGAGCCATACCACTTGACCTGAACATAAAAAGAATACGGCAGCCGCTACATTGACACAAAACGCGACCGCTTGCTTGAGCGCATTCAGTTCAGTCAGTGTTCCCTCTAGTACTAGGGCTAATACTGCCAAAATAATCACACTCAAACCTGCCCCAAAATATCCACCATAAATCGCCCCCACTAATACTAAAGGCACGACCCACCATACGGGTAAATGCGCATGAGCTGGATTTTGTAGGCGCTGCTTGAGCCAATCACGCAAAGGATTTTGTAAAGCTAATAAAAGAGAAGCGAGTAAAATTAACCAAGGCACTAAGGCACTAAATACCTTCTCGTCGGTTTGTAATAGTAATAAAGCCCCGATCAAGCCCCCCACAATCGCAATCGGTAATACCCAAGGCCAATAATGCTGTTGGGCTTTGATCGCTTTCCATTGTGCTAGGGTGGCTCCAAAGTAGCCCGGACATAAAGCCACGGTACTGGTTACATTAGCAGTAATGGGCGGGATACCAATAGCTACCAGTGTAGGAAAGGTCACTAATGTGCCCCCACCCGCTAAGGCATTAATTAACCCTGCGGCAATACCTGCACCCAAAATCGCCATTAGTTCCCACCCAGATACTGCTAGCATTTATCTACCCCTGCTCATCCGCTAAACTAGGATCTAATTCAGCCGCTAAGTCTTGTGGCTCAATCTCTAATCCCTCTAACTCATCGTCCCAATTAGGTCCCACTAATAAATCATCTTCGTGCATACCGGGCAGCCAATCGCTAGTAAACTCCTCTAGACTAATGGCTTCGGGCTGATACTGAGTCCACTCATCCGTACAATGTGCACGAGCCGCCGCCTCACTTGACCAAAACGGGATCACATCGGTCTCCTCAAAAAACGCTGAGGGACACGTCGCCCAGCCTTCATCGGAGTTTAATCCCCAGACTTGACCCGTCTGTTTAACTTCTGCAATGAAAGCATCATACGCAGCTTCAAAATCGACTTCAGCGTCTTTCATAATGATTTCTCACAATTAACAACCATCGATGCAAGGAATAAGCTTATTACTCCCTACGTATGCGGCTTGGAGCCTAATAGGATTATGGAGGGTTTTGTGTTGCTACTCCATCACCATTTTACTCATAAACCATTTTTACCCCATGTTGCTCACATACCTCAATCAAACGTTGGCTAGGTAAAGCATCCATAAATAGGCTAGTTAATTGCGCCACATGCCCCACTCGCACCGGAGCCGAGCGCTCTAATTTACTTTTATCGGTCACTAAAAAACGCTCACGCGCATTGCTGAGAATAGCCTGAGTCACGCGCACTTCACGATAGTCAAAATCAAGTAGAGCACCCTCCTCATCTAAAGCTGAGGCTCCAATTACCGCGTAATCCAGTTTAAACTGCTTCACAAAGTCAGCCGTAGCCTCACCAATAATCCCTCGGTCGGCATGGCGTAATACCCCCCCGGCAATAATGATCTCAAAGCTAGGATTATGAACTAAGATATTGGCACATTGAGATTATTGGTAATCACCATTAAATTACGATGTTGCAATAGTGCTTGTGCCACTGCCTCAGTGGTAGTACCTAAATTAATAAATAGTGAGCTATTATCAGGAATCTGTGCGGCACAGAGTTTGCCAATGCGTTGTTTTTCCTCAGCGTACATATTACGGCGTTGCTCATACTCCACATTCGCCACACCCGACACCAACACGGCTCCGCCATGAACTCGTGCTAATAATCTAGCCTCACATAATTCATTCAAATCCTTGCGGATCGTTTGTGGCGTTACCTCAAACGCCATTACTAGCTCGTCCACACTGACACGTCCCGTTTCGCGGGCTAGGGCTAAAATCTGTTGTTGTCGCAACGCTGATTGCATAATTACTCTCCTCAAAACCACGCTCGATCGCAGCTTGATAAACTAAGCCTATGTTAATCACTTAACCTTAAATTTTCTAAGCTTAATTAACTATTTTCGTTTTTAGCTTTTTATGAGCCAATAAATGAAAATAAATATTGATTAAACGAAACAAAACGAAGATACTTAATTTCGTTTTGAATCAGCCACGCCAGAGGTTAGCATGCAAAATAATCCAGACCTTTATGACTTAGCCATTATTGGTGGAGGTATTAATGGGTGTGGTATTGCGCGTGATGCAGCGGGGCGAGGTTTAAAAGTGGTATTAGTCGAGCAAGGCGACTTAGCCCAAGGTACTTCCTCAGCCAGTACTAAACTCATTCATGGTGGTTTGCGCTACTTGGAGCATTATGAGTTTCGTTTAGTGCACGAGGCGCTCTCAGAACGCGAAGTTCTCCTCAAAAACGCTCCGCATATTATTTGGCCACTGCGTTTTATCCTGCCGCATAATGCTGAATTACGCCCCCAGTGGATGATTCGGTTAGGGTTATTCATGTATGACCATATGGGCGGGCGCAAACTACTTCCAGCGACTAAAACGCTTGACTTAACGCGAGACATTGCCGGAAAACCACTAGCCGCTGGCTATACCAAAGGTTTTGAATATTCAGATTGTTGGGTTGATGATGCTCGCTTAGTAGTCTTGAATGCTTTGGATGCTAAGCAACGCGGAGCTACGATTTTAACTCAAACCCAATGCATTGGTGCTAACCGTCAAGCTGAGCACTGGGACATTACCTTAAAAGCACACGATCAAACTTATAAGATTCACGCTAAGGGCTTAGTGAATGCGGCGGGACCTTGGGTTGATCAATTACTCCACCAAGTCGCGCAACTGCCCACTACGCAACACAATGTGCGCCTAGTACGTGGCAGCCATATTGTTGTACCCAAACTGTATGATCATGATCGTGCTTATATTTTCCAAAATGGCGATGGACGCATTATTTTCGCTATCCCCTATGAACAAGATTTTACCCTATTAGGTACAACTGACCGCGATCATGATTCCAGCCTAGATCAAGTGACTATTGCCGAGGATGAGGTCGACTACATTTGTAAAGCAGCCAGTGAGTACTTTAAAAATCCGATTACCCGCGACCAAGTAGTCTGGACGTATTCTGGTGTGCGCCCACTCTATGATGATGGTGCGAGTACCGCTCAAGAAGCGACCCGTGATTATGTCTTAAAAGTCAGTGATCAAAATGGCAACTTACCCTTGCTCAATATCTTTGGCGGCAAAATCACGACTTACCGACGCTTGGCTGAGGATGCATTGCATAAATTAACAACCTATTACCCTGAAATGAAGTCTGCTTGGACGCATGATGCCGCATTAGCCGGTGGAAATTTTGGAGTAGGCGAAGTATCCGAACTGATTGAGCGCTTACAGCAAGAGTATGGTTTTTTAAATGCTACTTGGGCGCGTAGTTTAATACGTCGCTACGGCACACGCGCTTGGGATATGTTGGCAGATGCTAAACAATTAAGCGACATGGGGCAGGTCTTTGGTGCTACTCTGACTGAGCGTGAAGTTTATTTTTTGCGTGATCGGGAGTGGGCCAATAGTAGTGAAGCCATTTTATGGCGACGTTCTAAATTAGGCTTGCATATGACACCTAAAGAGCGCGACTATTTCACGAATTGGTTTGCTAACCATTAAATAGCATTACAACTAGCAGGAGGAGCAATATGAGCTTGACCTTGGAACAAGTCTCCAAAGTCGTCGGGCGGGATACACATATATTTCCCACCACTCTCAGCTTAGCGGCAGGTAGTTTAAATGTACTGTTGGGTGCAACTCTAGCAGGCAAAACTAGCCTAATGCGCTTAATGGCTGGTTTAGATAAACCCACGACTGGACGCATACTGTGGCAAGGACAAGATGTCACCGCTAAACCCGTGCAAGAACGCCATGTAGCAATGGTTTACCAGCAGTTTATTAACTATCCTTCGCTTAGCGTTTACGAAAATATCGCCTCTCCCCTGAGAATTCGCGGCCTACCGAAAAAAACCATTCAAGCTAAAGTACACGAGGCTGCTGAGCTACTCAAACTCACCCCTATGCTCAAACGTAGACCACTAGAATTATCTGGTGGGCAACAACAACGCTGTGCTCTAGCGCGTGCTTTGGTTAAAGAGGCGGATTTGGTACTACTGGATGAACCACTGGCTAATCTCGACTACAAATTGCGCGAAGAGCTAAGGGTTGAACTACCACGTATTTTTACTGCTTCGGGTGCGGTATTTGTCTATGCCACTACTGAACCGACTGAAGCCTTATTATTAGGGGGCAATACCGTCACCTTACATCAAGGGCGCGTGACTCAGTTTGGTAATACCTTAGACGTATATCGCTACCCACAAACGCTTACGACCGCGCAAGTTTTTTCCGATCCGCCTTTGAATACGTTGCAAGTGACTAAACAAGACCACCAACTCACCACTCCTGAGGGTCAAGTGCTCATTTGCCCTCCTGCTCTACAAGCGCTACCTAATGCACCCTATACCCTAGGCTTTAGACCGAATCATTTAACTCTGCAACCGAGTAGCCCCCACGATTTAGCCTTTCAAGCACAAGTCACTGTTGTGGAGCTATCGGGTTCTGAAAGCTTTATTCATCTCATGCACGAGGATCAACGTTGGGTGGCGCTAGTAGGCGGTATTCATGATTTACCCTTAGGTAGTCACTTAAAACTCTATGTCGCCCCCGAACGGGTATATGCTTTTAATGCTCAAGGTGCTTGGATGTCCACCTCCTCACTGGCTCAGGCAGCCTAAAGGCAGAACAGATGGCTGAAATATATCTCAAACAATTGGCTCACAGTTACCTGCCGCACCCACAAGCACCGAGTGATTATGCTTTAAAACAAATTGATCTAGTCTGGGAAGATGGCAAGGCTTATGCCCTGTTAGGTTCGTCCGGTTGCGGCAAATCCACCTTACTGAATATTATTTCCGGTCTACTGCATCCTAGCCAAGGGCAAGTATTATTTAATGGTCAAGATGTAACCCATCTACCCACCGAACAACGCCATATTGCTCAAGTATTCCAGTTTCCGGTGGTGTACGACACTATGTCGGTGTATGACAATCTCGCTTTCCCGCTGCGCAATCGTAAAGTGGACGAGGCGACCATTAAAACTCGCGTGCAAGAAATTGCCCAACTCTTGGAAATGACGGGCGACCTGAAGAAAAAAGCACAAGGCTTAACCGCTGATGCTAAGCAAAAAATTTCATTAGGGCGAGGCTTAGTACGTCAAGATGTGGCAGCCATTTTATTTGATGAACCGCTCACCGTGATTGATCCGCACTTGAAATGGCTATTGCGCATGCAGCTCAAAGCACTGCATCAAAAAAGCAACCGTACCATGATTTATGTGACTCACGATCAGACCGAGGCTTTAACTTTTGCCGATCAAGTGGTAGTGATGTATGACGGCTATGTGGTGCAAATGGGCACGCCACAAGCACTCTTTGAGCGTCCGGCTCATACCTTTGTCGGCTATTTCATTGGTAGTCCGGGGATGAATGTATTACCTGTGCAAGTAGCAGGTAATCAAGTCCATCTCAAGGATCAAATACTGCGTCTAGCACAAAAATACTCCCCTGAATCTCATACCAAACTAGAACTAGGTATCCGCCCCGAATTCCTGAGTCTGCATCGTGAATCAACCTTTAATAGTATTCCAGTCACTGTCCAGCGTATTGAAGATATTGGACGGCATAAGATTGTGCGTACTGATTTTCAGGGTTTAGCTATTAATGTGATTGTGCCCGAAGGCGTTGCGGTTAGTGCTGACTATACCTATTTGAGTTTTGACCAAGCCCATATCCATCTGTATGCCAATGATTGGTTAATCGCAGCGGAGGACGCCCTATGAATAAAACTTGGAATAATAAAGCATGGTGGATGGTACTACCGGTAGTATTGCTAGTCGCCTTCAGTGCGGTGATTCCTTTGATGACCGTAGTGAACTACTCGGTACAAGACACCTTTGGCAATAATCAGTTTTTCTGGGCTGGCTTGCAGTGGTTTGAGGAAATTGTTAACTCTGAGCGCTTTCATGAAGCTTTAATTCGACAGTTTATTTTTAGCGCCGTTATTTTAGCGATTGAGATTCCCTTGGGGATTTTTATTGCTATGAATATGCCCAAAAAAGGCTGGGGCGTGCCCGTCACCTTAGTACTGATGTCTTTGCCTTTATTGATACCTTGGAATGTGGTCGGAACCATTTGGCAAATTTTTGGACGGGTGGATATTGGTCTGCTTGGTGCAAGCATGCATGCCTTAGGGATTGATTATAACTATACACAAAATATTCGAGATGCTTGGATCACGGTCGTGGTCATGGATGTATGGCATTGGACTTCGCTGGTGGCTTTATTGTGCTATGCCGGATTGCAATCCATACCAGAAGCCTACTATCAAGCGGCACGTATTGACGGGGCGAGTAGTTGGGCAATCTTCCGCTACATTCAACTACCTAAAATGCGTGGGGTGCTGCTGATTGCAGTGCTATTGCGCTTTATGGATAGTTTTATGATTTATACCGAGCCATTTGTAGTCACCGGCGGTGGACCGGGGAATGCAACGACTTTCCTATCGATTGATTTAGTCAAAATGGCAATTGGGCAATTTGATTTAGGCCCTGCCGCTGCCTTTTCCATTATCTACTTCCTGATTATTTTATTGCTCAGTTGGGTATTTTACACCGTGATGACCCATCTGGATAAACAGGAGCAAAAGTCATGAGTACTTTAGCCCAGCCTAATAATGCTCCTGTTAAATCCTCACGGATTAGCCGTCAAGGTATAGTCATAACGGTGTATCTAATCTTTTTACTCTTACCGATTTATTGGCTCATTAATATGAGCCTCAAAACCAATGAAGAGATTTTGTCGACCTTTAGTTTATGGCCGCAAAATTTGACCTTGGATAACTATATTAAAATCTTCACTGATCCCTCGTGGTATTCGGGCTATATCAATTCAATTACCTATGTGGTCTTGAATACTTTGATTTCGATTACGGTAGCTCTACCTGCGGCTTATGCGTTCTCGCGTTATCGTTTTTTAGGGGATAAGCATCTGTTTTTCTGGCTACTGACCAATCGTATGGCCCCCCCTGCGGTCTTTGCCCTGCCCTTTTTCCAGCTCTATAGCTCAGTGGGTTTATTTGACACCCATATTGGAGTGGCGTTAGCGCATTGCTTATTTAATGTGCCATTAGCGGTATGGATTTTAGAAGGCTTTATGTCAGGTGTACCTAAAGAGATTGACGAGACTGCTTATATTGATGGCTATAGTTTCACACGCTTTTTTACACGTATTTTTATGCCCTTAATTGCCTCTGGTATTGGGGTCACTGCCTTTTTCTGCTTTATGTTTTCATGGGTGGAATTATTACTCGCCCGCACCTTGACCTCAGTAGCGGCTAAACCGATTGCTGCCACCATGACCCGCACGGTATCCGCTTCGGGTATGGATTGGGGGGTACTCGCAGCGGCGGGGGTACTGACGATTATTCCCGGAGCCTTAGTGATTTGGTTTGTGCGCAATTATATCGCCAAGGGTTTTGCCCTTGGGCGGGTATAGGGAGGCTGTGATGGATTTAAGCTGGATGGCTTGGACGTGGCAGACCGCTGTGTTTTTTAGCCTGATTTTGTTAGCACTGATTTTGATGACGATTTGGAGTATTAAAGCCCCTCAAGCACCAAGGAGAGGACTATTAGGCATTGAAACCACACCGGGCGATAGATTGTTTATTTCGCTTTTGGGGAGTGCCTTTATTTGTTTGGGGTGGCTCGCAGCCATTGGCTCGCCCTTATGGTGGGCCTTGGCGATCTGTGTACTTTATGCTCTGGCGGTGTTTCGCTGGGTATAAATTTGATTCATCTAGGAGGAGTATATGAAACTGAAACGTTTAAGTTTTACCGTAGCTACGGCGCTGATGCTCAGTTATGGTTCCCTCGCTTTCGCCGATATTGAAGCGGCTAAAAAGTGGATTGATAGTGAATTTCAACCCTCTGCACTATCAAAAGATGATCAAGTCAAAGAAATGGAGTGGTTTGTCAAAGCGGCCGAACCCTTCAAAGGTATGGAAATCAATGTAGTTTCTGAAACTATTACCACACACGAATATGAAGCTAAAACCTTAGCTAAAGCCTTTACCGAAATTACGGGGATTAAAGTCACTCATGATCTGATTGGTGAAGGGGATGTGGTCGAGAAACTACAAACTCAAATGCAATCGGGCAAAAATATTTACGATGCATTTATTAATGACTCCGATTTAATCGGTACGCATTGGCGCTATCAACAAGTGCGTAACTTGACTGATTGGATGGCAGGTGAAGGCAAGGATGTCACTAATCCTAACTTAGATATTGCTGATTTTATTGGTGCAAGCTTTACCACAGGGCCTGATAAAAAGCTGTATCAATTACCTGATCAACAATTTGCCAATCTGTATTGGTTCCGTTACGACTGGTTCTCTGACCCTAAAAATAAAGAGGATTTCAAAGCGAAGTATGGCTATGACCTCGGTGTACCCGTGAACTGGTCTGCTTATGAAGATATTGCAGAATTTTTTACTGGACGTGAGCAAGACGGTAAAAAAGTCTTTGGTCATATGGACTATGGTAAAAAAGACCCCTCCTTAGGCTGGCGCTTTACCGATGCATGGATGTCTATGGCAGGTATGGGCGATAAAGGTGAGCCGAATGGTTTACCTGTTGATGAATGGGGTATTCGGGTGAATGATAAATCCCAACCCGTTGGCTCGTGTGTAGCACGCGGTGGTGCAACCAATGATGCCGCCGCCGTTTATGCGGTGACAAAATACGTCGACTGGCTCAAAAAATATGCGCCCCCAGCCGCTGCTGGGATGGTGTTCTCTGAAGCAGGCCCCGTGCCCGCACAAGGTGAAATTGCTCAGCAAATGTTCTGGTATACCGCCTTTACTGCCGATATGGTCAAAGAAGGCTTACCCGTCATGAACACAGACGGCACACCGAAATGGCGTATGGCTCCTTCTCCCCACGGTGCTTATTGGCAAAACGGTATGAAGGTGGGCTATCAGGATGCGGGTTCTTGGACACTGATGAAATCCACCCCGACGGAGCGTGCTAAAGCGGCATGGCTCTATGCTCAGTTCGTTACTTCTAAAACGGTAGATGTTAAAAAATCGCATGTCGGTTTAACCTTCATTCGTGAATCAACCGTTAATCATGAAAGCTTCACCGAACGCGCCCCCAAACTAGGCGGCTTGGTCGAGTTCTATCGCTCGCCTGCACGCGTACAATGGTCTCCCACCGGAACCAATGTGCCAGACTATCCCAAACTTGCTCAATTGTGGTGGCAAAACATTGGTGATGCTTCTTCTGGTGAAAAAACACCACAACAAGCCTTGGACGCTTTATGCGAAGCTCAAGAGAAAGTATTGGAGCGTTTAGAGCGTAGTGGTGTACAAGGTGATTTAGGACCTAAAATGAATGAGCCTAAAGATCCTAATGAATGGCTCTCTGATGATCATGCACCCCGCAAAAAGTTAGAGAACGAAAAGCCTACACCTGAAACGGTTGATTACGATGAACTGATTAAATCGTGGAAAAAAAGCTAAATTAAGGTAGTGACAGACTCCAGTAGGTGTAGACTTAAGTGTCTACCCTCTTAGGTCTCAGTCCAACTTCTTCTATGCCTAAGCACTAAGGGCAATCACGTAGGATTGCCCCTACTTTTGCTTAATTCACTGCCTTTGTTAAATCGCTATTAGGAGTTATTGAGTGATGTCTCAGTATATTGTCGCTATTGATCAAGGTACGACCTCTAGTCGCAGTATTGTGTTTAATGAACAACTTCAAGTCCTAGCGATTGCTCAACAAGAATTTCCGCAACATTTTCCACAATCCGGTTGGGTAGAACATGACCCTAATGATTTATTAAACACTACCCTGAATACATTTAAACAAGCCCTTAGCAAGGCTAATATTACTCCTCAACAAGTGGCCACGATTGGCATTACTAACCAACGTGAGACAGTAGTCGTCTGGGACAAAAGTAGCGGAAAAGCCATTTACAATGCGATTGTGTGGCAAGATCGACGTACCGCTGAATACTGCCAAAGCCTCAAAACCTCGGGTGCAGAAACACTGATTCGAGAAAAAACGGGCTTACTCGCAGACCCTTACTTTAGTGGTACAGAAGTACGCTGGATTTTAAATCATGTCGAGGGTGCGCGCGCTAAAGCCGAACAGGGTTTATTAGCGCTGGGTACGATTGATACTTGGCTGATTTGGCATTTAACCGCAGGCAAAGTACACGCTACCGATGCCACCAATGCGAGTCGTACCCTACTTTATAATATTCATACGCATCAATGGGATGAGGAGCTACTGAAGCTATTGGATATACCCATGTCTTTATTACCAGAAGTCAAAGATAGTGCCGCTCATTTCGGCGTGACCGATGCTAGCTTGGTTGGAGCTGCTATTCCGATTGGTGGTGTGGCGGGTGATCAGCATGCAGCGGTGGTCGGTCAAGCCTGTTTTAAAGCAGGTATGATGAAATCGACTTATGGTACGGGTTGTTTTGCGCTTTTGAATACCGGTGATCAAGCCGTACTGTCTAATAATAAACTACTCACTACCCTAGCCTATCAATTAAACGGCAAAGCGACTTATGCGCTAGAAGGCTCGATTTTTGTAGCCGGTGCTGCGGTGCAGTGGTTACGGGATGGCTTAAAAGTGATTCAGCACGCCCAAGAGACACAAGCACTAGCCGAACAAGCTGATCCTCACCAACAGGTCTATTTAGTACCCGCTTTTGTTGGCTTAGGTGCACCCTATTGGGATGCGGAGGCACGCGGAGCTTTATATGGTTTAACGCGCAATACGGGAGCTGCGGAATTAGCACGAGCGACGTTGGAGAGTATTGGGTATCAAACACGCGATTTATTAGAAGCGATGCAAGCGGATAGTGCCCAACTACAAGCGGCGCAAACCGTTTTGCGTGTAGATGGAGGTATGACAGCTTCTAATTGGACTATGCAATTTTTAGCCGATATTTTAAATAGTCCTGTAGATCGCCCCCAAATACTAGAAACTACCGCGATGGGTGCGGCATGGCTCGCGGGCTATCAACAAGGGATTTGCCCTGATCCTGAAACTTTCGCGGCACAGTGGGCGCTCGATCAGCGTTTTGAGCCGCGTATGAGTGAGGACATACGACAAGCAAAATACGCAGGTTGGAAACAAGCGGTAAGGCGCACCTTGACCGCATAATATATACAAGTTATCGAGCACTCCTTCTACAGTCGCTGTGAATACATTCTTGTACGCTTCAAGGCTGTATCCCTGCCGCCAAGACTGTTCCAGAAATGCCCGATACCTTGTACTCAGAACCACTTTGCATCCCCTCCAAAGTAGGCTGATGTGCTAATAAGATTAGTATTATTTCACCGCATGAGTGCGCCACTCATTAATCCACTCTTTACGATTTTTGGCGATTTCCTCGTTACTAAAACCAATACGTTTAGGCTGAATCAGTTCATTAAATGCCGGAGGTAATTCAATACCGTCTATGACAGGTAACATCCAATTAGTGACTGGAATAATAGTTTGTGCCTCTTTTGAGACTAAAAACTGTAGAAATTGTTTAGCTAATTCGGGTTGTTTAGTTGTTTTAGTGATAGCCGCTACTTCGATTTGGGGAATATGTCCTTCCTCAAAAAGTGCCGCTTTATATTGGGTTTTATTTTCGCTAATCACATGATAGGCAGGTGAAGTACTGTAGCTTAGGACATAATCCGAGCCATCTTTTAAAAACATGCTATAGGCATCCCACCAGCCTTTAGTCACCGTAGTGGTATGTTGTGCTAATTGCTTCCATGCTTCGGGGGCTTTATCACCGTACACCGCTTTAACCCAGAGCATTAAACCTTGCCCCGGAGTGCTAGTACGGGGATCTTGATAAATCACACTCGCTTGGGATTCAACTAATTCCTTTAGTGATTTAGCAGGCTCTTTAATCGTTTCACTATTATAAATAAAAGCGAAATAGCCATAGTTATAGGGTACAAAGGTATTATCCGACCAGTTTAATTCGGCTTTTAAAGGCGGCAAAGTCAAACCGTGTTCTTGGACTAAACCCGTCGCCCGTGTTTCTTCCACTAAGCCATTATCCAGCCCTAATACTACGTCGGCTTTGGTGGTACCGCCCTCAATCCGTAGGCGATTTAAAATACTCACCCCATCTTCAACTGCAACGAACTTCAGATCGCAGTTACATTGTTTTTCAAAAGCTGCTTCTAATTTAGGTCCCGGTCCCCATTCAGAGGTGAATGAGTCATAGGTGTAGACCGTAAGATCAGCCGCTTGAGCACTGAATGCCACCATACTTAAGGCTAAGGACGCCAATAATTTCATGAGATTTTAACCTTTATCCTGTTTTTAGTTACCATAGGCGGATGACTCCAACCCTATCTATGCGGCTGCACACTTGGTTGCATGCCACTCTCCAAGCGCCTTGTGTGCTACAGCCCCTGATCGGTGGCAGTAGCAATGCCTTATATCGTGTTGAATGCCAGCAGCACGCTTATGTGTTGCGGGTCAATGCGCCTAGTGATATTGCGTTTAGCGTCAATCGCCAGTGCGAGGCTAAAGTGCTTGACTTGATTCAGCCCTATCCTTGGGCAGTACAAGTGATACGCAATGATGTAGCACAAGGTTTATGCCTGATGCAGACCTATACACCTGTCACGCAATCACTCAGTGCTGTTGGTTTAGGGCAGGTCTATGAGGCTATCCATGCCTTACAATCGATAGCCATTGCTTCGCACGATTTGCCGCTTTTGACTATTGACTACACCGCACTGACCGCCCAATACCAGCAGCAACTTGACCAATTCCCGCACTTGCGAGCCGCTCAGTGGCTACAAGAATGGCAACAAGGTCTTACTGCGTTACCGCCCCTTCCCCCTGTACTGGTGCATCAGGATTTACATGCAGGTAATTTGTGCTGGAACACTGTAGAACCTAGACAATTAATCTTGATTGATTGGGAGTATGCGGGGTTGGGTAATGCGTGGTTTGATGCTGTTCCTTTGCATAATTGGGGGTTTAGTGAGGCACAACTGCGCTCGTTGACCGCGTTTCAACATTTAACTACGAGGCAATGGAGAGAGGGTTTACAGCAGGCAAAACACTTGATTCAGGTATTAACGGATTTGTGGTACTGGGCTAGAAGCCACGCGCAGGAGCGATGAGGTAGACGAATAGATAGTAAAACGTTTCGTTTTGTACTCTTCCCTACGCCAGTACTAACTGGATCAGGTTCTGCGGGTCTGTAAACACATCTCAGCCACAAGGCTCCCCGAGAGTTGGGCGGACTATAGCATAATAAAATGATGGTTGTGATAAAGCGTGGGAAAAGTAGGGGTTAATAATGCTTTAAATTACCGCTGGTCGATGGTATCATTTTAAATAAATGAATAACTAACATTAATAAAAATTCCTATGAATACCATTTGTTGCCCTGTTATATCTATTCCGCCTAGTTCTAATATACCGATTCTGCCTAGTTTTTCTGTATAACCTGTTATACCTAGTTTCCGTATAACATACTGTTAGCTTCACACAATAAAGGACACAGCATTTTGGCAACTATATATGCAATTAAAGGCTTAATTCTAGAAGAGGTGTTGCTAAACTTACTCCGTGAGTCAGGATATAATGCTATTGATGCTGCAAGAAACGATTCAACTCTAAGAGATGGTAGCTCAGGACTAGAAGTTAAAGGTAGAGGCTGTAACCATCAAATAGATGCCATAGCTGATTTCACAATATCCCCACCCTTTTCATATCCTATTCGGTTACTATTAGAAGCAAAGTTTTATCAAAAGAATGTAGGTATTGAAATAGTTAGGAACGCTGTCGGAGTTTTAAAAGACGTAGGTGAGTATTGGGATGTCAACAATCAAAATCATTTCAAATCTAGATATCATTATCAATATGCCATTTTCACATCTTCAAAGTTTACAACCTCAGCGCAAAGATATGCTTTTGCACAAGATATTTATTTAATAAAACTAGAAAACAACAAGTACTTTAAACCGATAATCAATGAAATAAATAATCTTGATAGCACAGACTTCAATGGCTCAGCAGATAACAGTATAAATATTGAACTATCAGAACTAAGAAAAAATCTAAGAAGCTCTCTGAAAAATAGAGAGCCTAACCCTATGCACCAGTATCAAAGTGAAAAATTAATAAATATTTATGAACTAAGCATTGAGCTTGGCGCTTCTTACATTGGAGTGATTGGAAATTGTTTTCCAATCTTCCTAACACCCTCATCAGCATTTAATATTGATGACTTAATAGACGATCCAATGATACGAATATGTTGGGATAATTACAAATGGCTGATTGTAAAGAGAAGCGCAAGGTGTCCAACTCTAGATGAAGATGATATTTTATTTTCATTTGATTTGCCAGAAGAATTATTCAAACTCTACTCAGAAAATAACATGCTTACAAACGAAAGAGCCTTAGATTTAAAGCAAGATTTTATGTCTACAATTCAAATTATATTTCGACGGAATGATTCAAATATAATGTCTTCATTAAAACTAAAACTTGATCATCAATGGATTGAAGAAATTAGAAATAGAATTCAATAAAAAAGCTAACAATTATGTCGACGACGGACGCGGTGACAACCCGCGACTCCGACCAACTTACTCCCCGCCGCGCCCGTCACACATGACGTTCACCACCAAAAATCATAAAAGGCTATCCAAACAAATACTTAAATTTGCTCAACGAGTTTACTAACACAACGAGTCTGTACCTAACCAACTCATGCTACACTACCCTCAAGCCCTGAAGGACTAGCATGATGAAACGACGTAAATTACCCCTTGGTATTCAAACCTTTAGCGAGATTCGCCAGCAAAACTACTACTATGTAGACAAAACAGCGATTGCTGAACGCCTGATCCAACAGGGTAAACATTACTTTCTATCTCGCCCGCGTCGTTTCGGTAAAAGCCTCTTTTTAGACACCTTAAAAGAACTCTTTGAAGGCAACGAACCCCTTTTTCAGGGTTTAGCCATACACTCACAATGGGATTGGACACTCCAATATCCAGTAATACGCTTTAGCTTTGGCAGTGGTAATTTTATTGACCCGCAGTGGTTACAACAGACCCTAGATCAGCAACTAAACTACTTAGAACAAAAATTTAATTTACCCGCACAATTCACCCCCTTAGGTAATCGTTTTGCCGACTTAATCCAACGCCTTCATCAAAGCACTCAACTACCTGTAGTTATTCTCATCGATGAATACGATAAACCTATTTTAGATGCCATTGACCACCCTGAAACTGCGCAACTACACCGCGAGTTTCTACGCGGATTTTATAGCACCATTAAAGACTATGACGCTTATATTAAATTCAGCCTGCTCACTGGCGTGAGTAAGTTTTCTAAAGTTAGCCTATTCTCTGGCTTAAATAACTTATATGATCTCACCTTAGATGCTAATTACGCTCATATTTGTGGTTATACTGATAACGATATTGACACCACTTTTGCGCCTGAATTAATAGGTTTAGATCGGCAAGCTATTCGTGATTGGTATAATGGCTATAATTGGCTAGGCGAAGGCATTTATAATCCTTTTGATATTTTACAACTATTTCAAGGGCGTTTATTTAAAAACTATTGGTTTGAAACCGGAACACCTACTTTTCTACTTAAACTACTGATGCAACGTAAAGTTTTTTTGCCTAACTTAAATCAAGCCTCCAGTGACGATGATCTACTCTCTAGTTTTGATATTGATTATATGCCTATTGAGACGCTCATGTTTCAAACCGGATATTTAACGATTAAAGCATGGCAAGATATAGGGGGAACACGTTTTTATCATTTAGGTTATCCTAATCGAGAAGTATATCAAAGTTTAAACAATAGCTTGCTCCAATACTTAGTCCAAAATACTCAAGCCCAAGTGACACAGCGTATACAGCTCTATAAACTCCTCAGTACTAATGATTTGGCTGGCTTACAACCTTTATTTCATGCTTTTTTTGCGAGTATCCCCTATCACTGGTATACCAGCAATACTATTGCTGACTATGAAGGTTTTTATGCTAGTGTATTTTATGCCTATTTTGCCGCATTAGGTTTAGCAGTCATTACCGAAGATACAACTAATCAGGGACGTATTGATATGACCCTGCACTTTAATCAGCATATTTATATTTTTGAGTTTAAAGTCGTCGAACTAGCGCCTCAAGGTAAAGCACTACAACAATTAAAAGATAAAGCCTATGCAGATAAATACCGCCACCTGCAACAACCTATGGTGCTCATCGGAGTAGAATTTAGCAAAACAGAGCGTAATCTGGTAGCATTCGAGCTAGAAGCAGTGATTTAACTCCCTATATTCTTATTATTTAACCCTATCATTATTTTAGCGATATAACTTCTATGAACCTAACAACCTTTGAAGCTCAAATCAGTTCAGTCATTGTACAACGTGGCAGGGATTATGTGAGCCATGTGCGTAATTTAGAGGAAACCGAACCTGATTTTTGGCAAGCGGAGGTAAAAGGTAGTTATCTTTATGATGTTGAAATAGAAATAAAACATAATACTATTACTCACTGGTCGTGTAGCTGCCCATATGACGGTTATGTTTGTAAGCATGTAGTGGCTACTTTGTTCAATATTCGCAATACTTTCAGCCGTGATCCTAACAACTCTACCCTATTCACCCCTAAATTCACCCAAGTTCAACCTAAGCGGCTCACACAACAAGAGCGGGTTGCGCAGGTATTAGAGCAACTGCCTCAAGAGCAATTAAATCGCTATTTAATAGAGCTATTCAAAGAACATCGTGACCTTCAAGAGCAGTTTTTATTACGCTTTGAAGAGCATCAAGATGCGCATAAAGTCAAAAAAGATTTTTTAGCTAGTTTTCAGCGTTTAGTCGATAACCATACCGATCATGATTATATGGATTATGCGGATACTCGAAATTTTGCTCGCGAAGCAGCCTTACTTTTAAATACGCTTCAGCAGTCTAAAATAGCTGAGATAGTTAAAGTAGACATTTATCTTCATACCATTGAGGCCATTGAAGAAGTTGCTCAATGCTCTGATGATAGCAATGGTGAATTAAATGGTTTATTAAATGATATTGCTCAAGCATTGGATTCACTGAGTGATGCTCTCACTGAAGAGCAAATCACCGAATTACATCAGCAATTATATGCTCTTAATAAAAATTTAGATTATGGTTTAGATAGTAATTTTGAAGAGCTTTTGCACGACCTTGCTGTCAATCGTCCTCATTTACAGGATTATATGATTGAAAAACTCCAGCAAAGCTTAATGACCGCTTCACCTACTTATCAACAGCAAAGTATTGCCCTTAAACTAGAGCGTCACCTTATTGACTGGGGACGTGAAGAGGAAGCAAAACAGTTAACCAGCAAGTTAATCACCATTCCCGAATTTAGAGAGCGCCACCTTAAACAATTACTAGAGCAAAAAAACTATGATGAGGCTATCACCCTATTAACAGAAGGGATTCAATTAGCGACTAAAGAAAAACAAAACCATAT
This sequence comes from Thiofilum sp., assembly GCF_016711335.1. Taxonomy (NCBI): domain Bacteria; kingdom Pseudomonadati; phylum Pseudomonadota; class Gammaproteobacteria; order Thiotrichales; family Thiofilaceae; genus Thiofilum; species Thiofilum sp. The sequence continues at coordinate 3,217,928 of NZ_JADJTF010000001.1, forward strand.
TATTGCCAAATGGCGTAAATATTTAATTACTATTGCACATGAGACTAACAATACCGAGCTACTCCGAATAGAATTATTAAACTCCTTTCAAGAATCAGGCTATAAGCTAAAAGATTATTTAGAGCTACGTTCCACTTATGAAGTAGAGCAGTGGAAAACCATAAAAAACACTATTTATGACAGCATTCCTAAGCATCATACATTACAACGTGCAGATATTTTGCAAGCTGAGAATAATATCTCCGCTCTGTATGAGCTAGTGACTAAAAGTAATAGTTTAAATCTTTTAAAAAATCATGCGCTTTTACTATCGGCCACCTACCCTAATGAAATAAAACAAAAATATACTCACTTTATTACCGAAAACCTTAAGTATACGGGGCGTGAAGTTTATGAGCAGGCGGCTAAGGATTTAAAAATGATTAGTTTATTTCCTGAAGGGAGTGCTTTAGCTAAGCAACTCATTGAAACATTTAACGTCCAATATAAAAATCGCCCCCTCATGGTGAAACTCTTCAATGACCTCAAACGCAGCTTATAAGTCACTCCTGTAATTAATACTCAGGGGGTAATCGAGAGAAAAAACGCTGATAACCCTTGACATAGCCGCTCTTTCCTGTTGGATTGTGCACTTTTTTAGTGGAATCTTTGACTGTGAGCATGAGTCCCTTTCTGCAAACGGCGCTACAAGCCGCCCAAGCAGGTCAAGCTGTAATCGAAAAATACTATCACGGGCACTTTGAGGTACAAATCAAGGCCGATCAATCGCCTGTCACCATCGCGGACATTGAAACCGAACAAACTATTAAAAACATTATCTTAACCGCCTTCCCTGAGCACGGTTTCTTTGGCGAAGAGTCGGGCAAAACCAATCCAGACGCCGAATATACCTGGCTGATTGACCCGATTGACGGTACGAAAAGCTTTGTGCGTCGCTACCCTTTTTTCTCTACCCAAATTGCACTCATGCGCGGTAATGAGCTGATTTTAGGGGTCTCCAATGCGCCTACCTTTGGTTCTGGTCAACTCGCTTATGCTGAGCTGGGACAAGGGGCTTATCTGAATGGGGAGCGTATTCAGGTCAGTGGTTATACCGATATTCAACAAGCCGCATTGTCTACTGGTAATATCAAAACCTTGGCACAACACCCCGCGCGTTGGAATGCATTAGGGCAAATGATTCAAAACGTGCAGCGCATTCGCGGCTATGGTGATTTTTATCATTACCATTTATTAGCGTCGGGCAAAATTGATTTAGTGCTCGAATCGGATGTGAATATTTTAGACATTGCCGCTCTTGCGGTGATTGTGCGGGAAGCGGGTGGAGTATTTACTGATTTAGAAGGGCAAGCTTTAAATCTCAATAGTACCAGCGTGCTAGCCGCCGCCAGCCCTGCGCTACATGATTATGCTTTAGCCAAGCTCAAGGTTTAATAGACCGTTTTAGGAGGTCAAATCATCGACCTCCAGAGCTGATACGAGAGGCTCCTCGTCGACCACTAGGCTGAGTACGTTTTGCGTATCCAAGTGATAAGTCTGGAAGTCATGCGCTAAAAATAATGCGCCGTGATAGTACAAGCGTGCCTCCTCTGCAAGCGGTGATACATCAGCACTATAGCGAGCGCTAAAATGAGTGAGTACTAGATTAGGCACTTGATAATGCTCAGCAAACTGCGCCACTTGTTTAGCACTGCTATGTTGCGGGTTTGGACCAACTTTATCGGCGATGGCTTGGGTATAAGTGGCTTCATGTACGACGACTTGTACCTGATTGAGATAGGGTACGAGTAATTCAGGCGTATCATTATCTCCCCCAATAATCACCGCTCTTGGCACACTAGCCGAGTTATTAATCAAATAATCTTTAGGGTTTAAGATACGTCCATCTTCCAACGTGACAGTTTCACCGCGCTGTAATCGCCCCCACACGGCTCCACGTGCAATCTGGTCTGCTTTGAGCTTGTCCTGATTGAGCTTTATGGTGGGCTTAGTAGGATTTTCTTCAAAACGAAACGCATAAGAGGGCACTCGATGCGACAAAGCAATCGCTTGTACTTGGAAATCCGGCAAACTCACGGGGGCTGGGGCTGTCAACGACTCAATGGCGATATAGGTAATGCGATAACTCAAACGCGCCTGACTCAGCTCCAGCGTCTGAGTCAGCCATTGTTCAATCGCAGCAGGAGCAATAATCAGTAAAGGCTCAGTTCGTCCGTGCATTGTTGCACTGGCTAATAAGCCGGGCAGACCATAGCAATGATCGCCATGCACATGAGTGATTAAAATAGCGCTTAAATAGCGAATAGATAAAGCAGTATGCAGTAATTGATGCTGAGTACCCTCTCCACAATCAATGAGATACCAACGCTTATGGCGGGCGCTTTGTAAAGCGATTCCCGTGACATTCCGTTGCTTGGTCGGTGTACCCGAAGAGGTTCCTAAAAAAGAAATAAACATAAGTGCACATGATCAATCATAAAGAGCTTAAGCATAATGCGATTAGGGCAAAACTGCGAGTACACCCTTTTGCCCTTACCTAGCATCTGTGGAGGCAATAGATGCTTACCTTTATACCTTTAATCCCAAATAAGTAGTCGTTCAAAAGTTATCGAGCATTCCTGCCGCCAAGACTGCTCCAGAAATACCCAATAACTTTCACTCAAGTACTTACCTATTAAAAGTATTAACCAGCATTTATTCTAAAGGAGGAATAATTAATAACGCACCCGCTGCGACTCGATCGGGTGAGGTGAGTTGCTCCTTATTCGCCTCGTAAATCAGCCTAAACTTCATAGGGTCTTGATAAATTTGACCCGCAATCGCTGAGAGTGAAGCGCCCTCTTCTACTTTAAAATAAGTCACCTCCTGACCTTCAGCATTTTTTTGCTTGAGCATAACTCCATAAGAGCGCGGAGCATTCTCAGTCGCTGTAACCTCAGCAGCATTCTCCGGCTCTGGCGTGGGTAACTCAGGTAGCAAAGACTGCTTGGGTGGCTCTGACGTTTCCGTAGCTGGGGGAGGAGTCGATTCTGGCTCTGGTTGTGGAGTGGGTTGAGCCTCTGGCTGCGGCTCTGGTTGAGGTTCAGACTTTAGTATTTCAGTTTCAATGACTGGCGTTGCAGATGGTGCAGGATGGGTGGCAGTGCTTGGCTCGTTTACGTTTAGCTCAGCTTGCGGTGTTGGCTCTGGCACAGTTGTTACGCTTGTCTCAGTAGTGCTAGAGGGCACAGAGGCTGCTGGTTGCCCCTGTGTCTGTGGTTGTTGCATCAGTGCGGCAGCGCTATTGAGTAAACTTTCTTCGGTAGACGTATTTTGAGTTGTTGGCTTTTGCTCCTCCACCATCAGACTTTCAGCCGCATTCAATAGCTTATCGACCGAAGGCGAAGTTTCCTCAGCATAACTATGCCTCCCTACTAATAAGCTCAGTAATACTAAACACCCTATACGCAAACTGTTAGTTTTCATCATAGCTGCCGCTTCCTGCTTAGGATTGTCCAGAACCTGAAAGCTTTCCCGCCCGACGCGCAAAAATAATTAATGACTTACGCAAGCGCTCAATGGCAGCACTCAATAATTCCGTTTTGTCATAACCTTTAACTGCAACCGGAGTATCCATATCACCTTGACTGAGTTTCTCTACCACTTCGGTTAACTGCTCTAGCGGTTTAGAAATATGACGCGCCAACCAAAACGCTAATAGAGCCGACAATACTAAAACGATTAAAGCGATACCTAAAAAGCGCCATAACTCTGACCATACCTCAGCAAAAACCACTTTATCATTGGCAACCGCCACTAAAGTGCCTATGGTATCTTTGCCCGCATTTAGTTTAACAGGAAGGCTACTAATAAAATTCTTGCCCAGCATAAAAGAGCTAGGAGCTGCCTCTTTACTGAGACGATCTTTTAACTCAGGGTAATCTTGGAATAAATTAAAACCCGTTTTTAGATCGTTTGGTCCACCCCACATTTTTGTGCTATCGGGATGATAAAAATAAAAACCATCAGGTGATACAAAAAAGAGTTGTTGCCCTGCTATTTGAGAACTAGCTAATAAATCAATAACTTTATTGCCATTGGTGTTTAATAAAATCATGCCGTGTTGCTTCTTAGCACTATCAAACAGAGAAGTACCATAGCGAATACTAGGACGGGGTGGATTTTCCAATACTCCGGGGCTTTTTTCTTTCAGATCTAAAGGCGAAATATATAAGCCTCCTTCAGGCTGTTTAAGGCTTTCCGTTACAAAATAGCGACTCATTTTATTCAGCAATTCATTTTCTGGAATCACTTCTGCCTTATCATTAGTGAGCTGTATGCGCACCACCTCCATACCTTGCGTATCAATGAGGCGCACTTGATCGTAGATACCTCTATTTTGAGAAAACTGTTTAAAGCTATTGCGTAAATTAGTGAGCATTAATTGACGTGTGGCTTCATCACCTTTATTCACCGCTGCCATGTACAACCCGACATCATTGGAGTCACGCAGATAAAATAAATCACCCTGCACGCCCTGAAAGAACATTTGGATTTGCTCATTCACTAATGATAGCCGACTTTTTTGCTGTTCTATCGCATGCTCACGCAAAATAGCACTATTAGCATTGAGTGCGTAACTGCTTAACACAATTAAAGGTAAGAGACTGGCTAATAACAACGCTAATAAAATCTGAAACCGAATGCTATATAAATAGTTTTTCATAACTTCGCTCCCTCCTTGGTAGCTGCTACAATCATTGAATAAATTAAGGCAGATGAATTAAGGCATTAGCTCGCTGTTGAAACTGGGCTTTCTCCTGTTCTGAATCAAACTCAGAGAGCAATAAGGGAATTAATTGATTAATACTGCTACTATTGCTTTGCCATTCATTTACAGCATCCTCAAATACCCAACGTCCAGCCGGTCCCAAATAATGCACTAATAGCTCTTTTAATGCGTTTAATTGTTTTTGTACTTCAGCATCAATACGCAGTGGCTTAGTTTCTGTATTGGTTTTAATGACGGGAGCAGAAGCAGTTAAAGGAGTGCTCGGCTGAGAATTGGTGGGTTGAAGAGTAATAGCTTGAGTATTAGCCTTGAGTGCATCTAAAGATTTACCTACTAATGCTTTAATACTGAGGTGAATGAGAGGGATATTTACCTTTTTATCAGTCAGTAACAAAATAAAATACTGCTGCTCTAAAGGATAAATCACTAACATATGCTCTTCTAATATTAAATACAGCTCCTCATAAGGATGTTTAATCGCTTCTGCCGCATCAAACGTTTGCTCAATCATTTGTAAAACCGGCAGCAATAACACAGACTGCTCATCAGAAAAAGTAGACGCTATCATATGTTGTTGATGATAAACACAAACCGCATCGACTCCTTTTAGTGCACTTACACCCGCTAGTGCTTTGTTTACCATTAAATCTAACCTCCCAATAATGACTACGCTAATAATATTGTTTTAATGCCAGTGCATTACATCTAGCACTTTTTGAGCAATGTCCTGAGTGGCTACTCGCGCTTTAGTGGTAATACCTAAGGAATACTCTCCATCTGTTAGGATAATTAAATGTCCCGCTTGAGCATGTTTAAAAATAGCTTGATGAATAATGCCCATACTCGCTTGCTCACTAATATTGGGCAGCATACCGGATAAAAAAGCGATAAACTCATTTAAACCCTCATCTTCTATAGTACTGTGTAATACCTCCCCCATAGCCGTAGTCAAGGTATAGCCGCTCACTCCATTAATAGCGGGTAGCTGATTTAGATTATCTAGTGCTAAATTAGCGGACATAATGATCCTTTTTTAACTCTATCCATAAATAATAATTTAAAACTAAACGTTTAAGTAGTCCTTCAAAAGTTATCGAGTATTCCTTCCGCAGGCGCGGTGAATACATCCTTGTATACTTCAAGGCGGTATCCCTGCCGCCAAGACTGCTCCAGCAATAACCGATAACTTTCACTCAAGTACTGACCTCAAAACCCAAATGACGTATAGCTGCTTTAATTCCCATTTGAACCATAGGCAGATGCACTCTTTTTTCGGTTATCACTAACAACATATAATGATTCTGTAACTTATAAACTACAATTAAATGATTGCTTAGAGTAATACATAATTCATTATAATCTCTGTGCTTAGCTTCTAAATCATTAAACAATTGATCGAGAGCTGGAATAACCTGATTGACTTTATCTAGCTGAATGGGTAAAGGTGTTGCAGCTAATAACTGAGTATTACGATAAATACATGCACCTTGTACCCCCTGTAGCGCTTGTATTTTACTTAACACTAGCTGCATAGCATTTATCTCTCACTCGTCTTTCATGCCCATTGTAAAATATCCTCTACTTGTTGATTCAATAACTGAGGTGAATACCTTTTATCAAATACTAAACTGAGGGCTTGCTTATGCTCTTTGAAAAGCAAGACATTATGATCGTGCTTGCCTTTTAAAAGCACTTTCTGCACAGTCATTTTCATGACTGCTTCAAATTGAGTGGTTAATTGTGCGAGTAACAGCATCGTTTCTTGCTCTATTGTATTTATCCCCTTAGCGTGCAGTATCTCGCCTTGATCATTAATAATACTTAAGTCTATTACGCTGGCTAGTTCACTCATTTTTGCTAACATAGTATTCGTGATTGTTTGGCTAGCACTAACCGATTGAGTAATAGTGGGAGTATGATGAGCTAAAGGTGGGTTATTTAAGATCTCAAGCACTTGAGTTATTAAAAAAACAATATCTTGCTTAGCACGGGCATCAATAAAAAAAACTAAAGAAGTAATATTTAACTCATTAGCCCATTGGCGATAAATCTCAATCGCTCTTGGTTCTTTTTGATCATAATGGGTAATACCTATAATGGTATTATGCGGGCGAATAAATTTGGCAAAATACTCGGCATAATGCTGCATATCGCGGTAAGGATTATTACGGCTATGATCTACTAACAGAATGAGCGCATCCCCCTTGCTGATGAGAATATCCCACATAAAATCAAAGCGTTCCTGACCGGGAGTACCATAAATATGAATGGTTTTATCTTCAAGGTGTAACACCCCATAATCCATTGCCACCGTGGTACTCGCTTTACGACAGCGTGTCATATCACTGACCGCCGTATCGGTCGACACAGGCGCAGTATCTGTCACAGCCTGTACGGCTGTGGTTTTACCCGCTCCTACTGGACCCGTAACAATGACCTTATAGCTTTTCATCTAGCCTGACGCTCCGCTGTCCTAAAACTCCTTCTATGCTGAGAGTATAGAAATAATTAGAATAATTTTTGCTTTTTTTATTAGGACACTTAATAAAAGTAATCGTGCATTTTCTCCGCAACCGCTGAGAATACTTTCCTGTACGCTTCAAGGCGGCATCCTTGCCGCCAAGATTGCTCCAAAAACACACGCTTACTTTTAGCTAGGTATTTAAAGCTGGGCTGGCAGACTCTATCAGGGATGAGGTGAGGAGAAGCTAAGAAATAAATAGCAATGACAGTTTTTTAGAGTTAATTATAGCGGGAATAATAGGTAGGGTTTTGATGCAGATCGAGTGCCTTAGAGCACTCGATCTAGCCTAAGCTATACTAGCTCAAGATGCAGATTAACCTAATGCAGCTAACAGGGTTTCGGCATTACTGACTTCAAATTTGCCGCCCTCTTCGACATTCAGCACTTTGACCACGCCATCGTCTAACAGCATGGCATAGCGTTGTGAGCGCTCGCCACCAAAATCACCTGTAGGCAGTACTAAGCCCACTGCTTTAGTGAAAGCCGCACCGCCATCAGCAATCATAGTCAGATATTCCGCATTTTGGCTTTTGCCCCAAGCGTCCATGACAAAGGCATCATTGACTGAAAGACAAGCCACCAAATCAATGCCTTTAGCTTTGAATTGATCAAACGCTACGACATAACCGGGCAAATGGGCAGCAGAGCAGGTCGGGGTAAAAGCGCCGGGGAGCGCAAATAAAACCGCTTTTTTGCCTGCAAATAATTCACCCGTACCCACTGTTTTATGCCCATCAGCGGCGGCTACAGTTACGTTAACATCAGGAAGTTTATCGCCTACTTGAATCATCTGAATCGCTCCTATGCGGTGTTTAATGGTTAATAATGAACGGCTATGCTTAATGGCTCGGCATACTAGCATAGTCTGAAGCAGTCACTCATTTCCCTGTTATTCAGTCAGGAATAAAGTCTTAGCGCCAGAACATCGGACTCAGTAACACCAATACCGTAAATAACTCTAAACGCCCCATAATCATAGCAAAGGATAACCACCACTTAGAAAACTCATCCAACACCGCAAAGCTTGACGCTACCTCACCTAGACCTACTCCCATATTATTAAGGCAAGCAGCCACGGCTGAAAACGCGGTAACTTGATCATGCCCTGCTGCCATTAAGCCAAGCATAAAAATGACATAAGTTGCCACATACATGGCAGCAAAACCCCATACGGATTTAATAATCACTTCAGGCACGGGCTTATGATTGACTTTAATTAAAATCTGGGCTTTGGGATGAGCTAGTTGATTAATTTCTCGTCCCCCTTGTTTCATGAGGAGTAAAAAGCGAATCACTTTCATCCCCCCACTGGTAGAACCCGCACAACCACCAATCACGCTAACAAAGATTAATACAATAGGAATCACACTAGGCCAAACCGAATGATCTGCAATTAACAAGCCTGTAGAGGTCATAATTGAAATAACATGAAACAAGGCATAGCGTAAACTTTCCCAAACTCCATTATAAGTGCCATAAGCATATAAAATGGCGGCACACACTAAAGCAACGATTACGACTATTGCCAAATATAAACGAAACTCAGAATCATAAAAGTAAATGCGAATATTTTTAGTACGCCATACTAAAAAATGCAAACTAAAATTAACCCCTGCCAAAAACATAAAAACAATAGTAATATAATCAATCAGCGGACTATTAAAATAAATCATACTAGAGTCATGGGTAGAAAAGCCACCTGTTGATAATACAGAAAAAGCATGACATATCGCATCAAACCAAGTCATTCCTGCCCATTTATAAATCAGGGTGCAAATAAAAGTCAGGATTAAATAAATATACCAGAGTAATTTAGCGGTTTCGGTAATACGTGGCGTCAGCTTTTCATCTTTAACGGGGCCTGGTGCTTCCGCGCGATACAATTGCATCCCTCCTACCCCTAACATGGGCATTAAGGCTACCGCTAATACTAAAATCCCCATACCGCCTAACCAGTGTAACTCTAGCCGATAAAACACTAAGGAAGCAGGCAAACCGTCTAAACCCACAATAACGGTTGCTCCTGTGGTGGTAAACCCTGACACGGTTTCAAACACAGCACTCCCTAGACTCAGTTCTAAAGCTTGCGATAATAAAAAAGGCGCTGTACCCGCAGCACTTAAAGCAGACCAAAATAGTACGGCAATCAGGAAACCATCACGCAAGCGTAAATCACGTTTTTCGCGCCGAACGGGCAACCACAGGACTAAACCAATCGCAAAGATGATGCCAAAGCTATGGTAAAACGGTTGTAGTGCATGCGTAACATCATCCATCAGCCAGCCTACTAGTACGGGTGGCAACATACTGAAACTAAATATCATCAACAAAATGCCAATAATGCGTTGAATCGCTTTAAATTTCATTGAGCTGTCCTAGTAGATCGATAACCAAGCACATGCAATGCACCTATCCTAATATCGTTTTAATATCGTTGTCCTACAGCCTAGCACACGCTACGCAACTCGCTGTCCAGTAGTTGCGCAAACGGATGCAGCAGTCTATGCTGTTTCGCGCCATTTGTCCGCTCTGGCTGGCGTATTTCAGCCGCACCGCTTTGTATAATATTAAGGTTGTCTATGTCTACCACCACGTCGTCCTCAGTGATTCGAGGCCCTTTGATTGCCTTATTAGGGTATTTTGTATTTTCTACTCATGATGCAATTGTTAAATCATTAGAAAACTACTCGGTATTTCAAACTATCTTTTTCGCTATGTTGTTTGGTTATGTGCCTTTTTCATTAGCACGTATTACCGATAAACGCCTCACCACGCTAAGACCTAATAATCCTGCTTTAGTGATATTACGTTCAGCATTAATGGTTGGGGCGATGTGTTTTGCTTTTATTGCCTTTTCTATACTGCCCATGGTGCAAGTATATGTCTTACTCTTCACGACTCCCGTGATGATTTCATTACTGGCTATACCGATATTAGGAGAGAAAATTCACTTTCAACGTTGGACTGCCATTATATTAGGCTTAATAGGGGTCATCATAGTTTTAAGGCCTACTCCTGAATCATTAGAATGGGGGCATATATTTAGTTTAATTTCAGCTTTTTGTGGCGCTAGTGCCTCTATTATTTCACGTAAAATTGGCAATCAAGAAAGCTCAGCGACACTCATTCTCTTTCCTTTATTATTTAATGTATTAATTGCCGGTGCTACTCTATACTTTGTTTATAAACCTATGCCCTTTAATGATTTAATGGCTATGTTTGCAGTGGGAGTACTAGGTTTATTAGGGCAGTTATTAGTATTAAACTCGTATCGTTTATCACCCGCTGCTTTTGTAGCCCCCATGCAATATAGTCAACTGATCTGGGCGGTGTTGTTTGGGTTTATATTTTTCAATGAGTCTATTGATCAATGGGTGGTGGTTGGCTCAATCATTACTATTGCATCGGGTGTGATGATTGTATGGCGTGAGGCAGTCGCGTCTAAAACTCAACCTAATTTAAATACGCCTAATCCTAGAATTACTATGGATGATGGCTCATTGCCCAACCCGCCCGATTAAAGCCTTACGGCTTGGAGGAGTGAGTATGCAGGAAGAGCTGGTTGTTATTCGTGATTTTATTGCGAGTTGCCCTCCGTTTGATCAACTCGCGGAGCCTGCCTTAACTCAACTCACGCCTCAATGGGTGATTCGCTATCTGCGCCGAGGCAGTGCTTTTCCCCCTCACTCCACGCCACACTACTGGCTTATTCGTCGAGGGGCTATTGAAATCCGTGACGCGGATAATCAATTACTAGAAAAACTAGCCGAAGGGGATAGTTATAGCGCTGATTGCTTGAGTGCTCCTAGTGCTATACAGACAAAGGCTCACACCAGTGAAGATACCCTGCTTTATGCGTTACCCTTGCCCGCTTTAGCAGCTTTATGGCAGCAACACCCTACACTACATCAACTCATGCTAGCTGATTTAGGGCAACGCATCGCGCACGCTCATCAGCGCGTCTTGCCTAGTATTGAGCGTAATCTATTGAGCTTAGCGCTTAAAGATTTGCTACACCGTCCGGCGGTTAGTATGGAGGCTGATACGCCCTTACAAACAGCCGCTCAGTATATGGTAGCACAACGGGTTTCTGCTTTATTGGTGACTCAAGATCAACGCTTATGTGGCATTCTCACCGACCGTGATTTACGCAGTCGTGCACTGGCTCAGGGGCTAGCATTTTCTACACCGATTAGTGCCATTATGACACCCAATCCCCTGACTTTAAGCCCTGAACAACCTTGTGCAGACGCCCTAACGCTCATGACCGAACGCGGTATACATCATTTACCTATTAGCCTGAATGGTGAGCTGTATGGCTTAGTCAGTAGTAGCGATTTATTGCAATTACAAAGCCGTAATAGTCTGTATCTAGCGGATCGTATGCGCCGCTCTCCCCATAGAGAGAGCCTGATTAGCTTAGCGCATGAATTACCTGAACTATGGTTTAGCATTGCGCAGCGTGGTGAAAATCCCTTACTGTTAGGTCGACTGATTAGCACGATTGCTGATACCTTAACACAACGCCTATTAGTCTTAGCCGAGCAACAACTAGGAGAACCACCTATCCCCTATGCGTGGATCGCCTACGGTTCGCAAGGTCGTCATGAACTCACCTTACACTCTGATCAAGATAATGCCTTAATCCTCGCCGATAGCTATGATGTATCTCAGCATGGTTCCTATTTTGAACAACTAACACGCTACGTCTGTGAAGGCTTAGCCGCCAGTGGTTTTATCCTTTGTCCGGGTAATATGATGGCGATGAATCCACAATGGCGTTTACCTGTACAGGCATGGCTAGACTTATTTGCTGACTGGATCTATCACACCGATGCACATAAGGCACGGCTTGCTACTAATCTATTTGATTTACGCTATGTAGCAGGCAGTGCTGATCTTGTGCCACTGTTGCGCACTTATGTGGAGGAGCATGGGGCTAGTGCGCCACTACAACACTATCTAGCTCATAATACTGCCACGCCTAGCGTGCAACCCTTGGGATTTTTCCGCCACTATGTTTTAACCACTCATGCTGAAAACACTCAGCTCGACCTTAAACCATCAGCACTATTACCCCTGATTAGCTTGGCTCGCATTTATGCGTTGAATAGTGCTAGTAGCGAGGTCAATACCGTGGCACGTTTTCAGTGGGCAGCGCATCAAGGATTATTGAGTGCTAGCGGTGCACAAGAACTCATACAAGCCTTTGCATTAGCCCTAAACCTGCGCACTCAACATCAAGTACAGCAATATGCTCAGGGCTTAGCGTTAACTAACGTACTCTCGGTGCAAACCTTAAGTACACAGGATAAACAGGCACTGCGCGATGTGTTTAAGCTGATAGCGCTACATCAACACCGTATCAGACAAGCTTATTTAAAGGGCTAAACTCATGCAGCAGTTCCTCAGCGCTTTACACCGCGCATGGTTAAGCAAACGCTTAAAGCATCAGACTCAAGCACAGCCCTTATTAACTTACCTAAATACCCCTAGTCCTAATCTCCAAGATACTTGGCAACAAGGCGCTTACTTAGTATTAGATTTAGAGACCAGTGGCAGTGATCCTCTACACGACGATATTTTAAGTTTTGGTTGGGTGATTATCAGGCAGGAACATATTGAGCTAGCTAGCGCCCGTCATTATTTAGTACAAGCACGGCGCTTATTACGGGAGCGCAATGTCGCCATTCACCATATTACCGACGATCAAGCCGCTCAAGGACACCCCCTCACCGAAGTACTCACCCTATTTTTAACCGCTTTAAGTGGAAAATTATTAGTTGCCCACTATGCGCCCACCGAATTAGGCTTTATTAAGCAAGCGTGTCTTAATTGCTTCGGTGCAAAACCACCTATCCCTACTCTAGATACCCTGCAACTTGCTCGCCGCCATCCTGCTACACGCCATCATAGTTTGCGTTTGGTTGCCCTACGGTCGCATTATCACTTACCACGTTATGCCCTACATAATGCTTTAAGTGATGCACTCGCTACGGCTGAATTATTATTAGCTCAGCTCAATACTAGCCCCACCCTAGCGAACCTTCCCCTTAAAGACTTAATCACGCATACCTAAGTACTTAATTGCTCACGTAACCATTCTGGGCGATTAGTCGTAATCGATTGCACACCACAAACTATAAGCTGACGCGCCAAATTAGGCTCATCCACGGTCCACACATGCCACTCAAAGCCTTGCGCTAAGAGGGGTTCAATCCATTCTGGACTCATATTAGGATGAGCGAAGGTACTGACTCCATCGGCTTGAATAGTGTGTAAGGTATGCATAATAGAGGTAGTTGAGGGAGTTAAAGCACCCTGTTCATCTAGCTCTAACTCGGTTAACCAACAGGCGGTCCATTCGGGAGCTTGGCGTTTTAACTCAGCAATAACTTGAGCATCAAACGCAATAAACATCACCTGCTCAGTGCTCAAACCGGATTTTATGACCTGCTCTAATGCGCTAAATACAATCTCTACGCCACACTTTAACTCAATCACCATACGCTTATTAGTAGGCACTAAAGCTAATACTTGCTCTAGCGTAGGTATAGCAGGAAATATTTGTTGCAAGCTAGATAAGGTAGTCTCAGCGACGATATAGCGTTGTCCTTGTTGTTCTAATACCTCATCGTGCACACACACAATCTGTCCATCAAGCGTGAGATGAAAATCGCCCTCAATGCCATCAGCCCCCTGCTCCCACGCCAAACGAAACGCTGCTAGAGTATTTTCAGGTGCATCATGCGAAGCCCCCCGATGCGCGATTAAGGGGATTAGCGGCCATTTAGTAGACATTATTGAGGCTCCTCACTCACTTGACACACCGCACAACTGAGTAATAAGGCATTATTCAAAAGCGGCAAAACCTTTTCCGGCTTATCGATGAAAGGGTTGCGAATGCTATGTTTGTTATATACCCAATCATTATAAGCAAACTCCCACGCACTCGGACTATCGACCTTAGCCCAGTGAATTAGCGTCTGTAGATGACGATCATATAGCTCACGAATATCATAAATCAGCACCATATATAAAATAGCACGAGCCACATCACCGCGATTACGCGAGGGGATCACCCATTCATTATCCGCATCAAAGCCCGTATTGGTGAAACTATCCGCGTGCAGCGTGAGATTAAACGGACGCACGACCCGATCCCCGTCCATATCAAAGGCAAAACTAGAACGCTTAGCATTTAAACCGCGCTCTGAGGGCGCAAAATTAAAGGGATTGACAGTGGCGCCATTGCGTACATTGCGCGGGATATGGGGCTTAGTTGCTAAATACTGATCTAAAAAGGTACGCGGGATAATATGTTCAATGCTATGACGCTGTTTTTGATATAACTCATCCACCGGAACCGTGCCATAAATCGCCGGAACCCAACCGTAAGCGGTATCAAAGAAGAATGACCAAAAGTTTTCCCACTTCTCTCTAGCATCCCATTGGCTAAAATGTTTAGGTGATTGAAACACGCCCCCTGCTAGATCAATAAAGTCTTGGCGCGTCATTACTGTTTCAGTATCTAAACGGGTGTGCAGACGAATAGTACGTTTCACTTCCGGTAGATTGGCATAATCTACTACCGCACGAATATCGACCTTGACCTGTCCATGATCGGATTGCAGGCGATTGGGTATGCCGTCACTATCTAAATGATCATGGAGTGCTTGATAATGGGCGACTTCAGCGCGTGCATTAGGATTTTGATTATTCAGGCTATTAGACACCAAAATATAATCCAGCACCGTTCCATCGCCTTTAAACAGATGCGTATGCGGGCGAGCACGATTACGCATATTAGGCGCTAGATTAAACGTATCTTGGAGCTTAAAACGATGCAGATACCCCTTAGCCTCCTCCGGCCAGAGCGCATAATCGAGTCCTCCAGCTTCATAGATGCGCTCACCCATCGTCAAAGCAGCCAGCGGTGTTGAGTGCTCTTCATCATTCAAATCCCCCATGACGACTACAGGTAAGCGCTCATTATTTAATAAAGCATTGCTAATATGATGATAGAGAATGGTAGCCTCAGCCCCGCGCTGTAATAAAGCCGCAATATTACCGCGTGATAACTGTTGCATAGTGTGATGAATACGATCTAGCCAAGGCACTTCATCAGGATAGGCTTGGGCAGGCGGCAATAAGGGACGCTTCGATTTAAGGTGTACGACATAGGCTTGTACCAGACCTAAATCGGGCGTGTCTAAAATGACGCAAATCGGTTGTCGGCTAAAACGAAAATCAGGCGCTAGACGTAAGTCCTGTAATACTGCAGCGGGAATCTCTACTGTTTGCACAGTTTGAATCGGTAATTTGGCTGCTAATGCCACAATAGGCTTAATATAAACTTGAGCATCGGCCTCTAACGCAGCAGGCTCATCGACTTGAATAAAAGTGCTATACCCTGCTTGCTCTACGAGTGCCTTTAATTCTGGAACAGAAAATACTTCCTGAAACCCCACCACATCAGCATCCATTTGGCGCAAGCGCTGCAATACCCAACGGCATTTTTGCTCCCATTCTTCAGGTGTGTAGGTATTAATAGCTTGGCGCTCATACCAAAAAAACGGTGGCTTTAAAAACTGAAACAGATTGAAAGTGGCAAATTTCATGCAGGTTCTGCTCTACTGACAGCGATAGCGCAACATAGCATTGATCAGGCAATCTGCACAAATTCTCCAAATCAGCCTCAATACCCTTGCACAGCCTAATGCTACAGTAACTAATCATAAGTACTTAAGCCAAAGTAATCCTGCATTTCCTCCACAGACGCTATAAATACGTCCGTGTACGCTTTAAGGCGGCCTCCCTGCCGCCAAGACTGCTCCAGAAACACACGATTACTGTTAGCTAGACACTTAGCGCTAAAAAACTTACAACACACTATAACTAGGTTAACCACTATGGCAACTCTACCCAACTCTTCTATTCCACAACAGACTGCTTTACACCGCGCACAACGCTCATTACTGCTGCCCCGTATTATCCACCATCCCTACCCTAGCAATCGCATACAACGCGAAACGCATTGGGCGCAACGCCTCAACTCACTCTTTGCTAAACAACGTTATTAAGCCTGAAAATTTTAATCACTGTGATTGAATATTTGGCTGCGTCTAGAGTCTAAGCCCCAACTATGGGAGCACTTGACGATGAAACGTTTATTTTTAGCAGCACTTTTAACTGTACCACTTAATTTAACTTTACCACTCAATGCCTTAGCTAATGACACCGACTTAGAAACTCAATTAGCGGAAGCATTTATGGCGTATGACTTAAGCTGTGGTGCAGCGATACCTCATGCAGCACGGGCTTATCAGAGCTACCAACAGCTTAAGCGTATTGAAACCTATCAACTCAATCATAAACCTCTGCCCTTTACTACTGGCACTAGCTCAGTAGCGGGCGGAGGGTTAATCCTTTTCACTCAGCCCCCTAGCTATGGTTATGTATTAGGCGGAGGGTCGAGTGTATTAGAAGTGTATACCACGCATGATTTAAAACGCGCAGCGCTATTTTACATGGTGACCTCTGAAGGCCAGGGCCGTTAGAGTTATTACTTTTAAACCAACATAGCTCACCTCCTACTCTGCATTGCCTCACATTGGACACACCAGAGGATCTCAATAAGGGGGGCTGGAAAATGGAATATAGCTTGCCGGTTAATTTTAATATCAATGACTTAGGCAAAGGGATAATTTATACACGAGCGGATATTGAAGATGCGATGGGGCAAACTCAAACATTATGGTTTGCCTATTACACTCAGGATGGTGGTAATACTTGGAGTAAGCCCGAACGTTTAATGCAAGCGCCGCCTAGTACGGTTGCAGGTCTGTATCAAAAAGCTCAAACCCACTAAAAAGTGGCTCTCAGCTAGGTTGTATAATTTTGATACAAAACTTGTGATTACTATCACAGCACTAGCGTGATTTTTATTACAGTATCAGCCGTCTGAATATGGGATAGTGAAGTCATCAGTAAGGCAATCACATTACAAGGAGCATCGTATGAAACCCTCTATCTTTTCTTGGGCAACTGTTACTACTACTTTAGGCATGGGTGCATTAACATTAGCCTTAGCTACCCCCGCTTCAGCCGCTAATTATATTCAAACTAAATCGATTGATTTTGCAGGCAGTGCTTGTGCTGCGGCATCAGTTAGCGCCCGTGGCAATAGTGAAACGCTGATGATTTTCCGTAATTGGCGCTCAGTGGGCAATGATCGGAGTAATTGCGCGATTAGTATTCCAGTGAAAGTACCGCGTGGTGTGCAGGTAGGATTACCCACCGTGACTTATAAAGGTTCTACTACCCCTGCTCTACTCACTTCGGAAGTGTTTTTTGCGGGTGATCTGACTACAGCTAAAAAGCTCAATGTACGCAATACTTTCACTAAAACCGATAAAACCATTGCTTGGAGTGGGTGCGGTGAGGATGTGAATATTCGCGTGAATGCTGCCCTGATGACTGACTATGGAGTCGGTAGAATTAGCAGCATTACTTTAAGCAAACTACCGACCCGTGCTTGTCGTTAAAAGTAGTTAATGGCATGAATCAGCCTAGCCTGAGTGGTGATGACTCCTCAGGTTAGGTTTTAAGTGCTCCCACCTTATGCGGCCATTTTCTCACTGACCACTGCATATAATTGCTCATAGCGCTCCATCACTTTTGCACCAAATAGAGGATCTTCTGCATTGAGCAGGCTATTTTCTAGGGCATTCCAATGATTAGGCTTCAGATGCTTTTGGATGAGTGGGAAGATAATACCCTCTTCTAAATTCATGTGCTGCTTTTGTGCTGCAATAAACTCATTGATTTTAGCCACTAAACCATCACGCAATACAATAGCATCATCATACAATACCCCTTTAATCAAGGCTTGAAAGGTTAAGGTATCATTAGGCAGTTGATGATGTTGGGCGAGTAACTCCGTCAGGGTATCAGCATTCTCTGAAGTACACTCTGCTAGCACAGCATAAACGCGATCTTCTTTTGGATGGTGCACATAATCCGAATAACGCTCAATATAATCCGCAATATCTAGGATTAACCACAAATTAGCATCATCGCCCTCAGCTAAATAGTGCACTTGCTCTTCTAACAAGCCCAATAAAGTCGCTAGATTGATATGATCTTGATGTAGATCCGCTAGAATCTTGTGCATGATTACGACTCCTTCAGTGGAAAATTTAAATAACAAAGTCTTATTTAATGTCCATGCAAGTTTTACGCCTAAAACCTGTAGGGTTATCTAAGGAGTAGTATAGTGCGAATCTATCCCCAACGATACCAATCTTCTATGTCTAAAGTTCTCGACCAATAGTCAATTAGGGCTTGATCTCGTGTTTCATCAAACACTTGATTCAGACACATATCGAGCAATAAAGCAGCAGCCGCTTCCATACCCACCATGCGATAGGGTGCAAACAGATCCGGCATTTCAAACAAAGTAGCCACCATGAGGGCTTGAGCCGCATTCATCACCTGATTAGCTCGCAATAGCTTTTCAGGAAACATAGCTTTGGTCATTTGCAAACAACCAATATGCTCCACTACCTGACCAATTAATGCAGCTTGTTGCAGCTTATGTAACTCGTCATAGCTGCGATATAGCTCAATATCCACCAGCATCCCAATCGGTACAGAACGCAATTGGGACAAAATGCCTCCAATCACATGTTCTGCAAAATTATCCCGCTGCGCCAAAGGAATACTAGGATAAAGCGCCAATAGCTCACCCTTGATTTGAGCCAATACAGGGCGGTTGGGGGATAAATTAGCGCGTTCGGTTTCCGGCATTTGATACTGATGCAATACAAACGCGGCTTGCCATGCAATCAGGTAATTATTTTCATCCAGTCCGGGCTGACGCAGGATAATCTCATGTGCCTCACGCCCCTCTTTCCCTGCCATCTTGACACTCGAACTCACGGTTAGACTGGCATCGTACACAATCTCGAAGCCAAACCCACTGATTTGGGTAGCACGATCTAATAGAGTTTGGGTACTTGCGGGATAAATTTTCATAACACACTGCCTTGAGCCAAAGGGGTGGGTATTATAACGCTGTCTTTAGTGCGAGGTCATCTAGTGGTCAAAGTGCACAACTGTTTGTTGATAAGTTCGCTCTGGTAGAGCAAACTTGCTGCATTGCAACAAAGACTAAGGCTATTCAATGACAACAGCAGAAGTACCTACCCCACCGAACCCAAATGAGTGTTGTGGTAATGGCTGTGAACCCTGTATTTGGGATATTTATCGTGAGGAATTGCGCAAATGGCAGGAGCAGCAAGCTAAGTTTGAAGGGGAAAGTAATTTGCCCAAGTGATAGAAGCTGGATGCTGATTCTATCATCGGTTTGAATCAAGATGTTTATTTTATGGGTTGATAAAATAGAGCGTACTGCTATTACAAGTGGTGCATTCACGGTGAAAATAATGGCTCTCTTTACGAATACGAGCTTTGCAATTCTCCTTATCACAAGCCACTTTAATAGCCGTATTAACCTCACAATCTAAGCATTTGAAATAATAATTTTTGGCATACTGAATACTAAGGTTACTGCTATTACAATGTCGGCAGTAATGAATAAGAAGTATTATTAGAGACAGAAACTGGTTCTACAATACCAAATTTAGCCTTATAATCTACAGTAATAGGTCGATGTAAAGAACATAACTGGTGAGCAATATTTTCTAATGTTTCATATGAGACTAATCGAGCCGTATTACTGATAGTATCTATTAAGCCCATTTTTTCAATTTTTTGCAATAGATTGGTTTTAATTGTATCAGCTTTAATGACCTGACTTGTGTCGAACTTTTTAGAACGATCTACTCTTGAATTGGTAGACACTACTACAAATGAATGAAAGGTAGGTGACAAACGCACACCTAAACGTTTAGGCATGTCAATGAGAGCAAAAGCATCTTTTAAAACCGTAATATGCCTTTCGTTCTGCTCAATCGGTGAAGCCATGCCTTCATAAGTTTTTAAATAATTATTCCATTTTAAGAACTCGCCATAATCATTGATTTTCAGACCCGTATTAAAGTACTTAGTTTCTAATACAAATGTTATTAAACTACGACCTATTAACAAATGATCAATTTGAGCAATCCTGCCATTAATCTCTAAGCACAGGTCATGAATAACCACTGAATGCTTAGAATCTTTAAAAGCAAAATCAATTTGATAAGCAGCCTCTTGCTCACCTTTAATACCCGCTCGTACTAGATTGATTTCTTTTTCAATCGCCTTTTGCTGGTTAATAGTGAGATTGGGATACTGTGCAAGTCGCTCAAGTATTTGTAATGCTGCATTTTTATTGTCAGTATTTTTTATAATCATCGGCAGAATCCTTGAGCTGAGTCATTTAACAAACTTACTTTTAGCTAGTCGTCACTTTAAATAGTAGACGCTAGAAAATCAACCATCTTTATCTATAATAACTTAAGATGTTCTATTAAAGGCGTTGGCTAGCCAAAAGACTAAGTTTTTTAGCAACAAGTGATTGCAATCAATCCAGCCTTGTTGTAAGGCACACTCTATAATAGAAATACTATCTGACTTACATTCTGAGGGTTGCTTTTGCCAAAACAGCCAAGTATTGAATAAGGTTTTATCTTTATGAGTGGCTTTGAAGCAAATCTCTTTAAGCTGTTCCACTTTTAAAAGATCATTAGCTGTATTGGTGATGTACTGAAATAACTCTAAACGTGCTGGGTGTTGAATAGCTTGTGCCAACAAGGTTTCGACCATTCCTTCTGAACTATGATCAGGCATAATCCATAAACCAAAAGGAGTCAGGTCAGGATGCGAAAATAGTTCACCCACCCCCTTATCGGGCATTGCACCTGAAATGTCATAGCCAAAAGCTCCTATTATTTCGAGAATTTGTGTACGTCTTTTATGAAAACCTTTATTGGTACTGGCATAATCTGCATCTAGTACTACTGCTAGGTTTCCACCGAACTCTTTAAACTTTAATAAATTAGGTAGAGCTTTAAGTAAACCATCTATACCATCACCGTCAAACCCTAATGGTTTAGGTGGTGATAATTCAATATGCTGGAGTTCTGGATGCTTAGATAATAAATATCTAAAAAGCTCTTGGTCGCTCTTACCTTCAACTAATAAAATATCTCTATTCATTAGCCGCGCACCTCTAAGCCAGAATCAACAAATAGCTTTAATTGCTCCTCATCGAAGCTCACTGCTTGAATCTGCCCTAAATTAGAAGCTTTAGCACTGCGCCCCAGTGATAGTAGCTTACCTTCTACTTCAGTATTTTCTATAGCCACTTTACAGAAAGACTTAATAGTATCTTGGCTATGAGTAGTCGCAAAGATTTGAATATTTAGTTCTTGCGCTACTTTAAATAACTTAGTCCATACTTCTTCTTGAATAGAATAGTGCAAGCCATTCTCAAATTCATCTATTAATAAAAAACCATTTTGAGCCTTAAGAGCATGCAAAAACATTTGCAGCACTCTACTACTTCCCTCACCTAAACTTTTTAAAGATACGCCTCTAGCCTGCTCTTTTATCTTTACTATAGCTATCCGCTCAAATCGCTCAACCTTCGGATTTTGTACAAATACAATATTGACTATATTAGGCGTTATAATCTGCATCGCATCTTTTACGATTTTATCATCAAGATTTACTGATATATCATCCCACAATGAAGCAAGATAGCTCTCATTATATAGGTCTGTTATAACCAACTCACAAGGGTGTTCTTGCTCATAAGAAAACATACTAAGTTGTAACGTATCCTCAAGAATTTTACCCTCTTTACTAAATTGACTTAATCTCCAACTATTACATGTCAAATGAAAACCCTGCGTAAAATCTTTATTTGCAACTACTAATGCATTCTCTTCTAGTGCAGTACAATACCTATTATAAAATAACCCACTCAAATCACTTTTCTCATTAAACCCATCATTTCTATTTTTTAATAAATTATCAATAGCAAACCTTCTACCACGTTTGGCAAATAAATAGACAGCCTCTAATAAAGTACTTTTACCTACACTATTCTTACCCACAATTAAATTCACTTGCCCCAGTGAATCAATTTGTAGCTTGTCAAAACAGCGAAAATTTTGAATGTACAGGCTATCCAGCAACATAATAGCTATTCCTTTTACGTATCTTATACTCTGACTATACCATAGCACGCATACTTCAAAAGCAGCCTAGTGTGTACAATCACTAACGTGATTTTGAACTAGGCTTATTACCTGCTCGTGGCGGCAACCCCGTATGCTGAGTCAATATTGTCCCCTTCTGCGGCGTCTTACCCTTCGCACTATTCCCCTTTGCTGAAGTACTCGTCTGAGTACTCACTTTTTGCCCCGTTTTAGCTGGCTTAGATGGATTATTGCTGGCTGTGGGTACAGGCTGTTTAGCCTGCTCTCGTGCCTCTACCCGTTTTTGATGCGCTTTATCACTGTTCTTACGGCGATGCGACACATACTCTAATGCCTCCTCGCCCTTTTTATAGTGTGGAATCAATTGGTTTTCACCGTCACCTATCAATTCTTGGCGTCCCATATCGGCTATGGCTTTGCGTAATAACGGCCAATTTTTCGGGTCGTGCCAACGTAAAAACGCTTTGTGCAGTTTGCGCTGCTCCGGTGATTTAGCGGTATGTACCTTTTCGCTTTTGTACGTCACCTGATGTAAAGGGTTCTTTTCGGTGTAATACATCGTGGTCGCAGACGCCATCGGCGAGGGGTAAAACGCTTGCACTTGATCGGCACGAAACCCATTTTTCTTGAGCCACAGCGCTAGATTGAGCATATCCTCATCGGTCGTGCCGGGGTGTGCGGCGATAAAGTACGGGATTAAATATTGCTCTTTGCCCGCCTCTTTCGAGTACTTTTCAAACAGACGTTTAAAATCATCATAGGCTCCAATTCCCGGCTTCATCATTTTGGAAAGCGGTGCTTCCTCGGTGTGTTCGGGGGCAATTTTGAGATAGCCCCCCACATGATGGGTGACTAATTCTTTGACATATTCGGGGTCTTTAACCGCCAAGTCATAACGCAAGCCCGAACCAATCAGTACCTTCTTAATACCGGGTAAGGTACGCGCTTCACGATACAGTGCTTTGAGCTCGGCATGATCGGTATTGAGGTTGTGACAAATCCCCGGATAGACACAGCTAGGCTTACGGCATGAGGCTTCAATTTTGGGGTCTTTACACGCGAGGCGATACATATTCGCGGTAGGGCCGCCCAAATCCGAAATCACTCCGGTAAAGCCCGGAACTTTATCGCGGATTTCCTCCACTTCACGAATGATCGACTCGCGCGAACGGTTTTGAATAATGCGCCCCTCGTGTTCGGTAATCGAGCAAAAGGTACAGCCACCAAAGCAACCGCGCATAATATTCACCGAGAAACGAATCATCTCATACGCGGGAATTTTCGCTCCCTCATACGCCGGATGCGGCAAGCGGGCATAGGTCAAGCCAAACACATAATCCATTTCGGGTGTGGTCAATGGAATCGGCGGCGGATTAATCCATACATCTTGACTACCGTGTTTTTGTACTAAGGCTCTGGCATTGCCCGGATTAGTTTCGAGGTGTAAGACACGATTAGCGTGGGCGTAGAGGATTTTGTCTTTGCTCACCTTTTCAAAAGACGGCAAACGAATCACCGTCTTAGCGCGATCCAGTCGGGCGCGAGGATGGAACGTGAGTTTATGCTCGTCTGGACGCTTAGAGCGTGGGTCTTGGTACTCAAACCATTGCACATTGCGCTTTTCAATTTCGCACTCGTCCATGTCGGTGGTATTCAGATAGGGATTGATAATGCGATCAATTTTGCCCGGCTGATCGACACGGGTGGAGTCAATTTCCATCCACCCCTCAGGCGAACCACGACGAATAAACGCCGTGCCGCGCACATCGGTAATGTCGGCAATTTTTTCACCTTCAGCAATGCGGTGCGCTACTTCAACCACAGCACGTTCGGCATTGCCATAGAGCAATAAATCAGCGGCAGCATCGATTAAAATCGAGCGCCGTACTTGTTCTTGCCAATAGTCAAAATGAGCAATACGGCGTAATGAGGCTTCAATACCCCCTAAAATAATCGGCACATCAGGATAAGCTTCTTTGCAGCGTTGGGAGTACACAATCGAGGCACGATCAGGACGTTTACCGCCGATATTATTAGGCGTATAGGCATCATCCGAGCGAATTTTGCGATCCGCCGTGTAGCGATTGATCATCGAATCCATATTGCCCGCTGCCACACCAAAAAACAGGTTGGGCTTACCCAATGCCATGAATGCGTCTTTGGATTGCCAATCGGGTTGAGCAATAATTCCGACTCGAAAGCCTTGTGCCTCTAATACGCGCCCAATCACTGCCATACCAAAGGACGGATGATCGACATAGGCGTCGCCTGTGACAATAATAATATCGCAGGAGTCCCAGCCGAGTTTATCCATTTCTTTGCGCGACATAGGCAGGTATTCAGCCGTGCCGTAGCATTCCGCCCAGTATTTTGGGAATTCAAACAAGGGCTTAGCAATAGGTGGTTGGAGTATGGTATGGCTTAAGGCAGACATGGTGTGAGTACAAAGCTAAAAAGGTGGCGTATTGTAGCAGGTTTTAGGGAAAGGGGTTGAAGGCATAGTTTCTGGCGGTGAATCATACAAAACTACAAAATTTTGCCATACAAATAGCTAACTCACGTTTAAATTGAATAGTATGTATCAATATTAAACAAGTAACTTCATGCGCTATGATCGAAAGATTATTTAAAGATATACCAGAGGGCAAATTAGCCGAATCTGATGACCAAGCTTTCTTGATTAGCTTAGGTTGGTCAAAAGGCACAACTTGGTGTGATTTGTTAAAGTCGAAGCGTGTACTCATTATCTCTGAAGCGGGAGCAGGTAAAACATACGAGTGTCGCACTCAGACAAAACTCTTGTGGAGTGAAGGGAAACCTGCATTTTTTATTGAATTAGCACAATTAGCATCGACAGATTTGATTAGCTTACTTGACTATGATGAAGAGCAGCGTTTCAATTTATGGCTAACCTCACAATCAGAAGAAGCTACGTTTTTCCTTGATTCTTATGACGAATTAAAGCTGAGTCGAGGATCATTTGAACAGGCTCTTAAACGTTTAAAAAAAGCAATTCATAGTCAGCTTCATCGAACTCGCATTGTAATCACTACTAGACCTATTCCTTTTGATGAGCAAGTAATTCGCGAAATATTGCCTGTTCCTTTCTTGCCTTCTAATGAAGATAAAGAACAAGCATTCGTAGCTATTGCTATGAATAATACACATCGCCATTACTCTGTCCAAAAAGACAATACAGCTCCCGATTGGCGCACCGTCGCACTAATGCCTCTATCCGATGAGCAAATTATAGAGTTTGCCAAAATTCAGGGCATTACAGAACCCTTAGCCTTACTAGCCGATTTGAAAAAACGGAATGCTCAAGAGTTTGCTCGTCGACCTCAAGACTTAATTGAATTATGTGCTGATTGGCATGAACATAAACGCATTCGTACTCATTATGAGCAAGTAGAGTCTAGTGTACGTTTGAAATTACAAGCCCGTGAAGATAGAGCTGAACCTGCCGAGTTATCTGTTGATAAAGCGGTAGAGGGGGCTAGTAGATTAGCATTAGCAATGTTAGTCACCCGTCAATTGACTATTCGACATAATCCAAATGTGGATATTATTGAGCAAGAAGCGGCTCTTAATCCAAACGTTATATTATCGGACTGGCAGCCCAATGAACGAAAGGCTCTACTTGAAAGATCATTATTTGGCTTCGTCTCTTATGGAAGAGTACGTTTTCAGCATCGATCAGTGTTTGAATACCTAGCAGCTAAACGACTTAAAACACTTTTTGAATCTGGCAAAATGTCCGCGCGTGCTCTCCAAAGACTTTTATTTATCAATACAAGAGGCAAAACTATTGTACGCCCCTCGATGCGTCCTGTAGCTGGTTGGCTGGCTCTTTTCAATGATAGAATTTTTGAAAAATTACGCGACCATGAACCAGCAGTACTGCTAAATGAAGGTGATCCTGAGTCACTAACTCAACATCAACGTAATCAGGGTTTACATGCTTATGTACAGCGCTATGGTCTAGGTGGCTGGCGTGACTTAAAAACTCCAGCTATTCAGATTCAACGTTTTGCATCTCCAGAATTAGCGCATGAAATTAATCAACTTTGGGGTTTAGGAATAGAAAATTTTGAGATGCGAAAAACCCTACTTGCGCTTATTGAAGCAGGTCGTATTGTTGACTGTGCCAATATAGCACAAGAGTTAAGCTGTAATACTGAAGCTGGAGATTATGAAAGAATACAAGCGCTTAATGCACTAATCGCATTGGATGACCCGTTAGTCCAAACTATAGCCTCTGATATTACAATAGCATCAACCGTATGGCCGCACGATCTTGCACGAAGCGCTATTCTTTGTCTTTTCCCTCAGAACCTTTCAGTAGAGCAACTGTGTAAAACCCTAAGCTGGGTGGGCGAAACCAAACGTACCATTGGTGGATTGAGTTGGACATTATCTAGACTTATTCTAGATTTCAAATTTGATCAAACCAATTTAGAGAGTCTTAGGGATGGTCTTATAGATCTAGTTTCTACTGATCTTCACTGGGAAAACACATGGGAATCCTTTAAATCGGCTAGACCTTATCTAAGTAATGCTTTAGCTGCTACTTGTCTACAAGGATTGGAGTTAGAAATAAGTGAAAAATGGTTATTTGCTAGTCTTTTAGCATTACACATAAAAAATCGTGATTACTATGGTGATGATAATCCCAAGAAAGGGCTACAAGAAAAATTAAAAAATTTGAATGCTAAAGATAATGCTTTGTTTTTTTGGGTAGAAGATTCGCTTCTACAAAAATATCACCCTACCACTGATCCATGGAAACGTCTTGTTCACATCACACGCTACAATGGGTTTGTTGAGCTTCATATAGAACGTGATTTAGCTTGGATAAAAGAAAATCTTAGAGATCAATCACGCATTCATGCTGATAGAGCATTGCTTTTAGAAGCAGCACTTTACCTGATAAGCCCCACAAAAAACCGTCATGAGCAATTAGCTGAACTTAAACTTTTAATTCAGGATAAACAGATACTCATTACAGAAATTGATAAAAATTTGCAGCCTAGAAAACCTACAGACTGGGAAATAAAAGCAGCTAAAGAGAAAGAGCAACAAAAGATAAAAGAAGCAGAAAATCGAGCTGGCTGGATTCAGTTCAGACATGAAATCATCAACGATACAGATAATGCTTTTTCACAAGAACAAGGTTTGAGTACTGCTTGGAATCTGTGGCAGGTCATGAGTTGTGGTGGTGAAAATAACGGAGTATCAGTATGGAATCGCCCCTTTATTGAAGACCAATTCAATATAGCAATCGCTGATAAATTGCGTATAGCTCTAATGAAAGCATGGCGCAAAGAGAAGCCAACCCTACCTAGCGAAAGACCTGAAAATGAACGTAATATTGTTAATTGGCAATTTGGACTTGCTGCCATTTATGCAGAAGCTGAAGACCCTAGCTGGGCAACTAAGCTAACTACACAAGAAGCAGAACTTGCAGCAAAATATGCTCCTGTAGAATTAAATCGTCTACCCTATTGGTTGGAGTCACTGGTTATAAGTCACCCAAATGCAGTAGATAATACACTTGGTAGAGAGTTAAGTTGGGAGCTGGGTCAAAATACTGAAGCTAGTGCTTATTCAATGCTGTTGCAGAAAATTAGTCATACTGCTGAACCAGTTATAAGGCTTTTTATACCCCGAATAACTAATTGGTTAGATGCTAATAAAGCTGCTCCAAGTAATACCACTAAGTTACTCCGATACGCTGAACGGCTCAAACAAGTTACAAACGTACTTCTACAATATGGTAATCAAGAGATTCATCAGTACCTGCTAGGTATAGCACTAGAACAACTCAGCAACTCATTACCTGATGAACTTATTTTGGTTTGGCTACCTGTAGTGATGCAGCTTGAAACTGAAGCTGGAGTTTCCTATTTAGAACAGAAGCTACACACTATTCAACCTAGTAAATATAGCTTGGCTGTCCAATGGTTTGGTGAGTTATTTGGCGATAGGCATGATGCACTAAGTTTATCTGTACCCAACTTCACTCCTGATTTACTGCTTAGGCTTCTACGCCTTGCTTACTATCATGTGAAACGTGATGAAGATGATGTGCACGAAGGAACTTATACCCCTGATACCCGTGACCATGCTGAAACCGCACGTAATTCCCTTTTAACTACGTTGCTTAATGCAAGAGGTGAGGAAGGTTGGAAAGCAAAACTGGCTATGAGTGAAGACCCGCTTTTTGCTCACTTTAAAGATCGTATATTGGCCGTTGCTGAAGAAAATTGGGCACAAGAAATTGACTCAGAAATATTAACTGAAAACCAAGCTGTAGAGCTTGATAGAATTGGTGAGGCTCCACCCAGTACCAATGCTGCAATGTTTGCTCTTTTAAAAGATCGTCTATCTGATTTAGATGATTTGTTATTAAGCGACAAATCCCCTAAGGAGGCTTGGGCAGGTATTACGGAAGAAAGAGTAATGCGGCGCGAAATAGCAAGGGAACTCTGGCATGCCGCTAATAATCTCTACACTGTAGACCAAGAGGCAGTAACAGCCGATGAAAAAGAAACTGATATTCGCCTACGCTCTACTGTATCGAATTATGAGGCGATCATTGAGTTAAAACTTGCTGATGAGCGTCCAGCCCGTGATTTACGCGACACCATTTACAAACAATTGGTCAAGAAATATATGGCTGCAGAACATAGCCGATCAGGTTGTTTACTTATAACACTGGCAAAAAACCGTGAGTGGGAGCATCCTGACGTGACTGATAGAAAGCAACTTATTGGGTTGGAAGAACTAAAGATACTCCTTTGCAATGAGGCAAAACGTGTTGAGGAAATGTTGGTGGGTACAATTTCTTTAGTAGTGCATATATTAGATCTAAGGCCTAGGTTATCTAAAGAAAAATAGAAATATTTAAATAAAGATAAATACTACTTAAGCTGGATCAACCAACACGCATGAATCTTAGGATTACGCTCAAAGTCTAGGGGTAGGGATTGCTGATGATAATCAGTGACGTGATAGCGCTCGTTAATAATAGGATCGAGCTTAAAGCGGCGGAAATTATTCGAGAAAACCAAAATCCCCTTAGGGTTCAGTACCTTCATCGCTTGATTGATGAGCCAGACTTGATCGCGTTGCACATCAAAATCCGCTCGCATGCGTTTGGAATTACTAAAGGTGGGAGGATCAAGAAAAATAATATCATAGCGATGCGGACAGACAGGCAGCCACTCAGTCACATCGTCTTGAATAAAGCGGTAATTTTCAACGGGCAAATTATTAAGGCGAAAATTATCCTCTGCCCAATCTAAATAGGTAGCGGACATATCCACACTATCCACCCGTGCCGCGCCCCCTAGGGCTGCATGGACACTCACCGCTCCGGTATAACAAAACAGATTCAAGACCCGTTTGCCTTTAGCGTGTTGCTGCATCCACCAACGCATCGGGCGATGATCAAGAAATAAACCCGTATCTAAATAGTCAACCAAGTTCACCTTAAACTTAGCACCGTGCTCAAATACCGTTAAAGACTGCCCTGCACTGCCTAAACGCTGATATTGCTCTAAGCCCTTTTGCATCCGGCGCTGCTTAAGCACAATACGCTCAGGCGGCACATTCAGCACCTCAGGCAAAGTATTCATCACTAATTGTAAGCGGCGCTCGGCGACTTCTGGTTCGATAGTACTAGGGGCTGCATATTCCTGCACATGCAACCATTCGCCATAACGATCAATCGCTATGGCGTATTCCGGCATATCTGCATCATAAATCCGATAAGCATTGGTTTGCCCTGATTTAATAAACGGCTTGAGCTTACGTAGATTTTTTTGTAAGCGATTAGCTAAATCAGTGGCAATGGCTGTACTAGGTAATGATGCAGTTTCGGTCATGTATTAGACGCCTTGCACTAAGGCATCAGGTAAACCTAACGCTTGTTGCAATTGAGCCAAATAAGCTTTTTCTGCTTCATTAGCCTCACCTGCCACTAACTTAGACACCAAATACACTTCAATCGCGGCGGCTTTGTCATTATTGGCTAGTGCTGCAATCTCATCAACCGTAGTAGGTTTAGTCATTTCGGTGAGAATCAGATCATTGAGTTGTGCACCTAATTCATAAGCTTTTAATTGCTCACGAATAGTCGCTAGTTCAGCTTGATCTACATGACCATCGGCTTTAGCAGCGGCAATCATCACCTTTAATAAGGTTTCAGCATCTAAACGGGTAGCTTGCACTTCGTCTTGTACGGGCAATAAAGGAGGCTGAGCATCCGCTTGAGCGGTAGTACCGCCTAATTGACCAGACTGCCATTTTTGATACATCTGATAAGCCAAACCACCTAAGGCTGCCACACTTCCTACTTTTAAAGCCGTAGAGGTTGCACCACGACCACGCTTAGTACCTAGCAATAAGGCTAATACCCCCGCCGCCATTGCACCGCTTTTGAGTTTAGCCATAGGATCATTGCTATTGGTCACATTACTGATTTGCTCTTGCGCCATAGACTGACCTTTTTGCGCCATGTCTTTGCCAGTTTTTAGTAATTGATCAAATAAATTATTAATATCCATTATGTTTTCCTTTCGCTCTTGTAAAAGTGAGGTATGACTTAAACTAAACTATCACCCAATACTTTTATAAGCTTAGCTTGAAATAGCGGTAGCGTCATTAATACTCGTATTATGCGTAAGTAGTCATGCAAAAGTTATCGAGTATTCCTTCCGCAGTCGCTGTGAATACCTCCTTGTACGCTTCAAGGCGGCATCCCTGCCGCCAAGACTGCTCCAGAAATACTCGATAACTTTCACTCAGGTACTTAAGACTAAACTTTAAGCATTCAGTGCTTGGTTTTTCATAAACCACGCCGCAAGAGTACGCATCGCTACCCCATAAGCTGGGACAAAAATCAATAAACTCACTAATAGTTTCACCGCATAATCAACCGTAGCAATTTCAGGCCAATTCGCGGCCATAAATGCATCAGAGCTTTGATAAAAGGCAACTCCGAAAAAGACTAGGGTATCGACTAAGCCACCTATTACGGTAGAGACCGCAGGCGCTACCCACCAGCGTTGGGTGAAATGCTGGCGTACTAAACCAAACACTTTCACATCCAGTAATTGCCCTATCAGATAAGCTAGTAAACTCGCTAAAGCAATACGCCCTACAAAGCTATTAAAGGTCAATAAAGGCGCTAAGCCTTGAAACTCACCTTGATAAAAAATGACCGAAAACACATACGACACCACTAAAGCGGGCAACATGGCAAAGAAAATAATCTTACGCGCCACAGCGGCTCCATACAGACGCACCGTTAAATCCGTGGCTAAAAAGATTAAGGGGAAAGTAAATGCGCCCCATGTGGTGGTCACACTGCCAAAGCTTACGGGGATTTGGACTAGATAATTACTCGCGGCAATCACGAGCAGGTGAAACACCACTAAAAGTGCTAAAGGATTGCGACTAGGCGCGACGGAAGTATTCATGATCTAAACCTTTTTGTTAGTTGGGGGTGAGGGAACCCAATAGTGAGACGCTAGCACCTGGGCTGCGTCGGGCGGCGATTATACGGAAGAATCAAGGCGATGCAAGATTAAATTTATTCAGTATCGGCTGGGGGAATTTATGGCATAACTGAGTTAAACTAAATAGCACCCAGTGCACACTATATAAAGCGCTGCTGCCTTTAGCAGATACCTACCATTAGGACTATTAATCATTATGAAGTCACTGTTTGCCCAGTTAAATTTGAGTCTCATGTTGCTAACATCATCTGCTTTTGCAGCTAGCTCCCCAGAACAAGTAGTACAGGATTTTTACCAAGCACTTGCTCAGGGCGACTGCACTACTGCCTTGCAAATACGTCCCTCTTATAAGTACGAGCGTTGTCGTAGTATTAGCGCTGCCCAGCTCACTAACGCTAGCACTTTACAGATGACGGATAACAAAGCAGTAGTCCGGGCTTCCGGTCAACTCACCCTTAAAGGGCAAAATACACCTTTTGAGGGTTTGATTGCCTTAGACCATAACACTAACTTTTGGCAAATCACTGCTTTTGAAGACGCCCAAAAAATCAACCCTAATGACTTTATTGCTCAACATATGCCCCCTATTTCCGATCCTCATGTCACAGTTATAAATACCACTGCTATGGGAGCAGACTCAGTAGATCTTAATAACCCTAGCCCTACCCTTGAGCGTTTAATGCAAGCGTTTCCAACGCCCAATGACTTGGTTCTTCTAGTGGATATTAGTGAACAAAAAATGGCGCTCTTTCAAAGACAACAACTGATACGCGAATATCGTATTTCGGCTGCTACTAAAGGGGCAGGCAATCAAGCAGGGAGTGATCAAACCCCACTAGGTGTACATCGCATTGCAGAAAAGTTTGGCGATGGAGCACCCTTAGGCACGATTTTTAAGGCAAGACGTAACACCGGAACGAAAGCAGACATTATTACTCAACCTATTGATGTTCCAACCGATCATGTCACAACCCGTATTTTATGGTTGGACGGACTAGAGCCGGGGAAAAATAAGGGCGGCAACGTAGACTCTAAAAACCGCTTTATTTATATTCATGGCACACCCGAAGAGGGCTTAATCGGACGCCCTGCTTCCCACGGTTGCATTCGTATGTATAACGCCGAGGTCATCGAGCTTTATAACCTCTTACCTACGGGAACCTTAGTCTATATTGGTCTCTAAGTGCCGCTCAGTCCGAAGGAGTACTGAATCCTTCGGACACTCACTCACTTACTGCCGCTTACGGCGCGTCACTTTCACCTCAGAATACTCGTCCCCCATCGCTACACAAGCACTCTGCTCAGCCCAAAACGAGGTAGATGAACGATTAATCTGTTGATAATACTGCGGTGTCAATGCAGGACGCTCAGTAATATCGCCTTCATAGACTAAATTCATTAAAGACGCCGCCACACCCTGCACTAAGTAATCAATGGGGTGATCCGCCATACCAAACCAGCGCAAATAGCCCAATGATTCATAGGGATGCCACACGCGAATCACTAACTGCTCATCGGGGACTAGCTCACTAATGCGCCATACTCCCCAACCCAAGGTATTAATCACCGCAATAATGCCATGTAACCAATCCTCGCGGGTTTGTATCATGGGCATAATCTTCTGATCCCATGCCTCCGAACTCATAATCCCGCCCATCGTATTAAAGCCGCAGATATGCCCTGCTTCAATCAATAAGGTGCGTGATAAACTTAATCCTCTCAGATCAATGTATTGGCGATAATAAAATAACGCGGGATAGTCATAAACCAGTAAATCGGTAAGACTCGGACGCTGTGCTAGTGCTTGCGTGAGTTGCTGCTCAAAGCGAAACGAGACCAGATTGTAATAATCCGCATAATGGCGGGTAAGCTGCACCCCGAATGCAGGGATTAAACCGTATTGATTACCCGCAAAAGTGATTTGGCTGAGGGTTTGAATAATGGCATGTTCATCGACCGAGGACCTGACCTTACGCTCTGGCACTTCAGCACTCACGCCAACAGCACTCAAATAGGCAGTAGTACCACTTTCTAATTGAAATAAGTAGGCAAACTCCTCGCCCCCTAATTCAATTTCCATCGTGGTTTGTTTATGTTTGAGTGAGAGGGCTTCATTAGTCAGGCGTCCTTGTACAGCAAACCCAAAGGTCGCCATCAAAGTACCTATTACAAATCCCAGATCAAAATACTCTCCTGCAAAACGGCGCTTTTCAAAATTCAAAGCCAATGCTTGACCATAGTGCGAAGAGGCGGTGCTGAGTTTAAAGGCTGACTGTCCCTGAGCAGCTTTGAGTGTGGCTACTAAGGGCAATAGTCCAAACCCACAATAGGCATATAAGGCTTCGGCATAGGCAAGGCGTTCAGTGATATTCAGCTCTGGATGCATTAAGAAATGTTGTTTTAGCCCTAAGAAACTCACTTCAGCAGCAGCGTGAATTAAAATCGAACGGCTATCAATATGGCGGCAGTTTTCAATCGTCTGTTGTAGGGTGCGGTTATAGTGATTGCAATGAAATACCATCGGCTGCGCATCAATATCGCATACTCCGGTCGCCGAATGAGACTGTGGTTGGATACTCATCATCGTTTAACCTCAAAAATCAAGGAGGTAGCTAGGTTTGTAACATACAAACCCTAGCGAATTATAGCGTGCGATATTCAGATTATGAGGGGAAATTAGGAACAGTAGCGAGCTTGCTAAAGAGATAGCACTACAAGGTCAAAGCCTGACCTTGTAGTTTATTTCACTTAAAAATCAGTAGGTTAATTAGCGCCACAACATTTTTTATATTTTTTGCCACTTCCACAGGGGCAAGGATCATTACGCCCTACTTTGACAGTATTTACCATCGGTTTAAGTTTGGGGGCATGAGCAATCGCCCAATTGCGAATTTTCAGCACCGTAGGCTCAATTTGTACTGCCCACTCTTGCACCTCGGCATCACTCATCTGCTCTACTTTTGCATAGCCTTGGGGTGTACCAAAAATAGCAATGGGGGTGAGCATTTGTTGCATTTCAGGCGCTTCAATCAGAGGCGGTTGACCCAGCACAATACCGCGCATAAAGCCTTCACACCAACTATGCACATTAAGAATCTGCTCACCATTCTCATCAATAGTGCTCATAAAAGAGGCTTGGAATTTCTTGGTCTCTTTTAAATGCTGATGCGTTTGATTGAACAGTTTCATAATCAGTTCAACGAAAATAGTCAACTCGGCTTGACCAGGGAACTCAGGCATATAATCTTCCCCGCCCCAAATCGCCGCTAACCATTCGGTTGGCATAATCATCTTGGGCGCACAAGACACCGCAGCAAATAGACCATCTAAACCCGCGACTTCTTGAATAGAGTATTCATGCCCGTAGTAATCTAGATGCTGTTGCAGACGATCAAACAGATCATCATTAGCAATATCATCTGGCACAGGGGCTTGTGACGGAGGCTCTAGCCCCTCATCGTCTTGATTCAACCATTTATTAGGGTTTTCACGCGGCTTAGTGCGCTCGGTGCGTAACCCTAATTCAATTTCCACATCCTCAAAATCACCGACTATGGCAATCGCTACTTTGTTGTCTTCGTAGGCTTTATTAATGACTACGAGGGATTCCAGCGCTTTTAAATCCAGTAGTGCACTGACTAGAAACGCATTGAGCTCTGGTGTTTCGGCTGTTTGTTGCGCTAATAGAGTGGTTAACTGTTCAACAATCGTGGCACGCAACTCAGGATGATCATGCCCCACTAAGGGTAGGATCTCGACCGCTAGGCTCCGTAAAAACTCATCGCGCTCTGGGTCTTGAATATAGGCTAAGGTCGGTGCTAGGGCGCGTTCTCCAGCGGCGGCTACGACATCAGGTAGCTCATCTAATGCCCAATCATGATCTTGATAGAGTTCGAGTGCGGTGAGTAACTCGGTAATATCGACAGGGGTATTTAAGGATTTTAAGGCTCGCCATGCGTAGAGGGTGACGAACCAAGTGGATTCTTGGTTATTTAGCTCATCGGAGTAAAGCAGCAAATCTAGCAGTGTGGGTGCATCTGCTTGAGTGAGCCTTAGGGCAGAAAAATCGGTGTTACGCTGAGTGGGGTCTGGTTGACCAAAACGACTCAAGGTATTGATTAGTGTATTTTTGTCCATGCGTGGTATTAGCCCCAGCCAAATTAAAAGCACCAAGCATAATACCGTACCCCTAGTACGTCTACTTTAACCTACACGGTGGGCGTGAGCCTGAGCCTAGGTGAGGTTAAGAGAGTCAGGAGATTAGGTTTGAGTTTGTTGGGGGAAATTTATAACATGGCTATGCCCTTTGGTCAGTCATGGAAGCCCTTATGTCAGAAGAAGCCTTGCGGAGAATTCAGGAAGAGAAAAAAGAACGTACTGGAAAATTAGATCTGATTAATTGTGATTTAGCTGAAATACCCCAAGAAATAGGCGAACTACTATGGCTGGAAACATTAAATATTAGTTTTAATCGTAATCTCTATGACTTACTACCATTAAAAAGCCTCTCTCAATTACAAAAACTATATTGCTTTGACACATCAGTAAGTGACCTAACACCTATTCAATGCCTCTCTCAATTACAAGAACTAGATTGCTCTAATACAAAAATCACTGACTTATCACCTATTCAATACCTCTCACAATTAAAAACACTACATTGCTCTAATAATGATATTAGGGATTTAACCCCTATACAAAACCTCTCTCAATTACAAGCACTATACTGCTATAGCACTAAAATCACTGACTTATCACCTATTCAATACCTCTCACAATTAAAAACACTACATTGCTCTAATAATGATATTAGGGATTTAACCCCTATACAAAACCTCTCTCAATTACAAGCACTATACTGCTCTAATAATGACATTAGGGATTTTACTCCTATAAAAAACCTCACGGAACTAAAACTATTTTCTTGCTATAGCACTCAAGTAACAGATTTAAGTGTATTGAAAAATCTAGATCAATTAGCTTATTTGAATATATCTGAAACATCTATTTGTGACCTAAGGCATATTACCCACCTGCTAAAAGAGGATATAACTCTATGCTATAATGCATGTGCAAACTATGAAAAATTAATTAATGTTTCTAACTGTCCCTTAATTACTCCCCCTGTTGAGTTTGCTAAGGAAGGACGTGAATCGGTTTTAGAATACTTTGAGCAAATCGAAACGAATGCACAAAATCTCAATGAGCTAAAAATAATATTCTTAGGTGAAGGCGCAGCAGGTAAAACCTCACTCATCAAACGTATTCGCCAAGAATCCTTTGATCCCAAAGAAAGCCAAACTCACGGCATCAGAATTCAAAAAACCACCTTTCAATTAGAAGATGAAAACATTAACGCTCATCTATGGGATTTTGGTGGTCAAGAAGTCATGCACGCCACCCATCAATTTTTCCTGTCCCAGCGCTGCATCTATGTCCTAGTGCTCGATAGCCGCAAAGATGAAAAAGCCGAATACTGGCTCAAACACGCCAATAGTTTTGGTGGCAACTCTCCGGTATTAATCGTACTCAATAAAATGGATGAAAATCCCTCTTTTGAAGTCAATCGTAAAGTACTCAATGAAAAATATTCCCAAATCAAAGGCTATTTTAAATTATCCTGCAAAAACGATGAAGGCATTACTGAATTTATAAGCGCACTCAAAGACCAAATGAGCCAAGCCCCTGCACGGCGTACTCCCTTTCCAAGTACTTGGCTTGCGGTCAAAGAACACTTTACAAATATGCAGCAGGACTATATTGACTCCTGTGAATATCAAAGTATTTGCCTACAGCATGGTGTAGATAAGCCCTTTAGCCAGTCGGTATTATTACAATTTCTGCATGATCTAGGTTTAGTCATTAATTTTCGTAATTTAAAAGCTTTTGATACTCAAATACTTAACCCTATTTGGCTCACTAATGGCGTTTATCGTATTATTAACTCTAAACACATTGTAGAGCATAAGGGCATAGTGTGCGAAAGCGAGTTGGATAGCATTATTAATGATGCGTGCTATCAAGCAGGCAATACTAGCGACCAGCATTTTCATTATCCCAAAGCAAAATTACTCTATATTATTAGAGTCATGCAGGAATTTGAATTATGTTTTCCTTTAAATCAGCAAACTTACGTTATACCTCAACTATTACCAATTAATGAGCCTGATTCTAATTTTACAGGGTCTATTATTCATTTTACGGTCGAGTTTCCTGAGTTATTGCCCGATAGTATTTTCC
Source organism: Thiofilum sp. (assembly GCF_016711335.1). NCBI lineage: Bacteria > Pseudomonadati > Pseudomonadota > Gammaproteobacteria > Thiotrichales > Thiofilaceae > Thiofilum > Thiofilum sp. Next base: position 3,256,160 of record NZ_JADJTF010000001.1, read on the forward strand.
CGCGCCTCATGGTTAAACTGCACGATTTTATCAAAGGCGATTTACGCTGGCGCACAGGGATGGTGTTATACAAACCAATTATTTTCAAAGCTCAAGCACGAGTGCGTATCGACCGTGAAGAGAAACGGATTAACATTGATGCGTATGGAGCAGAACCACGCCGCTTACTAAGCTTTATTCGTGAAACTTTAAAAGACATTATTAATGACTTCACTGATTTACCTTTTGAAGAACAAGTCCCTATTCCAAATAGTAATATACTTTGGAGCTACTCTGAGTTAGTTGATCTGGAAGCTATGGGCGATGAAGAGTTTAGTGTAGGTAAATTAAAAAAACGTTTTTCTATTGCTGATCTACTAGATGGGATTGAAGAGCCACAAATGCGCGATCAAGTCGCTCAAACGCCCGTGACTGCTTTTGTTTCTTATGCTCATAAAGATGCTAAGCATTTAGGTAATATGCTCTCCGCTTTTTCTCCTCTAGTACGTTTAAACAAACTAAAACTATGGGCAGATATTCACATCGATGCAGGGGTTGAATGGGAACCTAAAATCATGCAGCAATTAAACGAGGCTGATATTGTGCTGTGCTTAGTGAGTGCGGATTTTATTAACTCCGATTTTTGCTATAAACGGGAGTTTGAACAAGCCTTAGAAGCTCATAAGGCGGGCACTAAAATAGTGGTTCCCATTCGCTTACGCACTTGTAGCTATCAAGATTTAGCATTGTCAACCTTACAAGGGATACCAAAAAACTGGATTACTTCGAGTGCCAATGAGGATGAAGCATGGACAGAAGCAGCAGATATGTTAAGAATCGTGATTGAAACTACTCAACAACGCTTGAAAAAACGCACTGATTCCGCTTTTTAATGCAAGGCTGCCTTTACAGACAGCCTTAATCTAACTAAGCATGCAAAACAAAAGGCTAATTTTTACTATAAAACACTATTTTTCAGCACTAGGCTGATAAATGTGAATCATCTTGCTTCACTTTTTTGGCTTTTTTAGCCTTCTTGTCTTTCTTATCCTTATCGCCCGTTTTTTTATCTTTCTTAGCTTCTTTCTTGTCTTTGTGCTTTTTATCTTTGTCTTTCTTATCTTTTTTAGCCTTTTTATCTTTCTTATCCTTATCACCCTTAGATTTAACCTTATCCTGCTTAGCCTTCACTTCGATAGCATCAGTACTATCTTGTACCTCAACCACGGTTACTGTCTCACTCAACACGGTAGCTACTACGGGTTCAGACTCAACCACTTCAGGCACAACTACTTTCGGTTTTACCGTTCTAGGTTTTTTGGGTGCAGGTTTAGGGGCTGTCTCTGCACTCGTCTCCGCTGAGGCTTCCGCACTGGGCTTTTTAGAGCGTGAATTGGTTTTGGGTTTAGCGGGTGCTTTATTGGCGGTTTTAGTGGCTCTGGGTTTAGCAGGTACTTTAGATGGGGTCGCCTTTGCAGGCTCTGACGCTGTTGGTGCTACGACCTCGGACTCTGTAACTTCAGGTGTGGTTGTGTCTGTAGGAGCTTCAGCTTGCTCAGAAACAGTCTCATCAGAGGCAGCATTAGATGCTTGCTCAACTGCTTCAGCATTGTTTGAGGTAGTTTCACTAACAGCCACTGGCTCAGGATTTTCTACAGTACCTACTGCTTCACTGTTTGGCTCCTCAACGGCGACTTGTTGTGCTGTAGCTTTAGTACGCTTAGATTTAGCCTTAGGCTCGGCTTCACCACTGACTAGACGCTTAGCATCTTCAATCATGATCAAGGCGGTATTAGCGCCAATCCCCGGCACTGCCTGCAATTGCTCAGGAGTCGCTTGAGCGAGTTGCTCTAGGGTACTGATTCCATGCGCTTCTAAGCGAGTCGCTACCGCGCTACCTACGTATTTCACATCAGTCATTTTCTTATTCATTGCGTTTACCCTATCTGGTATTGTTTTATTGAGTATTTTGTTAATCTCCTAGCGGATTTTAAAGGACACTAACAAATGAATTTAAACTGGGTCGATTGTGATGATAGCACTCACGGCGCAGCTATTTTAGAGCTGTTTAATCATGCCATTTTGCACTCCACCGCCTTATATGATTACAAGCCGCGCTCTCGTGAGCAAATAACCCAATGGTTTCAGTTAAAAGCCGCCCAACATTTTCCGGTAATTGGCTTAGTTACACCTGAAGGTCAATTGGCGGGTTTTGCTTCTTATGGGGCTTTTCGTGCCTTTCCTGCCTATCAGTACACGGTTGAGCACGCGATTTATGTCCATTCTGATTATAGTCGTAGAGGGATAGGCACACAGTTGCTTACACGACTGATGGCTAAAGCAAGGGAGCAAAACTATCACACAATGATAGGCGTGATTGATTCACAAAATGCGGTCAGTATTGCATTACATCAAAAGCTCGGCTTTGAGGAGAAAGGTGTGCTGCATGAGGTTGGGTATAAGTTTGGGCGCTGGCTCGATGTGGTGCTGTATCAAAAGATTTTGAGTACACCGGAACATCCTACTGAAGGTTGATTTTTATTCTTGTGGTATCAGCTTTAAATGCCGTATTCTTTTGTCATACACTCTGATGAGAATCAATCATTATGGCTACTGCAATACTCAGTGTGCGGGTCAGCGAGGCTGAACGCCAGTTATTAGAAATAGCGGCTAAATATACTCATACCACTCTCAGCGACTTTATGCGGCGTAAAGCATTAGAATCTGCCGAAATGGAAATCATGAATCGAACAGTGGTCGAAATACCTGATCAGGATTGGCAAGCCTTTGAGTCATGGCTTAATACCCCCCCCCAACGGATTCCGGCTTTGCAGCGCTTGGCTAAAGTGAAACCTATATGGGAATAAGCAAACCACGCCCTTTAGCAGAACACGATAATCGTTTTGACTTTGATTGTGGACGAGCTTCTCTTAATGAATGGTTTCAACGCCATGCATGGAAAAATCATAAGGCGAACATATCCCGCGTTAATGTGATGTGTGATACCGAAAACGGCAAAATTGCGGCTTATATTGCACTTTTAGCCGCAGAAATACGCCGCGAATTTTTGCCTAAAGCTCAGCAGCGTAATAAACCTGAAGCCATTCCAGTGATTTTATTAGGTCAACTGGCTGTCGATATGGATTATCAAGGTCAAGGTTTAGCTCAGTCCTTACTAATTTTTGCCTTTAAAACGGTAGTACACATTGCAGAAGTAGCCGGATGTTATGGGTTAATTACTCATCCATTGGATGATTCAGTACGAGCCTTTTACCAACATTATGGTTTTCAGGACATTCCCTATGATCCCGAACGCGCTATGATCGTGCGCGTTGCAGATTTACGAGTCAGTGGTTTTGAATTGCACTAGGCAGGTTAGGACTCCACCTGCCACAACTCCAAGCGACTCAATGCATCACAGCACAATACCTGCCCCTTAATCGTGCCCAGTGCTTGCGCTTGTAACGCTACCACTTGCCAAGCCTCTTCATAGGGCGCTGGGATAGGATAAGGCGCGGGCAACTCCCAAGCATTCGCCGCTTGAAACCCAAAGCGTCCATAATAATCAGGATCACCAAACACAAAAACCAAATCTGCACCTTGTTGGGCTAAACGTTCTAGCCCCGCTTTGACCAACCGACTTCCTATACCACTACTTTGATGAGTAGGCAAAACACCCAAAGGCGCTAAAATAAACGCCTTAGCCTGAGCTTGTCCGCTAATCAGTGCCTGCGAAAACACTACTTGCCCCACCACTTGATCTTGCTCTAGTGCCACTAAACTTAATAAGGGTTGGGCACTAGCATCTTGCTGAAAATTAAGCAATAATTGTTGGATCTGTCCCGCTTCAGCATTAAATGCTTGCTGATGTAACCTCTCAATTCCTGTTTGATGCTGTACCAACGTCTCTTCGATTACCATTGAACTATCCTCACTTGCTGCTAGGTCACTACTCTGATCCATACTATACTAGCGCCGTTTTGGTACGATCATGTCAAGTACTCTAGCTATATAGATGCTAATCAGAGTACTCTGATAATAAATCAGAATTAAAAGGTGTTCATGGTGAAAGATTTAGCTGCTTTGGAATCGCAGCGCCGAGTAAAACGCGCCGATCAAATTGTTGAGGCGGTAAAACGTTGGATTGTGGTGAAAGATATTCAGCCGGGTGAGCGCTTACCTAATGAAAAAGCTTTAATAGAATTATTTGAGTGCTCCAAAGGAACGGTACGTGAGGCCCTTAAATCACTAGAAGTGCAAGGGCTAATTACGGTTAAAACCGGTCCTAATGGTGGCGCTGTACTCGCTCAAGTCCCTTATCCCCTAGCCTCGCAAATGCTACGCAACTATTTGCATTTTCATGCTTTTGAAGGCACGGATATATATCAATTACGCCGCTTAGTGGAGCCTGAAATTGCCCGCTCGGTGATTGGGCACTTGACCGAGGACGATTATCTAGAACTAGAGCGTTTGACTGAGTTGTGTACCGACTCGCCTATGCAAAGCATCGAGCAACATCTAGAGCATCGTATTGCTGAATTAGACTTTCATAACCTCCTTGCGGAGCGCTGCCGCAATCCAGTACTGGCTTTTATTGGGCGTTTTTTGAATGATTTGATTAAGGATTTAATTATTTACAACCGCATGGAGCCTCCCGGACAACAAGAGTTTTTTAAATCTAATCTGTACTATCACCGTGAATTAATTAAAGCTTTTAAAGCTCACGATGCCCAAGCTGTCGAAACGCTGATGCGTGATCATATGTGTAGTGCCCACGATTTTAGTCTAGAAGTACAAACCCAATTATCACGTCAACAACTGCTCTCACCCCAATCTTAAAATAGAAGCTAACTTAAGATTGGGGTTAAGCTAGAGTTATAGTGACCACCAAAATATTTAATCATATTTATTATGATAAATAGTCTTGCCAGATCGCTCAGGTTATGAGATAAATAACTCACGCCTCCTGTAGAAGTATCCTGAATCCAATACTTCCATGGTGGCCGTGCCATAACACAGGGAATCCAGCATGCAATCTCATTTAGTAGATCCATTGGTGCGTTTTACAGGCGTACAAAAAACCTATGATGGTGAACACTTAGTAGTACGTGACCTCAATCTTGCTATAGGGCGCGGTGAGTTTGTAACACTGCTAGGCCCTTCAGGCTCCGGTAAAACTACCTGCCTGATGATGCTGGCGGGCTTTGAAGTACCCACTCAAGGAGATATTTTTCTAGGGACACAGCGCCTGAATGCTCTCCCTCCCCATCAGCGCAATATTGGTATGGTGTTTCAAAACTATGCGCTCTTCCCCCATATGACAGTGGAAGAAAACCTGCATTATCCGCTTAAAACACGCAAAATCCCCAAAGATCAAGCCAAAGCTAAAGTGACACGCATACTGGATATGATTCAGCTCACTAAATATGCTAAGCGTCGCCCGCAACAGCTTTCTGGTGGACAACAACAACGCGTTGCCCTAGCCCGCGCTTTAGTCTTTGAACCGCAATTAGTGTTAATGGATGAGCCACTAGGGGCACTCGATAAGCAACTACGCGAGCATATGCAGATGGAAATTAAACATTTGCATGAGCAACTAGGACTCACCGTGGTATTCGTCACCCACGATCAAGACGAAGCCCTCACTATGTCTAATCGAGTGGCGGTCTTTAATGATGGCGTGATCCAACAAATTGACAGCCCGCAAAACCTCTATGAATATCCCGCCAATGCGTTTGTGGCGCAGTTTATTGGCGAAAACAATACCTTAGCTTCACAAGTTGTCGGTCATGATCAAGCTATTTATCACTTACAATTTGGACAAAACTTAATATCAGGGGCTTACAACGCTACTGAAACCTTAGCACTCAATGAGTCGGTATTATTTTCCATCCGCCCAGAGCGGGTGCGTATTGGTGCTGTGGCGCAAACCCTGCCAAATCAATTTACTAGCACTGTACAAGAGCTGATTTATCTAGGGGATCATGTACGGCTGCGTTGTGAATTTGCCGGTAATACCAACTTTTGTATTAAAGTACCCGTGAGTGAATTAAGCACGCCTATTCACCCTCAAGATCAGATTGTCATGGGCTGGCGTGATGAAGATGCCCGTGCCTTAAAGCAACTACCTCAATAAACCAACCATACAACCAACCGCTTGGAGTTTTAATATGAATGCAGTTTCTCGCTCATTAAAGCACTTAGTTACGGCTAGCTTACTCGGTCTTGGATTACTGGTGAGCACTCAAGCTCAAGCATTGACCGTGATTTCATTCGGGGGAGCCTCGGGTGATGCGATGAAAAAGGCTTATTACGACCCTTTCGTAGCTCAAACTAAAACCGAACTCACCCCGGGTGATTACAACGGTGAATTTGCCAAAATTCGCTCTATGGTAGAAACCGGAAATGTGAGTTGGGATTTAGTAGAGGTCGAATCTCCTGAACTCACGCGTGGTTGTCTCGAAGGCGTATTCGAGCCTTTAGATTGGGACAAATTAGGCATTAAAGATAAAGTCATCGAAAGTGCGGTCAATAAATGCGGGGCAGGTATTTTCGTCTGGTCTACCGTATTGGCTTACGATGCGGAAAAACTCAAAGAAGCACCTACCAGTTGGAAAGACTTCTGGGATGTACAGAAATTCCCCGGCAAACGTGGTCTGCGTAAGGGTGCTAAATATACCCTCGAATTTGCACTACAAGCGGATGGTGTAGCTCCTGAAGAAGTCTACAAAGTGCTCGCTACTCCAGAAGGCGTAGAGCGTGCTTTCAAGAAACTTGACGAACTCAAGCCCCATATTCAATGGTGGGAAGCAGGTGCTCAGCCGCCTCAATGGTTAGTCGCGGGTGATGTGGTCATGTCCTCTGCCTATAACGGCCGCATTGCCGCTGCTCAAGCCGAAGGACGCAAATTAGCGATCACTTGGCCGGGGAGTATTTACGATCTGGATTACTGGGCGATTCCTAAAGGTAGCAAAAACGTAGACGCCGCCTATGAATTCATTAAGTTTGCTAGTCAAGCCGAGACTCAAGCGGCTTATTCTAGCCAAATCCCTTATGGCCCTATTAATCCAGAAGCCATTGATAAGCTAGGAGATAAAGCCAAGGAAATGCCTACCTACGCTGACAACCTCAAAGGAACCTTGGCAATGGGTACTGAATTCTGGGTGGATAATGGCGAAGAATTAGAGCAACGCTTTAATGCTTGGGCTGCAAAATAATCCTGCTTTAGCTGGGTAAGGAGTTTAAAATGGCGACGAGTCCTATGGCTATGCAGCCGCTTACGGGTAGTTCATTAAAATCTCAATTGCGTCGTGCTGAGCGGATGCGTAAATTTAAAGCATTTTTGCTCGTCGCCCCTTTAGCGCTGTTTTTATTAATCGCTTTTGTTTTCCCTATTGGCAGTATGCTATGGCGCAGCGTAGACAATAGTGAACTAGCTCAAGCATTACCCCAAACCGCTCAATTACTAGAAGAGTGGGATGGACAAAGCCCTCCCTCCGAAGCGCTTTATGCCTCTTTAGCGCAGGAGCTTAAGAACTCTTTAGCGAGTGGTGCTATTGGCTCAGTCGGGCGGCGCTTGAATTATGAAGATCCGAGTTTGCGCACCTTAGTCACGCAGACTCTGCGCAAACTACCCGATCAGCCCACTACTACGTGGCAGGAAACGTTAGGAAATATTAATCCACGCTGGGCAGATTTAGCCACTTGGCAAACCTTAAAGCGCGTTGCCCCCCAAACAACGGATCGTTACCTACTGGCAGCACTCGATTTTGAGCGCAATAACCAAGGTGAAGTAACCGCCATTGCAGCAGAAAAACGGGTCTATGTTGATGTCTTTCTACGCACCTTATGGATTTCAGGGGCTGTGACTTTAATCTGTTTGTTGCTGGGTTTTCCTTTGGCTTACTTGCTGGCTACTTTGCCCACTAGCACGAGCAATCTATTAATGATCTTTGTGTTATTGCCCTTTTGGACTTCGCTCCTAGTGCGTACTGCGGCGTGGATAGTGTTGTTGCAATCGGGAGGCTTAGTGAATAACGGTTTGATGAGTTTAGGGTTGATTAGTCAACCATTGGAGCTAGTCTTTAATCGCTTGGGCGTATTGATAGCGATGGTGCATATCTTGTTACCTTTCATGGTATTACCCTTGTATAGCGTGATGAAGGGCATTTCTCCGCACTATCAACGTGCCGCTATTTCATTAGGTGCACACCCCTTTAAAGCCTTTTGGGAAGTCTATGTACCTCAAACCCTCGCCGGAGTAGCCGCAGGTACTGTATTAGTGTTTATTATGGCTTTGGGTTATTACATTACGCCGGCTTTATTGGGCGGCCCTTCGGATCAAATGGTGAGCTACTATGTGGCGTACTACACCAATACCACCAATAACTGGGGCATGGCAGCGGCTTTGGGCGCTCTGTTACTGATCGTGACCTTAGTACTCTATATCGTGTATCAACGTCTTGTTAATCAACAGCAACCTAGCCGGAGATAAGCCATGCAACCTTATGCATCGACTGTGGAACGAGTATGGTTTTGGGTCTTTAGGATTTTATGTGGATTAGTGCTGGTGTTTTTGATGCTGCCTGTCCTAGTGATTATTCCGCTATCTTTTAATAGTGGCAGCTTCTTAACTTATCCTTTGGATGGCTTTTCATGGCAATGGTATGAAACTATTTTCAGTCCGGGACCTTGGTTATCTTCACTTAAAAACAGTTTGATAGTAGCCCCCCTAGCAACTTTACTTGCCATGATCTTTGGCACGCTGGCCGCCGTGGGCTTTAATCGTGCCGACTTTCCGGGTAAGGGTTTACTCATGGCACTGATTATTTCGCCGATGGTAGCACCTCTAGTCATTGTCGCCGTGGGCATGTACTTCTTCTTTGCCAAAGTGGGCTTACTTAATTCTTATACGGGTTTAGTACTTGCACACGCCGTGCTTGGTGTACCGTTTGTGGTGATTACAGTCAGTGCCACCTTGCAAGGGTTTGACGCTAACCAAATTCGTGCCGGTGCAAGCCTTGGTGCTAATCCGGTTCAAGTATTCTTTGATATTGTATTGCCACAAATTCTACCTGGTGTGATCTCTGGCGGCTTATTCGCATTTGCCACTTCGTTTGATGAAGTGGTCGTTGCTTTGTTTATAGCTAGTCCTACCGAGCGCACCTTACCTATGCAGATGTTTTCCGGTATTCGAGAAAATATCAGTCCGGCTATTGCAGCCATGGCCACGATTTTAATCATTATGTCGGTTTTATTACTGCTGGTGGTCGAATGGCTACGCCGCCGTAATGAACGTTTTTAAGTATCTTGCAGCATCAATGAGGTGATAAAAGTTATCTAATTAGATAGGAATAGCGCACAATAGGTTTAACCGTGTATCTACAAAGTACTGGATTTTTAATGAGTTAAGTTAATACCGTACTTTGGCACTACAGTTGCATTGATAAGGATAATAGTGAGTGGTTAAATGTCATAACTGACCCACTCCCAGCCCAAAAAAGGCTGTCATGCATTTGAGATGATTAATAAGCTAGCGGTGTGGTATCTGACGCCACCTGACACAGCTACCACTGGTTAGTGTGTGTATCAGCTTGTTATATCCTCAAATACTCAGGTCGTAGCTCAGTGGTAGAGCAACTAGCTTAGCTAGTATGCGTCGGTTCGATTCCGATCAACCTGCCCTTACTATAGCTCACTGGTAGAGCAACAGACTCATCATCTGTCGGTTGTTGGTTCGATTCCAACTAGTACATTTACCCTTTTTAGGTAAACGGTAAACCTCGCCCGCAAGGGCACTATAAAATGGAGGACGCCTCCGGTTTAAGCCCTTAGTCTCTTTGGAGATTAAATGCTTAAACACCACTAAAGTCGCCTCAGTGCTGGGTAGCATGAAAGCGCTAGTGCACTAACAGTACTACTGCGTGTCACTTGCCCTGTTATGCCAAAGCATTGAGCCTACCGAGGTGGGGAGGCTACTCGTCTTCAGTCATTATTCCTATCTTAAGTGCACTACTTCAAACCTAGTATGGTCTGGCTTGGCTTGTACCATAACAATAATCCGTAACCCGATTTATATTTCATTCGTATCACGATTACCACGTTTGGGGTTTAACCCTTGGGAGAGCGTAAATGACTAAAACTAATGCGCAATTAATTGAGCGCAAAACACAAGCCGTCGCACGGGGCGTGGGACTAGCACACCCTCATTTTATTGATCATGCTGAAAATGCCACACTGCATGATGTAGAGGGACGTGAATTAATCGATTTTGGCGGTGGCATTGCCGTGCTCAATACCGGACATCTGCACCCTAAAGTCAAACAAGCGGTGATTGATCAAATCAACCGCGTCTCGCATACCTGTTTTATGGTATTAGGTTATGAGCCTTATGTGGAATTATGTGAGCGTGTGAATGCACTTATGCCCGGCGACTTTGCCAAAAAATCAGCGCTCTTTACTACCGGAGCCGAAGCGGTTGAAAATGCGGTGAAAATAGCTCGTGCTCATACTAAACGCACTGGGGTTATTGCCTTTGGGGGTGGGTATCACGGACGGACTATGGCTACGCTGGCACTCACCGGTAAAGTAGCACCTTATAGTGCGGGTATGGGCATTATGCCCGGCGATGTTTTCCGTGCTTTATATCCCAATAAATTGCACGGTATCAGTGTGGCGGACTCACTCGCTTCGATTGAACGTATTTTTAAATTTGATGCTGAACCGCAAAATATTGCCGCCATTATTTTAGAACCTGTACAAGGTGAAGGTGGTTTTTATGTAGCACCTGCTGCCTTTATGCAAGCGTTGCGTAACTTATGCGACAAACACGGTATTGTATTAATTGCCGATGAGGTTCAAACCGGAGCGGGTCGCACTGGAACCTTCTTTGCTATGGAGCAAATGGGAGTGGCTGCGGATATTACGACCTTTGCTAAATCCATTGCGGGCGGTTTCCCTATGGCGGGTATTGTCGGTAAAGCTGAAATTATGGATGCGGTAGGTCCCGGTGGTTTAGGGGGTACTTATGGGGGCAATCCATTAGGTTGTGCCGCAGCGTTAGCGGTCTTGGATGTGTTTGAAGAAGAACAACTTTTAGATCGTGCTAAGGCAGTAGGCGAACAAGTAAGCACACGTCTCAATGAATTTGCTAGAAAATATCCCATTGTGGCGGAAGTACGCGGCTTGGGAGCTATGATTGCGCTCGAATTGATGAAAGACGGCAAACCTTCACCTGAATTAACGGCTGCTCTGGTCACTAAAGCACGCGAAAAAGGTTTGATTTTATTGTCCTGCGGTATTTATGGAAACGTGGTGCGTATTTTAGTACCGCTCACTGTACCTTATGAACAATTACAGCGTGGCTTGGATATTATTGGCGAATCCTTAGCTGAAATTAGTTAAAGAGGTTATACACAGTACTTTCTATACAAGGAGGTACTGTGTAGTCCCAGCATGTGGTGATAACTAGCGAATATGCCATCTCTGATTAACACCGCCATGACATTGCCACTGAATCACATTGCCACCATTCGCATGGGATGCGCCCGTTACATCAAGGCATTTCTCGCTATGATAAGCCTTAATAGTGTAATAATTAGCCACCTTATTAATAATCCAACGTTGATTGGTTCCACCATGACATTGCCATTGGATCACATTAGCCTCATTATGAGGTGAAGCACCTGCTACATCTAAACACTTACCGCTATTGACAGATTTAATAATCGAATAATTACCACGATTCTCAATAAGCCAAAGTTGGTTAGGCTTTCCATGACAACTCCACTGAAGAACATTCGCATTGTTTTGTGTTGATGCATTCGCTACATCCAAGCATTTTTCACTATGATAAGCAACGATCATTCTTTTACCAGTAGGATTCGCATTAGCCACTGGCAAGGCTAATAAACAACTAAGAGCAATAGCACTAGCAAAAACTAAGCTTTTCATGATCTAAACCTCGCTGACACTCATGACTATATTAGTAGGATATTCACACTATTAATAGTCTATAATACAATTAGATCATTGCCTATGGTAATTTTTAACGCTACATATAATAACTACTACTCTTGACTTTTTAAAAACCGCTTATGGCTTTAAAAAATAACGAGCAAAATATAAATTTGTAGACAAATTAATCTGGTCTTTTATTTACTCTGGTTAACAACTACTTTTCACTTAATTAATAAAAAAGTAATTATGTATTCTGAGACTCTTAGTCAGTAATCTTATAAGCCGCTTAGTAAGAAACCACTCATATAAGCAGTAATACCCCTAACAGCCGAATACACAATTACTTTTCTAATTATAATCTAAATTCAACTAATAATAAGTAGGATTAGCGCTCGCTTAGTAACGACCGTGCCCACTCCCATGATCATCCCAACCACGTCCGCGTCCGCGATCATCCCAACCACGTCCGCGCCCACGATCATCCCAACGTTTCATACGTGAAGCTTCACAACGCCAACGCTTTTTATAACCATAAGTGGTTTGGCACTGTTTCACCACACAAGGAGCACGATAATGCACTCGACAACTCGCTAAGGCAGCATTACTCGCTTGGGTTCGAGTAGGATACCAACCAGACCAAGTAGAGGCCCACACAGTAGAACTACTCAGTAATAAGAGTAGACCGATTAACCATGACTTTTTCATTTTCACTCACTCCTCCACTCACTTCATTATAAACACAGTTTAATTATGGTTTTTGCACGTAAAAATATCTTTTAAAACTATATTTTCTGCAAAAATTATTAACCATAGCATCCTATTTTAACTATAGGTGAGTTAGTTAATTTTACAACATGAGCTTTTCTTATTAATATTATAAAAAAAGCTATGATGCTTACTCCAGCTTAATAGTTTATAGGTTTAGAGTAAATCAGTTAATTTTTTACCTTATATCTAAGTAAAATACCGCAATTTTATTTTTTACCTATTGCTAATATTACGAATCTATAGACAAGATAAAGGAGTTTAATTATGTTGTTGAAGCACTACCTTTTTAAAGCCTTACTAATGGGCGTAATGACTCTCAGCAGTACGCTTGCACAGGCTGAAATCACCTATCATTTTTCCGGTCAACATGCTCTATATGGTAAAGCTAACGCTGTACTAAAGCTCAAAGACAACTATCAATTTGGTCAAGAGATTACACCTAATAACTTTATTAGCCTTAGCTTTAATTCAGCTAAATACCGCTTTACTATTTTACCGCAACATATTTTAACGCTTTATGCTGCACTTAATATTGATGGTACGTTAGCTAATCAAGCGGGTAATTTCCAATTTTACCTAGATGCTAGCCAAGATCGCTTTTTAGGCACACGCTTAGATGGTACTTGGCGTGCCAGTAGTGATATGAATGAAGGGGTATTAGGTAAATGGCAATTAAATACTCAAGGTCTAGCCAATACTTGCCGCTCAACGAATAACTACCATAAAGCAGCCGCACGCGGGGATGTAGCCTATGTCAATATGTGCTTAAAAGCGGGTGTACCGGTGAATTTACTCGAAGGTAATGGCTGGACAGCCCTGCACTCTGCCGCTCGTAATGGTTCTGTACCAGTGGTAAGACTGTTATTACAAAAAGGTGCGAATAAAACTATTAAAGATAAAACGGGACGTACCGCAGCCGACCAAGCTCGATTGGCTAAGCATTACGATGTTTTGCAATTATTGAAGTAGCTTTAGCCTTTCCATGCCCATTTTCAGTGCATATTGCAAGTGAGCTAAGCCTGCTACAGTGATATGGAATAGAACTTGCTTTCCAAGAAAAGTCATTGGTTTTTCAAAAGCGCACTACTATAATCGCGCCTTCTTTTACCACCCTTTACCTTTAGTGTTATTGACACCGGAGATTTGCACCACATGGATACCCTACTGCTTGTGCTCATCGCAGCAGGCTTTATTAGTATCGTCATAGAAGATGTTATTCATATTAATAAAGCAAAAACCACTTTATTGTTTGGTAGTTTAGTTTGGCTACTGTATTTTATCAGTCGCTCACCTGAGACTGAAACCGTACAAGAAGCCTTAAATGAAAACCTATTAGAAATAGCTACTTTATGGCTATTTTTAGTGGCTGCTATGACATTTGTTGCTTACTTAAATAATCGAGGTCTTATCTCGAATATTGTTATGCGCTTATTGCCAGAACGTTTAAGTAAACGCACTTTATTATTTATTACTGCTCACTTTGCTTTCCTGTTCTCTGCTATGGCAGATAATGTCACTACTACTTTAGTCTGCATGAGTTTACTCTTACCGCTTAATTTATCGAAAGCGGATTTGTTACGCTTTGTGGCTGTAATAGTGTTTGGTGTCAACTCCGGGGGTGTAGCTTTAATCACAGGTGATGTCACTACTTTAATGGTCTTTTTAGCCGGTAAAGTGACTATTCCTAATTTACTGCTATTAGGTATACCAGCCTATATGGGTCTTATTACTCTAGCCTTTATTATGGCAAAAGGTTTACAAGAAGATGTGCATATCCTACGTGAAGTTAAGCCTATACCTCTAGCTGATAAGCTTGCAGGGATACAGTTCATTTTAACAATTATTAGTATTTTAGCACTTAATGTATTATTTAATGTACCGCCTTTACTCACCTTTTTAGTATCCTTAGCGTTGCTATTTTTAATGATGCAATTCATTAATGGCGATGAAGATATGATGCGTAACATACGAATGATTGAGTTTGATGCTCTATTATTCTTCTTAGGGGTGTTACTCATGGTCGGTATGCTAAAACAACTGCATATACTCGATCATTTAGCAGAGCTTTACACCATACTCCCAATTCCAGTAGCTAATTATACTTTAGGTCTATTTTCTTCCCTAGTCGATAACGTGCCTTTAACGGCTGCGGTATTACATTCAGGAGTCGAAATGGCACGCGGCGAATGGCTCACTATGGTATATGGAGTGGGTATTGGAGGTTCATTACTTATTATCGGCTCAGCCTCTGGTATTATCGCTATGAGTAAAGCGGGTCATGGTAATGTTACCTTTGTTAGTTACGCCCGCTTTTTTGGTCACTTATTATTAGCCTATTCAGTGGGCTTTGCTGCTGCTTGGCTGGTCGGTCAAATACTTTAATAAAAACAAGCTTTAGCTTGCAGGGGACAAATCTAACAGTTTGCCCCCTGCACTCTTGTGGTAAACTAAGCATCTAGCTAAAAGCAACTGTGTGTTTATAAAGCAGTCTTGGCGGCAAGGTTACCATCGTACCTGCTAATTAGGCAATACGACCCTCAAGGCATCTTTCACATAAGAATACTGCAAAGGTGTTTTTTGTAAGGTTAATTCACCATCTAATGCTACATAAATACCGCGCTTACGATGATGATTATCGATTTCTATTTGCTCTACTATGCGGCTTTCTAATTGCTTTGCTTTTTGCAGCGGGCTAATGCCTCGAATAATGGCATTAAAAGCAAGGCGAATCATTTCCCAACGAGTTTCAACTTTTACAATAATAACATGCAAACCATGTTGACCCTGCTCTAATTCCTTTCCTAACGAGGGAAAACTTAATTCCCGCTCTCTCACTCCAATAAAAGCCAAAGGCGTGCGAATTTTCACAGTATTAAAAAATAATCTAGAACTACGTAAGCGTAATAAACGTCTCCCTCCTGCTAAAATACTAGCTGGCAGATAACTCATATAGCGCTCTAAATAGTCCCGTGTGCGGACAAAGCGTACATAAGACCCTACTGAGCTAGTATTTAAAAATAAACGTTTATTCACATAGCCAACATCTACCGCCGTGAAGTGATTACTCTTTAAAGCTAAGGCTAATGCCTGATGAGGATCAATAGGTATCCCTAAATAAGTCGCAAAATGATTTAATGTGCCACCGGGGATTATAGCTAATGCGCTAGGCGTTCCTGCTAAATGCTGTGCGGCTAAAGATAAAGTACCATCCCCTCCACAGACAATCACTCTATCCTCACCCGCTGCGATTTCATCCTGAATCAGCCTAGGCAAAGTACTAGGGCTAATAGACTGAATAGCGACTTCTCGATAGCGCTTTAGAATGGGTATTAAGCGCTGCGCACTGCCTGAATGAGGATTAACAAATATAGGGATTTTTTTAATAGAAACGAAGACTTCAGTGTTTTTTTTAGGATTATCTTCTTTTTTACTATCCATATTAACTCTTCCCGCTGCTAAATTATTTTCCAATTATTATCAATGCGTTGAAAATATCTATCTTCTTTTAAATGAAATTTATCCTTTTCCCACTCCATAAAGCTGATAGTGAGCTTTTCACGATTACCTTTAATAATATTAAAACTATTAGGGTGGGTTTCTAAAGTGCGATTAGAAAAAGTAGTTCCCGCATGGGAGATAATGACCCCATTTAAAATTTGCGTATAAGCCATATGAATATGACCACTGAGTATAATATCCACCCCCGCTCTTTGAAAGGCATCAATCGCCTGATCACGATTTTGCACTACATCGCGATATTCCGCTTGTTGAGGTAACCAAAAAGGATGATGTGCTACTAATAAACGTAATTTAGGTTCCTCAATAGATCTAACGGTATTAGCGACAAACTCAATCTGTGCTTCACTAATTTGCCCCCTCGACCAATCAAAATAAAACCCAGCGGCACGCGCTGTATTCACCCCTACCACGATATAATCATCAGTATGTAAGATTGGTTCTAGATTAGGGGTGACAAATTGTTGCCATTTTTCCCAAGGTTTAAAAAAACGCTCGGTAATATCGGTAGCGGATAAATCGTGATTCCCTGGCACAATAAAATAAGGATAGGGTAGTTGCTGTAAAAAGACTTTAGCGGCTTCAAACTCTTCGACTTTAGCGCGTTGGGTTAAATCCCCGCTAATAATCACTAAATCGGGGTTCACTTGCGCTAAATTAGCCATTAAGCCCTGCATCACCTCAGGGACTTCACGGCCAAAATGTAAATCTGAAATATGAGCAATAGTGGTCATAGTGCTAGTGGTTTACAGTAAAAATTAGCGCTCAGTATAGCCAAAGGTGTTAGTCCTTGGCTGCTTTGATCGTAGATTAGGGGGATTTAAGTACTTGAGTCAAAGTAACCGTGCATTTCCTCCGCAGCCGCTGTAAATACGTCCCTGTACGCTTCAAAGCGGCATCCTTGCCGCCAAGACTGCTCCAGAAACACACGGTTACTTTTAGATGCTTATCACATAAGGCTCAAAGACTGTGTTTTCGCCACTGCGCTAGGCTTTGTAGTTGTTGCCCTTGAGCATCAAAATTAGTGGGATGGAGCCAATGCTCGAACGCATAGCGACACTGAGGCCATTCTTTATCGATTAAGGAATACCAAGCGGTATCACGATTAAAACCTTTAATGACCGCTGCTTGGCGAAATACTCCTTCAAAACTAAACCCTAAGCGCCCGGCGGCCCGTTTAGAGGGTTCATTTAAGTCATTGCATTTCCACTCATAGCGCCGATAGCCTAGCTCAAAGATATAGCGCATGAGCAAATACATCGCTTCTGTCGCGGCACGAGTGCGTTGTAGTAAGGGAGAGTAATAAATATGACCGACCTCAATGACACCATTCGCGGGATCTATACGCATCAAACTCGCCACCCCCAGCGCTTGCCGAGTCGTTTCATCGATAATGGCAAAAAAATAAGGGTCTTCTAATGCACTGACACTCTGAAGCCAAACCCTATAATCTTCTAAGCTATCAAAGGACCCATAGGGTAAATAAGTCCAATCGCGCCCATCCACAGCGGCTTGTTGTGCTTGCCATAAATCAGCTCCATGCTGCTCTGGTTGTAAGCGCTCTAAACGACAATACTGCCCTGACAACAAAGTGGCATTAGGACGCGAGCAAGGTTGCCAATCGGGTACGGGTTCTCCTAGTAACTGTCCCCACGTATTGCTCAGTATACTCATAATCGTGTTTGCTCTTGATGTAAGGTGCTTTCAATAGCCGCCGCAAAAATCTGTTTATCTAAAGTCGCTAATTTGATCATAGGGCTAGACAAACTGTCGCTATGCCATAAATAACGCTCAAACATAAAGGCTGATAAATAGTTACCTATTTTAGAGGGATGATGACCATCTTTTTGATACAGACATTCACCTAATACCGGAGCTTTGCGGCGCACATAGGACCATGCTTCCCCCACTGGCACTAGCTTAGTTTGGTATTGCTGGGCCATAGCACGATAAGCTGTACTCAAATGTTGCTGCATAATCCAATAATCAGGACTGATTTGGCTATATTTACGATCTCCACGCCGTGCGCCCCAAGTCATAAATAATACCGGCACGGCCCCTGAATCTTGAATCAAAGGGCAAAACCGTCCCAGTGCTTGTACAAACCCCTGATAGGGAGCTTGCCCTATGAGGGTGGGGGTTTGACTCTGCTCTTGTAACACTACATAGTCCCAACGACCTCGTTTAATTTTGTCTTGTAGTGCTTGGTGCTCCCAATGCCAAGCCAAATTACGCCCCCCTTTAGTGACAAACTCCACTAACACCGAGCCTTGTAAAGAGGCAGGTAAGAGATGTACTAAAGTAGTGCGCAAGCCCTCAGTATAGGAATTACCAATAAATAATACACGTCGTGCCCATTTGTCCCCCATTAGTCTCCCCCTTTAATCCCATTATTTTAATCAGGAAGCATCGTTTGGAAAGTCTGTTCAAGATAGTGATAGACTGCAAATAAGCCCATAGCCTCCCCCCCAATAGGACGACCCGGACGGGCGCGTAAATTCCACGCCATCATATCAATATGCAGCCAAGGCGTTGCTGCTGGCACAAACTCGTTTAAGAATAAAGCTGCCGTGATTGCTCCACCGTAGCTATCACCACTATTTTTTAAATCGGCAAATTGCGTTTTAAGTTGATGCATATAAGGCTTATGCAGCGGTAAATTCCACATAAGTTCATCCACCTCAGCCGAGGCTAGTTGGATTTGCTGGGTGAGTTGGCGATTATTACTAAAGAATACTGGAATCTCAGTACCTAAGGCCACACGCGCAGCACCCGTTAAGGTGGCAAAATCAATCACTAGAGCAGGTTGATGCTCACACGCCGCCGTTAAAGTATCACATAAAATTAAACGCCCTTCGGCATCGGTGTTATCGACCTCGACCGTTTTACCTGCACGCGTATTAATCACATCGCCCGGACGGAAGGCATCGCCCCCAATGGCATTATCCACCGCTGGCACTAACACCTTGAGGCGAATCGGTAAATTCGTTTGCATAATCAGGCGTGCCAAGGCAATCACATGTGCGGCTCCCCCCATATCTTTTTTCATTAAGCGCATTGCAGTAGAGGGCTTCATATCCAAGCCACCGGTATCAAAACACACGCCCTTACCGACTAATACCACCTCAGGGTTTTTCTTATCGCCCCAATGCAGCTCTAAAACGCGCGGTTTATGTGCACTCGCACGTCCTACCTCATATACGGCGGGATAACCATGCTCGATGAGATCCTCACCGACTAATTGTTGGAATGAAGCATCAAACTCATCCGCTAGGGTATGCATATGCACGGCTAAATGCTGTGGCATCATCCGATTAGCCGGCATATTGACTAAATCACGTACACTATTAATCGCATTTACAAACGCTACTACACGCTCATAGTGCGCAGGTAAATAGAGTTTGCGTTGCCCCTTTTCTTCGGTTTTTTTAGTCAAACTAAATTCATATTGCCCTAAACCCCACCCGATAGCGGCGAGCATTTGATCATGCTCACTCCAACTCACTTCTAGATGGTAATTACCTTCGGGTAATTGGGCAGCTAAGCCCGCAATAGACCAGAGTGCCGTTTCATTCTGAGCATAGCCCACGAGGGCCGTACCGAGCTTGCCGGAGAGGGCTGGAATAATACAAATCTCGCCTACTTTACCAGTAAATTTATTTAGATCTAACCAATGGTGCACAAAGGCTGGCAAATGCGCCCGCACCTCAGCCAATGTATCCACTGTAACCGGTAGAATCGGGGTAGAGTTCTCAACTTTTTCGAGCGTAAACATGTCATCCTCATGATTATAGATTCGAGTGCTAGTAATTTAGTCTGGTTAATCGACACCTTGACCTGATTCTTATTGACATCACTGCACCCGAACTTCATTCTGTTGCAAAAAATGCCCAATCATACGTCGAGCGTCACTAAAGCGCCATTCTTACATGCAATTAGATACTTTATACACAGTAAATACCCCTGAAGGTATTGCCTTAACCCTCACTCCAGCGGGATTCGTACCACGCTTCATGGCTTGGTTTATTGATTTATTAATCCGCTTTAGCGTCGGTATAGTCTTAATTACCATCTTGGGCATATTGGGCTATCTCGGTGATGGTTTAATCCTAATCTTCCTGTTTTTGCTTGAATGGTGGTATCCGGTCTGGTTTGAATGGCGGCATCAAGGTCAAACGCCGGGTAAACGTTTATTAGAGCTTTATACCGTACAACGCGATGGTAGTCCGGTAACGTTTGCAGCCTCACTATTGCGTAATTTAATTCGTTTTGTGGATTTTATGCCGTTTTTCTATGGCTTTGGTGTGATTAGCCTACTCTTTACGCGCCACTTCCAACGCCTAGGTGATTTAGCCGCTGATACCTTAGTCGTCTATAAACCGCATTTAAATGCACATCGTGCTTTGCCAGCAGTAGAACCTTTACCCTTACCGCAACCGCTACTGATTCAAGAGCAACAAACTTTACTACAATTTGCTGAGCGCTCACGTACTTTAACGCCAGCGCGTGCCGATGAACTGGCGCAAATTACCGCAGAAACCTTGACTCAAGGACAACCTGCTAGTCTAACCTTACAACGCTATGCGGTATGGATTGCGGGTCAACACATGCTCTCACCTCAACAGGTAGCCTCTTCATGAAACAGGTGCAATTCATCGAGCATTACCAAACTATTTGGAGCCAACTCCAAGCATGGTTGGACTACTTAGCCCTACCTCGGCGTAAACGTCATACTCAAACTGCCCCGACTGGACAATTCGCCGAACTGTATCGGCAAACCTGTCACCATTTAGCCCTAGCTCAAGCGCGGCATTATAGCCCGCATTTATTGGAGCGCTTAAATCACTTAGTGGTCGCCGGACATCAGCAGTTTTACCGCGAACGTGAACCTATTGGGTCACGAGTATGGTCTTTTTTGGCTCTCGAATTTCCTGCTCAAGTACGTGCTCAATGGCGTGTCTTATCACTCTCAGCCGCTGTGTTTTACGGCAGTATGTTGCTGTTTATTTTCCTAACCCAATGGCAACCGGATTTAGTGTATTCAGTACTAGACCCTATGCAAATAGCCGAAATGGAGTCTATGTATGATCCGCAACTGCACGACCGTTTAGGGCGCGAACGTGAGGCCGACAGTGATTTTTATATGTTTGGTCACTATATTCGCAATAATACCAGTATCGGATTTCAGACCTTTACCAGCGGTTTATTATTTGGCATTGGTACATTATTCATCTTACTCTTCAATGGCATAGTGCTAGGCTCAGTCGCTGGGCATCTCACCTATATTGGCTATAATGATCCCTTCTGGGGATTTGTGGTAGGGCATAGTGCTTTTGAACTCACGGCTATTGTGTTATCCGGTGCTGCGGGTTTTAAACTCACTCAAGCTTTAATTTTCCCCGGACGCAAAACCCGTCTATACGCTTTAAGAACCAATGGGCGCATTGCGATACAACTCATGTACGGTGCGGCTTTACTGTTTTTAATGGCGGCTTTTGTCGAAGCGTTTTGGTCCTCGCGCGTACAGACACCTCTTAATGTGAAATACGCCATTGGTGGATTATTTTGGCTTTTAGTGATGGCATGGCTGGGTTGGGCGGGGCGTAAACATACGGCACAACAGGTGGATGTATGACCCCTAAGCTCACGATTGCTTTACGTGAACGCACGCCATTTGAAGCGCTCGATTTAGGCTTACGTCTCACTCAAACAGCTAAACTACTATGGCTAGGTTGGGTTTTATTTAGTGTCTTGGTCGGTTTATTGTTTTGGGCACTGTTACCGTCAGAACAGCTTTGGCTGGGATTGATAGTATTGTGGTGGCTTAAACCCTTGTATGACCGCTTTTTATTACACGGTTTAAGTAAACAGGTGAGCGAGCAACCTTTAACCTTAATCCAATGGTTTAATGCTTTACCGAAATTACTCATCAGTAGCAACCTATTAGCCGCGCTCACTTGGAAACGTTTTTCATTAGTACGCAGCTATGTACAATCCTTATGGCAGTTAGAAGGTTTAACCGGAAAAGCTGCTCGTAAACGCCGTACTCTATTAACCAATCAATTTAATCGCCATGCGGTGTTACTCACCTTGAGCTTGTTTCTAGCTCAAATCGCAATTTTTCTATCTTGCTATGGCTTATTGCTACTATTTGATCCGACTGAAGCGACTACTGAGCATATTCGCAATGTCTTTGCTGGCTATGTGGATCGAGAGGAAGAATATTGGCATCACCTTTTGGATTATAGTTTTTGGCTAGTAGCTATTATCTTGATTGAACCCTTTTATGTTGCCGCTGGCTTTACTTTGTACCTCAATCGCCGTGTGCAATTAGAGGCGTGGGATATTGAGCAAGCGTTACGTGCCATGGCTCAACGCTTAAGCCAAAAAGCACATCACCTAGCCTTAGGTGTTTTATGTACTTTCACTCTATTCATCATTACGCTCCCCACCCCTAATTATGCCGCTGAATCCCCTGCTGAACCGCTGGCTGAAGAGCATTTACCAGCCAATCAAGCTAAACAACAAATCACCACTATTTTAGATGAGCACGAATTGCAAACTCGTACCGTCTATCGCTGGGTAGCTAAAGAAAAAGATAAAGAAAAGGGCAAGAACTCTAGTAATGCTAAGCTTTCCGATCAAATCATCACCAGTTTGGCACAATTACTAGAAGGTAGCTTATGGCTCTTTATTGCTATCGGTCTCATTCTCGCTTTTATCTATCGCGAGGCATTACTCAAACTATTACGCCCTTATCAAGCTAAAAAAACCACGCCCCCTCCTCCAGCGACTTTATTTGGCTTGGATTTAAGTGCTGAAAGTTTGCCTAAGGATATTCCCGCTGCGGCTCAAGCGGCATGGCAACAAGGTCATTATCGAGAAGCCTTGAGCCTATTATATCGCAGTGCCCTACATCAATTGACGCATCAGCAACAGTTACAGATTCAAGCACACCATACCGAGGGCGATGTATTGGTTTTAGCGCAACCTCATAGTTCTAAGCCCCAATTAGAGTATCTGACCCTTTTAACTCGCTATTGGCAACAGACCGCCTACGGGCATATTAACCCAGCACCTGAGGTACTCACTCAACTGCTAAACGCACACCAACAAGCGGAGGCGGTATGAAAGATCACCTCCATACCCTGTTGATTGGTCTCTTAGTGACGATCATTGTATTGAGTGCCGGTTACTGGTTTTTTAGTACCTATGAACTCAAAGCTCATGAAGAGCAAATCGGTGCACAAGGGGAAGCCGCACATAATCCACTGTATTACTCACGCTTATTTTTAAAACGTATGGGTATTCCCACTGAATCCAAAACTCAATTGACCTTACCTGATCTTAAAACCGTAGTAGTGTTAGATAGTGAACGTTATGTACTGAGCCACGATAAAGTACGCGAACTCTGGCATTGGGTAGAGCAAGGGGGGCATTTAGTTACGCGCCTGCGTAATCGTAATACTTCAAACGATAAAGAAGACTACGAAAAAGAGTCTGAAGATAGCACAACCTCCGATAAAACAGATTCTGTTGATGCAAAAACTGATGCTCAAAAAAGCAGTCAAAGCCATGATTTACTGCAAGAATTGCTTAAAGTACAGGGTGGCATTTACCACTCACTGAATACGGATGAGTTACCGCTAAAAGCGCAACTTCCCAACCATCATAAATCTCTTGAGGTTGATTTTGATCTGTTTCGCGCTATTAAAAGCACCGAACACGCGTGGGCACTGAATAGTCCTAAAGGTGATTATTGGCTAGTACATAAAATACAGGGCAAGGGCGCTGTTACCTTAGTGAGTGAATTTGATTTTGCCAATAATAGCAGCTTGGGCAATGAGGATAATGCGGAGTTTTTTTGGTCTTTACTGCATACCCATTACACGCCTGAACAAGTCTGGATTATTAGTGATCAGGATTTTCCTTCCCTGTTAACCCTATTATGGAATTATGCTTATTTAGTGCTCTTTAGTTTTGGCGCTTTATTAGTTTTAATTGCTTGGGCGTGGATGCCACGCTTTGGCGCTTTAATTCCGCTCCCGCCCCCCACACGGCGACGCATTGTAGAGCATTTAAAAGCTAGTAGCCGTTTTCAATGGTTTCAACAACCTCAAGGGCGCAACACGATCATTGAACAACTGCGCCGCGATACTTTGCATCTGGCACAAAAGCAATTGCCCCAGTGGTTATACCTTAATGAAACCGAACGTTTGCAAATGTTAGGTCAAGCCTTACAGCTTGATTTAGCCACTACACACTATTTATTCCAAGCACCTGAATTAAAAGAATCTGAGCTAGTACGTCTCACTCAGCTCAATCAATATTGGAGACAAGCCCCACATGCTCAATCTATCCCTTAGTACTGCAAGCCAAGCACTACAACAATTACGTGCACAAATCCAACACGCCTTAATCGGGCAAGAGGTGGTGGTACATCAAACCCTGTTGGCACTGCTAGCAGGTGGACATGTATTAATTGAAGGTGTCCCTGGTTTAGGTAAAACGCTCTTAGTGCGAGCACTAGCGCAAACGATTAGTGGGCAATTTGGGCGTATTCAATTTACACCGGATTTAATGCCTGCTGATATTACCGGACATACGCTGTTTGATCGGGATACCCAACAGTTCCAAGTACGCAAAGGTCCGATTTTCACTAATTTATTATTAGCCGATGAAATCAATCGTGCTCCCGCTAAAACTCAATCCGCCTTATTAGAAGTGATGCAGGAACAACAAGTGACGATTGATGGGCAATCCTATCCCGTACCTTTGCCCTTTATGACCCTAGCAACTCAAAACCCCTTAGAACAAGAAGGCACTTATCCCTTGCCCGAAGCGCAATTGGATCGCTTTTTATTAAAAATTCGCATGACCTATCCGACGCTCGATGAAGAAAAAGCCCTGACTGCTTTAGTCACTCAAGCACATTCCACCTCTGGTTTTAATCTGAACTCCGTGCAAGCGGTAGTGACACCCGAACAAATACTAGAATTGCAACAATGGTGTACTCAACTCGCAGTGGATGAGGCAGTACTCGATTATGCCGTGCGTTTAGTCCAAGCAACACGGCAACATGCGGGTATTCGAGTAGGTGCAGGGCCACGCGGCAGTATTGCTTTAATCCGCACCGCCCGCGCTGAAGCGCTCATGCAAGGTCAAACCTTTGTCACTCCCGATCATATCAAGGCTGTTACATTGCCTGTCTTACGTCACCGGATTGCCTTGCATGCTGAACTAGAATTAGATGGCGTGAGTACGGATCAAGTACTTACCACTTTACTCGATCAAACCGCAGCACCACGCCAATGATCATTCCGAGTAAACGTCTGCTCTGGGTGAGTGTCGCTATCGTGCTCATAGCTTTGGGCTTTAGCATGGCACAAACCGGAGAGCCGATTTTTCTGATTTTAGTCGGCATAGTGGCAGGCATTGCGCTGCTAGATGCCTTATGGCTCCGGTTTAGGCGCAATACGGTGAGCTTTAAGCGCGATTTACCTAATACCTTAGTGGTAGGTGTGCCACATATCGTGCATATCACACTAGAGGGTAGTAAACACGCTGAGACTTTACAGCTTTATGATCATGTACCCTTAAGTGTCAAGGTGACCGCACAACATCTACCGCTAACTGTGCAATTACCTGCACAACAAAGCGCTCAAGTGGGCTATGAAATCACGCCTACTGAACGTGGTTTGCAAGTCTTTGATCATTTGCAGGTACGCATACAATCACGTCTGGGTTTGTGGTGGCGGGATAAAAAAATAGCACTGCCACAACCCGTTAAGGTTTACCCTAATTACACTGCATTTGCTCGCTATACCTTACTAGCCGCCGAGCAACAACTGAATCAAATGGGTATTAATCGCCGTCCGCGTCGTGGTGAAGGGCAAGATTTTCATCAATTACGCGAATATCGTGAGGGTGACAGCATACGCCAAATTGATTGGAAAGCCAGTGCGCGTATTCAGCATTTAGTCACCCGTGAATACCAAGAGGCGCGTGATCAAGAGGTATTAGTATTAGTCGATTGTGGTCATCGTATGACGGCTCACGATCAAACCATTGCCCATTTTGATTATGTATTAAATGCCGTATTGCTCTTGGCACACGTAGCACTTAAGCAAGGGGATGCAGTAGGTTTAGGTACGTTTGGCACTCCAGAACCGCGTTGGGTATTACCTAAAAAAGGACACTATGGTTTGCAGCAGTTATTGAGTCAAACCTATGATTTACAACCCAATGGGCAAGCACCGGATTATTATCAAGCGGCTTTAAGTGTGCTCGCACATCAAAAACGGCGGGCTTTGGTGATTTGGGTAACTAATTTACGCGATGAGGATCAGGGGGATTTATTACCTGCGCTGCAATTAGTACGCAAGCGCCATCCGGTATTAGTGGCAAGTTTACATGAAACAATAATTAGCTCACTTTTAGAGCAAACTATACACTCGCTCGCAGAGGCATTAGACTACGCAGCAGCTTTGCAGCACTTGCAAGCTCGCTCAGCACTAATGAAGCGGCTGCAAGCGAGTGGGGTTGCAGCCTTGGATGTGATGCCAACGGAATTAGCGGCAAAGCTAGTGAATCACTATTTAGAAATTAAACGTAATCAACTTTTATAATATTGAATAGGAGGCTCAACATGGCTGAATGGCGTACTATAGCAAAAGCAGCAGTATTAGGTGATGGACATATTAGTCAAAAAGAAGTGCAGCTATTGCGTGACCTAGTGTTAAAAGACGGTAAAGTATCAAAAAGCGAATTAGCCTTCTTAAAGGAAATTAAAGCCGAAGCTAAAACAGCAGTAAAAATGCTGGATGAACTGATTGCGGATTGTGAGAAAGTCGCTCAGGGCGAATAAAGCTTTAAGCTGATTTTATTATTACGAAGCCATCGATAGTAATTATCTAATTATCGGTGGCTTTGTTATTTTAAGTGCTGCATTCAAAATAAAGTTTCCATACACCCCAAATTT
Organism: Thiofilum sp.; assembly: GCF_016711335.1. Lineage (NCBI taxonomy): Bacteria > Pseudomonadati > Pseudomonadota > Gammaproteobacteria > Thiotrichales > Thiofilaceae > Thiofilum > Thiofilum sp. Next base: position 3,283,362 of record NZ_JADJTF010000001.1, read on the forward strand.
TTTGATCGATATGATCAAAATCAGGTAGTCGATCAATATCTTTGAGTTGTACCTTAGCAAAATCAGCAGGACTTAGATGCTGTTTTAGCCACTGCTCTAATACTCGGGTCAGCCCCTTTCGATCTTCACCACGTAAAGCCTTGGCAATTTTAGTATCTGCGTATTGACTAGCACAGACAAAATAATCCATACCTAGCGGCTTATAGTGCCCTAGAGTATAAAATCTTCCTTGATCTTCTACGTTTAGAAAAAACGTTCCACCATCTGGTGCTACCACTCCACCTATAACCTTAAACTCGGCACTAGGTAACTCACTCTTGATGCAACTCGTTAAACCCACTAATAGGCAAGCTAAAAGCAATAAATTTAAATACTTAAACATCGTTTATACTCAAACGCTTACTAGCCCACGCTCTTGTTTCCCCTTGTACATCATATTGACACTCACGCAATAACTCTGGCGTCAGTGCATTGAGGGCTTCTAGACTTTCCACTATTTGACCACGGCACATTGAACAAGGATTATGTTCATACATCCAATACAGTAAAGGAGCTAAAGCTGGCAATGCTTGATACTTTACCCAATCATTTAAAATAAAACCTAAGGTATGAATGGCATCCTTATCCTCGGCAAAATGCTCTAACACCTGCCGAATCAATAGCTCATCGCCTTGTTGGTAATTAAGCTTAAATAAACCAATCAGTTCGGCATATACCTTATTCAACTGACCTTGGCTTAATATTTCTCGCGCATAAGCACCAATCTGAGGATGTTGATTTTGTGCTAACACCACTAACATGGCTGTGACTACTTTAGGATTAGTCGATTTAATTAACTGCCACACTTTGGGACTTAAGGGATTCGGCAACGCTACACGCTTGAAAAACCATAATAAGCTGGCAGCCACTTCCTCATCTGGCTCAGACTCAATCTGATGTAGTACCCATTGTTGTTCCACTAAGCTCAAGCAGGTACCTAACTGCATAGTGAAATGGTTACGCATCCGTCTTTTACGCGCCTGACTCAATAACTCAGCTAAGGGCAACTCTTTACGTAAGCGTGCACAACGTCGCTTTTCACGTTGCTCTGTAGTCAATGCTTGTACGGCTTGGGCAGATTGCTGACGCGCTAATTCCTCTTGCCCCTCCGCACTGTGATACTCCCAATAGGCTTTAATATAAAAGTCAAAAGTAGCAGCAGCTTGCACATCGGCATGAGCTTGCTCTAGCGAGATTTGGCGCTGCTCTGGAGTGAAAGATTCATGGCATAACTCCAATAAACGTTCTAAGGTAGGCACATAAAACTCATCCAGATGAGGCACTAAATAACCCCAGCCACGCACAATAGGCAATAAGGCTTTCTGCCCCGCTAAAGCTAGCCACCATTCCGACCACTGATAGCGGCGCATATCGTGTTCAGCTAGCCAGCGCTCTGCCCAATACTGAATTAATCGGTAAGCGTCTTGATCACCGTCTAAAGCCATCAAAGCTAATAACGCAAAACGTTGATTAGAATGAGGATCATCATAACTTTCGTCTTGATCGGGCTGGAAAGCGTCACGAATGACTTGGTCAAAATGAGAATAATAAGGGGTTTTTGCAAAGAGCGGATACAGCCATTGTGCTCGCTCAAACTCCTGCAAAAAATCCTCACTATAAATAGAGCTATATAAACAACCGTCTAGCAAAGTTTCCGCATAGGGTTCTAGACCCTGCTGTTGAATCGCTAAATAAACCGCTCCACGTCCGGCGGTTAAATGCTCTGCAAAGGTGGCTATATCCATTTAACCACCCCACTCTGAGGCTAGCCTGTGCAACTCACCGTAATATTTCATGCTGCCCTGCATTCAATGTCCTTACTGTCTCGAAGATCAGACAATTTAATGACTAATCTCCCGCAACAAAAGTTATTAGAGTCCATTTACCCGCTTTTTTACTGAAAAAGGCGCGATAATCCACCGGACTACGTGCATATTGTCTAGCAATATAACCTGTCTTACCATTTTTCAGTTTTACGGCTGCCCAGTCATTTAATGTATTACGTGCAGCATCTACAGGTAGTATTTCATAGGTCGATTTTGCTACTACTGCCGCCGATAAGTTAGGGGCGGAACGGATTCTGACATCCTTACCCACCACTGCAATATTTTCAAAACTGTCCGCATTGTCAGGCCATGCACTAAATACATAAGGCGCCATAAACTCACCTTGACTATCAAACTGCCCACCCATGGATAATACAGTATTCAGCTCTTTCCAAAGCGGACTATTGGGTTTATCTAATTTCCATTCCTTTTTAAACTCGGCAATACCATTATTATCCCCATAGGACATATGAATATTCTTATCGACAATAGCTAATAGAGCCTTAGCATCTTTATTGGCAATGATAGTTTTTAGTTGATTACGAAACTTTAAGAAATCGGGGTTTTTGGCGGCATCATCCACTGGCATTAGGGTTTGCGCCCAACTATTTGCACTGATACCCAGCACCGCTAAACCTAATATCGTTGCACTCAATACAGACTTTAATGATTTAATCATTGTTAATACTCCCATTTGACACTCATTGATTTGATGTTGTAGCGCTATTGATAACACGCTAATTGGATTGATGAGTTGGCGACTACTCTCTTGCCAGATAACTAAAGGCATGCTGTAGTGTTAGACTACTATGCGCTATCCCCTTGAGGAGTTTTATCATGTTGCAGTCCAGCCGTCGCCATACTTTAAAACAGTTACTAGGTTTATTAGCCTTGCCTGCTGTGTATCAAAGCACATGGGCTGATACCAGCACGCTACCTAAACCACTTTCCACTAATCACGTCACCTTTTTGACACGCGATGACGCTAAGTATTTAACGCATCGGCAAATTTTTAACAAGCGGATTACGCTGATGCCGCGTTTTATCGCCGTTTGTCTGGATACTCAAGGGGTACAAGAAGCTATTCGTTATGCCAATCAAGCTAAATTACAAGTCACTGTAAAAAGTGGCGGACATAGCTTTGAAGGCTTTTCGCTCAATGAGGGGGGCTTACTCATTGATCTGTCTTTAATGAAGGCTATGCGCTACCAAACGACTACTAAAACGCTAGTAATCCAACCCGGTGCTAAGTTAGGTAAAGTGTATGAGTATCTAGCGCAATATAAACGTTTAATACCAGCAGGATCTTGCGCTGGTGTGGGTGTGGCGGGATTAGTATTGGGTGGGGGTTATGGCTTTTTCGCGCGTGAATATGGTTTAACCTGTGATAGTTTACAGCGTGTGCAATTAGTTGATGGTCAAGGCAATCTACACGACTCTAATACTAATCCTGAATTACTCTGGGCATGTCGCGGCGGCAATAATGGTAATTTTGGCATTGTGACCGAACTCACTTTTAATACTCACCCTGCCCCCGAACTATTTAATAGTTACCGTTTTAAATATCGTAATCTGACTTTAGAGCAAGCCACGCAATTAGCTAAACGCTGGTTTAATCTCATGAAAGATTTACCTAATACGTCTTATTCTTCATGGGTACTCAATAATAATCATCTCACTATCTTACTCACCGACTTCGCCAAAACTCCCGCCAGTACTTTACAAACCATTGTCAAAGAGCTAAGTAAAAATGCTAGTGAAGCTACACCTGTGCGTAAAGATGCCTTTTTAACAGGTATTAAACGCTTTAAAGGTGGGGTTGATCCGATGTATTTTAAAAATGTATCAGCAGGCTATTATCAGGGTTTTAACGATATTGAAGCCGCTTTTCCTGATATATTCAAAACCATGACGACCTCGCCTTTAAAGCAATGTATTTTGCAAATCAATACGATGGGGGGAGCGATTAATAAAGCAGGCAAAGCAGAAACGGCTGCTTATCCGCATCGAGCCTATAACTTTTTAGGTGAATTTCAGGTTTATTATAATGCCGCTAAAGATACGCCCAAAGCCGAAACCATTGTAAATACGGTGCAAAAGCGTTTAACGGCGGTAGGGATTAAAGCGCACTATCGTAATTATCCCGATATTAGTTTACCTAACTGGCAACAGGCTTATTATGGTGCGTCTTATCCACGCTTACAGCAGCTTAAAAAGCAACTAGATCCCAATAACCGTATTTATCACCCACAGAGTGTGAAAGTTTAATGACTATTGCTGGATAAGTTAGGTGGATTGCAGCAGCTTGGCATGATCTATGCTAGATTCTATGCAGTGGCAGTTCGTCACTCATAATTATTAGGAGTAGCATCATGCCTACCATTACCCCAGAGATAAAAGCCAATTTAACGGCAACCGCTGAGCGCCAAGGCTTTAGTGAATCCACTGTTACCGATTTATACCTAGCTTTAGTGCGTGGCAATGGCACTATGGCACAATTTAGCAGCCCTGAAGTGGGTGGCGCGGGTCAGTGGATGCGCGGCGGTATGCTCATGGTGGGAGATATGTTTAATAACAATCTCAAAAACCGCGTAGGTGCATTATTTAATGACCTTGTGACTATTTATGAACAACGCCCTATTGCGGAAGTAGCTACATTCGTACCACACTCTGCCAATGCTGAGGTAGATCCTGATGCCAAAACGTCTGAAGGTATTCCCCTAGCATGGGGTCAACCTAGTTCTAGTGGTTCTCAAAATGACACTCGCTATGCCTATTACCCTCAGGCTAGACGCCTTTTAGTAGCGCGTAATGATGAATCTTGGGTGTATGACACTGGTGATCATCAAATTGGTGGTGTACAACAACAAAATGATTGGGGTGCTATGACCTTCACCAGTCAATATGGTACTGTGAACCTTAATAGTTTACCCGTGGTGATGAAAGACGGTAAGCCATTGTAATCCTTATTTATTTTTCAGGGGTAGTAATTAGTTGCCACCCCTATTACTAGCATAGCTAAACTGATTAGACTGCGACCGGAGCTTTAATCGCTGGATGTGATTGATAGTTCAAAACGGCAATATCTTCATATTGAAACGCAAATAAATCTTTCACAGCTGGATTTAACTGCAAAGTAGGCAAAGCATAAGGCTCGCGGCTCAGTTGAGTTTCCACCTGCTCCGTATGATTCAAATATAAATGCGCATCGCCTAAGGTATGCACAAAATCCCCTACTGCTAAATCACATACTTGCGCCACCATATGGGTCAATAAAGCATAAGAGGCAATATTAAACGGCACGCCTAGAAATATATCGGCACTGCGCTGATAGAGCTGACAGGATAATTTCCCTTCCGCCACATAAAACTGAAACAATGCATGACACGGTGGCAACGCCATTCTTGAGACTTGTGCCACATTCCACGCACTTACCATTATACGGCGTGAGTCTGGATTAGTTTTGAGTTGCTTAATGACTTCACTGATTTGATCAATATGACCGCCCTCTGGTGTCGGCCAACTACGCCATTGTGAGCCATAAACCGGACCTAATTCACCGTTTTCATCCGCCCACTCATCCCAAATACTAACTCCATGCTCTTGCAAATAGCGCACATTAGTACTGCCCTGCAAAAACCACAGCAACTCATAAATGATCGATTTCAGATGCACTTTTTTAGTGGTAACGAGCGGAAACCCTTCCGCTAAATTAAAGCGCATTTGATAGCCAAACACCGATTTTGTGCCCGTTCCGGTGCGATCTGCTTTAGTCACACCGTGATCGCGTACATGGCGCATCAAGTCTAAATACTGCTTCATGCTTTACCCTTAGATTTACGCTGATAGGCTTGCCATATAAAAAATCCACCCAATAAAATCATAGGGATAGTGAGTAATTGCCCCTGTGTAAGCCAACCAAACGCTATATAACCTAGTTGAATATCCGGTTCACGCACGAACTCAACAATAAACCGCGCCACACCATAGCCAATTAAAAATAAGCCTGAGATAGCCCCCATCGGTGGCGACATACGCCGATATACATTTAGCAGAATAAACAGCACTATCCCTTCCAAAAAGGCTTGATAGAGTTGGGAGGGATGACGCGCTAAATCATCGACCTTCGGAAACACCATGCCCCAAGGCACATCGGTCGGACGCCCCCATAATTCACCATTAATAAAATTACCAATGCGTCCGGCGAATAAACCAATTGGAATTAACGGCGCAACAAAATCAGCAATGGCAAAAAATGGCTTATGCCATTTCCAAGCGGCTACTATCATGACGGTAATGACACCAATTAGACCACCGTGGAAACTCATCCCCCCATCCATAATTTGGAAAAAGGTTAAGGGATTGGCGACAAAGGCTTTGAGGTTATAAAACAACATATACCCTAAACGTCCACCGACAACGACGCCTATCGCTCCCCAAAACATCAGATCATCAATATTGTCGGGAGTTAAAGGGCTATTGGGCTGTTTAGCGCGACGCTTACCTAGAATCAAAAAGCCCAAAAAACCCACTACGTACATTAATCCATACCAGTGAACTTTCAGTGGTCCTAAGGAAATGGCTACCGGATCAATTTGTGGATGCACCAACATGCTTTAAATCACTCAGCTAAAAAATAATTGTTGTAATGCAACCCCAGCATCAGGCTGCTTCATAAAGGCTTCACCGACCAAGAAACTATGCACCTCATGATCACGCATGAGTTTGACATCGGTGGTGGTGTGAATACCGCTTTCTGTTACCAGTACTACACCTTCAGGTACTAAAGGCAAAAGTTCCAATGTAGTTTCTAGGCGTGTTTCAAATGTTTTGAGATTACGATTATTAATTCCAATCAGGGGCGCATTAAGGGGTAAAACACGCTGTAACTCAGCAGCATCATGTACTTCAATTAATACATCCATGCCTAATTGTAGGCTTAAGTCGTATAGGCTTTTGAGCTGTTCATCATTCAATGCCGAGACAATCAACAGTACACAATCCGCCCCCATTGCTCGCGCTTCATACACTTGATAGGGGTCAATGATGAAATCTTTACGAATTACGGGCAAAGCACATACTTCGCGTGCCGCTTTTAAATACTCAGAATGCCCTTGAAAGTATTGCTCATCGGTCAGCACCGATAAACACGCCGCCCCTGCCTGAGCATATTGCACAGCAATCTCAGCGGGATTGAACTGTGAGCGAATCACACCGCGACTAGGGGACGCCTTTTTAATCTCAGCAATAATAGCGGGTTGCCCTTGCATTAATTTTGCCTGCATATGCTTTAGGAAACCGCGTACTGGGCTGGCTTGCGAAGCACGTACTGCCATCATTTCGCTAGGCACTATTTGCGAGCGCTCAGCTACTTCTTGAACCTTAGTCGCTAAAATTTTATCTAGAATAGTACTCATGCGTTAAAGCTCTGAGTGAGATTAATCAATTGCTGCAAGCGTTTAGCCGCTTCGCCACTATCAAGCGCTTGTTGTGCCAACTCAATACCCGTAACATGGGAGGCTGCACAGCCTGCTACATATAAAGCAGCCCCTGCATTAAGACACACAATATCGCGTGCTGCACCCGACTCGCCTTGTAGGACTTGATGAATCAGTTGGGAACTGTCGGTACTGGTATGGACTTGAATAGCACTTAAGGGGTAACGCTGTAAGCCGAAATCCTCAGGGGCAATATAATACTCACGAATTTGCCCGTCTTTTAGTTCAGCCACTAAGGTTTCACTGCTTAAGGAAATTTCATCCAACCCATCTAAAGCATGGACTACCATCACATGACGACTACCAAGCTTTTGTAGTACTTGCGCCAGAGGTTTGACCCACTGCTGACTAAACACACCTAGTACTTGATTAGGTGCACCTGCTGGATTGGTCAAAGGCCCTAATACATTAAAAACGGTTCTAACCCCTAGCTCACGGCGCGGTCCAATAGCATATTTCATTGCACCATGATGGCGTTGGGCAAATAGAAAACCTAAACCCACTTGATCAATACATTGGCTCACTTGCTCAGGGGTAAGATTAATATTAATACCGAGCGTTTCGAGTACGTCCGCACTACCTGATTTACTCGAAACCGCGCGATTACCGTGCTTAGCGACCTTAGCCCCCGCAGCAGCTGCAACAAAGGCAGAGGTAGTAGAGATATTAAACGTACCACTTGCATCCCCGCCCGTACCGCAGGTATCCACTAAATAATCCTTTGCGGTATTAACTGGAGTTGCTAATTGGCGCATCACTTGAGCCGCAGCACTGATTTCATCGACTGTCTCACCGCGCACTCGCAAGCCAATTAGAAAGCCACCGATTTGGGCAGGTGTGGCTTCTCCCGTCATAATTAAGGTCATGGCACGAGTCATATCCTCACTGGATAGGGTCTGACCTTCGGTGATTTTTTGAATATAACTCTGAAATTCCATGTAAGCCTCATACACGCTTCGCTGAAAGCGTGCATGCTATCATGGTAGCCTTAGGCAGGGAATGTCTAAGCTGCAATACCCACGCTAGGTATTTCACTTTAGTTTTCATATTAGTTAATTAAGGTTTATACAATATTCATTAAACCGTCATAATTCCGTCAAACAAACTTCATAGAGCTTAATAACAATAGCCGGGCTATTAAAAACTATTATGGAGTCCCTCATGCGCTTGCCTACCCCACTCAAACTATGCACGTTTGCCTTAGCTATTTCCTTAGGCTTAAGTGCCTGCGATGATAATGACAGCAATAACACCACTATTAACACCAGCAATTATAACTTTAATCGCATTGCCTCCTTTCCGGTATGTTCGCAGCTCGACCTCAACTGCAATGTTGATGATGAAACCGCTGCTGAAATTGTTGCTGCTAGTAGTGATGGTATGACACTGGTGTATACCGATAGCCCTAACCAATCGATTGGTTTTGTGGATATTACTGAGCCTAGCAAACCTAAAGCAGCAGGCAAATTGAAAATGAGTGGCGAACCGACCTCAGTTGCTATCAAGAATAATTATGCTTTAGTGGGGGTGAATACCTCAGCTGACTTTATTAATGCTAGCGGTAAACTCGCAGTGATCAATGTCAGTAGTAAAGCACTACTAGGTTCTATTGATATGGGCGGACAACCCGACTCTGTAGCTATTAGTCCAGACGGTAAATATGCGGCGGTTGCTATTGAAAATGAGCGCGATGAAAGTGTAACGGATGGTGCTCTCCCTCAAGCACCCGCAGGTTATCTAATGATAGTGGATATTCAAGGTGAACCGACCACTTGGAAAGCTCGTAAAGTCGATCTCAGTGGCATTGCTGCCCTAGCAGGCGGTGACCCTGAACCTGAATATGTGGATATTAATAGCAATAATATTGCAGCTGTCACCTTGCAGGAAAACAATCATATTGTATTGGTCAATCTAGTGGATGGTAAAATCGTCACTCATTTTAGTGCAGGTAGCGTAGAACTCGATAAAATCGATGTAAAAGAAGAAACCCCTGCACTCATTACCACTAATGGATCGCTGAATGCGGTAGCCCGTGAGCCAGACGGCATTACATGGCTGTCCAATGAGCTATTCGCCACCGCTGATGAAGGTGACTGGCAAGGTGGTAGCCGTGGCTTTACTGTCTTTAATACTCAAGGGTCAGTGGTCTTTGCTGCGGGCAATAGTATGGAACATCAAGCCATACGTATGGGGCATTACCCTGATGATCGTTCTAAGAACAAAGGTAATGAGCCAGAAAATGTTGAATCCGCTACTTTTGATACTAATAAATTCTTATTTGTAGCTTCCGAGCGTTCCAATAGTGTATTTGTTTATAATGCCAACACCGCTAGCCAACCGGTATTAAAACAAGTATTGCCTGCTGGTGCGGGCCCTGAAGGGGTATTAGCCATTCCCTCACGTAATCTCTTAGTAGCAGCGAGTGAAGTGGATGCGCGGGATGATGTGATTCGCTCAGTGATTAATATTTATCGCTATGAAGATAAAGCGGCCACTTACCCCACTATCAGCGCTAATGACGATGCTAACGGCAATCCTATTGCATGGGGTGCATTATCTGGTCTTGCAGCAGCGCAAGATAATAATACAGTCTATGCTATCGATGATAGCTTTTACCAACAGAATCGTATTTTCAAACTCGATCTAGCTAGCCAACCGGCTAAACTCAGTGTGGCGGCTAAAATAAGTGATACCAATCAGGTGTTGGCTAAAGTCGCGGTCACAAACGTAGATGCTTCAGCTAAAGCCACCGATGCTAGCCGCAAAGATGTGTTTGATTCTGCTGATCTAAAAGCCCTGATCAATGCTGATTACACAGTCAATCTAGACCCTGAGGGGATTGCAGTAGCCAGTGACGGTGGTTTTTGGATCGCTTCTGAAGGGTCAGGTACGGTGGGGGATAGCAAATACCCGGTGAATAGTGCCAATTTGCTGCTTAACACCAATGCCAATGGTGTGATACAGCAAGTTATCCCCTTACCTGCCGAACTCAATGCAGTACAACTGCGCTTCGGTTTTGAAGGTGTAGCGGAATATAACAACAAAGTTTATGTAGCCTTCCAACGCGCTTGGAGTAAAGAAGCTAATCCACGCATCGGTATTTACGACACGATTAGTAAAACGTGGAGCTTCGTATTTTATCCACTAGATGCTGTGGCTTCACAAAATGGTGGCTGGGTAGGTTTATCTGATCTTACCTCGCTTGGCAATGGTCAATTCCTAGTAGTTGAGCGCGATAATCAAGGCGGACCTGATGCTGCCATTAAACGTCTTTACCGCATTGATACCAATGGCGTGACAGCCGGAGCCACACTCAAGAAAACTCTCATACGTGATCTGTTACCTGACCTAAAAGCTACCGGCAGTCCAGTCATGGAAAAGATTGAAGGATTGGCAATACTCGCTAATAAGAAGGTATTGATTGTTAATGATAATGATGGTGTGAAAGATAATAATGGTGAAACACGCTTGATTAACTTAGGCACAATTTTACCCTAAACTAACCTTGCAAAATCAAAGATAAAGAAGGCTATGATAGCCTTCTTTCTCCTTGCACAGTACAAATAGGTTATAGATTGCGCTGAAAAGCCACTACCTTTAACGCTAATAGCCTTGCTACCTCACGACGTAGATTAGACTTAATTTGGTCGGCCTCTTCTTGTGTGCCGAGCACATATTCACTGTCATAGGCTTGCACCTGTGACTGCGCCACGCTATCGGTTAATACCTGTGCTGTGCCCTGACGTTTGAGACTAAAACTAGCCTCAGTAGTATAGCGAAATGCACTTACTGCACGCGTCGCCGAGTAGCCCGACACCCGCCGCGACTCTAGGGGCGCTTGTAGCGTTAATAAGATCTCAGCCGTCGTAGCATCACTCAACACCGCACCTCGTGCTTGCAAGACTGAGCGCACTAAGCTACCAAACTCAGTATTATTTTCGCCCTCTACGGCTACTTTTAATGACTGCATCGCTATGGGGTCAGAGCCACGCAAATGAAAACCTGTCTCGCCACCACAGGCACTTAAGATCAGTGTGAGCCATGCCCACACTAAGCCTGTCATTAGAGTCTTACGCTTAAGCATTTTCACTGGCCACAATATTAACTAAGCGCCCCTTCACCACAATGACCTTATTTAAGGTCATTGTTTCTAAATACTTTTTCACATTCGGATGCTCTAATGCTGCCAACTTGACCTGAGCCTCATCGTCAGAAGCGGCTACTTTTACCTTACCCCGTACCTTACCATTAACTTGCACAATTAACTCTAAGGAATCTTGTACCAAAGCAGACTCCACTACTTCAGGCCAAGCCACATCCACAATGGCTTCACTATGCCCCAAAGCTGCCCATAACTCATGGCAAATATGTGGCGTAATTGGAGACAGCATTAAGGTAATTAACTCTAAAGCCTCTTGTACTACTGCACGTCCTAGCTCGGATGGGTCATTGAAGCGACTAATTTCATTGATCAACTCCATATTCGCAGCGACTGCGGTATTAAAAATCTGCCGCCGTCCCATATCGTCAGTAACTTTTTGTAAGGCTAAATACACTTTGCGGCGTAGCGCACTTTGCTCTGAATTTAGCTCAGCCCCTGTCAGTAAGGTAGTACTCACTGTCCCCAAGGCAACATGATCAAACACTTGCCGCCAAAGACGACGTAAAAAGCGTTGCGCCCCCTCAACCCCTGAATCAGACCACTCCATACTCTGATCAGGTGGTGCAGCAAACATGGAGAATAAGCGCAAGGTATCCGCGCCATACTTCTCAATCATTTCCTGCGGGTCTACGCCATTATTTTTGGACTTGGACATTTTACTCATGCCGCCATGTAACACGGGTTGTCCATCCGTATTCAGTACTGCTTTTAAAATGCGTCCTTTTTCATCGCGTTCTACTGTGACATGAGCCGGTGAGTACCATGTCTGTCCGCCCTCAGCCCCTTCACGATAAAAAGTATCGGCTAAGACCATGCCTTGAGTCAGTAGATTAGTGAAGGGTTCATCCGACTCTACCAAATTACTGTCACGCATGAGTTTATGGAAGAAACGCGCATAGAGTAAATGCAATATCGCGTGCTCAATACCACCAATATATTGATCCACAGGTAACCAATAATTCGCACGCTCATCCAGCATGGCGGTGGTGTTATCAGGGCAGGCATAACGGGCAAAATACCAAGACGACTCAAAGAAAGTATCAAAGGTATCAGTTTCGCGGGTGGCAGGTTTACCGCAGCTAGGGCAAGTAGTTTGATAAAACTCCGGCATGCGCTTAATCGGTGAGCCACCGGTTTCATCAAAGACTACTTGTTCAGGTAATACTACAGGCAAATCTTTTTCAGGTACAGGTACTGCACCACAATCAGCGCAATAAATAATCGGGATAGGACAGCCCCAATAACGCTGGCGTGATACGCCCCAATCCCGTAAGCGATAATTGACTTGGCGGCGTCCCCAATGCAGTTCAGAAAGTACATTAGCAATACGCTCAAACGCCTCTTCTGAGCTTAAACCACTAAATTCACCTGAATTAACTAATACTCCTTTCAGGGTGTAAGCCCCTTGGCTCACATCAATGTCAACGCCTTCACTAGGAGCTATCACCTGCTTAATCAGTAGGTTATGTTTGGTCGCAAACTCCCAATCACGCTCATCATGAGCCGGAACTGCCATTACTGCACCTGAGCCATAAGACATCAGGACAAAATTTGCCACCCAAATAGGTACACGATCACCGGTCAAGGGATGAATGGCTTCTAAGCCGGTTGCCATACCACGTTTTTCCATGGTCGCCATATCGGCTTCGGCTACTTTAGCTTGCTTACAAGACTCAATAAACTCAGCTAACTCTGGATTATAACTCGCGGCACGCAGCGCCAAAGGATGTTGTGCCGCTACCGCGACATAGGTAACACCCATTAAGGTATCGGGGCGGGTGGTAAATACTGTTAAACGTTCATCCGACCCTTTAATACCAAACTCCAGTTCCAAGCCCTCAGAACGCCCAATCCAGTTTTCCTGCATAGTGCGCACTTGATGCGGCCAACCGGGAAGATTTTTAAGCTCTTCTAATAACTCATCCGCATAGGCGGTAATGCGTAAAAACCATTGATCAATTTCACGTTGCTCAATCAAAGCACCTGAGCGCCAACCACGCCCATCAATCACTTGCTCATTAGCTAATACGGTTTGATCAACAGGGTCCCAATTGACCGTCGATTTTTTACGATAGACCAAACCTTTTTCGTAGAGCTGAGTGAAAAACCATTGTTCCCAGCGGTAATATTCTGGTTTACAAGTAGCGATTTCGCGTGACCAATCAATACCTAAACCCATAGATTTTAATTGACCACGCATATAGTCAATATTGCGATAAGTCCATTCAGCCGGAGGGACTTTATTTTTAATCGCGGCATTTTCAGCGGGAAGCCCAAACGCATCCCAACCCATTGGTTGCAACACATTTTTGCCCTGCATGCGTTGAAAACGGGCAATCACATCGCCGATGGTATAATTACGCACATGCCCCATGTGCAACACGCCGCTAGGGTAAGGGAACATCGACAGGCAATAGAACTTTTCTTTATCAGGGTTTTCGGTGACCTGAAAGGTGGCCTGTTTGTCCCAATACTCTTGTACTGCGGGTTCCAGCGTTTTGTGGTTATATTGTTCCTGCATGGTTGTCATGAGTCTGCAATGTGAGTTAGAAAAGGTGAAGGATATAAACTTTGTGGTATTTATGCCAGCGTCACATGAAATACTTACAACGAATAATCTGCATCATAGGGCTGAGCACCTTGCACAATCGGCAAAGTCATTGCACCATCCCAAGCGCTCCAGCCTCCATTCATCAAGCGCACATCTTGATAGCCCAAACTTTTCAATTGCACAAAGCCCAAACTCATCCGGAAACCATCATGGCAGTATAGATAAACCGTTTTATCTTTAGGGATAGCTTGATACAGCGTGGCTAGCTCTTCTGCCGATTTCCAAGTTTGGCTTTGACCATCAGTTCCCTCCAAACTCACAATATTAAGCGCCCCCGGAATATGCCCGCCCTGCACTGCATGACGAATGGTTTTACCGCTGTACATATCCGGTGGGCGAGCATCCACTAATACAATATTGGCATCACGGCGCGACACCACATCCTCATAAACATCCATCCACTCGACAAAGAGCTGAGGATTAGGGTCTTTCAGGGTAACAGTACCTAGCTTGGGTACAGGTGTAGGTGCTTTGGTTAACTCATTAAAGCCTGTCCAACCAATAGTGCCACCCTCCAAAATTTTAACCTTACTCATGTCATAGCCAAATAACTCTAATAGCGCATATAAACGTGAAGCTAATGCGGTACTGGAGTCATCATAAAGCACAAGAGTGGAGTCATTATTCACGCCCCAAGCACGTAAGGTTTGCTCGAAAGTGCTTTTACTTGGAAAGCGCATAATGGGTTTAGCCAGATTATCGCCCAGATCTTTAAAGCGCTGGACTTGAATCGCGCCTTCAATGTGTCCGACGGTATAATAGCGGTGGGGATGGTAACGTACTTCGAGAATAACGAGATTAGGATTACTCTCTTTTTCAGCCGCGAGCCAATCTGCATCCACTAAAAAATCGCGCCCTGCTGCGCTAGCGGTTGATAGTAAGATAACAATTAATAACGTAGCGGCACTGATACGCCTGAGTAATAGCAACATGATGATCCTCCTGGTACAGTGGCACGGGTGCGCCACACCCGCTAACTAGATAGCTCCCAACGCTAGCATATCAGCAGGACTAGAGTTATATACCGAAAGGATTGGCATGAGGTGGAAGTGGCTGAACGCTGATATGTAGACTAGCGGCTAGAAAAAACTCAGCAGCTCCTTTACAAAGAAGGGCATTATAGCAAACTACCGTTTACAATAACCGCCAACCAGCGCACTCAACTCAGTACAAGGATCACCGAACACTATGAACGACATTACCCAATCCACTTGGTATCAAGGGCACATTGAGCCGCTGATTGCTGAGCATGGCATGTTTCCTCCGCCTTGGATTTACCAGCCTGACTCTCACCCTTATTCTATTGGCTGGCGCATGGGTGGCGGTGAAGATTTCATTACTCTTTTTTGGCAATGGTGGAACAGTGCTCAAATGAACGAGCAACAGCGTATTGAATATTTTAAATACTTTCCCGCTCCACCACGTTGGTATGAATGGATAGCTGATGCGATTTGGGATTTAGACCCGTTTGAAGACCCCGCAGCGTTTGACTACAGCCCCTATTTCGAGCGCTTAAAGGAATTAGGGTTTATCGGGGTCGATCAGTTTGAAGACGATATTGGACGAGAGGCAGGTTAAAGCCATTCTAATTCTGTTAGATCTATTAATTAAACCTTATGACTTTAATAGGGTATAATCAATTTCATCTATCATTTTTTTACAATCTCGCACCAGCTTTTGCTCATCAAAAGATAAACTCTCCAAACTATTCAAATAGACAAAATACTCTCTTACAGAATCAATTAAAATTTCAACAAATGAGGTTTGATCTTTGTTTTCCTCCATAAAATCCCTTAATACTTCAATATTGGATTTTAACTTTTCAATCGACTCAAAATCATTGTTTTTATAACCACCATCTTCTGTCATTATTGAGCTAACTATATTAGCAAACTTCAAATTCAAGTCAGCTAGCTTGGCAGTACTTTTTCCTAAACCTTCTTCATTCTGATCTTTTAAACCAAAAGCCAAGTCATATAAAAGCATAGCATGCAACCGATAAGTTTGTTCATGTCTCAGTTTTTTAATTAACAATCTTTGTCTGTCTAAATCTCTAATTTCATCTTGTACCTGTAGCATAGATCTTTCTAGGTTTTTTAAAAAATCTTTAGCTTGATTATAGGTTCCTTGCATAGTAACTAAATAGTAGGCAGTTATTATCACTACCACCAGCGTGACAATAGCAACTCCCTGAGTCATCAACCCATCAATGGCTTCTCCATCTGAGAATTTCACAGAGAAAAGACTAATAATATTTGTTTTTAAGGCAATAGCATTTATAAAAATTAATAAACACCATACCGCATTTGCAAATAGTAGCATTGCTCCTAAATTAATAACATCTGGAGAATAATATACTTTAGTAGACTGTCTTAATGCATAGCGTCTTTTTAAATAGACATTTCTTAACCATAAGCCTAAAAATAAACTAAAGGCAAATAAAAAAGACAACATTGGACTAACTTCATTTATAGACAACCCCATTTGCCCATAAAGAAAAAAAACACTTAAACATAACACAATAGCAATAGGTATAATATGGATAATATAAAGCTTATTCTGTAACCATAAATATATCTTTTTATTGAGCTTGAAACCAAAGCTATATTTACTCATATATTTTCCACCCAGCTTTTAAAAAAGCCCACATCAAGATCATACTTGCTAATAAACATATTGCCACTATCGGCTCTTTCTTGATTAAAGAAATTAAAAAACTCATTTTCAATAATATCTTTATAGGCACTAAATAACTTTATTCTTTTTTTATTAACTGATTTTTCCTCAATCAAATATTTTGCTAGAGCAAAACCACAAACATCACTTTTAGTCCCTTCATAGTCACCCCAAAACGCAGGCTTTTCTAAACCTTTTGGCACAGGCATTCTAACATCTAACAAAAATAGACAATCGTTAAGATGACTATCATCTAATTTAGATATAGTACTAAAAAACTTTTCTGTGGCTCCCTCACCACAATAAATTTTCTCATCATCCCATTGTATTAACGTTGAATCTTCTAGTTTATTTAATTTCTCTACAAAAGCCTTAACAAACTTCCTTATAGTTCTTTCATCATCAACATAATATAAACTTAACACTACTCCACTCCTATCACAGGTATTTCTAATAAGAAGGTTTGTATATAACTATTGCCTTGCACTTTTGGTTTTAAGGCTTCACACCTTATCCCATGCTTAGAACATAAGATATTAACAACTGCCAAACCTAACCCCCCCCCCGAATTTTGCTTAACACCTTTAGCTCTAAAATAAGGTAAAAATATATTTGATCTTTCTATATCACTCATAGCATAGCTAGTGTTATTCGAGATCTGAACTCTTAATAATTCTTCGCTATCAGAAAAACTAACATCAACAAAAACAGTATCAAACCCCTGCTCTGTATACTTTATTGCATTATGTAGCAGATTAAAAATTATTTCTATTAAAGCACTAGCCATATCTTTTTTTACAGTTAGCCTTCGAGCTAAGTCATTATAACAATCTGACTTTGGCTCTGGCTCAATTATTATTTGAATACCTTGTGCTTCTGCCCAAACATACAAAAAATGCAATTTTTTTATTATAGCATCTAAATTTGGTTTATCTAATGACTCTTCAATTTTGATAGTTCCAGGTTTAGAAATCCAGCTATAATTACCATTAAGAATTTTAATGTTTTCCACCATAGAATGAAGTACTTTAGCACTAGCATAAATACCTTCTACAATTTTTCTATTTTCTTTACTAAGAGCTTTATACTCATGCTCTATCATTTGAATAGGAGTAGCTAACTCATGTACAATAGCGCGATTAAAAAGCTCCTTTGCCCTTTCAGCATTTTCCCATAACAGTAAAGGTGCGAGTCTTTGTGCAGCATGCTTGAGGAGACGCACACGGTAATCATTAAAATAATCTTTTTCTTTAGCATGTACTACCATTAAATAATGCCTATCATGAGCTTTAAAATGTATACCTACCCATGAACCTATTTTAGTTAGCCACTCTTTTCTAGCCTCAGTAGTGGCATATAAACTTGTCGAATCACCTCCTTTTTCCTTGATCCAGCTCTGAAAATCTTGAATAATATAACCGGCTCCAATATCTGACTCTAAAGCCTCTTTAAAAGGCGGGAGGTTATTAAAGTATCTTATTTTTTTTCTATCATCAGCTATTTCACCTACTCCGCTAACAACATGAAGTTGTTCATACTCCTCTGCTCGCAAAAAATACCAATTTATTAAATCTTGACTATAGAATTTTTCTTGCTCATTTTTATGGATACTAGAAATATTACACCATTCATTAGTCATTAGAACTTTTACTACACTATCCACACTTGTTGATTCAGAACTTTCAATGTGAGCTTTCAATACTTTAGAGAGATTAGTATTCCATTCACGTAGCTTTTTTTCGATCTCGTTTTCTAGTAATGTGAAAAGCTTTGGTATTAACTGTTGCGTAAAATAACCACGCATTTGCTCCATTTCCCCTATTGTCAAAGGAGCCAAGCCAGAGGATTTATCACCTACCAAGCTAAAAGGAGATACTACCTCTGGTGGTAAATGGTCTATACGTTGATCAATAGCTAATAAACCTAAGACAATTACCTTAGATGTATTCTTATTTTTACCTCGTATAGGTATTAAAGCCCTTGCCCCTGCACTCCCCCACTCAATAATAGGGCAGAAACAATCTTTATTATTTTTATCACTAACATCATGTAAGGTATAGAAATTACTATTAAGAGCATTTTCGGATAGAGCTTCAATAATATGCTTAGAGTCCTGCTCATTTGTTTTACAAACTAATTTATGATCATACCAATTTTGCCCAACAAAAAAACCACTCCCTGACTCATAAAGAGGCTTAAGTAAATATGATTTTTTTATATGCTCTGGCATATCATCACTATAAAGCTTCATTACCTTATAAAGGCGTACTCTAGTGATCCCCCATTTTTTGAGATGGATTATTACTTTACCCATAAATGATGACAAACTATCATGAGCACTTAACGGGGTAGCTAAATACTCCTCCTGCATGACTTGTCGCGTTAGCCAGTAGTAATGATGACTATCGTAAAGACGTGAATAAACCCATGCATTAATTTCACTATTCCAGTCCTCTCTTGAGGACATTCTAATTTTTGAATTATCACGCTGCTTTTCGTCTAAATCCACTTTGAGCAACCTTAAGTTAACACTTTGCCTCTCATTAAAAGGGATTGAAAAAGGTGATTCCCTAGATGATTCATTACCAAAAACAGGATCAATACTATTATTTTTTTTATGAATAGTTACCGCAGGCGCCAGCTTATTAAAGGCTTTCCATAAAATATCTTTCTCCGATATATAACCATCATTTGAACTGGCATCACTATATAATTTTATATTATTTTCACCATCAACCCTTCTTAAATCATCATTAATCTTAACAAGATCAACAGGCTTTTGATAAGTTAATTTAAAACCATATTTAGCCCCTAACTTGTGACTATTGAGCTTACCAGAGACAAAAATAACTCTATCTTTAAGACTATTTTCTTCTAAAAAGAATACAATATTTTTAATACTAGGTATTTTTCCATCTAAAATAATATAATCTGCGCTATTTAATAGATTAATACTAACTTCATTTATACTGTTTATATCTAAAATTTTAACCTTCCAATCTAAATAATCAGCAAACATTTCAATATGGTTGGTAAAAGTATTATCATCATCTATTACTAATATATTTAGACTCATAGTAATCTCTCTCTATATTAAGCTAAGTGGTACGTGAAACTTAAAGGTACAACCTAGTCCCATCAAATTTTCATCCAACCAGATAGTGCCTTGAACTCTTTTCAGTAGTTCAGTAGATAGCCAGAGACCTATACCGTGTTTTCCCTCATCGCTACTAGCACTTGAGTACCCTATCTTGAATAATCTATCTAGATTACGAGTATGAATACCAGGTCCATTATCTTGAACAGCGATGCTTAATAAAGAGCTACTAGAACTTTTATCCAAAGATATACAAAGATTCACCAATCTAGTTTCATTACGATAATGATGTTTATCGCCATTAAGTATCAAATTAACCATTACAGTTGTTATGATTGCACTGGGTATACCTAACGTTATATCAGGTATCTGCCCAATTTTAAGCACCGTGTTACCCTCTACAAACGATGATTGTACTAAGCGTTCTACCTGCCTAACCACATCCACTAATTTGATGGGACTAAAACGATGGCTTAAACCTTGTAATAAAATATCAATTAGCTCAGTAGCTTGCTGAGTCTGCTCCTTTAACTGACTACCTAACTTAGCAAGCTTTGTAAGATTCATATCCTTATGCTCGATCATTAATCCTATTAAATGACCAATATTAGCTAAATTATTTAAATAGTTTTGATACTCGTGTGCCAAACTATGTACTAACACCCCGCTACTAATAAAATTGGCATGATGGTCTACCCAAATACGCCATGCTTTATCATTTAAACTTTGTATAATTAGCTGAGTAATTAAACCATGATAACTACTATTAGTAGCGTTGTAACCAATACCCAAAATATACTTAGTTTCACTGCTAATGCTAAGAAACTGCCAAACAGCTTTTTGATTATGAATACCTAGTAAAATATTTTTATCATTACTATAACTTAGCTCTGTGTACTTACCGCGAATTAAAACCTTTAAATCAGAGTGCTGTTCAATATAAGATAAATCATCTGGCTTAAATGGTATTGAGCCTATTCCAACACTCCAACTAAGGCTCTGTTTTTTTTCAACCTCTAGTAAAATAATAAAACTAGCCATGCCCTGCTGAATTATTTCATGTACTAGCTCAGGTAATTCTTTAGCACGATTAGGTTGGGCGAGTTGAGCTAAATTATGATAATAAGGTGAGGTGCGCCATAGATTATCGCTCTCCTCATGCTTTAGTAACTGTTCTAATTGATCTATTTTAATAGGGCGTACCAAAAAACCTTTTAAAAAAGGAAGCTTTTTACGCGCATAATCAATGTCTTTTTGCTCAATATAGCTCGAAATCAAAACGAAATCTGGTACTATAGACAAACCATCTTCTATTATTAACTTATAAGTTTGATCAATAAGCTCAGTTCCTTGATAAGGCTGAGGTAGCGCATAATCTACTAATACTAAATCAATGGCGGTGGATTTAATTTTTTCATACAAACTTTTAGCAGCAATACCTATTCGCCCATGAATAACCTGAATACATTCCACCTCGACTCCATTCTTCGTCAACAACTGACAAAGTAATTGAAGTTTTTTCTCTGTATCATCTAATACCGCTATTCTCTTACCTAATAGCAGTTTTTTTCCATCAATAGGTTGTTCTAGCTGCTTATCTTTGAAAGCTTGCAACTCGGTATTTGAGGCTAATAAGGTGGTAGGACTATAATAGGATTTATAATAAAAACTGGCATCTCGATGGTGAATACACTTGATTAGACTGGCTTCTGAAAACAGGGGTAATGATTTTAAATCTATAATCTCTAACTCTACCCAATCCTCTATCCATAACGATAAACGTTTACTACTAGGATTAATAGGGCGCTCAGTTAAGCTACCATCCTCCCAAGGTAACTCTTCTAAAGGTAAATACACACGAGCATCCGGTTGCTTGTAGCCTTTTTCATTGGGATGTAGCTGTACATAATACCCTATGAGATTATTAGCTTTTAAAACCTCAGCTACTACCTGTCCCTTGACTAACATCCCTATTTCTAGAGGAACCTCATCCTCTGAACGCTCAGCCCAGCGCTCATTGACATAATAAACGCCCCCATCCTCAGTACGCCGATGCATCACTAAGACCTTAAGCTCTTTACCAACTTGATATTCATGTAACTGCCCCATGAGCTGCTCAGACTTCCAAGCCTTACTATCACTTTGATATAAACGTAGTAATTGCCCACCCTCTAGACGAAGATCGCAGTTATCCAAGCGCTGTACGACAATACGAGCGGTAACAACTTGGTTAATTAAATTCACTGGCGGGATATGCGGCATGCTGACTCTCACCTGAACAGGGATTAACCAAGCATAGCAGTAATTATTAACCTTGCCTAGTGAGATTCGAGTGTGCTTTAACTAAGAATCAAACACCTCCCACCCTGCTTTAATCCGTAATGCCGTAGTCATAAAACACAAAGCCGCAAAGCTATAAGCCAAGACGGGAAAATAACTGGGAAATAAACACATTAAAATAAATACTGCAATCGTTTCCGTAGCCTCGGTTAATCCCCCTAAATAATAAAAACCCTTTTCAGTATAAGCCGTGCTAGTCAAACCACGCTTGGCAGCAATGATTGCAAAAGCTAGAAAACTGCATCCCGTGCCAATAAAGGCATAAATTAATACTGCGGCGGCTAAAGCATTTTGAGCAGGATTTGCCAAAGCAAACCCTAAGGGAATGGCAGAATAAAACAAAAAGTCTAAGGTAATATCTAAAAAAGCACCTCGATCCGTGGGTTGTTGTAATCTAGCTATAGCTCCATCCAAGCCATCAGCTAGTCTATTTAACATAATTAAGATTATTGCAATTGAATAACAATCAAAATAAAGCGCGGGCAAAGTCAACAGTCCTAATACAAACCCTAGAATCGTGACCTGATTAGGACTCACTCCCTGAGCCACTAAACGCTGAGCCAAGATTGTTAGCACGGGTTTTAAGCGAGCTATAATAGTTTTATCTAACATCCCTTACCCCCTAATGCTGAATTCAACTGCACCACTCGCCCCCCCGCAGGTACATCTTCATGATCATGGGTTACCAATAACACCGGAATCTGTAAGGCTTGCACCTGCTCAAACACCCAATCCCTGACCTGCGCCCGCAAAGCACGATCTAATTTAGCAAAAGGCTCATCCAACAATAACGCCTGCGGCTGGGCTACTAAAGCACGTAACACACTCACCCGCGAACGCTGCCCACCCGACAAAGTAGCCGGATCACGCACATAAAACCCACCTAACCCCACCTGTCCCAACACCTGCTCAATATATTCTCGTCGCGCTTTACCTTTAAAAGTATTGGGCAAAGCGAATGCCAGATTTTGTCCCACACTCCAATGCGGAAATAACACATCATCCTGAAAAATAACCCCAATGCGGCGCTGCTCTATTGGCAACTGATTCAGCACTCGACTATTCAATTGCAACTGACCTTGTGCTTGAAATACTTCGGGCAAAGCTCCCAATATCCAACTCAAAAGCGTTGATTTACCACTACCTGACCCCCCCATTAGAGTCATGATCTCACCCTTGGCAATCGTAAGATTCAGGTCTGAAATCAACACTTGATTATTTTTTGCAATCGTCACATCACTGAGCTGAAGCATCTGTGCACTCGCTACTAGGTTATATTGCTGGAGCAGTCTTGGCGGCAGGGATGCCGCCTTGAAGCGTACAAGGACGTATTTACAGCGCCTGCGTAAGGAATACAACCTAGTAGCGAGTAACTCAACGCAAGCCCACTCTATCCCGTGCTTGCCAATGTGCCAAACTATTCATTAGCATAAACATCAACCACGGCAACAACGCCTGCCCCACAGCATAGACCGCTAAAGTACGCCGATTTCCCCCCGCACTGAGCGCTACCGCCTCGGTCGTCATAGTATTAATCCGCCCAGCCCCCATCATTAAGGTAGGCAAATATTGAGCTACACTTACCGCAAAACCTACCGCTAAAGCTGCACTCATGGGTCGCCATAAAATGGGTAATTTCACCCACCACAACACCTGCCAATAACCATAACCCAAAGCTCTAGCACTCGTACTTAAGCGTGCATCAAAACCACGATAGGTACTCGCCAATACCAGTAATACATAGGGCAACACCCATAATAAATGACTCCAAATCAATGCCAGATAAGTACTCTCCGCTTGTAGGCGAATCACCACTTCATATTGTGCGGCTACCAAAGGCACTGCTGGCAGCACTAAGACCCAATAACTCACACCATCCCAGCGCTGTTTAATAGACTCCAACCACGCAACTACTAGCATTAAAGCCAACACACTACTCGCTACACCAATGACCACTGTATTGCCTAATAAACTCCAGTCTAATTGTGACCAGCCCTTAATTGTCCAAGTACTAGGTAAGAGTGCAGGGAAAAACCAATGATTCGCGAATGACCAGATCAATAATAGTAGCAAAGCTAGCCAGCCACTGAGCACTATACCAACCCCCCAAATAGGTTTGATAGGTAGGTGAACCGACTTCCAGCGCTTACCAGAGGGTGCTTGATTAAAAACTTGTAATACTTTGAAACTCAACCAACCGCAGATAGCCGCGCCCACTAGGATGAGCATTAAAAGTAGAGAAACAGCACTGCCCATCGCATAACGCTCAGGGTTAATGTCATTGAACCATTGCCAACCTAATACTGCCAAAGGGGGCGGAGTAGTAGGCGCTAAAATCAATGCCATATCTACCACAGACACGCTATAAGCCATGACTGCCAGTAAAGGCCAAGCCAAACGCGGGAGTATTTGCGGCAAAAGTACTTGCAACCAACCTTGTAGCCTGCCATACCCTAGACTTTGCGCGACTTGTAAAGCGCTTATCGTGCCTTGCTGTTGTAATACCGCTGCCAATACCCAGAGCAAAAACCAGCTTTCTTTTAAAGCTAGCGCCAGCATTAAACTCAACGCATAGGGATCTTGGGGCGTTAACCATAAGGGTGGACTCGCCCACTCCAAGACAGGTGCTAGTAAGCGGGCAATCAATCCACTGGGTGCAAGCAAAAACCCTAAACCCACCGCAAAGGCAGCGTGAGGGAATGCCAGTAAGAGCGCTAAGCGCCGTGTGAGCCATTGCCAAACTGTACTTGGATAAAGCACCATCATGGTACTTAAAGCAAGGGCTAAAGCGAGTAGTGTTGAGCCTAATGCAGAAATTAAGGTATGGCGCAAGGCAATAACGAACTGTGGCTCTTGCACAAGGACTTGCCACACAGCAAGGTTCATAGCAGGCTGAAGCACTCCACCCAATGCCCATAGCACTGGAAGGAAGATCAGACTCAATCCCAGTAGTGCCAGCCCGCGCAAAACTTATTGGCTACCGTAGCGTTTTAACCATTCTGTTTCTAGCGCTTCCACCCATGAAGCATGAGGTTCAGGTAAGGTTGGAACAGTCTCCGCCAAAGCACCCTTGGCTTTATTATTCATCGTGGCTTGTTGCTCAGTGGTGAGCTTGGTGACATCTACTACTGTAGGATCGCCCCAAATTTTCACATCTGCTTTACGAGCTTGAGCTTCAGGGGAAAGCAGGAAATTCGCTACCACTTGCGCCCCCTCTTTTGCCTTAGCATTGGCAGGAATCGCAAGGAAATGTACATTGCCAATGGTGCCTTTAGTAAACCCAAAACTATAGGCAGTATCGGGCAATTGACCACTTTCGATCAAATTCGCCGCTTCATTGGGATTAAAGGTTAGGGCTAATAGCAACTCACCATCCGCCAGTAACGGGATCATATCGGCTTGTGTCGCTGGAAAATTTTTACCCTCACGCCATGTCACTGGATGCAGCTCATCTAAGTAATCCCATAAGGGTTGAGTGTGTGCTGCCCATTGTGCGCTATCGACAGGCTGCTGCAATACGGCGGGGTCTGGAGTGAGTTCGGTCAATAATTGCTTAAGAAAGGTAGTACCGTGAAAGGCTGGGGGCTTAGGGTAAGTCACACGCCCCGGATTAGTTTTAGCAAAGGCTAGCAATTCAGCCGCCGAACGCGGTGGCTCGGCGACCTTGGCTTTATCCGCAATAAAAGTTAATTGTGCCATACCCCACGGAGCTTCGAGATTATCGGTACTTTCCGAAAAATCTTGGCGCACTGGTTTAGTTAAATCCACGTATTGCCAATTAGGTAGTGCTTCTACCCAATTGCCATACAGCGCGTTGGCTTGCTTAAGGGCTTTGAAATTTTCGCCATTCACCCACATTAAATCGACCGTGCCATCCGTCGAGCGTCCGGCGTCTAGCTCCGTTTTAATGCGTTTAACGACTTCTGCTGCATCGGTGATCTTGACGTGCTTGAGAGTCACACCATAACGCTCTTGAGTTTGTTGAGCCGCCCAATCAATATACTGATTAATGCTCTCACCGCCACCCCAAGCGTTAAAGTACACAGTTTGACCTTTAGCCTTGGACTCGACACTCGCCCAATCCGCCGCACCTACCGCTGTGGCAATCCCTAACCCTATTAAACCCGCCAACCACGCTGTTTTCATACCTATCCTTTAATTGCCTAAGAAATATAGCCGATACGCCGAACCATCATGTAATAACCCCACCCGTGGATTATTCGTAGCAGGCATACCCACTAGATTAAGTACTGGAATAGAATTTAAACCATATTGGTATTGATTGTTAGCTCGATTAAAGCTACCTTGGTAAAACTGAGTTTTGCTCCCCCGTTTAAAGGCATAAATCCGATACGCTGAACCATCATGCAGCATTTCCCAACGTGACCAATCGGTATCGGCAGGAAAACCCGTAATATTCATTGCTGGAATCGAGTTGTGACCAAATTTATAGGTTTCAGTCCCATCAACCCATGCAAATTGATAAAGCTTATTAGGATTACCTCGTTGCTTAAGATACAGGCGATAAGCCGAACCATCGTGCAACATGGCAAAGGTACTGGTATCAGCATCCGCAGGTGTGCCGACCAGTTTTAACTCTGGAATGGAGTCATAGCCATACTCATAGGCTTCGGTATCAGGATTAAAGGCAAATTGATAAATCGTATCTTTGCTACCTTTTTTAAAGGCATATAAGCGATAA
Organism: Thiofilum sp.; assembly: GCF_016711335.1. Taxonomy (NCBI): domain Bacteria; kingdom Pseudomonadati; phylum Pseudomonadota; class Gammaproteobacteria; order Thiotrichales; family Thiofilaceae; genus Thiofilum; species Thiofilum sp. Next base: position 3,310,313 of record NZ_JADJTF010000001.1, read on the forward strand.
GCTGATTTATCGTGCAGCATCGCCCAACGCGACCAATCAGCATCGGCGGGTGCTCCGGTGATCTGCATATTGGGGATGGAATTATGACCGTATTCATAGTTGGAGGTATTCGGAACCCATGCGGATTGATTGAGAGAAGCCGCTAGCAGTAGAGAGGGACTCAGCAATAATGCTGCTAATAGAGCACGGTATGTTGTCATCGTTGTCACCTTTGATTACTTTACACAGAACACTAACACTTTGAGCCTCAAGCTCGCAGACAGTATACGCTAAGCCTTCTTTGACGAATATCAATAATCAGAGTGATGTTTAAAAATTCTCTACAAAATATTCATGTCATCCCAGTCTACTTTGATTTTTCTATATACGCCTTCATTTTGATTGAGTAGCTGCACCTGTACTAGCTTTAATACCCCAACGGACACCATCAATGGTTTTAAAATAAAACACTCCATCCTCATTCATCGTTACGGCATTCGCATTTTCTTGCTCAAACCAAAACGCTGTTGCACAGGAACTATAACGAATCAAAGCAGGTTTTTTTACGAAAAAAGATAAAGGATATTGTTTTAATAGCCCACCTTTTTTATACAACCAAACCACTATAGGGTTCTTATCATCTCTCATTACATAATTAGCCACCTTAATAATACTTCCTTCATTATCGATCAAAATATCGTAGTTAGTGGAAAAAAATACTTACGGCTCGCCTCTGGATGAATATTATTGATAGTCCATAACTGCTGCAAACCACCATCCTGTTTGATTTTATAAACCACTCCGTAAGCCGGCTTTTTTTCAAAAAAATCATACCCCTGACCTTTTTGTTCCCAAAAAGTAGGTACCATCTTCAATAAAAACAGCCCATTATTAGAAATTCGCATTAGCGCTAAAGGTGAGTTTAAAACTTTAAGTTGATTAGCAGGAGAACGGTAGCGTGGCGGTGAACAAGCCAATGCAGCATCTGCTATTAAAATACTTCCCAACAAAAATGCTATTAATTTATATTTCATGTCAAGATACCAATTGTTAATTGATCAATATTATAGTTATTGCTTAATGAATAAAACAATAAAAAATGAATTTTTCACAACAATTGGAGGTAAAAAACTAATCCTTCGATACTTTATTTATTTTTAACGGCACTACCCAAGGATAGGGCATACTACCCAACACACACTCCACTCCATACACCTGAGCTAATAACGCTGGCGTTAATACCTGCTCCGGTTTGCCCTCAGCCACTATTTGCCCGTGTTGCATTAAACATAAACGATCACAATACCGCGCCGCTAATGCCAAATCATGTAAAACAACTATGCCTGCTTTCTCACCTTGTGCAAACTCACGCAAGAGCTGCATGGTTTGTAATTGATGCCCTAAATCCAGTGCAGCTACTGGCTCATCTGCTAATAGTAGTTGCGGCTCGGAGGCTAAGGCGCGTGCCAATAATACCCGTGCACGTTCACCGCCTGATAAAGTCGTCGCATCACGCTCACGTAATAATTCCAAATCGGTTTGCTTGAGTACTTGCTCTAATACTTGTCGATCTGCATCCGTCAGTTTTTGCCAAGCCGCTAAATGCGGTAAGCGCCCCAAAGCCACTAAACGCTCCACCGTTAAAGGCCAATGAATCGCTCCATTTTGCTCTAACCATGCAAGCGCTTTAGCACGCTCATTAGGAGCTATATTAATTAAATCATTACCTTGCCAAAGTACTCGCCCCGATTGAGGCTTTAATAAACTGGCTAATACTTTCAAAAGAGTGGATTTACCCGCACCATTAGGACCAATTAAGCCAATTAACTCCCCTACTCTCACGTCCATTGAAACCTGATTTAAAATCATGCGTTTGGCTTGGCTAAAACTGATGGCTTTGGCTTTTAATAGGCTATTACTCATAAATGCTGCCTCCTTGCACTTAAAATCAAATGCAAAAAGAACGGAGCACCTACTATTGCGGTTAATACGCCCACCTTTAAAGGCGTTTCGGTTGGAATTAATCTTACCCCAATATCCGCCGCTAATAATAAAGCCGCCCCCCCTAATGCCGATACCCACAATAAACGCCCTGCATCATACCCCACCCAAGGACGCAATAAATGCGGTATAACCAGACCAATAAAACCAATCACTCCAGTGATTGAAACCGTTGCACCGACTGCTAAGGCTATGGCTAAAAAGATGCGCCAGCGTAAGCGATTAGGATGTACCCCTAAGGTTTGTGCGGTTTGCTCCCCTAAGGTCAAAGCACTTAATTGTCGCCCTACTCCAATTAATAAACCCCAACCTAATACAGTAAACGGGAGCATTAAATAAAAATCATCCATAGAACGATCTGTTAAATCTCCCATCGTCCATAAAATTAATTCACGCATAGCATAGGGGCTAGGCGCTAGATTTAATAATAAGGACATTCCCGCTGTCGCTAAGGTATTAATAGCCACACCTGCCAAAATTAAGGTACTAATACTGGCATCTCGCCCCGCTAATATAAATACTAATAGAGTGGCTAATAAGGCTCCTACCATTCCAGCTAGGGGCAAAAGGGGTAAATTAAAAGCTGTATTAGTCCAACCAAAATATAATACGGTCACTGCACATAGAGCTGCTCCACTACTGCTACCAATTAAATCGGGACTAGCTAGTGGATTACGTAATAAGCCCTGCATAGCAGCACCACACAACCCTAAAGTGGCTCCGGCAAACAAAGCAATCAAGGCTCGTGGTAAACGTATTTCAGTTAAAATAATAGTCAATACCGAATCAACATTTAATGCGTTTGCCGCTTGCCAAATGGGTAAAGGATTACGTCCCACCCCTAATGAAGCGATAAAAAGTATGACCACTAAAACACTCAATAAGGCTAAGAGCTTACCTTGTTTCATTCGGATAATTTCCTAGTAGTTAATTGCAGGCGTGCTTGCGCTAAACGCTCTGCTACCTCTACCGACCAAGGTCCCGCACAAATGGTCATCGCACTAGGTAAATGAATCACTTGGGGATTAATGCCTGCCTTACGTAATGCGGGATGTTGTGGCAATACCTCAGCGCGTGACCAAGTATTATTACGATAGGGTGACTCAATCAGCGCTTGGGGTTTTAATTGAATCATGGTTTCCAGATCTAATTGCCCGTAGTGAGTAATACCTGCTAATTCCGCCACATTTTGCCAACCTGCTTGTTGAATCGCTTGTCCTAATAAAGATTCATTGCCGACGGTATAACCATTCGGCTCATAGGAGGCAATTAAGGGTTTATGCTCTGGAATAGAGGGTAATTGTCTTAAACGTTGCTGCATGTCATTAATGACTTGCTTACCCCGTTCAGGATGACCAATTAAACTTGCCATTCGCTCAATACCCTTTAAAGTACTCTCCCAGTTATCCGCAATGGGTAAAGTCTCTACGCGAATGTTTAATTCGCGCAATAAATTTAAAGTATTAGGGCTAGTATAATCACTGCTAATCACTAAATCGGGTTTAAAAGGCAATATATCTTCAGCTCGCCCTTTATTGGTAGGGTATTTTAAGGCTTGGTTTAATAAATAGGACGCCCCCTCTTCATGAGATAAATGAGTGATTGAGGCAATTTGCTCAGGATCGGCTAATAATAACAACCACTGATCAGTACACACATTCAGAGAGACTATACGCTGCGGTTTGGTACTATCTGCATACAGTGCAGTGGTAAGCATTAAACCACAGATCAGCATTAAAGTATTGATTAAATTAGGTAAACACATTAGGGCATACTTAGGTTATTTGGCAGGCGGCTCAAAGCCCTGTAGCATACGGCAAAACCTCAACCTTTGGCAGGAGCAGTGTCATGCACATTTTAATGGTAGGGACAGGTGGGATTGGTGCGTATTACGGGGCGCGATTACAACACGCCGGGCATAAAGTCGTGTTTGTAGCGCGTGGGATGCACCTTAAAGCTATCCAAGAACAAGGTTTAAAGGTCACGCACCCTACTTTACAATTTCATCAGCAAGTTACCATTTGCGATGAGGTAGAACTGCATCAAACTTATCCAGCACACGAGTTCGACTTAATTATTTTGACCATTAAAGCCGGAGCGACTGCGCAATGGCGTAATTCATGGAAAAACTGGCTGACGGCTACTGACACAAAAACCCCGATTTTATCGCTACAAAATGGTGTCGATAATGAGCGCCTAATAGCTGAAGTGGTAGGGCGTGAACGGACTATTGGCGGTTTAGCGGTACGTATTGGCGGGCATATTGTTTCCCCCGCTGTGGTTGAAGCGACTGGCATTGCACAAATTGTCATGGGGTATTGGCCTAATCATTCACAAAATCCTCCCCCTGCCGCCTTAACTCACTGGCAGACTGATTTTCAAACCGCAGGTATTCCTACTTTTGTGACAGCGGATATTCAATACGAATTATGGCGTAAATTATTGATTAATAATGGAGTTAACCCGCTCTCAGCCCTGACTCGTTTAGATACCCGCACCCTCACCTCACACCCCACTTATGGACACACGGTTTATCAACTGATGCAGGAAACCGCACAAGCGGCACGGGCGGATGGTGTCGCTATGTCCCAAGGAGATGTGGATGAAATGTTTAACTTAATCAAGAGCTTTGATGCGATTAAAACCTCGATGCTCGTGGATCGTGAGCAAGGTCGTCCTTTGGAGCTAGCCGCCATTAGTGGAGCGGTATTAGAGCGGCATCAACGCTTAGGTACTCAAGCACCCGTTACTGCCTTAGTGAGCGCTTTATTGGAACAAGGTTTATAAGCATTATGTCACAAACTTTTAAGCCTGCATGGTGGTTACGTTCGCCCCATTTGCAAACTATTTGGCCTGTTTTTATGCGCCACCGTCCTACTTTACCCCTCGTGGTAGAAGCGGTGACTTTAAGCGATGGCGATAGTATTCAATTGCAACGTTATGGTCGACCTAATTCACCTTACATCTTAGTGATTCACGGCTTAGAAGGCTCTCTTGAGTCGCATTATGCTAAACCGACCTTAAAAGCTTTATATGAGGCTGGTTTTAGTCCGATTTTCATGCAATTACGCGGTAGTGCCGGCATCCCCAACCATAAGCCCTATAGCTATCATTCGGGACGTACTCAGGATGTAGCGGAAGTGCTTGATTATTTAGCGGCTACGCAGCGCACTGTAGTGGGTTTAGTAGGTTTTTCGTTAGGGGGTAATCTCACTCTAAAATACATGGGTGAGGTGGGCGTCAATACCACCATTCGCGCGGCGGTCGCTATTTCTATTCCTTTTCAATTAGCGGCCTGTGCTCAACGCTTAGAGCAGGGATTTTCTAAACTGTATGGGCGGCACTTACTCAACGATTTAAAAAACAGCTATCGACGCAAATTTCACAATCGTCCTAAACCTTTAGCAGTAAACCTAGAACAGATTACTACCCTCTATCAATTTGATGACCAAGTAACCGCCCCCTTGAATGGTTTTAAAGATGCGGCGGATTACTATGCTAAAAGCAGCTCAGCAGCGTTTTTAAAAGCAATTCACTACCCTACCTTGATTATTCACGCTAAAGATGATCCCTTTATGACACCTGCCATTGTACCCACTGCCTCAGAGATCAGTGCAGCAGTTACATTAGCTATTAGCGAGCACGGCGGGCATGTCGGCTTTGTACAAGGTCAATGGCCTTGGCAAGCACACTATTGGCTGGATCAGCGTATTAGTCAGTGGTTGAGTCAACAACTCCATCCCATAACCTAATGAGGTAGTAGTGATGCACTGCTACCTCATTATGATGGTGGATTCATTAGCTGTGGATTCATTAGCTAACGCGCTACACCACTCTGAATCACATAATTAGACGAGCGTGTAGCATTAGCCCCATGCATTAACACATTACCAATGACAATATTGAGATCATTATTAGGACCAGAAAATAACGAATAACCATTCAGATCCAAATCATTCGAGCTATAACCATTAACAATATAATTAGAGTTTAAGAAGGTATTGCCAGAGGCTAGCAGTGCTGCATTCAGTACTGACATAGGATCATTATCAGGGCCATTAGCAATCACGAATTGACTGCGGTTGGCATCCCCCGCCCACATTAGGCTCACTATGCCATGGGTCAAACGCGCATTAAGCCCACCATGGGTGCTAGTCGTAGGAGCAGTAAAATCAATCAATACCGCATTAGCCAGCCCTAGATTAAAAGTATTACTACTCATCACCGCTAAATGATTACGGTGTACCACTGCCACATAGTAGGATTGAGAGCTATCTACACCGTCAAAACTCAATAGCGTTTGATCACTAGCGGGATTAATCACATCACCACTGCGGGTTAGTAATGCCGCTTTACGCGCTACTACGGTATTAGGATTAGCCGCTGAACGTAGCTCAATTAACACCCAATCGACTAACGCCGTTACTCCAGTCACCGCTAAGCGTGTCGTGGAGACCGTTTCCGTACCTTGATAGTTAAAAGGTTGAGTTTTATACGGTTGTGTCAAAGGGATCAGATTAGTGCTACGCAAATTATCTTGCATCAACACTTGCTCTGCATCATAAGGTCCTTGCAAGAAAGCACGTACTCTTACACCCACAATGTCGACTTGATCTAGCACGCTAACTGTCAAGGTTTGTTGATCTTCGCCCCCTTTACCATCCACCACTTTCACTCGCACGATATAGCTATTATTACCATCTGCGTCATTGGGCGACTCAAAATCAGGAGCAGTTATAAATTGCAATACGCCAGTACTAGCATTCAGGGTGAATTTTGCCGCATCCGCTCCGCCACTAATGCTGTAACTTAAAGTATCGTTATCGGCATCGGTTGCTGTGACCGTCGTTACAGCCGTAGTATTTTCATTGATACTAATAGCCGCCGTATCCCCACCGCCATTACTGGTAATGATCGGGGGGTAATTCGAGGGAATACTAGGATCGGTTTTATTACAGACTTTGTGTAGATTAAACCGAGCGCCCGTCGAGGCGGTATAACCCCAATAAGGGGTGGCTGTACCTAATATACTCACTAAATCAACCACTTTAGTCGCTTGTAAGGTATTATCAAAATAGACTTGGAGGGTTTTAGTAGCAGCATTCCATACCACTCTGAAATCGTGATAGCGCCCGTCACTAATATTACCCAAACTAATAGGGCTAACTAAATCGGTCGCGGCTCCATTGTGGCGAGTATTACCATTGGAATAAATCGCAAGATGATCTTGTGCGGGGTCATACCAATTCGGCTCAAGATTGGTATGAGTATCTAATTCAATCACTAAGGAAGGATCAAGCCCCTTACCGCTAGCCCCATCGCCTCCATCGCCCGACCCTAAACCGCGCCCTGCCTGACCGATGACATTATTGCCCAAGGGTTGTAAGGTAAACGTCATACCATCCGCCCCCGTACTATCGTTCCCTAAATACACTTTGGCTCGATAGTCGAAAGACGCATTTAAGTTAATTCGATTATTACCCCATAAGGCGCCACGCTGCCCCTGCAAGGATTGTGTTAAAATATATTCATTGGCGGCTGAAATACTGGCATTAACAACACTGGTAGCAGGTATCGGTAAACACACCTGCGACTCTAGTACAGCAACACTCACTAGCTGATTATCAACACCACCTCTATTATCTGAGACTTGTACTCGCACCTCATAAATATTATTTCCCCCTACATCCTGAGGATTATTAAATGAAGGCGCACTGGTAAAGGCTAAAACACCTGTACTCGCATTAATAGTAAATTTAGACGCATCGGCTCCTCCATTAAGGCTATAGGTCAATACATCATTGTCGGCGTCGGTCGCCGTAACCGTGGTTACTACGGTAGTATTTTCCGTAATGCTCAGATAGGCATTATCTCCGCCCCCATTGCTGGTAATGACGGGCGCATTATTAGTGATTTGAAAATTGACTAGATAGTCCTCTACCTCACCTTGCAATACGGGCATGTTGGCATTGACATTGAGTTGATTAGCCCAACGTAGGCGCATAAAGGTAGTCAGATTACTCACTGCATTCGGCGCATTAATCGCTAAAGTAATCAAACCATTATTATCACTATCCGCTAGATTGGTAGCGATTTGCTCGCTTGCTTCAAATACACCATTAGTATTCCAGTCGATCCACGCTTGTAGGTAACCCGAACCTACCACTCGCACTTCATAGGTGGATTGCTTAGCAATAATCGTATTAGGTAGAGTGATACCTTCCTCATCATTAGGACGTAAACCTGCCTGATTATCGCCTTGTGCATTATTACTCACTAACGCATCAGCTTCAGCATCAGGGGCTACTGCGCCTAGATAAAGACTCATAGCAGGTACTAAGCCATGAGGAGCGGAACCATAACTTGCAGGTGCATCACCAAAATCTTGGCATAAGCCCATGCTTAAATGGAGATCATCCCAATAGACATTACTGGCATCAGCGGCTGAGTGAAATACCACGCGTAGTTGATACGCCGTATTTGCCTCTAAATACATAGGCTCAACAAAAGCCAACTGATAAAACCCTACGGCTGAGGGATTCACGCTATAGTCATTCAATAGTGTTTTGGCAGTAGCAAAATTATCTTTAGAAACCATCACACTAAATTTATAGCTTTGACCTAAATTATGAATCTGAAAACCTAGTCCATTCAGCAATTGATTAGCCGGCATAGTAGTTAAGGTGCTAAAGCGATATTCAATATAGTCGCCGTTATTAAATGCACTCGCCACATTACTCTGATTCACACCTGCTAGATGGATAACAGTGGTAGCACTCGGCTCAAAACTATAAGTTAAACCACTGCCTATTACCTGAGCATTGGCGCTTGCTAGCACTGTCGTATCCACATGATCCGCCTCTAGAGTATTAGGCGGCGTGTTATAAGTCCATCTCACACGGTAATCACTATAACCTAAATCCTGTGGGTTAGCAGGGCAAACTTGAGTCGCCATAATGGGAGGTAATACATTCACGACTTTAACCACTCGGATACTCAAGGCTTGTGTATCAGTACCCCCGCGTCCGTCACTGACCCTCACTTGTACTTCATAATAATTATCGCCCCCCACATCGGTAGGACTATCTGCACTTGGAGCAGTAATAAATTCTAATAGCCCCGTACTGGCATTAATGGTGAACTTAGCTGCATCCGCTCCTCCATTCAGGCTATAGGTCAGAGCATCATTATCCGCATCGGTCGCGGTGACTGTAGTAACCATGCGCGTATTTTCAGTAATGCTGAGTGCTGCGGTATCAGCTCCTCCATTACTGGTAATCACCGGAGGATTATTCGGTGCAGCAGGGCAAGTATTAGCAATCACACCCGCAATATCCCCAATCTGAGCAGGTGTTAAGGTAAAGCTTGTCGTAGCTTCTACTAAGCGTCTAGGTGTCCCCGAACCTTCAGGATCAGCCGTATTAGCCTCTACCGTGCCGTTATAACTACCTCCTTTAGACGCAATGGCCGCCGCTGCTGGCAAAGCAGTGGGTTCATTATCTGGATAGAGTACTACGGTGAATTTAATGCCTTGTGCTTTGAGTTTATTAAAAATGGTAAAACTAGAGCCATCATCTGGCTCAAAAGCAAACCCTGCACCATCAATCAGTGCGCTTCCGTAATCGGCATAACGCCACGCATCCGTAAAAATCACAATCTGCAAAGGCTTGGATAAATCTCGATTCAAGCTACGTAAACTACTCAATATAAACACCGAATCTGTAGCAGGATTATTATCTAATCCATACATCATTTGCAGCACCGCGCCCGCTAAATTATCCATCACTAAGTTCGGCATGGCTAAGCCTAAAGGTCCAAACTGGCGAATAGGATTTACTACATTAGCCTTGGAAAAATCACGTTCAAAATAAACATGCTGCCCAAACTCATTACTTCTATAAACCCCACCATAATGCGCTACCGCAATTCGTGTTTCTGAATTACTTGCCAATAACTGATTACCCACATTCACCACATTAGACGCAAAGTTGGCGTACTCCATAAGATCAATGGAACCAGAATTATCTAATACAAATAAGACATCTGCCCCTCCGGTAGGCGAGCAGGCTCCCGCCGTCGTACCTGCGACATTAGGCAATGACTTAGGATCATTAAAGCTCACTACGTGATCCTCCACCTCGCCTGAGGTAGCAATGCCTGCTGGAGTATTACACTGCCCTAAAGCACTGCACACTCGAAAACGGGCGAAAGTTTCAGGAGGAACGAGTGCTGGAACTGTAATACTGAGATTGACTACCCCTGTATTAATGGGCATTTCGGTTGCTAGACGCTCACCCACATCATCAAAATCTGCGTCTCGATTCCAATCGATCCAAGCATTCAGATAACCACTGCCATTTTGCACATTGACCGCAGCAGTTATAGTGCTATTGGGCGTAATGGTAGCGGGAAACGTCACTCCATCCTCATCATCTACCCCATCCAAATCATCCGCCCTAGCCCTTGGGTTGTAGCCTAGATAGCTGACCCAATCTTCATCCACTAAATTACCTAGACGCACACCCACCACATCATGTTGTGCAATGGGGTAATCTTCTTGTGCATCCGAGGTATCACGATTATGCGAATAGATGACATAACTCGCCACATTGAGGGCATTAAGTCTATCGGTGGATAGCCCTGCCGACTGAATAGCATAATTAGTGCCTAAACCGTCATAATTAGCATTATAACGTTGTGTGGTTAAACTCATCCCATCAGGCTCTTGCGAACCCGTAGAAAATACCGTATCAAAACGCCCCTGATTATTCGTGGTAGTCGCCGTATGAATCTCACGATAGTACGAATTAATTAAGGTAAAGCCCCCCTTAGAAGCGGGATAGCCTAAACTAGACACTCCAACCACCATAAAATAATCATTCATATGCACTAGCGTATCGCCTGCATCGAAATTAGGGGTGGTTAAGGTATAATTTCCAGCAATAGCCCCCGTCGTAGGGGTATAGACACCAGCATTAGCTCGGACAATACCACGATTATTTTGTTTAACATTATCAAACACATAAGCTGCCACTATCATATCATCGCCTGTTGACTTAGGCAGTGGCACTGTGGGGAAAGCAATATCTACTAAACCCGAACTAGCCCCATTGAGCAGCGTCTTGAGTTCGGATTCATAAAACACAATGGTATAAGTTTCGAGAGAAAAATAAGTCGTATTGGCAATCACTACATTGCTGGCATTTCTTAGCTCTTTACGATTGAGAGTAAAGCGCAAATCCCCACTGGGCGCACCACTTAGTAATAAAGCATTCTTTTTAGTGATCGTGTTAGTTCCGGCTTGTACCCTCGCTGTCACATGCACATTGCTGCTATTATAATGCCCACTATCGTAAGCAAAATTATCCGCTAAATCCCCCGTCGCTCCCGTATTGGTGCTGGTACAGTTATCGGTCGCTTTATCGCAATGATCACGCTCAAACGCCACTACAATCATAAGCGCTCGATTATCCCCTGTGGGAATATTAAACCCTGTTAGACTCGCCATACCCGCACTTCCCGAACCGGAGGCACTACTCGTGGCGGAATTTAATAATGTGACTCTCTCTGCATAGCTAGTGGAAGACCATAGCACTAAGATACTGAATAAAAATAATAAATTGGCAAACCGCCCTACGCTATGCGACCACTTGTTTTGCACAATAAATCCCCATTCTTTAAATTTTATAATTGACTATTAGGATTGTTCGTTTGTTATGTGCGGCATTGGACTTAACAAATAAGCCTTGCTCTAGTTGTAACTATAGGTTTAGAACCTGCTTAGACTAAATTATACTATAAATAAATTTAAATACTCTATTCTTTTATTTATGGTCTTAAAAAAGCCATGATAATTAGACTGTTAAATAGTACTAGATACTGAGATAGAACCATTTAGCCCTGTTTAGACTGAAGTCTGAGTTAGGCAACTGAGAGCCTCTTGAACATGGGTTAGAGGCTCAGCAGACTGCTGTTAAGCATGCGCTTGCGGTGAAATCACCCCAGCGTAAAGCAAATAGAATAATAATAAGCCAAATAAAATACGGTAAATACCAAATGCATTAAAGGTAAAACGATTTAAAAAGGCAATAAATAATCTCATCACTAAATAGGCGCTCACAAAAGCAGTGATAAAGCCAATAATCAGTGTTAAAGCTTGCTCACCCTGAAACTGATCATAGTGCTTGACTAAATCTAAGCCACTGGTTGCTACCATGACCGGCAACGCCAATAAAAAGGAAAACTCGGCACTGGCTTTACGACTTAAACCCACCAATAAAGCCCCGACGATGGTAGCACCCGCTCGACTCATGCCCGGAAGTAGAGCAAAAATCTGTGCCACACCAATCCATAGCGCTTGTCGGTAAGACAGATCCTCGACTTGCTGCACGCTAGGGGTATGATGCTTTAAATAACGCTCCACTAACAAAAAGACTATCCCACCTACAATAAACATCGCTGCCACAATTTCTACTGAGAACAAGGCTTTAACTTGTGCACTCAACAAAAACCCCACGGCTCCAATAGGAATAAAAGCTAAAACGACTTTCACCCATAACTCAAAATATTGGGGGCTAAACTTTTCCCGATAATTAGCCACTACTGCTAAAATAGCGGCTAATTGGATAATCACTTCAAAGGCCATATGACCCTCAGTTTGAGGCAGTCCCATTAACTCACTAGCGACAATTAAATGCCCCGTAGAGGAAATAGGTAAAAACTCAGTAACCCCCTCAATAATCCCTAAAATAAAACTTTGTAATGCATCCACGAATGAGTTCCTATTAGTGTTTTTAAGGCGGCATCTATAATAGCACCGCTGGAAGCTTAAGACCTATGTCAACCTCATCCTTGAGATGCATTCAACCTTAACTGAAATTAAAATCGCTCAAACTGCGCTATACTGAATCCATCACAAGGATCGAAGGTGCTGATAACATGAACTGGACGACACTGAAAGCATTGTTACCCTCTTTAGTCATAGCTTTGCTAGTACTCGTAGTCAGTAGTGCTTATCATGTGTACCGCCAAAGTAATAAGCAACCGACTATTAGTACTCAAACCGTCGCTGTCCCTAGCGGCATAGAAGCACAAGTACTATTACGCGATAAGCTGCAAGCCGCTGCTGTACTCACCCAAGCTACTGAATTAAACGCCTTACTTCAGCTAGGCGCAGACCCCGGTATCAGTGGTAATAAGGATCAACATAGCGCCCTGACTATAGCATTGGCGGGTGATCAAATGAGCAATGCCTATGCCATGTTGCCATATCTACGCCTTGACACCTTTAATACCGCTCAACGGGCTATTTTCTATGCTGCACGGCGGGGGGATGTAAGGTTACTCGATCAACTCATGGTGTTTGCTGATCATCATCCTGATCACTTGTTACCTGATCACTCAGAGGCGACTCATTGCGAAATTTATCAAGCCCTAGCCAATGGTCATATTGCAGCCGCTGAACGTCTCCTGCCCTTACGTAAGGACTGCCCAGAGCTAGTCGAACACGCCCTCAAAAGTGCCCAGCTTGGCGTGCTAGAATGGTTGCTAAAACAACGACCTGAGCTAACCGCGACCCTCCCACAACGTAGCGAGTGGATGAAAGCAGCGGTTGAGTCTGGCAGTGTGCCTATAGTGCGCTATTGGGTCAGCCAAGGATTAACCCTCGATCATGCCGACCTAGCCGTCGCACAAGGTCACTTAGAGCTAGTCAAATATTTTCATCAACACGGTGATACTCTAGTTCGTACCCCTGAAACTCTAGTGCAGGTGGCGGCTAAATCCAATCAAATGCCTGTATTGGATTATCTCACTCAATTAGGCATTCCCGCTTTAGCCCCTCCTGAACAAAGGCAAAATCATGCGTGCTCGACACTCGCAGGTATTGCGGCTGAAACCGGTAATCTAAAACTATTAACGCAATTGCTAGGTAAAAAATCTGATACTTTAGCCCAATGGGATAACCCTTGTACTGGTGATACCCTCTTGCACAGCGCGGTAAAAGGTCAACAATTAGCACTAGCGCTAAGCCTTTCGCCTAAACATATCAATACCCAGAATAAACAAGGCTCAACCCCACTCCATATTGCGGTAGAAACGGGGCAATTAGCGCTAGTTAAATACTTATTATCTCAACAAGCTAATCCCTCGATCAGCGATCATAGCGGCAATACCCCTTTACACTTAGCGCTTAATCCCTCTTATTTTAATGATGCTAACGCTATTGTATTCACCCTCTTAGCTGAAAAGCCCGAACTAAACATTCAAAATCAACAAGGCAAAACCCCATTAATACTCGCTGCTGAAGCCGGAGAAACACTATTAGCTAGGTATCTATTACAAGAAAACGCAGATGCTGCTATGGTAGACAATGAAGGAAAATCTGCACTGCATAGACTCGTAGAACGCCAAGTCGAAACGATTGAAGATTTAGCGCTTTATATAAAACAAGGAGCAGACCTTAATACACTAGATTACAGTGGTGCTGCGGTATTACATAAAGCCGCTCAATATGAACTAAAAACATCTCCCTCCGTATTAGAACAGCTAATTGAAGCAAGAGCTAAACTTAATCTCAGTAATCAAGAAGGGCAAACAGCCTTACATTTGGCTATCTTAGCTAAGCAAACTCGTAATGCCTTATTATTAATAGCTGCAGGCGCTGATATAACAGGGGCTGATGAATCAGGTAATACCCCACTGCATTATGCGGCACAGCAAGGACTGCATTTAGTATTAGACCAATTGCTTGCTAAAGGAGCTGATGTACATGCCATTAATAACGACGGTAATCCGGTGGTATTTATGGCACAGAATCAAACGATTATTGAAAAACTCACCCAAGCAGGAGCCAAATTTAATACTAATACTGAGCAAGGCGTTTCATTAATTGCTCATTTAAGCAGCCAGACCGATAAAAGAACTGTTTTACCTATGATTGAGCAGGCATTACAAGCCGGAGCCGACCCTAATGAACAAGATACTTTTGGTCAAACGGCACTACAACGCTCTGTTCGTTATAACTCACCCGAAATTACTCAGCTCCTATTAAAATATCAGGCTGATCCTAATTTAGCTGATCAGGAAGGCAATACACCCTTACATCTTGCGATTAGAGGACGCTCGCTCATTCAAACTCACTTACTGCTTCAAGCAGGGGCTAATATTAATGCCGTCAATAGCTTTGGTAAAACCCCTTTACATCAAAGCATTGAGCTAGTCGAGCTAGGTATTGCGAATACCTTATTACAAGCAGGTGCTAGTATTCATACTAAAGATAATGATCAGCGCACCCCCCTGCAAACCGCCTTGGCTTTAAATTTAAAACCTTTTGCGCATAAGCTATTAAATTTAGGAGCAGATATTCATAATCGTAGTAAAGGAGATTGGACTGCTCTCCATTATGCTGCTCAGCTAGGCGATGAGTTTTTAATAATACCTTTATTAGAGCTAGGTGCTGCAAAAAATACTATTACTTGGGGTAAGCAAGTAGCGCGTGATTTAATACCTAGTCAATATAGTAACCTGAAATCACGTTTTAATAGCTATCCTGATAAACAAGATAATTTTACTGAGAATGATCAATGGCAGAATACTCCTTTGCATCGAGCGGTGCGTCAGGCAGATATTAAGCAAATAACTCGCTTATTAAATCAAGGAGCTAATCCTAATACTAAAAACCATTATGGTGAAACCGCACTGCATTATGCGTTTCATATCGCACCACACTATCCTGACGATATTGAGGTTATGCTAAGCTTGCTTTTTAATGCTAAAGCCGATCCCCTGATAACCGATGCGGCAGGGCGTAGTAGCTTAGAAATAGCTTTAGCTTATCCCATTAATTTAGCCACCTTAAACCATTTACTAAACGCTCAAGCTCAGCAAGTTCTCACCGACTCCGCAGTAAATTTACGCGTAGTTAACCAACTCTCTAAACAAAGCCTAGCAACTATTCAAGCTTTATTACCGCCTATTTTAAAAGATCCTACGATTGATCAGTTCTCGATTTGGCAATGGAGCTTAACTCATAATCAGAAACAAGCCTTAATACCTTGGCTATTAAATCAAGGACTCGATCCTAATCTACCCGTAGATGATTATACTCATATTATGAATTGGGCATTAACGCAAGAGTATTATGATACTATCCCACTCCTACTTAATGCGAATCTCAGCTTTCAATCAACTCCAGACGATATTAGCCTATTAAAAACCCTACTAGATAAAAAGCTACTCAAGCCAGCGGAGTTTTTAGTTAATCACCCAAGTTATCAGTTTGAATTTGCTCATAATCCAGACCTAGCTCAAGAATTACTACTCAGTGTGGCTGCACAAGGTGATAAAGCACTAGCAATTAATACTAAGCTGCTCTCTGTCACTGAACTCAAGACGATTAATTTAGACCCTATCATTGGTGTGTTATTACAAAATGATGCTTTAGAAACGTTAAAGCTTTATCAAAAAAGCGGATTTAATTTAAAAGATTATCCTAACTTAGTTAACCATGCAGTTAATGCTAATGCTTTTAAAATACTAATAGGGGTGCATCAGCAAGGACTAGAATTAAAAAGTAATGACAATAATGATAATCTAATTTTAAAAGCTATTGCTCATTATAATATCGATATGGTTACTTATTTAATTAATCATCAAGTCCCTTTCTCCCAAGCACAAAAAAATCAGGTATTAGAAACGCTAAAAGCACCTAGTCATTATGCACTTAGCTCTAATATTGATGAAGCTGATTTTGTGTTCAAGTTAGCTCGCTTAATTCCCAAATTAACTATTAAAGCAGAACAGTTAGAGAGTATTATTCTTGAGGGTCGTCTTAAGCTCGCTAAAGCTTTTTTAACTGCCTGGCCTCAGCAATGGACTAACAAGGATTATCAATTCTTACTTAGCTCTTTAGTTACTAATGTCTCTACTATTGATAATCATGGTTTTGATTTAATAGATTTGTTACGTGCCAAAATACCGCTTTTTGATTTTACTGAAACACTTAATGTCCCTTTGGGAGCAAGTCCTAGCTACCTATTAACCAGACAAGCCCATAATCTACCACTACTACAACATCTAGCTAACACCAATTACGTGTTTAAAACAGCCGAGTTAGAAGCTTTATTTCATGCAGTACTCAATCAAACTACGGATCAACCTGCTACTACTATTGAGCGCTTAAAATGGCTTAGTACTCAAGCCCAATTTAAAGTCAGTATCAATTTATTTGCTGGATTATATAATGATGAGTATTTATCCGAGGAGCGTTGGTTTAATGAAACTCATGCTTTTATTCTAGAATTATTTAAAAATCAGCCCATAGCCAGCACTCCACTACTAGCTTTATTAAACCATAAACCACTGTGTAGCCAATATACGTCTATAGTCTTAAAGCAAATTAAGCACACTGATCATAATACTCCTTGGTTAGAGCACTGGGTAAAACAACACTATCAACAAGCTGCCTTAGATCAAACTTTAGTTCATCCTGAACTCAATTGTTTATCTATACCTGCTATTAGACAAGCATTGTTTAATATCCCTAGCCTTAAAACACAATGGGCTAACTATGGTTTTGTACTTATCAATAACTTTCATGATTTAACCAGTATGCAAAATACTTGGGGCGAGCTTATTAAACTGGGCGCTGACCTGAATTACCGAGATCCCGAAGGTAATAACTTGGCACATCTTTGGCTCAATACCCTACAAGCTTCCCAACAAGACGACATTACAGCACCAACTATAAGCGAGTGGTTACAAGGGCTATATTGGTTAAAGCAACAAGGGGTTGATCTACTAGCTCTAGATACTAAACAACGCTCTATTTTACAGCGCCTATTGATTAATGAAGCATTACCTGAGAAACAACTGACACAGCTTAATAATATTATTGAACAACTACTGATATTAGAACCAAAGCTCAGCACTTTAAATACCACTACTGACTCGCCTTTACATTTAACTATTCATCACACCGCACTGGCTGATGAGCACAAGCTTGTATTGGCAAAACTATTAGTAAAATCGGGGGTTGATCTTAATATACTGAATCATAAAGGTAACTCACCCTTATTATCAGCACTTGAGGCAAAAGCATGGAGTGTGGCTCATTGGTTATTGAGTCAACCTATTGATTTTAATATTCAAAATTTATCTGGTCAAAACGCTTTACACTTATTAATTTTAAATCAGCATTTTGACCTAGCTCAGAATATTACAACTAAAATTAAACCTCTTAATGCGTTAGATGGACAAGGAAATAACGTATTACATTACTTAGCTCGTCAAGAATGCTCTAAAACTCATTGCAAAGCTTTGCATCAATTTATGAAAAAGCTTATTAGTTTAGGCCTAGATATTAATGCTCAAAATAAAGATGGTGAAACTCCAATCATGTTAGCTATTTACGCTAATCACCAACATACTTTAGTCAATTTATTAGAGCTTAAACCCAATCTTAATCTTACTAATAAACTAGGCTATGTAGCTCTACAACTAGCGTTAGATCAACAACATACTCAACAGGCAGAACAACTCATTGCAACGGGAGCTAATATTAATTATGCCTCTTCCTCTAAACTAGGAAAAACCCTTAATCATTATATAACCCAACTACAAGATTATGGCTTAGTGCAAACTTTATTAGCCTATCATTCTGATTGGACAATACCTGATAAAATTAAAAACCTAGCAGTACCGGAGGACTACTGGTATAAGCTCTTAAAAGATAAACGCAGTATTGCTATTAATGCATCGAGTGCTATTACTATTCCTGAGTATTACCGTGCGGCTAATGATACTAATAATAGTTTATTGCATGTTGCGACCGCTGCGAATGAACCAAAGGTTATTCGTGCTTTGCTAGATAAAGGTTTAGTGGTCGATATTACTAATAGCACAAGAGAAACGCCCTTGCATTGGGCAATACAATCTGATGCATTAGCTAGCATGCAGTTATTGTTAAAGCGTGGAGCTAATCCTAATGCTCTCAATCAGGCTAATAAGAATGCTATTTTAATAGCTGCTAATTTAGCCCATGATGCTATGCTCAGAGCTTTACTCATCACCACTCAGCAAGAAGCGATTGAACTTAATATTAATCAGCGTGATGAAAATGGTAATACTGCGCTGCACCTAGCTGTGCTTAATCAAAACCCTATTATAATTGAACTACTCTTAGCAGCAGGTGCTGATACTGAAATCTATAATAATGATAGCTTAACACCTTTATTATTAGCCATAGAAAAACCCAATTTAACTATTGTAAAATCTTTACTGGGTTATAAAGCTGACTTAAATGCTATTGATCAACAAGACCGTAGTGTTTTACTACATGCTGTAGAGCGGTTTGTGCATGATACTCCTCAGCCTACGGCTACCCAACTAAAACAGCACTTAGCTTTATTAGAGCTGCTGATCGACTCAGGTGCTGACTTAAAAGCACAAAGTATTAAGGGTAATAATGCTTTATATATTGGAATTGCAAAATATGCTTTAGCCAAATATTTATTAACCAAACCTTTTGATGTGAAGCAATTAAACTACGAACGCGAAACCGTGCTATTTCAAGCAGCACGTACTCATACTAAAGACTATGAGCTAGACTATCTCTTTAAAGAGTTAATTAAGCAAGGTATTGATATTAATCAGCGTAATATTTATGGTGAAACAGCTTTACAAGCCGCAGTACGTCATGACAACTTACCTGCTCTGCTGAAACTGATTGAGCTAGGTGCTGATCCTAATATAGTTAAATCAACCGAGCTAGATAATACAGGTTATAATCTGCCTATGTATATTTTAGCTAGCACTTATATTAATCCTAATACTAAACTGGCTGTACTAGATCAAATCATTAAAGCGGGAGCTAATCTAAATCATACGAATAATAATGGTGAAAATGCTTTATTCATTGCGGCTCGCATCTTTGAAAAACCACTCGACTATGTAGAGTGGCTAGTAGATCAGGGTATTCAGCTTAATATCTCTAATCTTAAGGGGCAATATTTACCACATATACTGGTCGAACAGTTTCCATACTTATCCGAGTACTCAGCTAATACTACACGGATTAAGCGTTTATTATCACACCTTAGACAAAAAGGCTTAAATACTAATGCCCGTGATATGAATAGCAAAACTGCTTTACATTATGCAGTAGCTAGAAATAATCTGACTTGGGTAAAGCTATTATTAGAACAAGGTGCTAATCCTAATATCCAAGATAATACTGATAATAGTCCATTGCTAATGGTATTAAATAACTATGCTACTTATGCTGAATCTTGGGGTTTAGTAGATTTATTGTTACAGTCGGGAGCTAATCCTAATTTACGTAACTCAGCCGGACAAACCGCTTTACACTTAAGCTATCGCTTAAAAAATCAAAAGCTCATTGAGCGCTTAATTAAATCAGGTGCTAACTCCACTATTCGCAGTTATATAGGACGACTTGCTACTGAAGAGCCAGCACTCTAAACAGCTACGAAGCTTTTTTCACTGAGTAGACTAGATGCATGAGTTTTATTAATATGGCTCTATTTTATTACCTCAGATAGCACCACCATGACAAAAATACTAATTTTACCCGGCATTAATAATTCTGGTTCTGAACACTGGCAAACACGGTGGGAACAGCAAAATCCTCACTATACTAGGATTATACAAGATGATTGGGATCATCCTGTTTGTACTACTTGGGCACAACGTCTAGAAGAAACTATCGTGAAAATGGGATCTGATACCGTGTTAGTCGCTCACAGTTTAGCCTGTTTAATGGTGGCTCATTGGGCGAATACGACTCAACTCACTCTTCAAGGGGCATTTATGGTGTCAGTTCCTGATCCGAATGGAAGCAACTTTCCCTCTGAAGCCAAAGGATTCAGTCCCTTACCTACCCAACCTTTTAGCTTTCCCTCTTTAATAGTGGCTAGCACTAATGATCCCTATGGTACAATAGAACACTCAAAACAATGCGCTCAGTATTGGGGTAGTGATTGGATTTCGGTAGGTGCTTTGGGGCATATTAATGCTTCCAGTGGGTTAGGGTATTGGTCTCAAGGTCAACAACTTTTAGAGCAATTCTTAAAAGTCACACAAAGACAATAGTTATATATTATTAATATTTTTCTAAACTAGCCTTTTAATAACCCCACCCCAAATACGCTGAGGCATACTATTACATACCTCAGCCTTAAAATTCGCTATATTGTTTGCACATATACATCTTTATAAGCTAAATACACAGAAGCTTCTAACATAGGTATCACAATAAATAATCCTAGCAACATAGGTAATGTGCCTAAAAACACTAAAAGCGTTGCTAAGATACTATACACCAACAAAGGTAGAATATTGGCTAATCCCCCTTTAATACTAGCTTTAAGAGCGGCAATAGCACTAATATCGTTAAACATAATGAGTGGAATAGCAAAAAAGAAAGCTATACTAAATAAGATATTAATAAACAGGCTAATTACACCAAATACTAGATATAAAGCTATATCTTGTAATTCAATTTCACCTGTTAAATTTAAACCTAAGTAATGTGCCCCAACATAGTCTGCAATCCAACCAGATATAAGAGAAACTAATAGACCAATTACCCCTATAATAATCAAACTCAACCACTTATTATCAAAACCCATCCAAATATTTTGAAATTTTAGGCGCATATTGAAAGTAGCAGAATAATGCACACCTAATAAAAGCCCTCCAAATACAATAGGTGCGCAAATACTGATTATAACAGTCCCCATAAAGGGGATAAAACCCATTACTCCAATAGCGATAAATAAGGCTAATAAGATTAAGACCCAAACCTTTAAATCTGGTTTAACTAGAGACCAGCTATTACTAAGCCATGCAATACTATCACTAATGGACACTTTACGAGGTCGATCTAAATGATTCGCCTTAGGCAATAAGTCATTTTCATCTATATTGAGCATAATATCTCTCCTTAAAAGCAAAATTAATAATCAACTTCACTCACCATCATCAATAAGGCATCCTTGCCACCAAAACCCTTTAAGCACCTTGAACTACTTCGGAAATAATTCACTTAAGGACAAGGATTCGGAAACTCATTATGAATACGCTCAATACCTTCTAATACCTCATCACTTAACACTAAATCGATGCTGGCAATATTCATTTTTAGCTGCTCTAAAGTGGTTGCTCCAATAATATTAGCCGTCAAAAAAGGACGTGAATTGACATAAGCTAATGCCATTTGTGCGGGATCTAAACCATATTGATGCGCTAGCTCTACATAGAGTTTAGTCACCTGTTGAGCTTTTTGGGTAATATAGCGTGGAAAATAATGCGCCCATTTTTGCAAGCGTGAACCTTCAGGCCGTTTACTATCCAAATATTTACCACTTAAAACTCCAAAACCTAAAGGTGAATAAGCTAATAGCCCTACTTGTGCACGATGGGCGATTTCTGCCAAACCAATTTCATAACTACGATTTAATAAACTATAAGGGTTTTGAATAGATACAATACGTTCTAAACCTAGTTCTCGTGCTAAAGCTAAATAAGTCATAACGCCCCAAGGCGTTTCATTCGATACCCCTAAGGTTCTTACCTTACCCGCTCGCACTAAATCAGTTAGTGCCCGTAAAGTTTCCTCTGGTGTTTCATGATGATTATCTTTGCTATAACGATAACCTAATTGACCAAAATAATTAGTACTGCGACTAGGCCAATGCACTTGATAAAGGTCAAGGTAATCGGTATTTAAGCGTTTCAGGCTATTTTCAATAGCTTGATTAATATGGTGCGCATTGAGTTTAGGGCCACCCCGAATATGCCCAATCCATTCTTTACGTCCAGGGCCTGCTACTTTACTGGCTAAAATAATCTGCTCACGTTTACCTGTCTTTTTCAGCCAAGAACCAATATAACGCTCCGTTAGACCCTGCGTCTCTGGGCGTGCCGGAACAGCATATAGCTCGGCGGTATCCACAAAATTAACCCCTTGTGCCAGCGCGTAATCCAGTTGGGCGTGCGCATCACTTTCAGTATTTTGCTCACCAAAGGTCATAGTGCCTAAACAAATCACGCTGACTTTGATGTCAGTCTGTCCTAAAGTACGTAACTCCATAATAGTCTCCGGTGGTATCTAATCAGGCTAATCCAGAGGATTAGATGAACACTACGCTAGTAGCATGCTACACTCTGTCCCTTACTGTAAGCCTTATTGATGAAATAGGACAACCCGTGGAAGCAACGACTCGTAATCGTACCTTGGCTTTAGCCGCTTTGTTTCAAAATATTGAAGGTGTAATGCAAATTGCACGTAGTGGTAAAGTAGATGAGGATTTATATAAGAGTGCCTTAATGAGTTTATTATTAGATGAAGCACCTGCTATTGAAGATTTATACGGTGGCATTGGTCACATGCGGGTGGGATTAAGGGCTTTAAATCATCAACTAGGTGGTGCTACTAATATGGCAACGGGTGAATTTAAAGATTTAGACGCGACGCGCTATTCTCTGAATATTTTATATTTAGAACGCAAATTACAACAGGATGAAACGATTTTTAATCGAGTTTTATCGGGTATTGACGAAATACAAAAATTAATCCCAGAGCTAGAACTCAATCACCCGACCATTACGGTGCGCCTAGCTGAACTTTATACCCAAACTATTAGTAAATTAGGACCCCGTATTATTATTAAAGGCGAACAAGCTTATCTTTCTAGCCCCGAAAATGCTGCTAAAATTCGCGTGTTATTAATGGCAGGGATTCGCGCCGCCTTATTATGGCAACAAGCGGGCGGTAATCGTTGGAAATTATTTTTTGGACGCGGCGCTATGCAATTAGAGGCAAGTCATTTATTACGTGGCTCAGTGAGCTAATCAGGTAGAGGGTAAATCCACATTCAAGCACAAAGGGCAAACCTTTAGATTTGCCCCTATAGTATTAATGTAAATCAGCATTAATTGCTTCAATCACAACTAGCGGATTAGCCGCCTGCGTAATTGGACGCCCGACTACTATATAATCAATACCTGCCTGACGCGCTTGCTTAGGTGTCATCACTCGACTCTGATCCCCAGCCGCACTGCCCTCAGGTCGAATACCGGGGGTTACTAGAATAAAGTCAGCACCGCGTTCACGCTTTAACATAGCCGCCTCTTGTGCGGAACACACCACACCGTCTAAGCCCGACTGCGCTGTTAAATGAGCTAAATGACTCACTTGCTGCTCCGGTGTACGGCTTATACCTATCCCGCTTAATTGCTCTTGATCCATAGAGGTCAGTACGGTGACTGCAATCAATAACGGTTTATGCGCAGCGTCTTGTAGGGCTTCTCGCGCGGCCTGCATCATAACCGCTCCACCACTCGCATGCACATTAATCATCCACACCCCTAATTCAGCCGCCGCACGACAAGCTCCTGCGACGGTATTAGGAATATCGTGAAATTTGAGATCGAGAAATACATCAAAACCTTTTTGTACTAATTGGCATACAAAATCAGGTCCTGCCGCCACAAATAACTCAAAACCAACTTTTAATTTACATTGATGGGGAGCTAAAGGCTCAATAAAGCGCAAAGCTTGATCTGCATGGGGAAAATCTAAAGCGATGATTAAACGACTATTACTACTCATCTTAAACTCCTAATCATTTTTCACGGTATCCCATTGATGACAAGCAGGGCAGCGCCATAAAAAATCATGCATCTTATAACCACAGCTTTCACATTTAAATTCGGGGGCTAAAGTAGCAAGGCGCTGAATCGCTCCTGCCAAAGTAGCGGTATAAGTAATAGAGGGTGATATTTGCTGTTCTTTTTGCGCCAATAATTGACTAGCACGCACCATAGCACGAGTAGTGGGTTTAGTTTTTTCTAAAGCTTGTAATACTAATACGCTAATCGCATCGCTTTGTTCAGCCTGTTGGGCAATTTTAATTAAAGGCGCTAATAATTGAGGATCTTGGGTGTGCTGATAAGTATTCAGGGCAAATTGATACAACACTTCACGCTCAAACGGACTACTGTAAATAGTTAATAAGCGTTCACTCAGCATTTCTAATAAGCGTGGCTCTTGTTGAACAGCAGCCTGATAATATTCTAACGCTTGATCCTTTTGGTGACGCTCAACCGCTAAATCACCCCACAATACTTTGACTCGTGCCGAGTGTTCATTTAACTGTGTGGCTTGCTGAAGTTTTTCCTCTACTTTAAATAAGTGACGCTCTTTTAATAATACCTGTGCTTGTTCACAGAGATAATGGGCAATCCACTGCGCTTGTTGCTCTGGATTATGAGTGGCACAACTCGCCATTTCACGGGCTTTTTCCCACTCTTGTAATTTCTCATAAATCAACCGCAACGCCATACAAGCCGGTTCATAATGCGGCTGAGTGCGCAGAATCTCGCTAAACACACTTTCAGCTCGATCTAATAAACCTGCGGCAAAAAAATCCTCGCCTAAGGCAGTCATTGCTGCTAAACGCTGACCCTGACCTAAATCAGCCCGCGACACTAAATACTGATGTACACGTAAGGCGCGATTTACCTCACCACGACTTCTAAATAAATTACCTAGAGCCAAAAAGGTATCGGCGGTATTTTCATCAATATCGGGGTAATTCAGAAAAATATCTAATGCTTTATCGGGCTGCTCATTCAGCAGGTAATTCACCCCACGCACGAAATTCTGAGGAATTTCATCGGGTGGAGTCGGTGGCTTTTTATAGCGCTTACGCGCACTTTGCCAACCCGATAAAAACGCTAAGGGAAGAAGGAGAAATAAAATTTCTTGCATATCAATAAAAAAGGAGGCTCTCGCCTCCCCTTCCGTTAAAGCTATCCAGACAGGATTTACTCCTGAATGGCATAATGCTTTCTCGATTCATTTACTCGTTCCCGCAACTCTTTACCTGATTTAAAGTGCGGTACGTACTTTGAGGGTAGCCCTACCTGCTCACCGGTTTTAGGATTACGACCACTTCGCGCAGTGCGGTGGTGTAATGAAAAACTACCAAAGCCCCGAATCTCAATACGACCCCCTGTTGACAGGGTTTCACTCATATTTTCCAGTAATAATTTGACCGCCAATTCAACATCACGGCTGCTGAGGTGACTTTGTTTGCGGGAAAGCGTATCAATTATTTCAGACTTGGTCATCCTTTCCACTCCTGAATTTATCAGACTTTTTTAATAAAACTATTCCTGTCCCAAAATCATTAACAGGTAAGTTCTTAGACTTACCTGTTAAATGGTCGGCTATCCTTAGCCTAGTATAAGGATGTAATGAGTTAATTACTCACCCATTTGTTCCTTGAAAATGTCGCCTAATGACGTTGAAGCAGAATTACCTTTACTGCTGTACTCTTTCATTACACGCGCTTCTTCATCATGCTCGCGTGCTTTCACAGAAAGGTTGATAGAGCGAGTTTTACGGTCAACGCCCATAAATTTCGCTTCAATATCATCACCTTCGTTGAGCATGCTACGGGCATCTTCCACACGATCTTTGGAAAGCTCAGAAGCACGTAAAATACCTTCAATACCATCGCCTAAGTCAACTTTGGCAAATTTAGCATTCACCTCAACGATTTTACCGTGAACGACTGAACCTTTCGCATGAGCCGCTACGAAGTTAGAGAATGGGTCTTGCTCCATTTGCTTAATGCCTAAGGAGATACGCTCACGCTCTGGATCCACCGCTAATACAACGGCTTCTACTTCATCACCTTTCTTATAGTTGCGCACGGCTTCTTCGCCAGTCACATTCCAAGCGATGTCAGATAGATGTACTAAACCATCAATACCGCCATCTAAACCAATGAAGATACCGAAATCAGTAATCGATTTGATCTTACCGGAAACACGATCACCCTTGTCATGAGAGGTTGCAAACTCTTCCCATGGATTAGGTTGACATTGTTTCATACCCAACGAAATACGACGACGGTCTGCATCGATGTCTAGGATCATCACTTCAACTTCGTCCCCTAAAGTCACTACTTTAGCAGGATTAACGTTTTTATTAGTCCAATCCATTTCAGAGACGTGTACTAAGCCTTCGACGCCATCTTCAATCTCAACGAAGCAACCGTAATCCGTTAAGTTACTGACTTTACCGAATAGACGTGTACCTGCTGGATAACGACGTACTAAATCTTGCCATGGATCTTCGCCTAATTGTTTTAAACCTAAAGATACACGGTTCTTATCACGATCAAATTTCAGTACTTTAACTTCAATTTCATCGCCGATATTCACAACTTCTGATGGGTGCTTCACACGTTTCCACGCCATATCTGTGATATGGAGTAAACCATCAATACCACCTAGATCTAAGAATGCGCCGTAGTCCGTTAAATTCTTAACCACGCCACGTACTGATTGACCTTCTTGGAGATTTTCCAAGAGAGCATCACGTTCAGCACTGTATTCTTCTTCCACAACTGCACGGCGTGAAACCACTACGTTATTGCGTTTTTGGTCTAGCTTAATCAGTTTAAACTCTAACTCTTTACCTTCGAGGTAAGCGGTGTCACGTACTGGGCGTACATCCACTAAAGAGCCGGGTAAGAAAGCACGAATATCGCTCAGTTCAACCGTGAAGCCACCTTTTACTTTACCAGTGATTAAACCCGTAACGATTTCATCATTGTTGAAGGCTTCTTCCAGTACTTCCCAAGCACGCATACGACGTGCTTTTTCACGCGATAAGCGAGTTTCACCAAAGCCATCTTCTACTGTATCGAGTGCTACTTCGACTAAATCACCAATTTGTACGGTGATTTCGCCGCGTTCGTTTTTGAACTGCTCCGCTGGGATCACACCCTCTGATTTTAGACCTGCACTGACGATAATGAAGTCAGGACGAACGTCGATAACAGTGGCATTGACCAGAGAACCGGGTTGCATTTGAGTATAAGAAAGGCTCTCTTCAAACAGTTCAGCAAAACTTTCAGTCATGAATTAAATTACCTGTGAATATGTATCGATAATCGTCACTAACGTCCTGTCATGACGGTCAAAAAAACAAAAGCCCTGACAACTCCCTGTCTGGGCTTCATATCAGCTAACCGGATTATACCCGGATCTTGTGTTGACTTAAGACAATTTTAAATTTATTTAAGCCACTTATCTCACAAGGGATAATATTTTAACATTACTCTAGAGTGCTCTCAAGCCATTATAACGCTTAAAAGGCAGCTAGTTTAAGGTTTTGCGCCATGTTCTGCTTGATAATGCGCCTTATACCAATCTGGCTCACTCAAATTCGTATCAAATAAAAACGCTGCGACGGCCTGAGCGTCTTGATCACTGAGTTGTGGCATGGCTGGCATTAGCCCAAATTTTTTCACCGCCCCCGGCATCAGCACATCATTGGCATTAGGCGCTTTTACCCAAGTAGCCACCCGCTGAATAAAAGCATCGCGCTCAGGATAGGCTTTAATGACATGATCTTTTACCCCGAACATAGGTGGAGCTTTCTCAGCTACATTTTCGGCTGAATGACACGCTAAGCATTGTGTTTGAAATATTTGTGCACCCAGAGCATTAGCGCCTGCTGCCTGATTAGCGCTCTCTGGCTGAGCAACTGCCTCTGTAGTCACTGGTTTTGGTTTGCTATCAGATACAGCAGAATCAGCGCCACCACAAGCCGTCAACATTAAAGCCATGGTTAAATTAACTACCCAAATGTGCATTTTAATCCACCTATCCCTAAAAGAGCGCAATTATAGACCCTAGTTAAAAATTCACTTTTATCTCTTTAGTAGTAGTGTATGGTCAGACTTACTGAATCTGCCAGCAGAGCGTTGTTAAATGAACTACTCCCAAACCTTAAGCCATACTTTGCAAAACTCATCAATTTAATTAAGCCCTTTGTCTTGACAGACTCCAATTATCATCGTTATGCTCTCGTTCAAAGCGTTTTGGATCTTATAACTACGCCTTGAAACCAAAACCTTTAACAACCGCTAACTATACTGTTTTGGAGGAGATCTACATGAGACTCATGTTTAAACAAACTCTCGCAATCGGAACTCTCGTCACCACTTTATTAGCCGCCAGTGTTGCACAAGCGGTACAAGTTAACTTCGTATCAGGTGCTGTAGGCAAAGATATCGAAGTTCTGAAAGAATTAGTTAAACCTTGGGAAAAAGAAACCGGTAATACCGTTAGCGTAGTACCTATGCCTTCATCCACTACTGACCAGTTTGCGCAATATCGCTTATGGTTAGCTGCGGGCAATGCGGATGTTGACGTTTATCAAACCGACGTTATTTGGGCACCACAATTAGCTGAGCAATTAGTCGATCTGACTGAAGCTGCAAAAGATGTCATTCCAGATCATTTCCCTTCTATCATCGAATCACAAACGGTTAATGGTAAATTAGTCGCATTGCCTGTTTTCACTGATGCGCCTGCTCTTTATTATCGTAAAGATTTACTAGAGAAACACGGTGTTGCTGTTCCTAAAACGTGGGAAGAACTCACCGAAGCCGCTAAAAAAGTACAAGATGCTGAGCGTGCCGCTGGTAGCAAAGACCTATGGGGCTTTGTATGGCAAGGTAATGCTTATGAAGGTCTAACTTGTAATGCCTTGGAGTGGGTTAAATCGTTTGGTGGCGGTCAAATCGTAGAACCCGATGGTACTATCTCTATTAATAATGACAAAGCGGCAGCTGCGTTAGATTTAGTTAAGACTTGGGTGAATACTATTTCCCCAGAGGGCGTCTTATCCTATAAGGAAGAAGAAGCACGCGGTGTATGGCAAACCGGTAATGCAGTCTTCATGCGTAACTGGCCTTATGCTTATGCACTCGGTAACTCCGATGACAGCCCGATCAAAGGCAAATTCGATGTCACTACCTTACCTACTGGCGGTGGTAATGCTAATTCCGCAGCAACTTTAGGTGGCTGGAACGTAGCAGTATCTAAGTACTCCAAAAACCCAGATGCAGCGATTTCATTAGCTAAATTCTTAGCTTCTAAAGAAGCGCAAAAAGAAAGAGCATTGAAAGGCTCACAACTTCCGACTATCGTTTCTTTATATGACGATGCGGATATTAAAGCTCAACAGCCTATTATCCCACGTTGGAAAGATGTGTTCCTACAAGCTGTACCTCGTCCTTCTGCCCCTACTAAGAGCAAATATAACGAGGTTTCCTCTAAATTCTGGTCAGCCGTCCACAATACTTTAGCAGGTAAAGGCACTGCCAAAGAAAACCTCGAAGTATTAGAAGCTGAACTAACCGACTTAAAAGGTAGTGCTTGGTAATCTACCAGCCGCTTTTAAGCTAGCGCACTGACTTCAAGCGGGGGAGGAGTACTCTCTCCCCCCTCTATTCAACCATAGTACTCGCTACAGTTAGCCCCCTTGCTCTGTCATTGCAGATTACTTATTACCGCATAGTCGGATCAGACTTGGAGGTAAATCCATGAAATCGGCTTACTCAGAACTCGAAGCGCAACGCATCCGTGCTGCCATGTGGTTTTTATTACCCATGATTGCAGCCCTATTACTGGTTGCTGCTTATCCTTTATTACGCTCTATTTACTTTAGTTTTACTGATACCTCACTCAGCAACCTATATGCAGGTCAATGGATAGGCTTTGACAACTATCTTAGTTGGCGCACCCTACCCTCTGGTCGTACTATTTTTAAAGGTACTTTAGTAGATCCTGCTTGGTGGAATGCAGTCTGGAATACCATACGTTTTGCGGTGGTATCGGTCTTTTTTGAAACCGTACTCGGCTTAATGGTCGCCCTAGTATTAAACGCTAATTTTTATGGTCGCGGTTTAGTACGTGCCGCCATTTTAATTCCTTGGGCTATTCCCACTATCGTTTCTGCTAAAATGTGGGCTTGGATGTTGAATGATCAATTCGGCATTATTAATGACATTATGCTCAATTTAGGGTTAATTTCTCAAAAAATCGCTTGGACAGCTAATCCAGAAACCTCCATGTTAGCGGTGTTAATTGTGGATATTTGGAAAACTACACCTTTCATGGCTTTATTATGTTTAGCGGGATTGCAAATGGTACCGCGCGATATGTATGAAGCGGCTAAACTCGATGGTGTGAGTCCCATTAAAGTATTCTTTAAAATTACCCTACCCTTGATTCGTCCCGCTCTCATGGTCGCGATTATTTTCCGTACTTTAGATGCCTTACGGATTTTCGACCTGATTTATGTATTAACACCTAACTCCTCTAGTACTAAAACCATGTCTATCATCAGCCGTGAGAACCTGATTGAATTTGATAAATTCGCCTATGGATCAGCACAATCGACTATCTTATTTACTATGATAGCCTTGTTTGTCATTCTGTATATTTGGTTAGGTAAAGTTAACTTAAGTGGGGATAAACAATGAACGCCATGTCTATTCTCAAAACCATTGCTTTTTACTGCCTAGTAGTCATTATTGTAGTGACCTCCGTATTTCCCTTTTACTATGCCATTATTACCAGCTTAAAAACGGGTACTGCATTATTTGAAGTAAACTACTGGATTACTAGCTTTAATTTTCAAAACTACTGGGATGTATTAAATAGCGGTGAGTTTCCGCGTAATATTTTAAACTCCGTATTCGTCTCTGCTTTAACGGTATTTTTCTCGCTATTACTCGCAGTAACCGCTTCTTATGCGCTAGCGCGGGTACGTTTTAGAGGACGTGCTTTATTGCTGATGACGATTTTAGCGGTATCCATGTTCCCACAAATTGCGGTATTGGCGGGCTTATTTGAATTAATTCGCTATATCGGTTTATACAATACTCCGTGGGCTTTGATTCTGTCCTATACCATTTTCACTTTACCTTTTACCGTCTGGGTACTCACTACCTTTATGCGTGATTTACCGATAGAAATTGAGGAAGCCGCGATTGTGGATGGAGCTACACCTTGGCAAATCATTACTAAGGTATTCATGCCTTTAATGTGGCCTGCTTTAGTCACCACAGGCTTATTGGCGTTTATTGGGGCATGGAATGAATTTCTATTTGCCTTAACTTTCACCGTCTCTAATAGTGAACGTACTGTACCTGTGGCTATCGGTTTATTATCAGGCGCCTCTCAATACGAAACGCCTTGGGGCATTATTATGGCGGCCTCCGTCATGGTAACCGTTCCGCTGGTTATTTTAGTGCTTATTTTCCAACGTAAAATCGTAGCTGGCCTCACCGCAGGCGGCGTAAAAGGTTAAGGAGTGCACCCATGGCACATATTCAACTTAAAAATGTCCGTAAATCCTTCGGTAAGATTGATGTTATCAAGGGTGTCGACTTAGAAATTCAGTCTGGCGAATTTATGGTCTTCGTCGGTCCTTCAGGTTGCGGTAAATCGACATTGCTGCGTCTGATTGCAGGGCTAGAGACTATTACTTCTGGCGATTTAGTCTTTGATGGTGAACGCGTTAATAGCCTAGCCCCTTCTAAACGCGGTATCGCTATGGTGTTCCAGTCGTATGCGCTTTATCCGCATATGAGTGTGTATGAAAATATGGCGTTCGGCATGAAGCTGGCTAAATCCGATGAGGCTGAAACCAAAACTAGGGTCGAAAAAGCCGCCAAAATGCTGCAAATCGATCATCTACTCGACCGTTTACCGAAACAACTCTCCGGTGGGCAACGTCAGCGGGTAGCGATTGGACGCGCTATTGTACGCGATCCGCGCGTATTCCTGTTTGACGAACCGCTTTCTAACTTAGACGCTGCACTACGGGTTGCCACTCGTTTGGAAATTGCTAAGCTGCATCATGATATGCATAACGTCACCATGATTTATGTAACACATGATCAGGTAGAGGCAATGACCTTAGCAGATCGCATTTGTGTGTTACGCGATGGTTTAGTGGAACAAGTCGGCTCACCGATTGAACTGTATGAGCGTCCTAATTCTATTTTCGTAGCGGGCTTTATTGGCTCTCCGAAAATGAATTTCTTAACAGGTGCTTTTGCTGAACAATATCAATGCGCTACTCTGGGCATTCGCTCTGAGCATATTGAAGTAGATAATGCTAATCCGGTTTGGCAAGGTAAAGTGGTTCACGCGGAAAACCTAGGCTCTGATAACTATCTATTTGTCGATATTGGTTCGACTGAGCCTGTAATTGTGCGCCGTATTGGGAATGATGATGTTCCAGAGGGCACACAACTAGGCTTAAGCCCGATGGCAGGTAAACTGCATCGTTTTGATACTAATGGTAAACCTATTCGCTAATAGTATTGTTTCATTTCCCCGATAAACACTTATCGGGGAAAACCTAATGTCAAATACTGATAATAATTCATTTAACCTTTTACTATTTATGTACTGAGTAAAAGTCATAAAACCATACCTCCTAAACACTCTTCATTTACCTACTTAGAGATAATGCACTATGCCTTCCCAATCAGAACTTAAAACATGGTGGAAAGAAGCAGTCGTCTACCAAATTTATCCCCGTAGTTTTATGGATTCTAATGGCGACGGCATTGGCGATTTAGCAGGTATTATTCAAAAGTTAGACTATCTCAAAAATTTAGGGATTGATGTCATTTGGCTTAGCCCACATTTTGATTCACCTAATGCTGATAATGGCTACGATATTCGGGATTATCGTAAAGTCATGGCTGAGTTTGGCACTATGGATGATTTTGATCAGCTACTGGCTCAAATGCAGCAACGTGGTATGAAACTGATTATTGATTTAGTCGTTAACCACACCAGTGATGAGCACTATTGGTTTGTAGAGAGTAAAAAGTCTAAAGATAACCCTTATCGTGATTACTATATTTGGCGTGACGGTCAGAATAATACTGTACCCAATAACTACCCCTCCTTTTTTGGTGGTTCTGCTTGGGAAAAAGACAAAACTACTCGGCAATACTACCTACACTACTTTGCTAAAAAACAACCTGACCTTAATTGGGATAATCCTCAAGTACGTGCTGAAGTCTATGACCTAATGCGCTTTTGGTTAGATAAGGGCGTATCCGGTTTTCGTATGGACGTTATACCTCTTATTTCCAAACAGACCGATTTACCTGATCTATCACCTGAACAATTGGCTCGCCCTGAGCTTATTTATGCCGATGGCCCGCATGTACATGAGTATTTGCAGGAAATGAATCGAGAGGTTTTAGCGCATTACGATACCATGACGGTGGGTGAAGCACTGGGGATTACTTTTGAGCAAGCGCCTTTATTTACCGACGCCCGTAGACAAGAATTGAATATGATTTTCCATTTTGATTTAGTGCGCTTAGATCGGGAGGTATGGCGTAAATTAGACTGGACCTTGCCAGCCGTTAAAGCGATGTACGGACGTATTGATGCCGCAGCAGGCAGTCATGGTTGGAATACCACCTTTCTGACCAATCATGATAACCCGCGCACGGTGTCGCATTTTGGCGATGATAGCCCCCCATGGCGCTCACTTTCTGCTAAAGCCTTAGCTACTATGATGTTTGCTCAACGAGGTACACCTTTTTTATATCAGGGTGATGAATTAGGTATGACCAATTATCCTTTCCAAGGCATTGAAGATTACGACGATGTGGAGGTCAAAGGGCAATGGCAGGATTTTGTGCTCAGTGGCAAAGTGTCGGCTGAGGAGTATTTAACGCATCTGCGCCAAACCAGCCGTGATAATGCCCGCACGCCGATGCAATGGAATACTCAAGCACAGGGTGGTTTTACTACAGGTAAGCCTTGGTTAGCGGTCAATCCTAACTACTTAGAGATTAATGCGGAGGCACAAATTCATGATCCTAGCTCGGTTTACCAACATCATCAGCGTTTGATTGCCCTACGTAAAGCTAATCCAGTACTGATTTATGGTGCTTATCACGATTTAGACCCTGAACATCATCAGGTCTATGCGTTTACGCGTACTTTAGAGGAGTATGCCTGTCTCACTTTGATTAATTTCAGTCGAGAGGCTATTACTTATCAATTGCCTGAAAGTATTAGGATTAACACCGTACTGTTAGATAATGGTGCTCAATTAGATATACCCCAGCAGAGTAGTCATTCGCTCACGCTGCAACCTTGGCAAGCTACTATTTATAGCCTGAGCTAAAGATTCATTGGGGGGGGCAAAAACTTTTATCTGCCCTTCGACTATTAACTACTGCTAGTATAATCGGCAAATTTGCTAAATATTTCAGTGGGTAGCAGTTTTGATTATGCTACCTGTAGGCGGGGGGCAATATGCATATCAACATGAATATCAGCATAAGGACATGTTAGTGCGCCTTTAGTGTCGCGCTCAATCAAGCCTAACTCGACTAATGCTTGGGCATCTTCATGGACGCGTCTCACGTCCCGTTGTAAATATCGAGCCAGTTCACGTACTCCCACTGTACCCGTTACCTGCAAGGCGCTGATAATCGCCCAGCGGCGCTCACTCAGGCGGGAAAAGAAGATACTAGGTGATTCAAAATTGAGAAACTCACCTTGGTATCCTCCGCGCTGTGCTGCTTTTCCTGCTGCACGCAGTGCCGCTTTCCAATCAGGTTGCAGTGTGATCGTTAATGTGCGTTTTTCCATTTGTCGACCTCTAGC
This sequence comes from Thiofilum sp., assembly GCF_016711335.1. Taxonomy (NCBI): domain Bacteria; kingdom Pseudomonadati; phylum Pseudomonadota; class Gammaproteobacteria; order Thiotrichales; family Thiofilaceae; genus Thiofilum; species Thiofilum sp. The sequence continues at coordinate 3,345,842 of NZ_JADJTF010000001.1, forward strand.
AAAAAATCTTCGATTAATGACTCTATATCTTTGAAAAGATAGGGATACTCAACATCATCCCAATGTTTGTGGTCGCCTTTGCCGCGTTCATTATCAAAACCCACCACTCGTTTGCTATCAACAATATAGACAAGGCGATATTTGTAATGGTGTGTGGTAGGTGGAACAGGTGTGGGAACGTGCCAAACCACCATCTCAATAATGTCACCATTGGGTGCAATGTCTTTGAATTGTGTAATCAGCTCTGCTTTCATGTTGTCAATTATGCCAACATTGATATTCAGAAAACAAGTGACTTACACGGTGCTTCAGGTATATGAGCAAGATGCACACATTTCATTTTTTGGTATTTGAATTTGGTGATGCTTATCATCATTTAAAAAGCCAACGTCATGCATGACGAACACGACGAGGAGTAAACTGTAAAAATCGCGGGCTATCACCGCCTCCGTAGTCGACCGACACACTCGTTAGATTTTTTTGATCAATTCTTTTAAATGTAATTGAAATTGGCTACCGGTAGATTCAACTGTACAAGACTTCTTCTTGTTGAATTCTTCGATAAATATTTTGCCGTACCTTTGTAATCGCATTATATCAGCAGGTTCAAGTGGAGTATCACCAAAACTTGATTTAAATGCTTTTTTGTAAAACCAATGATTTAACTCAACAAATGAACAAAACTCGCCTGCATTTGCTGAATTAAAAATATCATCAGTAGGCATAGTGCTATATTTAATTAACAGTTCTTTATATTCTTCTTCATTAGTACATAAGGATTTATATGTCTCTGTGTGATATTTATCTTGGAGATCATAACGATAACAATTGTTAATATTAAACCTAACCCCAACATTTAAAGGATAAATTTTGTTTTTCCACCATGATGAAAAAAGAGAAGGGTATAAATCCAACTCTAGCAAAGTGTTAATGTTATTAAACTCCGATGATTCATGGTAGAATTTTTTATCATAATCTATGTTATATAGTTTGCCGTATGCAGTAACAACTTTATCTAACAACTGAGATGAAAATGTGCAAGATGTTTTATAAACATCTACGATCTCGTTAACATCAAATTGTTCATTTTTGAACTTTACTTTATAAAACCACCGTCTTGTAACTCCTAAACACTCCCCAAATGCTGAATGTTCTAAGTCCATGAATACTAAGCTATCAAAAACCAGAATGTCATGAAAAATATCTTCTGTATTTTTTAATGATAAATCCCATGAGTATTTCCCAGGTTTATTGAAATCTCCAAAACCAAGTTTTAGTATATACTTCTTATCTGATCTGATTCGGTAGAGTCCAGTAACAATAGATTCTTCTGGTAAAATAAATTTTTGGTGAGCACTCACATTTCTTAAATATTTTAGTATCTGAAAGTCTTTTGAATTATCTTTTTTAAATTCTTTGACTGCGGCACTCAACCATTGAGGTGAGTTCTTCAATGAAGATTCCACAAAAAACAATAAGCTTCTTAATAAATTATTTAAATTTAGTATGAAGTGTTTTGGGTGATGATATGAAAATTCAAGCTGTAATTTATTTTCGTGAATAATCTCTATATTCTGAAGAATAGTAGAGTACTCTTCTGAAAATTTCTCAAAAAATACAGATTGTTTTTCTAACTCAAACATGGGGTCGTAAATCTAACAGTTTATTATGCGGAATCTCGGTATAACATCTTATTCCAGACTCCGCCTAGTCTGGAAAAGTGGGGCTGTATTTTCTTTTTGGCGCGATTCCGTAGTCTGGAATTGATAAATAACAACTCCATCCGGTAGCGACACTTATGGTTGGCAACTATACGACACCCACCTCAACAGCTACAACCGTTTATCCGCAAAAACACTAAAATAGCTACACACTTTTAATTTTAAGGCAGGAACTTAGCAAAAAATAGACATTGGGCACATACGATATACCAATGCATACGCACCCAAGCACTGAAGGAAAATAGGAAAAACCCAGTGAAGAACTCACTAAAAAACGTGAAAAGTCTGCCTAATCACAGCAACTAGGCAGACTTTAAGACCACTAGATCACTAATTGCATTTATTAACTAATCACCGCCCCCTGATCATGAAAGAGCGCAAAACCATTCCCTGCTAATTGCAATTGCCCCTGCACTATCTCAGCCCCTTGCGCAATAATCACCTCACCCACATCCTGCACCGCTACCGAACGAGCTTCAGGTGATAGATTAAACACACATACCACACTATGAGCACGGCTAAACGCTAAGACAGGCTCAGCCGTGGCAAAAAACTCCGTATCTCCGGTGCGTAGTTCAGCAAATTGACGCCGCACTTTCAGCATTTGCTTATAGAAATTTAAAACTGAATCAGGATCGTTTAATTGACCTGCAACATGATTCGCCACCTGCGGCGCTTTAATAGGCAACCAAGGCTGACCTTGGGTAAATCCTGCATTCGGTAAACTAGCATCCCAAGCCATTGGAGTACGGCAACCATCACGCCCTTTATTTTCTGGCCAGAAGCGTAAACCCTGAGGATCAGTTAACTCACTATACTCAAGAGCCGTCTCGGTTTGCCCCAGCTCCTCGCCCTGATACATGCACACCGAACCTTCGAGCGATAATAATAATGCCGCTAATTGCTTAGCCAGCGCCTGACGGTTCACGCCATAACTGGCCCAACGGGTCGCTTGACGCGGTACATCGTGATTCGAGAATGCCCAACACGGCCAACCTTTAGGCGCATCAACAAAGAACTCTTGTACACGCTCACGGATAAACTGTGCACCAAAACCATCACCCAACATTTCAAACGAATAGCACATATGCAAACGCTTGCCCGTGGTGTATTCGCCCATCATCTTAATGGCGTGGTGTGACTCACCCATTTCCCCCACCATCGCCCGATCATCAAACTCATCGAGGAGTGCCCGTAAGCGCTCCATAAAGGCTAAGTTTTCGGGCTGATTTTTAGAGAAAATGTGATATTGCATGGAATACGGATTCCACTCTGGCTTGGCTTTTCTGCGGTAATCGGCGGGGTTATCACGCAATAATGCATCATGAAAATAGAAATTGACCGTATCCAGACGGAAACCATCCACACCGCGCTCTAGCCAAAAGCGCATAGTCGACAACAGCCAATCCTGTACTTCAGGATTATGAAAATTCAGATCCGGCTGCTCGACCAAAAAATTATGTAAATAGTACTGATGACGGCGCGTATCCCATTGCCATGCGCCCCCACCAAATACAGATAACCAATTATTCGGCGGTGAACCATCATGCCTAGGGTCGGCCCACACATACCAATCCGCTTTAGGATTAGTGCGGTTTTGGCGGCTTTCAATAAAGAATGGGTGTTGATCACTGCTATGCGAGATGACTTGATCAATAATGACCTTTAGACCTAACTCATGCGCTCGCGCAATCAAGACATCAAAATCGGCTAATGTGCCAAATTCGGGATGAATATCAGTGTAATTAGAGACATCGTAGCCCATATCCAGCATGGGGGACGGAAAAATAGGCGACAACCAAATCGAGTCAACCCCTAAATCAGCAATATAAGGTAAACGTTCGGTAATCCCTTTCAGATCACCAATACCGTCATTATTACTGTCTTGATAAGAACGTGGATAAATTTGATACGTTACTCCACCGCGCCACCACTCAGTCATAGCATACTCCCCTTAGTCAATTGGAATTGCCTACTATAAAGCATTGCTTTTAATCATTCAAAGCGTTTTGGATAATTTTTAAATCGATTTAAAATAAATAAGCAGCTTAGCTAGACTGGCTAATTCTAATTGAGTGTTTAAAGGAAGATTGAAGGACCAACCCTCTGTTTACCTTAAAAATATTGCTCTATTCAGAGCCAACTTTAGGACGATAAAACTGTGGCCAACGTTGCGCCACTACTTCACTTGACTCGGCTAGCATATGGCAAGTATTCAAATGCGGGGGTGGCTCTTTGGCTTGCTCATAAAACTTCATCCCATCTCCGGTTTTGTAGGTAATTAATACCTGAAAGGCAGTGGTAGCAATAGGACCTAGTAATTCAGTGAGATGCGTGCAGCCATCAACCCCTGCAAAAATTTCTTTAACCTGTTTAGTCCAGCCATTCACGATAGATAAACCTACTAGCCGTTGGAAGCGCTCGGCAATACGCGGACAACCCGCAAAAGGTGAATGATCAATCACCGCCTCAGCACTATGCACCTTCATATCCAGATCAATAGTGAGGCGTATCGACATACCATGTAAGGCTTCTCCCGCATTGATATAGCCATTACGATCACGATTGGGTAAAGGAAACGGTTTAGTATCGGTCATTGAACCTTCAATATCCCATAAACCATCTTCACGTTGATACCCCTGACAGGTCACTACACGCGTATGCACAGCACGACGTAGGGCGGATTTAGATAAAGGCATGTCAAACTCTGCTCCCTGAAAATAATAGAGGCTGCTCTATCAGCATAGGCAGCCTCACTAGCAAAGTACGATAGTATACTTACAAAAGCTTTTTATTGCACTGCAACAATTTTAAAACTGTTCAACACTTAAGGCCATAATGCTTTGGCTTCCGGCTTTTAAAGCACTCAAATGACTCAAAGCACGCGGCAATAAATGCTCACAATAAAACTGAGTAGTGACTAATTTAGCATTTAAGTAAGTGGGATCACCCTCGCCTTGTGCTAATAATGTTTGTGCGGCTTGCGCACCTTTAATGAGCAGCCAGCCACCACATAAATAGCCCATAAGCATCATTAGATTGACACTAGCACTCCCCGCTAATTGACTATCACTCGCCACATTGTTGAGGATAAAGTCACGCGCTTCTTGTCCAGCCGCGAGTGCAGCAGCAAAGTTAGGATAAGCACTCGCCTCTAATTCAGCCATTTCAGCCAATAATAATCCTAAGCCTTCACCACGATCTGCTAGAGTTTTACGCCCGATGAGATCAGCCGCTTGTATGCCTGTTGTACCCTCATAAATCGTGAGGATACGTGCATCACGATAATGCTGGGCAGCTCCCGTTTCTTCAATAAAGCCCATGCCCCCATGAATTTGTACCCCTAAATAGGTCAATTCTTGGGACAGTTCAGTGAGCCACCCTTTGACTATCGGGGTATACAGTTCAACTCGTGCAGTATGAATCGCCGCCTTAGCGCTATCCGACTCATAACGCGCTCTATCCACCTCAGCCGCTGCGGTAAAGGCCAAAGCTCGCATGGCTTCAATACCCGATTTCATGGTCATGAGCATACGTCTGACATCAGCATGCTCAATAATCGGAATGCGTGAACCATCACGGCGTGTGCCTTGGAGACGATCTTTAGCATATTGACGCGCTAATTGATAAGCACGCTCCGAGATAGATAAACCCTGTAACCCGACGGCTTGACGAGCGTGATTCATCATAGTGAACATATAGGGCAAGCCTTTATTCGCCTCCCCGACTAAATAGCCCACTGCATTATCAAACAACATCACACAAGTGGGACTAGCATGAATACCGAGCTTATGTTCTAAGGATAAACACGAGGCACTATTACGCTCACCTAAACTACCGTCACTATTGACCAAATACTTAGGCACGATAAACAGCGAAATACCTTTCACCCCTACTGGAGCATCCGGCAAACGCGCTAATACTAAATGCACAATATTGTCAGTCATTTGGTGATCGCCCCAAGTGATGAAAATCTTTTGTCCACTTAGTAAATAATGATCACCATTCGGTACAGCCTTGGTTTTCACGGCGGCCAAATCTGAACCTGCATCCGGTTCAGTCAGATTCATAGTGCCCGTCCATTCACCGGAGGCCATGCGCGGTAAGTAAATGGATTGCAATTCATGACTCGCATGATGCCCAATACTTTCCATCGCTCCTTGACTCAACATAGGGCACAAAGCATAGGACATATTGGCGGCTTGCCAAATTTCATTCACCGCCGTACCAATCACATTAGGCAGAGCTTGACCACCAAACTCTTCAGCAGCCCCTAAAGATAACCAACCCGCCTCGGCAAACTGTTGATAAGCCTCTTTAAAGCCTGCGGTTTCTTGCACACCTTGCTCACCCAAAGTCGGTGGGTTTTGATCCCCAAACCAATTGAGGGGAGCCAGTACATCGGTCGCAAACTTACCCGCTTCATCTAAAATCGTAACTGCTAGATCCGTATTGATCTCAGTTAAACCCGCTTGCTCACATAAAGCATCGAGTTGTACTACATGGCGTAATACAAATTCTGCATCTTGCGAGTTAGCTAAATAAGTCATGGCTGACTCCTCAAAGTTTGGAGGTTAGTTCAGGTACAGCGCTGAATAAATCGGCGACTAAACCATAATCCGCCACTTGGAAAATCGGTGCTTCAGGGTCTTTATTAATCGCCACAATCACTTTGGAATCCTTCATACCCGCTAGATGCTGGATAGCGCCCGAAATACCTACCGCAATATAAAGCTCCGGTGCAACTACCTTTCCGGTTTGTCCTACTTGCATATCATTGGGAACAAAGCCTGCATCTACCGCAGCGCGTGACGCCCCTACTGCCGCATTGAGCTTATCGGCTAGTGCATAAATAAGGCTAAAGTTTTCACCTGATCCCACACCGCGTCCACCGGATACCACAATGCGAGCAGCCGTTAACTCTGGACGATCCGATTTAACCACTTCTTCGCCTACAAAGCGGGTTTTAGTCGCCTCGAATACTTCATTCACTACCTCTAAACTCGCAGATCCTCCGGTATTGGCTGCTGCTGGAAAGGCGGTGCTGCGAATAGTCAATAATTTAATAGCCTCCGAACTCTGCACCGTAGCTATCGCATTCCCTGCATAAATCGGGCGCTTAAAAGTATCGGGACTCATGACGGCAATCACATCACCAACCACATTAACCCCTAATAAGGCGGCCGCACGCGGCATAAAGTCTTTACCATTCGCCGTAGCAGGCGCTAGCACATGGGTATAGTTTTTAGCTAACGAAGCAATTAACTTAGCGACATTTTCGGCTAAGTGATGCGCATACGCCGCATTATCAGCCAGCAATACCTTACTCACCCCAGCAATGACCTGTGCTGCTTCGGCTGCACTCTGGCACTCTGACCCTATCACCACCAGATCAATATTGCCCCCCATTTTTTGGGCTGCACTGATAGCATTTAACGTAGCAGGTTTGAGGGTTTGATTATCGTGTTCAGCAATAACTAGAATACTCATGACGCTCTCTCTCAAATCACATTAGCTTTATTTTTTAGACAATCGATTAAAGCATCGACACTCTCAACCTTAATTCCTCCCTGACGTTCAGCCGGTGCTTCTACTCTTAAGGTTTGCACTTTTTTGCTGATCTCTACGCCCAAATCAGCAGGCGTAGTGGTCTTAACTTCTTTTTTCTTCGCTTTCATAATATCGGGTAACTTGATATAGCGTGGCTCATTCAGGCGCAGATCCACTGTAACCACAGCGGGCAGCGTTAAAGCCAAGGTTTGTAAACCACCATCGACCTCACGGGTCACCAGCACTTCATGGTTATCAATCATTACTTTCGAGGCAAAGGTGGCTTGTGGCCAATCTAATAAGGCAGCCAACATCTGTCCGGTCTGATTATTATCCGAATCAATAGCTTGCTTACCGAGGAACATTAAATCTGGTTGTTCCGTTTCGAGCACTTTAGCGAGTAAGGTAGCCACGGTGAGCGCATCTAAATCAGTAGTGCCGGTTTCTATATGAATGCCTCTATCGGCTCCCATCGCTAAAGCTGAACGTACTTGCTCTTGAGCCGCCTTAGGACCAATCGTGACGACAACCACAGCACTCGCTTTACCTGCTTCTTTGAGTCTGACTGCCTCTTCCACAGCAATCTCGCAAAACGGGTTGAGCGACATTTTGACGTTCTCAAGGTCAACATTACTATTGTCAGGTTTCACGCGCACTTTGACGCTGTAATCAATAACGCGCTTAATCGCAACTACTATTTTCATCTTGCACATTCATCCTGTTAAAAATTATTCACTGGTCTGGTGGCATTACCAGAGAAAAGGGTAATTAACCTAAGCTAACTACCCAAAAAAAAGGCTCAGAAAGATTTGAGGAGTCGATGCTCTCCGAGCCTTACTAAACGTAAGACCTAGGAGGCATTATTAGCCCATTGGCGCAGAATAAACTTTTGTACTTTACCGGTTGAGGTGCGCGGCAAATCCACAAATATCACTTTCTTGGGTACTTTAAAGCGTGCCATGTTTTGGCGACAATACTCAATCACCTCTTCTTCCGTTAAAGTAGCGCCCTCCACTAATTTAATGAAAGCACACGGCACTTCGCCCCATTTTTCATCATGCTTAGCAACGACCGCTACATCTTGAATCTGAGGATGGCGATAAAGCGTATCCTCTAGCTCAATACTCGAAATATTTTCGCCCCCCGAAATAATAATATCTTTGGAGCGATCTTTAATCTCGATATAACCATCAGGATGCCAAACCGCTAAATCACCGGAATGAAACCAGCCGCCCTCAAACGAAGCTTCTGTAGTTTTTGGATTTTTGAGATAGCCTTTCATGACGATATTGCCACGCATAAAGACTTCACCCATGGTTTGACCATCTTGAGGTACGGGTTCTAAGGTATCAGGATGAGCAACCATTAAGCCTTCTTGCATCGGTACGCGCACCCCTTGACGGGCTTTTAGGCGAGCTTTTTCTTCAGTCGAGCAGCTATTCCAATCATCATTCCACTCACTGACCACGCAAGGACCATAAGTCTCAGTCAAACCATAGACATGAGTGACACTAAAGTTCATTTCTTCCATGCTTTGAATCACGGCGGCAGGCGGCGGTGCACCAGCGGTCATGACTTTGACCGGATGAGTGAGACGGGCTTTAGCTTCGGGGGGTATGCCCGCAATCATACTGAGTACAATAGGCGCACCACAGAAATGATCGACCTTTTCTTCGGCGATTAAATCTACAATTTTATCGGCGCGGACATGGCGCAAGCAGACGCTTACCCCTGCAATAGCCGCTATAGTCCAAGGAAAACACCAGCCATTGCAGTGGAACATAGGCAAGGTCCACAAATACTTAGCATGATTGGGCATACCCCATGACAGCGCATTACTCACGGCATTGAGATAGGCCCCACGATGATGATACACCACCCCTTTCGGGTCACCTGTTGTACCTGACGTGTAATTGAGGCTAATAGCATCCCATTCATTAGCAGGATTAGACCAAACAAATTCAGGATCACCTTGAGCAATGAATTGCTCATACGTCATCTCACCAAGCCATTCTCCACCTGCAAAACTTGGATCATCAATATCGATGACGGGTGGGGGATTATCCATAAGCGCTAGCGCTTGCTTCACAATCGGGGTAAGTTCGCGCTCAGTAATGAGTAATTTAGCCTCAGCATGCTGGAGAATAAACGCGACGGTTGCCGCATCAAGACGCGTATTAATGGAATTAAGTATTGCACCCACCATCGGCACACCGAAATGAGCTTCAAAGTGTTCGGGAAGATTGGGACAAATAATCGATACCGTGTCACCTACCCCAATACCGCGTCGGCTTAAAGCACTGGCTAATTGACGGCAACGAGTATAGGTTTCACTCCAAGTCCGCCGCACTGCACCGTGAACCATCGCAAGTTTATTCGGGTAAACCTCAGCGGTACGCTTTAAAAAACTTAAGGGACTTAAAGACTCATAATTGGCCACAACAGGGTCTAAATGCTGTTGATAGATATTCATGCCTCCTCCTTTTAGCTTATACGTCTACCTTAGCTTAAGATTTAGTGATCTGTCACGCAAAAAACCGTTTTTGCCCCTCAGTTGGCTAGTCCTTGCAAACTGAGGGACAAGATCACCTGAGTCTAGTTGGTTAACTCTTCATAGTCATTAGGCGTTACCGTAAAGGTATACACCGTCGGTGCTCCGGCTTGGACTCTAATCGTCTCACGCCCGCGCATCCCCTGATAATGAATATTCACCAATACATCCTGAGCCGGCAAACTGAGTTCAGCAATAGCGACCCTACGGAAGCGCTCAAGCACATTACCGCGTAAATCCGTGACCGTAAAATCCACTGCAAGCGGACTATTATCAATACCTGAAACTGCATGTAACTCAAGACTTCCCATAGGAGTTACGAATTGCGGTTCCTCACCCTGATTCTGCACTGTGTCTATCTCACTACCTGGAGGTGGAATAAAAGGCTGAGCCGGGTTATTCGGTATAGGTCTAGGTTTTAAACGCGGATCTTCTGATGAAGTCAAGGGCGGTACTATCGGCTCTAAAATAGGTTTATTCAACTCTGGCTCTGGTAAAGTAACCACAGGTGGCGGCGCTACTGGTGGAGTACTGGATTGAGCGGGTGTATTAGGTAATGTTGGAGCGGGTTTTAAGACAGGCGCATTATTCACCAATGCCTGCATATTAAAGGTAACACGAGTCGCTTTATCCTGATTAATTTTAATTTCTTGGATCAAATCCGCTTTGTCTTTGGCTTTAACCGTAATTTTATAAGTCCCCGGCTCCAATAGAAAATCCGCTGAAGTAGTATACGTTTTACTGGCAATATGCACGCCATTAGGTTTTTGCACATAAATATTAGCGCGTACTGCTTGACCACTTCCGGCGGCTTTAACAATGACTTGCAAGGTTCCTTCTTGAATAAGCGGTGGTTCATTGGTGCTAGGAGCAGGATCGGTCGCGGTTGCAGGAGGGGTGGTCATACTAGGAGGTAGCGTGAAATTTTCCATCTTAGTCTGATTACCCACAATTTGTACCGTGCGGGTATTGCGTTTGCCATTAATGCTCACTGTGGCTTTATAAGTCCCCGGAGGTAATTCAAAAAGCCCCACATCACTATTTTGCTGCATCGCTACTTGCACATCTTGGCTATCGGTAATAATAAAATTGCCCTTAGGCTTAGCATCTAAATTAGCCGGATCGATTAAGACTAATTGTAATTTACCTAACACGGGAGCGGGTGCAGGTATATCCACCATTTGTGGCGTAGTCACAGTAGTGGTATTGCTTTGCGTAGGCGCTGGAGGTTGAGGCACATTATTTGGTGTCGGCTGTTGTGCAGGAGGAATACTGGCTTGTGGTGTGCCTTGCAGCGTGGGTACTTGAGGCAGACCTGTATCGGGAGTTTGTGCGACATCTTGCTGGCTGGTAGGTTCTATAATGCTGGGCTGCTCGGCAGGTGGTGTAGGCACTGTCGCATCAGGTGCAGGTGCAGGAACATTGGTGGTAGTGTTAGAGGTAAGCGCAGTCGACTGTGTAGTAGCTGGCGCGGGTGCTGTTGATACTGGGTTGGTAGTAGTGGCATTCGGTACGGGTGTATTAGTAGGGCGTTGTAAAGTGCTTTTAATCCCCACGACCGCAAAAACAATTAATACTCCTAAGAGTACCCCTATGACTAAGCGCTTGACTAAAGTGCTCATGCGAATATGCGCTCCCTGTTTGCACAAAAGATGAATAAGATCCAACCTAAATTTAACACTTAAGTAGGTGTTATAGGTGATCTTGTTTTGAGTGGTATAGCCTTATCATTCACTAATTTATGGCGGAATAAAAGAGTATTGAGTCCGCTCTAGGCTTTAGAGTAGGCTCTAGGCTGAATTAATCATTTAATCTAGCTGCTAAACCCACTTATGACTACCTTAAAATTAGATCAATTTTTGCCTTATCATTTGGTTGTGAGTGCTGATTTAATGAGTCATGCACTCGCTAAAGTCTATGCTCAGCACCATATCACTATTTCTGAGTGGCGGGTATTGGCTCACCTAGCCTTACACAACTCTCTAACCCCTAGCGCTTTACGGCGTCTTACTAATATGGAAAAGGCTCGCGTCAGCCGCGCTTTGATTTTAATGGCTAGTAAGGCGCTGATTGAACGTATGACCGATCCTATTGATAAACGTGTCTCGCATATCACCCTCACGGCTACAGGGCGGGCGCTATACCACCTCATTGAGCCAGACGTTTTACAATGGAATCAAGCCTTTGAGCAAGCCATTGGTACAGAAACTTATCAACATTTACTGCTAGGATTAAAAAAGTTAGAGCACTGGGGGCAGGAGCAAAAAGGCTAATAGTGCTGGAGTGAAACCACCACAAAACCACCACAGCATTAAACTAAGGTGGTTTAAGAGTGCTTAAGTTCTAACCTCAGCCGATGATTTAGCTTTTAAGTCTTTAGTATTAGTCGCTTGATACCGACGCTCTAATTTATGCGCCAATTGATAACTCACGCCCAGCTTAGCCCAAATAATTAATGCTAAAGCTAACACCACAATCAGCACTGAATATAGCCACGGTGTATGCGGCCAATACTCTAAAATCGCTAAGGGGGTAAAAAGCATTAAAATAGCCGCATACTCAATCCAAGTATGTTTACTCTTAGCTACCAGTCTAGCTTCACACCACTGACATTCTGTCACTAAGCGCGGTATACCACCTTTTTTATCCGCACACATGCGATGACGCACACCATGACAGCCTACTTTATGACAATTGAGACATTCCGATGTTTTATTATCTTCCATAGCCCTATTCACCCAAATAACAAACAGGTGCTACTCATTCAGTAACACCTAAAAAAAACGACTAATCTTATCTAGTTAGCTAGCACCTAAACGGTAACTACGCGCCCGACGCCCGTCAGGCTCTACTGAGTTGAGGTAAACATCATAGCCCCAAATATGATGGATATGACGTAATAGCTCGTAAGTATCATTACCCAGCGGTCGCCGCTCACTCATATAATGGCTTAAGGTTAAGGAGCGATCACCCCGCAAATTCACGCTTTCGACCTGAATATCCGGCTCACGATAGCTTAAATTATACTGTTGGGACAAGGTTTCGCGCAAAGCTCGATAACCCTCGTCATTATGAATCGCCTTCACCTCAATCGCATTCGCACGATCATCATCTTGCAGAGCAAAGAAATGAAAATCGCGCATAATTTTAGGCGACATAAATTGTAAAATAAAGCTCTCATCGCGGTAATTACGCATGACATAATCGAGCGTTTTAATCCAATCAGAGCCTGCAATATCAGGAAACCATGCTTTATCCTCAGCCGTCGGATTTTCGCAGATACGGCGAATATCCTTCATCATGGCAAACCCTAAGGCATAAGGATTAATACCCGAATAATAACGGCTATCAAAATCAGGTTGCGCGACCACATTAGTATGTGAAGTTAAAAACTCCATCATAAAGCCATCGCTCACCAAGCCCTGATCATACATTTCATTGAGTAAAGTGTAATGCCAGAAGGTAGCCCAACCTTCATTCATCACTTGAGTTTGACGCTGTGGATAAAAATATTGCGCAATTTTACGTACAATACGGATAATCTCACGCTGCCAATTCTCTAACATGGGCGCGTTTTTTTCCATAAAGTATAAAATATTTTCTTGTGGATCGGCAGGAAACTTTATTTCTTCTTTAAAAGTTTGCCCGCTTTGTTTACGACTGGGAATAGTACGCCATAAATCATTAATATGTTGTTGAATATAAACTTCACGCTCTTGTTGGCGTAGTACCTCTTCTGCGGCTGAAATAGGTTTGGGGCGCTTATAACGATCTACTCCATAATTCATCAAGGCATGGCAAGAATCCAATAACTGCTCAACTTCTTGCACCCCATGACGCTCTTCACATTGGGTAATATAATTTTTAGCAAATAATAGGTAATCAATAATCGCTTCTGCATCCGTCCAGCTACGAAATAAATAATTACCCTTAAAAAAAGAATTATGACCATAACAAGCATGTGCAATAACTAATGCCTGCATAGTCAAACTATTTTCTTCCATTAAATACGCAATACAGGGATTAGAATTAATTACGATTTCATAAGCTAAACCCATGCGTCCGCGTGAATAGTTTTGCTCGACCGAAACAAAATGCTTACCGTAAGACCAGTGATTATAAAATACTGGCATGCCGACTGAGGCATAAGCATCCATCATTTGATCCGAGCGAATCATTTCAATCTGATTAGGATAAGTATCTAATTTAAACTTATCTCGTGCTATGCGCCCTATTTCTCGATCATAAGCTTCAATCGTTTCAAATGTCCAATCAGAGCTGGTGGATATTAATTTACTCGTCATGGTTGCTTATCCTTTATCAATCGATTTTTGAAATAGCTCACGGAACACGGGGTAGATTTCTGAGTTATTACGCACCCGCTGAATAGCAAAACGATCTGCATAATCATTTTTTAAATGCTCATATAAATGCCATAAGCCCTGTGGTTGTCGATCACCGATTTCAATATAAGTTAAGTATTGCACTGCGGGTAATACATTTTCGGTGAGTATTTTATGGCAACGCATATTATCTTCTTGCCAATTATCCCCATCAGAAGCCTGTGCGGCATAGATATTCCACTCATCAGGGGAGTAGCGCTCCTCAATAATATCTGCCATTAACTTTAAGGCGCTAGAAACGACTGTACCACCTGTTTCGCGTGAATAGAAAAAAGTTTCCTCATCCACTTCTTGGGCTTGAGTATGATGGCGAATAAACACCACATCAATTTTTTCATAGTTCTTTTTTAAGAACAGATACAGCAAAAAGAAGAAGCGTTTAGCGGTATCTTTAATATCTTGTGTCATAGAACCTGAAACGTCCATTACACAAAACATCACTGCCTTAGGAGAGGGCTTGGGAATTTTAACCTGTAAATTATATTTAAGATCAAAATCATCTAAGAAGGGAATAGCATTTAGTCGAATGTTTAAACGGTTAATTTCTTCTTCTATTATTAAACGCCGCTCTGCTTCAGACTCTGGCAAAGTTTCCAATTCGGCTTTTAATTCGCGCCGCTCACGTCTGGCTTTACCCCCTAAGGCAATACGTCGTGCATAAGCGCTTTTTAACGAGCGTACAATATTGAGCTGATTAGGATTACCGACCTCACTAATGCCCGCACGACGCGTATCGAAAGAATCGCTTCCCACTAACTGACGTTTAATCATATTAGGTAGCGCTAAATCTTCAAATAAATACTCTAAAAATTCTTGCTGGGAAATTTGAAAGGCAAAATCATCCTCACCCTCGCCGCTATTACTCGCATCTCCTGAGCCGGAGCCACCTGCTCCGCCTTGTGGACGCGGGATTTTATCGCCTTGAATGAATTCTTTATTGCCCGGATGTACAATTTCGCGCTTGCCACCGGAGCCATGATGAAATACAGGTTCAGATATATCCCGTTTAGGAATAGTAATATTTTCGCCCTGCTCCATATCAGTCATATTACGACGGCTGACCGCATCGGAAACCGCTTTACGAATTTGGTTATGATAACGTTTAAGAAAGCGCTGGCGGTTTACCAGACTTTTATTTTTGCTATTAAGTCGGCGGTCAACAACATAAGCCATACAGCTCTCCTTGTATTAATTACCTATAACCTACTATGAGGTTTTAAACTACCTCTTAACTAAGAGGTAGTTTATCAACTATCTTATTGTGATTTACGTACCCGCAAATACCACTCAGATAATAAGCGTACTTGGCGTTCGGTATAACCGCGCTTCATCATACGATCTACAAAATTATCATGTTTGCGTTGCTCTTCGGCTGAGGATTTAGCACCGTAAGAAATAACGGGTAATAAATCTTCAGTACTAGAGAACATCTTCATTTCAATGACACGGCGTAACTTTTCATAGCTCGTCCATGCTGGATTTTTCCCACCATTATTAGCCCGCGCCCGCAATACAAAGTTCACAATTTCATTACGGAAATCTTTAGGATTACTAATACCAGCTGGCTTCTCGATTTTTTCCAAATCAGAATTTAATGCCGCACGATCTAAGAAATCGCCTGTTTCAGGATCACGATACTCTTGATCTTGAATCCAAAAATCTGCATAAGTGACATAGCGATCAAATAGATTTTGACCGTACTCGGAATAAGACTCTAGATAAGCGGTTTGAATTTCTTTGCCAATAAAATCAATATAACGCGGTGCTAGATATTCTTTGATATAGGAAATATAGCGATCTTGAACTTCGGTTGGGAATTGTTCTTTTTCAATTTGACGCTCTAATACATACATCAGATGTACGGGATCAGCCGCCACTTCGGTGGCATCAAAATTGAAGACTTTAGAGAGAATCTTGAAAGCAAAACGAGTGGATAAACCCGACATACCCTCATCCACACCCGCTGCATCTTGATACTCTTGAATGGTTTTAGCGCGTGGATCAATATCTTTAAGATTTTCACCATCATAAATACGCATTTTAGAGTAAATGCTAGAATTCTCAGGCACTTTTAGACGTGACAGTACGGAAAACTGCGCTAGCATTTTTAGTGTATCAGGTGCACAAGGTGCTTTAGCTAAAGAACTACCTTGTAAAAGCTTTTGATAGATATTAATTTCTTGAGTAACACGCAAGCAATAAGGCACTTTCACAATACTCACGCGATCGATGAATGCCTCATTATTGCGATTATTCTTAAAGGCTTGCCATTCGGATTCATTGGAGTGAGCTAAAATAACTCCATTAAAAGGAATCGCACCGATACTTTCTGTACCGTTATAATTACCTTCTTGGGTAGCCGTTAATAAGGGGTGGAGTACTTTAATGGGAGCTTTGAACATCTCCACGAACTCCATTAAGCCCTGATTAGACAAACATAAGCCACCTGAATAGCTATAAGCATCAGGATCATTTTGGGGATAATCTTCTAATTTACGAATATCGACTTTACCGACTAAGGATGAAATATCTTGGTTATTTTCATCACCCGGCTCGGTTTTAGAAAGTGCAATTTGATTAAGGCGCGAAGGATAACGCTTCACTACTTTAAAGCGAGTAATATCCCCGCCGTATTCTTTGAGGCGCTTAGCAGCCCACGGTGACATAATAGTTTTTAAATAGCGCTCTGGAATACCATAATCTTCTTTTAAAATCGCTGCATCTTCAAGACCAAATAAACCTAAAGGTGACTCATTAACGGGAGAACCTTTAATGCAATAAATCGGCTCTTTTTCCATTAAAGCTTTCAGACGCTCAGCTAATGAGGATTTACCCCCACCAACAGGCCCTAATAGATAGAGTATTTGTTTACTTTCTTCTAAGCCTTGAGCGGCATGTCTAAAGAAAGACACGATTTGCTCAATGCTTTCTTCCATGCCATAAAATTCATAAAAAGCAGGATAACGGCGAATCATTTTATTGGAGAATATACGGCTCAATGCTGGATCACGTGAGGTGTCCACAATCTCCGGTTCACCAATCGCCGCCAACATGCGCTCCGCGGCACTGGCATAAGCCATACGGTCTTTCTTACAGAGTTCTAAATACTCCTGTAAGGAATACTCCTCCTCCTGAAAAGACTCATAGCGTGATTGATAATGATCAAAAATGCTCATTCCTTACCCCTTACAGCACAGCGTGGTGTTAGCCCCGTATGCTGAGTTACATTGTCAAATGGTCATGGCAGACTAAGATTATTCTCACTCTACCTTATGATGATCTTAGGCGCAAAAAAGGTACTTCTTCAAGTTCAGACGGCATTTATAGGAGAAAATCCTAGACTTGATTAAGCCCTAAAATAATGACTGCAACCTAAGCTAGTAAGCCAGTCAAGCTAGCCCCTGAAGGTACTTTATGTAGTTCCATACTCAACTATTTTTAGTATATTTTAGTAAGCAATACTACGCATTTGCTCTTGATCAATGTATGCTCATTCATATAAACGTACTCTGAATACGCTGGCTTAATCTGTTTTCTTCATACCTCATTACTTTAGCACGACTTCTAAAGCATTAACTGTGTTTTATTCACCTTTAGGTGTTGTGTATTTTTTATTCTAAGCTCGCTTAAAAATAGTTCGTTTATTAAGAGTTAAATCACGAACCATAACGACAGAGGATTGATAATTATGCTGCTTAAACGCTACCACACCAGCATCCGCTATAGTGAGGCCGTTACTCATCGTGGCGTTGCCTATTTATGCGGGCAGGTCGGTGAAGGGGATACTATTCAAGCGCAAACTCGCCACTGTTTAGCACAAATTGACGACTTATTAAAACAGGTGAATAGTGGACGCGATAAAATCCTACAGGCCATTATTTGGTTAAAAGATATGGCCGATTATGCTGCGATGAATGAAATTTGGGATGCTTGGATTCCCCCAGGGCTTGCACCGGCACGCGCTTGTTGTGAAGCACGCCTTGCAGCCGAGCACTATAAAATAGAAATTGTTATTACGGCGGCTTGTGATTAATACCGGCTGAGCTAATCAGGAGTGAGCAACTGCGTACTCCTGATCGTTAAGTTATCCTCGACCTACTACCGCTTGTCTAAATCACCCTCTATAGGTTTACTGGTTATATCTATAACAACAACTATTCTAAACCTAAATTCTCATGTTCGAGGTAGTCCATGGCCACAGCCTATCTTGCTAGCACGGATTTTCCGCGTAATCGGTCTGTAATGGAACGACCTATTACGATTAGTTTACCGCCTAGCCTTAGTAATAACACCACACCACCGCCTGCACCGAGTACGGATAGTTTTCATAATAGTGTGACGCGTATTGTAGAAGCTATCAGACCCAGTAGTACGGATAGTACTGAGCCTAGTACCGAGTCACCTGCTACTCCCTCAACGACACCCAGAGCGACTAACCCTTTAACAGCGAGTGGCTCAACCACACCTGAGCCTACGCGCTCAGATAATAATGTTTTGAGCCTAATTCGGGGGTCTATGAGTACTATTGAGCGTGTAGCAAGCAGCCTGTTACCGCGCCCAACAGCCAGTACAGAACCTATTACAACCGTACCCACTGTGCCCACCACCTCTAGCAGTGATACTACCCCATCGCGTCCCGCTCCCAGTCTTAGCACTACGCCCCCTAGCTCAAGTTCACCACGCGGTTTAAGTGTCGCTGAGCCTGCCCCTGCTGCTTTACGCGCCTCTCCTGTATTTGCAGCGCGTGACAGCAGTGCGGTATCACTCTTAAACCCTATAGATCAAGCGCCGCTTACGCCCCTTGAGCCTAGCCGTCCCCGTGTGGCTAGTCGCACCTTAGAGGAAGCGACTTTACCTGTAACGCAAACGTTAATAGATCGCTACCCCACAACTTCTACTGACACACTACTAGCACCGGATTTACTGATGTTAGAAGAACCGCTGATTGCGGATGTTTATTATCCTGCGGATTTAGCCACACCCGTCCCGGACTTGGCTACTATTATGGAGCAAGACCCACTCATTCTCTGGGCTTGATGTGAATAGCAATAGGTATATTACCTATTGCTCTGGTGTGTTAACCGAAATGACACACATAATGCAGCGTTTCACTCACCTCAATTTGGAATGAACTATTGCCCGGAACGCTAAATGACTCGCCCCCAGCATAAGCTTGCCACTCATCACTGCCTGCTAATTTAATCCGGCATTGACCTTGTTGTAGTTCCATAATTTCCGGTGCTCCGGTATTAAAGGTAAGGCTAGCGGGAAAGATCACCCCTACTGTTTTACGGCTACCCTCGGCTAATTGCACGGCATAACTCACACATTTACCGTCAAAATAAATATTGGCGGTTTTAGACACTGACACATTATCGAATTGACTCATATTGAAATACTCTCATCCATTATTAAACCGCCGCATCCTCTCAAACCAGACTAAAACGGTCAATCCTTTGCTAACCATAGCGAGCGTCTATGACATTCGCTACACTGCTGTCTAAGTCTAACTAGCGATGAATACCTAAATTTATGAATACTTTTCACCACTTTCTGAATGAGCTGCCCAAAGCTGAACTGCATATGCACCTAGAGGGCAGTCTTGAACCCGAACTGATGTTTCAATTAGCCCAACGCAATCAGATCACCCTCCCCTTTGATTCTGTCAATGCGATACGGGCCGCCTATCAATTTAGTAATTTGCAGGATTTTCTGGATATTTACTATCAAGGGGCTAATGTACTGCAAACCGAACAGGATTTTTATGATTTAACATGGGCGTATTTAGAGCGTTGTAAAGCACAAAATGTGCTGCATGTTGAACCCTTTTTTGACCCACAAACCCACACCGAGCGGGGTATTGCCTTCGCCACAGTGATTAATGGCATTGATCGTGCGTTGAAGGATGCCGAACAGCAATTAGGTATTAGTAGTCGCCTGATTATGTGCTTTTTGCGTCATTTACCTGAAAGCGCTGCGTTTGCAACCTTGGAACAGGCGTTACCTTATCAAGATAAAATCATGGCGGTAGGTTTAGATAGTTCTGAAAAAGGTTTTCCTCCTGAATTATTTGAGCGCGTGTTTACTAAAGCACGCGAGGCAGGATTTTTAACGGTAGCCCATGCAGGTGAAGAGGGTCCCGCCGATTATATTGGGCAAGCATTGAATTTATTAAAAGTAGAACGTATTGATCACGGTGTGCGTTGTGTGGAAGATCCCGCTCTAGTTGAGCATTTAATTAATATCCAAATGCCACTGACCGTGTGCCCCTTGTCCAATATTAAGCTCTGTGTGTTTAAGGATATGCGCGAACATAATGTTTTAGAGCTACTAGAGCGCGGCGTGAAGGTGACGATTAACTCCGATGATCCGGCTTATTTTGGTGGCTATATGACTGAAAATTTTGTCGCTGTCGCCGATGCATTGCCTATGACCAAAGCTCAAGCCATTAAACTGGCACAAAATAGTTTTGAGGCAAGCTTTTTGTCAGACGCAGAAAAAGCGGAATGGGTAAAGCGCTTACAGCAGTTATGACACTAGAAAGCCCGCTGATGCTGTACCAAAAATAGATACAGCGTTATAAGTAGTCATGCAAAAGTTATCGAGCATTCCTTCCGCAGGCGCTGTGAATACATCCTTGTACGCTTCAAGGCGGCATCCATGCCGCCAAGACTGCTCCAGCAATACCCGATAACTTTCACTCAAGTACTTAGATTGAATAGCTTAATGAGTGGTGGGCGGATTACTCTGACTAGCCACTATGGACTCTACTTCTGAAAGGCTTAGCTGAAATAAATCAGCAATCGCTTGCAGAGTCATAGTGTTCATAAGCGCTAATTGCTGCACACTACGACGAATTCTTTGTTTCTCTTCTGCCAAGCGTTTTTGTTCGGCTTGACGAAGCATTTGTTCATTCAATAGTTGCTGTTCTTTCTCTTCTAATAAGGGCTGGAAGTATTGCTTGCCAGCTTCATAGCCCCAACGATAACTAGCGAAGCGGGTAACATCGACTTGAGTGAGCATAGCTTTTGCCTCATCTAAGTTGGCTTGTAAGTCTCTATTATCAGCTAAAGTCTCCAACATTTCATAATAATTGCGAAACGCTTGTTCATTATCGGCGGTCAGTTGTTTGAATAGACCGGCTCACTATGGTTGAGCATGACAATATCCGTTAGGTAGCGCAACATGCGGATCGGCATCGTGGGATCATTCGCATTTTGGATTTCAACATGCAGAATAAAGCGCTCACCTGTAGTACGACGGCGCATGCGGGCGACCATATCAGCACGGCGCGATTCGATACGTTGTTGCTCAGTTTGCAGTAGCTCTACCGAATCGTGCTCTACATCCAGATGTAGCAAAATATTGGCTATATCAGCGGCGAGGTGTCGTAGTACGTCTTTGCTTATAATGTCTTTTTCAGCCATTAGGGTAACTCCATTAAGTCTAAATGCTCTGGGTTAATACACAAACGATTGCCACAGCTTTGCTTGACTAAGGTTTTGGCAGGGATAGCGCCTATAAAGGCTAGATAGCTGGCATCTTCAGCGCTTACGGTGCGCGTTGTGCCGTCCTCGCTTTGGATCATGATGCGCCCGCGCCCGCTATTAGAAATCTGCCCTTGCCACTCCCAGCATTGAGTGTCAGGCTGAATGATAATGCGGGCTTGTAATTGGTTTTGCAGTTTATGCTGATACATTTGGACTCCTAAACGATAGCTATGACACAAAAAAATCCTAATCCACAAGGCAAGGGACTTGTGCCCGTGTTAGCAGCATTGCACCATGCTAGTGATGCGCTGTGTATTATCCCCAAAACGGTCGAGCAAATTAGCGCCGATTTGTTTACCTCCATGTTCGTGCTGGAAAGTCGCTTTCAGTTTAAACCGATTCGCGGGCGTAAGTATTGGCTCTATCGCTATGGTGAACGCTTTCAGCTTTCGCCCGTCTTTCCTGAGCAATGGAGTGTACCTACTTTTGATCAAGTGATTGGTTGTTGCGAGTTGCAAGAGGATTTAGCGTGGACATTAGAATTAAGTCCTGAAGCAGCTCAAGACCTGCAATTATTGGAATATATCCGTATTAATCGTGAGCGTTTTGAGCAGAGCTTACAAGCCAGTGAGAGTATGCAGTCCGCTTTACCTGTGTATGTAGCCACACTGCCCTTTTATCAACGAGTTTTTGCAGCAGCACTAGCCAGTTCCTTAAGGCAGTCGATGCAATTAACGGGGATTGCACAATTAACTTATGAGCAGGCTTTGCAACGCCTGCCTGCACCTTTGGATGACAATAATGACACTGAACACCAAGACTAGGGGGTTTGTATTCTAATCCTGCAATAAATACTTACCGCGTGAGGGTAGTGGCTCTGTGCCTACAATTTTAGCTACCGTAGCGCCGCGCCACACATATTTAAACGTATTACGCGATAGCACAATACCGGATGTCCCTGCGGTAATGGGTGTGCGCTCTTGAAACGCTCCCTCACCTTCTAAACTAATTAGCTCGGCAATCACATCGCCCTTATGCACGTATTGACCTAAGGCGACGGTATAAGCTAATAAACCTGCTTGTGGAGTTTTAATCATTTCGGTCGCGGCTAACTCACTCGCGGCGGGTGTTTTCTCAGGTAAAGGTAAGATTAGCTCTCCACCAATTAAACCCTGTGTTTGGAAAAAGGCATAGAGATGCTGAGCATCTTGTTGATTTAATTCATCAAAGGTATCAAATTGACCGCGATACTCTAAAGTCGCCGAATGAGTGGCTTGAGGAATAGGTTTATCAGGAAATTGTTGGGCTAGTCGACTCCACAACGTTGACCACACCTCATCAAATGAACTGCCCCCACTCGCCTCACAGACCAAAGTCGCCGCAGCGCCCATCCAATCGGATAGACTTTGCATCAGGGTAGTTGAGGGTGGAATAGTAAAAATATGCGGTAAGGAATCACTATCGCAATGCAAATCTAAAACATAATCCGCATCAAACGCCTCTAGCATCACATAATGACGCTGCCACTGGAGCGCATTCATCGGTTGTTGCTCATTCAACCAATGCTCTACTAACTCGCGCACGCGCTGCACATTGTCCTCAGCCTTATCGGTGAGGTAGTCCCCTATACTGTCTTCGAGTGCGGTGTATAAATCAGGCCATTGGCGATTAAAATTCACTCCCGAACTGCGGTCATAGCGCCCTTGATGCTGTAAAAATCCAATGTCACCCATGCCTAAGGGATTAACCATAGGAAAAACCACAAACTGAGCATTTAATAAGCCTTGGCGCTCTGCTGCGATCAGGTAGTCTAGTAAATGATGCAGAATCAAAATCCCCGGCTGTTCATCGGCATGCAAAGCGGCTTGCAAAAAGACTTTGCGCGGCGCGGGTGTGCCGATTTTGAAATAAGTGAGTTCAGTACGTTTCCCCGGAGCATCGCCCTCGATTATTTTTACTATTTTTTCTACGCTCATTGTTTGCCTCCTATGCTGGTTACTTGCCAAACTCTGCTCACTCCCCCTATTCTGCCTCATCTGTTTCAGTACATCATCCATAACACGATACCCTTATGCTCAAACTCAGTGACGTTTCTAAAGCCTATCGCCAACCCGATGGTCAACCCACACCGATCTTGTCAGGGGTGAATTTCACCCTAGCGGCAGGGCAATCAGCCGCATTATTGGGAGCGAGTGGTAGTGGCAAAAGTACTTTATTGCATTTAATTGCAGGCTTAGATCGACCTGATGCAGGTACGATCAGTATTCAAAATCAATCCATTACAGCACTCAGTGAAAGCCAATTAGCCCATTTGCGCCGCGCTACCATCAGCTTAGTGTTTCAGCAGTTTTATTTGATTAGTACGCTAACCGTAGCAGACAATATTCGCTTTCAAGCCCAACTCGCCAAACGTTATAACCCTCAATGGAAAGCGGAGCTGATTGAACGCTTAGGTTTAACCAGTCAATTACAAAAATACCCGCATCAACTCTCCGGTGGGCAACAGCAACGGGTGGCTATCGCCCGTGCTTTATTACATAAACCCGCCTTAGTCCTCGCGGATGAACCCACAGGTAATTTAGACGAGCACAGTAGTGAGCAAGTCATGGCGTTACTCAGTGAATTGGTCAAACAAGCAGGCAGTAGCCTACTGATGGTCACGCACAGCAAAGTCATGGCGAGCTATTTAGATCAACAGTATTGGCTCAAATCGGGGGTACTCCACCCTGAGGAAGTGCTATGAGTGAGTTAGGTTTAAGCCTTAAAGCGCTCCTAAGTCACTACTGGCGCTACCCTTGGCAAGCGTTGTTTTTACTGGTGGGTCTGTGTGCTGGCGTGGGCTTATGGTCAGCCGTGCAAGTGATTAATAGCCACGCTAGAGCCAGTTACGACCATGCTAATCAAGTACTCGGTGCTCAAGCGCATTTCTGGATTCGCGCTCAAGAAGGTAATGGTGTAAGTACCGAGGATTATACTCAGTTGCGCCGTTTAGGGTTTCGTGAGGTCTATCCCGTGGTGCAAGGGATAGTGACCACAGCTAATAACCAACGCATCCCTTTGATTGCTACCGACCCGCTGGTGTTACCCGTTGAAGCGCTTGCAACTAATACTTCCGCCGTAGAGTTTAATGGTCTAGCCTTTATCCAGCCGCCGTATCAAACATGGTTTCCACCCGACTTAGCTCAGGAACTCAACTTAAGCACTAATCAGCAACTCCTATTAAAAAACGGACAAACCCTCCCGCCCGCCGTGTTACAAACTCAAGCTCAACAAGGGCGGCAAATACTCCTAGACATCGCCCCCGCGCTGCAAGTATTACAGCGCACTAACTTAAGCTATTTGGCCGTTACCCAATTAAGTACGGAGCGGCAAGAGCAATTACAGCAAGCACTACCCAGCTATTTGCAGCTCGTACCTAATCGTCAGAGCTTAGATCTCACTCAATTGACTCAAAGCCTACATACTCAACTAACCGCCATGAGCTTACTGTCTTTTGCGGTGGGGCTATTTATTGTATTTAATGCAGTGCGTTTTTCACTCTGGTATCGCCGCCCGACCTTACGCACCTTACGTTTAATCGGTGTAAGTGTGCATACTTTGACCCTAGCGATTGGGGTAGAAACCCTGCTGTGGAGTGTTATAGGGAGTGGTTTGGGTTTAACTATCGGTTATGGTTTGAGTCAAACACTGCTTCCTACTGTCAGTTCAAGTTTGCAGTCCTTGTATGGCGCGAATATCGGTGCAGATATTATTTTACAACCGACGACTTTAGTATTAGCGTGGCTCTTAACCTTAGGTGGCTTGGTGTTAGCGCTGGCCACTCCACTATGGCAACAATTACGCTTACCCGTCTTGCCTAGCAACTCATTGAGCACTCATTGGTTGACTGATCAACGGACTCGCCAATATTTACTGATTGCGTCAATAGTCTTAAGTATGGTGGCACTTATTCTATACCCCTTCATCACTACCCTAGTACAAGGCTTTGTATTACTAGGCATAGTCTTATTAGCGGGTGCTTGGGCTTTACCCACTCTATTAGCTCTTAGCTTGAAAGCACTCGAAACACTACTGCCTAAAAACTCATTCAAAAGCCGTTGGTTGATTCGTGATGGTTGGGCGCAATTGCCCGCTTTGCGTACCGCAATGATGGCGCTGTTATTAGCTTTAACTGCCAACTTAGGGGTGGAGGCTTTGGTAGGAAGCTTTCGCACTTCGCTTTCCAATTGGTTAGAGCAACGTCTGTCCTCAGACCTGTATGTACAAGGCAGTAGTCAATTTGATTTACCAAAACTATTAGCCAACCCCAGCACTGCACAATGGCTAGCCGCTACTAATGAACGCACTCAGGTGACTTTACGCTATCAAGAGCGCCCGCTGATTGTACGGGGTATTGATCACACTGCGCCCGATACCAATGATCTAGGTATTACTCAAGCGGTATCGAATGCAGTAGCACTATGGCGCAGCTTAGACACCACTAAAAACTGGGTACTCGCTAATGAACAATTGCACTTTTTGGGGGGCAAACAACTAGGCGAAGTCGTAGAACTAACTACGCCACAAGGATTAAAATCTTTCACCATTGCCGCATTCGTGCATGATTATGGCAATCCGTATTACCAGCTTTATATCCCCAACCCCGTACTTAAAACCTATTGGACTCATCCAGAGCCTTGGAATATTTCCCTCTGGCTGAAAAGCCCTAGTGATTTACCTAAAGCCGAACAAGCTTTAATCGAAGCGGGAGCCAAAGCAGGCGATTGGACGGTGCAAAAAACCATTAAAGACGTGTCGATGACTATTTTTGAACGTACTTTTGCTATGACGGCCGCGATGAACACTTTGACCTTATGGGTGGCTGGTATTGCTTTGCTCGCGGCACTCATGGCGATATTGCAAGAGCGCTTGCCTGAATTTGCCCAATGGCGAGCTTTGGGCGTGAATACGACTGAGCAATGGTTAGTAATGAGTACGCCGCTGCTGATTTGGGCCGCCGTCACATGGTTAGTCTCTTTACCCTTAGGTGCATTATTGTCGTGGATTTTGATTCATAAGCTTAATGTAATGGCGTTTGGTTGGAGTATGCCCTTACTGTGGTCAATGCAACCTGCTTGGATTTTAGCGCTTATGACGGTGGGCGTGATTGTTATTACATTAGCGCTGGTTGCATGGCAATTGAAACGCCAATTACCGCAAGCCTTAGCACGGTTGGGAGGTCAAGCATGAGAATACTAGGATTATTACTGCTTAGTCTTTGGAGTAACTTATTGTTGGCAGAAAGTGCTACCCAAGATGTCTATCAAGTGCTACGTCAAGAAGCACAAGGCTATGCCGAAGTCACCCCGAATCGAGTATTCAACTTTCCCGCTGATCATGCGCCACACCCTGAGTATCGTATTGAGTGGTGGTATATCACTGCGAATTTAACAGATCCTGAGGGTAAACCTTGGGGCATTCAATGGACTTTATTTAGGCAATCATTAACGCCCAATCCGATATTAAATGGTTGGGAAAGTAACCAAATGTGGATGGCACATGCTGCCCTATCGACTCCTCAAGGCTATTTTCCAGCACAACGCTTTGCACGCGGGGGCATTGGTCAGGCGGGCGTGAGTACTACACCGTTTGCAGCATGGCTGGATGATTGGGCTTGGCAAAGTACTTCGATGGAACCCTTCCCGTCAACTTTAAAATTTACGGTAGCAGATTGGGACTTAAGCTTTGAATTACAAAGTGATAAACCTTGGGTGCTACAGGGTGATAAGGGTTATAGCCAAAAATCAGCGGGTAATCAGGCAAGCTACTATTACAGCCAACCGCATATTCAAATCAAAGGCTCAGCCACCCGCAACGGGCAAACTATCCCCTTACAAGGAACTGCATGGCTGGATCGAGAGTGGAGTTCACAGCCGCTGGCGCCTAATCAGTCGGGTTGGGATTGGTTTTCACTGCACTTTAATGATGGTTATGCCTTGATGGTGTATCAATTGCGTCATGCTGATGGTCAGCATTGGCTGAGTGGCAGTTGGGTTACACCAGAGGGGATGAGCCAAACCCTAAAGGCGGACGATATTAAATTAACACAACAGGCTATGGATACGATTGAGGTACTCAAGCACGGTGAAAAAATCACTATCACCTTACCCCTAGCGTGGACGATTGAATTACCTAAACTCAATAAACGCTGGCAAATCACTACGCCCTATCCGAATCAATGGATGGCAGCACAATTTCCGTATTGGGAAGGGATAGTTGAAGTGGATGGCGGAAAAAGTGGGATGGGTTATATGGAATTGACTGGATACTAAGTATCCAGCTAAAAGTAATCGTGTACTTTTGGAGCAGTCTTGGCGGCAGGGATGCCGCCTTGAAGCGTACAGGGAGGTATTTACAGCGCCTGCGGAGGAAGTACACGATTACTTTGGCTCAAGTACTTAAGCTGTTTAGCACGTGACTATTCAAGCTACGTGCTAAATAAGATTTAGTTGGATTAGGTCTAAAACGTAGAAAAAGTAACCCCACCAGTGAGCAAACCGTTAGAGGTATTATCTCCTTTGAAATGTTCGTACTCGCCACGGATTCCTAAGTTATTAGTAAATTTATAGCCTGCGCCCACACCAAATAATGCGCCTTTGTCATCAGTTGTCGTGGTCACAGAATTACTTTGGACTTCAGTTTCAGTAGAAAACATACCTAGCTTACCGAATACCTCTGCTTTTTCCATCACTGGCATACTAGCTGTCGCTGCTACTGAGTATCCCGTTGTTTTGTGAGATGAGCTTGGGGTTTTACCTTGTGCTTCGACCTCTTCGTCGAGTAAATGATAATAATTGCCCTCCACCCCAAAAGTTTGGTTAAACTTATAGCCGCCATACAGTTTCCAAGCATAGCAATCCCACTCATTAGCATCACAAGTATCGGCTACATCACCTGTTTGCTTACCCATACTTGCGCCCGCATAAAAACCAGCACCATTGCCATCACTTAGACCCAAACCTGTCGTGATGCCGCCCGCCCACACGGATGAAGTGCTCAGCGCAATCGCTAAGGCTAATAATTTTTGTTTCATTTTTATTCTCGTTTTACTTAGTAAAAGATTACTTAATCAACCCACTCAATAATGAGCTGATTTATTTTATTATTCATTAAACTCCATTAGGTTAGGAGTTTTCCCGACAAAAAGGATTAACGGTTAAGTTTTAACCATAGTATTAAACTAAAACGGCACACTCATCCCTTAAAAGCTAGAAAACGTAATACCGGCTGAAACCGTACCTATATCTTGACTATCTGAATTACTTTGCAAATTTTCATACTCTCCACGCAAACTCAAATTATCATTCATTTTATATTGCGCTCCTAAGCCCCATAACAAATCAGTACGCTCCGAGGACACATCACCACCCGACGCATAACCTGCGACATTGCGCCCAGACAAGATACCTAAACGCCCAAACGCATCAATGTCTTGAGCCACGGGCATAGACGCTACCGCGCTTAAGCTTACTCCGGTCGTTTTTAGGGTCGTACCATCGCTATATTCCACATCTAATAACTGATGATAGGCCCCCTCCACTGACACATTGTCACTGAGCTTATAGCCCAGCAATACCTTGCCTTGTAGGCAGTTACTATCATCGCCGCAGTCGCTAAGCTTACCCCAAGACACCACTGTACCTAGGTTGCCACCGATGTATAAATTTTTGCTATCCATTAAATCTGCCGCTAAAACGCTAGCATTAGCCACTGTCACCCACGCTAGTGCCATTAGATATTTTTTCATTATTGTGCTCACTGTTAACAAGGTTGGGGTTTACCACTAAAGGCAAGATACACTCTATTCATAGGTACATTGTTTCATGCATGAACGTGCCTGCCCATTTTTTCCGATAGGTTGAATAATTAAAGTAGCCGCTGCTTAAGCGTCTCCTACCTCCAGCTCCCTACTTAACGCGTTTACCTAGCAAAGCTCTAGAAAAGTCTACAAACCGCAACCTAACCGATCCGAAGTGATCTCATCATAGTTATTTAAACTTTAAAAATATTGCTCTAATGATATTTAGATGAATTTAATTAAAAATATTAATTTAATTTCTCGACACTTATACATTTAATTTGCCGATAGAATAGATAATGTTTTTTTGCTATAATGCAAATCATAAATAAACATTAACAATAGACAGGCAATTACCTATACCAAACCCAAATAACTTTGGATATAGGAATTACACTTCTCCTAGGTTTATTATGTATCGGGACTTCATTATGCACTTAGTTAGCACTGTATTATTAATATTAGGTTTACTTTCACCTAGCTTAAGTCATGCTAGTGAACCAACACTCACCGTCTCTACCTCACCCTCCCCGCCTCTATTTTTCCCTGAACCCTTTAATGAGGGTATGCAGGGTTTAGAATATGATCTAGTCAGTGCCTTAGCTAAGCAAGCAGGTTTTAAGGTAGAGTTTAAGCGTTATCCGTGGAATCGTGTGATAGCTTTTTTAGAAAAAGGTAAACTCGATCTCACTATGTCTATGACACGCACACCTGAGCGTGAAAAATTTATCCATTTTTTAGGGTTCGCTAATTATGAGCAGTTTTGTATTTTAGTAAGCCGCAAAAGTGATATTAAAATAGAAAAATTAGACGATCTGACCAAACCCGGATTTAAATTTGGTTTACACCAAAACTACCATTACTCCAACGAATTTAATCAGCGCCTTGAAAATGACCCAGAGTTTCGTTCTCATTTTGAATTCTTACCCGATCCTATCGAAGAGTTTGACCCATTAGTATCAGGAAAAATCCAAGGTTTTATCTTTGATGGTAATATTGGAGCTTATGCGCTTAAAACAGATAAAAGGATGGTAGAGTTGCGCATGGTTTGTCCCCCCTTCTTTCCACCTTCACCCGTAAACTTTGCAGTCAGTAAACAGATTCCACAAGAAAAAATAGATCAACTGCAAAAAGCCTATGATAGTCTAAAAGCTGATGGTACTCTCAATGCTATTCTTGAGCGTTACATTAAAATAGGCTATATTCCTGATCCCACTAAAAATGAGCAAAATTATTAATTAATAAGGATATAGTTATATGCTAAAAAAGATTATTACCAAATAAATATCTAGCTCATATGAAAAATTTTTAAGCTGTTATTAAACTCTGTTCGAGGTGCTATTTTACTTTGTGGATCACAATGACCATAAAAAAATATTTAGAACAGAAGCTGGCAAAAAAAATATTAATTTTAATTTTTTTATCCAGCTTTATTATCACCAGCTTATCGATAATTTCCATGTTATTTAACCAATATCTACGGGAAATAAATGAGATTTATCTTAACTCTGAACTCAATATTGCTAATAATGTTAACCCAATCACCCGTAGTACATGGCTCTTAGACCTACACGGTTTAGAGCGTCATCTACACAAAATCACTCAATATCCATCTATCAGTTATGCGAGTATTTTTGATGAAGATCTGAATTTATTGGTCGAGGTAGGAGACAATCAGCGCTCTTATAGCAAGCTAATTGAACACAATTTATTCTATACTGATGCTGCTGAAACCACGCCCGTGTTTGTAGGCAAACTAAAGGTTAGAGTTAATACTGAGCAAGCTGTTACTAATGTCAAACTAAACTTAGCAAACTTAGTTATCACACAACTAATTAAAACTCTAATCTCATTTTCTATTATACTATTTATTATTCATCATCATCTGTCAAAACACTTAAATTCCATATTAAGTTATATTAAATATCATTTTATCTCTAATCACTCCGTTGAGTATTTAACTCTATCTCGGAAACCTGTAGATGATGAGCTACAGATTTTAGTAGATACGATTAATAATAGTAAGCAACATTTAAAGCTAAACTATCAAAAAATCAATGAACAACACAATAATTTAATTAAGGAAATAGAGCTACGTCGTCAAGCAGAGTATGATGCAAAACTATACTCAGACCAATTAATACTAACATTAAATGCTTTAACTGATGCCGTATTAGCCTGCTTACAAGATGGCAGAGTGTTATTAGCTAACTACCAAGCTCGTAAATTACTTGGCTTAAGCATCGATTTTGATTTAAATCACACTACACTCGATGAGCTTCTACAGTTCTCTCAAACTACTAATAGACAGCAATCACTGATTGATATGAAGTACCTAGCTTCTGATTATCGTAATGCACAGAAACTAGATGCTTTTTGCTGGCTTTTAAATACCAATACTACTTGTATTCCCGTTCAAATCAATATTATTCCTAATCTTAATTTCAAGACTATTGAGCAACAAGATAAAACAGGTTTTTTACTCATCTTACATGATGAGTCTAATAGTACTAGACTGCAAGAACTGGCTTATCATGCGATGCATGATTTTCTTACTGGTTTAAAAAATCGCTTTGCATTTAATGAAAAACTAACAGCTATCCTTGCAGAGCAAAATGCTCAGCCCTACTGTTTAGCTATTATAGACTTAGATAAATTTAAAATGGTGAATGATAATTACGGTCATCTAGTAGGTGATGAGCTATTAAAGTCAGTAGCCACTATTATTAAAAATAATACGACTCATCCCGATGTAGTCGCTCGCCTAGGAGGTGATGAATTTGCTATTTTATTTAGTGGCGATATGGAAAGCAGTATTAAAAAAAGCCAAAGTATTATTTTTCATATTGAGAATATGAATCTTGCTTATGAAAAAAAGCTTTTTTATGTATCTTGTAGTATTGGTATTACTCCTATCTATGAAAATGATACCATTGAAACAGTGCAACTGAGAGCAGATAAAGCGTGTTATCAGGTTAAAAAAGATGGTGGAGGGGTCATTCAAACGCAATACCGTATCGAGCAAGAAGAAGAAAGCCCGCTGCAACGCTTTACTGTACTACAAAAAATTATGGAATCATTACGTGAAGAAAAGCTGATTTTATATATCCAAATCTTTAAATCTATTAATCAGCATCAACCTATGCGCTTAGAGGTATTATGCCGCCTCTATGATGAAAACAATATTTTATTACCTAAAGACTTTTTACCTATTTTAGATAGCTATTATTATACGCCCAAGCTCGATTTATTAGTTATTAAAAAACTTACTGCCACCCTGCCTTTACTATTAGAATCTAATTTTCATATTAATATCAACCTATCCCCTTTGAGTTTAATCAAGCCTTCTCATACTCAAGAAATTATTGCATTTTTAAGTAAGTATCAGTTTAAAAAAGGGCAAATCTGTTTTGAGATTACTGAGCAATGTATTATTCAACATAAAAACCATGTATTAGATTTTATGAGCCGCGCCCGTGAGCTAGGTGCGATATTCGCTCTTGATGATTTTGGTACAGGTTATGCGTCTTTTGGGGCTTTACACGATTTTTCATTTGAGATTCTTAAAATCGATGGTAGTTTAATTGAGCAGATTGAGTCTAATAGCCGCGTTTTGACATTTGTGAAATCGATCCAGTCTATTGCAGAGGCACTGCAAGCCACAACGGTAGCTGAGCATGTACACTCAGAATCAGCCATGCAGTTATTACAAGAAATAGGGGTTGATTACGTACAAAGTAATTTAGTGGGTAGCGCTCAAGCGTTAGATGGTTTTACTAACCAGTTGCTGTTAGCCAAACACACTAAAAAGCTTTTGCAAAATGTATACTAACTGTTTCTTGTAATAATGACGCACGTATTAAGATCTACTCATTATCTAAGCGGAACCTATAGATAAGGTAGTTTTTTAACTTATTATACTATAAATTTAATTTTTAGTTAAAACCAAATGCTTATTTGCTATACTCAGACTAATACAATAGTTAAGGAGCTGACATGCCTATTTTCATATTATCGATAATTATTCAAATAGCCTTAGTTGTTCATATAGTCAAAACAGGGCGCAATACTACTTGGATATGGATTGTGGTGTTACTACCCTTAGCAGGATCCATTGCATATTTAATCGTAGAAATATTGCCTGAACTATTAAGTACCCGTACTGGTCGACAAGCTCGACGGGCTTTAGAGCAAAAACTTAACCCTAGTAAAGATATTAAGGCAGCAGCACGTCAGTTTAATTTGTCAGACTCCGTAGAAAATGCTTTAAAGCTAGCTAATGAGTTGTATCAACAACAAGCCTATATTGAAGCCAAAGAGTTATATGAAAAAAGCCTTGTCGGGATTCATGCTCATGATCCTGATATTATGTATGGTTTAGCTAAAACAGAATTTGCTCTAACGAACTTTACTGCTACTAAAAAAATACTTGATGAACTGATTCAGTTTAATCCAGACTTTAAAAACCCTGATGCTCATTTGCTTTATGCACGCACACTGGATGCACTAGAGGATTATATAGGTGCTACTGAGGAGTATGAAGCACTTCATAAATACTTCGCCGGACCTGAAGCTGATTATTATTATGCCCTTGCGCAGCAAAAACAGGGCAATATTTTAAAGGCACGTGAATTACTCAAATCCATTATCGATAAAGCCGAACTACAGGGTGGTCACTATAAAAGCTTGCATAAGGATTATTTAAAAAAGGCTAAGAGCGACTTAAGAAAACTAGAAACAACACATACCCTATAAAGCTCAAAGCCTACTAGCTATTAGGGAGAACTATTGCACCTAATAGCTAACGCACCAACTGCGGCATATTCAAAATCGGGAGCATAATTGCTAATACAATCAGCGTTACAATCCCACCCATTAGTAAAATCAGCGCTGGCTCTAATAGCCCTACTAAAGTAGCTAAACGCGCTTGAATTTCGCGTTCTTGTTGAGTGGCGGCGCGATCTAACATTTGCTCTAAACGCCCGCTCCCTTCACCACTCGCAATTAAATAAATCATCATCGGTGGAAATAAATTTGACTTTTCTAGCGCTTTATAAATAGGTGTTCCTTCACGCACCCGTGCCGCTGCTTCTAGTATCGCTTGACGCATGGGTAAATTACTCACTACCTCGGCGGCTATATGCATGGCATCAATAATCGGCACACCACTAGAGGCTAAAATACTCAAAGTACGCGCAAAACGTTCACTATTGGTACTACGTACTAAACGCCCAATAATCGGTAATTTTAATTGCCAACGCTGGAAGCGTAAGCGCCATTTATCACGCTTTAATAGCATAATAAATAGCAGTACTATCCCCAGTATTCCCAATAATAAAGCCGTGCCATAATTTTCTAAAAACTGGCTGCTTTTAATCAGCATGCGAGTTAATAAAGGTAGCTCATGATTAAAGTTTTCAAACACTTTAATCACATTGGGTACTACAAACTTTAACAGCGCAATCACAATCCCGATTGATACTAGGCTCAATAGAATCGGATAGGCTAATGCACTGGATACTTTTTGTTGGCTTAATTGGCGGCTTTCGGTGTAATCAGCTAAACGCTCTAATACTTGTTCTAAATGACCCGATTTTTCTCCTGCTCCCACCGTAGCGCGATATAAAGCGGGAAAAGCGCTGGGAAATTGCCCCAAAGCACTGGCTAAGGTATGACCCTCTAATACTTTAGAGCGCACCGCAGAAATAATGCGCCGCATCGAGCCATTTTCAGACTGGCGCACAATCGAGCCTAGTGTTTCCTCCACGGGAGAACCCGAACCAATCAGCGTTGCCATTTGGCGCGTGACCAGCGCTAAATCAGTCGGGCTTAAACCGCCCCCGAACAAAGGGCGCGACATAATCCCTGTAGAGCTTTCTTTGTGCTTTTTAACTACCGCTTGCACTTCAAGCGGGGTTAGCTCCCGATTACGTAAGGTCTGACGCACCTGACGTGCTGTATCACCTTCAATAATGCCGCGCTCTTCTTTGCCTTTAGTATTTAAGGCGCGATACTCAAAAGCGGGCATTATTCGTTATCCTCGTGCGTCACACGCAATACTTCCTCTAAAGTGGTACGTCCCTCTAGTACTAGGCGCACGCCATCGTCACGAATACTCGGCATGGTTTGGCGCACATAACGCTCCATTTCAATTTCACTAGCGCGGTTATGAATTAATTGGCGTAAGTTTTCATCCAAAACAATCAGTTCATAAACCCCCGTGCGTCCGGTATAGCCGCTATGATTGCAAATCGAACAACCGACCGGACGATACAGCGTAACCGCTTGATGCGCCTCTAATCCCATAGCGGCTAATTCGGCTTCGGTTGCCTGATGTGGCTCCCGGCACGCCGCACACAACATACGCACCAAACGCTGCGCTAATACCCCCAATAAACTAGAAGAGAGCAAATAAGGCTCTACCCCCATATCCTGCAAGCGTGTCACCGCTCCAATCGCCGTATTGGTATGCAAGGTCGAAAAGACTAAATGTCCGGTTAAGCTCGCTTGGATTGCAATTTCAGCCGTCTCCAAATCACGGATTTCCCCCACCATCACCACATCAGGGTCTTGACGCAAAATAGCCCGCAACCCCCGCGCAAAGGTCATATCGACTTTGGTATTAACCTGTGTCTGCCCAATCCCATCGATAAAATACTCAATTGGGTCTTCAACGGTGAGAATATTGCGCTCGCTATTATTCAGCTCAGTGAGTGCCGCATAAAGTGTTGTGGTTTTACCTGAACCCGTAGGCCCCGTAACTAACACAATGCCGTGTGGCTTTTGAATGAGTTGTTGCAAACGTTTGTGCGCTACTGGCTCCATACCGAGCTTAGTCAGATTCAAGCGCCCTGCTTGCTTATCCAAAAGACGCAAGACCACG
This sequence comes from Thiofilum sp., assembly GCF_016711335.1. Lineage (NCBI taxonomy): Bacteria > Pseudomonadati > Pseudomonadota > Gammaproteobacteria > Thiotrichales > Thiofilaceae > Thiofilum > Thiofilum sp. Next base: position 3,382,277 of record NZ_JADJTF010000001.1, read on the forward strand.
CGCTCACTATGACCAGAGGGCAAAGTAGACACCCGCACATCCACCGCTCGCCCTGCTAAACGCAATGAAATACGCCCATCTTGCGGTACACGTTTTTCGGCAATATCGAGCCGTGCCATGACTTTAATACGCGAAATAATCAAAGGGGCTAGTTTGCGCGGTGGCTCTAATATTTCACGCAATACGCCATCAATGCGCATTCTAACCTTCATACGGGTTTCAAACGCTTCAATATGAATATCCGATGCACCCTCTTTAACCGCTTGCGCGAGTAAAGCATTGATGAGGCGAATAATGGGCGCATCATCTTCAGACTCTAATAAGTCCTCTGGTTCGGGTAAGGCTCCGGCTATATCATTTAAATCCAGCGTGTCGCCAATATCCTGCATCACCTCAGAACCGACTTGGCTACGATCATATGATTGCGCCAACAAGCGATTAAACGTTTCACCGTCTACCGCTTCGACCTCAAATGCCCCACTGTAATGGCGTTGCACCTCGGCTAGTGCGGTGATCACGATAGGTTCGCGGCAAACTAGCGTAGGTGGTGTTATATAGCGCCATAACACACCATGCCGTTTTGCAAAGGCATAGGGAATTTCTAATATCTCTACGGTTTCAATCAGTTCGGACTCAATGATTTCACTCATTATTTCATCCCTGATTTAGCCTGTGGCGCATAAGTCGGTGTCGGCTCATAATTTTCCACTGGACGTACTACGCGTCGCACCACACGCGGCGGTTGCTGAGGGACTGGACGTTGCACTGACTGAGGATTAGGGCGCACTACCTGTCGGCGTGCTGGTTGCGGTTGAGGGGTATAATGCAGATTATCCACGCTGGTATTATTTTGCTGCAAGGGGCGTAATTGTGCCGCACGTTGATCAGAGCGCCCGCGCTGCAACACATTACTACTCACCTGCTGACGTTGCATGGTTTCGTATTTGGCACGAGTATAAGCATCCGCTGCTTCACCATCGGGCATAATCACCGGATGAATAAAGACCATGAGGTTTTGCTTGAGCTTAGAGGTGCTAGCTCCCCTAAAGGCTCCACCAATAAACGGTAAATCCCCTAATACGGGTACTTTCTCTTTGGAGTCGCGGAACGAATCTTCGATCAAACCACCCAACACTAATACTTGACCGTCCTCTACCATTACATTGGTCGTAATTTTGCGCTTATTCGTAATGACATCGGAAGCGCTCACACTGGTGGAGGCGAGGTTAGAGACTTCTTGATCAATTTTAAGATTAATGGTTTTACCACGATTAATTTGTGGGGTAACAATTAAACTCAAACCCACATCGCGGCGCTCAATGGTATTAAAAGGATTAGTCGGAGTAGAGGAACCGCTGCCGGTACTGGTATAACTCCCCGTCACAAACGGTACTTCCTGACCTACTACAATCTTAGCCTCTTCATTATCAAGCGTGACTAAAGTCGGAGTCGCTAAAATATTAGTCGCCGCATCGCCCTTTAAAGCATTAGCCACTAAACCAAATTGAGTCCCCCCTAACACTTTACCCAAACCAAATAACAAGCCCGAACCTATCGCACCCGCAGCGGTACTAGAGTTAGAGAGTGCAAACGCTTGACCTAAACCATTACCAAAATTACTAATACCTACTGCACCACCACTATTCGCATCCTCAGGACGTGCCGCTAAGCTCACGCCCAAACGATGGGCTAAATCGGTAGAGACCTCAGCAATAATCGCCTCAATTAATACTTGACCACGACGTACATCGAGTTGGGCAATGACACGTCTTAGATTCGCCTGCATAAATTCGGGGGCAGTAATAATCAGTGAGTTGGTCGCTTTATCCGCAATCACACTCACTGATGTATCTCCACCCGTTGATGCGGCGGCAGCCCCACCACCTTGTGCGGCTTCAGCAGCACCCTTGGTTTGTTGCTGCAAGGGAGAGGAAATGCCTTGTAATACTTTTTCTAAATCTTCCGCCTTAGCATACTTCAAAGGTACTACAATCGTTCCCCCCTTAGGCTTTTGCTGTACGTCTAAGCGGCTGATCACACCGTAAATATTAGGGAATAGATAATCTGGAGCGGTCACGACTAAAGAATTGGTATTACGGTCGGGAATAATCGTCAGTGCATCGCCTTGATCCGCGATTTGCTTAGCGGCTGCACCCTCGACTGTCCCTGCTACATTTTGCTGTACCCCTTTGGTAATGCCTTGTAAGGTTTGCGCCATTTCCTCGGCACTGGCAAATTTTAAGGCAATAACACGCGTGCCACCTTTAGCCTTTTGCTTAACATCGAGCTGAGCAATGACACTGCGAATATTCGGGTAGAGATAAACCGGAGCGGTCACGACTAAGGAGTTAGTATTGCGGTCGGGAATAATCGTCACCTGATTACCCGCTGCGACTAATGCCCCTGCTGAGCCTTCCGCCACTCCTGCTTTTTGCTGTTGTACGCCTTGTGAAATACCTTGTAGGGTTTGCGCCATTTCTTCGGCACTGGCATAGCGCAATCTAATAATTTGCGTGCCACCAATCTCTTTACGGGGAATATCCAAGCGTACTATAGCCGAGCGTAAGCGTTCGCGTGCCGCTTTATCCCCTGAAATCAATACGCTATTAGTACGCTCATCCGCAGACACTCGAATAGTATTAGCACCGGGTAATACCCCACCATCGGGTAACTGTACCCCACCTGCTCCAATGAGCTGTTGGAGGGTCTGTGCGACTTGGGTAGCAACGGCATATTTAAGATTGACCAGCTCAAAATCGTCATTATTGGGACGGTCAATACTTCTAGCTAATTCAATCACCCGTGCGACGTTTTGAGCACGTCCTGTCACAATCAATGAATTACTGGTTTGATTGATCTGTACACGAGTATCCCCCTGCCCCGCGAGTGGTGTCAGCGTGGCATTAGCGGTAATCGCTGGGACATATTGTAGACGAAACACTTGAGTCACAATTTCGTCCGGTGCGAGACGTGGTAAACCATTATCATAAGGAGAAGGCGGCACATAACTCGATTCAGTACTCGGCTGTATCAAGCCCGCAGGTAAATTAGGATCAATCTCTACATTCGGTGCATCCCCTTGTAAACGGCTTTGCTCAGGTACAATAGAAGGTACAGCTTCGGGATAAGCACCAAAATCTAAATTAGGGCCCGCCATAGAAGGCGGTGCAGGTGTAGCGTCCGTTTCAGGTTTAGGCTCCGATACAGGTTTATTTTTATTACTATCAGAATAAGCCGTTTGATTCGTTTTAGGATTAGCGCCCCCACCTACAATCGGTGCTACGTTTTGAATCGAGCGGTTCATAGGTACGATTTTGGTAATATTGCCCGTTTCAATTGCCGACAAACCATGTACTTGCAAAATAGAAATAAATGCATCGTAGAGTTCGGCATCGGTAATGCCACGCCCTGAAATAAAGGTCACTTCAGCACGAACCGAGGGATCAATGACAAAATTGCGCCCCGTGCGCTTAGAAACCAGCTCGACCAACGTGCGAATATCCCCCCCTTCGATTCTAATGGAGGCAGTATTATCACTATCTGCCGCTAAAGAGGGATAACTCAGCACCGCTAAGGAAATTAAGACAGGGAGCACGCCTAAGCGATGCAGTAAGGTCGATTTTAGTAATTGAGACTTCATAATCGGTATCTGTGAAGATGGTTTTAGTGTTATGACAAGAATGCCGCAGAGTGTAACTGATTCTACTCATCCGTGAGACGTTTTTGAGAGGGGATTTCTAAGGTCTGAAGTTTGATTAGTTTTAGACTGTAACACTGCAACCACAGGCGAGCGTAAGGGTTATAGGGGAAATATGATGCTCAGCACCTGCTGGATGAACGTGCAATACGGCTAAGGTATAGGGATTAAATACGACTATATCTTTCACTCCTTGCGATAAGTAAAACGGGGGAGCAATTTGTAAATCTTTAGCTTCATAGCCCTTACTGATGATTTCAATGACCGCCTCTGGTACTAATGTGATGGCTTCCTCATCTTCATCTGGTTCCCGACAAAAAATTGAAATATCAGGGCGCTTTAGCGAGCCATTGGGAAAACTGACATAGACATCAGCGATATGGATGCACTGGCAAGCGGTATTGAGCGCGGGATTGATCGTGCTACGAATACGGTCTACTGCTTTTTGATGGCGGTAAACGGGCTGAGCTTCCCATAAGGGTAGACCGTTGACAATTTCCAGTTTAACCCCTAATTGTTCGGCTTGTAGTAGGCGTGAGTCCATGAGTGTGACCTGTACAGGTGATTGAAAGTGCAGTTTAGCACAGTACTCCCCCCCTTAGGGTTAGCGAAAAATTTGCTCTCTAATAGTAGAGGCAAAGTTACTATTGTCAGTTAAGCCGGTATGGGTAAATATTTCCAAACGATTATTGTCATAGACTATCCAAACTTCTTGTGCACCTTTGGCTAAATAAAGCTCAACTTTTTCTGTAATTTCTTGCTTGGAGTTTGAGGGTGAGACGATTTCTACACACAGCTCTGGTGCTTTAGGATAGGGGGTTGCATAACCAAAGGTGTCAATGAAAGACGCCCTGCATTATCTCATCTAAAACCTTTAGTAACAACAATACCTAAATTAGCATACTTTTCATTCAGTTAGCTTCACAAGTTTGACTACATTATGGTCATAGTGATATTCGCTTATGCTTCCATCCTTAATTTTATCTACAACCTCATCAACGATGAAAAGTGGTACTAAAAACCATTCTCGAGGCATTACGGGTTTACCAAAGCGATCATTGATTTGAATGTCTAGTCTGGCAGATTCAAAAAAACGGTGAAGAATATTTTCGAGTTTAGTACGGTTGATATTATACAGCTCATAGGTTGCTACAATTTCAACGTCTGCCATTAAATAGGTTGGGTCTTGTTTGGCACTGGCAATGCGCGTTTTCACACTACCACCCGTGACACCTATCTTATGAATAAGATTACGGTTCTCGGCTATAGTCGGGTGCTGTGATTTACTGCGCAGTACATAAATAGTTCCACTACCCATATCCTCCTCGCTTACTATCTTATCAAACAATGGCCCCATACTAATATCTGTGATGCGTCTGCCCGCGTCATCTTCCCATAAACGCTTTTGAAGCGAATGCAAGAGTTGATTGCTTTCTACGCCATTGTCAAAGATGACGCGCAGCCTGAATTCGTTGCGGCCATCGGTTCCTTTAAAAGCCTCACCCACTTCGGCGATATAGGCTTTCTGGCCGGAAACTATAAAGAGATTACCTTCTTGGATACTCCCATCTTTGGCAAAGGGTATTATCTTGCGCCTACCCGACTTAATATCCGCCTGAACGGCTTCAAAGATTGGCTTGAATTTTTCGAAATCTTGACAAGGTTTTCTTGCAGCAACTTCTGCAGGATTGGCCCTTTCTCTTTCAGCACGCGGCTTCACATGCTTTAGCACCGTAATATCATTGGCTTCGGGTAGGTCTACTCCTAGTGCGGCAAGCAATGCCTCATCGCTGTAATAGCTTACTGATGCAGTAGCAGATTTCTCAGGTGTCAGTAAACCTTGAAAGTCGATAGTTGCAACCAGATTTCTACACTCTTCCAAACTACGAATTTGGTCTAGGCGTGTGGCATATAGACGCTCAAAAATATCCTTATCTTCGCCGTGTTGTGGCACACGCCCATGCTCTTCGACAAAGCGCTGAATTTCCTCAAAGCCTGCAATAATCCGCTCTTCTCGCGGTGTTCTAGCGTTTAAGGTGCTGGTCTCAATCTCAACTCCTAGCTCTGCTAAGAGCTCATCATCTTCTTCAGTAAATTGCGACTTAGCCATGCTTTGCCTCCGCTTTCATTCTGGCTAAGAAAGCAATACCTTCGGCCATTCTTCTTTCCCAAGGATCTTGCGCATGTAATTCCGGTAAGCGGCCGCGCTCTTGTTTAAATTTCAGTGCGCGTTTTGCTAAATCACGTGCTTCTTCGGGAGTCAGATTCACTTTTTTGGCAGAAATAACAGCAGCGACTTGCTTTAAACTTTCTTCACTCATGGATTTTGCCAAAATCGCATAGGCTTGCTTGAAAGGGTTGATATGGTCAATCAAATCAATATCGAGATCACGCACATCCATCGCAAATTGTCTAACGCCATCTACAAAGGCCGTATTTCTGCCTAGCTCAGTCGCACCACCACGCTCTTGGTTTTGGCTCGCCAGCTCTTTGGCTTTTTGGGTAAGGTTTAAAGCAGCAATCGCATGCTGGCGAATCGCTTCTTGGTCTTCGTCATCCAACTCGGGGTATTTGTCTTTAACAATTTTGCCCATGCGCACTTGGGTCAATTCTTCGGGGAGGGTTTCCTCATCAAACAGACCCCGCTCCAAGGCGGTTTTATCCTGTACAAAGGCGGTAATCACCTCGTTTAGATCTTCGCGACAAATACGCTGAGCATCGGCACTTTTCGGTTCTACCAAACCTTTGATCTCAATCTGAAATTGCCCAGTGGCTTCATTAAAACCAATATTCGTGCCGTTTGGATCATAGCCTTTAGCAACATAGTCAAAGCCTTCTAGGGGTGTACCTTGAGTCTTTTTGGGCGTGAAGTTAAAGCGGGGAGCCAGCACTTGTTCCATGAGTAAACTGGCCGCAATCGCTTTTAAGGTATCGTTCACGGCATCGGTCACGGCTTCCGCTGAAGCGTCCGGCTCTGCAATCAGATTAGTAAAGCGTGCATGGGTTTTGCCTTCAGCGTCACGGGTAGCACGACCAATGATCTGAATAATTTCAGTGAGGCTAGAGCGATAACCAATAGTTAAGGCATGTTCGCACCATATCCAGTCAAAGCCTTCTTTTGCCATCCCTAGCGCAATAATAATATCGACATGATCGCGGTTATGTTTAGCCTCAGGCATTTTAAGCGCCGCCGATACCTTGTCGCGCTTACTGGGATTATCATCCACCAAGTCGGCAATTTTGATAGTTTTCCCATCGCGGGTTTTGACTAAGTGAAAGCCTGTGATTGCGTCTGTGCCAAGCCATTCTCCTAACTCTTCAATAATGTGCTCCACTTCCTTGATTTTGTCTTTGGTGCTTTCACGCGAATTAATATTGGGAATGTGCAGAATCGTTTTTTCGTGGGGATTTAAGATGCTGAGAATGTCGTCGGTGTAGGAGCCAGTATAAAAGTAATAACCAATATCCAAGGTTTTTAGGTAGTCGTAACCATTCAATTGCTCATAATAAGTATAGGTCACCGTCTCGAAATTGGCTTCATCTTGGGGCGCTAACACAGCTTCAGCATCGCCTCTAAAATAGGAGCCGGTCATAGCAACAATATGCACTTTGTCCCGCGCGATAAATTCACCCAAATGTGCGCCCAGTTTATTATCGGGATTAGCACTGACATGATGAAATTCATCCACCGCGATTAAGCAATCATCGAAGGCGGCTACACCAAACTTATCTACGGCAAACCGAAAGGTGGCGTGGGTACAAATCAAAATAGGCTCTTCACTCTCAAGGAAGGCTTTAACCGCATTAACTTTGCCACCCTCCTCACCCGGGGCATTACACAAGTTCCATGTGGGCGCGACCTCCCAATCCCAATAAAACCCGTATTGGCTTAGAGGTTCGTTATTAAAGCTAGAACCAATCGATTTTTCAGGCACTACAATCAGCGCTTTTTTAAGGTTTTGGTTATGCAATTTGTCCAAGGCTATAAACATCAAGGCACGGCTTTTACCAGAAGCGGGTGGCGATTTAATCAGTAAGTATTGTTCACCCCGTTTCTCAAAAGCGCGTTCCTGCATGACGCGCATACCTAGCTCATTGGCTTTTTTTGAGCTGCCATTGCGGGCGTAGTTGACTGAAACTGAAGGGATGGCTTTGGGTTTCATCATGCTGAGGCGGCCTTTTTGTTAGCGTTGCTTGTCATTTTGGTGTATAGCTCAAAAAGCTTTTCGAGGCGCTCGGTGTCGTTTTTAAAGCGCCGCCCGATATAGATGCGTTCGAGCACTTCGTCATTGCGTTCGTGGGCTTGGCGTAGGTTGTCGGGCATGGTTTCGGGGTCGTAAAGATCGGCGATGGTAGCGGGGAAATGGGCTTCGCGTGCCAACAGAATGTTTTCAGCGCAACGAGTCAGGTCTTCTTTGTTTTTTTCGGTGAGTTTGGGAACGGGGAAAGTGTTCCAGCCCAAAAGGTTTGAGTAGCGAAGTCGGGTTTCAAGCTGTCCACATACAGTTCTAATCCATGTTATGTGCAATTTCGAGCAAAGAATGGCCATATTCCATAATGCAACATCGTACAAGGCGAACGCAGCGTTCGAAAAAACCACATTCTGATTTTCCAAAGTAACAGGTAGATATTCGCGATTTTCAGAAGATACAACTGGTATAGCTACAGTATGTCGTATACAGCTTCTCATTTCTCTGAATTGGTGAGGTGTTTCAGCCATTTTAATGGCCATGGGATCTGGCGATGACAATCTGCTTTCGCGCACGCTATTAATTCGTTTTCGTACTACATCGTTTCCAGAGTATTTTTGGAGATCCTTTTCATCTGTAAACCATAAGCAATATCTAGTTTTTCCTTTTATAATTTCGTCCGACTCCTTGAAAAACCTCAAATTTTGATTTAAAACTCCCGACTTACTTAAGGCTTCCATATCGGATTTACTTAACAATAGCCCCTCAGACAATCCGTAATAATTTCCTTTTAACATTTCATCGACACAGCTAATACTTGCTGTTGTTCTATTCACCCATACATCTTCACCCTCTACTAGGTATGAATTTATATATTGGACAGTTCGCTTTTCATTATCCTGAAACAGATAAAATGGAGGTTTTTCTCTTGCACCACCACCGATAATTGATACAGTAACGCCGGCATTGTGGGCTGCAAGATTATTCCATTTAAATGGAAGGACGGCGAATTTTATGACAGTTCCTAACTTATTCATCTCAAACCAAAAGTTAGCTATATTTTGGCCCTGACAAATTGAATTTGTTGATACAAGTGCGTAACGAGCATTGGTTTGCAGGCTAAAACGCTGAGCCAGATAAAACCAAGCGCAGATATAGTCTAAAGATTTCCACTTTGGAAAGACATGTGAGAGGCAATCTTTCATATCTGCCTTTTGGGTCTTGTTCTGGTCAGCGTTACCTTTATATGGAGGATTTCCACAAATGTAGGTTTCCCCACCCGCATTCTCAAAATCAATTTCCGCTTGCTGCAATGGTGTACTAAACAAATCATCCGCAATCAGTTTTACCCCTGTACCTGTCGGCGGGCATACTGATAACCAATCCAAACGCAATGCATTACCACAAATAATCCAATTCTCAGCATCCAAGGGAAGAAAGGTAGCAAGTGCTTCTTTTTGCCCTTGATACAGCACATCACATTGATACTCAGCAATAATCAGCGCCAACCGTGCAATCTCGGCTGGAAAATCCCGCAACTCAATCCCGCGAAAACTGCGTAACGAAATATCGCTGGAGCGACCACGCTCACCACGCCGCTCATTAATCTGCGCCTCAATCTCGCGCATCTGCTTATACGCAATCACTAGAAAATTGCCTGAACCACAAGCAGGGTCAAACACGCGAATATTCGCAATCCGCTTGCGCAGATTTAATAATTTTCGGGGATTGTTTTCTGCTTGTGCTAACTGTTCGCGCAAATCATCTAAAAATAACGGGTTCAATACCTTGAGGATATTCGGCACGCTGGTGTAGTGCATGCCTAAAGCACCGCGTTCTTCATCATCCGCCACGGCTTGAATCATCGAGCCGAAAATGTCAGGGTTGATCTGTTTCCAATCCAAATTCCCCACATGCAGCAGATAGGAACGGGCAATCTTAGTAAAACGTGGTACTTCCGTGCTACCAGAAAACAACCCTCCATTCACATAAGGGAACCCATCCGCCCAAGAACGAATTTTTGCTGGTTGGCGATCTATGATTTTCGTATTCATCGCACGGAAGATTTCGCTGATGACCTCATGGGTATTGGAAGAGTCGGGTGCACTCATTTGCTCAATGGTAGCGGTGAACAGGGTATTACCATGGAAAATATCAGTGTCTTCGGCAAAAAAGCAGAATATCAACCGTGCCATAAAGTGATTCATGTCATGGCGACGTTCTGAAGTACCCCACTCAGGATTATGACTTAGCAATTCCACATACAGACGGTTTAAGCGGCTCGTTGCACGTATATCAAAAGTATTTTCACGAATTTGCTTAACCGTGGTAATCCCTGCTAGGGGCAAGAAAAAACCAAAATGGTTAGGGAAATCCGCATAAGCACAAGCAACCGTTTCACCAGAACTGAGGTCTTCTGCCTCAAAACTCTGTCCATCGGTGGCTAGAATAAATTTAACTTTGGCTTTATGAGTGGCAGGGCTATGTCTGAGTGCGTTCAAAGTAGCAGTGACTTCGCCTAATGCACATACAGCAAGGTGAATATTATTACGTTGCAATACTCCATCTACTATATCGGAAGTATTGGTAGCACCACTTTGCAAACGCTTGATGGTCGTAGGCTTATTGCCAAAGGCTTCTAAAAAAGCATAAGGGAAACTTTTCGCCTCAAAGGCTTGTTCAGCTAGCCGACTAATGGCCTCTTCTATTTCTACAGCATTCAACAGCATTTACCCTTGTAGTGACACAATACAGAGCTAAAAATTTTAACAGACTATAGGCAAATCTATCTTTCAAACTGACTTTAGTTAAGCTTAAGCACTAGGCTAGCTAGATGCTTAAGCTTATTAAGAGATTCGTCCATGTCGTTATTATTTTAACAATTTGAATGTGGATGTAAGGGCAGCTTTGCGATCAAATGTAACCGTGTAAGCTGCTCCTAATTTTTGATGCGTACGTGCTAACAAATAATCCGAAAAGTCCGCATTACCTTGCACATAATCGTGCCATGCTAAAATCGCAAGATCAGCGATTTCAACCTGAAACTCTTGGCAAGTTAAAATAGCGTGTAATGCTTGAGCGACCTGTTCGCGTGAATAGTGATAGGCCCGATTTAATACCCATGCCACTTCACTAAGTACAATATGGCTAATGATCCCTAGATTGCTAGTAGACAATTGTTGCTCAATAAATTCGGTGGCAAGTGGTGATTGGAGAGGGTCATCTTGTGTTAGATAGCGCACCAATACATTGGTATCTAAACCTATCATGAGCTTAACGCTTGTGTGATAGCCTCATCCATAGCTTCTAAGCTCACAGGTTGGGCAGGCTTAGGCAACATACCCTTAAGCGTTTTTACAGGACGGGTGACTGGTAATAAAAATAAACGCCCATCATCTCCAAACACAAATTCGATGCGATCACCTGTATTGAGTTTCAAGGTTTCGCGAGCAGCTTTGGGGATGGTTATTTGACCTTTAGCCGTGATGGTTGCCAACATAAGCTTACCTATTTCAATAATCCTTACCTATCTAGATGTTAACATAGGTAAGGAATAAGTGAATAGATAGATGAAAAACAGGACATTCGTATGGAACTTAAAAATCATGCTCAAAATAAGTCTGCAATATCCTTTAAGCTAGAACAGTGCTCAAAACTCATACCCCAACACCGGACTCAGCCACTTCTCAGCCTCCTCCACTGCCATACCCTTACGCTTGGCATAATCCTCCACCTGATCCCGCGCAATCCGACCAATACCAAAATAACGCGACTCAGGATGGCTAAAATACCAACCTGACACCGACGCCGCCGGATACATCGCAAACGACTCAGTAATCTTAATACCAATGCGTTTCTCTACATCCAACAACGACCACAACGTCGCCTTTTCAGTATGGTCTGGACACGCCGGATAGCCTGGTGCTGGACGAATCCCCTGATACTTTTCCGCAATCAATGCATCATTATCCAACACTTCATCAGCGGCATAGCCCCAAAACTCCTTACGCACCCGCTCATGCAAACGCTCCGCCAAGGCCTCAGCCAAACGATCACACAACGCCTCTAGCATAATCGCACTATAATCATCATTCGCCGCACGAAACGCCGCCAAATGTGACTCAATCCCAAACCCAGTACTCACCGCAAACGCACCAATCCAATCGGCTTGCGCTTCTCCCTTGATAAGGGGAGACTGAGAGGGGTTTTTAGGCGCAATAAAATCCCCCAAACTGTAATTCGGCTGTTGTGCATTGCGATCCATCTGCATACGTAAATGATGCAAAGTCGTGAGTACTTGAGTGCGCGATTCATCCGTATAAAGCTCAGTATCATCCCCTACCGCATTCGCAGGGAAAAAGCCCACAATCGCCTTAGCCTGAATCCACTTTTCACTGACCATCTTGGCCAGCATAACTTTAGCCTCAGCAAACAACTTAGTCGCCTCAATGCCGACCACTTCATCGGTCAAAATGTCGGGATAACGCCCCGCCAACTCCCAACTACGGAAAAATGGCGTCCAATCAATACGCTCCACCAACTCATCCAAAGGATAATCATCAAACACCAGAATATTCTTTCCCCCCTCGCCCATTTCGGGAGAGGGGACGGGGGTGAGGGTTTGCCCACCTGTGGGGGAGGGGTTATGGGTGGGGGACAACATCTTCGGCTTAGGCGGCACATAATTATCCCAATCCCCCTTAAACCCATTCGCCCGCGCATCAGTCAACGAAATCAACTTACGCTCGGTCTGATTCGCGGCACGTTTCACCCGTACCTGATCATATTCAGCGCGTAATTCAGCGACATAGTTCGGCTTAATCTCTTTAGATAATAAATTACTCGCCACCCCCACCGCACGCGAGGCATCGGGCACATACACCACCATATCATTGTGATATTGCGGCTCGATTTTGACCGCTGTGTGAATCTTAGACGTGGTTGCGCCCCCAATCATCAGCGGAATTTGGAAGCCTTGGCGCTGCATCTCCTTCGCCATGTGCACCATTTCATCTAGTGAAGGGGTGATCAAACCGGATAATCCAATAATATCCACGTTTTCATCACGGGCAACTTGCAGGATTTTCTCGGCGGGAACCATGACCCCTAGATCAATCACTTCATAGTTATTACATTGCAGCACCACCCCTACAATGTTTTTACCAATGTCGTGCACATCGCCCTTGACCGTTGCCATGAGGATTTTGCCATTGGCTTGAATATCCGTGCCCTCTTTTTCTGCCGCCATAAAGGGATCGAGATAAGCCACCGCTTTTTTCATCACACGAGCGGATTTGACCACTTGGGGCAGAAACATTTTGCCCGCACCAAATAGATCACCCACCACGTTCATACCATCCATGAGTGGGCCTTCAATGACTAATAAAGGCTTGCCTAATGTTACCCGTGCTGCTTCGGTATCCTCATCGACATAAGCATCAATCCCCTTGACTAAGGCATGTTCGAGGCGCTTTTCTACTGGCCATGAGCGCCATTCTAAGTCTTCTTTTTTGACTTCGGTTGCGCCATCGCCTTTATATTTCGGCGCAATATCTAATAAGCGCTCGGTCGCCCCCGCGTCCCGATTTAAAATGACATCCTCAACCGCATTACGTAGCTCAAGGGGAATATCGTCATAGACTGCCATTTGTGAGGCATTCACTATCCCCATATCCATACCCGCTTGAATCGCGTGATACAGGAACACACTGTGAATCGCTTCACGTACTGGATTATTACCACGGAAGGAAAATGATACATTCGATACCCCACCCGATACATGAGCATGCGGTAGGTTTTGCCGAATCCAACGAGTGGCTTCAATAAAATCCACTGCATAGTTATTGTGCTCATCAATCCCCGTAGCAACGGCAAAGATATTCGGGTCAAAAATAATATCTTCGGGCGGGAAACCGACTTGTTCAGTCAAAATTTTATAAGCGCGGCTGCAAATCTCGATTTTGCGCTCTTTGGTATCCGCCTGACCTTTTTCATCAAAGGCCATTACAATGACAGCAGCCCCATAGCGACGCACTAAGTTGGCTTGCTCAATGAATTTAGCCTCACCCTCTTTCATCGAGATCGAGTTGACTATGCCTTTGCCCTGAATGCACTTTAGACCCGCTTCAATGACATCCCACTTAGAGGAGTCGACCATCACAGGTACACGAGCAATATCGGGTTCAGACGCAATCAGATTGAGAAAACGCGTCATTTCCTTTTCGGCATCGAGTAAGCCTTCATCCATATTCACATCAATAACTTGAGCGCCGCCCTCGACTTGCTCCAAAGCTACTTCTAAAGCTTCTGTATATTGACCATCTTTAATCAGACGCTTGAATTTAGCTGAACCGGTAACATTAGTACGCTCGCCCACATTCACAAATAGGCTATTTTTGCTGACATTGAAGGGTTCTAAACCCGATAAGCGTAATTGCGGCTCAATCGTAGGAATGGGGCGCGGTGCATAAGGTTTAACAATTTCAGCAATCGCTTTAATGTGAGCAGGAGACGAACCGCAGCAACCACCCACGATATTTAAAAAGCCTTTTTCCGCCCACTCTTGGATATAACCCGCCATTTGCTCAGGGGTCATATCGTATTCACCCATTTCATTGGGTAAACCTGCATTGGGATGAGCCGAGACTAAAGCACCAGAAATGCGTGACATTTCTTCAATAAAGGGGCGCATTTTATCCGGTCCCCACGCACAGTTCAGACCATAAGACAGCGCACCGGAATGAGACAGCGAGTTATAAAATGCTTCCGTCGTTTGTCCGGTTAAACCCCGCCCTGATGCATCCGTAATAGTCACCGAAATCATAATCGGTAGCTCAATACTCAGCTCATCAAACACTTGCTTAACCGCAAAGACGGCTGCTTTAGCATTGAGGGTATCGAATATGGTTTCCACCATAATAATATCCGCACCGCCTGCTATTAAGCCGCGCGTGGCTTCTTTGTAGTTCTCTACTAATTCATCAAAGGTGGTATTACGATGCCCCGGATCATCGACTTTAGTCGATACCCCAGCCGAGCGTCCGGTAGGACCTAAAATACCGGCGACAAAGCGGGGTTTGTCAGGCGTACTGTATTGATCCGCTACGGAGCGGGCTAATTTAGCCGCTTCGAGATTCAACTCATACGCTAACTCCTCCATAGCATAATCGTGCATCGATACACGCGTGGAGTTAAAGGTACAGGTTTCTAAAATATCCGCACCCGCCTCCATATACTGACTATGAATCTCACGAATCACTTCGGGCTTGGTCAGAACCAACAGATCATTATTGCCCTTGACATCCTTATGCCAATCCTTAAAACGCGCACCGCGATAATCCTCTTCTTGTAGTTTATAGCGTTGGATCATCGTTCCCATCGCACCATCGAGAATGAGGATACGTTGTGAGAGGGCGTTTTTCAGAGCTTCTATGCGAGTCATGGCAATTATTTAATGTGGTTTAAAACAAGGGGGCTATCCTAACAGAGTCGACACTTGAGGATAAGTATTAAAATCGGCTCTTAAGACTTAGATAGCAACTATTCAGGCTGTTTTGCAATAAGCAAAAAACTGTTAAGGAGCTTTATTACTTGATAAAAAAACAGGGAGAGAATAAGCATCGCCTGAAATTTTGCCACAAAGCAGCTCTCCACAATGAAAAATAGCTGAGAACTACTGAAAATATTTCTTTATGGTTAATTTTTAGATGGTGTTAGCAACGCAGTCATTTTGTCCTGTAACTGCTCAATCATCTTCTGTTGCTCCTGCACTACCTTGGTCAACGCCGCAACAATATGATTCATGTATATCGCACTGTGATCTTGGGTAGTGACCTCATCCGGTGCATCTTCAGCAATGAACCCCATGCTCAATGTATCGCTGGTCGTGTATCGAAAAGAAACAGGAGTCAGGTTATTCAGTATATTTTTTGCCATTACACCGCCCATCGCCCTAATATCCTTTTTGATATTTCTGGAAGATTGAACTAACTGCCCTTTCTGACGCACATCTCCATCAACATCTAAATTTTTAGTAATATGAACGTTGCCGATAAATACGCCTGCCTTACCATTATCGCCCTTATGCTCTCCCCAAACACCCGCTCCGGTACTATTTGGGTTAAGTTGGATACCTGCCACTGCTGCAAACCAATCGGAATTTGTCTCTCCATGCACTGCTTCACCACCTTGACTGACGGCATATATAGCTGCGGGATTAGACTTGGGCGGTCTATCTGGCTCAATGCCAAAACTTTCTGCTCGTAGCGCAATACCCTTTGCGCTTTTAAAATAGCCACCCATTCCTTTTCCTTTATGCTCAGCCCAAATGCCCGAATGAGGACTATTTTCGTTATTATGAATACAGGCTAAAGCCGAGTAATGTTCAGCATTTGTTTCAGCACGAACAGCCTCACCTGCTGCACTGGTTGCTTTAATAGCGATGGGATTGGGTTTAAAAATTGCTGCCACATCTATCGGAAATGGTCGAATTGCTCTAATAGCCTCACCAAATGATGATTCATTAAACAGTCTACCTATAACACCGAAGTGATCACTGCTACTTGCCGATGAAGGGGTATCTGTAGCTCGGATAGGTGTTGTTATTGTGTCAAGTCCACCCTGAGTCACTGACTCAACCAACAATGTCGGATTCCATGATTCATTTTTACAATAAACTGCACTACCTTTTTTACTTGCGAAATAGCCAGCAAATCCTTTTCCATTCACTTCAGCTTGGATAGCTGCACCGTCACCATCGAGGTTAAATTGCTTCGCAGAAATTACAGGAGCTTTTTCTGAATTCGACTCAGCTTGAATGACGGTAGAGTGCTTCGCGTTTGGAGTAGAAACTTTAATGACTGGAGTATTTTCACTTTGAGACAGTAAATCAAGACTCGTGATAGGCTTTATTTCTGGAAAGTTGATGATTCTACTTTTTATTTTTGCAATCACTTTTTTTGACTGATCAATAGAAAGCTTGTCATCTGTAAGCTTTATTTCTCCCAGAAAAATACCGACACCATTCTCTGTTATATCCAATAATAACTCAGCTTGCTCCTTAATGAACTTATCATTTCCGTTAATATTTTGCTCAGACTCTTTATGTTTTACAAATACAAATACAGAAGCAGGTTTTTTTTCTGATTCAAATGTAAGTGGTATTTTCTTATCCGCATCAATGACAATCTCATTACCCTCTCTATCAATAGCAAATCCACCTTTAATAGATACAGTAACACTCAAAGTAAATTTTTCTGGATTAGTAGCTTCAGTTATGCCAGGATTTGAAAGAGTAATACCAAATCCATCCAAAACCCCATAATCAAAAATTTGCTTATTAATTGCTCGCCTCATTTGAATATGATATTTTTGATCTCGGTCTAAATCTGTTTTTCCGAAATTATTTAGCTTGTAAATCGCACGTTCCATAACAATACCCTCACTTAAATTCAATAGAAAACTGGGTAAAAGCTGGCACAATCTCTTTAAGTAGATGACTTACCTTTTCTTTTTCATCCTCTAGTGATTGAGGCAGATTAATCACAAGTGAAAAGTCTTCATCTTTTTTAGTTGTAATAGCAATAGCACTTCTATCTATACTGTTATTCCATGATTTCAAATAACTGATATAATTTTGATTCGCTGCCAAGTCGAGTCTGGATAACTGATCAATAGCCTCCAACAGCTCATGATTTTTCTTATCCAATAGACTTAAAAATTCCATAAGAATCCTATCCTCTTGGAGAAAGCTAGGAATGTAATAAGAAAGATTTTGATGTTCATCTGAAATCATTTTAATAGCCTTCAAGATTAATAGTTAATTCTTTTACATCTAGCACATCATCCTTTTCCATTTTCACTCCATAAACACCTGTTTGTATACTTCCACCCCCAACAAATAAATAGCGACCTAAATCATCATCATTATTATTGAGTAAAAATTTAGCTCCATCCGTCGTAGGATTATAAATAGAATTTACAAATTTCACACTAGGGAAACTTTCTAAAAAAGCATATATATCTTTAAAGTAAACATTTGCACCTATTCTCCAGCCACGCCCATCATGCCAGCCAAACTCTGGGTCAAAAAAGTTTTTAAGTGCTTCCTCCAAATGTTTTTTTTCATTAACCACATCAAAACCTGCCACTAATCCTACCGTGATTTCAATGTTGACTGCTACCAATGCAATAGATTTCACATGAATAAAAATTCCTGAGATAGCCCTTGCTTGCATGGCTTCTTCCAGTTCTTGCAAATAAGAATGTGTCCCTTCTGAATCAACCGTTAAATCTTTCCCGTTCTTCAGGCATATCACGACCTCAAAAGCATTGGAAACTTTATCATCTAAGCGTATTGTCGTTTGTACTACCTTAATTTTCTCAGTCGTTTGCGCTGTGATAATTTGTGTTAATACTTTATCACAATCATCCAGTGTCACTATGGATTGTATTTGTCGGTAGGCTGTTAGCGTTTGATAGGTTCTTGTCTGTAAATCGGAAGCCTCATTGTTATTCCCCAATAACCGGAGAAATCCAGCATACGTATCATCGCCCAGTTGGTCAGTTTGATAAATCAATGCTTCAGTCACCAATGCAAAGGCTTCCAACACAGTGATACCAATATCACTAGGGTTGTGGTCAGTCCAATGCGGAGCGAGCGCGGGTATCATACTGCGTGCTTCCTGCATGAGTTGCGTAAAATCTTTATCATCTAATTGAGGTAAAAAAGCACTCATATTTATTAACTCTCGCTTGTAATAACGTGCGATGAATGACTGCAAATAATGAAACTCTTATTGCCAAGAGTAATTTCACCATCTAGATTGTTAAACTGAATTTTCTTGATATTGATCTCAACTGAACGCAACAAAAAATAAATATCTGAAATACTCGGTACTTCACCGACATTCCAACCATTGCCCTTGTTTCCATATAAGGGGTGTAGAAAATCAAACAATTTCTTATTGATTACTTGCTTAGTTTGTTCTAATACATCGCCTGCCAAAGCAACTCTTACAGTTACAGGTAGATAATCAATACCCAAGACATGCACAGATACATTCGGAAACGTCCGTTGTAGTAAATAGTCTTGTACCTGTTTTATTAGTCGCAAAGTAGGTTGAGGTTGTAGGTCTTGTGAGTGGGGCATAATCCATACACTTAATTGCCCACCTTTTTCAGTAGTGCTATCACTGCCCTTACGCAAATCCAATAGCGGGAAGCATTTGGCAAAGGCAATTTCTGGTGAGGCGAGTTTGGCAATCTCTTCAAAATCACGTGCAGTTACCGCACGATCACGATGACGCATGATGCTGTGAGCACGTTGCATAAAATCAGCTAAGGATTCTGTTGCCACGCCACCGTATGCACCGGATCGGTTGACGACCTTACTAACAAAAGGTGAACTGAGCATCATATCTTGAAGTGAATGAGGCTGGATATTGCCCTGCTTGCCCTGTGTCACTTGATAGCGCAATAAACGGATATTACGCACCCCAGCGGGTGGAATCATACCTTGTTGACCATCACCAAAAAACACCAAACCTTTATTGCTATCCAAGATGTAATGACGATCACTGGCTAAAGAAGCACGAAAATCAATAACCGCTGTCCATGTTGTCCACTGTTGGGGCAAATTGGGATCACCTACCCGCTGTTCCAGCACTTCCAACTGTTGTCCGGGTAGCAGCGAGGCTCGTTGAGTTTGGAAGATTTGCTCTGCCGTACCATTGCTTGAGCCTAGTATTTCGCTGTTAATGGTTTCCTGCTGGGTAGCGGGAACGGTATTTGTACTTATCCAACGAATGTGCGGTTTAAGTGACGGTACAACAGTATCCTTTTCTTTTATCGTGCAGTTTAACCACAAGCGATGCTCTTTTTCCCCAAACAGCGGTAATGGTGTTACTTCGCTTGCCAACTCAAGGATAATCATGCCTGACTGGGTTAGCCCTTGGGTTTGGTCATCCAGAACACTTACTGGTCTGTTTTCTGATGCTGCAATCAGCGGCTGATAAACCATGTTCACCTCCAACTGACGTTGGGGGATTTCAGTTAAGCGCAGTTCAGGTTCATAACACAAATCCTCCAACTCGACATACACACTCAATTGTGTACCCTGCCAGCCCTGTACCGCAAAACCCAAATCAAACGATCCAGATTGCGATACATCGTTTGCCAATTCTTGTCCTGCATCAAACAATGGAGACACTGAGTCATTATGATTAAAACGGATTTTCTGCAATTGTACTGGGGTCAACCACAAATCCTGATCAGTTTCAAACACCAAGGGTACAGCACTATCGAGAGGCGGAGGCGCAGTCACTTGTGTAGCAGCGGGAATCAATACCCCTTTACCAGTAAATTTATGCGGTACAAATGTGACTGGAACGTGTGCAGGGCGTGCAGATAAGGGGGCATATCCCAGTAAAGACAAAAAAGCCAGAAATTGTTTTTCCGGGATGCGGTTAATGCGCTCAATCACTTGCCCACAAAAATAGGCAAAAATATCAATCAGAGCACGACTCACTTCACCGCCACTGTTTCCGTTTTCAGAGTTCCAACCGGCTTGACGTAAGACAGCCTGAGCAATATCTGGAGCGGTTCTGGTATCAACAATAGGTGGTTTAATCATCCTGTGTGACCCCGCTCAAGGTAAAAAGGAAAAACCAGATTGAATTCTGTGTCGGTGGCACGAATACGGTAATGAATGTCAATCAGCAGGGTATTCATCTCACCCTGTTGTGTTTGCCAACGGGTATTCACTGTCAGCAAATCAATGCGAGGTTCAAAACGCAGCAAACTTTCCTTAACCTGTTCTTGTGCCAAAATCGCAGTCACCGGGCTTAAAGGCTCAAATGCCAGCTTATTCAGATTTGCCCCAAACTCTGGGCGCATCACCCGCTCCCCGTGATTGGTTTGCAAAATACTCAGGATCGACTGTTGCACCTGCGCTTCCGCTGCATTCATCGCAAACTCACCATTGACTAGCCGCAAGGGAAATGCCAACCCCTGACCCAAAAATGCTTGCTGTTGTGCGGGTTGCATCGTTGTTCTCCTAATCACCAAAAAATACGGAGGGTTGTGGCTCCGTTCCAATCACATTCCCACTACCGACACTAACGGGTGGCGGCGGACATACCCACTTAACCGGATCACCCACCCGCAAAGCAGGAAAGCCATTAATGAACACACGGTTACTTCCCTGCGTAATATTAACCCCATCCAAACCAGCAACCGCCGCTTTTGCGTTTCCAATCAGTACCGTAGGGCTAAGTGTGATAATAGTCGGTTGACATGGACTCGGTAATTTATCTTGCTCTGTTGCTGCTGCTTTGCCTGCCATACTCATCAACCTCAATTCAAATGTATCTGTGTGCCTTTGATCGTGGTATTACCTGTCTCAGCCGTGATACTAACGCTATCCGAGGCGGCAATTTCAATCGTCTTTGCTTCCAGCTTGATGGTATCGGCTTTTAGTACCAAGGTTCCCTTAGCCTCTGCATCAGGTTGCCACAGACTGCCTAAAATAATCGGAAAGGATGGCTCACCCTGATCAAAACCCACCACCACCCGGTCATTCTCTTGCGGCAGATAGTGCATAAACTGATCCTGACTGGCTAACGGCACGCAAAGGCTAGCTAATAACTCAATAGGCTGGGGGGTTAATAAACGCACCCGCAAACGCCCCTTTACGTCGGGGGTAGCGTCCGTCACGACTGCTTGATAAATACCGAATAAAAGCTGACTCATCCAAAAACTCCTTAATTGAGTGGTTGCCCCGATGTATCCAGTTGTAAAGTGAAATTGGTGATATAACCGCTGCTATTGAACGTATGTGTCGCCTGCATTACTTTATAAGCACTATCAATATCAGTATCAAATTGCTTCATTCCCTTAATGGCTACCCGTATTCCCGGTTTTAATTGGGGTTCACCAATGCAACTGCCGCTCACCTCCAACAGTTTCTGGAGATTTGCCGCCATGATAGCTTGGGCAATGTGCGTTGGGTCTTGTGCCTCATCCTGAAGCAGCTCCCTATGGAGCGTGTCTGCAAACCTTTTACTTGCAATCGCAGCCCGTAACTGATTGGGCAATTTCACTTTTTTTAAAAAAGTGTCCAAATCAACATGAGCCACTGCATCAACCGCTGAAGGCTGAGCACTTCTCACCTTATAAACCTCCACTTTTTTAACCTGCCCACTGAGGCTCAGGCGCGAAGAAAAACTAATCAGTTTTTTACCACGCTCTAGCTCTAATGTCGTCGCGGAATCACGGTGTTGCTTAAAATAGAACTGGTCATTCTCTACCCAAAAAATCAAGCCGGTTTGTTGTTGCAGCCTTTGAAAAAAGGCTAATGCTGTCATACCTTTTAAAGGCAAAGGTTGCTGTATTTTTTGATTATGGGCTGGGGGGATCTCTATCCTCGTTGGTTTTAGCCCCACTTTCTCTGCCAAGGTTTGAATTATGGTGGCAGGATTTTCACTCTCCTTGAAATCCATCCATTGCTCTTGTTGACTGGCATAATGCAACTTGTCAAAACCATCAATTTTAAGGCGTAGACCACCTTCTTCATCCAAGTCAACGCCAATAGCGGTCACTTCGCCCACTATCAGCGTCGTCAAGTTCGCCATACCGACATAACCAAAGGCAATTTCCAACTTTTTACCCAAAGCAAACGGTGAATCAGTACTCTCAAAATAACGAAAATCAGGATCATTAATCTGGAGATGAAACGAACACGGTGCATTGAGTACCTGTGTGATGCTTAGATCAAGCACGGATCGCGTCTCGGCGGGTGACAGTAAACGATCAGCACTTTTTATGCTAAAAATTGGCTTATTCAATAAGAGCGGGGTACTAGATAGTGACAACATACTGACTGGCTAACCTCGTGGAATGGTGAGGCGCATTCCTGCACTCAGCTTTAACGGGTTAAGCAGCTTGTTCGCCTTGGCAATCTTCCGCCAAGCTGTGGGGTCTTTCAGGTATCTGCCTGCCAAACCCTGCACGGTGTCACTACTGGTCACGGTATGTACGGTTTGCGCCATTAATGGATAAGCACTGACTACTGCCCCTAATGTCGACTCTACTGCATCATTACCTTTGAACTCCACACTCAGTTTTGCCCGTAACGGCATCCCCAAGGCATTAAAATACTCGTAGTGCTGCTGAACACTGGCAAGGTAACAAGGAAATACCAATGTCCCCCACAGTAATAGCAAACGCGGGGGGGCATAAGTGGTTTTATCCGGGTCAGTCAGGCGCACAATTGGTTGAGTACGCAAACGCACATCCAGCCCATGCTCGGTGGTATCAAAAAACAATTCCATTTTCAGGGTTTGGACACCGCTACCCACATACTGGAAGACAGATTCTGGCAGACCGGGGATTTTCAACTCGGCAAAATTAGCTGATTTACTGAGTTGGTAATCCGGTGGATTGAACATGACCGGAATCACATGCTCCATCACAGAAAGTGGATTCAGCTTCAGCGACTCTTTATTAATAATCAGTGCTTTTACCAAAGCCATTAATATTTACCTCCACGCTCACGCTCCAGACGTTCACGCCGTTGCATAACCCTTGCCACCCGTTCAGCAATTTGCCCAATCTCAACGGAAGACAGGGATAACGGTGTCGTTGAGTTTGCCGCTGGTGGTGCTTTGGTAAACGGCGGAGCTTCCGTTGTTACCGTGCTTACAGGCATCGGCGATTGGGCAGGGCTTAGCGTCTCAGGCATATAAACCGGCTGAACTGGTGACACCGTGGTTATCAAAGGATCGCTCATGGTCACACCGCTACTACCGGAGGATGGTATTTGTCCGGCTTGGCGTAGTTGCGTTACTTGGTGTTGCTGTGCCTGATCAAACAATCGATCCACTACCGATTCAATAGCCACAGGTGCAGATGTCACGGAAAAAGTCTCAGCGGTATAGACTGGCGGTGATACCTCAAGCTGTGCGTGATGCTGAATGGTGTGTAAGGATGCAGTGTGTTCAGCAAGGAACTCCTGATACACCACGGGTTTATGCTCGACTACCGATTGCCAATGCGATAACTGTTGCCCCCAACGTTCAGGGGCAAGCTCCTGCCGCATCGCTGTCGTATTGCCCTGCATAAGCCGCTGCACCGTGACCGGACGCTCCCGCTGTACTTGCCATTGTTGATACAGTGTCTGGTGATGCAGATGCAGGTGGGTATCACGGCGATCAGGTGGCAAATAGCGCACTAACTCGTTGTTGTGTACCACCACTTGCCGCTGTGGTGCGGTGGCAACAAGGGCATGAGGTGGCTCATAAAACAACATCAACACCTGTGACCAGTTGACGGTTTGTCCTGCTTGGGCAAGGGCGGCAATACGCTGATGCCATGCCTGCCAACGCTGCAAACGGTGATTACCGAACTGTGCCCATTGCTGCTGCTTACCCCGCAAGTGCAAGGCAAAACGTTGGCTCACGGGCAACCAGCCTAGTCGCCGCTTTAGGGCGACAAATCCCACACCAGCAGGTTGTAACGTCTGGGCAGTCTGTTGCATGTGTTATCCTCCTCCTTTTGCTGTTGGGTATGACACGGGGTTAGCGCGATGCTTGCATCCGGTTTTGGTTAATCTGCGACACTTCCGCCACCCAACGCCGCCGCTCCCGATGCTCCATCGTCATTAGCTGTTCTGGCGACCAATGCAAGTGGTACGCAATAAAGGCTACCTCCTCGTACAGCCGGGCGATGGGGTAGCCTACAATCCCCCCGCCTGTTCTGGCTCTACAGCATGGCGGTATCCGCACTGGGGGCAAGTCACCTGTACCTTGGGGCTTTCACTGGCATTGATCCGGTTATAAAAATCCTGCAAGTACGCCAAATCGGCTGCATACAAACCTTCAATGACCTTGGGATTAATGCTATCCAGTGTTCCTAGCTGGCTCACCACCCGCGCCAGCAGGATCACCACCAAATAGGCAGGATTACTTTGTACCCGTGGGTCTTTCAACGGCAATATCTCATCTGCCGCCGTTGCCAGCCGCATCACCCCTTCACGGTGCCAAGTGCCTTCGTTATCCCGATAACCACGTGGCAATACAAACGTAAACTCGGTAGCAAACTGGCTCATGCGCGGATAACCCGTTCACAGCTCAAGGTCAGGCTATCTACTGCCACATCATTGCCCTTGGCACTGAAATCAGGCGCATCGTATTTGCTCGGCCATGCACCAAAGAAGTTCCAACGCACCGCCTCCTGTCCACGATCATCCAGCAGGACAATCGAGCCATTGCGCCGCTCAACACTGCCATCCAGTGCCAAAGCGTGCCAGTCATACAACTCCCTTGAGTCAGTGATGCCCCATTTGAGGGTAATATCCGGGTAACTGGTTTTTCCGGGTAATTTGCGTACATAGTTCGGATCACCGCCTTCGCGGTACTCTACCACTTCCACATTAGAACCAAACCCGCTGCAATCGGAAAAGCCCGCTTGCACAATGCCATCAATTTCAATCAAAAACCGAAAGTTTTTGTAAGGGTCTTTGCGTGTTGCCATTTTTAAACTCCTGTTTGCTTTATTGCGGGGTGAATCAATCACCAGACTGTTGCTGAATGCGGAACACAACGAATTCAGCAGGCTTGACAATAGCCACACCGATTTCTGTCACCACCTGTCCTAATTCCCGATTTTGTGCTGGGTTAGTTTCCGCGTCACATTTCACATAAAACGCTTGTTTAGCGGTTTCCCCAAACAATGCGCCATTACGCCATTGGCTGGTGAGGAAGTCATTCAGTGTGCGCTTGATACGCTCCCATAAAGCGGGGGTATTGGGTTCAAAGACGACCCACTGCGTTCCTTTTTCAATGGATTCACGCAAGAAGTTCATATAACGGCGCGTGCTGATATAGCGATACTCTGAACTTTTCTCGGCGGCACGAGTACGCCCACCCCAAATTTTAATCGCGCCGTTAAAATCCCTGATGACATTAATATTGGCAGGGTTCAAAACATCCTGTTCACTTTTACCTAAACGATACTCCAGATCCAATGCACCCAAAATAGCCTCATTAGCAGGTACTTTATGAACACCACGCTTGGCATCGGTACGGGCATACACTCCTGCAATATGACCACTAGGGGGAATAGTACGGGTTGTGCCTTTTACCAGCGGATTAGCGACTTGAATCCAAGGAAAGTACACAGCAGCATACTGCCCTGTTTCGCTGCGCCCAGAAGCGCAAACCCCATCAGCAAGGCTTTCGGTGCTCTTGTTTATTCTTTCATTGCCATCCAAAATAGCAAAGCGATCCCCTAGGTTTGAGCAATGCTCCATCAGCACAGCATGGTGCTCTTTAGTCGTTGCACCGGGTGCGGCAACAATGGCAACTTCATCAATAGCTGCAATTTTGATTAGGTTGTCAGTCGTCACATCCTCCAGTGACTTCACCCCAACGATCCAACAACGTGTGCCGCCATTATGAAAAAAGCCAAACACGGCATGGGCTAATAACTCATTTTCGGTGGAGAACGCACCAAAACGCTCGATAAAACCTGTCCAGTTGGTAATCAAGGTCGGTTTTTCTGTTATTTTCTCTTCAGCAACAACACCAATAAAAGCAGCCGTACTGGTTCCCACACCAGCAATCGGCATTGCCATTGGCGGGACTTCTTCAACATAAACACCGGGGGATTCGTAGGTAAGCATAATCAGTTACTCCTCTGGATTAACGGGGTTAGGGCTGCGTCGGTTCGGGTCGGTTGAAAGGTTAACCTGATGTTTTGTCACCAGATAAGTGGGTTCGGTTTTCTCATTCATGCCCATTTCGATGGTAGCGGTCAGGTAAAAGGCAGGGCGCGGCGGGATGCCGAGTGCCTGCCAGAATTCGAGGGTGTTACGGTCATTATTCAGGTGGTTGACGGTCAACGGAATGGGGTAATGTAGCTTGCCTTTGACTTCATCTGGCAGGTATTCCTCTGGAATCGTCGGAAACTGGTTGAGCCAATAGAATGCTTCCAGAATCAGTTGATGTTCTTGTTGTACTTTGATTTCATTGGATTCATTTGACCATGCGGTGACAAGATAAGTGCAATCAATCCGCATCGGCGGACGCTTGATCATCGCATCCCTGATCGTCGAATCCTTGATCATCGCATCCTTATCACTACGAAACACCAACGGCACACTATCCCGTAACTCCTTATTCTCCTTAATCTCAAATAAAAAAAAGTTGAGCACAACTCTGTCATCAGCATCAAATTTAGAGCTAGGTGTTACTGAAATAATTTTAGCTTTTGATAGCAAATCAAAAGTTTTAGCATTCCTAAAAATATCGTTAAAAAGCATTGTAATTAAAGCAATCATCAATGTTTTACATCCTTTTCAATCTGTAACCAATTAAGTTTACTCCAATCATTACTTGAAATAATAATAATTCTCTTATTTCTAGGCATACTTAGCAAATCTTTATAAGCAGTCGTTGCCTCGATAAAATGAGTACCTCTATAATCAAAAGATTTCTGCGGAAAATATTGTAGCGGAAGGAGAGATTTTGACATCGCCCCTGCTGGCAAAAGAAGATATATTGGATAGTCGTTTGGATTACCAGAGCTAACTAGAGGAGAGTTTTTTGGCAGAGCCGATTGTCCAAATGTGATAGAAGCCGCAAACGGGCCGAGTTTAACTTCGTTTGTTGCTCCAAATTTTGCACCAAGCTCAAGCCCTATAGCGACTTTAGCTTTCCCTGTAACGGCAAAGGGAACATCTTGAAAAGGCTCAAACGCTACTCCAGCTTCATATGATCCCGCATTGGCTCCAATAGAAGCTCCACATCCTCCTCTTGAACAACCCAATTCAGCACTTGCATGAGCAAGCGTCAGTGTTTCCTGAGCATAAACATTTTCACTAACTCTCGTTGCCGATTCATGCTTTACAGCTCCTGTTTCCGCTGTAATTCCTACGACGCTAGCATCAGCCTCAGCATATAAAAAACTTTGTTTAGACTTATCAGAGGAACTAGATTCTTCTTGTACATGATAGGCTGCATCAACAATTTTCCAACTAGGCTGACCATTTTCAATTTTAATATTTTGAAAAAATTCAGACATAGCCACCCCCATTTCTTCATCAGCACTTTGATTTTCTTGATGCATCGTTGACGAGTTAACTTCCTTATTGTTTTGTTTTTTTGAATAACTTTGATTTTCTTGATGCATCGTTGACGAGTTAACTTCCTTATTGTTTTGTTTTTTTGAATAACTTTTATTCTCACAAGTAAAATCAAGACCACTATCAGAGTATGGTTGTTGCGATCGCTTTTCTTTCCATATTTTTTTGTAATCTTCTATGGATTTACTTGAGTCGTTTTTATGCATAAATTCTGCATATTCAAGACAGTTTTCCATACTTTCGACTGGAGCCTTAGGATCTGAATAACTTTTCTTCCTCAATAAAAAAAGATTTTGCTGTACAGAGTGGGTTAACTCATGCGATAACAAATTTCTGTCAAATAGACTTTCATGTGTACCGAAAACAATATGGTTGCCGACAGTATAAGCACGTGCATTCACATCGGCGGCTGACTGTGCAGCTTGGGTATCGGTATGCACCCGCACTGCTGAAAAATCATGCCCAAACCGCGCTTCCATCTCTTCCCTGATCCCCGCATCCAATGCCCGCCCCGGACGTGCCAAAGTCTGTTCCACACTCGCTGGCACATCCATCCCCGCATCCCCGCCACCACCACTAAACCGCTGCACCTGCACTGGCGCACGTTCCGTCGTCAACGGTTGAGGAATCGCCATCACCTGTTCCGCAATCCGGTCTGCTTCCTGCTCATAACGGTCATTCGGGCTACCGATCTTTAACTTGCGCTGCAACAAACGCCCCACTGCCTGATTACCCACCCTACGCTGCAACCCCAACACCTGTTGTTGCGGAGTCACCCGCCCCTTTGCAGCGGGGCTGACCACTGCCGGACTAGCCGTGGCAGCGGGTTTGGAAATATGCTGATTTGCTTTCATTGCCTCACTCCTAAAACACCGTCCGGTTTAAGGTTTTACCCAATTTCTGATACTCACGCTGGGCAGCGTGCATCACATGCCTGCGTTGGACTTCCCCACCCTCAGCCACTGCAAGATAAGCCGCCGCTAAGGCAATGTTTTTGATATGCCCCCCGCTGACCTGCAAGTGTTCTGCTAACTCTGCACAATCAATATCTGCTGCTACCGGAGTAGCCGCAGGCCAAACCCTTTCCCAAAGCCGTCGCCGCGCCTCTACATCAGGGGCAGTGAATTGCACGGTAAACGCCAAACGCCGTAAAAACGCATCATCCAAATTCTGGCGGAAATTGCTGGCGAGGATAGTAACCCCGGCATATTGCTCCATGCGTTGCAACAAATACGCCGTTTCAATATTGGCATAACGGTCGTGGGCATCCTTAACCTCCGAACGTTTGCCGAATAAGGCATCGGCCTCATCGAAGAACAGTATAGCACTGGTATTTTCTGCTGCTCGAAAAATACGCTCTAAATTTTGCTCCGTTTCCCCGATGTATTTGCTCACCACTCCAGCCAAGTCGATGCGGTATAGCTCCAAGCCCAACTCATAAGCCAATACCTCGGCAGCCAAGGTTTTACCCGTACCAGACGGGCCTGCAAACAATACATTCACACCCTTGCCATAACTGAGCTTGCGCCCAAAACCCCAATGCTCCAGCACGTGTGCCTGATGACGTACCCATGTAGCGATTTCCCGCAACTGCTGCATACTGTCTTCGCCCAGTATCAAATCATCCCATGTCGCTTTTGGATCAATTTTCAAGGCGAGCTTACCCAATGTCTGTGTCATACCTTGGCTAATCACCCTGAACAAATGATGGCGCAATGGCGGTAACGGAGTGCTTGCCTCCCACTGACGCTCTTTAGCAACGTGTGCCGCCGCCACTTGCATTTGTGCAGCACTTAACGCAAAACGCGCCGCCAGATCATGCAAGTCCGCATCAGCCAAAGCCAAACCCTGCTGTTGCAACGCAGCTTGCCAACCCACACAACGCCCTTGATAGTCGGGCAGAGGCAGTGGTAAACCAACAATTACCCCATTACCCCGCCATGCTTGTTCACCCGCTAACATCACTGGCACTGGTACATCAGCCACTAGCTGAAACAAACGCTGTGCAAGTGGTGTATGCACCTCTCCCACTGCCTCTACCCCCTTTAGCAACAGCACAGATTGCTGGAACTGGGCTTCACGCACTACACGATTAATCACCCAGTCCAGATGAGCATCCAGCCGCAACGCGTGGCTCAAATCCATCACTAATAACGGTTTACCACACAACGCTGCCAAACTGTCAGCCCATTGTTGGCGGCTTAATGGTGTTGCGCCGTACACATACAACACGGCTGTTGTCTCTGCCCTTGCCCACGCCTGCCAACGGCTTTGCTCGACCATAGGCAAATACAGGTTTTCCAGCGTAGTGTCAGGGTAAATGCGCTCACAGCAGGGGGCTAAACGGCTATCCATACCAGAATCCCCTAATAAGAGACTGATAAGCTGTTCATCCAAAACCAGATAATGTGCTAATAGGCTGGGGTGCTGCTGTTGGGGGTCGGTATGCAACTGGAGTAATTGCGAGCGCAATAGCGGTGCATTAGCACTGAACCGTTGCCGATAGACTAATTTTTCTGCCGGGGAGCGGCATAACAGGTTTAAGACAAACTCAATCGTTGGACGACGACGAGTGACATCATCCTGCAAATAGGCGTAGATACGCTCATAGCGCAAATCCAGCTCTGGGGCGAGTGCAACCAGTAGTACATCAAGGTCAAAAGGATTCAGTGAATAGCGTGACACCAGCTCATCCAATACCAGCAGATGCGGGATAGATGCTGATATTGAAAGCGAATCAGCTTTTTCAGTTTGCCAGAAAATGGATTGTAACGGCGGAAAAGCCAGTAGTTGGTGAATGTCCTCCAAGTCCAAATGCAAGCCCCTAAAAGGGTCTTGCTCACGTGCAGGAAAAGACTGGATACACTCAAGCAAACGCTTATCCAAGTGTTTTAAAGCATTAACCAAATAGCTACTAGGCTCTTCAAGCACTCAGTTACTCCTTTACTTTGAGTTGAAAAAAAATTGCTTTTAAATAAAACAAAGCTTAGATTACAACTATTGTAATAAAAGTAACAAGTTCAGAAGCTATTTTTGAATTTTAAAATAATACATCGGACGCTTTTATAATAAGTATAAATTCTCTAGGGTATAATTAGATAAACAAAGCCGACGCTAATCCGGCAAACGAGACAATAATCGCCGCCATATACCAGCGAAAAATACGATAATAATAATGACCTGATTGAGTCGTGTCATAACGATTAGTGAGTAACATAAACAACACATAAATCATTAGTCCAATGCCTACTAATAAAGTAGCGGCTACGACGCCATCGGCTAGGGTTTGAATCGCGGGATGATCATCGTCTGCTATCGCCCATTGGGCTAAGAAATTCATTAGAAAACCTAGAATAATACCTACAGAGGTCACCATCGGTTGGCGGAAATCCTTAATATCCTGATTCATTGCTGTATTCTGTTCACTCATTACTACTTACCTTAAATTATTTCAGCGGCTCATCATATCTGTTTTTAGGTACGCTGCTAAGGTAGGAAATAAACATGAATTATCGGGCTGAAATTGATGGTTTACGCGCCCTCGCGGTAGTTCCCGTCATCCTGTATCACGCAGGTATTGCGGGATTTAGTGGAGGCTTCGTTGGGGTTGACATTTTTTTCGTGATTAGTGGCTATTTAATTAGCTCTATCTTGCTTCATGATCTAGCACAGGGACAGTTTAGTCTAACGCGTTTTTATGAGCGCCGAGCGCGGCGTATTTTACCCGCTTTGTTCTTAGTACTGCTGGTTTGCTTACCGTTGGCGTGGTGGTTATTGCTGCCTCATGAATGGGTAGAATTTGGTGAAAGTCTGATTGCGGTCAATCTATTTGCCTCCAATATTCTGTTTTGGCTTAGTACGGACTATTTTGCAGCCACCGCAGACTCTATTCCGCTGTTACACACTTGGAGTCTGGCGGTAGAGGAGCAATTTTATGTGCTGTTTCCACTCTTACTGTGGTGGCTGTGGGTAAAAGCTCGTTCCTATTTGTTCCCTGTCATGGGACTCTTGCTAGTATTGAGTTTGGGATTTAGTGAATGGTTTTGGCGGCAATCGATTGAGGCTAATTTCTTTTTACTACCCAGCCGCATGTGGGAACTGTTATTAGGCGTGCTATGTGCCTTGTATTTGCAAAAGTACGCGCCTCTGACCGGAGGAAGTGCACAGCTCATGAGTATGGCAGGTTTAATAGCGATTATAGCCTCGATACCCTTGCTACATAGCGGTATACCTTTTCCTAGTGTCTATACCTTAATCCCCACCTTGGGAGCAGTAGCTCTGATCCTAAGCAATTCTCAAACTCTCGCTAACCGCTTATTAAGCACCCCAGTATTGGTAGGCATTGGTCTGATCTCTTATAGCGCTTATTTGTGGCATCAACCTTTATTCGTCTTTGCGCGTCTCGCTAGTCCCGACACCTTGAGTGTAGGTCTACTACTAGGCTTGTGTGTGCTTACTTTGGTATTAGCTTATGCCAGTTGGCGCTGGGTAGAACAACCTTTTAGGCATGCGCAACGAATATCACTTAAAACCTTTGCCATAGGAGCCAGTGTGATCAGTTTGAGTTTTATCGTGCTCGGTCTAGCGGGCATTATGAGCGAGGGATTTCCTCAACGTTTTGATTAAATGGTGAACTCCTAAGCCTGCTCTTAGGTCAAAAAGATGAGCATTATTGCCATTCTATGGGGTTAAACTGATGAAAAAACTGGTTATTTTGGCAGTATTACTAAGCCTAATGACAACTTCATTTTCTGTTCAAGCGCATCGTGAGGCACTATTAAAATCAGCGAATGTAGCCGCTAATGGTGCTTATACTCGAAAAGCCTTTCTTGAACTTAATAAACAAGCCTTTGATGTCCAAGACTCAAGGCGCAAATTACTGATTATAGGGGACAGTCATGCACAAGACTTCTTAAATGCCGTCAATGAAAACAATTACCTAACCCATTATCAAATCCGCACCCATTATATTCCCACTCGCTGTCAAGTGGTTTTTGAGGCACAAGCTAGAACACATATTGAGGCTAAAGATCGGGCTTTTTGCCAACAAGCAAACGAACTAGATCTAGCTAAACCTATCGTAGCTGAAGCCGATGTGATTATTCTGGTCGCTCGTTGGCGTGATTGGTCAGCTAAGCTATTGCCTAGTACTTTGCAGCAATTAGCGGTAAAACCTCAGCAAAAAGTGATCGTACTGGGGACTAAGGATTTTGGTAAGGTCAATGTACGCCAGTACTTAAGTAGCACACTGAAGGAATTAGTGAAGCTAACCAATAAAGTAGATCCCGTTCCAATTGCTACTAATGATCCACTGAGTCAAGGCGCTAAGCACTACACCTTTGTGAATCAACAAAGCATTATTTGCGGCTCTACAACAACCTGTCGATTGTTTACCGAACAAGGTGAATTAATTTCCTATGACGGCGGGCATTTAACACCCGCCGGAGCCAAATGGGTGGGACAGCGTTTATTTACTAACTCACCTTTAGGGCAGCTATGATTTATAGCGGCTTTTTTAGGCGCTTAGCGGCTTCAACGCCACTTAAATAGGCCCCATGTACGGTTCCCGGATATAGGCTAGAAGTGGCTTCGCCCGCCCATAATAAGCGCCCTGCTACCGTACTAGCCAAGGCTTTACGATCTTGGTTAGTACTGCCTACTGCATTAAACGAATATGAGCCATAGGCATAAGGATCTTGCGCCCAACGAGTAATCTGGGTTGCGACAGGTTGAGGAATACTATTACCGAACATCTCACGCAATACTTGCATACCATCGTCAATAATCGCTTGATCCGACCATTTTTCTAGCTCGCGTGCTCGATCAGCCGCATTAAAGCCTAATAAAATCGGTGCACCCGTTTTGGCAAAACTGACCCACTCCACCCAACGTCCCGCTTGTGGCGATAGGTACTCATGCCAATCAATATTCTTAGGCCAAAAGACTTTATCAAATCTAAAGAACACTTTATTCAATAAGCCCATACCTAAACGTTTAATGGCTTGTTGTTTAGCGGCAGGTAAAGGCGGGCTAAATTGTACTGTATTACGTTTTAACACTCCTAAAGGCAGAGTGACCAGCGCATAATCGGCAGTGTAGGTATTATTTTGCGTACTCACCTTCACACCTTGATTAGTGTACTCAACTTTTTTAATGACCTGACTGGTTTTAATAGTTAACCCTTGAGCTAAATAACTAATAATCTGGTCATAGCCTTGAGGGAACAGGACATCAGCCCCATCAAACTCCTCATTATCCTCCATCGTATGCGCTGATAGTTCTCGTGCAGAGCCTGAATACTCCTGCTCATATTTACTATTGAGATAAAAGTCGACTTGAGCTTTTAGGCTAGTAGGAAGCGGATTAGGCAATACTAGATCCACCGCTTGCCTCAGCGATACATCTTGCTCTTGCTGCTCGGCTTGTGTAAGCGCTTTGGTCACTAGGTTAGCAACTTTACTTTCATTGGTAGAGGTAACTCCTAACTTTTTTAGCTCCGGTGCGATATATAATTTGGCGCTATCGTAACTGGTAGCGATGCGATGCGCTTTAATCTGATCCGCTAGTTTAGTAATGGGGTTATTTTTGTCCCCGTGAATCCACGAAGCCCCTAAATCCACCGGCACACCCGTCCACGAACGACTGGTATAGATCCGCCCCCCTATACGATTGCGTGCCTCTAGTACCGTGACCTTAAAACCTTGTGCCCTAAGCTGCTGAGCAGCGGCTAAACCCGCTATTCCAGCGCCCAACACTAGTATTTGTGGGGAATTCGCGTAGATCATATTGGAATATCCCATACTTAAAGTACCAGCAGTAAGGGTACGTAAAAAAACTCGTCTTGAGTTAGAGATAGTTTGAACCAAAGCTGAAATCCTCCTGACTAACCGTTAATCGTTCAGGGGATATTAAAAAAACTCGCTATCCCCGTAAAGAATTAAAAACTCAATCGTTATAACCATAATTGCACTTAATTATCGTAACGCGGTCTAACAAGTTAACCCAACCCTCAAACAAAAGGATATTTGACATGAATCTACGGCTGAATAAAACCCTATTAGCTATTTGGGCTATTCTCACCCTCATTTGCTTAGCCTTGAGTACTGCAACCACGGCTGACTCTAAAGCTCCTCAACTCTGCAAAACCTATACGGCTCAAGCCTTAAGTTGTGGTTTTGGTATGGTTAGCTGGAGTGATGGTAGTGTTAAGTCTCGTTAATTCTCATTGTTATACGCTTTTGAGCTTTGCTACTGCCTTTCCCATCCAGCCTCTAGTGGCTTATCTTAATGATCGAGCCACTCTAAATCCATAGAGAAAACTTCTCTCTAACTCATGTCCCTGACTACGATAAGCCGAACGTAAACTCGGTGGCTGATTATCCCAAGCACCTCCACGTCTAGCTCTTAAACGCTGGTCACAGGTTGAAGCAGCGACTGCATCATAATTATCACGCCAACACGTTTGCACCCACTCCCAAGCATTACCAGACATATCGTGTAAGCCATAAGCATTACTCGAAAACTGCCCCACTGGAGCGG
This sequence comes from Thiofilum sp., assembly GCF_016711335.1. Classification (NCBI taxonomy): domain Bacteria; kingdom Pseudomonadati; phylum Pseudomonadota; class Gammaproteobacteria; order Thiotrichales; family Thiofilaceae; genus Thiofilum; species Thiofilum sp. The sequence continues at coordinate 3,417,843 of NZ_JADJTF010000001.1, forward strand.
TATATTGCCATTGATCTAATTCACCCTGACCTTGGTAATTAGCAAAATTGCGACTAGGCTGACTACCCCAAAAGAAAGCGGTAACTTTGCCACCGCGTGCTGCATACTCCCATTCCTCTTCAGTGGGTAAACGGTAGGTCTGACCAGTAGTTTTATTGAGCCATGCAATATAGTGTTGCGTATCGTCCCAACTGATACAGACCACTGGATGAACATCCGTCTGAGCAAAGCCCGGCGAGCGCCAGTGACTGGCAGGATGTAAAATCCAGCGCCCTGCCATTTTAGGGTCTGCTACGGTACAACCTTCGCCCGTTTGTTCCGCTGTGGTTTTATACTGGGTTTCGTCGACAAAACGTTTAAATTGACCTACTGTAATTTCGTACTTACCTAACTCAAAGCTATCGATCTGTACTCGATGAGCGGGAAACTCATTATCTCGACAGCCGCCTAATTCATCATCCCAACCGGCACTACAACCCATAGAAAACCTGCCCGCTGGTAGCACAACTAACGTTGGTAAATCGGATAAAGTGGCGGGCTGAGTGACTTGGTGGGTGATATGGTCTAGATCGGGTAAGGTTAGGGGGGTATTAGTAGTAGGCTGCTCCGAGGTCTTTACCAGTGGGGTGGTACTCCATTTCACTAATCCATAACCTGCCCCAAAACCTAATAACACTAATCCTACTCCCCAGATGAGGCGTTGCCCCCAACCCTGCCATGCATTTGAACGTTTAGTGAGTTGTAGCTGCTGATAAAATCCCTCCGCCTCTTGAGCTGAAACCACCACAGCCGTGGTCTTAGCGTGACGCCATAGCAATACTTGACGTACAGCATCCGCCTCTAAATGCTCAGGGTTATCGGGAGCTGGCAATAACTTACCGGCTACAATGGCTTCCCAGTCGCTTGGGGGTTGTGGGTCTGAGGGGGCTGGATCATGAGGTGTAGATTTCATCCGTGTTTTCTGCTTGACTCAACATAAAGTAGTACGTAATTGACGCACTCGTTCGCGTAGTAACGAAATGCGTTTACCTATAGCACTTTCCGTTCGCCCCGTTAAGCGGGCAATTTCAGCATTACTTTCGCCCAAAGCATAATGCTCATAAATCAGCATATCCATTGCGCCAGTAGGTTGTTGTTCAATCACATCAAACACTTTTTCTAGACAATCCGTTTCTAGATATAAGCCCTCATGGGCGGGTACTTGCGGAGCATGAATTTCCTGTAATACGCCTTCACTATCCGGCTCAAAAATTCGCAGTGTATGCGAGTGATGACGAATATAATCAATATAATGATTACGCACTAAAGTAAATAACCACGCATTACAATGTTCAGGAATTTGTTTGAGTTCTAATAATTTAAGCCCAATTTCTTGGAGAATTTCTTGTTGATCTTCGATGGAGAGTTGCTGCATTTTATAGTGGCAATAGCGAATATACTGACGCAAAATCGTCAATAGACGTGCGCCTTTATCTACGCTTTGTTTTACAAATTGCTCAATCAGTACCCGACAATTCAGATCATCATCGACGTTTGAGGCTATTAGTTCGCCACTCAAGCTAGATCGTCCCCACCACTATGTGCTTGCAAATAAACTACAGTGTGGCAAACATAGACCCAATGTCGTATAAACGCAACAATTTAAGATTTAAACTCTTTTAAATACAGCGCTCACCTAATAACCACGTTTGTTTTAAATTCAACTGCTCATCTAATAAAATAAAATCCGCCCGCGCTCCCACTTGTAAATGACCATAATGTCTATCAATGCCTAGATACTGCGCAGGGTATAAACTACCCATACGTAATGCTTCTGGCACAGCTATACCCAAAGTACTGACACAGTTACGTACCGCAGTAATCATATCTAAAGCCGACCCGGCTAAGGTTCCATCTTCTTTAGCACAACGCCCATTCACTGCATAAATAGTCTCACCATAAAGCTCAAAGCTTGGCTCATTACTCCCCACGGTTGCCATAGCATCCGTCACTAATATCATTTTACCTTTGGTTTTGGCTTGAATGGCTAATTTAGCAACTGTGGCGTGTAGGTGATAACCATCAATAATAATACCGCAATAACTCTTTTGATCCTCTAAAGCGGCCCCCACTGCCCCCGGCTCCCGACTACTCATCGGAACCATTGCATTATATAAATGAGTAAAACCGCTCAAACCCTCCGCTAAAGCCTGTTTGGTTTGGTCATAGCTCGCTAGGGTATGTCCAGCACTTACCCGAATTCCTCGCGCTACTAAGCGCTGAATCGTGCCCTGCGGCAGGCGTTCTGGCGCTACCGTGAGCAAATAATGCTCTGGAGCCATGCGCGTTAATAGCTGCTCCGTCAGTACATCAAACGGGCGAATCTTCTGACTATCATGCACCCCACGCTTGAGGCTATTTAAATGCGGTCCTTCTAAATGTATTCCTAGAATACCGGGCAAAGTTTTCACCCCTTGTGCTACCGCCTCCACGGCCTGTTGCATCACTTCAATGGTATCGGTAATTAAGGTAGGTAGCATAGCCGTCGTTCCCCCCTGCCAATGAGCACGACGCATCTTATCTAAAGCCTTAACACTCGGATCATTATTCAGCATCACCCCACCGCCCCCATTGACCTGAATATCAATCAAGCCCGCAGCCAGTAGCCACCCTTGCGCATCTATGCGAGGTAAGGTATGGGGAAGTTCATCCGCATGAACCCATTGTTCAATATGCCCATGATTAATAATAAGCGCTGCATCCTGCCGCTGCTCATCCTGAGCATTAAAATAACTAAATTGTGTTAAGGCAAATTTATTCATAATGTTTTAGTGACTTTAGCAATAAACTGGGGCGCATCCGGATTATAGCCCCGTTGTAATGATAAACGTGCAGTCATTAAGTAAGCCGATTGAATTTGCGTTACTAATGCGCACCACGGATGTAAACCCTCTAGTACGGGTAAACCAGTTGTGCCTTGTGGTGCATTAGCGCCAGCGAACAATACATCTGCTCCCGCCTTAGTAAGCCGACTGACCGATTCACGAATGCTCATACTAGCCGCATCGCCTTGATCAAAGACTAAGACTGGAAAACCTGAGCCAATCATAGCCAAGGGACCGTGTAATACCTCAGCACTACTAAAAGCCTCGGCATGTAAGCTACAGGTTTCCTTAAACTTCAGAGCGGACTCATTCGCAATTCCGCGTCCGGGTCCACGTCCGAGTACTAGCATTCTGCGCGTATCGACTAACTTATTCATCGCCATTGACCAGTCTAAGCTAGATACCTTAGCCACATCATCCGGTAGTTTTTGTAAGGCTGCTTGCAGGGCTTCATTACCTGACCATGCGGCGACTAACTGTAGACTCGCCATTAAAGTACAAACATACGATTTGGTGGCGGCTACTGATTGCTCGATTCCAGCGTGTAAGGGTAATACCACATCACAATGGGCACTTAAAGGGGCATTTTCATAACTATTAATTAACCCTAAGGTGAATGCTCCACGCCGTTTAGCCATTTGAGCATAATTCACTAAATCGGGGCTTTGTCCTGATTGAGAAATCAGAATCACTAAACTATCGGATAAATTAGTTTCGGTTCCATAAATCGACAAAATAGAAGGTGTCGCTGAGGTAGTCGGAATCCCTAATCCCAACTCAATCAGATAACGCAAATACACTCCGGCATGATCGGAACTACCACGCCCACACACCACAACCAGTTTAGGCGGATGTTGATGCAGGTGTTTGACTAGACGCTCTAGAGGAGTGGCTAATTCATTTAATTGAATACGCATGCGCTTAGGTGCTTGTAAGGCTTCTCGATACATGAGTGGCATAGTCATTGTTATTTTACCTCTGTTGAAGGGTCATTTCGGATACAAAATCGTAGCTATCACCCCGATAATGTGAGCGGGTAAACTCCACTGGCGATCCATTCGCATGAAACGAATAACGCTCGATATAAAGCACGGGACTGCCCGGTGAAATACGTAAAAAAACTGCCTGTTCAGTACTACACGGTACTGCTCGTAGACGCTGAATAGCTCGAACAGGTCGATTACCCGACCGTTCTAAAAACTCATATAAAGAATGGCTGACTTGGGTGGGATCAGTGATTAAATGCTCTGGCAAAACCGCCAATTCCAAGGCCATGGGTTGGTCATTAGCAGTACGCAAACGGTATAAACGTGCAATACGCTCGTGCGGCTCTAGCTTTAATACTTGGCTTTCCTCGGCTGATGGCATGCCAATATGCCGCTCTAACCACACTATTCCCGCATTTAAATGACGCTGCTGCATGTCCTCACTAAAGCTAGTGAGGTGACTTAACGCCTGCTCCACTCGCTTAGCAATAAAGGTTCCTGCTCCACGTTTTTGGATTAATAAACCCTCACTCACTAATACTTGAATCGCTTTGCGCACGGTCACCCGTGAAATATCCAAAAGAGTGGCTAAATCACGTTCGCTTGGTAGCGCTTCACTTTCATCTAATAGGTCGCCCTGATGAATCCCTTTACGTAGTGCACTGGCTAAGCGCTCATACAGGGCGTTATTACTGGTTTCATCGGCTAAGGCTTGTTGTAAATACGGTTCAATTTGCATCACAAAGCTTCTTTTAATCAGTAAAAGTTTATAAAGATCGCGCCATTAATAGCGCTCCATCTAAGGCATTACCTTTAGGTTGAGTGAGTAAGGATTGCATCTCTAAAGGAAGTAGAGCTTGATAGAGCGCTGCCAAACCACCCAGTAAGGCTATTTGACCGGTTTGATAACGCTCTAAGGCTCGAATCAGGCGTATCACCTCATCACAAGCAGTCTGAATTAAGGTTTGGGCATAAGGGTCTTGCGCTTGCGCGAACTGAAAAATACGCGGTGCTAATTGAGCATAATCGGCGGGTCTAGCGCTTAATCCCCAATTAAATATCGCTTCTGCCTCATGATTAAAAGGTGCACTCAAAACCTCCATCAAGGGGGACATAGGAATAATCTGTTCCACAGCTAATAAAGCTAAGCGCATTGCCTCACGTCCTAGCCACGAGCCACTGGCTTGATCCCCCAGGGTGAGTCCCCAACCGCCAAAAGTACGACTTTCTGTAGGGCTAATTATTTGTGCACAAGACCCCGTACCAATAATCACCACCCCGCCATAGTGCCCCTGATGCGCACCCAGACAAGCAATATAAGCATCATTGGTCAAACGGCAATCAGCAAATAAGGCTTTAATCGGCTGGATAGTGGTATTATCATTTTTTAATACCAATCCAGCTAAACCAATACCACATTTTAATTCATTAAATCGTACAGAATTTAAACCTGCTTGTTTTAATGCCTCTATGACACATTGGCGTATCGCCGCTAGTGAGTGATCCAGCCCTAAACGTAGATTAGCTGAACCACTAATACCTTCACCTAAAATAGTACCTGAATGATCTGCTACCCTTGCTCTACAGGTACTACCACCTCCGTCAATACCGACATAATACTGTGTTGTTGGTTGATAACTCATAACAAGCTCGCAGCTCCCCCTTAAGTAATGCACCTCTATAGTGCTGAGTGATGACTGTATAGCTAAACGATACCAGCAATTTTATTTTAATACCAGCACTAAATACCAGTTGCGTTATTGGTATTATTAAACTACACTGCAAAGAACTTAAGGTCACTGAACTTATACGACTGATAAGTCAATAAATACCGCCTAACGGTACATGAGTAAGGGGGAATCAGACTACTATGCGACTCAGTACACAGACCACCGAAACTGCTCATCCTAAGGGGCAAGGCATGGATCAATGGTCGATACCACAACTCGCACATTATTTGTGTCAGGCGCAATTAGATAGCCTCGCTCAATTAGATACCTTACCTAGTGCTATAGCACGGGCGGGTGAAGCCATAGTACGTCGCCTCACCCAAGCCCCGCATAGTCGAATTATTTATGTAGGAGCCGGCTCCTCTGGTGCGATTGCGTGCTTAGATGGAATGGAGTTATTTGGTACTTTCGGCTGGCCACGTGAACGCCTTGGTTTGCTGCTAGCCGGAGGGCTACAAAGCTTTTTCGATGCCAGTACCAGTCATGAGGATGACACCCTACAGGCGCTCAAAGACCTGACCCAACTCAATCCTAGCGCCCAAGATGTGATTATTGCGGTAGCTGCCAGTGGCTCAACGCCTTATACCCTCGCGGTGGTACAACGTGCTCAAAGTTTAGGTTGCCTCATTATTGGGATTGCCAATACAGCCGCCTGTACTCTGCTGAATTTGGCGGATCACGCGATTTTACTCAATACCGGCGCCGAAGCACTGGCAGGCTCCACGCGTTTGGCGGCAGGAACCGCGCAAAAACTCACTCTCAATACCTTATCCACGCTCGTGATGACTCAGCTAGGCTATGTCTATGATCACTACATGGTCAATCTGCATATTAGCAATCACAAACTCTATGAACGCGCCCTTCAGATCATTATGCAGATCACTCACGCTAGCCGTGCAGAAGCGGTCAATGCGTTACAACAAGCTCACAATCAAGTACCTCAAGCCATTTTAATTTTACAAGGACTTAGTGCCGAGCAGGCACACAACCTACTGATTAAGCATGAATTTCGTTTACGCTCAGCCTTAAACGCAATCGGTGCTTCCCCTAATCGTTAATATAATGTTGGGTAATCAATCCCTAAGGAGAATATCAATGACATTCAAAACTCAATTAGCTAGCGCTATTATGCTCGGTTTAATGGGTTTATCGGCTCAAGCAGGTGAATTAACCATTGAAAGCTGGCGGGTCGATGATAAAGCACTATGGGAAGAACATATTATCCCTACTTTTAATAAAACTCACCCTGATATTAAAATCAAATTTGCACCCACAGCACCCACTGAATATAACGCGAGTTTAAATACCCGTTTAAGTGGTGGTACTGCGGGTGATTTGATTACTTGTCGTCCTTTTGATATTTCACTTGAACTTTTTACTAAAGGTCAACTGACTGATCTGTCGCAACTAGAAGGCATTAAAAACTTCTCGGATGTGGCTAAAAGTGCATGGCAAACCGATGATGGTAAAGCCACTTTCTGTATGCCAATGGCATCCGTCATTCATGGCTTTTTTTATAACCAAGATATTTTCAAGGAATTAGAATTAGCCGTTCCCAATACGGAAGAAGAGTTTTTTGCCGTTTTGGAAAAACTTAAGGGCAGCAAATATACCCCTATCGCTTTAGGCACTAATGATGGCTGGGAAACTCATCAAACGGTTTATACCAATATTGGTCCTAACTATTGGAAAGGCGAAGAAGGTCGCAAACAGCTCGTTGAGAAAAAAGCTAAACTGACTGATCCACAATTTGTTGCCCCTTATACCCAAATGGCTAAATGGTCAGCCTATATGGGTAATGGCTACCAATCACAAACTTATGGTGACTCACAAAACCTATTTGCTCTAGGGCGTGCCGCGATTTATCCCGGTGGTAGTTGGGATATTGCCTACTTTAATACTAATGCTGAAGGTATGAAATATGGCGCATTTAAACCACCCGTGGCTAAGGCTGGAGATAAATGCTATATCAGCGATCATACTGATATTGGAATGGGTATTAATCCGGCTTCCAAAAATGTTAAAGAAGCTGAAGCCTTTTTAAACTGGTTAGCTTCGGCAGAATTTGCTGAGCTTTATACGAATAAAGTGAGTGGCTTTTTCTCACTGTCTAATCACAGTATCAATGTCACTGATCCCGTCGCGGCTGAAATGGTCAGTTGGCGCAAACAATGCGACTCTACTATTCGCTTAAATGCTCAAGTTCTTAATCGTGGTAAAGATGATTTAGAGACCGCTTTCTGGAATGCAGGTCAGGCAGTCGTCAATGTTACTGCTAAGCCTGAGGAAGCAGCCGCGAAAGTGCAAGCTATTTTAGATAAATAAAAATTTTTCTGCTTAATGTTGAGATAGCTCAGCTCATCGAGCTATCTCAGTAGTAGCGAGGCCTAATTGGAGTCTTGATCCATGACCTACTCCTTAAAAAATGTTCCTTGGCATATTTTGGTATTTCTGTTACCCGGATTTGTCATTTACACCTTATTTAGTGCTTTACCTCTATTAGATACTATGATTTTGAGTTTTTTTAGAGACTCATCACTGGGTAGAGAATTTATTGGTTTAGCTAATTATCAGCATGTATTGACTGATCCTAATATGTCAGCGGAGTTTTGGAATGCGTTATGGAATAATGTTAAGTTCTTCCTGATCCATGTATTCGTACAAAACCCTATTGGTTTATTACTCGCTGCTTTATTAAGCCTAAAAGATTTACGGGGGGCGCGTACTTATCGCACCCTTATTTTTATGCCCACTTTACTTTCTGTAGTGATTATTGGGTTTATTTGGCAACTTATTCTCAGTCCTTTATGGGGAGTCAGCACTACTATCATGGGTGCAGTAGGCTTGGAGGGTTGGTTTCAACCTTGGCTAGGTAAAGAGTCTAGTGCCTTAATTACTTTAGCTCTTATTTCAGTATGGCAATTCGTGGGTATTCCTATGATGTTAATTTATGCCTCCCTCTTAGCCATACCGGATGAGCTATTAGATGCCGCTTATGTAGATGGTGCTTCACCTATGCGTATCTTTTGGCAAATTAAATTACCTTTGATTTTACCCACGCTAGGCTTAGTTACTATTCTCACTTTTATCGGTAATTTTAATGCTTTCGATTTAATTTATGCGGTCAAAGGTGCTCTTGCAGGACCTAATTTTTCTACTGATATTTTAGGTACTTATTTTTATCGCACCTTTTTCGGTTTTCAATCTAATTTAGGTAGCCCTACTTTAGGCGCTACGGTAGCGACTTTAATGTTCTTAATAATTTTAGCTGGCGTTATGGTGTACTTCTACATTGTGCAACGCCGTTTACATCGTTACCCTATGTAGGAGTCGCACCTTATGTCAGTCACCACTAAGCGTACTATTAACACGGGTCTTATTCATTTAATACTAGGACTCTATACCTTATTAGCTCTATTTCCTATTCTACTGATTTTAATTAATGCATTTAAATCACGCCAAGGTATCTTTAATGATCCTTTAGCCTTACCCAACAGCACTACTTTTAGTACCGTGGGATTTAATAAAGTACTCGATAATTCAGATTTCATCCTCTATTTTAGTAATAGCTTAATTGTCACCTTAGTATCTTTGTTTTTCATTTTATTACTAGGTGCAATGGTTGCTTGGGCACTCACTGAATATCGCTTTATGGGGCGGCGCTTACTGATGGTATTTATGACCATGGGGATTATGGTTCCTATTCGCTTAGGTACAGTGAGTATTTTAGAAACAATGGTTTCTTTAAACTTAGTTAATACCATAACCGCTCTAGTATTAGTCTATATTGCACAAGGATTACCCTTAGCCATTTTTATCTTAAGTGAATATATGGCACAAATTCCCAAAGAATTAAAAGAAGCCGCCCGTTGTGATGATGTCAATGAGTATAAAATATTCTTTCAGATTATTTTACCCCTCACGCGCCCTGCCATTGCCACGGTAGCCGTATTTACCATGATTCCTATTTGGAATGACTTATGGTTCCCACTCATTCTAGCGCCCGGAGAGGAGACTCGTACTTTAACCTTAGGGGTACAACAATTTATTGGGCAATATGTCACAGACTGGAACTCTGTACTAGCATCCTTAACGCTAGCTGTTATTCCTGTATTAGTACTGTATATGTTTTTCTCCCGTCAATTAATCCGTGGTCTAACCTCGGGTGCTGTTAAGTAAGGTATACATATGGCCGCTTTAAGTTTACAACAAGTTGTAAAACGCTTTGAAAAATTACAAGTATTACACGGTATTAATCTCGATATTCAAGACGGTGAGTTTGTAGTATTTGTAGGTCCATCAGGTTGTGGTAAATCCACTCTCTTGCGTTTAATTGCCGGATTAGAAAGTATTGATGAGGGTGAGCTATATATTGGTGGTGAACCTGTTAAGCATTTATCCCCACGTGAACGGGGTATTGCTATGGTATTTCAGTCCTATGCTTTATACCCTCATATGTCCGTTTATAAAAATATGGCGTTTGGTTTAAAAACGGATGGTCAAACGAATGAGTTCATTGATAAAAAAATTCGAGATGCGGCAGCTAAACTACACTTAGATCATTTATTAGATCGTAAACCCGGTCAACTCTCTGGTGGACAAAGACAACGGGTAGCGATTGGACGCGCTATTGTACGTGACCCTAGAGTCTTTTTATTTGATGAGCCGCTATCTAATCTAGATGCTGCTCTACGGGTAAAAATGCGTATTGAAATTGCACGCCTGCAAAAAATGTTAAATACCACTACTATTTATGTAACGCACGATCAAGTAGAGGCCATGACTTTAGCCGACAAGATCGTAGTATTAAATGGTGGACGTATTGAACAAGTAGGTGCACCAATGGAGCTATATCATAAACCTGCAAATACCTTTGTGGCAGGTTTTATTGGCTCTCCTGCGATGAATTTAATTCCTTGTCAAATTCAGACTGTGAGTGATCAAACCGTTAATGTGGCTATTGGGAAAAATTCATATAGCCATTTACCTTTTAAAGCAACGACTACAGGCTCAGCTACTTTAGGTATTCGACCTGAGCATTTATCACTAGAGCCTAATGATTTACGGTTTGACGGTAAAGTCGAATCGATTGAAAGGATGGGAGATATTACTTATTTGTATTTGTCTAGCGAAGGCACTGAGTTTCTCACCGTGGCACAACAAGGTGATTGGGCTATTCCAATAGGTGATACGATTAGCGTGTATTGTCATCGTAATCAAGTACATTTATTCGATCACAATAATCAAGCCCTTGAGCGTCTTAATAACAAGAAATAGTGCTTGGCATAAATGCTTTAGTCAAAGTATCGAACGTTTTTAAAGTTTCACAACACTCCTGTTAACTAGCCCAATACTCCTCCTCCGTTGGGCTAGTCTTAAATAAGCTAGTCAATGGCTAATAACCGTATACAGCATTTTCACGCTTAATAAAAACATCACCACCGCAAAACCACGTTTTAAAGTTGCTACGGGTAAACTATGGGCTAATTTGGCTCCTAAGGGTGCTGTAAAGAAACTTACCCCTGCTACTAATACCACGGCGGGTAAATAAATATAACCAATAGTATAGGGAGGCAAACCTTGTACATTCCAACCACTAATTAAATATCCTAAGGTTCCTGAAATCGCAATCGGTAAACCAATCGCGGCTGAAGTACCAATAGCGTGTTGAATTTTCACATTGCAATAAGTCATGAAGGGTACGGATAAAGACCCGCCCCCGATAGCGACTAAGGCGGATACAGCACCTATCCCCATCCCCACTAAAGAAGTGCCCAGCATACTCGGCAGTTGACGTGAGGGTTTGGGCTTAATATTGAGCCACATTTGCAACGAGACATAGGCCATAAAGAGGGTAAAGAAAATAGCTAAGGGTAAGGCTTCTAATTGGGACGCTAAAAAAGTAGCGGCAAACGTGCCGACCAAAATCCCCGGCGTGATTTTACCCACTAACGACCATAATACAGCACCGTGAGCATGATGCGCTCTGAGGCTAGCTATTGAGGTCGGGATAATCGCTGCCATTGAAGTGGCTAAGGCGATATGCACTAAATGCTCGGTTGGAAAATGCTGGAGCGCAAAAAGTGAGGTAAAGGATGGAACCATCACCCCACCACCGCCTACTCCAAATAAGCCCGCCACTATTCCTACGAATGCACCGAGCGCGAGATAAATGATGATTTCTTGCCATGTCATATGAGCACTTTCCTACACCAAGGGACGCTTAGTATAAAACAGCCCCTTTCGTTCCTGCTGGCTTAGATAGAAATTTTTATGATCTATGGGTTTCAAGCCTTGAAATCGTGCTTTCTTACCCCATGTTTGCTGCACTGATTTTATACATTAGGTAGAGGATAACCTTATATGACTGACACAGCGCAAAAAGAAAATTTGCAATTCCAAACGGAAGTGAATCAACTCCTGCATCTGATGATTCACTCGCTGTACTCCAATAAGGAGATTTTCCTACGTGAATTGGTGTCTAATGCCGCCGATGCTTGCGATAAATTACGCTTTGAAGCGGTGGGCAATGACAGCCTATATGAAAACGATAGCGACTTACGCATTGAAGTAGAGTTTGACGAGGAAGCACGGACAGTCACTATTCGTGATAATGGTATTGGTATGAGCCGTGATGAGGTAGTCACCAATATTGGTACGATTGCCCGCTCCGGCACTAAAGAATTCCTACAGAAACTCACCGGTGATCAGCAAAAAGATGCTCACCTGATTGGTCAATTTGGCGTGGGCTTTTATTCCTCTTTCATTGTCGCTGACAAAGTAACTCTGACTACCCGTCGTGCCGGTCAACCTGCGGATAGTGCGACTCGTTGGGAATCCGATGCCCAATCCGGCTATACCCTAGAACCCGTTAGTAAAGCGACTCGTGGCACTGAAATCGTGCTGCACTTAAAAGAAGACGAAAAAGAGTTTGCCAATAGCTGGCGTTTACGTTCGATTATTACGCGCTATTCAGACCATATTCCCTTCCCCGTTAAAATGCGTAAAACCAATGACGAGGACAAGGCTACGGGTGAATGGGAAGTCATTAATAAAGCCAATGCTTTATGGACGCGCAGTAAAAACGAAATTACTGAAACCGAATATCAAGAGTTTTATAAGCATATTAGCCATGATTGGGAAAACCCACTGGCTTGGACGCATAGCCGTGTGGAGGGTAAATTAGAATATACCTCCTTGCTCTATTTACCGGCTAAAGCACCGTTTGATTTATTTGAACAGCACCAAAAACACGGGATTAAGCTGTATGTCAAACGTGTGTTCATTATGGATGATGCTGAACACCTCATGCCGCGCTATTTACGCTTTGTGCGTGGGGTGATTGATTCTAATGATTTACCTTTGAATGTCTCACGCGAGATTTTACAAAGCAATCGTATTATTGAATCCATGAAAAATGGTTCGGTCAAAAAGGTATTGAGCTTATTAGAATCGATTGCTGAAAATGAGCCTGAAAAATATGCCTCGCTCTGGAAAGAATTTGGGCGCGTATTAAAAGAAGGTCCTAGTGAGGATTATACTAACCGTGAGCAAATCGCTAAACTATTACGTTTTGCCTCGACTCACGATAACTCAGCCGAGCAAAAAGTTTCTCTAGCCGATTATATTGCGCGTATGAAAGAAGGTCAGGAGAAGATTTATTATATTACGGCTGATTCTCATACCGCCGCTAAAAACAGTCCGCACCTCGAAGTATTCCGCAAAAAAGGTATTGAGGTATTATTATTATCGGATCGCGTTGATGAGTGGCTCACCAATGGCTTAACTGAGTTTGACGGTAAACCACTGCAATCGGTGGCTAAAGGTCAATTAGACTTAAGCAAACTCGAAACCGAAGAAGATAAAAAAGAGCAGGAAAAAGTCGAGCAAGAAGCTAAAAATCTACTCGAACAAATTAAAGCGGCTCTAGGCGATAAAGTGGAAACCGTGAGTGTTTCGCATCGTCTGACTGATTCACCGTCTTGTATTGTCTTAAATGAGCATGATATGGCGCTTTATATGCAACATTTATTTAAGCAAGCGGGACACGATGTGCCTAAGACTAAACCGAATCTAGAGGTCAATCCTAATCATCCGCTTTTACAGCGCATGAAAGCAGAAACCGATGATGAGCGTTTTGCGGAATGGTCTAGTGTTTTATTAGATCAAGCCATTTTAGCCGAGGGCGGTCAATTAGAAGATCCTGCGGGCTTTGTGCATCGCTTGAATCGCTTAATGTTAGTATTGGCATAATGCCTAAAGTGAGCAGTCTTAGTTAAGCTAAGGCTGCTCCTTTGTTTTAACTATTAACCCTTATGGTAATTTTTATAAATTACTCGCCTACCACACTCAAAATCGTTTTAAAACTTTCCAAGCCTGCCTCAATATTCTCAATAATTTCCTGCGCTAATTCATCCGGTTCAGGCAAACTATCCAGATCGGCTAAACTCTTATCCTTGAGCCACGTAATATCCAAATTGGTTTTATCACGGGCGAGAATGTCCGCATACGTAAAGCGCCGCCAACGCCCTTCAGGGCTAGTAAAAGCGGTGGTTTCCTCTGACCATGTTTCCACTCGATCATGGCGATTTTCAGGGTGATAGCAATCTATAAAGGGTTTTAAATCTTCATAACGTAAGGGATTTTTCTTTAAGGTATGATGGATATTAGTCCGGTAATCATAGACCCACACAGCCTTTGTCCACGCTTCACGCGCTGCTGGTTTATTTTCAAAAAATAATACATTGGCTTTCACCCCGTGAGCATAAAAAATGCCTGTCGGTAAACGTAAGATAGTATGCAAATCGGTAGTCTTTAATAACTCCTTACGCACCGTTTCACCCGCACCGCCTTCAAATAAAACATTATCCGGTAATACTACGGCAGCTTGCCCATTCACCTTTAATAAAGTGCGAATGTGTTGCAAAAAGTTAAGCTGCTTATTAGAAGTAGTCGCCCAAAAATCTTGACGATTATAACTCAAATCTTGTTTTTCTTGTTCACCCTCTTCATTGGTAATAGTCATACTGCTTTTTTTACCAAAGGGAGGATTGGCTAAGACATAATCCACACGTATGCCTTCATCTGCAATCAGCGCATCATTGGGCGAGATAAAACTCTCACCGTCAATTTCGCCAATATTATGCAAAAACATATTCATCAAACATAAGCGGCGTGTGCTAGCGACAATTTCATTACCAGAGAAAGTTTTATTTTTCAGGAAGGTTTTTTGCTCTTTATCAAGGGTATAGTGCTCGGTAATATAATCATAAGCGCCTAAGAAAAATCCACCTGTACCACAGGCAGGATCGTGAATAGTTTTATGCGGTTTGGGATCAATACATTCTACCATTGCCTTAATTAAAGCGCGGGGCGTGAAGTATTGTCCTGCACCGCTTTTGGTATCTTGGGCATTACGCTCTAATAAACCTTCGTAAATATCGCCTTTGGTGTCGGTGTCGACCATCAGCCATTGGGTTTGCCCAATCATATCAATGATTTTTAACAGCTTGGCAGGATCTTGGACTTTATTTTGGGATTTTATGAATATTTGCCCTAATATGCCTTTTTCATTACCTAAGGTGCGGAGTAATTGGGTATAAAAAGTTTCTAAATCTGCGCCACGCTTTTTACTGAGACTTTCCCAGTTACATAATTCTGCGGGTTCGTCGTCTTTGAGCTTAATGCTGGGTAGGGTGAATTTTTTAAAATAAGGCGGTTTGGTCATTTCGTCTGCCATTTTTAAAAATAGCAGGTAGGTAATTTGTTCTAAGTAATCGCCATAGCCTACGCCATCATCGCGTAGTACATGGGCAAAATTCCAAACTTTGGAAATAAGATTAGAGTCAGTACTCATAAAGTAAAAAGCCTTTTATTGATCTTGTAAATAGATCATTTTAAATAGGGGTAAGAATCACATTGCCAATGAATGCTGAATCGGCTCAGGCAATAAAGTTTCGGGTTCTGGTTTAGATAATAATTTTTGTAGATCATCAATTGAAGTAATGGTATGGAAAATTTTTCTAGGCGCATACCAGAGTAATAATTTACGCTCTAAGCGAATTAACTCATGAATATTATTGAGCGACCCCTGACTTTTACCGTCCCATAATACAAAACCATAATCAGCTTGGGCTGCCATTGCCTTATCTTTTTCGGTGTAAAAAGCGCGACCTTTTAAATTAGGGTCAACGCTAATCCATTCTATTGCCCAATTACCTAGATTATTACGACACACAGAACCCGAACAAAATACTCTTACTGCTGAGTAATTAATATCGGCTAAATACTGCTGCACAGCTTTATCTACGCCAAAAGCATCACCTACTATAATTTCAAATTGATTATTTACAATATTTTGCAGGCGTGCCTTGATCTCGCTATTGAGAGCGCGAATATGTCTTGAGCCGGAGATAAATAGAGTGGTTTTTTTCTGTGCTCTAGCTAATTCTAAGTGAGTACTGCTTTCCATCATAAGTTTATCCCTTTGCTTTAGTGCTTTTAATTTGAGCTAGGAGTTGCTCCGCTGGCATCCAGTCGGCTTGGGCTTTGCAGGTTTGTAGTTCGGTTTCGGTGAGTAGGCGTCCTTCAAAGGCTTTTTTGAGGATGCTTTGGCGTAGGGCTTCGGCTTGTTGTAGGCTGGTTTGGATGGTTTCGGCGAGTTTGTCGCAAACAGATAAACGTGCTTCGATTTCTTGCACGATTTGGGTTTGTTCTTCGAGGGAAGGTAAGGGAAAGACATATTTTCTAACTGTTTCAGCCGACAAATTAGGCTGAGCTGAACCATTATCAAAACGTAATAACTGTTGCTTACCTTCAGTACTTGTTAAATAAAAGTAGAGATATTTTTTATTAATCTTCTCAGTAGACCGAATAATCATTAAAGATGAAGCAATTGCCCCTTGATGAAAAGGTTTTACAAAAGCCGTTTTTCCAAAAGTAGCGCCACGCAAACAATAAATTAAATCGCCTTCTTGTATTTTACCAGACCTTAAACTGTCAAACTTCTCCTGAGTGATATAGTGCATCTTACGTTCATGTAATCCTCCGTCCGGTCTGATATGCCCTGTATTAATCCAAGGAATTCCTTCACTGACATACTCATTTACATTTGGATAGTTTTTTCCTCGATCGCCATTGATGAACCAAGTAACCTCTCCAAGATAACACCATAACCATTTTTCAGGAATAGAATGAGGGACATCATCTTTTTTTGGTGTACCTATTACTTTTGTTTTAATTTTTTTCTTTGAGCTTTCTAAAATTATGTGAAGTTTATTTATTTCATTTAGAAGCAGCTCACCACTCGGCAAATCCGTCTGCCTCTCCCTCCACTCCCGCGTTAATTCCCCTTCAAACGCCTGCTTCAACACCGCTTGACGATAAATATCCAATTTAGCTTGAGCCGCTTTTAAATTAGCAATGCCATTATCTAGCTCGCTAAAAAGCTCATCGATTTTAGCAACAATGGCGCGTTGTTCGGGAAGTGGGCAAACAGGAAATTGTATTTTTAATAAATCCCGTTTGGCTAAACTTGGAATTGTCGTACTTTTATCTAACTTATTAAAATCGAATCCACAGCAAAAATAGTACAGGTACTTTTTATCTATTTCACCCCCAGTCCAAATACCAAATGCCGTATCAATATTCCAAAATTTCTCTTTTGTAAAAATTGGCTTATTAATTGTACCTTTTCTACCTATTATGGTTGTACCAGCCTCACATAAATAATCAGTAGCATAGCCACAAACTCCAGCACTACCATAGATGGGATATTTACCTTTTTCATCTATAACATCTTTTTGATTTTTACCGCTAATAATCTCGGCTATATTCCCTAATTCAACCTCAACCCAATCTGCTCGCATCAAGCCACCAATACCTCATTTAACTCATCCATCACTGCCACCATCTCCTCACCAAACAACTGATACATCCTACCCCGCCCCCCCAAACCATCAAACGGCGTGTAGTCTAAGTCATCCACCTCCACATGAAAACTACTCGCCACATGATCCCGCAACATCCGCAACCACTCCACCTGCTCCACACTAAACTTATTATGCTGACCGGCATTCTGCTGCAAAATCCAACGCTGAAAATTCCGATTCACCTGCTCACCAAACGGCATCAACACCCCATCCAAACCCGTCACGCGACGCAACAACGACACCAGCGCCACCAACTCCTGCTCCGGCGTTGCCACCTGCACCTGATCCAACTGCACATATGCCTCCCACACATAATGCGGCGACAACAAAGGCTTCTCCCGTTTCAACAACGCCAATAACACCTTCACCATAGCAAACGTCACTTCCCGCCGCCGATACGGTTGATTATAAAAAATCTGCAACGCAGTAATTTCATCCCGATGCGCCAACAAAAACGCCTCAAATGCCTGCACCACCTGTCTTGCATTATCCGTCTTAGTCTTATCCCAATTCGCAAAGGTCACCGTGTCCTGATTCACCCTATCGATCACCTGCTCATGCACCTGTTGCACCTGCACCAAAAAGGTATTCAACTGCGCATTAAACGGCTGCACGGCCTCCTGAGCCAATGCCTCTTGAGCTTGCGCTTTAGCATCCGCCTCGACTCCATCCGCTGTGGGCAACTGGGCTAAGATCGCTTGCGTCCGCGCCTCCAACACATCAGGGTCATACGCATTCAAGAGCTGCTTAATCAGTTGCGTTAGCGACTGCCCCGCGCTTAACTCGACCACTTGCGCGTGCTCATCCGCCTGCAATTGCCGATTTAACCGCATCAAACGATTCGCCAAGGTCGTTAATAAATCTTCCTCGGTATTGCCAAACGCTACGGCGGTTAGTAAATCTTTTAACGGCGTAGTCGGCTTACGTTCCAGCGAGCGCGAAGCGGTTTTACGCGATTTAGTCGCCCCCACCGCATCCATAATCACAAAATGGGTTTTAGTATGCTTAGCGGTTTGGCTCACCTTTTGTAAATCATCAAAGCTAATCGACCGCGTACCACGCCCTTTCATTTGCTCAAAGTAGTTACTACTTTTCACATCGCGCATAAACAGCAATACTTCCAAAGGCTTCACATCCGTACCCGTCGCAATCATATCTACCGTCACCGCCATACGCGGATTCCACGAATTACGAAAGCGATTTAACACCGACTTAGGGTCTTCCTCCGCCTGATAGGTAATCTTTTTGCAAAAATCATTACCCTCGGCAAACTCTTCACGCACGAGGTCAATAATGTCATTGGCATGACTATCCGTCTTAGCAAAAATCAGCGTTTTGGGTACTTCAAACTCACCCTTAGCATCAAACCGATCAGGGAAAATCTGCGGTAGGCTACGTTTAACCGTCTGAATAATGGCGCGAATCGTACTCGGATTCACCACCTCTTTATCCAAAGCAGACGGCTTATAATTCAACTCATCGTCTAAATGTTCCCAACGTTTTTTACGCGATAATTTCTCACGCTTCTCAATCAATTGGTTGGCTTTGAGTGTTGCCCCTTGTTGGGTAATCTCGGTTTCAATCAAAAACACGTCATAGGGTACATTCACCCCATCCGCCACCGATTCCTCAAACGAATATTCACTCACCACATTCTGATTAAAAAAACCAAAAGTACGTTGATCCGGTGTCGCGGTTAAACCAATCAGAAACGCATCGTAATATTCCAACACCTGCCGCCACAGGTTATAAATCGAGCGGTGGCATTCATCAATAATAATAAAATCAAACTGCTCAATCGGATTTTTCGGCGTGTACTCAAGGGGTAAAGGCGCTTGTTTTTGCCATGCGGTCGAGGCTTCATGAGGATTATCTTGCTCTAGCGCTTCATCTAATTCCTCCCCCTTGAGAATCGAGTACAAACGTTGAATAGTCGAAATACATACCTGACTATCGGATGCAATATAGCTAGAACGTAAACGCTGCACATTATACAGCTCAGTAAATTTACGATTATCGTCATTGGGCTGAAATTTTAAAAATTCTTGCTCGGCTTGTTCGCCTAAGTTTTTGGTATCGACTAAAAATAACACCCGTTTAGCATCGGCATAACGCAATAAGCGATATACAAAGGTGCAAGCGGTAAAGGTTTTCCCCGCCCCCGTTGCCATTTGAATCAAAGCACGCGGACGATTTTCTTTAAACGATTGCTCTACATTCACAATCGCCCGTAATTGGGCGGGGCGTAAGTTTTCAGGACTTAAAGCGGGTATATGCTGTAAGCGTTTGCGTAAAGTACTCGCTTGCCCTAACCACTCCGCTAAAGTGTCAGGGCGATGAAAATGAAACACCGGACGCGAACGCGGTTTAGGATCACGATAATCGGTAAAGCGGGTTAAAGCCCCCGTGCTTTCATACACAAAGGGCAAAGACTGATGTTTGAGGTGTTTGATTGTGCCTTGGGCATAACTGGCACTTTGCTCCTCTACTTGAGTGAGGTGTTGACCTTCCTCCTCGCGTTTCGCTTCAATCACACCCACGGGTTTAGCGTTGATAAATAACACATAATCCGCGATACCTGCATCAGTTTGCACCTCAGTGACCGCAACGCCTAGACCTGCTTGGAGATTAAGCTGTTTTTGGGTTTGCACTAGCCAGCCCGCTGCGAGCAGCATAGCATCAATGCGATCACGCGCTTGTTGTTCAGGGGTTTGATTGGCTGCCATAGTAAAGCCCTAATGACGGAGTAAAGGTAACTACTATTAACCCATCATTATAAGACTTGCCTATAGGTAAAGTCATTGACTACTTTTATTACTCTGCACCGGGCTGATTAGGTATTGGCTCGGTGACAGGATAATAAGTCTCGGCCTCTAGATCACGGGCATATTGAATTAAAGCCGTTTCTAGTCGGGCTAATCCTTCAGGCTTAGGGTCTGCTAAAGGAGCGGGATAATAAATAATATTGCGCTCGGTTTGATCCAGAAAAATCGTATAAGACTCGCTATCCTTGCGGCGCTTTTGATCCGCACCGTACTCATCCCGATCTAAGTCTAGTAGCTTATTTTCCACCACAATCGCGGTGAGATTATCTAAATCATCTTGCGTCAATACTTTACCCAAGGTCTCTAAATCATTTTTAGTCCAACAAGGCTCGGCTTTTTTCCACTCTAAGCATTTGCCTTGTATATCAGGGAAAAAGGTATAGTGCAGTTCACCGTATTCAATCGCAATATTGGTATAAGACACCGGAGTAGTGGCATAATAATGCAGCCTTAGGTCAGCAAACTCCTCCGCAGGCTCACCCAAGCCGGGTAAAGGAGTGGCGTTATCCTCCTTTAAAGTATAAGGGGGCATAGTCAACGACGGCAGCCGAATCGGCTTAGTAATAGGAGGTTGAGCCTCTGTCACTACTGATGTCTCAGTAGTCGACTCAGATTTTGGTACAGATGAGGTAGGCTGATCACAGGCACTTAAAAGCCATGCTAGCCCCACGAACCATAACACTCTCAGTAACATAACCAACCCCCAAAAATGAGCACTAACTCAGCACGGGATGTAAACGCTGCACCATTTCTTTAAACACTTTTGGATTAGCCGCTAGTACATTGCCCGTATTTAAATGGCTAGTACCGCCTTGTAAATCACCGACTAAGCCACCCGCTTCTTGAATCAAGAGCACACCCGCCGCCATATCCCACTCATGCAGATTAAATTCCCAAAAACCATCATAACGTCCACAGGCAACATAAGCTAAATCCAGAGCCGCAGAGCCTGCACGACGCACTCCCGCCGTATTGGGTACTAGCGCTTTCATCGTTTCTAAATATAGCTCTAAATTTTGTCCGGCGCGAAACGGAATGCCTGTGGCTAATAAAGCGCCTTGCATAGTGGTTAAATTAGAGACACGAATACGTCGATTATTGAGGGTTGCGCCATCACCGCGTGAAGCTGAAAATAGCTCATCCCGAATCGGATCAAATACCACGCCTTGAGTAATACGCCCTTTGGTTTTTAAAGCAATAGACACCGCACAATGCCCTAAACCGCGTAAATAGTTGGTTGTGCCATCCAGAGGGTCAATAATCCACTCATAATCCGACTCACCTTGCCCTTGGCGTCCAAACTCTTCGCCCATAATGCTATGTTCGGGATAGGCACGGCGCAAAATACTGACAATAGTACGCTCCGCTTGACGATCAATTTCGCTCACAAAATCATTGGGGTCTTTTTGCTCAATCTTGAGTTGATCGACTTTGGTCGCATAACGACTAATTAACTCGCCTGCTTCACGAGCAGCTTTAATCGCAGTATAGAGCATGGGGTGCATGATCAGATTCCAATTTGTAAAAAAAGCACACGCCTCAAAAGGCGCTTAAAACGGGTTGCAAGTGTACCATAAAAAAAGCCACCTAACAGAATGCTAGGTGGCTTTATTAGCCTAAGTCACTCATTAAAAAGTGATTAAAACTTACTTAGCGGCTTCAGCAGCTTTACGGCGCTCAGCAGCTTCTTTAATGACGGTCTCAGCCACATTACGTGGGCAAGGTGCGTAATGAGAGAATTCCATTGAGAACTGACCACGACCTGAAGTCATAGTACGTAAGTCACCAATGTAACCAAACATTTCAGACAGTGATGCTTCCGCTTTCACACGTACACCTGTAGCACCCGGCTCTTGTGATTTAATCATTGCGCGACGACGGTTTAAGTCACCGATAACGTCACCCACATGATCGGCTGGGGTAAATACGTCAACTTTCATAATCGGTTCCAGAATTTGTGGACCCGCTTTAGGAATCGATTGACGATAAGCACCTTTAGCTGCGATTTCAAACGCTAAAGCAGACGAGTCAACCGCATGGTAAGCACCATCACGCAGTGTCACTTTTACGTCTAAGCAAGGATAACCGGCTAATACACCCTTATCCATGCTAGATTCAAAACCTTTTTGCACGGCTGGCCAGTATTCACGCGGTACGTTACCACCTGTTACCACTGATTCAAACGCAAAACCAGCCCCTGGCTCATTAGGCTCAATTGTGTAATCGATCCTACCGTATTGACCTGAACCACCCGATTGCTTTTTGTGGGTGTAGCTATCTTCTACTGCCTGAGTAATGGTTTCGCGGTAAGCGACTTGTGGTTTACCTACTTCAACCTCTACCCCGTGAGTACGACGTAAGATGTCTACTTTAATATCTAAGTGTAACTCGCCCATCCCTTTAATGATGGTTTCGCCACTGTCCTCATCCGTTTCAACACGGAACGACGGATCTTCCTGAACCATTTTGCCTAAAGCCACGCCCAATTTCTCGGAAGCACCCTTGTTTTTCGGTGCAATCGCAATCGAGATAACAGGATCAGGAAATACCATTGGCTCTAGGGTCGCTGGATTATCAGGATCTGCTAGAGTATGGCCGGTTTGCACGTTTTTCAAACCGATCAGTGCAATGATGTCGCCTGCTTGAGCCGATTCAATTTCATTACGGTCATTCGCGTGCATCTCCACCATACGACCCACGCGATCTGTTTTACCTGTAAACGTATTTAAAACGGTATCGCCTTTTTTGATACGACCAGAGTAAATACGAATAAAGTTCAACGCTCCAAAACGGTCATCCATGATTTTGAATACGAGAGCACGGAAAGGACCATCAGGATCAACAATCGCAAATTTACCCGTTTCGTTACCGTCTTCATCGGTTTCAGGCTGTGGATTAACTTCGGTTGGATTAGGTAAGTAATCGACTACCCCATCCAGCACTAATTGCACGCCCTTATTTTTGAAAGAAGAACCCGCATACGTGGGGAAGAAGTCCATTGCAATCGTACCTTTGCGGATACAACGTTTTAGGTCTTCTACTGAAGGGGTTTCACCATTCAAATAGGCTTCCATCAGCTCATCGTCTTGCTCAACAGCCGTTTCAATGAGCTTTTCACGCCACTCTTGAAGTAACTTCACCATATCGGCAGGTACATCTTGAATCGTGTAGTTCATAGGGTCGCCAGAGTCGTCCCACACCCAAGCTTTTTCGGTTAGAACGTCTACTACACCAACGAAAGTATCTTCTGTACCAATCGGTAAAGTCATAACTAATGGCTTAGCAGCCAGTACTTCTTCTACTTGTTTGACGACGCGATAGAAGTCTGCACCAATACGGTCTAATTTATTCACATAAATCAAACGTGATACTTTAGAGTCGTTCGCATAGCGCCAGTTAGTTTCTGATTGTGGCTCAACACCGCCAGAACCGCAGAATACACCGATACCACCGTCAAGTACTTTTAATGAACGATACACTTCGATAGTGAAGTCAACGTGTCCGGGCGTATCGATCACGTTAAAACGATGACCTTTCCAATGGCAAGTCGTCGCAGCGGATTGAATAGTAATCCCGCGCTCTGCTTCTTGCTCCATGAAGTCCATGGTAGATTCACCATCATGCACTTCACCGAGTTTATGGATTTTACCGGTGAGTTTCAGAATACGTTCAGTTGTTGTGGTTTTGCCCGCGTCGACGTGGGCGAAAATACCGATGTTGCGATAAAGCGAGAGGTCTGTCATATCTATTCTCTAGTTTAAATTCATTAGCCAGCAGGCAGAATGTGTTGGTTAATGCGCTGCGGAAAGTGGTTTCACCCACTCATAGCCCAAACTTCAACTTTCCCGTTTAGGCGTATTGCCAAAGGTAAAGCGCCAATTAAAAAAACTGCACTTACGGCAAGGGTGCTGATTGTAGACTATATTGAGGTAAAGTGGTAATCCTTAGCGCACTGAAAATACATTATTCAACAGCAATTCATGAAAAAAGCCACTAGCTTAGCGGCTAGGGTTTCCACTCTTCAATCCTTGTGTTTTATTAAGTTAAGCTAAAAAGTACACCGGAGTATCACTCATCAAGAAGGTTAGAAAGCAATAATGTAACGCTTGGACTCGCTTCCAGTCTATTAGTTCCCACCACAGCCTCTAATTATTAACGCTTTAAGGGTAGCCACTTAGCAATCACTAAAGCCAACACGCCCGCTACTAAAGCCCAGAATGCTGAACCAATGCCCCCTAAACTGATGCCAGATGCGGTAACTAAAAAGGTAATCAGCGCTGGCTCACGATAGCTATCTTCTTTCATCGCTACCATTAAGCTATTACCAATAGTACCCAATAACGCTAAACCAGCCACTGCTATAATCAGCTCTTTAGGAAAAGCCAGCAATAACGCTACGACCGTTGCCCCCAGTAAACCCGTGATACAGTATAAAATTCCCGCAATAACGGCTGACCAATAACGCGCTTGAGGATCTTCTCCCGCTTCTTTGCTCATACAAATGGCCGCCGTAATCGCGGCTAGATTTAAGGCATAACCCCCAAAAGGTGCTAGCACTAAAGTCGCCAGTCCTGTCCAAGTCAGAGTAGGCGAAATCGGCGTGGTATAGCCTGAGGCACGAATAGCTGCAATACCCGGAATATTCTGCGAAGTCATAGTCACAATAAATAGCGGAATCCCTACACTTAAAATAACGGCAAGATTCCAAGTCGGTGTCACCCATACCGGAGTTGTCCAGACTAAGGGTATTTGCTCCCAATGCAATAAGCCCAAACTGTAAGCGAGTGCTATACCTACCCCTAATACCAACACTACCGCATAGCGCGGCAACCAACGCTTCGCTACTAAATACGTCAGTACCATCATACCCACTAACAGGGGTTGAGCCTGCAAAGAGATAAAAGTATCCAGTCCAAACCGCACTAATACTCCTGCTAATAAAGCAGAAGCCAAAGCTAGGGGAATGCGCGTCATAATGCGCTCAAACCAACCCGTCACACCGCTGATAATAATGAGTAGTGCCGATACCAAAAAAGCACCCGTCGCATCACTGAGTGAAACCCCCGTTAAACTCGTCGCTAATAAAGCAGCCCCCGGAGTCGACCACGCAGTGAGGACTGGGGCGCGATAATAAAGTGACAACCCTATCGAGGTTAGCCCCATGCCCAAGCCTAATGCCCATAGCCATGAACTCATTTGCGCTTGAGTCGCACCTGCTGCATGAGCCGCCTGAAACACAATGGCAGCAGAGCTAGCATACCCCACTAATACCGCCACCAATCCAGCAATGAAATGCTCAATGCGCAACTGCTGAATACTCAATCCAGCACTCCCGTAATCGCATCGGTTAATTGCTGGGGAAACAAGCCCGAAGTACCCTCGACTGAGGTATTAGTCAGTGCTACCACACTTAATTCACGTGCGGGATCAATAAACCAAGCATTGCCATACACCCCACCCCAGCGCACGCTACCTTGTGAGAGTGTGGTATTAGCTTGAGTAGGATCAGTGACTACCGCCCCCATAAAACTAAAGCCCCAGCCCGCTCCCTTCATATTCACATACAGATCACCGATTTGATTGTCTAAGAGTGCCTGAGCATACTCCGGTGGCAATAACTCACCGCCGCCTTTTCTAACCGTTTCTAGCAATTTCAATAAATCAGCGGCACTACCACTCATCCCACCGCCCCCACCCGCAAAGGCATTAGGATTAAACACGCGTGCAGGGCTATAAATAACTTCCCCTAAATTAGCAAAAGGCAAACGATGCTCAGCGCCCATTCTAATAGGAGTAGGATTACCGTCCGCATAAGCGGTTGCCACTCTAGGAGCCTTATCAGGGGCAATATAAAAGGCGGTATCTGCCATTTTTAAGGGTTCAGTGATTAATTCTGCTAGTACTGTTTGCAAAGGCTTAGCACACACTTGCTCTAAAATAAGCCCTAATACATCTGTTGCTACAGAATAACGCCATGCAGTGCCCGGTGCTGAAAACAACCGAGTTTTACTAATAGCGGCAATATTTTGTGCCAATGTTAGCCCTGAATCGTCTAGCCCATCCGACACTTGATAGGTGAGATAATCGCCCTCTTTTTGCATAAAGCGATAACCTAAGCCTGCTGTATGCGTTAATAACTGCCGAATAGTGATAGTAGGTGTTGAACCATCCGCCAGACGCGGCTGAAACTCTGGTAAATAGCGGGTTACTTCATCATCTAAATGCAGTTTACCTTGAGCCATTAAGCGCATAGCGGCAACCGACACTACGGGTTTAGTGAGCGAAGCCCAGCGAAAAATCGTATCCAAGTAAGTCGGCGTTGGTGCTTCACGATCAGCCCAACCAGCAGCTTGAGCACATACGGTTATACATCGATGTGCAACCATCACTACAGTTCCGACAATACGCTGCTCCTCCAGCGCGGTTTGAATCACCCTATCGACTGCTCGCGCCAAACGCATTATTCACTCCTTTGCCAAACCAAACGTTCAAACCCTAAAGCTACCACGGCCAAAGCAAACAAACGTTGCGGCTCTTGGTATTTATCCGCCAATACTTGTCGATAATGACGCAATTGCTCCACCGCATCGTTTAATAACTTTTGTACTGCTGGGAGCAATTTCAATTCCTGAGGTGTTTTACATTTTAAATCCTCGGCACTTAAACCCAAATCTCCCAGACTAATGAATTTAAACTCCATGACAAACTCTTTCAAATCAGGAAACTGACGCATATTCGGGCGCATGATCATGACTAAATCCGTATAGCGACGCGCTAACTCTGCCTCTGAGTCTAAGGTATAATAAATATCATTAAATAATAAGCTTGCAAACATCGTTTTAATGGTTAGCTCATTACTCCAACGATAATCTCGATTACTAAAGACCTTTAAATACCTTTGCTCCATAAAATTAATAATGGGTTGTAAATCACCACTTTGATAAAATTGTAACGCTAGTTGTTCCGCTTTAGCTTCATCCGCCATATTCGGTAAGGCTTGGCGTTTTAACTCATCTAAGTATAAATGGCGTACCGCTAAATTAGGTATTACTAATTGCAATGCTCCCATACCCGATAAACCATTTAAGGTCAAAACACCAAAATAATATAATAATGAAATCATGTAGCTACTATGTTGCTGCACACGCTGCAAATTCGCCACTCCAAAGTCACTGGCTAATTGTGTTAAGGAGAGATCATTTTGCTCATCTAAAATATGATCGAGTACCTTCTGACCGCCTTGTAGATTAGCAATATAACGAATGCGTCCAGCATCCATCGCCAAATTTGCATCCAACATATCGCGTGGAGCTGAACAGCGAGCTTGATAATGACGCAAAAAATGAAAGCATAAAATAGGGTTATATAACTTAGTATCTGCTTCTGGTGCAAACAAGTAGCCATTATAAAATTGGCGCATGGTTTCCATCACTTCCGCCAGTTTATGCTCTTGTTGGCAATGAACCAGCACAGACTGAGTGATACCTTCCAACTCAGTCTGAGTAATACCACATAAGCCATTAAATTCGGGCTGCAAAGAAATATTAGTTACCACATTATAACCGCTGGTCATATCACTCATAACCACGGGTGAAACACCAGTAATAAAGACTCGTGCTATTTTTTTCTGAGAGGTCGCTGCTTTAATGATTTTGAATAAGGTTTTTAGTATACCTTCGCCTTCTAATAAAGCCGCATACCGTTTTTTATCACCTTGATTATGCATTAGCACTTCATTAGCGAAATTATCATATTCATCAATAAATAGATAAAGCTGGTAGCCACTATCTTTAACCAAATTACAAAGGCTTTCAAAAGTAGCTAAGGCATTAGCTGGGAAAAACGTTATTTCCCCGTTAAGCTTATTAGCATATTGCCTTACAAAAGATTGAGCTTGTACGTGGATATGAGCAAACAAGTTTTGCTTGATTTGCTCAATATCCCCTTGTGGCGAAACTTGGGAAAAATCCCATTGCAATACCATGTACTTATTACGTTCTGGAGTTGGGTTTTTTCCTACGGCTAAATCCCCAAATAAAGTATCAAATTGATCTATCTGATTAAGATCATAATAGCTCATTAGGGTCGATAATAATAAGGACTTACCAAAACGGCGCGGGCGTAAAAATAGTAACTGCTCTGCCATACTTTCCAAGGCATGAATCGAATCGGTTCTATCCAAATAAAGATAGGGATAAGTACGAATACGCTGAAAATTACTCACACCATAAGGAAAGTTAATCATGAAGATACTCTATACTGTAAACCTTTGATTGATCCTAAGACCCTAAATTAAGCCTAAACCAGCCTAAAAACACTACAGCGCCTGCGGAGGAAATACACGATTAATTTGGCTCAAGTACTTATGAATTGACCACTTGCACATCAAGCCTTTAATAAACGATCTACATATTTCGGGACTAATTCGCTCGCCTTGCCTTGGTAGGACTCATGAAAATCAGATTGCACCAAAGACGGTTCTAGGTTTAATTCGACCGTATGTGCTCCAGCAGCCCGCGCTACTTGCACAAAACCCGCTGCGGGGTATACATGCCCTGAAGTTCCAATTGAGATGAATAAATCACAGTCTTGTAGTGCCTGCTCAATCTTATCCATACTAAACGGATACTCTCCAAACCAAACCACATGCGGACGTAATGTACCTACGGCACTGCACTTACTACAAGCGGTGTCGACTGCTAAATCACTGTGCCAACGCAAGACCGTACCACAACTATTACACCGCACTTTGTTCAGCTCACCGTGCATATGGATTAAATGTTGTGTGCCCGCTCGTTCATGTAAGTCATCAATATTTTGGGTAATAACCAGTACCTCGCCCCCTAATTCCTGTTCTAAACGGGCGAGTGCTTCATGGGCTTTATTGGGCTGTACTGTACCGGAGTTGAGTTGCGCACGACGTAGATTATAAAACTGATGAACTAATTTAGGATTACGTTTAAAACCCTCTGGAGTAGCGACATCCTCGACACGATGCTCCTCCCATAAACCATCACTAGCGCGAAAGGTTTTAATCCCTGATTCGGCTGAAATGCCTGCCCCCGTCAGAATGACAATATTATTATAGTGTTCCATTATGCTATGACTCCTCACTGTATTTAACTGTGTGCATGACTGATCATACGCAAGCCGCTACAGTGCTACAACCGTAAATAGTTACCTCTCGCTAACACACCTAGGCTTTAATACTTATAAAACCCATTTAACTTTATGGCTCAGCTCTATTAGAACAGCGGCTATTTCGTTAGCATGACGCCTATTCCATTATTTAGGAGTGTCTCAGTGCGAGTATTAGTGCTTGAAGATCATGTTGACTTCTTCCCCTACCTAAAGAAAGGGAGTTCCTAATTCATCGAGAACAGGACGACAACACCGAAATGCCATCGCCACTAACATTCTCTCCAAAGGCTAATACCGTGAGTCCCACGGCTAAAATGTTACGCGCTGCGTTTACGTCACGATCATGGGTTGTGCCACATTCAGGACATTCCCACGACCGCATGTCCAGCGGTAGTTTTTCCTTGACGAACCCGCAACAGGAACAGCGTTTGCTGGATGGAAAAAACCGTCCAATCTCAACATACGTCCTTCCTGCCCAGTTTGCCTTGTATTCAAGCTGGCAGGTGAATTCACCCCAGCTTGCATCGGCAATATGCTTGGCTAATGTGGGATTCTTAATCATGTTCTTCACCGCGAGGTTTTCAACACAGATCACTTGGTTCTCGTTAACTAATCTGCGGGACAGCTTATGTAAGTTGTCCAAACGGCTATCGGTGATTTTCGCGTGAATACGGGCCACCTTGCATTTAGCTTTCAGCCGATTCTTACTGCCGAGTTTCTTTTTAGCAAGACGACGCTGATATTTTGCAAGTTTAGCCGCGTATTTAGCGGTATGGCGAGGATTGCCGGACTTGAAACCGTCAGAAGCGACGAACAAATTCTTAATTCCTACGTCAATACCCACCTTCTTATCGGTAATGGGCAGCAATGTAGGCTCAAACTCGCACAGGCAAGACACAAAGTAGCGCCCTGCTGTGTCTTTGGAAACGGTAACGGTGGTCGGGTCAGACGGAAGTTGACGACTCCACTTAATAGCCAACGGCTTGTCACACTTAGCCAGCTTCAATTCACCGTTTTTAAAGGTAAATGCGCGATAAGTGAACTCTGCCGACTGGCGGTGTTTTTTGGATTTAAAGGCGGGATATTTTGCCCGACCTTCAAAGAAATTCTTGAACGCGGCTTGCTGATTACGCAGGCATTGTTGCAGTGGAACACTGGAGACTTCGTTCAGGAAGGCAAACTCAGGTAGTTTTTTAATGGCAGTCAAACGGGCGTTAGCCTCTATGTAGCCCACCTTTTCCTGAGCTTGATAGTAGGCATCGGTGCGGTAACGCAAGATGCTGTTATAAACAAAACGCACACACCCGAACGTCTGAGCCAGCAGTGTTTCTTGCTGCTGATCAGGGTAGAATCGGAATTTGTAGGCGCGTTTAGCTTTCATGGCTCACATTTTATTTTATAATTTGTGAAGCTTCAACAGCCTATAGCGAACTTAACTGGAGAAGCGAGAAAAGGGTCGGCTAACGCCGACGCGCTATCCCTCCCCGCCCTGAAGGATGGGGTATCTCGCGTAAGACTGATGAATATTTGCCTTTTTACTATTTCTAACTCTTTTTCTTCTGGTTTATATCAAAAAATAAACTAATTTTTCAAAAATTGAACTGACTTAACGCTTGTAGCTCTAGCGTTAAGTATTTGGGTCAAAATAATCGTGCATTTCCTCCGCAGCCGCTGTGAATACGTCCCTGTATGCTTAAGGCAGCATCCCGACAGCTAAGACTGCTCCAGAAACACATGATTACTTTTAGCTAGACACTTAAACGTTATGCTTTATTATTTAAATTTTGGTCATACCTAAGGATTAAAGCTTTATGGACAAACCTTTATCAACAATTGTTAGCACTACTAATCCCTCACAACAGCAAGCTATCGAAACCACTGAAGGCCCCGTACTTATTATCGCGGGTCCTGGTTCGGGTAAAACTTTTACTCTGGTCGAACGTATTGTCAATCTAGTAACTAACCAAGACGTTCTACCCGAATCTATTATGGTAGTAACTTTTACTGAGAAGGCTGCCCGTGAACTCACTACCCGTATTTCTAATCGCCTCACTGAACTTGATATTCCCGTCAATTTGAATGAAATGTACTTAGGTACTTTTCACTCTATTTGTTTAAGACTACTGCAAGACTATCAAGAATTTACACGCTTAAAGCGTAACTTTGTTTTATTTGATCAATTTGATCAACAGTTTTTTATTTATCGTAACTTGTCTAAATTCGATCAAATCGAGAATTTAGGTCACTTAATTAAAGTCGACGACTCTAACTGGACTAAATCGGCTGAACTACTCAAAATTATCAACACCGCTAATGAGGAGCTTTTAGCTGTAGAGACTCTACTACAAGCCCCTGATGCCGCTGTGGTAGTACTAGGCCACTGTTTAGCCTTGTATAACAAACTATTAGAAGAAAACAACTCACTAGACTTTGCTACTATTCAGGCAGAGACCTTAAAGTTATTGCAAGAACCGAGGGTGTTGGACGAACTTCAAGCCAAAATGCAGTACATCATGGTCGATGAATACCAAGATACTAATACGGTACAAGAAGCCATTCTCAAGCAATTAATGGGGACTGCGCAGAACTTATGTGTAGTAGGAGATGATGATCAGGGTCTTTACCGCTTCCGTGGTGCTACCATTCGCAACATTTTAGAATTCCCTAATAATTTTGCTGAAGGCACTTGTAGGCAAATTCGTCTTACTACTAACTACCGCTCACATCCTAATATCATTGAGTTTTATAACTCTTGGATGCAAGAAATTGTTTGGTCAGATGGTAAAAACTCTTATCGTTACGATAAAGTGATCAAGCCTAGAGAGGACACTTTTCCTGATGTACCTACTGTACTGCGCTTAGGTAGAGCAGGTAGAGAGGAGTGGTACGAGGAGGTTTATCAGTTTCTTACTGAACTGAAAGCTAAGGGGTTAGAAGATTGGAATCAGGTAGCCTTACTCTTCCGCTCCGTACAAAATGACCGCGCCGTAGGTTTAGGTAATTACCTTGAGGCTAAAGGTATTCCCGTTTACTCACCACGTTCTAATCAGTTTTTTGAACGTGAAGAGGTTAAGTTAGTTATAGGGATGCTGATTTTCCTCTTTCCTCAATTTAAAGAAGCTCGTCAGTGGGCTGAGAATGCATTCTTACCCATTTGGAATTATTATGATAAAGAATGTAAACCATTAATAGCCAACCATCTTAGGCTTCCTGAAAATAACGATTTGCTAACATGGGGTAACCGTCTAGCACTAAAGCACAAAACACTTTCAGAGAATACCAACTACGCTTTCTCTGACCTCTTTTATGAACTATTACAGTTTCCTTTATTTAGCCGCTATTTTAGCGAGGAAGCATTAAGTGGGCTTGATAAAGGCCGCGCCGCTCGTAACCTCTCTAAACTGTCTACCCTATTAGCCAAGTTTGAATATTTATACTTTATTAGCGTTTTATCGCCTCAATACTTAGACCGTAATATTCAAAACCTTTTTAATCAGTTTTTACGCTTTTTAAAAGATGGAGGTATTGGTGAGTATGAAGATGATACTGAGTATGCGCCTAAGGGTTGCGTATCTTTTCTTACGATTCACCAATCTAAAGGTTTAGAGTTTCCGGTTGTCATTACTTGTAGTTTAGAAGCCGTACCTCGTAAAAGTCATAGTGACTTAGATGAGTTATTACAAAATAGTTACTATGCCAAAAAACCCTTTGAGCCTTTTGACCATATTAAAAACTTCGATTTTTGGCGTCTGTACTATACGGCATTTTCACGTGCTCAAAACCTGCTTGTCTTATGTGCTGAAAAAAAGAAAGGTCAGGGAAGCAGCCCTTCTAAGTATTTTGCTCCCCTTTACAACCAGCTCATTTCTTGGCGTGATCCTACGTTTAAACCAGAGCTTATTCACTTTGAGACGGTGAAAACGCTCAATATTAAACGGGAATACGCCTTTACTTCGCATATTTTGCTATTTGAGGCTTGCCCTGAACAATATCGTTTCTTTAAAGAGTTAGCGTTTCACCCTGTGCGGATTGGTGCTCAGTTGTTCGGTGTGTTAGTTCATCAAACTATTGAGGATATTCATAAGGCGGCTTTAAGGGGTGATACGCATTTAATTGAGCCTGAGCAGATTAAGCGTTGGCTGGATACTAACTACGTTTATCTCTCAAAGCGTGAGCGCCAGTATTTAGCCCCTAGCTCCCTTCAAGCGGTTGAGAACCATGTCATGTCTTACTATGAGCGTGAGAAGCATCACTGGGATAGGATTCAACAGGCGGAGGTTGATATTTCTTTAGTGAAAGATACTTATATCCTCAAGGGTAGCGTTGATCTCATCCGAGGGGAAAAGGGTACGGTTGAGATTATTGATTTTAAATCGCAAAAAAAGCCCGATATGCACCGTGACCGTGATCAGGTGAATCAGTACCAGCGTCAGTTAGAGCTGTATGCCCATTTGGTGGAGCAGCGTACTGGTGAAAAGGTCAGTAGGATGCATTTGTACTATACGGGTGAGACTGAGGGGTCACCTTACGTATCGTTTGATAAAAATGAGCGCAGTATTCAAGATACGGTGCAAAAGTTTGATCAGGTGGTACGCCGTATTGAGAATAAAGATTATCGTATGTGTGCCCGCCCTGATCGGCTATGCGTAGAGTGTGATATGCGGCACTATTGCGGGCGTAAGAATTGGACATTTGCAAAGGAACTGAATGTATGAGTCAGCAAAAAGCTCTGGATTTACCTACTACGGCTCAACCGAATGAGGATCATTTTACCTTTGAGCCGATTAAGGGTTATCCGATGCTGAATTGGCGTGGGAAGCGCCCTTTTACGTCTACGGCTTATTATCCGGCTCAGTTGAAGGAGCAACATGGGCAGGCGGTGGAGGGATGGCTGAATAAGATCTTCTGGGGAGATAATCTTCAAGTCATGGCTCATTTATTGAAAGAGTATCGTGGAAAGGTAGACCTTATTTATATTGACCCACCCTTTGACTCTAAGGCTGATTACAAAAAGAAAATTTCTTTGAGGGGAAATAGTATACAAAATGATGCCTCTATCTTTGAGGAAAAACAATATACTGACATATGGGCAAATGATGAGTATTTACAGTTTTTATATGAAAGACTCATATTGCTTAAAGAGCTGCTCAGCAAAACAGGATCCATCTACCTACATTGCGACTCAACTAAATCTCATCATATTAGATGTATAATGGAAGAAACTTTTGGTCAAGAAAACTTCTTAAATGAAATAGTCTGGTGTTATTCTGATGCCGCCAATAGCAAAAAATACTGGAACACCAAACATGATACTATTTTATTTTTTTCAAAATCGGATGAGTGGCTATTTAACTATGATAGGGTTTTAAGAGATCATACTGAAGAAAATATTAAAAAATATAAATACTCTGATGAGAAAGGAAAATATAGACTTTTTGGTAAGAATATTACTGGTAGCCCTATACAATGGCATAGAGATGTAAATCCTGAGTGGGAAAAAACCAATCCTGAGTTGGTTTTTCGGCATTATTTAAAAGAAGGTAGTCTTCCCTTAGATTGGTGGACTATTAATCCTGTTAATCAAGCTGCTAAAGAAAGACAAGCATATCCTACACAAAAACCAGAAGAACTTATTGAAAAAATTATTAAAGCTTCTTCAAATTCCAACAACCTAATATTCGACTGCTTCATGGGTTCAGGCACTACCCAAGCCGTCGCCATGAAACTAGGTCGCCGCTTTATAGGTGCGGACATTAACCTAGGCGCTATTCAAACTACTACCAAGCGCCTCATCAAAGTCGCTCAAGAACTAGAAGCTAAACTAGAAAACGTACAATCTGATTTGCCTATCAGTGAAGAGAACAACGAGAGCGAAACCACTCCTACCACCTACTACACGGGCTTTGAGGTCTACAACGTCAACCATTACGACGTTTTCCGTAACCCTGTGCAAGCTAAAGACCTACTCATCGAAGCATTAGGTATTCAACGCATCCCAAATAGCATCTACGACGGCGAAAAAGACGGTCGCATGGTAAAAATCATGCCTATCAACCGTATCGCTACCCGTGCTGACCTTAACGAACTGGTCGCAGGCGTAGACTACAAAGCCTATGAAGAACGCAGCAAAGATTCCCCTAACCGTGCGGTCGAAAAGATGCTACTGGTCTGTATGGGGCACGAACCCGACTTAGCCGCTGCATTAAAACAAGCGATTGGCTATAAAATTGACGTAGAAATAGTCGATATTCTCCGCGATAAGACTGACTTACAATTTAAACGCGACTCTGAAGCTAAGCTGGTTATTGAAAACCAAAACCTCATCATTAAGCAGTTCTACCCCATGAACCTCCTCCAAAAGCTCTCACAAACTAAAGAATCAGTGAGTGATTGGCGCGAGATGGTCGAAAGCATTATGGTGGATTGGAACTATGATGGGGTACTGTTCCAACCTAGCGTCACGGATATTCCTAGTAAAAATGAGTTAGTTCTAGGTTGCTATCCTATCCCTGAAGACGCAGGCACGATACGGGTAAAAATTACTGATTTACTCTCTGAATCGTGGGAGGGTGAAATCAATGGCTAAAAAGCCTGCTAAGACTAATGTTACCCTAGAGTTCGCCTTTTTTAACCTACTCTGGAAATTCTATGAGGAAGCTAAGCGTGGCTCTAAAAAAAATAATCCTCGCGAACACTATAAAGATCTAAGTAAAAAGTACTTAGACTATAACGACCCCCGTACTAGATCAGATGCTTTTTTAAGGCGACCTCAATTTGAAGCACTTGAGATGTATATTTTTCTCAAGGAGTTTTTAGACAATCAAAAAATCGAAAAGATCTTTGAGGACTGGTATAACCAAAAAGGCAAATTTGAAGGTCGTATTAAAGGCGGTTTTAATACAGGCACACCTCAGGCTACCTTAGAGCTAGGTGACGAAATAGAATTACAAAACTATGAAGCTTTATTGCGCCAAATGAAGCAACACAGTCGCCCTTATGCCAACTATATTTTCGCCTTAACAATGGGCACGGGTAAAACCCTACTCATGGCTACTTGTATTTTCTATGAGTTTCTACTAGCTAATAAATATCCTAAAGATAAGCATTATTGCCATAACGCTTTAATCTTCGCACCTGATAAAACGGTTTTACAATCTTTACGAGAGATTGAAGACTTTGATGTTAGTAAAGTAGTACCTAAGGAATACGCTGATTTATTTGCCTCACACCTACGCTTTCATTTTTTAGACGAGAGTGGTACGTCGCTAAGCACGTTTGACGGCTCACGATTTAATATCGTTGTATCCAATACGCAGAAAATCATTTTAAAGCGCGGTCAAACTCCCCCTACTCCAGCAAGCCGTCTCTTTCAAGAGGTTGAGAAAAAATATACTAGCTCTATTTATGATGAATTAGATGAGCTTTATGGTTTTGATCATTTAGCGACTGAAGAAGAGTTAAAAACGAACCAACGCTTTGAAAAGCTCTCGCGTCTACCACAGCTAGGTATTTACGTTGATGAGGCGCATCATGCGTTTGGTCAGAACTTAGCAAAAGACATGGGTGTAGGCATAACTAAAGCCCAGTTGCAGACTAGCTTACGCACTACCATTGATCAATTAGCGGTGAACTTAAATAAAGCTGGTACTCACGTAGTCGCTTGTTATAACTACACCGGTACGCCTTACATCGGTAAGGAAGTACTGCCTGAAGTGGTATATGCGTTTAATTTACGTGATGCGATTAATGAAAAGTATCTAAAACTCCCCAAGCTCCACTCCTACAGTAATACACGTACCCAAGACTTTATTAAAATCGTTGTCAAGGATTTCCTTGAAGCGGTCAGTGGTTTACAACCTGAAGGGCTTATTCCCAAACTTGCCCTATTTGCTACGTCTATTGAGGAATTAGTTGGGGAGCTTAAACCTGCGTTAGAGCAAGAGTTAATTGCTCATAACATTCCGCTTGATCGCATACTGGTCAACGTGGGCGATGATAAGATTACGACTAATGATGATATTCGTCACTTCAATAACTTAGATAAACCTAATACGGTCGGCGGCACACAAAAGCAGTTTATTTTACTGGTAAACAAAGGGCGAGAGGGCTGGAATTGTCGCTCTTTGTTTGGTGTAGCGATGTACCGCTCACCAAAATCTAAAGTATTTGTGTTACAGGCTACCATGCGCTGTTTAAGAGCTATTGGAGATATTCAATATACAGGCTCGGTATTTTTGAGTGCTGAAAACTTTGAGATTTTAAATAACGAGCTACAAGCTAATTTCCGTATGACGGTAGCGGAGTTTAATGATCTGGGCGATAAGGAGAAGATTCCACCTTTACAAGTTCGAGTGCGTAAAGATACTAAACTTACGATTAAACGCTTAAAGCGCCATGTAACGCTTCATGAAAAAACTATGCCTCCTAATAGCTCATTAGGTATTGACCCTGATGATAAACAAGCATGGGCCGCCCTCACTGAACCTTATCAAATCATCGAAACTCAACGCACTGGCATGGATGAGCGCGGTCATTTTCATCCTAAGACTAATACCACCAGAGACCGTAGCAATGAGAAAATTAAGACGGTCTACACACCTATGACATTAGTAGCCGAGGTTTCTCGTTATCTCAATCGTAGTCCTTTAGAAGTCGAAGAGCTTTTAAGTAATACTAAGGAAGGCTTAGATAAGTTAGTGCGTGCGGTTAATGAGTTTAATGAGCTACTTTATGATGTCATTATCCCCAGACTTTTTACATACCTTTATGACACAGAGGAAAATATCAGTACGGAAGAGGTGGAGGTTCATCTAATCAAAGCACCTAAGGTAGGCGAAAAAGATTATTACGAAATAAAATCAGGTAAAGGTGGAACTGACTACTATACGAGTGCTGACCCCATATATCGTGATAAAAGCTTTCATCTGGATACCTACACCTTTGACTCAAAACCAGAACATACGTTTTTCTGGGATTTGCTTAAAGCTGATAAAATTAAGGGAATCTACTTTACAGGCATGTTTACTCACCCTAGTAAAACAGAGTTCTTTTTCCAATACATAGACCCTGATTCTCATACTTTACGCACTTATTATCCTGATTTCCTAATGCAGCGCGAGGATGGTAGCTATGTAATTGTCGAAGTAAAAGGCGACCATCAGTTAGATGATCCTGTAGTGATAGCAAAACAAAGTGCGGCACATCAAGTATCAGTAGAAAGCGGTATGGAATACTTTATGGTAGCCAGTACGATGGCTCAGAATCATAACTATACGTGGCTATTAGAAAAGGGTAACAAACCCGTTGACCTTCAAAGCAGAATTATTTAACTGATAGACTTTTTTCAATAAATGATACCTGATAGAGGTATCATTTTATAAAAAGAGCACACTTATAAAAAATCCACCCTTTTTAAAGTACAGATAATGCCATAACCGCAGTAATGTATTACTTCCGAGGTCGCTGTGAATACTTCCCTGTACGCTTCAATGCGGCGTCCTTGCCGCCAAGACCTCTCCCGTAACACATCACTTCGATTGTCTAAGTGATGTCGAATTAGCACATAAACTTTGTTTTGGATGTCAGCTCAATATCAGGTTCGGGTTTTAAGCTAGTCCCTATCAACACGATTTGGAGCGACCAAAATGCTAAACCTAAAACCTCAATCATTGATTCGTTTATTAGCTACCACCTTAGTAGCCACCATTAGTTTAAATGCTATGAACCTGACACACGCTGCTAGTTATATGCCGGATGAAACCGCACTGCATGAAAGTACTTGGCTCCAATGGCCACATCATTATACCTATGGCGCGACTTATCGGAGTCGCTTGGATGCTACATGGGTCGCTATGACTAAGGCACTCGCTACCAGTGAACTAGTGCGCATTGTGGCGTATAACGCGACCGAAAAAACTCGGATTCAAAATCTGCTCTCTTTAGCAGGCGTACCCTTAGGACGAGTGATTTTCTTGATTAAACCTACCGATGATGTGTGGGTACGTGATAATGGTCCGATTTTTACTCTTAATGATCAGCAACGTTTGCAAATTGCTGATTGGGGCTTTAATGGTTGGGGCGGTGATACTAAATATACCCTAGACAATACCGTCCCTAGCAGTGTTGCTACTCAATTGAGCTTACCGCGCGTTGATTTGAATTCTGTGATCTTAGAAGGCGGTGCGTTTGAGATTGATGGTAAAGGTACGTTTTTAGCGACTAAAAGCTCGATTTTAGAACCTAAACGTAATCCTAATCTGACTCAAGCTGCACTAGAAAAAACGCTCAGTGCCCAGTTAGGGGTGAAAAAGTTTATTTGGTTGGATGGAGCACCCGGAGGTACTGAGGATATTACCGATACCCATATTGATGGTTTTGCGCGTTTTGGTACACCGGATACTCTGGTTACGATGAAAGCGACCGATTTAACGTACTGGGGTATTTCCAGTACTGATATTACCCGTCTAGCCAATGCGACTAATGTGGATGGCGTGAAATATAACAAAGTATTGCTACCTCTCACTGCTAAAAATGTAGTGACGACCTATGGCAAAAACTTAGGTTTTAAAGGTTCTTATGTGAATTATTACGTGGGTAATACCGTCGTGCTCGTACCACAATACGCAGATGCTAATGACAGCGTTGCCAGAAGTATTTTACAAAAACTTTATCCTACTCGTAATGTGGTAGGTATTGATGTACGCAACCTATTTGCTAATGGTGGTATGGTACACTGTGTCACCCAGCAACAACCCTTAGCGAATTGATTTTTCAGCCTTTAAGGACTTACTCACCATGCTCAACCGTCGTCGTTTTCTCACTACTAGCCTATTACTGTCAGCCGGAGGACTTTTAGGTATGCAACGTTTACTAGCCAATACTGACACTGCATGGCGTATGCCGGATGAAGGTGAAAAACATACTCGTACTTGGATGGCCTTTGGTGCGAGTGCAGCGATTTGGGGTAAAAAGCTATTACCTGAAACGCGCCGCAGTCTCGCTTTAATTGCTAATACGATTGCCAAATATGAGCCTGTTTCTATGCTAGTACGCGACTCCGAACGCGCTATGGCTGAAGGTCTAGTCCATAATAATGTTACCTTAGTAACCAGTACGCTCAATGATTTGTGGATTCGTGATACAGGGCCTACCTTTGTAGTGGATGATCAAGGTAATAAAGCCGCTGTGAATTTTAATTTTAATGGCTGGGGTGAAAAGCAGGAATTTGCACTCGATGCCAAAGTAGCTAATTTAGTAGCAAAAACAGCGGGCGTGAAAGTGCTCAATACCTCACTCGTTATGGAAGGTGGGTGTATTGAAGTGGATGGACACGGTACGGCGATTATTACCGAAAGCTGTGTTCTCAATAACAATCGCAACCCTAATGTGTCTAAGGCTCAGTTTGAAGATTTGCTTATGCCACTATTGGGCTTAGATAAAATCATTTGGTTGCCGGGGATTAAGGGTAAGGATATTACCGATGGACATACTGATTTTTATGCTCGCTTTGCGCGTCCGGGGGTGGTGCTAGCAGGCTATGATCCTGACCCACAATCGTATGATCATGAGGTGACTTTGCGCCATTTGGAGCTATTAAAGTCTGCCACCGATGCTCAGGGCAAAAAACTGCAAATTATTAAACTCGAAGCGCCTACCGATATACGCACCAAGTATTTAAATGATGAGTTTGCGAGTGGTTATATTGGTTTTTATGTGTGCAATGGTGCGGTGATTATGCAGGAGTTTGGTGATAAAGCTGCGGATCAAGCAGCTCGTGCGGCGGTACAAAAAGCTTTCCCTGATCGTAAGATTGAGCAATTGAATGTGGATGGAATCGCGGCAGGTGGGGGCAGTATTCACTGTGCGACGCAGCAGGAACCTGCGGCTTAGTCCTTATTTCATTTCAAAGATAAAAACAGGAAGGCGTATTCGTCCATTGTCGGCTACGCCCTGTGGAGCGGGAGCGTTGGAAGGCTCAACAATCCCTAGGACTACGCCCAAAACGCGTAGCTACCTTCGCGGAAATAATCGCGCTGATAGCCGCCGTAATTACTTTCATAATTAGAAGCAATCACTTCAGCATCGCGCTGCCAAGTATCACGATTACTACGATTAACCTCTTGATTTAGTTCTAGTAATACATGCGATAGCTCGTGAAATAAAATATTATCCGCATCCACCGTCAGCCCTTGCCCCGCAGTTGTCATGACCTGAGCCAGCATGTCCGCATCCATCGTAATCACCGCACTAATCTGCCCATTGTCATAAAAGGTTAAATCAGTCTCGGCACTCGGTGTTGCGCCTAAACGCTCGCGCTCCGCCGACGACTGCGGATGGGTTTGAATCGTTAGGGAATATAAAGCGGGATGGTTCAGAATCTGATTCAAGACCCCATTGCCATAACTATTATTAGCAATCGCTTGCAAGGCGGGTTGTAACTCATTAGCTACCCTTAGTTTATTGAAATTCAGTGGGTTAGTTGGGCTAGGAGCATTGAAAGTAGCCGTGTTACTAGGTGGAGTACTAGCAGGGAAGGATAGAGTGCTGCTGAGGCTAGGCAGGTTAAAAGTTGGGAGCGCTTGCGTCTCTGGTCTAGGGGCTTGGATGGTTGAGGTGTATTGAGAGGCTAATAACTCGGCAGCATTTTGTACGTCCACATCGGCAGGCACAAAATACAAATTGAGTTGAACATTTTGATTATTTTTAACACCTTCAATACTAATGCCTTTAATATTCGCAGCCTCTAAACGGTTGTCTGCGGCAACCGATACGATTTTGTCCATGTTAACCCTTAATGACGCTGAGCTGAAATTAAAATAAACCTATACAACTTCTTAAAAGGTAGTCGTTCAGCTCTAAGGCAACAGTAGGTTTAGATAAGTGGTTTATTTTAAACGATAAGCATACAAGCCATTAATCACTGGCTTGGTGTTTAATTGCATTAATTCGGCACTACTGGCTTATGTTTGATCAGTTGGCGAATCGGATTGACCTAATACTTCCATAACATCCCGTAGGCTAAGACTAATCATTTGGGCTATTAATTCAGGACTTTGCCCGTTGCGATACATGGTGGTAATAATCTCAGTAGTCGCAGCCTTTCTACCCTCTTGATACTTTTCCCGCTGGACTTGCTCCTCTCCATACTCATCAAACATACGCGCTCGGTCAGAAGGAGACACGGATTCAGCTCGAATTTTCTCCAGCACTTGTTGCAAATAGGGATCAGGGTATTGAGAGGCTTCAATTTCTTCATCCAGACTATCGTCAATCAAACGCATCCATTCACGATAAGCAGCGGGAGTATTTTCGTTAACGTATTTGGGACATAAAAACATGATTTTATGTGGAATTTCTTTTAAGGGTCTGCCTCGTAAATCCTTGGGGTCAAACTCAATAGTAGCCACATCCACACCATGCTTATCACCACTGGTCAGTACGACAATGGTAAACACTTGTAAAGGAGGACGGTAATCACGGGCATTTACTATTTGTTCAAGTAAAGCAACGCAGTGGTAATTTAAGAAACGATGATAATGATCAGGGTAACGTACATGCTGAATATCAACGATAATGCGTTGCTCCTTGTCTTCAGCAAATAGGTCAAAGCTAGTCTTAATGGGTCCAATTTGCGTATCGAACGACTTTTCAGTTTCAACGTGATCGATTTTAAGCTCAATGCCTAATACTGCTTTCACAAACGCGGTGAAGATTACCGGATCAGAAAACGCTTTTTTAAAAATCACGCCGTAGCGTAATGAAGCTACTTTTTGCATAACACTATGCTCCGCTTAAGAGGGATTGTTTGCAGTATAGCATTAGAGCTTAGCTATTATCTGACCTATCACCTAGAGGTTTGACACGTAGGTCAGCCCCTACATTCCTGCCTCATTACACGAGTAATAAGCTAATTTTGGTTATTGATAATCCACTGAGCGAATAAGGGGATGGCTAATTCATAGCCCTGCGCGGTTTTCAATACGATCTCTTTGCGCATGAGTGAGTTGAGGGCGCTTTGTGATTCTGGATTGAGGGTAAGGGCTTGATTTAAAGCTAAATGGCGCTTGAATAATGGAATCGATCACACCAGTCGATGAGCCAAAGCACCCACCGACACCCCACTCTCAACTACTGACACCCTGCTTGCTCACTCGCCCCGTGTTGCTTTAACAAGCGCACCATCGCCATATCCCCCAATTGCAACGCCCGACTCAAAGGCGAATCACCCAAACACCCCGCATGATCAGCATTCGCATTCGCCCCATATTTTAATAATAACTGCGCAGCTCGCAGATCACGCCGCTCCACCGCAGCATGCAGCGGCAGCTCCCCCACACCTTCACCCATACTATTCGGGTCAGCACGATGCTGTAATAAATACTCCAACAACCGATAATTCACCGTCGGGCGCTGAATTAAATAATATAAGCCCGACGCCCCCCCATTACTTGCACCATTGGGATTCATCTTAAGCTTATCAATAAAAAACCGTGCACTTTGCTCCGCCCCCGCCACAATCGCCACATACGCAATACGCCCATCATTGCCCGCATTACCCTCAAACTCCATCGACCACCCCGACGCCACCAACTGCATCACCCGACTAATATTATCCCGCGCCACCGCCTGAATCATTTCCTCGCCTAATTGATTCGAGACTTTAGTGAGATCATTGGGATTTAATGGGGCTGGATTGCCCAAACAGCGTAATAAAGTTTCGGCGCGTGCTTGAGTTTCGCCTAGTACTATTTCGGGGCGAGCAGTTTTACACCATTGGGCTTGACCTTGTTGATTATGATTCCAGCGCAAGCCCGATACCGGACATCTAAGCTGCTTAGCAATAGCGTATTGACTCACCCCTTTGAGGGCATAGTCTTCACACGGATCGGGATTATCTTCATATAAATAAGCTTGAGCACTGCCCATACCCAAGCACAATAAACCAACACTTAAAACACTCAAAACTGCCTTGTACATTTTTTGACTCCTTTAACACTCGTCTCTACGAGTGTAGTCAAAATACTGATTTTAGAGAGGAAAGAGTGAGTTAACCCTATAGTGCTTATACACTTAGCGCCAAGCCTTGTTTAAAAATCAATCTCAATATACTGCATAGGGCGAGGAATTTTATATTCATTGAGCCATGCTTTTAAGGAGCGTAATTCCTGCATCGCCTCCACATCAAGCTGGAGCTGAGCCACTTGCTTTTTAAAGCTCTCCACCTCTC
Organism: Thiofilum sp.; assembly: GCF_016711335.1. Classification (NCBI taxonomy): domain Bacteria; kingdom Pseudomonadati; phylum Pseudomonadota; class Gammaproteobacteria; order Thiotrichales; family Thiofilaceae; genus Thiofilum; species Thiofilum sp. The sequence goes on from NZ_JADJTF010000001.1 coordinate 3,462,545, forward strand.
GACTGATCAAATGCGGCAAATCCTTAGGCAGTAGACCAAATAGCATATTGGATTGTGTCAATTGAGCCGCCTCTTGTTGATAGGCAAATAGCTCTTGCTCGACCTCATCGAGTTGATCCTGCAAAATCTTATTAAAATACTTCAGGCGCTCCTCATTCAAACTATTAATATGTGCCTGATCAATCTGTTCCGTCGCAAGCTGTAGCTCTAATAGTTTTAATAAATCCTTATTTTCATAGGCAACCGTGACTTGCTGCATCAGTTCGGTTTTACGCAGTCGCTCGGTTTCATCGGGTTCACGGTCGGGATGCAGTGCCGTCACTAATTGGCGGTAAATGGTTTGAATAGACTTACTCAGCGCTTGAGCTTCTTGCTGTTCGCGCTCTTCTTTAGCGAGTTGTTTAGCAGTTTTTTTACGTTTAGCGCGTTTGGCTTCTTCAGCGGCTAGGGCTTCTTCTCGTTTGTTATGCATACGCTCTTGGATTTCGGCAACCGTTTCAGGGTCGATATTTTCAGGATCAATTTCTAGCCCTAAATCTTCTTTAAGCGCGGCTTTCACATGAGCGTAGTATTCGGCTTTAGCCTCTTGTTCTTCCTGATCATAATCGCTATTAGCATAAAAATTATAATAAGGCTTTAAATCATCGCGCTCATAAAGCTCGATCAGTTGCTCACTGACACGGGTAATAATATAACTGATTTTTTCTTTTTGAATTTTGGTCAATTTTTGGGTTTTATAAGCTTCATCTAAGCGTTGAATGAGCTGCTCTTGCTGCACGCTAAACGCCTCACGCAGCGGTTGCATGGCTGCCTCTAAGTCTTGGCGACAACGCGGTAAGATCTCCTGCCACTGCATTAAAAGCTGCTTTTGCTTATCAATGCGCTTCATGGTGGTATTAAACTTTTTCTGGGCTGGAGTTGGTTTATCCGTACTAGCGGTCTTGATTAAAATCGGGGCTGTTCTAGTCATGAGTATTATCTGAATAATGATCTGGGCAATAAAATAAGGACTAGATTAACAGAAAAACTGCCCGTGTTAACCCCAAAAGGTATAAGTCCCCGGACGGTAATAATCACGATCATAGCCGCCGTAATTACTTTCATACTCGGTCGCTACCAACTCAGCACTGCGCGACCACGTATCCTTAGTAGTGCGAATCGCCTCATTATTTAGCTCTAATTGCACATGCGCCAACTCATGAAATAGCACATTGTCCGCGTCCACCACTAAAGACCCTCCGTCTTTGGTCATGATTTTGACTAGCATATTCGCATCCATCGTAATGGTAGCATCGACGCCCCCCAGACTATTAAAACTCACTGAGGTAGAAGCCGTCGGCGTAATGCCTGATTGCTGACGTAGTGCCGAGGGTTGGGGATGAGTTTGAATAGTTAGCGAATTTAAACGCGGGTTACTCAATATTTGATTCAGAATCGTACTGCCATAGGGATTAGTTTGAATTTTTTGTAGGGCGGGCGCTAATTCATTCGCTACTCTTAATTTACTAGCTCCTACTGGACTCGCTCCCCTGCTAGGCAAAGCGGTATAACCAAACACCGGAAATACACTAGGCTGTAAGCCATTGGTACGCACGGGCAGGAGTACGGGGCGAGTAGGCGCTGCATAATTAGGTTGTTGAATCGCTGAACTATACTGAGCGGCTAATAGCTCAGCGCTTGCTTGGGGATTGAAAGGTGGCGCTATAAAAGGCGTTGGATTATTAACTCGTGACCCTGTACTCAAATACAAGGGCATACCCAAACGACCCGATAACAGAGGAATGGCGCTACTGGTAAGATAACTCATAACTAAACCCTATTTAGTGTCTATTAGCCCAAAAAAACTTAACAAAACACCTTCAAAGATAGTTCCTTTCCTACCTTACATCGGTAAGTTTCGATAAAAGGTGTGAGATTCACGACGAGGTTTAGCGAGGAAACTGCTCTAGTGCATAATCAATAAACGCTCTTACCTTAGGGGTGAGATAACGATTACTGGCATAGAGTGCATGCACGGGCATAGGTTCGGCAGTCCATTCGGGTAATAGCGCAAGCAACTGCCCTTGTTCGACATAGGGCTTAGCCATTAATAAAGGCAAAAGCGCAATCCCCAAGCCATTTAAAGTCGCCTCACGCAAAGCAAAATAATTATTCACCGCTAATCGTGCAGGATTGTTCACTACTAGCCGCTCATTACCTTTGACTAGCTCCCATTGCTCATGAATACGCCCCCCACTAAACACTAGGCGCGGATACTGCTCCAGCGTTGCTAACGTTATGGGTATAGGTTGCTGGGCTAAATAATCGCGACTAACAAATAAACCATAGTGAATCCATCCCAAACGCCGTGCTACTAAACTAGAATCGGGTAAGGGTCCAATACGAATGGCAATATCAAAACCTTCATGCACTAAATCCACCACACGTCCTGTCCAATCGGCTTCAATACTGACCGCCGGATAACGCTTTAAATAGCCCTGCATCCACGCACTGACTGCTAATAGACCAAACTCTATGCCGCAGGTTAAACGTAATACTCCACGCGGCTCACTGGTCAATTGTTGGGTAAGCTGTTTAGTCTCTTCTACTGCACCCAAAATACCGATAGCTCTTTCATACACCTCGCGCCCAATTTCAGTGAGGGACAACGAGCGCGTGGTTCGCTCTAATAAACGCACGGCAAGCTTGGTTTCTAGTTGGGTAATGACACGCGAGACATATGCTTTTTGTAAGCCTAATGCTTCAGCCGCTTGAGTAAAGCTACCTAGTTGCACCACTTTGACAAAAAGAGCGAGTTCGTTGAGTTCCATTGTTGCTACTTCAGTAAACAATTAGTCTTAAAACTGATTATTTATCGAATAAAGAGCAACTGCAATACTGCACTTATTGATAACTAACACAGGATACCGTTATGCAACGCCGTACTTTTCTAACCACGCTGGCTGCTTTAACGCTAGCAAGTCAAACCCTATTCAGTACTGCTGTTAGTGCTGAGAGTGCACCTGCTCCCAAGGGTAAAGTGTTATTAGTGGCGTCTAGCCCTGCTAAAGCCTCGAATGGTTGGCCCGTAGGCGTATGGGCGGCAGAGATTACTCATCCTTATGATGAGTTGACCCATGCAGGTTATCAGGTAGATATAGTGAGCACTAAGGGCGGCGATTTAGAGTTAGATGCCTACTCCGATCCACGCCATGAAAGCGGTTATTCAGCGGCTGATATTGTAAGCTTGGGCTTTTTGACTTCACCTAAACATGCTGCTTTATTAAAAAATACGCCTGCACTGGCTAGTGTTAAAGCTGATCAATACGATGCACTCATCGTAGCGGGTGGGCAAGCGCCTATGTACACCTTCCGTGATGATAAAACCTTACAGGATTTAATTCGTACTTTTTATGAGTCTAGCAAACCAACGGCTGCTTTATGTCATGGTGTAGCCTCGCTAGTCGATATTAAATTATCGAGCGGTGAGTACTTGCTTAAAGGCAAAAAAGTAACGGGTTTTTCACTCGCTGAAGATCAATTCGCTGAGCAAGCTGTCGGTGCTAAATTATTTGATTGGTATGTCGAGCCTGCGATGAAAGAACGGGGCGCGAATTATGTACAAGGCGGCATGTGGGCCGATTTTGCCGTTAATGATGGTCATTTAATTACCGGACAGCAACAGCACAGTGGACGCAGTGTAGCGCGTTTAGTGATGCAACAATTAGCTAAGTAGGAGTCTACTCATGAAAATGGCCTTTATTGGTTATGGTAATGTGGGAGCACCACTCGCGGATCACTTACAACGCTTAGGGCATCAAGTCACCTTAGCCGCTAAGGATGCTCACTCCGAATCGGTACAAAAAGCACGCGCTTTAAATCCAGCTCTACAAGTCGCTGAACCTGTGTCAGCCATCAGTGACGCACAAGTCGTCTTTCTCGCTACCCCTTTTAATGTAGCGGGTGAAACCTTACAAACGCTACAAACTGTACTCAAGGGTAAGATCGTAGTGGATTGTACTAATCCGGTCGGTGCAGGTTTAACACATGGCTTAAATAGCACCCAGTCCGGTTCGGAATATTTACAAGCATTGATTCCAGACACTGCACTGGTTAAAGCATTTACTATTTATGGCTTTGAAAACTTTCAAGATAATCGTTTTCCTGATAGTGCTTTAAAACCCGCTATGCTGTACTGCGGCAATGATAAAGTGGCTAAAGAAACTATAGGGCAACTGATTGAGCAATTAGGTTGGCAAGCCCTAGATGTAGGTGGCTTAAATCAAGCACTGCATTTGGAGCATATGACCTTAATGTGGATTAAGTTAGTTAGGCTTCAAGGGCGCTCACCTCATCTAGTATGGGCAGCGTTAGAGCGCTAACTCAGTGCTAATCGGTGGCAAACCATTGACAGGTTTAAGAGCCTAACCATAATGCAGCTTAGGCTCTTAAAACTTTAGGATCACACATGACGCCACCGACTAACCCCGCTGCTGAAGTCAATCAATTTCTCACTACTCACCCGCAACTTAGCCAAATCGCCCTGATTTTGACCGATATTAACGGTATTGCTCGCGGTAAATTTTTGCGCCCGCGCGAGCTGTATGCGCTGTATAAAATGGGTCGTCCCTTGCCTAGCTCGATTTTGTCTTTAAATGTATTGGGTGAAGATGTGGACAGCACAGGCCTAGTCTGGGAGGTAGCCGATCAAGATTGTATTGCACGTCCTATTCCTAACACGCTGAAAATGTGTCCTTGGCTACCGAATACAGCACAGGTATTAGTCAGTATGGATAAAGAAGCGGGTATGCCTGCCGCCGCCGCAGATCCACGCTTGTGTTTGGTCGAAGTGGTGGAGCGTTTAAAGGCTGATGGTTCTAATCCCGTCCTAGCGTGTGAATTAGAGTTTTATTTACTCGATAAAGCAGCATGGCAACAAGGTAAAGTTGTAACTGCTACTACCCCTAATGGCTTTAATTTAGAGCAAACTCAAGTCTATGGGGTGGGTGATTTAGAGGATATGCGCGGCTTTTTCGCTGATGTTTATAAATACAGTGCGATTCAAGGGCTACCTGCTGAAACGGCTATTTCAGAATATGCGCCTGCACAATTTGAAATTACCCTCGTACATCGCACCGATGCCGTGCAAGCGGTGGATGAAGCCATTCAATTTAAGCGCCTCATTAAAGGTGTCGCTGAGCAGCACGGTATGATTGCGTGCTTCATGGCAAAACCCTTTACTGAACGCTCTGGTAGTGGGATGCATATTCACGTCAGTTTTACGAATAGTGAGGGCATAAATTTATTCAGTGCAGGTGAAACAGAAACAAATCAAATACTCCTCCACAGCATTGGCGGCATGGCAGCCACCATTAAGGATGCGATGGCAATCTTCGCCCCGCATGCGAATTCGTACCGACGCTTTAAAGCCAATAGCTACGCCCCGACTGCCGCCACTTGGGGCATTAATAATCGCACTGTGACCTTTAGAGTCCCAAGTAATAATGCTGCAAATCGCCATGTCGAACATCGTGCTAGTGGTGCGGATGCCAATCCCTATTTAGCGGCTGCGGCGGTATTGGCGGGTATGCATTATGGGATTAAACATAAAATCGATGCGGATAAACCCGCCACAGGTAATGCCTATAGTGATACACGAGTATTGCCGTTAAATTGGTACGATACTCTCGATGCTTTTGAACACTCGACGTTTATCCGTGAGTACTTGGGTGCTGATTTTCAAAGGATTTATAGCGCATTGAAATGGGAAGAATGTGAGCGCTTTAATGCGGAAGTGAGCAGTTTAGATCATCAATGGCATTTGCGTTTGGCTTGATTAGCACTCATACACTAACTAGCCTAACTAAGAGTACTCAGTGAATCTAAGTACTCTTAAGAAGTACGGGTATTAACCCATATGTAAACCGCCATTCACGGAGAAGTCAGCGCCGGTAGCAAAACCAGACTCATCGGAGGCTACCCAAGAACACATAGAAGCAATTTCTTCGGCTGTCCCTAAACGTTTGACCGGAATAGTAGCAACAATCTTATCCAATACTTCTGGTTTAATCGCCCTTACCATATCAGTACCGATATAGCCCGGACTCACCGTATTAACCGTCACACCTTTATTCGCCAACTCCTGCGCTAAAGCCATGGTAAAACCGTGCATACCTGCTTTAGCCGCAGAATAGTTGGTTTGACCGGCTTGCCCTTTAGCACCATTGACGCTGGAAATATTGATAATGCGTCCCCAGCCTTTGTCTACCATATCAGCAACGACTTGCTTGGTGACATTAAACAGGCTGGTGAGGTTAGTACTAATAACAGCATCCCATTCTGCGCGGGTCATTTTCAGGAACATACGATCTTTGGTAATACCGGCATTATTGATCAGAATATCAATCACGCCATGCTCGGCTTTGGCTTTTTCAAAGGCGGAAACCGTTGAATCCCACTCGCTAACATCACCTACGGCTGCATAAAAGGTATAGCCTTCTGCGGCTTGTTCATCAATCCATTTTTGATGATCACGGGTAGGACCACACCCAGCGATAACTTTGTACCCATCTTTGTGCATGCGTTGACAAATAGCAGTCCCAATGCCGCCCATGCCTCCGGTAACAAATACAACTTTCTGACTCATAACTCCTCCTTTGGTACACCTTAGAAAATAATTAGTAAAAAACACTAAAGTGTGATGCGGTTTGTAGCTTAGCGCGTGGTGAGCTTAGGCAGCTCCAACGCTTTTGTTTTAATGGCTAGAGAAAATATACCTATTTGGGGTAATAGCCAAGTAGTTTTGTGAGTCTACCCTTACTTTTCAGCTCGCACCATCATTAAGCTATCAAGCACCAAAACTAACGCCATATTTTAGTGCATTGCAGCATAGCACTTGGCAAACGTGCACCATTAATCCATTAACCCTAAAAACCCACCGTATTTAGTGCATGAAAATCACTTGGCACAGCCTTTGCTAGATCCATTCATAGGTTCAAACATGGGGAACCTCCAACATCCCGACCTTAATAATGGAGCTTTTAGATATGCTTTTGACAACAAAGCTAAAACAGACGCTGTTAGCATTAGGTACTGCTGCCGCTATTGGCTTTACTACTCTAGCCCAAGCCGCCGATGACACCATTAAAGTTGGGGTCTTGCACTCACTCTCTGGCACAATGGCGATCAGCGAAACTACCCTCAAAGACACCATGCTCATGTTAATTGATGAGCAAAATAAAAAAGGTGGGGTATTAGGTAAAAAATTAGAAGCGGTTGTGGTTGACCCTGCTTCTAACTGGCCATTATTCGCGGAAAAAGCGCGTGATTTAATTGAAAAGGATAAAGTCGCAGCGACGTTTGGCTGCTGGACTTCGGTATCACGTAAATCGGTATTACCCGTTTTTGAAGAGAAAAACAGCCTATTATTCTATCCTGTACAATATGAAGGCGAAGAATCATCTAAAAACGTGTTCTACACGGGCGCTGCACCAAATCAACAAGCGATTCCCGCCGTTGACTATTTAATGAATGAATTAGCAGTCAAGCGCTGGGTTTTAGCGGGCACGGATTATGTTTATCCACGCACGACCAATAAAATCTTAGAAGCCTATCTCAAATCCAAAGGGGTAGACGAAAAAGATATTATGATCAATTACACCCCGTTTGGTCATTCTGATTGGCAATCGATTGTGGCGGATATTAAAAAATTTGGCTCTGACGGCAAGAAAACCGCTGTTGTGTCTACCATCAATGGTGATGCTAATGTGCCTTTCTATAAAGAGCTAGGTAATCAAGGTATTTCTGCTGAAGATATTCCCGTTGTAGCATTCTCAGTCGGTGAAGAAGAACTCTCTGGTATTGATACCAAGCCTTTAGTGGGTCATTTAGCGGCTTGGAACTATTTCATGAGCGTTGATAATGAAGCCAATAAAGAGTTCATCAAAAAATGGCAAGAGTTCACTAAAAACCCTAAGCGCGTTACTAATGACCCGATGGAAGCGCATGTGATTGGCTTTAATATGTGGATTAAAGCACTGGAAAAAGCTGGCACGACCGACACGGATAAAGTCGCTGAAGCGATGATTGGTTTAGAAGTACCTAACCTCACCGGGGGTATTGCTAAAATGTTGCCAAATCATCATTTAACCAAGCCCGTATTAATTGGTGAAATCCAAGAAAACGGTCAATTTGAAGTAGTTTCCAAAACCTCAGAAGTCCCCGGCGATGCATGGTCAGATTTCTTACCTGACTCTAAAAACATCGTAGCGGACTGGACTGGTAAAGAAACGGGTGGCACACCTTGCGGTAATTATAATACCGAAACCAAAAAGTGCTCCGGTCAAAACTTCTAACCTATAGTTCTTATCGCAAGCACCCTTTTTCTAGGGCATTTCATGAGTTTGAAATGCCCTCTCTTTAGACTGAGCCTGCACTATGATCAAACACCTTCTCACCCTTTTCCTATTTAGCTTGCTGTGTTTACCCAACGCTCAAGCTACACAGGAAAATGATGTACTGCCTACTGTCCTGCCCTTATTACAAGAAAACACCACTGCCAGTAAACAACAAGCTATTACTACCCTTGCCGCTAGTACTGACCCACGTAGAGCGCAGTATCTACAAGCGCTTTTAGCGGGTGAGCTATATCTGCATCCTAATGGCACTCTCGCCTTCGTCAAAAACAATCAAGCTCTTGATGCTAAAACCGATCAAGTACTAAGCTTACCTAGTAGCGAATTTAAAAAGATTACCACCACTAATAATTTACGCAGCCAAGTACGCAAGGCATTAGAGCAGCTCAATCTCACTGATCCTAATCCTACAGTACGCTTGCAAGCCGCTACCAATTTATTGAGCACCATTACGCCAGATATTGCTGAAAATTGGCGGCAATTACTCAGTACCGAAACCGATACTAAAGTCAAAACGGCGTTGCAATTAGGCATTGATTTAGCCGATGTGAATGCCAACGAGAAATCAGCCCGCTTACAAGCGATTCAATTACTCTCCGGCAATCTTGCCCCCGAAGTGCGTAAACGCTTGCAACCCTTAACTACTGATAGCGATCCCGATATTGCAGAAGCAGCCAAAAGCTCCTTAAAGAAAATTAATGATCAAATCGAACTCTATGGGCACGCCGAAACTTTATTTTTTGGTTTAAGCCTAGGCTCAGTATTGGTACTCGCCGCGATTGGTTTAGCGATTACTTTTGGGGTAATGGGTGTGATTAATATGGCGCATGGTGAATTGATGATGCTAGGCGCTTATACCACTTACTTTATTCAGCAGTTAATGCCTAATTTTATTGACTATTCGCTGCTGATTGCTATCCCCGCCGCGTTTATCGTATCGGGTTTAATGGGGATTTTAATTGAGCGCACGGTAATTCGTCATTTATACGGTCGCCCGCTAGAAACCTTATTAGCCACTTTTGGGATTAGTTTAATTCTGCAACAGTTAGTGCGTACCGTCGTCTCGCCCCAAAATGTTCCGGTGGCTAATCCTTCATGGATGTCGGGTTCATTAGAACTCAATAGTGTGCTGTCACTCACTTATAACCGCCTGTATATCATTATCTTTTGCCTCGTAGTATTCGCCATTTTATTTATGGTGCTACGTAAAACGAACCTTGGTCTACAAGTGCGCGCTGTGTCGCAAAATCGCGCTATGGCACGGGCGATGGGAGTACGCTCCGCACGAGTCGATGCGCTTACTTTCGGTTTAGGCTCTGGTATCGCAGGGGTGGCAGGAGTGGCATTAAGTCAGCTCACCAATGTCGGTCCGAATTTAGGGCAAAGCTATATTATTGATTCCTTCATGGTCGTGGTATTTGGCGGGGTGGGTAATCTGTGGGGTACTTTAGTCGCGGGCTTGTCGCTGGGCGTGGTGAATAAAGTATTAGAGCCTTGGGCAGGTGCAGTGCTGGCTAAAATTCTAGTATTGATCTTTATTATTCTATTTATTCAAAAGCGCCCGCGTGGATTATTCCCACAAAAAGGCCGTGCTGCGGGAGATTAAGCCATGTTGATTACGTCTATCTTACGCAATGATCGCGGCGGGCAAATCATGCTCGGAGTGCTCTTAGCAGTACTCATCGCTGTACCGATTTTAAATCTCATCGTCCCTGCGGGTAATCCGCTACATGTACCGACTTATCTAGTCACTTTAATGGGTAAATACCTTACCTATGCACTGCTTGCTATTGCGGTGGATTTAGTGTGGGGCTATTTGGGTATTTTAAGCCTAGGGCATGGTGCATTTTTTGCCTTGGGTGGCTATGCCATGGGTATGTATCTGATGCGCCAGATTGGTGATCGGGGCGTATATGGCAATCCAGAACTACCGGATTTTATGGTGTTTTTGAATTGGAAAGAGTTGCCGTGGTTTTGGTATGGCTTTGATATGTTTTGGTTTGCCATGATTATGGTGGTACTCATTCCCGGACTATTAGCCTTTCTATTCGGCTGGCTCGCGTTTCGTTCGCGTGTCACGGGGGTTTATCTCTCGATTATGACTCAAGCGCTTACCTATGCACTCTTACTAGCCTTTTTCCGTAATGAAATGGGCTTTGGCGGCAATAATGGTCTGACCGATTTTAAAGATATTTTAGGCTTTAGCCTGCAAGCGGATGGAACTCGCATCGCGCTATTCATTGCCTCTGGTATTGCGGTGATGCTCGGCTATTTACTCTGTCGCTACATTATCAATTCCAAACTAGGACGGGTGGTGGTAGCGATTCGAGATGCTGAAAGTCGTACCCGCTTTGTGGGTTATAAAGTGGAAAACTATAAAGTTTGGGTCTTTACGGTTTCAGCAATGCTCGCTGGTATTGCGGGGGCTTTATATGTGCCGCAAGTGGGGATTATTAATCCGGGTGAGTTTTCGCCTTTGAACTCGATTGAAATCGTGATTTGGGTAGCGATTGGTGGACGTGCCACGCTGTATGGTGCGGTATTAGGTGCGATTTTAGTGAATTACTCCAAAACCGTATTCACGGGGCTGATGCCAGAGTCATGGCTTTTTATGTTAGGCGCTTTATTCGTGTTAGTGACCTTATATTTACCTAAAGGCTTAGCGGGCTTAGTGAATCAAATTAAGGCTCACACAATTAATAAAAAGGTGGCAGCATGAGTGAAGGTGAAGGCGCTCGTTTTTTTACTGAGCAAACCCTCGATACAACCCACAAAGCCATTTTATATCTGGAAGATTTAAATGTGAGCTTTGATGGTTTTAAAGCGATTAATAACCTAACCCTTTATATTGATACCGGAGAATTGCGCTGCATTATCGGTCCTAATGGAGCGGGTAAAACCACCATGATGGATATTATTACCGGAAAAACTAAACCCGATAGTGGTCAAGCATGGTTTGGGCAAACAATTGATTTATTAAAAATGACGGAGCCTGAAATTGCCAATGCCGGAATCGGACGCAAATTTCAAAAGCCAACTGTATTTGAATCGCATACCGTCGCAGAAAATTTAGAACTGGCTATGCACGGTAATAAAGGTGTGTGGTATAGCCTCCGCGCTAAATTAAGTGGTGAACAAAAGTTTTTAATCGATGACACGCTGCGTACTATTGGGCTAACTGAGCACTATTATCGTCCAGCAGGTGCATTATCACACGGGCAAAAGCAATGGCTGGAGATTGGGATGCTGTTGGTGCAAAAACCGCACTTGATGCTAGTGGACGAACCGGTCGCGGGCATGACGCATCAGGAAATGGATCGCACTGCTGAATTGCTGGTATCCCTTGCAGGTGAACGCTCGGTGGTGGTGGTGGAGCATGATATGGAATTTGTGCGCTCGATAGCGGATAAAGTCACGGTTTTACATCAAGGCAGCGTATTAGCTGAAGGCACGATGGACGAAGTACAAAATGATCCGCGCGTCATTGAAGTGTATTTGGGGGAATAACGATGCTCAGTGTGCAAAAGCTCAATCAATTTTATGGTGAAAGTCATACGCTGTGGGACTTAGATATGGAGGTTCCAAGTGGTAAATGCACGGTGCTAATGGGGCGTAATGGGGTAGGCAAAACGACGCTATTGCAGTGCATTATGGGACTGCTCAAGGTGCGCGATGGTGTCATTCACTATCAAGATCAAAATCTAATAGGTGTCGATGCGGAAAAACGCGCCAATTTAGGGATTGGTTATGTGCCGCAAGGACGGCAGATTTTCCCGCTGCTGACGGTGGAGGAAAATTTATTGATTGGTTTACCCGCACGGCGCGATAAGGTACGCAGTATTCCACCGTTTATTTTTGAACTGTTTCCGGTATTGAAACAAATGCTGGGACGGCGTGGGGGTGATTTATCCGGTGGACAGCAACAGCAATTGGCAATTGGTCGGGCGTTAGTGCTTGATCCTAAGCTATTGATTTTAGATGAGCCAACGGAAGGGATTCAGCCGAATATCGTGCAGGAAATCGGCGATATTATTCGTAAGCTGAATCAGGAGATTGGGCTAACGGTGTTATTAGTGGAGCAGAAATTACCGTTTGCTCGCAAGGTGGGGGATAATTTTTGTATTTTGGATCGAGGGCGGCAGGTGGCACAGGACGATATGAGTGCTTTGAATGAGGAGCTGATTCAGAAGTATTTGACAGTATGAAGTAAAATATTGGTTCGGTGCAGGACAGAGAGTGAAGTGCTAAACTGTAGCTCCTGTTCCTAGTCTAGTGGTTAAATCATGGATGCTAGCCCCATTATCCCTATTTCAGTCGCTTCCTTAGAGCTGACTAACTTTCGTTTATTTAGTGAATTAAAAGTAGAGCTACATCCAGAACTTACTATTTTCGTTGCTCCTAATGCGGGTGGTAAAACAAGTATTTTAGATGCCATTTTCTACCACCTATGTTTGTTTTTAGAACCAAACACCGTCAAAAAATCAATAAAACATGATATAAAAACCCCCTCTCCAATAATTCCACTTTTTGAGATACAGCTTAAATACTCTCTAATGGCTGAGCAAAATCAGGCTGCTAGCCCTATCAAAAATATAAGCTGTATCAATAAAATGATTCCTTATATCGAAAGACCAGAAAAATTTTACTGGGTATCTCGGATTTCTGATAACAATCATGTAATGAAAAAAAACTCAATATATGAGTTAAGTAATGATAGTAATGAGGAGAGAATAAAGTTACTTTCTGAAAATATTGCAATATCCAATAGAGTCTCAGAAGCACTCCGTATCCTTATGGCTGTTATAGAAACAGAGCTTAATCCAACTATACTTAAAAGCGGATCTGTCGATACGCTGTCGTTATTTGCTTATTTCTCAGCAAATCGCCGTCTTAAAACAGACTCAAATGTATTATATGAGTATAAGGAACTCAGTAGGATACAAGCATTTCAGAGTTTACTGCCTAGTACCGATGAATTTTTTAATAGTTTTGAAGCATGGCTTAGAGAACGCTCTATCAGTGGATTAGAAACACGCCTAGCCTATCAAGAACAGGGTATTACAGAAGAACCACCAGAAGACTCCCATTTAAAAGCGATATCCAAAGTACTGGCTACTATGCTTTCATCGGAAGTCGGTATTGAAACTGTCAAATATTTTGCTAGTGAAAAAGGTATTCGTGCAGTCACTAAATCTGGTGAGCGCATTGATATTAACCAACTGAGTCATGGAGCAAAATCGATTCTGACTATCGCCGCACAATTAGCCATGAATAGCTGCGCCCTAAACCCACATTTACGCGACCAAGCTCCTGAATATACCCCAGGTATCGTGCTTATTGATGAAATAGACCTACATCTTCACCCTAAATGGCAGCACCATGTATTAGAAGATTTAAGGCGCTGCTTTCCTCGCATGCAATTTATTGTTACTACCCATAGTCCTGCTATTTTATCTACCGTCAAACGCGAACATATTCGTGTAATTGAAGTGGACTACAGTACGGGCATAGGTACTGCAACTACCCCACAGAGTCGCTCCTATGGCGAATCTATCGCTGACACGCTTGAGACCATTATGAATGTGCCTAGTCGCCCTCAAAATGAGTTAGTCAAGCGTATTAATGCTTACTTAGATTGGGCAGAAAATGGCGACTTAACAGAGGACAAAAGCTCCGAGCGTAGTGCATTAGAACAGGAACTAGGTACAGAACACCACGATTTATTTAATGCTGACCTTATTATTCGTCGTAGAAAAATTCTAGCTGCACGGGGCTAAACATGCGCTATATTCAAAAAATCCCTGTGCCACCTGAATTACAAGCATCCCTAGAAAAATCCCTTAAAAAGAAATTAAGTTGGGACAACTTTAAAGATGAAGATGGGCGTAGTGAACTAAGAGCACATCTTTGGAAAGAGCAGTTTGGTTTATGTGCCTATTCAGAAATTAGCTTAAATGAATATGGTTTTCATATTGATCATATTCAGCCTAAAGGTAATTCGAAATATTTTCATCTGCGTTTTGATGCAAACAACCTAGTAGCTAGTGCCTTAGTAAATCAAAACTGTGTAGCAAAAAAAGACTTGTTTGGTGGACATAAGAAAGATAATAGCGAGATAGCCATTACCCCAGCACAGCAAAACTGTAATAAGCATTTTGAGTACACGCCAACAGGTATGATTCAACCTGCTAAACAATTAACTGATCAAGATAAACAACTCACTCAACAGACCATTGACTGTTTAGGGTTACAGTGTCAGCTATTAATTAATAAACGCCATACTGTTTATGCCAGCATTAACCAACAACTATCTTATTTACTAGAAGATGCGGAAGCTCTTTCCTATTTTATTAATGACTATTTAGAGCCTAATGCACAAGGTCAACTAAAGCCATTTCAATCTATGGCAGAACAGATATTTAATCGAAATTAAATTCACTAGAGATTTACACTATGACCTACCACCTCGCCCAACTCAATATTGCCACCCTACTCGCTCCCCTAGATTCGCCTCAATTAGCGGATTTCGTAGCTAACCTAGATCAGATTAATACCCTAGCCGAAAACTCCGATGGATTTATCTGGCGTTTAATTGAAGATTGCCGTGACCCGCAATTAGCCCATCCCTTTCCCGATAATGTGATTGTGAATATGTCCGTGTGGCGCGATATAGAAGGACTAAAAGCCTTCGCGTTTAAATCCGCTCATGTGGACATTATGCGGCGGCGACGTGAATGGTTTGCCAAAATGACCACCGCCTATGCCGCGCTATGGTGGATTCCAGCCGGACATCAACCCACTCTCGCCGAGGCAGCCGAACGCTTAGCTCATTTAGATCAGTATGGAGCTACGGAACACGCCTTTACCTTTGCCAAACCTTTTGCTAGTCCTGCACTGCTTTAAAAACAACCATATCGCTCCTAATAGCCTAATGCTCTCCTTATCCCCCCGTACCGCTTAGGCTATCTCGCTAAGCTATTTGCTTATTCAAATAAGAATCATTACTATCTGCTCCAACTTGAGAATAGTTCTCATTATAGCCTTATAACTACTTTGCCTGTGTTGACTGTTTATTGGGAGATTCTTTGTGATACGTCAGACCTTATTAGCCACTATAGTAGCCAGCACCCTAGCGCTTGCAACTCCCTTCGTCACGCACGCCGACACGCCCCCAGCCACCCCCAGCGCACAGCAAGTCCTCACTCACTATGCTGATATTGCCTACGCTAACTACACCGACTCATTAAATTCCGCCAAAACCCTACAAACCGCCATTGATACCTTTATCGAAAAGCCTAGTGCTGAAACGCAACAAGCCGCTAAAGACGCATGGCTCAAAGCCCGCCATAGTTACAGTCAGACCGAGGTCTATCGTTTTGGTAATCCTAATGTGGACGAGTGGGAAGGACGGGTAAATGCGTGGCCATTAGATGAAGGGTTGATTGATTACGTCAAAACCGATGCCTATGAACATGAGGACGGCAATCAATTTGCTAAAGCTAATATTATTGCCGGCACTGAACCCATTACAGCCGAGCTATTAGAGTCTTATCAAGAAAAAGGCGGCTCGGAGGCAAATGTAGCCATCGGCTATCATGCGGTGGAATTTTTACTGTTGGGTCAAGACCTTAATGAAGATCCCAAACAAGCAGGGCAGCGTTCTTATACCGATTATCTTCAAGGTGAATCCTGTACCAATGGTCACTGTGAACGCCGCGCTGCCTACTTAAAAACGGTTACTGAGTTATTGGTCAAAGACCTCGAAACGATGGTCAAGGATTGGGAACCTAATCACGACAATTACCGCAAAGCTTTCTTGGCGTTAGACGAGGCTGAAGGTATTCGACGTATCTTATTTGGTATGGGTAGTTTGAGTTTGGGTGAACTAGCCGGACAACGCATGAATGTAGCGCTGCTGGCACACTCTCAAGAGGATGAACACTCATGCTTTAGTGACAACACGCACGATGATATTAAGCAAAATATCCAAGGGGTCGAAAATGTCTATTTAGGGCGGTATATTAAAGCGGATGGGTCAACTTTAGAGGGCGCAAGCCTTTCTCAATTAGTCGCGGCTAAAGATGCTAAAGCGGATACTGCGTTAAAAACTCAACTCACCACCGCTCTCAACCATGCTGACACTATTGTCAAAACTGCTCAAGCCGGTACTGCATTTGATCAACAAATTGCGGCAGGAAATGAGCACAATGCACAAGTCAAAGCCACTATTGACGCCTTGAAAACGCAAACGGCTGCAATTGAAAGGGCGGCTAGTAGTCTTGGCATACAAAACCTCAATCCAGAACCTCTGGAGGCGGAATAATGAGACTATTCTCGTTATTAGCTGCCCTATCAGTTATCTTGAGTGTAAGCACTAAGCTCTACGCCGCCACCCCTGCAAAAGCTCCAGACTTACGTTTATCGGGTGGGGCTACCACTACATTTGATAAAAGCGTCAATGCGTTTTCACTGCCTGCTAGCAATATGAGTATTTTGCGCCGTGACCAATTTTTTATTGGTAATGCGTTTTTCACTCAACCGTGGGTCAGCGCCCCCTCTTCCACCACAGCACGCGATGGTTTGGGACCACTGTTTAATAGCAATAGCTGCCAAGGCTGCCACACCAAAGACGGACGCGGGCAACCGCCGCACTCTTTAGCGGATACTCATTTCACCTCTTTAATCCGGCTTAGTATTCCGCCTACTACGGCAGAACACGAATTAGTCGTTAAAACGCTGGGGGTAGTCCCTGAACCCACTTATGGTGACCAATTGCAACCTCTCAGTATTCAAGGTATCCAAGCCGAGGGCAAACCCGTGGTGGAGTACGAAACCATTACGGGGCAATTTAAAGACGGCACGCCTTATGAACTACTTAAGCCTAAAGTGAGCCTTGCTCATTTAACTGACGGTGCTGTGCACGCTGATACTCAACTCTCTATGCGTGTTGCGCCAGTGATGGTAGGTATGGGTTTATTAGAAGCGATTCCCGAAGCGGCACTTTTAGCCTTTGCTGATCCTGATGATAGTAATGGGGATGGTATTTCTGGTCGTCCTAATCGCGTTTGGGATATTAGAACGCAACAAGCTCAATTAGGGCGCTTTGGCTGGAAAGCCAATCAACCCACCGTGGAGCAACAAACCGCCAGCGCGTTTCAGGGTGATATTGGCATTACTTCTAGTCTGTTTCCTCAGCAAAGTTGCACAGCTAAGCAAACCGCCTGCTTAGCCGCACCTGATGGTGGCAAACCCGAAGTCAGTGATGAGATTTTGAACCAAGTTACCTTTTATGCCTCCACACTCGCGGTTCCTGCGCGACGTAAAGTCACTGATCCGCAAGTGCAAGCCGGGCAAGTGATTTTTAATAAAAGTGCTTGTGCCAGTTGCCATATTCCGCATTACGTCACGGGTAATAAAGCGGATTTTCCCGAGTTAGAACATCAATCGATTCAGCCTTTTACGGATCTATTGCTGCATGATATGGGTGAGGGGCTAGCCGATCACCGTCCTGATTTTGCAGCAACCGGCGCTGAATGGCGTACCGCGCCTTTATGGGGAATAGGCATGATTGAAAAGGTCAATGGTCATACACGCTTTTTACATGATGGACGCGCTCGCAATCTGATGGAAGCCATACTCTGGCATGGTGGCGAAGCTGAACCCTCCAAGCAAGCGGTACTCAATCTCGATGCTAGCGAGCGTGCTGCCCTATTAGCCTTTTTAAACTCATTATGAGCGCGTTATTTGCTATGAAACTCACCCCAACCCTCAGCACTCTAATTTTGATGCTCAGTCTAACGAGTACTGGGCAAGCCGATGACTTAGCGACTCCTGCAACGCCCCCTACCGCAACTGAAGCAGTCAGTACACCTGCAACCGCACCCACATTAGCGGTTAGTGACGAGGATATTCGTGCACTATTAACGGCTATGACCGACAAGGTGATAGTACCCACTTATCAAGCGCTTGAAGCTCATACCCAGACACTAGCCACTGCTAGTCAAACCTTTTGCACTAAGCCCGACCTAGCGAATTTTAATAGCGTAAAAGCAGCTTGGTCAGCAGCCTTAAGTACGTGGCAACAAACCGATGCTTTTACTATTGGTCCTGCCTTAGACGAACAATTTGATTTTAATTTTTACTTTCGCCCGATTAAAAAGAACCTAGTCAATACCGTATTAAAAAGTACCGAGCCTATTACCCCCGAAATCCTTAAAAAAAATGGGGTGGGGGTACAAGGTTTTGCAGCACTAGAGTATTTATTATTTGAGCGCGACCAGTCGGAAGCAGATGTATTAAATCGCTTCACCCACTCGAAACGCTGTGAGTATTTAGTCGCCGCCAGTACTTTGCTGCACACTCATAGCACTACCTTATTGCACACTTGGACACCGCATTTTAGTGATGCCATGAAAGAGGTGGGCAAAGGCAG
This sequence comes from Thiofilum sp., assembly GCF_016711335.1. Classification (NCBI taxonomy): domain Bacteria; kingdom Pseudomonadati; phylum Pseudomonadota; class Gammaproteobacteria; order Thiotrichales; family Thiofilaceae; genus Thiofilum; species Thiofilum sp. The sequence goes on from NZ_JADJTF010000001.1 coordinate 3,481,370, forward strand.
CACCGAGTTTGTCACCGCACCCGAAGCCTTTAATGTCGTGATGAATCGGGTCTATCAAGCGGCTGAAAATGCGAAATTAAAACTCCAACCTGCCCTAGGTCAGCCTGCCTTTCAAGCTGGCTTAGATCCTCAGCGTGAACAAGTTAAGCCCTATCAGCTTGAAGCGTGGCGCAGTGGTCATACCCTTGCCAATACGAAAGCCACACTCTTAGGGGTCGAACAGATGCTAGTAGCAGGTGGGGTATTGGACTGGCTCAAGCAACAAGATAAAGCACTACTAGCGGGTGAATTTGAAAGCCTCTTTCAGCGCATTAAAGCCATTGAGTTTCCCTCCAGTGATTTATTTGCCCAATTAGAAGCGCGTGACTTTAAAGCAGCCGATGCACTCTTTAATGAAGCTCAAATGCTCACCCGTTATTACAAGCAGCGTTTAGCGAGTACTTTGGGTGTGAGTTTAGGTTTTAATGAAAACGATGGTGACTAAGTGATAAATCGGCAACGACGCCAGTTATTACAGTTCTTAGGTGGCACGAGCCTAGCAATTGGGGCGGGCTTTGGGGGTTGGAGTATTTCAGCCTCTAGTACTTCCGCTCTTAGCACCCAAACAGGCTATTTATACAGTGCCGCCACTTTAGATTCGGGGCTATTTGCTCTCGTTCAAGTCGAGTTAGCTAGCTTTACTCAGCACTTCTTTCCGCTGCCTTTTCAAGGGCATGCTGTTTTACCCTTGCCTGATCAGAGCGTGCTGGTATCAGGACGCCGCCCTAGTACGCAATCTGCTTTGGTGCATATTGAAACAGGTGAAATACGGCTTTTTAGTGCGAGTGCAGGGCGACATTTTAATGGGCATGGTTGCCTTAGTAACGATAAGCAGGTGCTGTTCACCACTGAAAATGCCTATGACGAGGTGAGCGGGGTGATTGGTATTCGTGACCCTAAAACGGGCAAAAAGCTGGGGGAATATAGCAGTGGTGGTCTAGACCCGCACGATATTAAACTCATGCCTGATGGTAAAACCTTAGTGATTGCTAATGGCGGCATTGAAACCCACCCCGATTTTGGGCGACGCAAACTGAATATCGACACTATGCAACCCTCGCTGGTGTATTTGGATAGCTACACGGGTGAGGTGTTGGATGACTATCGCTTGCCTCAGCCTCAATTAAGTATCCGCCATTTAAGCGTAACTCCTCAGGGTGATGTCGGGGTGGCTTTGCAGTATGAGGGCAATAGGGTGCGTAATCCGCCTAGTGCTTTGGTAGCTTGGCAAGCTTTGGGTCAAACACTAGAGCCGCTGCTCAGTACGCCTGAGCAATTAGCGCCTTTTAAGGGTTATTTAGGGGATGTGATGATTAATCCTGATACGCAGGAATTGCTGGCAACCTCTTTACTAGGTCAAGCTTTAGGTACTTGGGATTTAACGAGGCGCTGTTTTAAATCGGCCCTGCCTATAGCCGAGCCTAATGGCATTGTGCTCACACCTGATCAGCAGGTATTGGTTTCGAGTGCTACCGGGACACTGAATACTTGCACCCATCGCCACCTTCAGCCCTGCCCGATTCAACAGAGGGTTGCTTGGGATAATCATTTGATTTTAGTCACCACCTAGTGCGGGTTCTAACGAGGGGCTAGCACTCCCTAGCTGCAATTGCTTACACTACTCACTCTGTTGCTTAGACTGAATACTTTATGACTACGACCCTAGCTCCTGCCCCTACTTCGCTGGCTCAACAACCTTGGCTAGTGAATACCCTATTGGATGATGTTTATCTCAGTCAAAAAGCCCAAGTACTGAGTCAAAGCAGTGCACCAGATGAATTACTGGCATGGTTAAACACTCATTTCGCCGCTAAAAAGCTGCAAACCCGCAATGAAACGCAACTGGAAAAAGAGTTTATCGATCCTTTACTGCGCTACTTGGGCTGGTGTACTAATGCTTATCAGGTGTCTTTCACGGTACAGGGCAAAGAAGCGATACCCGATTACTGCCTCGTTGCGGATCAAGCGACCGTAGACCAGCTACTCGCTGCTAAAGATCACACGCTGATTAGTGCTATTTGCGAATCCAAAGCATGGGGTAAAGCACTGGATACGGGCAAAGCAGATCGTAAACTCAACCCGCATCATCAATTGCAAGATTATCTCAGTACTTTACGGGTACGCTTTGGCTTTTTAACCAATGGGCATATTTGGCGTATTTACGACACTGAAAAAATCACCGCTAAAAAGACCTTTATTGAATTTGATCTTGCGGGCTTATTGGCTGAACCCAATCCTAGCTATCAGGCGCAAGGGTTAGCCTTATTTGCGTTCTTTTTTGGGCAGGCGACTTATGCTAATCCTGAACAAGTGGGGCAAAACTCCGCCATTGAGGACACGATTCGAGACTCGCAAAATTTTACTTTAGAGGTAGAGGAAAATCTAAAAGCGGTTATTTATGGTTATGCGGGGGAGGAATCGTTATTTGAAATGATGGGTAAAGCGTTACAAGGCGCGAATCCTAAAGCCAGCTTAGCCACTTTGTATGAAAATAGCGTCGTGCTCTTATTTAGATTGCTGTTTATTGTTTATTTTGAAGATAAAAACCGCACTCTTTTAGCGACTCACCCTTTTTATCAGCGCTATAGTTTAGAACACTTATATCAGCAGCTTGCACAGTATAATAGTGAGCGCCAAGCCCTGTATGATGGTAATTTTTCTCTTAAACAACTCTTTGAGCTATTAGATCAAGGGGCGGAGGATATTGATATTCCGCTGTTTAATGGTGGCTTATTCGACCCGCAACGTGCACCCTTACTACTAACCCCTAAACTCTTTAATAATAGAACACTGCTCTCCATTTTAGAAAAATTACTCTATAAAACTAAACGCGGCACAACACTATTTGACGTGCGCCGTGATTTTAAAAATATGAGTGTGACTCATTTAGGGCGTATTTATGAGGGCTTATTAGAATTTCGCTTTGAGTACGCCGCAGAAGATGCGGTGTATTTGGAGTATGAAAGTACTTCTACTAAAGGCAAAGCAGTTGAAGCTTATTATGATCATTATGACCTAGCTAAACTGCGTAAAGAAAAGGGATTTAAAGTCTTACGTGAAACGCCGATTAATAAAGGCGCTATGTATTTAAAAAGTGCGAGCAATTCACGTAAAACTACCGCTAGTTATTATACTCCCCCCTCTTTATCTCAGCCCCTAGTCAGATTAGCACTCGATCAAGCCCTTGCGCATCATGCTACGGGTAAACAACTGATGGATTTAAAACTACTGGATAATGCGTGTGGTAGTGGGCATTTTCTGGTGGAGGCATTAGGGTATTTAACCGATTTAGCCCTTGCGCGATTAGAACAAGATGCCGATTTAAAGCAATTAGTGAAAGAAGAACGTGCTAAAATTCTCAGACAGCTCAAAGCCCTGAATTTAACTTATGAACCCGAAGATGCACAGATTCTCAAGCGTGCCCTATTAAAGCGCTGCATTTTTGGCGTAGATTTAAATCCCTTTGCGGTGGAATTGGCTCGGCTCTCGTTATGGATGGATAGTTTTATTTTTGGCACGCCCTTGTCTTTTATTGAGCATCATATTCAACAAGGCAATGCGCTGATGGGGGCAACGATTCAGGAGTTTTTGGATTATAACGCGGTCGAAACTCTGCAAAATGATTTATTCGTCGATAACTTTGGCGCTCGGTTTGATGAATTGCGCACCGTCATGGAAGAGCTGGATGCCATGCGCGACACCACAGCCGATGAGGTGGGGCGTTCTAAGCAATTGTGGAAACAACAGATTGAGCCGAAATTGCGCTTATTAGCGCGGGCTTTGAGTTTTATTTGTACGCGGCAGGCGTTAATTGCAGAGGGTAATACTAAGGCGGCGGAGTTATTGGATAAAACGCAGGGGTTGGTAGGGCAATTATTTGAGGAGCGGTCGACTAAAAGCGCGGTTTTGAGGCAGATTGAGGATTATAGTGCGCGGTATCATTTTTTCCATTATGAGGTGGCATTTCCTGAAGCGTTTGCGCGGCATCGGCGCGGGTTTGATGTGATTGTGGGGAATCCACCGTGGGATAAGACTAAGTTTGCTGAGACTGATTTTTTCCCGCAGTATCATAGTAATTATCGTACCTTGAAAAATAGTGAAAAAGCACAGGTTAAAAACCGCTTACTAGAGGTCGCTTCGATTCAAGAACATTATGAAAAAACCAAGCATTATATTGATGTGGCAGATGAATACTACACTAAGGCTTACCCTTTAAATAAGGGTGCGGGTGATGGTAATTTATTTCGCCTATTTGTCGAGCGTAATCTGGGCTTATTAGCACAAGGAGGGAGCTTAAATTATGTGCTACCTAGTGCTTTAATGTTTGAGGAAGGCTCTACGATTTTGCGTAAACATATTTTCAATCAATTTTCTGTCACAACTTTCTGGAGTTTTGAAAATCGAAACGGAATTTTTCCTGATATAGATTCACGCTACAAATTTGCGCTTATGCAAGTAGTCAATCATCCCAATAAGGAAGAGGATAATGCCTTTATTGACTTAGCCTTTTATATTAAAGAGGCGAGTGAGCTAGTCGATCCAACTAATAGAATTTCTTATTCATTACGTACTTTAAAAACGCTATCTCCACAATATTGGGCATTGATGGAGTTGCGTAGTCGTAAAGATTTACCAATTTTAGAAAAATGCTACTCGGCTTTTCCGGCACTGTCTGAAAACTGGTTAAACTTCAGACGTGAATTACATATGACGGATGATAAGCATCTTTTTATAGAAAGCCAACAAGCTGATTTGATTCCACTCTATGAAGGTAAAATGATTTGGCAGTTTAATCATCGCTTTGAAGTGCCACAATACTGGTTAAATCCTGAAGATTTTGATGCAGCCATGCAAAGTAAAGAGCTGTATCGCATGGCACAGGATTTAAATATTAATAAAGCGGAGGCAAGCAAGCATATTTCTGCTATACGTTATGATCGTGAATTTATAAAAATTGGTTTTCGCTCAGTAGCTAGTGATACTAATGAAAGAACCTTAGTATTTTCGCTTTTACCTAAAGCTATTGGTTTAGGTAACTCGATTTACTTTAATGTTCCTAAAACCTACATTTTAAACTGTGATGGAACTGTATCTACCCAAACGACATCATCATTACAAATATTATTTGCTTTAGGTTGGTTTAATAGTTTGATAGTGGATTGGTTAGCCCGCCAAATGATTCAAATGAATGTCAATCAAACCTATCTCTACCGCCTCCCTATCCCCCAACCCAGCGATGAGGACATACGCACCAACCCCGACTACACCACCCTCGCCAAAAACGCCCTAATACTCAGCCTCATGGCAAACTGGGACGACTTCGCCGAACTCGCCCCCCTATTCAACCTCACCCCACAACACCTCCCCAAAAGCGACAAAGCCCGCGACAAACTCCGCGCCGAAAACGACAAAATCGTCGCCAAACTTTACGGCATTACTCAAGAAGAACTAGCCCACCTACTGCAAAGCTTCAAAGTGCTCCAAAACAAATATCCAGAGTACCTAACGATATTAAATTAAATCATGATTAAAGGATTAAGCTGTGCAGAAAACAATAGTGAGAAGTGCAGAAAAACCCCAGCATAGTGGCTGACCGCCATTTAAGCGCCACTTTTACTAGAGTGAAAAAATAAGTATTTGAAAAATAAGAAGATAAATGGTCGGGGCGAGAGGATTTGAACCTCCGACCCCCACAACCCCATTGTGGTGCGCTACCAAGCTGCGCTACGCCCCGACCGAAGAGGCGCACAAGATACCCTAACTCTTAGTAAAGTACAAGTGCATGAACTAAAAAATCTAAAGCTAATGACGTAATACCTTGACCGTCGCCTCTAGCTGGCGAATGAGCTGCTCTAAATCCAAGCCATCCGGAAAAGGCTTCAGTACTCGTGGCTCTTGCATCACCTTAATAGCCTCACTCTCTGCCAAGCGCTCTACCAATGACACCAAAGGGGGCGGTGGAGTAGCGCTATCCACCAACTGCTGCCGCGCACCGCTAATCGTATAGCCTTGCTCGTATAACAGCGCCCGAATACGCCGCACCATCAACACATCGTCACGTTGATAGTAGCGCCGATTACCCCGTCGTTTCATAGGCTTTAGAGAAGGAAATTCTTGCTCCCAGTAGCGCAAGACATGCGTCTTAACGCCACAGAGATGGCTCACTTCACCAATAGTAAAGTAGCGCTTATTGGGGATTTCAGGTAATTGATCATTAGGAATCAATGCTTCCTGCATAGGCTTCCACACGTTGTTTAAGTTTCTGACCGGGGCGGAAAGTCACAACACGACGTGCCGAAACCGGAATTTCTTCACCCGTCTTAGGGTTGCGTCCGGGGCGTTGGGTCTTATCCCGTAGCATAAAATTACCAAAGCCCGATAATTTCACATTACGCCCTTCCCCTAACGCTTGGCGAATTTCCTCGAAAAATAATTCCACCAAATCCTTAGCTTCACGCTTATTTAAGCCCAATTCTTCATATAACTGCTCAACCATATCAGCTTTGGTCAAAGTCGCCATTTCTATTAATCTCCTTTTTTTAACGTAGGGTAGCACCTGTTTCTGTTTCTAAAGCGGCTACCACAGTTGCGACAATCGCATTGACTTCCGAGTCCTCAAGAGTGCGGGAAGCCTCCTGAATAATCAAGTTTAAAGCAACACTTTTTTTACCCAATTCAACCCCTTGCCCCGTATATAGATCAAAAATAGTCCAGTTTATCACCTGCGGCGGCGCGGACTTCGCAATCGCACGTTCTAATGACTGGGCTAATACATGACTATCCATCACTAAGGATAAATCACGCCGAATCGCGGGGAATTTAGAAACGGCACTATATTTAGGTAAACGCGCTGCTTGTAAATACTCCAAGTCGAGTTCAAACAACAATACGGGCTGATCTAAACCTAAAGTATGCTCTAATTGGGGATGTAACGCCCCCATCCATCCCACTACCTGCTCTTGAGTAGCAATTTGCGCACATTGCCCCGGATGCAGGGCGGCATGTACCACAGGAATAAAATAGAAGGTTTCCCCAGACACTTGCGCCAATAGCGCTTCCACATCGCCCTTAATATCAAAGAAATCGACATTGCGCTTAGGGCTAGCCCATTGTTCTGGCTCATTTAAACCCGTAATCACCCCTGCAATTTTGCGTCTTTGCTGTAATTGCCCCTCTTCCATACTGAAAGCCGGCCCTACTTCAAATAAACGTACACGAGTTTGTTGACGATTCAGGTTATAACTCACCGCCCTTAATAGCCCAGACCACAAGGTACTACGCATTAAGCTCAATTCGGCTGAAATCGGATTCAGGAGGCGAATACGCTCAGCAACCGGACTTAATTGCTCTTCAATGGTTTCATCCACAAAACTAAAAGTGACCGCTTCCTGATAGCCACGCGCGATTAAAGGGGCACGCAATTGCTCTAAAGTGACCGACTCTTGCGAGGGTAGATGCAGCATTGGCTCTAAGGGGCGCATGACCGCAGGAATAGAGTCATAGCCCCGTACTCGTGCCACTTCCTCGATCAAATCTTCTTCAATCGCAATATCAAAGCGGGCTAAAGGTACTAATACTTGCCAACCCTCAGCCGTATCAGTCACTTCACAACCTAAACGCTCTAATAGGGCTTTTACCTCAGCACGCTCTAGCTCAATACCTAATACACGTTGAATACGTTGAGCACGTAACGTCACACTACGCTTAGTGAGTGCATCAGGATTGGCAATGGTGTCCACCACAGGCCCTGCTTGACCACCACAAATCTCTAGCACTAATTGAGTCGCACGCTCAAGGGCTAGGGCGCATAAATCAGCCGCCACGCCACGCTCATAGCGATAGGATGCATCGGTTTGTAAACCGTATTGACGCGCTCGCCCGGCAATCGCTTGGGGTGCAAAATGGGCACTTTCAAGGAATAAGTCGGTGGTATCCAGACTGACTGCTGTACGCTCGCCACCCATAATACCCGCAATAGCCACTGCTCCCGCCTGATCAGTAATCAGTAAAGTATTCTCTTTTAATTCAATGGCTTGACCATCGAGTAAAGTAATGGCTTCACCTTGCTGGGCTAGACGAACATTAATCTCACCTGCTAATTGATTGAGGTCAAAGGCATGCATCGGCTGCCCTAGCTCAATTAGCACATAATTCGTAATATCGACCAAAGGCGCGATACTACGTAATCCTTGACGGCGCAGCTTTTCCTTCATCCAGAGTGGAGTGCTAGCCTTAGCATTCACACCTCGAATCACCCGTCCTGCATAACGGGGACAAGCCTCAGGCGCTGCTATAGTGACCTTAAAAGTATCTTGGATACTCGCTGGAATAGTAGGAATAGTTGGAGGGACTAACGATGCACTCGTAAGTACACTCGCTTCTCGCGCTACCCCTGCAATACTCAAACAATCACCACGATTAGGGGTAATGTTTAATTCCAGTACTCGATCATCTAGCTTTAAATAATCACGGATAGGAGTACCCACCGGAGCATCAGCAGGTAAATCTAATAAACCATCAGACTTATCTGCCATACCCATTTCCGCCGCCGAGCACAGCATACCCTGTGACTCCATACCGCGTAATTTGCCTTTTTTGATGGTTAAAGTACTACCATCAGGCATAGGTAATTTAACTCCAATGAGTGCTAAGGGCGCTTTCATCCCTGCACGTACATTGGGTGCACCACAGACAATCTGGAGTACTTCATCAGTACCGTATGACACCGTACACACATTAAGCTTATCGGCGTCAGGGTGCTTAGTCACTGTTAATACATCAGCCACCACAATACCGGAAAAGGCAGTTGCGACGGGTTCTACTCCTTCGACTTCGCAACCTGCCATGGTTAATTGATGTCCCAACTCATCGAGTGATAGGGACGGGTTACACCATTCGCGTAACCAAGATTCACTGATTTTCATCGAGCCTACCTCTGATTAATGGAATTGAGTCAAGAAGCGCACATCATTATCGAACATGACGCGCAAATCATTAATCTGGTAGCGCAGCATGGCTAAGCGCTCTACTCCCATACCAAAAGCAAATCCGGTATAGGTTTCACTATCAACCCCGACATTTTTTAATACATTGGGGTGTACCATGCCGCAGCCCATGACTTCTAACCATCCGGTATGTTTACACACACGACAGCCCTTACCTTGGCAATGCACACAAGTAATATCGGTTTCAGCCGAAGGCTCAGTGAAGGGGAAGAAGCTCGCACGGAAGCGCGTTTCTAAGTCATCGACCTCAAAGAATTCACGGAAGAAGGTTTTTAAAATCCCTTTTAAATCCGCAAAAGTAATATCGGTATCCACCATTAAGCCTTCCATTTGATGGAACATCGGGCTATGGGTCATATCCGAGTCACAACGGTACACGCGCCCTGCGGCAATAACGCGCACCGGAGGCTGGTGGTTCATCAAATGGCGAATCTGTACCGAGGAGGTATGAGTACGCAGTAATAAACCATTTTGTAAATAAAAAGTATCGTGCATCGCGCGTGCTGGATGCGTTTCGGGAATATTGAGCGCGGTAAAGTTATGAAAATCATCCTCGATTTCAGGTCCTTGCGCCATTTGAAAGCCCAATTGCCCAAAAATCTCACTCATGCGTTGGATGGTTAGCGTAACCGGATGCAAGCCCCCTTGCTGCATACCTCGACCGGGTAGAGTCACATCAACCGCTTCAGCCTCTAAGCGTGCATTTAACGCTTCTGTTTGCAGCACTGCGCGTCTTGCATCGAGTGCCTCAATCAGAGTCTGTTTGACATTGTTGATTTCTTGACCCGCTGCTTTGCGCTCTTCAGGCGATAATTTTCCCAACTGTTTCAGTTGCTCAGTTAATAAGCCACTTTTACCCAGATATTGCACGCGGACTTGATCGAGTGCGGCGAGACTGGCAGCTTGGGAGAGTTGCTCATGTGCCTGCCCCATGAGTTCCAGCAAACTTTGCACGATAATTCCCTTATAGTTTGAAAACAAAAAGCGGGAAAGGCTCTGCACCCTTCCCGCTCAAGACTTTCACTTGTCAATTAGCAAAAGATTAAGCAGCCAAGGCAGCCTTTGCTTTTTCCGCTAATTGTCCAAATGCAGCAATGTCATGTACAGCTAAATCAGCCATCACTTTACGGTCTACTTTGATGCCTGCTTTATTTAAGCCATTGATGAAACGGCTATAAGACAGATCATACAACCGCGCAGCCGCATTAATACGTACAATCCATAAAGCACGGAATTGACGTTTTTTCTGACGACGGTCACGGTAAGCATATTGACCCGCTTTGATTACCGCTTGATGAGCGGAGCGGTAAGAACGGCTACGGTTACCATAATAACCTTTAGCCTTTTTCATAATTTTCTTGTGACGGGCTCCAGCCTGTACACCACGTTTAACTCTTGCCATTTCTCAGATACTCCCTAAGCGTAAGGTAATAAGCGGTCAACCATTTTTTGATCGGATTCGTGTACACGATCCACACCAACTCGTAATTGACGTTTACGCTTAGTAGACTTTTTAGTCAGGATATGGCGCATATGAGACTGTTTACGTTTAAACGTGCCATTAGCTGATTTGCGGAAACGCTTGGACGCCCCGCTGTGCGATTTCATCTTAGGCATCTTTGACTCCTAATAAGAGGATTAACAACATTCTGCGAGAGTGCCTAACCTCAACAGAATGACAACCGATTTAGGTAGGGTTAGTAGTAGCCGCAGGCGCATTAGACGCGTTTGACTGATTACTAGCCCCCCCTCCTTGTGATTTTTTCTTCGGTGCTAGCACCATGACCATTTGACGGCCTTCCAGCTTAGGAAATTGCTCGACTACACCATACTCAACCAAGTCCGCCTCAATACGCTTAAGGACTTGCATTCCTATATCACGGTGCGCCATTTCACGCCCACGGAAACGTAAGGTCACTTTAGTTTTGTCACCCTCTTCAAGGAATTCCATTAGCTTACGTAGCTTAATTTGATAATCCCCGTCATCCGTTCCCGGACGCAATTTGATTTCCTTGACTTGGACTTGCTTTTGCTTTTTACGAGCAACGCTAGCTTTCTTACTTTCATCGAAGCGGAATTTGCCGTAATCCATGATCCGACAAACCGGCGGTTTGGCATTGGGCACAATTTCCACCAGATCTAATTCCGCTTCATAAGCCATAGCCAACGCATCACGCGTGGATACGACGCCTTTGTTTTCACCGTCCGCATCAATTAAACGAATTTTCGGGATATTAATATCACCGTTTATGCGGTGTTCTTTTTCGGCAATTATGGGTTAGTCCTCCAATAATGATAAAGTGCGACTATTAATTTGTTGGGTGAGACGCTGAGTCATATCAGCGATAGCTAACGATCCTAACTCTTCACCACTACGTGTGCGCACTGAGACAGTATTTGTTTCAACCTCGCGGTCGCCAACTACCAGCAAATAGGGTATACGCTGCATAGTCCGTTCGCGGATTTTAAAGCCAATCTTTTCATTTCTCAAGTCAGCAATGACGCGAATACCTGCATTACGTAATTGATCTACGACACTTTGCACATAATCCGCCTGACTATCGGTAATATTCATCACTACAGCCTGCACTGGACTGAGCCAAACGGGGAATTTACCTTCGTAGTGTTCAATTAAAATACCCACAAAGCGCTCTAATGATCCAAACAACGCTCGATGCAGCATTACCGGACGTTGACGCGAATTATCCTCAGCAATGTAGGCTAAATCAAAACGCTCCGGTAAATTCATATCGACTTGTAACGTACCGCATTGCCAATCGCGTCCAATCGCATCGCGTAATACAAACTCTAATTTAGGACCATAAAATGCACCTTCACCGGGGAATAAGGTATAAGGCATGCCTAAATTATTCAGCGCACTAGCGAGTGCACCTTCTAATTTATCCCAAATCTCATCCGAACCAATACGATTTGCGGGGCGAGTCGAGAGTTTAATAATGACATTATCAAAGCCAAATTCGCGGTAAATATCGAGTACTAAGCCTACGACCTTTTTGCACTCGTCTTCCATTTGGCTTTCAGTGCAGAAAATATGCGCATCATCCTGTGTGAAATGGCGCACCCGCATTAAGCCATGTAATGCACCGGAAGGCTCATAGCGATGAACTTTACCAAATTCCGCCATGCGCAAAGGTAATTCACGATAGCTTTTTAAACCCTGTCCAAACATCAGCATACCGCCCGGACAGTTCATAGGCTTGAGCGCAAATACACGCTCATCCTCGGTTTGCGTAATGAACATATTTTCGCGGTAATTAAACCAGTGACCAGACGTTTCCCACAGGGCGCGATCCATCACATCAGGGGTATTAATCTCGACATAGCCCGCCTGCTCTTGGCGCTTACGCATATAGCTGATTAAGTTTTGGAATAAAGTCCAACCTTTAGGATGCCAAAAGACTGAACCAGGCGCATTTTCATCAAAATGGAATAAATCTAGTTGGCGACCAAGTTTACGATGATCACGTTTTTCCGCTTCCTCCAACATATGGAGATAGTCATTTAGCTCTTTTTTATCGCCCCATGCCGTACCGTAAATGCGTTGCAACATGGCATTTTTAGAGTCACCGCGCCAATACGCTCCCGCCACCTTCATTAATTTAAAGGCTTGGATTTTGCCAGTACTGGGTACATGTGGACCGCGACATAGATCAATGAAATCGCCTTGTTTATACAGTGATAGCGTCTCGCCTGCTGGAATATCGCGGATAATTTCCGCTTTATAGTGCTCACCCATCTGTTCAAAGAACTGGATAGCTTCATCACGCGGCATAGTGCTACGTTCTACCGGTAGATTTTGGCGCACAATGTCTTGCATGCGTTTTTCAATCGCGGCTAAATCTTCCGGTGTGAAAGGATGTGAAGTCGCAAAGTCATAGTAAAAGCCCTTATCAATCACAGGGCCAATAGTCACTTGCACTTCAGGGAATAATTGCTTGACCGCTTGCGCCATTAAATGCGCGGTGGAATGACGTATTACCTCAACCCCTTCAGGGTCTTTGGCGGTAATGATGCTTAATTGAGTGTCTTGATCAACGACGTAAGAGGTGTCAACTAATTGACCATTCACTTTTGCAGCTAAAGCAGCTTTACCTAAACTAGGGGCAATGCTACTGGCAATGGCTTGAACGGAAAGGGGTTGATCGAAGTGGCGTTGATTGCCATCGGGTAGAGTAATGACAGGCATTTATTATGCTCCAGTGGTGATCCATACGACAGATCACATAGTTTGTAAAGGGCGCATCATAGAGGGATTTGCAGGTAAAAGCAAAAAGTACTCAGGATCAGATTAGTTAAAAAGCTGCTACCCACCGATAACTGGCTTAACTTATATCAGGTTAAACGCTTTAAATTACAGGAAACTTAAAGGTCACTATGATTCCTCTTCAAATAACCGCATAACAAACCGTATAGAAACCAGAGCAAAAACTACAGCTAATAAAACTCTATAATTCAGTAGGTACTTACCCCATTATAGGTAAGTACTCCCTAATCAAGATAAAACTTAGTGCATATGTGCGCTATGCCCCATACCATTCATTCCCGCAGGCTTAGCCACCTCTTGAATCGGTACTTCAAACTTCATTTGGCTATTATCATCAAACGTCAATGTGACTGAGGTTTTCTCGCCCACCTTCATATCCTGCTTAAGCCCAATCAACATCACATGCAAACTACCGGGCTTTAATACCGTTTGCCCCAAGGCGGGAATATCCATCTTAGGCACTTGGCGCATTTCCATCACCCCATTGTTATTCAAAGTAGTATGTAACTCAGTTACCTTAGAGGCTGGGCTACTCGCCGCTTTGATACTAAAAGGTGTTTTAGACGGATTGACTAAGGTCATGAAAATAGCACTATTCATCTGTCCCGGAGGCACAGCACGCGCATAGGGGCTATAAACCTTAATCGTGTTAGCCGCTACGGGCTTAGCTGCTGTTTCAGCCTGTACCGCACTTAAAGTCATACCCCACACACCCAGTACCGCTAAACTGGCTAATACTTTATTCATGACTCATAACTCCTCAATTTATTGATTACTTTAAATTACCAGACAGAGCAAAATTCATTCCAATATACAAATGATAAACAAATCAAATGACTGGCAGCTTTATTCATTCCTAGCCATTGCTAGATTGTGTTAAAAAACACAAAAACGGGGCATTTCACACACTCACCGCTTTAAACTATAAGCCATGCCTAACACGCCACAATCCCTACCGTGCTATAATGCCTCCAGCTCTTTTTGGAGATCGTCATGCTTAAACTACCCTACGGTATCAGCAATTTTCACACTGTTCGCAACGAAGGTTACTACTACATTGACCGTACCGCTTGTTTGCCGGTGCTAGAATCGTCCGGTAAGCAGTTGGTGTTTTTGCGTCCGCGTCGCTTTGGTAAATCCTTGTTCTTGTCGATGCTAGCTTATTATTACGATATTCACCAAGCTGAGCAGTTTAAAGGCTTATTCGGTAATCTCGCCATCGGTTCACAGCCCAGCGCTGAACACAATCAGTATTTAATCTTGCGCTGGGATTTTTCCAAAGTGTCAGGACAAGGCACGATTACCGAAATTAAGCACAGTTTATTTAGCCACTTAAATATTAGTATTGAAGGTTTTGCCGCTAAGTATCAGGCTGAACTCAAAAAACCTATTGTTATTAATTCAGAGGATGCGATTGCCTCCTTTCAATCCTTATGTAGTGCTTTGAGTTTTGGCGAGCGCAAACTGTATTTACTCATCGACGAATACGATAATTTTGCTAATGAAGTATTGATTCACCAAAACGATGGACAACAGCGCTATAAAGATTTATTGGCGGGCGAAGGTATTGTCAAAACGCTGTTTAAAGTGATTAAGGCCAGTGCCGCAGAAGGGGCAATTGCACGAGTGTTTATCACGGGCGTGTCGCCCGTCGTGCTAGCAGACATGACCAGTGGTTATAATGTAGCAACCAGTATTTATTTGAATGAAGAATTCAATCAATTGTGTGGCATCACAGAAGTTGAGCTAAGCCAATTGGTGCAACAAGTAGCACAAGAGTCTTGCACTGAACAAACTGATTACCAAGCGCTGCTAACCACTATGCGTGAATACTATAATGGCTATCGCTTCTGCTACGACCTCAATTACCCCACCATTTACAATCCAACCTTGTGTTTTTACTTCCTGCAATATTACCAACGCCGTTGCCAAGCGCCGTTTGAAATGCTCGATGGCAATTTGGCAATGGATGCTGGGCGCATTCGCTATATGGCGAAATTACCTGCTGGTGCTCAGGTCATCGAACAGATTTTGGATGATGAAAACCCAGTCACCGTGAAACACCTTGCTACGCAATTTGGCGTGGAGCAATTGAACGAGCTGCGTACTAATCCTGATTATATTGCTTCGCTGATGTACTTTTTTGGTGTACTTACGATTGTCGATATTCAAGGTTTGAACAAGTTGGTGTTGAAAGCCCCTAATTTAGTGACCAAAGCGCTGTATGTGGAAGAATTTAAGCGGCATTTGTTCCCCGAATCCCGCGAACGCCAACGTTTGCAATCCTTGGTGGAGGACTTCTATCAAAGCGGTGAACTAGAGCCTTTAGCGGATTATTTAGAGCAAACCACGCTTAGCACCTTAAGCAATCGTGATTATCAATGGAGTAATGAGCTGACGATTAAAATGGCGTTTCTCACCCCGCTGTTTGATGACAGTTATTATATTATTGATTCGGAAGCCACGGTGCGGCGGCGCTATAGTGATTTGGTGATGATTATTCGCCCTAGCTTGCGTGAGACACTGCCAACTTTGCGCGACTTGGTGCTGGAGTTTAAATACCTGAAGCTGAGTGAGGTGGGTATGAGCGGCACTCAAGTGCGTGAATCTTCGCGGGAAGCTTTGTTGCAATTGCCTGCTGTGCAAACGCAGTTGCAAGCCGCATTGGAGCAGCTAGAAGATTATCAAACCACGCTGGTGCAGCGTTATCAGCAACCCGAACGCTTGGTATGTTTGGCAGTGGTCGCGGTAGGCTTTGAACGGGTGGTGTGGCAGCGGTTGTAAGTAGATTTACCTTAGGCGCTAAGCCTGCTTACTCACGACTGATTTGCAACAGCGCTTCCCAGCCAGCCAAACCACCTGCTAAGCCTATTTGTGGCGCAAGTGATTCTAGTGCTGCCAGTGCCTGAGCATGACCAATTTCTTTGGAAACCGCATAAGCTGCTACCCAAGTAGCTACAGCTTGCTGTATTTCCTGATTTTGCGCTTGAATGTGTCCCATATTGATCAAAGTGGCGCACAAACCATATTTATCCCCAATTTCCTGTCTTATAGCGAGCGACTGTTGCAGGTAGCGCAGCGCCGTGTCGTAGTCGCCGCGTGCTCGAAATATCTGAGAGATATTGTTCAGGGTCGCACCTTCCCCCGATTTATCCCCAATTTCCTGTTGAATAGCGAGCGCCTGTTGCAGGTAGCGCAGCGCCGTGTCGTAGTCGCCGCGTGCTCGAAATATCTGAGAGATATTGTTCAGGGTCGCACCTTCCCCCGATTTATCCCCAATTTCCTGTCTTATAGCGAGCGCCTGTTGCAGGTAGCGCAGCGCCGTGTCGTAGTCGCCGCGTGCATGAGCTGCCGTAGCGATATTGTTCAGGGTCGCACCTTCGCCCGATTTATCCCCAATTTCCTGTTGAATAGCGAGCGACTGTTGCAGGTAGCGCAGCGCCGTGTCGTAGTCGCCGCGTGCAGCATAGATCTGAGAGATATTGTTGAGTGTTTTGCCTTCGCCCGATTTATCCCCAATTTCCTGTGTTATAGCGAGCGCCTGTTGCAGGTAGCGCAGCGCCGTGTCGTAGTCGCCGCGTGCATCATAGATCTGAGAGATATTGTTGAGTGTTGTGCCTTCCCCCGATTTATCACCAATTTCCTGTCTTATAGCGAGCGACTGTTGTAGGTAGCGCAGCGCCGTGGAAAAATTGCCTGTATGGAGGTATTGTATGCCAATTTGATTCTGCGTTTGTGCCAGTATTTTGGGTGGGTGGGATAACGCAAGGGACGGCTCCAGATAATCCTTGATCAAGGTGCGATAAAGCCCGGCACGATTTAACACACCCGTAATACGCTTAAGCAATAGTGCCTGTGCCTTCTCCACCTCGCCACTGGCTAATAACACCTCATGCACCCGCAGTGCCAAATCAAGCCGTGGCCGCGCCTCCAACAAATCATCATGCAAATACAAAGCCGCTGTTTTCAGCGTATTCGCCGCCACCTGCGCACCCTGTTGTTCCAAATAATCCCGCAGTAGCGGCGCAAGCTGATAATCGGTGTCGGTAAATTCCCGATTATCGATGCGCTCCACCAAAGACACCGCCACCAGATTATTCAGATAATCCACATGCTCCGCCCGCTCTGCTAAGGCGGGTTCAACCCACAAGGCCAGCACCGAAACCCCTTTCATCGGCACCGCCACGGGATAAGCCATTAAACGCCGCAATAATTCCCGTTCAGCTTCACTGCGTTGTGCCAAGACCCTAGCTAAAGCCATATCGGTCTGACTTTCCCCTTTCGCTTGATCCAGTGCAGTTAAAAAAGTGCTTTCCTCACTGAGTGACATGCCCTGTGATGCCTTCACAAAAAACTCAAAGGCACGGAAATTACCGCCTAAGACCTCATACACTTCACGGCTACGCTGATGAGCAGACAACTCGCTCAACAATCCACGCTGCCGCGCAAAAGCAATAAAATCACTAAACGCGGGCTTCTCCAACGCATGATGCGCCGCTTGATCCCAATCCGGCAGACACCAACGCGAGGTAAGGATTAAACGTAGACCCTGTTGGCTTAGCCCTTTAGCTATATTTAACCACCCTGCTAGGGTTTTATCCGTCAAGGCTCGACTTTGTGGGTCTTGCACCGATTCCAGATTATCCAAAAACAATACCAGCTTGCCTTGATATTGCATTAATAAACACTGCAACAAAAATTGTGCCTGTTGCTGTTCATTTAAGCGCGGCTTTTGTGCATCATACTTAGGACTGATTTCAGGAGCTAAACTCAGCTCCATCCCTCGCACAAACTCCGTCCATTCATTGCCAGCGCGCGCTGAATAGGCAAATACCTCAAACCCTGCTTGTTTCAAGCTATCGCACAATTTACCCGCTAATGCGGTTTTACCCATCCCCCCCGCCGCACTCAACAATAATTGTTTTTGTGTGCCATCCAATAGCGGTTGTAGCAGTTGATACAGTTCTTTTTTGCGCCCTAAAAACTGCTGCGGCAAGCTAATCGCCTCCAAGGAGCGATTAAAATTCAGCGTGAAGGACTTAGGCTGTGGCGTAAATGACCAGTTAACTAAGGGCTGGGAAATAGTATGGCTAATCAAAATCGGCAAACACCATTGCTGCTGAATAATCGCCGTGCGCACTGGATTTGACTGTTGCTCACGCGAGACATAGCCAATGGTATGACTTTTAATAGCCGCCCGCGCCGCCTGTAGCGCCACCCCTAAGGGTTGTTTAGCCGCAATCCGCTGCAAAAAGGTTGTGGCAAATTCCAAACCCGCATTATCCAAAATCGACTCACGCATCCCGATCACATGTGGAATACCTTTTTGCGCCAAGCGAATGGTCAGACCATTATTCAGATCACGCGGATCAGACTTGCCACTTTCACAAGCCGACAACACCAGCGCCTGTACTTGGGTATTGTTAAAACAGTTGACCAACTCATCCTCGGACACCTCCAAACTATTGGCATGTGAGTCTTCAAATAAAAACCGCCCCTGATACGTATTATCCAGCGTATTGTGATGCAAGTTGCCATGCCCACTGAGGTACACCAAATGCGGCTGATGCTGTTGAAGAGCAGCTTTAAAACTCTCAAAACGCCCATCATCCGGCGCAATCAGTTGCACCAAACCCTGATCCTCCAGCGGAGCAATCGCTTGTAAGATATTAGCTTTCTCGTCCTCCACCTGTAAGCGTCCTCGCTCACCTCCATCCATAGGCATCGCGGCAAATAATAAAATCCGTAAAGGAGTGGTTTCGACGGCTGGCAAACGCGGGGCGGGCTGCATCGGGATACGCCGCGACAGCGTGAATCGCTCATCCTTCGCCAAAAAACCAAACTTAGGGTGATACAACGTTTCCCAAGCTAGACTCAGCACCCTCGGCTGATCAGTTTCAATCACCACATTTAGCGCTGCCTGTCCACTTTCCTGCTCGGCAGCGAGAAAAGCCTCATCACAAGCCAGCGCCTGCCATAAATGCTGTCCAACCTGCTGTAACTGTGCGTCCTCAATCACGACCTCAGCGCTATAAGCCTCGGCTAATTGTTTCGACTGCACAGCAAGATAGGGGTGATCACTCAGAAAATGAGCAGGGATAGCAATAATAAATTCGGGTAACGTGGACATATCACAGCCTTTAAAAACAGGGACAAAAAGGGAGTCTACGGCTTCATACCCAACCAGCTTAGTGGCTAGACTGGCGGTAAACCTCCTCAACAGGCGCTTTTTCCGAAGGCCGCTTTAAATCCAGTTCAAAATACTTCAGGCAAATCTCACACTGCACCTCAGCCGTTTGCTCACGCAGTGCCTCAGGTACAAGCACTCTGGTTTTTTTGCCACAATGCGGGCAGGTGTAATAACGAATTTCACTAGGCATTATCTTTCCCTTAAAACAAAGTGCTATAAATCGCCAAGGCGATCCCTAAAAAACTCAATAAACAAGACGCGGTTAATAAACGTAGTTTGCGCCGTGCAGATAAACGGAAATAGGTATTAATCGCCAGCGGTGATTCGCCAGATTCGTCCGCGCTTTGTGGGTCTTCAATCGCCAGCAAGGGATTCACACGGTACTTTTCTGCCGGAAACAACGATATAAAACTCAAAGCCGCCGCAAGTAACCACAGGGTAAACACCACGCCCAATACCAAGGCATTTTCCTTTGCGTCACCACCGGCTGCTAGCTTTAACACAGCGGCGTAAAGCGCAGGAATGGCCAGTTGCAGCTTGATGAGTTCCAAAGCGAATTTATCGAAGCGCTCCGCCTGTGCAGCAACGTCTTGATAAAAGCTAGTGACTAGAGCTTCTTCAGCTTTAGTTTTAGGGATAGCGTTAATTTTGGGAAGTTCGGAGGACACAAACCACTCCTTTTGGTTAAGGATACTACATCCTATCAACAGTGATTATATTTTAATAGAACTATAAACCGCTCATTGTGGTTATTACACTCACACCACTTCGCAATTCTGACCAATCAGCCCTTCAAAACGCTCAACGCTTGCCTACACACCTAATTAACAAGCTACCTCAAGTCGTTTATTTACCCCGCCGAGAGGCATATAATGCCCGCCTTTCAGGATTGAATTTTAAGGGTATTTGTGATGGCAAAAGATGTAAACAAAGTAGTACTGGCCTACTCTGGCGGCTTAGACACTTCGATTATTGTCAAATGGCTACAAGAAAACTATCAATGTGAAGTCGTAACCTTCACCGCTGACATTGGTCAAGGCGAAGAAGTAGAACCCGCGCGTGCCAAAGCACTGGCTATGGGGATTAAACCCGAAAATATTTATATTAATGACTTGCGCGAAGAATTTGTACGCGATTTCGTTTTCCCTATGTTCCGCGCTAATACCATTTATGAAGGCGAATATTTACTAGGAACCTCTATTGCACGTCCTTTGATTGCTAAGCGTTTAATTGAAATTGCCAATGAAACCGGAGCCGATGCGATTTCTCACGGTGCAACCGGTAAAGGTAATGACCAAGTGCGCTTTGAATTAGGCGCTTATGCACTAAAACCCGGTGTGAAAGTGATTGCTCCTTGGCGTGAATGGGATATGGGTTCGCGTGAATCCTTAATGGCTTATGCGGAAAAGCACAATATTCCAGTAGATTTCAAAAAAGCTGGCAAAAAATCACCTTACTCAATGGATGCTAACCTACTGCATATTTCCTATGAAGGCGGCATTTTAGAAGAGCCTTGGGCGGAGGCTGAAGAAGATATGTGGCGCTGGAGTGTGTCCCCTGAAGCCGCCCCCGATCAAGCCACTTATATTGACCTGACTTATGAGAAAGGTGATCCCGTTGCATTAAATGGCGAACGCCTAAGCCCTGCTGACATGCTCACACGCTTGAATAAATTGGGGGGTGAGAATGGTATTGGTCGCCTTGACCTCGTGGAAAACCGCTATGTGGGGATGAAATCACGCGGTTGTTATGAAACACCGGGGGGCACGATTATGCTTAAAGCGCATCGTGCGATTGAATCGATTACCCTTGATCGAGAAGTTGCGCACTTAAAAGATGAACTCATGCCCAAGTATGCGAGTCTAATCTATAATGGTTATTGGTGGAGTCCTGAACGTAAAATGCTCCAAACCATGATTGATGCCTCTCAGGTACACGTTAATGGTGAAGTACGTTTGAAGTTGTATAAAGGCAATACCATTGTAGTGGGTCGTCGCTCAGCAGACAGCTTATTTGACACTAAAATCGCTACCTTCGATGAAGATGGTGGTGCTTATAATCAAAAAGATGCCGAAGGGTTCATTAAGCTAAATGCGTTACGTATGCGCATTGCTGCAAATAAAGGCCGCTAGTCTATTGTTTTAAGGGCTTGTTACCTTTCACTAATCTACACTCTATTGATTAATACTCAATAGAGTGTTCGCAAGGTAGATGATAAAAATATGCAGCGAGTTAGTATTTTTGTTGATGTGCAGAACATCTATTACACCACCCGTCAAGCTTACGGGCGGCATTTTGATTACAATCGGTTTTGGGCTAAAGTCACTCACAACCGCCAAGTCATCGAAGCGAATGCTTATGCCATCAAGCGCGAGGATGATAAACAACAGCAATTTCAAAATATTCTGCGCGGTATTGGCTTTAATGTAAAACTCAAACCCTATATTCAACGTAGCGACGGCTCGGCTAAAGGCGATTGGGATGTGGGGATTACCGTGGATATTATGGAGGCTGCACCGGATACCGATATTATTGTGCTAGCCTCAGGTGATGGTGATTTTGAATTATTATTGCGCCGTGTTATGCAGCGTTATGATGTGATCACCGAAGTCTATGGCGTACCTTCACTCACTGCTAATAATTTAGTCCAGTGTGCTACCGAGTTTTATCCTATTGATACGCCTTTATTATTACCCGCCAAACCGACTTTGAGTTAGTCAACCTTAGCGGGTATACCGATACGTTTGAGCTTATAACCTTTTTGCTCTAAAAACCGGATGACACTTTCTGAACCACCCAAGTGTCCCGCTCCCACCGCAAAAAAGTATCTGGTATTAGGATTGGCTTTAAGCTTAGCATCCATACGTTCTGCCATGATCTTATTGCGCTCATTGAGTAAGAGCTGAATAAATTTTTGCTGTAAGACTTGATCGGTATCGGGTGCGGATAGTTTTTGCATTAACTCCACTAGATTCTCCACATTCCCCTCTAAATACCATTGCATCATCAACTCATTAATATCTTGTGCTTCATAAGCATTAAGCGACTCCTCTAGCATCCTAATCTGCTCGTCTTCTGTAAAACGATCAAAGTACCCGACTTGCTCAAAAGCGGTTTCTATCCCACCCACCTCTTTATTCAGCTCTTTGGCTTGATGATACAGCCGAATATCTAAAGCAGGTCCTGAAGTATTATCAGGCACTGCCACTAAAGTAGATACCACCCACGTTTTTAAATTACCCAGAGCCTCAACACTTAAAAAGGTACTAGTCGAACGCAAATGCTCATCCAAACGCTCTAATAAAGGGGAAGGGAGCACCTGATTTAATTGTTTGCCATCAGTACGCATCATGGCTTGGCGGGCAGCGAGCAACTCGGCAAATTCCATAGGAATTTCGGTATACACAGCATCACTACTCCTTAAGGCTAAATCTACCGCCAAGGGGAGTTTATCTAAACGCTTATCAGCTAAATGAATCGTGCCAAATAGCCAAGAAGGACGCTCACCCTCAATCACCCATAGCATAGGCTGCTTAACTTCAGTCAAACGCTTAGCCTGCACCCCAGCGCTCAGACTAAACAGACAGACTATAGCGATTAGACCTAGGTGTACTAAACGTTTAGCAAAATCCAACATTATGTTATTCCTTGAATTAAAGCGCCTTGCGCACTGAGCTAGCGTTTAAAAAACCCGCGTGCTTGTAAAAAGGACAGCATATGAGCGCGACATTTACCATAAATAGCTTGATAAGTCTGAGTAGACCAATTACTAATGCGCTGATTACTCGCACGAGCGGCGTAATAGTGTTGCAGCGTTTGATCATAAGTTTGAATGACTTGCGGCAAACGTGCGCTATCGTATTGATCACGATGTAAAATGGCACTCACCGGTAAACGCGGCTTTACGGCTGGATCTTGATCAGGCCAACCTAGGCACAAGCCAAATACTGGATAAACTAACGCTGGCAACTCTAGCACCTCACTCACGGTAGCAATATTATTTCTAATGCCACCAATACAGACACCACCCAAGCCCACAGATTCCGCTGCGGTTAATATATTTTGGGCGAGCAAAGCCACATCAATAGTCGCCACTAAGCTATGCTCAGTATATCCCTGCCACGTTTCACCTTGTAACTCACCACAATAATTAATCCGTGTCAGATCCGCACATAACACTAAAAACTCAGGCGCTTGCCTGACCCATGCTTGATCACCCGCTGCGGTGGCAATAGCTGAACGTTTAGCGGGATCAGTAACTTGAATAATGGAATAAGCCTGTACAAAACTAGAGGTGGGGGCTGCTTGACCACAACGAATGAGTAATTCTAATAATTCGGGGGCAATAGACTCAGGGGTATAACGCCGAATCGAGCGGTGTTTAAGGAGTAATTCAATGGTGGGATTGGAATACGTTGACATAACTAATCTCATTACAAAGACTTGACTAAGATTAGCATGTTAAGACTAAAGGAGATAAAACTCTCCTTTAGTCGTACACATTTTTATACAAAGTCTTAGTTGCTCATCAGCTCTGTTAGCAACTAGACTTTTTAAGCTTGCTTAGAGCTTTTGTGACTGCATATAGCTATCAAAACCAAACTCAGTGACACGGAACCATTGATTCATATCACGACGGGCAATAGCGAAGTCAGCATAAATTTTCTTCCAATTAGCATTCTTCTCTGATAGTTCAGCATATAACTCTTCAGAGGCTTTGAACGCTGCATCCATAATATCTTTAGGCATTTGTTGCAGTTTCACGCCTTCGGCAATGAGTTCTTTAATCGCTTTAGGGTTACGTGAGTCGTATTTAGCTTGCATTTCCACATGAGCATAGGTCGAAGCGGCTTGAATAATCGCCTTATTCTCAGCGGATAAACCTTCATAGGCTTTACTATTGACATACAGCACTAATTGTGGACCACCTTCCCACCATGCAGGATACATATAGTTTTTAGCAACCTTGTGGAAACCTAACTTTTGGTCATCATAGGGACCTACCCACTCAGTCGCATCAATGGTGCCTTTTTCCAGCGCTTGATAAATCTCACCGCCCGGAATATTTTGTGGCACGCCTCCAATGCGCTCTAGTACTTTACCGCCAAAGCCCCCAATACGCATTTTCAGACCTTTAATGTCCTCAAGGGTTTTGATGTCTTTGCGATACCAACCGCCCATTTGTGCGCCGGTATTGCCCATCGGGAAGTTAACGATATTGTAGTTTTTATAAAACTCACGGAACAGCGCTAAGCCATTACCATCGTAATACCATGCATTCATTTGGCGTGAGTTCATGCCAAACGGAATGGCGCAATCCATCGCAAAGGTTTCATCCTTACCAAAGAAATAATAAGGCGCAGTATGGGCGCACTCTACAGTGCCTTGTTGTACACCGTCCACCACACCAAACGGAGGCATTAACTCACCGCCCGGATGTACAGAAATTTCAAACTTACCGCCCGACATTTCTTTTACTTTGGCTGAAAAGGTGTCTGCTGCACCATAAATAGTATCTAACGCTTTGGGGAAACTAGACGCCAAACGCCAACGAATTGCTGCACCTTCTGCACGTACTGCTGGAGCAACCCCTGTCGCTAGAATACCTGCTAAACCAGCATGTTGAATAAATTTACGTCTTTCCATCATATTCTCCTCATCACTCAATTAATTTAAATGAAATCGAATCCATTTGTTCCAAGCAAGCGCTTATTTATTGTCCTTAAGCATTTTCATCAGCGGGTCTTCATCCGCTGCAGGAGCATCATTGGAATACCCCCCCGTACCATAACCAGTAGGTACATTAATCTCTATGGTATTTAAATCAACTTCTACTTTTTTATCGAGGTTACCGGTCACTAACTGCGGAAACGCAATGATCAGACCAATCATGACCACCTGAATCACAATAAACGGTATGACACCACGGTAAATTTCTGTAGTGGCTACAGGGGCAATTTCTTTACGGGTAATACGATCCAGATAAGGTTTCACGGGCGCGACACTGCGATAATAGAACAATGAAAAACCCACCGGAGGGGTTAAAAACGAGGTTTGCAGGTTCATCGCTAGCATGACCCCTAACCACACTAGATCAATATTCAACGCAGTCGCTACGGGAATCAGTAATGGGATAACAATGAAGGAGATTTCAAAGAAATCTAAGAAAAAGCCCAAGATAAACACTAACAGATTCACAAAAATCAGAAAGCCAATCATGCCACCGGGAATTAGGCTAAACATCTCATGAATCCACTCTGGACCATCGACACCTTGGAAACTCAAACTGAATACCGTTGCGCCAATCAGGATAAAGAGCACAAAACTAGACAGTTTAAGGGTTGACTCCATCGCCTGCTTTAACTGTTCTAAACCTAAACGCCGTCTAAACAGTGCCAGCAGCAAAGCTCCCACCGCCCCCATAGCACCACCCTCGGTGGGAGTAGCCCAGCCTAGGAAAATAGTCCCCAACACTAGGAAAATTAGAGCTAAAGGCGGGATGAGTACAAAGGTTACCTGCTGCGCCATTTTGGACAATAAGCTGATTTTGCCTTGGGTCACAACACCTAACACACGATTAATCAGTGCTAGTACGAAAGCCACTCCAATCCCCACTGCCATGGATAACACTACGACATTATCCAAAGACTGCCCACTGAGTTGAGTCTTGGCATAAAGCACCGCAACAAGGGTAGATACCACAATCAAAATCCACAGTGAGGTATAACCGGAATGACCTTTTTCATCACGGAATACTCGTGCCTCAACGGGTAATGCGGGCGCTGCCTTAGGCTTAATCAGAGTGACAATAATAATCCACAGAATATATAAACCAATCAGTGCTAAAGCGGGAAATAATGCACCTCGATACAGATCACCCACACTGCGCCCTACTTGGTCTGCAATCACAATGAGTACCAAAGAAGGCGGTACAATTTGGGCTAAGGTTCCCGATGCCACAATGGCCCCACTCGCCAACCCTCGGTCATAGCCATAGCGCATCATAATCGGTAAGGAAATCAAACCCATTGAGATAACTGATGCAGCCACTACACCCGTGGTCGCTGCTAGTAACGAACCTACCAAAATAACCGCAAAGACTAAGCCACCGCGTACCGCACCAAACACCTGCCCAATCGTTTCTAGCAAGTCCTCGGCCATGCCCGATCGCTCAAGTATTAGCCCCATAAAGGTAAAGAAGGGAATGGCTAATAAGGTATCATTTTTGAGAATACCAATAATCCGTAAGGGCAGCGCATTAAGCAGTGACTCCATGCCGGGGACACCCGCCCATACGGCTAGCCAACCGAAAAAGAGTCCGCAGGCTCCTAAAGAAAAGGCTAAGGAATAGCCCATAAGCAGAAACAAAATCAGCCCACAGAACATGATAGGGGCAAAATTGGCAACTAAAAATTCTATCATCTGATCCTCGACCGTGGTGGTTACTTAGGCAGTCCTTAGGGATTATTTTGGACTTTGTGCTAATTGCTGTTGTTGGATGTGTTCGGCCAAAGCGACTTCAACGCTCACCTCTTTCACCTCGCCCGGATCGGGACATAAGCCTTGCAAAAAGCCAATGCGCTTAATCAGCTCAGAAAGTCCCTGCAAACCCAACAGAAAAAAGCCGATAGGCACTAGAGCATAAACCGGCCAGCGGATCAGTCCTCCAGCATTTTCGGACATCTCACCTGTTCTATACGCTTGCATTAGGATGGGGAATATTTCAACGATAACAAAGTAAACCAGAGGGAATAAAAACACCACAATCCCAAAGATTTCTATTTTGACTTGAGTAGGGCGGGAAAAGCGCGAGATGATGACATCAATTCTCACATGCCCTTGTTGCAGCATGGTATAGGAAGCACCTAATAAGAACACGGCAGCGAATAAATACCATTGTGCCTCTAGATAGGCGTTGGAGCTGGTATTGAATAGCTTGCGGATAATGGCATTGCCTGCACTGATCAAGACCATCAGCAATACTAGCCACATTACGGTACGACCTATCCAGTAATTGAGCTTGTCAATTGCGGATGACAGGGACAACAACCCATTCATACTGTCTCCTCCTCTTTAATCTGTGCTGCCTAGACGGATTTTCATTGGTTTTGTTGCCAAAACAATACGCTTGCATCCTACTGTACTCGTTACTTATTGGCAATGTAATCGTGCTGGTATGTTTTAGGCATTACAAGTACTTAAAAGTAGGCTTGTTTCGCTCGGTGGGTATCGTAAGTGAAGCATGAGGCGACATAACATCCGTATTTTTACTGATTTTTTGGATTATTTTGAGGTTATAGCCCGTTTAAGTGATGGTAAGCATTCATCGCCTGTCACTTTGACCCCACCAGAACACACCCAAATCGACGGTCGACACCAACTACTCACCATCCTACTAAAAAAGCTCGAAGACTGGATGGGTGGGAATAATCCTTAATAGCTGCTTATCGAGTAAGAGGCTACAATCGCATAGCCTTATTGCAAAAGTGTAACCTATGCCAAATCATTCCTACGCATTCCAACTCTCAGATCAGTTAAATAGCAAACTGACCGCTATTGATGCCGCACAAGCCGACATCCAACGCTTGCGTGCTCAATACCCTGACCGCTGGCAACCTATCCAGCAAAAGCTCCGTGCTGAATGGACGTATGACAGCAACGCCATCGAAGGTAGTACCTTGACACTGGGTGAAACCATTTTCTTTTTGCAGGAAGGCTTGACGGTAGAAGGCAAACCCTTTAAGGATTTTCTCGATGCTCGCAATCATGCTGAAGCTATAGACCTGCTATTTGACGTGGTAGCCCAAAAGCGCCCTATTAGCGAAAGTCTAATCAAAGAACTCAATGCGTTACTACTGGCGGGCGTACAATCTACTCCAGCACTAAACTCGCAAGGACAACGAGTACAAAAACCTGCTACCCCCGGACAGTACAAATCACAACCCAATCATGTATTACAACAAGATGGCTCTATTCATCATTACATCGAACCCTTGCAAGTACCTTTAGAAATGCAGCTATTATGCGACTGGGTGAACACTAATTTAAATCTACTTCATGCCGTCATCGTGGCTGGGGTTGCACATTACAATATGGTGCGGATTCACCCCTTCGATGATGGTAATGGACGTGGGGCGCGGATATTGATGAATCTGATTTTGCTCATAAAAGGCTATACCCCCGTGATTGTGCGTAATACCCAAAGACGTTTTTACCTACAAGCCTTAGCAGCAGCGGATAAGGGCAACCTTGCACTCTTTTTAGCATTTATTGCAGACTCTATGCTCGATACTCAACGCATGATCTTGGCGGAATTATGAAATCATCCCCTTTCCTTGGCTACTGGTTAGCTTTAACCGGAGTGCTGGTCTTATCGCCTGATGCGTTACTCATTCGCCTATCGGGTGACGATCCGTGGCAAATCAATGCATGGCGCGGCACACTCAGTGGCTTAATGCTATTGGCTTACTGCTATATCGCAGGTGGCTTTAATTTAACTAAGGCACTGCAACCTGCGGGCATACCGGTCATCCTAGGCGTTATTCTAGCTACCGCTTTTTCAGCGCTGGGGTTTATTTACGGCATTACGCACGCCAATGTCACCGATGTATTAGTCATTATTGCCTTTGCTCCTTTATTAAGCGCCCTACTCTCCGCTCTCTTTCTACATGAAAAAGTACTATTGCGTACTTGGATAGCCACCCTAGTCTGTGGGATAGGCTTAGCCATTTTACTCAGTCAAACCAATCAACACAGTAGTATGGGAGGTTGGTTAGGTGCTTTTATTGCAGCCTTAGGGCTAGCGGCACAATTCGTCTTGCTACGTAGTCGCCCTAAAGCCGATCTGACGGCTGCCATTGGTTTAGGCAATATCTTAAGTGGCTTTATCGCTATGGGGCTTGCGAGTACTTTAGCGCTGCACAGTATGCCGCAGTTGTTGAGTATTCTAGGCACAGCTCTGCTAGTGATTCCCCTCTCGTTTATTTTATTTGCCGCCTCCTTGCGCTCTATCACAGCGGCTGAAACTTCGCTCATTATGCTGATTGAATCGGTATTAGGCTCGTTTTGGGTATGGCTCTTTTTAGGGGAATTGCCCTCGCTTAATACGCTACTAGGAGGGCTATTGGTACTCAGTACCTTAACTATTTATGGTCTACTCACCTTGCGCGATCATCCTAAAGCTCAGGCTCATTAGGCAGCGTTAAAAGCAGATCCGTTTCGCCAAAATCCAAACCCTCTTGTGACAATAAGGTGGTAATTTGCCCACGATGATGCACTTGATGCGTAAAGAAGTGCATTAATAAATTAATCAACTGCCTGCGATAAGGCGTACCCTCCATACTGCGATAAGACAAAGCTAAGGTGAGCGTATGCTCGTCCAGATGCTTGATCCATTGCTCGATCACCTGATCTAGCTCGCTACGCTGCCTCCATAGTGTGTCAAACTGCTCATAAACCAGTTGGTTTAAGCGCTCTGGAATGGGAAAAGTGCTTAATGCGTCACTCAAAGAATAAGCACAAGGATGCTGAGCAAAACGGCGTAACCAGATCAGATCGCCTACTAAGATATGATTAAACGATCCTAGAATCGAGCCAAAAAAGGCTTTTTTATCCCTATTTAGGCTTTCATCCGGCAATTGTCTTGCCACCTGATACAGTTGGCGATTCATCCAAGTGTTATATTCGGCTAAGAGCATTAATTGAGCTTTCATCTTATCCATTCGGTGCAATGCTAATACTCCATGATATCAATCCCCTGCGGGACTAGTCAGTAGTAATCTAAACCCACTCTAGGCACAATACTGTTACGATTGTCATACATAGTTAGGATGGCTGATATTGATGCGTACTGTTTGGCTCGGCACTTTATTCGTACTAAGTACTTTAGTCCTAAGTGCTTGTAATGAAGACACTAATACCACTAGCACTGCTCCCACGACCTTACCCACTAATGCACCTGCTGTAGGGACTAAAATTGCCGATGTGGTTAAAAGCACCACACAACCACAACCCGATGGTGAATACACTGAAATCGCTTGGGAAGATTTAGAGCTACCCGGTCAAGGGATGGCAGAGGTAATGAAAAAATATGAATCCGTACTCAATAGCACACCAGAGGGTGATAAGAATGAAAATGCCCTACTGGAAAAAATGCAGTCCGAATTAAATAATTTGCCGGTAAATCCTGCTTTAGACGGTAAAAAGATTAAACTGCCGGGCTATGTCACCCCCTTAGAGGTGAATAACCAAGATAGCCAGCTCAAAGACTTTTTATTGGTTCCTTATTTTGGTGCATGTATTCACGTACCACCGCCCCCGTTAAATCAGACCTTATTAGTTAAGCCCTTGGCGGGGAAAAGCTTACCTATGAGTGAGGTCTATAATCCTGTCTGGGTCTATGGAACGCTTAAGGTAGAAACGGCTACCACCAGCCTCGCGCAAGCGGGCTATCAAATTATTGATGCTCAAGTCATGCCTTATGAAATGGACACTACTAAGCCTGAGTCTTAACCAATAGTGATGATGGCATAAAACTTGATTAGCAACCTAATAAATAAGTAGTCGATGACTTTAAAATGAGGTACTTAACCCTGCAACTTTAGCTACTTATTTGACAAAGACTGCACTACAGTATAGGTGCATTACATCACGCTAAGAGGAGGCCTATGTCCGTTTGGAACCAACTGAGCAGCTCTGCAATTGCTCAATGTTTATTAAAGGCTGGCACTATTACTTCTGACCTGCCACCTGAACATTTACAACATCTAAACCACCGTGAGGCAGGCGTGCTGATTCCTTTAGTACGCTATCAAGACTCATGGCATATTTTAATGATCCGCCGCACTGCTTCAGAGCGCGATTACCACAGTGGACAAGTCGCTTTTCCGGGGGGTAAAAAAGAACCAAGTGACCCCAGCATTATTGACACCGCTTTGCGGGAGGCGCATGAAGAAATTGGCTTACACCCTAACGCTGTTCAAATACTAGGGCAACTGCCCTCACATTACAGCGTCTCTGCTTATCGCATTACCCCTATTATTGGAGTGGTGCAGTGGCCTTATGATCTAGTACTCGCACCCGATGAAGTAGCCCGCGCTTTTACTATGCCACTGGCGTGGCTCGCTCAAGCTCAGCATCATGAATTTCGCCTACGTACTTTACCTTCAGGGCATACCGTGCCGGTAGCCTTCTTTCAGGTCTATGATAATGAACTACTCTGGGGCGCAACCGCTAAAATGGTCTTATCGCTGATCCATGCTCTGCAAACTAATTGTCCCGCACTGATGAATGAAGCTTAATATCTTTAAGCTTTTCATTCCCACTCTTAAGCTAAATAAACCCGCCATACATGGCATTATGCAAACCATAATAAGCCACAATAAACAGCGCTAGTGCTGCATAGAAGGTCAATAAATTACGTAGATTAAACCAACTTTGTGGGGCAGTTTGATTAAAGAACCACTCATTCACCGGTAAAGGTCCTTTTAATAGCATGATCAGTAAAATAAAATTAACCGGCCAGTGTCCAATAGCATCCATTTTGCCAAAATAGATATTGCCTGCACTAATCAATAGATTAGCTAAGAGCGCTAATAGCAACATACCTTTATGACTAAACAATAACAGCATAAATAGCGCAAACTCGACGATTGCTGCCGCCATAATAAAGAAATCACGATCTAACCCCATAGTTAAATGAGGATATTTAGCTAAGAATTGGTAAAAAGCATCAGGATAGGCTACTTTTTCAATGGCCGACCATAAAAAAGCAAACACTAAACAAAAATATAATAGTGCATAGCGTTGAGTATCAAACCATTCACGCAGTACTGGCAAGCCAGAAATAATTAAATAAATGCCCAATCCAAGAACAAAAAAATAATCTAAGCAATGAAAAATACCATACTGCCACACCGCATAAGCATATAATATAATCAGCCCTATGCCTGCCACACTTAAAGTCAATTCAAATAACATAGCAAAGGCAATTACTAGCTGTAAATAAGCTACCCAATCTGCATCTTGATAAGTTAATTCTGGGGCTAAAATACTATCGCCAGTAAGCCATAAGATTAAACAATAAATGCCCGTCCCAATTCGTGCAACTGTTAAACCAATATCTTGATGTTGATTAAAAAAATGATTAGCAATAGTAAAATTTTTAGGTACTAAGTTACTTAAAAAATAATCCACTGCTCCAAATAAAATAATACCCCATGAGGCGATAATTAATAAAATAGGTACATAACGTCGTGCCGGATGAGAGCCTAAAGGTTGAAGGGCATCCTCTACCTCCATATCCACAAACCATTTCACATGAGCTAGGGCATAGTCTGAGCCAAAAGTGATTAAAATAAGTAAAAATACCCCGAAGCCGAGTGGCTTGTACCAAGAAAAAAATGAGTTCATAACACTAGGGTTGAGCACTTAGGGTTTGTAGAAACTTCACCAGATATTGTTGTTCTTGTGTCGTGAGTCCCAGAGGTTTTAATACTTCTTCGGCATGATGGCCTCGTGGTTGGATCTCATTATAATGTTTTATCACTGCTTCCAAGGTAGAAAAGCGACCATCGTGCATATAGGGTGCTGAAGTGGTTAAGTTGCGTAAAGTAGGGGTCTTAAACGCTGCTCGAAACGGAACCGTGCTCACCGCATTCAAAAGCTGCATACGATTAGGTTCGCTGCTGTGATGATCTGCATAAGGACTACTACTATTAAACGGGTTTTTCAGCACTTGTACTATCCCACTAGCACGTCCCATATCGGTGGTTTTATTCTCAAAAAAAATGCGATGAAACTCACCATCACTCAAATTAAAACCAAAATGACACTGAATACATTGCGCTTTACCGACAAAGAGCTTCAGCCCCTGCTGCTCCTCTGCGCTGATAAAGTTATTATCAGGTGTAATTTGTCCCTGATCCGTGATTAGCTGATCGACAAATTGATCAAAACGTGTAGCCGGACTTTCAATCGTCATTTCAAACGCCGCTATCGTCTTCATTAAGTTGATTGCAACGTGATTAATACTCTGACGCACGGTGGCAGGCAACTGAGTCCATGCCTGATACACACTGTCCTCGGCAGCGACTAGGGGCTCATTAATAGGTCGAGGCTTAGCTCGTAGGGGTAAAGTAGCTAGGCTTAATTCAGCCGGTAGCTCGCCAAATACCGAGCGATAGGTGGCTAATAAGGCAGGATCAGATAAAATTAAGCGTACTGCTGTCACCCTATCGCCGCGCATTTCAGCCTCATTTTCCATCGACTCCAGCGCTTGCAACCATACACTATCGGCACGACCATCCCAAAACTGCCAGCGCTGATGCCCTGTATTCCATAAGGAAGGGGTATGACGGGTTAAGGTCACACCGCGTAAGGTGATACGCGGATCAGGGGTTGACCAACCTTGTTGCGGATTATGGCACGTTGCACAGGAGGCTTTATTGTCACTCGATAACCTTAAATCAAAAAATAAATTCTTACCTAAAATCGCAGCATTAGGCTGATTAGCATAGCGATTGCTAAGGTCTTGAGCAGGAGTACGTTTGCTTAGAGTGAGATTACTGATTTGGACTAACTCAGTCGCCGTAAATTCGACTAAAGCTAGCGTAGGATCGAAACTATTAGCCGTTAAAAAGTTAGCACTGGAGGTGACATCTGCTATTGGTTCAGTCGTCTCAGTCTCAAGAGGTGATATATTAGTGACTTCTTGAGCACCTAACTGTGAGCCTATTAGCATCAGTACTAATAATACGCCCCAGTGCCTGACCATTTATTGCACCTCAACTACCAAGTTAGCCGCTTCACGCATAATGCCTTTGCTGACCGACATCGTGATAGTCCAAGCACCTGGCATATGGAACATCATACCTTCGACACGAAACTTACCTGCTCCCAATTCTTTGATGACTGGCTTTACATTCATGCCGTGATTGTGATGGGGCATACCTGCATCTAAATCTAAACTCACCTTACCGGCTACCGGTTTGCCTTCTTTAGTCGTCACAGTGACATCTAGATTGAATAGACTATTGACTGGAATCGCACTAGCCGCTTGTAATTCAATACGATAATTATCTTTAGCGGACACTACGCTATGACAGGTAGGTGCTTTGCACTCGGCTGCATTTCCCATCATAGGTAATAATAAGAACGCCAAAAGATAAGTCATTAATGATTTTTTTAACATAACACTAAGCCTTTTAATTATAATCAAACTACATTAAGAAGAATGGCGCTAACTATCCCTAGTTACCTAGAGCGCCTACTTTTTATTACAACTCCAATCTCATTAGATGCCTACAGCTAACCTTATGAATTAACTACTATAATATTTTATCAATACCCTTTACTAGGTCGTGATTAGTCTAATGATTGCAATCTTATTAGGGAAAAAATTACATGGAAGATTGTTGCAAGGCAGTATAAAAAAACTCTGTGCATTAACCCTAATTGAAAACCATTACTGATTCGATTTTTCAGATAATTGGCTAGTTAATAGGACTCATTCTTAACTAAGGCTAACTGTGCATAGATAACGCATAAGTATCTGAGAGAAAGTTATCGAGTATTTCTGGAGCAGTCTTGGCGGCACGGATGCCGCCTTGAAGCGTACAAGGATGTATTCACAGCGACTGCGGAAGGAATGCTCGATAACTTTTGAATGACTCCTATTAAACATTGAGTCATCCACTATTTTCGACGTGGTTTGAACTACACTTGAATGGGAGCGGCATTCATCCATAACCCCGTTATTCTTTAGCGGATCTGTTTTTAGTTCGCTCGCATTTAAACCGTAAATTACTTAATTACTCTGATTTATCAAGGACATCCAATGAGTACCATTCAAATTGACTGCACCTTGGACTATGAAGTGCTTAGTCCTACTTTATTTATGTTTAATATTGCGGCTACCATGAATGAATACCAATTGGTGCAAAATGAACAACTTACACTCACTCCTTATTATCCTTATGAAGCTTATAGCTTAGGGAGTCCGGCTAATCGCTCGATACGCTTTGCAGCCCCCGAAGGCGCTCTGCAAATTCACTATCAAGCTAGTGTGCAACTAAGCCATACCCTTGATCACCCTAATGAAGTGGGTGAAATACCCTATTTGAGCCTACCTCCTAACGTGCTGCCTTATCTCAATCCTAGTCGCTATTGTGAGTCCGATCGCTTAGGACGCTTAGCCACTAAACTATTTGCTGATGCACCGAGCGGCTATTATAAAGTTAAAGCGGTTCTTGATTGGGTCTATGAGAATATTGACTATATTCCGGGCAGTACTGACAGTTCTAGTAGCATCTCTGAAGTATTATTGCAGCGAGCAGGCGTATGTAGAGACTTTGCCCATTTAAGTATTGCTTTATGTCGTGCATTAGGTATTCCAGCCCGTTATGTTGCGGCTTATGCACCCGGTTTAGAACCCGACCAAGATTTTCATGGGGTATTTGAGGCATTTCTCAATGGCCGCTGGTATTTATTTGATTCCACCCGCTTAGCACCGGTGGGTAGTTTTGTGCGGATTAGTACGGGACGTGATGCGTCTGACGCCCCGTTTGCTACGTTGCTTGGTGCGGCTGAGTTAGTAAATATGGCTATTAATCCTATCGATACCGCTGTGAATAATACGCCCACTATGGATTGGGCCATTTCTACTAGCGTGCTCTAAGCTATGCATACACTCCACCAGAGTACTCAAATCATTTGAGTACTCTTACCAAACCAAGCAATTACAAAAGGTTAGCGTAGGCGTAATACGCGCCCATAGGTAATTTCATGGGGGTTATGTAAGCCGTTTAAGCGCGTCAACTGGTTAACCGATAAACCATTAGTACGGGCAATACTATAAGCGGTATCCCCTGCTTTCACGGTATAAGTGGCTCGATTAGCGCCACGAAAAGCGCGTTGATTACCCTGTATGCGCTTACCCGCTCCGCCTTCCACATCCGCCCAAGGCAAAGCAGTATTACGGCGAGCTTGTAATGCTAGAGAGCGTTGACGTAATAAGCGACTCACGCGCTCAGTACGCTTTAAACGCGGACTTAAATCCGCCACCACGGTTTTACTTGCTCTTTCCACGACTTTGGTGGGTTTACGCGGGCTAATATTATCTTTAGCTAATAACACATCCCCGCCGCGACGTAGACTAGAGGCAAAACCACTGCCAGCAAACTTATTGTAAGCCGTCATAACTTTATTCACATAACCTTGATTGCGAATAGGGCCGTGATATTTGACATTACCTTCGCCTGCATTGTAAGCGGCTACCGCTCTAGGAGTACGCCCATCATAACGATCTAATAAATACCCTAAATACTTCGTACCACCATGTACGTTTTGCCACACATTAAAACCATTAGTGACATTAAAGCGGCGTGCTGTTCCGGGCATTAATTGCATTAAGCCTTTTTCACCTGAAGTACCTACGGCACGCGTATTAAAACAGCTTTCAATGGTAATCACTGCTCCAATTAAATTAGGGCTGACCCCATATTTACGCGACGCACTAGCAATACTGCCAGAAAAATTCTCGGCTTTATCACGTAAAGCTGAACGACTTAAATTTTGACAGCCCCCTCGTGATCTGGCACGCGCACGCTGCTTATATCGAGATTTCTTATAGGGTTTAACTTTTTGATAGCTAGTGTGCTGAGCACTTTTTTTGCTAGCTGCTTGAGTAGGAGTACTAAGTACCGGAATAAAAGCAATAGAAACTGCTAGCGCAGTGGCCAGCGCCCAAATATTAATCCTGTCCATAAGACTGAGACTTCTTCCATTGAGGTTGACGAATATGACTCACAGCTAGATCGAGTTGTTAAACTAACAACACTACACTTTAACCAGTCGATACTAGAGGGGTTGTGTAAGTCATTGACTTTCAAGCTTGCTTTTTAGTTAGGGTCACGGGTTTATTCAAACTAAATTTATTAATCGCCCATTATTAGGATTGATTAAAAATTAGAGCACTTGAGCTTTAATACCCCTCTAAGCCTTGCTAGAGCTACATCGGAGACTTTTAGCAGACCTCTAGGCAAATCATTCATCTAGGGCTAAACTCAGTAAATTATTTTTTAGATTGATGAAAAAATATGCTTTGTCCTTGTCAGTCTGAGCTGAGTTATGCTCAATGTTGTCGCCCCTTGCATGATGGAAAAACGGCCCCTACCGCCCTTCAATTGATGCGTTCACGTTATAGTGCTTACGTACAACGTGATGCTGCTTATTTACACAAAACGTGGCATCAAAGCACCCGCCCTAGCCTCAAACAATTACGTCAACCAGAACCCGTAGAATGGTTAGGCTTAACTATTATTCGCACTGAAGGGGGTACTGAAAGTGACTCAAGCGGATTAGTAGAATTTATTGCGCACTTCAGCGCACAGGGCAGCACCCAGCAATTGCATGAAACCAGCCGCTTTAGCCGCGAAAAAGGTAAGTGGTATTATTTAGACGGAAATTATGCCATGAGTGAATAGATGGAGACTTACTGGTGCTTACTATCACCTCACTATAACCACTGATTCATAAAATCAGTATCAATTTTATTTTTCCACCGCCATACCCAACGACCATAAGTGCTCCAACGCCCCCATGATAAAATAGCTTGGTATTGACCACAGGCTAATAAATATAGTGAACGCTGACGAGGTTTATAAGGCAGAAGCTGTGGATTATGCTGGGTTAGTATTTGCATTATATTATGCGCCAATACTGTTCCGCCTTTTACCGCATGTACCCCAGAGCGTTGAATATCAGGGCGTGCACTAATATCGCCGATGGCTAATACATTAGGGTGTGAAATACTTTGTTGATAGGTATTGACTTGAATAAAACCATCGGATGCTAATGCCAGATTAGAGGTTTTTAACCAAGTGGGTGCTTGTGCGCCACTGGCTGCGATTATAGCTTGACTGTCTAAATGATATGGGTGGGTAAGGTGTAAAGTATTGCCTTTTACAGAATCGACTTTAGTGTAATGCAGGTGAATAGCACGTTGTTTTAATAAAGATTCGGTATTTTTAATTACCCTCTGACTATGCCCTGCTAATAGATTATTAGCGATTAAATGCACTGATGTCTGAGGTAAACGTTCACGCGCCGCAAAGGCTAGTTCTACTCCAGCAGCACCTCCACCAATCACGGTCAGTACGGGCGGAGGCTGCTCGATTAATTGCGTCCAATACTGAATAAAACCATTTAAGGGTCGAATCGGCATGACCTGCTCATTCGCCCAAGCCCCTAATTGAATTTGGCTGCCCGTATTAATGGATAGCCAATCATAAATTAATGCGGGGTGCTGTTTTAAGTGAATGACTTGGGTATTAGCATCTATGCCTATTACGGAATCTTGGATAAAGGTTAATTTAGCGCGTTTAATCCACGGCTCTAGGCGAATTTGGCATTGTTCTAGGGTGTAATAACCCATCATCCAGCCCGGAAGCATGCCGGAATAAGTTTGATATAAATCAGGATTAATCAGCACGACTTCAATGTCGGGCGCAAGGGTCTGCGCCGCTAAAGCACGCAACACCGCTAAATGCCCGTGCCCTGCCCCTATCAATACTAAGCGTTTCATGCCACCGCAATCATCTGCATGTTTAATTCATCCGCCTCAACCGCCACTATGCGCCCGCGTAATGAATTAGGTAAGGCTTCAGTAATCACGACATCGACAAAACGTCCAATTAAACGCGCATGACCATCGACATTGACCACACGATTATTTTCGGTGCGCCCAGCGATTTGTTTGTCGTCTTTGCGTGAGGTGCGCTCAATGAGAATACGCTGGGTTGTGCCCACCATTGCCGCACTAATCGCATTGGCTTGCTCTAAAATGCGACTTTGTAGACGCTGTAAACGCGCCTTTTTAGTCTCCATCGATACATCATCGGGCAAACTCGCAGCAGGTGTGCCCGGACGAGCGCTATAGATAAAGCTGAAACTATGATCAAAGCCAATGTCGTCAATCAGCTTCATGGTGTGCTCAAAATCAGCATCCGTTTCCCCCGGAAAGCCGACAATAAAATCGGAAGACAGACTGATATGAGGGCGAATGTGGCGTAATTTGCGAATTTTAGATTTGTATTCTAGTGCCATGTGATTACGCTTCATCGCCGCTAAAATACGATCTGAACCGGATTGCACGGGTAGATGCAGGTGATTCACCAATTGCGGTACATCAGCATAGGCTTGAATCAAACTGTCAGAAAACTCATTGGGATGCGAGGTGGTATAGCGAATACGCTCAATCCCCTCAATCGCGGCTACATAGTTGATTAATAAAGCTAAATCAGCAATCTCACCATCATGCATACGCCCACGATAAGCATTCACATTTTGCCCCAATAAATTAACCTCACGCACCCCTTGCGCCGCGAGTTGCACCACTTCGCTAATTACATCATCGAAGGGGCGGGAAATTTCCTCACCGCGTGTATAAGGCACGACGCAAAAGGTACAGTATTTACTGCACCCCTCCATGATGGACACGAAAGCCGTTGGACCTTCGGCGCGTGGCTCTGGCAGATGATCAAACTTTTCAATTTCAGGGAAGGAAATGTCGACCACGGGTTTGTGCGTATTGCGTACTTGTTTAATCAATTCGGGTAGGCGGTGTAAGGTTTGTGGACCAAACACCACATCGACCAAAGGCGCACGTTGACGCAAAGCCTCCCCTTCTTGGCTGGCTACACAGCCACCCACACCAATGATGACATTGGGATTGGCTTCTTTAATCGGACGCCAACGCCCGATTTGGGAGAATACTTTTTCTTGGGCTTTTTCACGGATTGAGCAGGTATTGAGCAATAATACATCTGCTTGGGTGGGGTCGTCGGTCAATTCCATGCCGTCGGCTTGTTTGAGTACGTCGTGCATTTTGGCGGAGTCGTACTCATTCATTTGGCATCCGTGGGTTTCAATATAAATCTTGCCTGCCATGCTATGCACCATCGCGTTTCATTAAGGCGCACATTATGCGGGGTGAGGGGCGATGATTCAACTTGGCTTACTTCTGACTCGCTCTAGATTATAACGTTGGTTAAACTACGCCCCACACTTTTTGCCCTTGATGATCTATTATGGACTTAATCACTTCTATCACTACTGTACTAGGTAGCATCATTGCAGTTGCCACTTTTTGGTCAGGAGTACATCAATATCGACAAAAGCTCCAGCTAGAAACCTTCAGACTTTATGCAGATAAGTATAATGAAATCATTACACCCTCTATTGTTATCAAGTGGCAATCTGCTATCCAAAGCACTGAATCTAAGAATACTTGGCATGAGTTAGAGCCAGTGATGATCAAGTACCTCAATCTGACTTGGGAGGAGATGTACCTAGTCAAGAAGGGAGTCATTGATAAAAAACTGTGGCAAATTTGGAAAACTGAAATCGATCACGTATTAAGCTCCCCTTTTGCTAAGAGTGTTATCACCCAGTGCAATTACAGTTTCCTTCAAAGTTATATCAATCATGGTATGAAAATTAGATAGCACTGTAAAACAGCTCAGAGAAGGCTCCGTCTTTGCTTTATAATGATAATTCTCTACCTAAAATAATTCCTACTATGACGACACCTTTTCCCCCACAAATCCCACTCTCACCGGATAGTCTGGACATTGTGAATTACATCAACCAGCCACTTGCTGGGCGAAAACCTGTGGGCTATCAACGGGATTTTTTGGACAGTTATCAGCCCAATATTACTTACTATCTCAATGCCTCCCTACGCCGCCAATTACACCACATGGGGCAAACCGGTACGGAACAACGCCCAGCAGGCACTCATGGTCGCGCCATTTTAAATCGGCTATTGATTGATTTATCTTGGGCATCCAGTCATTTAGAGGGCAACACTTATTCACGTCTTGATACTCGTGACTTGATTGAGTTTGGACAGATTGCACAGGGTAAAGCTCT
The DNA here is from genome assembly GCF_016711335.1 of Thiofilum sp. Taxonomy (NCBI): domain Bacteria; kingdom Pseudomonadati; phylum Pseudomonadota; class Gammaproteobacteria; order Thiotrichales; family Thiofilaceae; genus Thiofilum; species Thiofilum sp. The sequence continues at coordinate 3,522,819 of NZ_JADJTF010000001.1, forward strand.
CACCGAAACTCAGATGATTTTAAACCATAAAGCCGCTATTGAATTATTGGTGGAGAATGCAGAGGCCATCGGTTTCAACCGTTACACCCTATTGAATCTACACAGCGCCCTTGCGGAAAATCTGCTGCCCAACCCTGCGGATGAAGGACGTTTACGCCAGCACAGGGTTGAAATCAGTCATAGTGTGTATCTGCCCCTTGATATACCCGCTCAAATTGCCATGCAATTTGATTTAACCTTGGAAAAAGCGGCGGCAATTCTTGACCCCTTTGAGCAAGCCTTTTTTATTATGGTGCATCTGCCCTATTTGCAACCTTTTGCTGATGTCAATAAGCGCACTTCGCGCCTCACGGCGAATTTGCCTTTATTGCAACATAATTTATGTCCACTCACGTTCTTAGATGTACCCGAAGCGGCTTATAGCACCGCTATTTTGGGGGTGTATGAGTTGACTCGTGTTGAGTTATTGCGTGATGTATTTGTATGGGCTTATGAGCGTTCGACTCAAGAGTATTTAGCGATTAAGCAAAACTTAGTTGAGCCAGATCCTTTAAGGTTGCGCTATAGGGATGTGATTCGGTCATTGGTACAAAGTGTTATTCAACACCCTGAACAAGATGCTGTAGAGAGTATTCAATTGGGGGTGCGTCAACAAGTTGAGTTGGCTGATCAGGAGTCTGTCCGTGCATTAGTCATGGATGAGTTACGCCGTTTGCATGAGGGGGTGTTAGCACGTTATCGTTTGCGTCCCTCAGAATGGGAGCGCTGGAAAGCACAACAGCCTTATTTTAAACGCCCCGAATAGCCATTTAGCGTTCAAACACCTCAGATGAATGATGACTTAATACTGATGAGTGGTTATAATGGTGGGGTTTCAAGCTCTTTAACAATGTGATTTAGGTGATTTGCTGAAATTTTTACCACCCTAGCTTTTTTGGAGGTAAAATTTCCGCTAAGGGTCTTTGCAAGTTATTGATTCTAAAGCCTCGCTAGACACGAAGGGTTTAAACGATTGCCCTGTTTAAAAGGGATTAAGACCGTTGTAGGGGCAAAAAATTTTTTGCCCCTACGGTTTAAACGATTGCCCTGTTTAAAAAACATTTATGCAAACTTCAAGTAGGACTTGATTTTGCATAAATTGAATCAAAATAAGAGCTTAGACTTTAATCTTGCTCTCAGTACTAAGCCCTTTAACCTAATAACTGACAGCCACCTACCCCACCACAAACTCCCTCACATCAATACGCACGACTGCACGCTTTAAGGACGCCGCTACAGCATTCACAAACCGTTGCACCCATTCGCCCTGTGCCTTAAAACGCTCCTCGCCCCCATATTTCGCCACATTTAAAATCATATCAACCAACAAAATCTTACCCACCGGATTAGTAGGTACGCACTCCAACGCCTCAAACTCCTGTGCCAACCACGCCTGTGCGGCCTCTTTGGTTAAATCCTGAATAGCCTCAGCAGACACATTAAAGCTGTATTCACGCTCTGCGCCGAAACTAATAATAATCGTACTGCTCATATTCAACCCTCTTACACATATCTCATTAACTAAGCAGCAAAGTTTAATCCAAACCTATCACTTTGGGGAGACTATGTTCCGTTTGCAAACTTTAAGTCAAAATGCCCGTTATGCTCTGATAACTCTATTCTGCTGTTAAATTTTTATACACCTAGTGACATCTGTTTCCTTATTATGAGAGTCTATAGGAGAACAGTTTTATTTTGTTTTGATAGACTTAATGCGAGGATGAGATATGTGGTGTGCGAAAAGACCGCTCCAATTACTCAGGCTAAATTGGAGAATGGGTTTACTAGGATTAGCCTTAAGCACTGCCGCTCAAGCGGCTTCGATTCAGAGCGTACCCACTCCTCAACAAGCGGATGCACTATTAGCCCCACCACCCAACTATAATAATCTACTCCTTGCGCCACAAAGTAATAATTGGCAGTTGGCAGCCACACCCAGCACAGGTTGGACTATCGATACCAATAATCGCCAATTAGTACGTGCTTTTTATAATAGTGTTTATCTCTCCTCACTCAATGTACCCATTGGTTGGACAGGCAACCATAGTACTTGTACGCCAGGCACTACCAGTACGGCTTTTAAAAACGCGGTATTAGCTCGGATTAATTACTATCGCGCCATGGCAGGTGTGCCCGCCAATGTAGTGTTTGATGCAACGAATAGTGCTAAAGCACAACAAGCAGCACTTATGATGAGCGTGAATAACAGTCTCAGCCATACCCCACCTACTACTTGGAAATGCTCTACCGCAGCAGGGCGTGAAGCTGCCGCAAACTCTAATCTGTCTTTAGGTCACAATGCGTGGAATGCCGTTGATGGGCAAATTCGTGATAATGGCACTAACAATACGGCCGCAGGACATCGACGCTGGCTGTTATTACCCCAAGCCCAGATTATGGGTACAGGTGATGTGCCTTCGGTAGGTAGTGGAGCCACTTATTTGCCACCCGCCAATTCGCTCTGGGTTCCTTTGCTAGCAAAATACAACCCTCGACCCGCTACTCGTGACCCCTTTGTCGCATGGCCGACTCGTGGATTTAATCCTTATACTATTGTGCCTGTACGTTGGTCATTCTCTTACCCTAATGCCAACTTTGCCAATGCGGTTATTACTATGTCCTCAGCCGGACAAGCGATCCCCTTGACTGTGGATAGTCGCGTGAATGGTTATGGGGAAAATACTATTGTGTGGCGTCCTTATAATCGCACCGCAGACACTACTTGGCCTAAACCTAGTGCGGATACCGCCTATCAAGTCACTATTCGTAATGTACTGATCAATGGAGTGGCAACTCAGTTTAGCTACACTGTCACCGTGATAGATCCCGCTGTAGCGGCCGTGGGTGAGCCTCAACCCTCCATTAATGGCAGCACTAAACCGACTGCTGGAGCGAGCAACAGCTATAGCTTTAATACTATTAGCATTGCGCAATATTATGATGCTTACCGTGCTGAATCTGCGACCGCGACTGAGCTTTTCAATGCCGAAACCGGAAGCCCTGCTGTCACTGCGGGTAATAGCAGCACTTATACCTTGGTTTACTCTGGTACAGGTAGCAATGGCACTAAGGTATATCGCTTAGCCCCTGCCTCAGCCTCAGAAACCTTTACCTTACCTATGACTTATCTACCTACTGCGACTAGCGCTTTGATCTTCGACTCTAAATTAGGCTATGCCACCAATAAACAAACAGCAGCAGTACAAATCAGTACCAATAATGGGGCAAGCTGGGTCGATTTATATGCTAAAACCGGATCTGGCTCTGGTGCTCCAGAAGAAAATGCCTTTTCAACCAAAACCATTGCCCTGAGTGCTTACGCTAATAAGTTAGTCAGTATTCGAGTAGTCTATCGCCATAGTGGGTCTTACTATGTAGGTACTACGCCTAATGTCAGTTTCTTAGTCGATAATTTACGGCTTACTAATGCCAAAAAAGTTATTAACCCAACTACGCTTACTAATCTCACAGGTACTTTTAGCTTTGTCCCTACTTTAGGCAAAAGCTATATTATGGCAGCGCGTGCTGTACCGTGGTTAGGTTATCCCGGACTAGACTGGGGACCATTACTCTTTGTTACCCCTGTACTCGGCACACCTTCGAGTTTAACACTGAGTACGACCTCTCCTACTCGCACCCCGACCTATAGTTGGCGAGCAGTGCCCAATGCTACTCACTATGTGCTGTATGTGAGTGACATTACCCAACAAGGCAAAATCCAAATCACCTATACTCCGACTCAAACTAACTGTGCGACAGGCACGACTTGCACCGTTACTCCGACAACCGCAGTCAGTGGCAATGTGAGCTGGAAAGTACAAGCTAAAGCAGGCACTACCACAAGTGCTTGGAGTGCTATTGCCAACTTTGTCTCTCCCCCTGATAAGACCTCACTGATTAGTCCAGTCAGTACCAGCCTGACCAAAACACCTACCTATAGCTGGCGCTCTGTGCCTGGAGCTACGCATTATTATTTATGGGTGGATAATGGTGGAGTGAGTGGCAAGATCAAAACTTGGTACACCAGTGCTCAAGTCAATTGCGCTACAGGAACTACCTGCTCTATCAAACCCGCCACGCTGGTTAGCGGTGCAGCGACTTGGAAGGTGCAAACTAAAAACAGCGCAGGCGTGGGCGCATGGAGCACTAGCGTCAACTTTACTGCTCCGTAACTATTAGAGCGGCTAATAGGAGGTAATGACATAAGGACATTACCTCCTAAAGATATTTTTTTATTGAAACTAAATTTTCATTTAATAGATCATAGCCAAAATCAGTGACTAGCAAAGCAGGCTTACCCTGAGCATCTAGCCCCCAATAAGAAGTATAAAGACCATCCCCTAAACCCGAATCTACTCCATACCTATTGCCAAAAAATGAATCCGTCTCAGCTAATTCTGCAACCTCCCATTGAACAACTGGCTCTTGTGATAAATTAAGATAGGTTAGTAATGCCTGCCCATTGAGCTTAGGCTCAGTCGTATCCATCCAATCACTAATCGTTAAACCCTTCGCCTCTAAGCGCGGTTTGAATACTTGTTGAGCTTTTATCTAGAAAATAAATCCAGATACCGTCTAAACACAAATAATCGATTACGGCGTTGTGCGGTGATTTCTGTTAGTACCCCATAGCTCACCATATCATTAATTAATGCCCCTGCTGTATTTGAGGTAGTACCTAATAACTCAACCACACCCTTAACATCAATAATCGGCTTACGATATAGGTAACGCATAAGCTGTTGTGCATTCTCCTGTCGGCGGATACTAAAGTGTGGCAATACCTCCCTTTCAATACTCTCTTTAAGACTCAAAATACTCTTAAATACTGTAATAGAGGATTGAGCCGTTTCTGCCACCCCCTGCAAAAAGAACAATATCCACTCACGCAAATGATTCCCCTGCCTCACCGCCATTAAATGATCAATATAAGCTGTTTTATTACGCTCAAAATAATCCGATAAATATAAAGAGGGTTTAACAAGAATCTGCTCAGAAGCTAAATAAAGCGGAATCAATAGTCGCCCTAAACGACCATTACCATCCAGAAAAGGATGAATAGTTTCAAACTGGTAATGTGCGATAGCAATTTTAATTAATGGGGCTACATAGTGATTTTCATCATGTAAAAATTTTTCCAAATCACTCATGAGTTCAGGTACTCGCTCATGATGTGGCGGTACAAATACTGCATTTTTTAAGCTAATACCAATCCAGTTTTGACTACTACGAAATTCACCCGGTAATTTAGTTTCACCTCGAACGCCTTGTAATAAAATAGCATGTATTTCCTTAAGCAAACGATTAGAGAGTGGCAAGGTTTCCAAACGCCCTACTGCATAATTTAAAGCTTGTATATAGTTGTGTACTTCCGCCCAATCATCGCGCTTTTCTGGGGAAACATCCTCAGCACTCTTAAATACATCTTCAACATTAGTTTGAGTGCCCTCAATGCGGCTAGAGTAAGTAGCTTCCTTAGCCACATACATCTGAATAAAAAAATCAACATCGGGCACTAATTGAGAAAAGGCATTTAGTTCACCTAAAGCACGATCTGCCAAGCTTTGCACTTGTTGCAACATCGGGTCAGCAATGAGCCAAGGGTGATTAATGAGCGTGGGCAAAAAGCTGCGGTACTGATATTGGGGTTCATAGCCTCCAGCTTGATAGTCAGATAAGTTCATAATTCAGAAAGACACCTAGTTTCTACAATAAGAAAAACTATAATGCAGAATCTGACCTTAGCCAAGCTGTTATGTCAGAAAAGTACCTAGTTTCTGCAACACTACCTCACCCCATGTTCAAAAAAACTCAAAGGCTTAAACTCTGCCACACAGCGCAAACTCGGAATCCACTCCTGCAAATGCGTCGTAGTAAACAAACGTCCCTCATGCAATTGATCATCCACCCCATCATGCAACAGCACAATCCCCCCCTGCTTGCGATGACAGACTTGCTCTAAGACATTCGCTAAAATTTTATCCCCCTGCTGATTCGCCTTATTCCAATCAAAGGCGGAAAAATCCCAAGCAATATGTTTAAAACCCAGCGTTTGTAAATCTTGCAGTACTTCGGGGTGAGTCGCACGATTAAACCAGCCATCGCCATACGGCAGACGAAACAAAGGAGGATTAGTGGTTAAATAAGGTGCAAGTACCTGACGTGAATGCTTAAAATCATCCAGCCGTACACTAGCATGCACCTCAGAATAACGCCAATGCGCGTAGGAGTGCGAACCAATCATATGCCCTTCACGCTTAGTTTGCCGCAAAATCTGCCGCCGTTGTTTGCACTCTTTTATGCGCTGAATACAAGTATTCATCTCTTGCTGCTCCTCTTGGCATTGCTTCGCAATGGTTGAGCAGTCAACCTTATAGCCCAAGACAAAAAAGGTCGCGGGAATGTTTTCACGCTTTAATACCCGCAATACATCACGGGTTTGCTGCGCCGGACCATCATCAAAAGTCAAATGCAAAGGGTATTTGGTGCTGGCATCACACTGAAAACGCTCCCGCACTACCTGACAATCGACCGCCTGCGCTGAGCCTAGCCAACTCAACCCCACCAAGGTCAGTATTGTGATTAATCGCTGCTTCATTTGTCCGTCCCTGATAATTATTTCTGTGCTAATGATCGTAATATTTTAAAATACCTGCTATTCAAACGTAGTCTTATTTAATGCTTTATGCCGCACAAAAAACCACATTTACCTAGCAAAATTTGCCTAGTGTGCCAGCGTCCTTTCACATGGCGCAAGAAATGGGAGTCTTGTTGGGAGGAAGTCAAATATTGTTCAGAGCGCTGTCGCCGCAGCACAAAACCTAAATTACCTACTGTTTAAGTGCGTCTCATCGGACATATGCGTAAACTGTGCAAATCTCAGCAACCCGTATTAGTGTAGTAGTACTATGCCCATTGACGATCAACACCCTCCTAAAAACAGTGCCGCTGTTCCCTCCAGTCGTTTAGGGCGCTTGGCGCGGCTGGGTTCGCTCGCTACCGGAGTGGCTGGCGGTATGCTCGCCGAAGGTGCACGCCAACTCGCTCAAGGTAATCGCCCCAAAATGTCGGATCTGCTGCTCACGCCCGCGAATGCTAAGCGTGTGGCGGATGAGCTTTCGCGCTTACGCGGTGCGGCGATGAAAGTCGGGCAACTGATTTCAATGGACGCAGGTGAACTATTGCCCCCGCAATTGACTGAGATTTTAGGGCAATTACGCTCCGATGCTAAACCCATGCCTCTAGGTCAATTAGCCCAAGTATTAGAGACAAATTGGGGTAAAGATTGGAATGAGCGCTTTAGTCAATTTTCCTTTCAACCTATTGCCGCTGCTTCGATTGGGCAAGTTCATTCGGCGCATACGAAAGACGGTCGCCATTTAGCCTTAAAAATTCAATACCCTGCTATACGTGACAGTATTAATAGCGATGTAGAAAATGTCGCAACCCTATTGCGGGTATCAGGCTTAATTCCTAAAGATATTGATTTTCGCCCTTTATTAGAAGAAGCCAAAGCGCAATTACATCAAGAAGCCGATTATTTACGCGAAGCCGATTATATGCGGCGCTATCAAGCGCTATTAGGTGATACGCGTCATTTTAAATTAGCCACTGTTTATGATGATCTTACGACTGATACGATTTTAGCAATGAGTTTTGTTGAGGGTGTACCGATTGAATCCTTAGTACATGCCCCACAAGCGGAGCGTGATCAGGTATTTACTTTATTGATGCAATTATTTTTCCGTGAATTATTTGAGTTTCGCTTAGTTCAAACAGACCCGAATTATGCGAATTATCGTTATGACCGCCAAAGCCAGCAATTAATTCTATTAGACTTTGGCGCCACGCGTGAATACTCAAAAACCATGACTGAAAGCTATCAACGCTTAATTCAAGCCGCGATTGAACAAAATGAAGCGCATATTATTAAAGCTGCTCAAGCGATTGGTTATTTTCAGGATAAAATCGAGCCGGAACAATTAAAAGCAGTGTCTACTATTTTCCAGCAAGCAGTCGAGCCTTTACGCCATCAAGGGGTTTATGACTTTGCTCAGTCGAATTTAGCCACACGGGTACGTGAAACGGGTATGGATATGACCTTTCAAAAAGGCTATTGGCATACCCCACCTGCGGATGCAATTTTTCTGCATCGTAAATTAGGTGGGTTGTATTTACTGGCGAGTAAACTGAAAGTCAGAATCAATATGAAGGATTTATTTGCTCCTTATTATCTAACCTAAAATTTCTGACATAGTATTATGCTTTACTAGACATTTAAAATTCAATAGGTGCTTAAAATTAGAAGCTTTTATCATCCTTTGGTTGCTTATAACTTAGATGTCTAGTATTTCAATAATTTGAAATACTTTTTTATTGCCTAGTTATTGTGTTGTTAACCAATAAAATTTAAGCAGATTTTATTGAATACAGCCTTTTTACTAATATAATAGACAATTTGTACTCCAACACTCACTAAAGGCTTAAAATATGACCCTACCCCCACTCCATGAACTCACATTTGACCTTCAGGATGAGTACAACCGTAAAGCAGTGGCTGAAAAAGTTATTAAGCTGCTAACTTCAGATATTAAAGTATCACCTATGGTAATAGATGGAGGGTGGGGTACAGGTAAAACTTATTTTTGCCATAAGCTCAAAAATCTTCTGCAAGCTACCCATCTCAATTACAAAACTGTTTATGTTGATGCTTTTAAGGCTGATCATGCTGATGAACCACTAATGACTTTATTAGCAGCGATTACCAGTCTTTTACCTGAGCCAGAGAAAGTAACCTTAAGGCAGAAAGCATTACCTGCTCTGCGGGTAACATCAAAGGCTATAGGTAAAGCTAGTATTAGCTGGCTTCTAAAACAAGATGCTGTAGATTTGGCAGAAGACATAGAGGAGGAAATTAAAAAAGTAGGCGATGATATTATTGATCATTCAATTGAGTCTTTACTGAAGGATCACGAAAAAGCTGATCAAAATATTCAAGCTCTTAAGCAAGTGCTAAGTGCTTTAACAGCTGAAAACCCAATTGTAGTTTTTATTGACGAGTTAGATCGCTGTCGTCCTGATTTTGCTGTTTCAATGTTAGAGAACATTAAACATATCTTTGATGTTGAGGGTGTGCACTTTGTTTTAGTTACAAACCTAGATCAACTAAAAGCATCGATCAACCATCAATATGGGCAATCTGTTAACTCTCAGCGGTATTTAGATAAATTTATTTCTTTTTCCTATAAACTGCCTAACGATATGGTGTTACCATATAGGAAATTAACATCAATAAATACTCAACATTTTATTAATCTTATTAAAGAGCACGACATTTTAAAGAACACCGTGGTAAATCACGAATATATAAATAAATTCCTAAATAGCTTAATTAGCAACCATAGCATCTCTTTACGAGAGTTTGAAAAACTAATTAAATATTTATATATTTATGAAAAGTTAAGCGATATAAATAAATCAAACTTAGATCCTAGACTATTAAGTGGTTATGCTCTTTTAAAAGTTTTTGGAGTATATCTTTTTTGCTTCAAACAAGATGTTATAGCGAATATCAATAAAAATAATATAGACACTGAGGAAATTTGCAAAACCCTTGGGGTATCAATTAAATATATTGAATCTATTACTAAAAATAGTAACGACTCAAATATACCAAATACAATTGCTGCTTTAATTCTTATTGAAAAAGAGTACTTAAGTGGTAATAAAAACCCTAGACTTAATGAGGAGTGGTATAAATACATTGAAAGATTATTTGATTATCGACCATCGCCTTACTTGGGAGAACGATTAGAAATTATTAAAGAAGTTTATAACACTCTATCGCTATACTCGTAGGAGTATAATAATTACTGATGTAGATACTTTAAAAAAACCACTATAATTATAGAATATCGGATTAATAAAAATACCTCATCATAGCTAAACTTAAAATAGTGCTTTTATTAGCTATTAAATTTAAATAAGCTTCGAGCTTGGTCAAATTTTTTAGCAATAGCAATTAAATGCTTGATTTATAGGCAAACCAATAAATATATTGATCTCTTTAGATAACAAAGTAAATCGTCAAGGACGTAAACTAGGTATACCCCTACGAAGTAGCACCGTGCGCTAAATGCAAAGCATGTTCCCGAATAGCCTGCGGCCACGTCGCCATATGACTATTAAACCCTGCTAAATCACTTGCAAATAAGGCGCGAGTTGCTTCCTCATAAGCCACCTCATTACCCGCAATGGCTTGTATAAAAAGATAGGTTGCCTCTTGCGCTTTGCGTATTTGCTCACTCTCACTATTAGCTCGCATGGCTTGCTCGACCAATTTACGCAATGCTACCGAAGCCCCCCCCGACTGACTGGCTAGCCATTCCCAATGTCGTGGTAATAAGGTGATTTCTTTAGCCACCACACCGAGTTTAGGACGACCTACTGAACGTGTTTCAGGAACAGAATGGGGGGCTAATCGCGCCAATACTTCCTCGACTGTACCGCGCAAATCAATCTCGACGGGGCCGCTACTCACTGCATCAAAGACCAAAATACTAGCGGTAGGCTCAGCATCATTAAAGCGTTTAATAGCACTAGCCACCTCAGAAGGTGCACCCTTAGCCAAACATTCGCCCTGAGCAAAGGCTATCCACTGTGAATGATGAGACATTAAAGTACTCTCTAATTATTTAAGTATCTTTAATATTATCCGGATAAAATAGGTAATACAATATTATCCGGATAAAATAGTGCAATTTATTGGGATGATGTGTGTATTCATTTAGTAACTTTTCAGGCACTACGCGGTATAAGGGCTAAGTACTCTTTCATTGTAGGCTCATGCTTGGACTATAACATCCTGATTCAAAACATATTAGCGGGTAAACGGGCTGACTTTGCGCCCTTAGTGCAGCATTTTCAGTACAGTTTGTTTAGCTATTTGGGGCGAATGGGATTTTCCCAAGCACAAGCTGAAGAGCTAGCCCAAGAAACTTTTTTACGCGCATGGCAACACTTAGGCGAATACGATGCTAAACGTGCTGAATTTTCTACATGGCTATTCACTATTGCGCATCGGTTAGCATTGAATGAATTAGATCGTGCCTCGACTCGGCTTGAAACACCGCTAGATGAAAACTTTGAGCCAGCCAGTCCAAGTACTTCACCTACTGAACAATTAGAGTACTCTGAACAACAACGCTTAGTACAATCAGCTTTGCTCAAACTACCCGTCCCTGAGCGCAGTATCATTGCCCTCGCCTATACTCAGGGGTTAGATATGAAAACCTTAGCCAAGATCGAAAATTGCACCGAAGCTGCGATTAAAGTACGTCTACATCGTGCTAAAGAACATTTACGCGCACTATTGGAGTCCGCATGAAACCCGATCCCTTAGATGAATTATTATCCCAACCCTTAGTCAGTCCCCCCGACGATTTTACTCCTAAGGTCATGGAGCGAATTGCTTTCGAGCCTTTGCCACACAAAATCACCACATGGCTGCAATGGGCAGCGATAGCGGGCACTGTCGCAGTAGGTATTGAGCAAATACTAGGGTTTATTTTTGGCATTTGGCTAATCAGTAGTGCGACTTAAAGTAACTTTTAAAATGCTCAGCAGTATAAGAGGTATCGAAACAAACCACTGGAAAATGTAATGTTTGCCACTAGCCTACCCATCACACCTCAACCGCGCAAACCCCTATTTGCTTTATTACTATCATTCGTACTCCCCGGATTCGGTCAACTGTATAATGGACAAATCAATAAAGCATTATGGTTATTTTTAATCTTTACTTTGATTACTGTTCCACTATTAGCTGTTATCGCGCTCTATGTACCTAGTACCTTAATGCTACCTACATTAATATTGAGTCTAATCGCAGTTTTAGTGACTTGGATTTATAGCCTATATGATGCTTGGAGCACTGCTAAGCAAAAACCTGAATACTTATTAAAACCTTGGCAATATAAAAGTACCTATCTGCTCATTTTCATTGTGTGCAATTTAATTATCTTACCTACTCTGATTAATTACGTTCGTGCTTATAAAGTAGAATCACTTTATATACCCTCCACCAGTATGAACCCTACTTTAGAGCAAGGTGATATTCTCTTTGCGGATAAACGCTATAATTGCAATGGCTGCAAACCCGTCGAGCGCGGTGATGTAGCGATTTTCAATTATCCTAATGATCGCACTAAGTACTATATTAAGCGCGTAATTGCCTTACCTAATGATCAAGTTGAACTTAAGGGGCAAGAGATTATTATTAATGGTAAAACACTATTGCAAACTACTACTCCTAATCAACAAAACATATTAGCTACTGAAAAAATAGAAAATGCTACTTGGCAAGTGCTTTGGAATAATACTGAAGGTTTTTCCCCTAGTACCTTTACTGTCCCAGCAGGACAAGTATTTGTATTAGGGGATAACCGCAATCAAAGTACCGATTCGCGTAATTTTGGTATGGTTCCTATGCCCGATATAGTCGGTAAAGCTAAACAACTATGGTATGCCAAAGACTGGAGTCGTTTAGGCCAAGTGATTCATTAATGCTTGACCCAAATTAATTGATCGGTTGCAAAACCTAAAGCACGAGCTTTTGCAACCAATTGAGTTTTAATAGCAGGGTCTAAGGTAGGACTACGTGACAATATCCACAAGTACTTAAAATTATTCCCCACTACTAGCGCATATTGATAATTAGGGTCTAGCTCGACAATATTATAACCCGCATAAAAAGGCCCAAAAAACGAGACTTTTAATTGACCAACGTTGGGACTAGATACAAACTTTGCTCGCCCTTCTATTTGTGACCATTGTTGAGTAGTGGTATTAAAGCCTCGATTGATTACTCTGATTTGACCATCAGGGCGCAAACTATATTCTGCACTTACGCGCTCTAGACCCCGCTCAAAACGATTATCGAGGCGTACAATCTCATACCACTTACCTAAATAGCGCTTAGCATCAAAGTTTTGTACTGGAGTGACGCCACTTGGCACACTCACACAGGCCGTCATTAACCAAGCTATTGCGCCGAAGAATAGTACTTTAAGTATCGGTTTTAGTATCATAGTCATGCATTTATCCTCGTTGTAAACATAATCAATCTGATAATGATGTTAAACTGCGTCCTTTGTGTTTGGCTTTGGAGTACTGTCATGCGTATTGGAACCCCACTTTCACCCTCAGCTACCAAGGTAATGCTATTAGGTAGCGGTGAACTCGGTAAAGAAGTGATTATTTCATTGCAACGTTTAGGGGTAGAGGTGATTGCAGTTGATCGCTATCCCCATGCACCGGGGCATCAAGTGGCGCATCGTTTTTACAGTATTAATATGGCAGACCCACAAGCACTACGCGCTCTAGTGGAAAAAGAGCGCCCGCATTTAATTGTGCCTGAAATTGAAGCGATTGCTACCGATGAGTTAGCCGCGATTGAACAGGAGGGTTTAGCCGAAGTCATACCGACCGCGCGTGCCGCCCAGCTCACCATGAATCGTGAAGGTATTCGCCGCCTTGCTGCGGAAACATTAGGACTACCTACCTCTCAATACTTTTTTGCTTCTAGCCTTGAGGAAATGCGCCAAGCAGTTGAAGCCGTTGGCTATCCCTGCTTTGTAAAACCTGTAATGTCATCATCGGGCAAAGGTCAATCTATGATCAAAACAGCGGATGAAATTGAAGCAGCATGGAGCTATGCCCTATCAGCCGGACGCGTGAATCATGGTCGAGTCATTGTGGAAGCCTGTATTCATTTTGACTATGAAATCACGCTGTTAACTGTCCGTGCCTTGGGTGCTAATGGCGCGATTGAAACCCATTTTTGTAATCCTATTGGTCATCGTCAAGTGCAAGGTGATTATGTGGAAAGCTGGCAAACTCAGCCTATGAGTGACCTAGCACTCGCTAAAGCACAAGACATTGCCGCCAAAATCACTGGAAATTTAGGGGGTCGTGGTTTATTTGGAGTGGAGCTATTTGTCAAAGGCGATGAAGTATGGTTTTCAGAAGTTAGCCCACGCCCGCATGATACCGGATTAGTGACCTTAGCCACTCAATATCAAAGCGAGTTTGAATTGCATGCCCGCGCTATTTTAGGTTTGCCTGTTAATACCGCTATGCATTCAACGGGTGCGAGTGCGGTGATTTATGGTGCTATGGAGGCTGAAGGGATTGCGTTTGAAGGTGTGGATGAAGCACTGCGTGTCCCTAATACCGATTTGCGTTTATTTGGTAAACCCGAAGCCTTTGAGCGGCGGCGTATGGGTGTGGCTTTAGCAAGAGCTGCTACGACTGAAGAGGCACGACACAATGCAACTTTGGCGGCGAGTAAGGTCAAGCCTGTCGCTGCCTAAAACTAAGTACTTAGTTTTCTAAAGACACGAATACAGCCCACTCATTTTTAGCTTAGTTGGAGCCTACTCTCAGGGATGAGGGGAGTAGGCTAGCTGGGTATGGGTTTTACAAAATTGACTACTCCACCACCACGCCCCTAAGCCCACCACCGCATTAGAAAAGGCAATAGCAAGATAGATACCCTCCAAGCCCCACTTGAGTTCTTGTGCTAAAATCCACGCCAAGGGTAAATACACCACAACCAAACGTGCTAAACTTAAGATCAATCCTACAATAGGTCGCCCCACTCCATTAGAGGTGCTACTCACCATCATCATAATACCCACTGCCCCAAAGGTAATCGGTACTAGATGTAAAAAGCGCGTAGCAGATTCAATAGCTAAAGGGTCAGCGGTAAAAAGCTTAGCTAAAGGTTCAGCCCCTAACCACAGCACTATAGTCAGTACACCACCCCATACTAACGAGAACCGGAAACTTAGACCTAAGGCACGTTGCAAGCGCTCGATCTTCCGTGCTCCCCAATTTTGTCCTGCAAAGGGGGCGATAATACTCGAAAGCGCCATAATCACGATTAAACTAAACGCTTCAATCCGTGACCCAACACTATAGCCTGCCACCGCATGGGTTCCTTGTTGCGCTACTAACCACGTCGTCACGGCTGAAGATAAGGGTGCTATTAGATTAGTACCTGCTGCCGGAATACCCACCGCTAAAATATCGCGCCAGCTTTTCACTAAGCGTGACCATTCCGTATCCCAAGTCAGTACTTTCAGTTTTACTTTTAAAATATAGAGCGATACCAGACAGGCGATAGAATAGGAGACTACCGTCGTTAGAGCCGCCCCTTGTAACTCTAAACGCGGCATGCCAAACCAACCAAAAATAAAAATCGGGTCCAGAATCAAATTGATCACCGCCACTACAATCATAATGGTGCTAGGCAAACGCGTATTTCCAGTCGCACGAATCCCCGCATTACCCACCATCGGCACAACAATTAAAAAGCTCCCCCAATACCACACATCCATATAATCATGAATCAAGGGTAATAAAGGCTCTGGCGCACCTAGCCAGTGAAACAATGCATCAGTAGTCGATAACCCTACTATTGCAAACACTAATGCAATCGCTAGGGCAATAATAATCGCTTGAGTGCTATAACTTTTGACCCACTCGGTATCTTGTCGCCCAATCGCCCGTGCAATCACCGATGAAGCGCCAGTCCCCACCCCAAAAGCCAAACTATTCATAACCATGACGACCGGAAAGGTAAACCCCATCGCAGCCAGTTGATCTGTGCCTAATTGCCCTACAAAGAAGGTATCCGCTAGATTCATACTCATAATCGCAATGAGTCCGCCAATCATAGGCAAAGTCATACGGATTAAATGGGCTTTTTCATCCCCTTGGGTGAGATCAATGTTGACTGCCATGTCGTCCTCATACTGAGCTGGTGGTGAACCTTAGCTTTAAATGCAACAAGGCAACGCGAGAGTTGCCTTGTTACCCCTGTTTGTATTTGTAAAGTTAACTAGTTTAGGCAGCTAAGGTAGGATAATCAGTATAGCCTTTAGCACCACCCCCGTAAAAAGTACTTTTATCGGCTTCATTGAAAGGAGCATTTTGGCGCAAGCGCTCAGGTAGATCAGGATTAGCAATAAATAAAGTACCAAACACTACCCCATCCGCTTTTTGCTCGGCTAATAACTGCTCTGCACGCTCTTTAGTCAGACCACCGCCATATAAATAGGTCGACTTAAATAAGGGACGGAATAAAGCATGATAATCGGTTGTAGTGCCAAAAAGTGCCACATGCAAATAAGCTAAGCCTAAGTGTGCAATTTGTTGCACCACATAAGGGTAGGTTTCTTGTGGATTAGCATCGCGTATATCATTAAAAGGCATTTCAGGTGATAGCTTGATACCTACCCGTTCCGCTCCGGCTACTTTGATCATGCGCTCTAGTGCTTGCAGTAAAAAACGCGCCCGATTTTCAACACTCCCCCCATAATTATCGGTACGTTGATTCGAGCCTGTTGTTAAAAACTGCTCTGGCAAATACCCAGAAGCCGCATGCAGCTCTACCCCGTCAAACCCTGCTTCTAAGGCTAAACGGGTGGCATTTTCATATTCACTCAAGACTTGCTCAATATCTGCCTCGGTCATAGCACGCGGCTCAGAATAAGGTTGTAAGCCATTAGGTGTGAAAGTTTGCCCACTTAAAGTAATGGCCGAAGGAGCCAAAGGCTGAGCCTCATTGGGTAGTAATGACGTATGTGCTACCCGTCCGGTATGCATAATCTGCACAAAAATTTTGCCGCCTTGGGCATGTACTGACTCAGTGACCTTACGCCAGCCCGCTACCTGCTCCGCATTATACAGTCCGGGAATATTCATATAGCCTTTGCCAAGGGCGGAAGGAGCGGTTCCTTCGGTAATAATTAACCCTGCACTAGCTCGCTGAGCGTAATACTCTGCCATTAAATCGGTAGGAACGCCTTCAGCCGTGGCGCGTGAACGCGTCATAGGAGCCATAGCAATAGCATTAGTTAAGGTATAACGCCCTAATTTTAATGGTGAAAATAGCTGACTCATTATTTTAGTATCCTATCTCAGGTGGGTAAAGGAGGTTTACTTTACGCCTGTTATAGCACTCGATACATTACCCCTTTTGCAAAACAGTGTTCTATTTGGAGCAACTATTGAACTACCTCGAAAACTTACGCACCTTTGTAGCAGTGGTTGATCTAGGCACACTCACTCAGGCAGCAGATCAACTATATATTGCTAAATCGGCTGTCAGTCGGCGCATGGCTGAGCTAGAGGAACATTTGGGCGTGCAACTCTTTCATCGTACCACCCGTGCTATGACTTTAACGCCAGAAGGGCAACAGTTTTATGAGCGCAGCCGAGGCATTTTAGATGCCGTTTTTGAGGCAGAAAATGAGGTCAAATCCGCTAAACAACACTTAAAAGGTAAATTTAAAATCACCGCCCCTCTCACCTTTGGTCTAGAACATCTTAGCCCTTTACTTAATGCCTTTTTATGTGAACATCCTGACTTAGAATTAGATCTGGATTTTAGTGATCGACAAGTGGATGTGATTGAGGAAGGGTTTGATTTAGCCTTACGTATTGGTCACTTAGAGGACTCTAATCTTAAAGCTAAAGTGCTGTCTCCGATTCGACGCGTTTTATGTGCTAGTCCTGATTATTTAGCGCGTCATGGTGAACCTCATACTATCGAACAGTTGAGTACTCATCCATTACTGCATTATACCCTTGCACCTTTGCGTCATACGTTGTTTTATCGTGATGAGCAAGGTAATAACTCCCCCATTCCTATGCCAATACGCCTAGCGGCTAATAATGGCTCTTTTCTTATGCAAGCCGCGATAGCGGGGCAAGGTATTACTTTTTTACCCACCTTTATTGTGTATAAAGCACTGGAGGCGGGGCAATTAAAAATAGTACTACCCGATCATGCTTGGGAACAGGCACAGCTTTATGCCCTATATCCCCCGACCCGTCACTTAGCGCAACGAGTCAGGCGTTTAATTGATTTCCTACAACAACAGTGCACCAGTGAACCTTATTGGGATCAGTGCCTTAAGCAACAAACCTAAGGGCAAACACATAGGTTTGCCCCTACCTTAACTCAAATCATTTTCGGTAGTTCTTGTGGGCGTAAATCAAAGACTAATACTTCGGCTTTATTGCCGTTGCTAAACGCTAAGGCGGTTTCTTCACGTACTCGTGCACCATCACCCGCATTGAGTTTTATGCCATTGACCTCTACTGAACCGCGAGCCACATGAATATATGCATAGCGATTAGGCGCTAAATTCAGCGTGCTTTGCTCCGCGCCATCCAATAATCCAGCATAAACGCGAGTATCTTGGTACACCGATAAAGAACCCTGCTCACCTTCAGGTGAAATAATCAGGCGGAACTGACCGCGTTTTTCACTCTCTGGAAAATGCACCTGCTGATAACGGGGTTCGACACTTTTACGATTCGGTACAATCCAAATTTGCAGAAAATGTACCAACTCATGGGGTGAATGATTAAATTCACTGTGTTGAATACCCCGTCCCGCGCTCATCATTTGCACATCGCCCGGCTGGATAACTGAACCCGTCCCCATCGAGTCTTTATGGGCTAATGCACCTTCGAGTACATAGGAAAAAATTTCCATATCACGATGACCATGAGTACCGAAACCCCGCGCAGGTTGTACACGATCATCATTAATCACCAGTAAATCCGAGAACCCTACTTGATCAGGATCATAATAATGACCAAAGGAAAAAGTATGGCGTGAACTTAACCAACCGTGCTCGGCAACACCGCGTTTTGAGGCAGATCTCACTTCAATCATGTCTAAACTCCTTAACTGCACTAAGTGTGCTTACTGTATGAAAGTAAAGATACGCGCAAACAACGGGACTGCCTAGCATCGATTCTTGAAAACACTGTTCTATAAAAAGCAACGTGCCAGTGATCTTTTAATGCAATTCAAGCGCTAAAAACAAGGTTATTGCGCAAGAAAGTATTGATATTTGTCATGAAGGTACATTTTTTTAAAAACCAATAATGCTACTCTGTTTCAACAGATAGGAGGAGTAGCAGCAAAAAGCTGCAATAAAGTATTAGTCTTCTCCTCTCTTAGCACAGACTACATTTCACCGGAGGAGGAAATAATCATGAAACTGAATCGTCTTATAACGTCCCTGCTAGGCGGTCTATTACTATCCGCTACTGTGTCCACTCACGCTGCGACCGAACTCGTTGTTGCCACCGTAAATAACGGTCATATGATTGAGATGCAAAAGCTCAGTCCTAAATTTGAAGCAGCTAATCCTGATATTAAACTCAAATGGGTCACCTTAGAGGAAGGTGTGTTACGCCAACGCGTTACTACCGATATAGCTACTAAAGGCGGTCAGTTCGATATTATGACCATCGGTATGTATGAAGCACCGATTTGGGGTAAGAAAGGCTGGCTACAAGAATTAAAATTTGATGATAGCTACAAAGTCGATGACTTATTGCCCGCTATCCGTGACGGTCTTTCAGTAGACGGCAAACTCTATGCAGCACCCTTTTATGGCGAAAGCTCGATGCTGATGTATCGCGCTGATTTAGTCAAAGAAGCCGGAATGGAAATGCCCAGCAATCCCACTTGGGAGCACGTTGCTCAGGTCGCAGCTAAAATCCATAATGCTGATAAAGGGGTCTATGGCATTTGTCTCCGTGGCAAACCGGGCTGGGGTGACAATATGGCTTTCCTGAGTACATTGGTGAATACCTATGGAGGGCAGTGGTTTAATATGGAATGGCAACCACAGCTTGAAACTCAGCCTTGGAAAGATGCTATTACCTTCTATGTGGATCTACTCAACAAATACGGCCCTCCCGGCTCCTCTGCCAATAGCTTCAATGAAATCCTAGCCCTGTATAATGAAGGCAAATGCGGTATGTGGGTGGATGCTACTATTGCAGCTTCTTTCATCTCTGACCCGAAACAAAGCAAAGTGTCTGATAAAGTAGCCTTTGCTCAAGCCCCTACTGCTAAAACCCCCAAAGGAGCAAACTGGCTCTGGGCATGGTCATTAGCCATTCCAGCGTCCTCTACTAAAGCAGATGCCGCACAAAAATTTGTGCAATGGGCCACCTCTCAGGATTACATCAACTTAGTCGGTAAAGAAGTGGGCTGGGGTAATGTGCCGACTGGAACTCGCCAATCCACTTATGACAATGCTGATTTCAAAGCGGCTGCCAAATTTGCGGATGCTGAACTGGCGGCGATTAAAAGTGCTAACCCCCATGATAGTACTCTAGAAAAATCACCTTATGTTGGGGTGCAATTTGCCGCGATTCCTGAATTCCAAGCCATTGGTATTGCCGTAGGTCAACAAATGAGTTCCGCACTGGCTGGCAAAGTGAGTGTCGATGAAGCTCTGAAAAATGGTCAAAACTCTGCTGATCGTGAAATGCGCAAAGCAGGCTATTACAAGTAACTACTCTCCTCCCGCTAGGTAGCGGTTCCTAGCAGCCTACCCTTATCTCGACTGAGATAAGGGTAATCTTAGATGCTCATCAATCCACACCGCCTAGGAGTTGTAACCCATTATGTCTCAAGCTAATCCACCTAATAAACGCTGGTTACCCCGTCTATTACTCGCGCCGGCTGTGAGTACTTTACTGCTTTGGATGCTAGTCCCGTTAATCATGACTATTTACTTCTCAGTCATTCGTTACAATCTGATGCAGCCTGAAGCAACAGGCTTTGTAGGTTGGATGAATTATGAGTTTTTCCTCACCGATCCGGCTTTCAGTGACGCTATTATGAATACACTGCTACTGCTGGGTAGTGTGGTGCTGATTACCGTAGTACTCGGTTTAGCCATTGCCTTATTAATCAATGATCCCTTCCCCGGACGTGGAATGGTGCGCCTATTATTAATTTCCCCATTCTTCGTCATGCCCACCGTTAATGCATTGCTCTGGAAGCATATGATGATGAATCCGGTATATGGCATGTTAGCCCAAATCTGGCAATTTTTTGGTTTAACCCCCATTGATTGGCTCACTGATTATCCACTGTTGTCCGTCATTATTATGATTAGTTGGCAATGGTTGCCTTTTGCTTGTCTGATTTTTATTACTGCTTTGCAATCGATGGATCGAGAACAGCTAGAAGCCTCGCGTATGGATGGGGCGAACTATTTACAACAACTACGCTTTCTATATTTACCTCATTTAGGGCGCTCGATTTCAGTGGTGATTATGATTGAAGTGATTTTTTTGCTCAGTGTATTTGCTGAGATTTACACCACTACCGCCGGAGGCCCCGGTACTGAAAGTACTAATTTAGCCTTCCTGATCTTTACCCAAGCACTGCTGAATTTTGATGTAGGCGTGGCTTCGGCGGGTGCACTACTCGCGGTGGTACTCGCTAATATCGTAGCGTTTTTCCTGATTCGTATGATCGGCAAAAATCTGGACTAAGGGGAATACCTCATGCAACACCCTAACTCACAGCGTATGACATTGATTATACGTACTATTGCCGCTTGGCTAATTGCTTTAATCTTATTTTTCCCTTTACTGTTTTTGGCAGTCACCGCCTTTAAAACCGAAGCTCAAGCGATTGCGGTTCCGTCCTTATGGATTTTTACCCCTACCTTGGAAAACTTTGCCGAAGTCCAAGCACGGAGCAATTATCTCGATTATGCCCTTAACTCGATTATTACCAGCGTGGTGTCCACTGTATTGGGTTTATTAATAGCTGCACCCGCTGCTTATAGCATGGCTTTCGCGCCCTCTAAATGGACTAAAGATTTATTAATGTGGATGCTCTCCACTAAAATGATGCCTGCCGTAGGTGCATTAGTGCCTATTTATGTGCTGTATCAAAGTGCTGGAATGCTAGATACTCGGATAGGCTTAATTATTGTCTTCACTATGAGCAATCTGCCCATTATGGTGTGGATGCTGTACTCGCACTTCAAAGATATTCCACGCGAAATTTTAGAAGCCTCACGTATGGATGGTGCATCCCTATGGGAAGAGTTTCGTCATGTCCTATTACCGCTCGGTATGGGTGGGCTAGCCTCCACGGGCTTACTGTGTTTGGTCTTGGCGTGGAATGAAGCTTTCTGGGCACTCAATTTAAGCTCCGCCAAATCCGGCACACTCGCCACCTTAGTCGCCTCCTATTCCAGTCCTGAAGGCTTATTCTGGGCCAAATTATCCGCCGCCTCACTCTTGGCAATTGCGCCGATTATTGTGTTTGGTTGGTTTAGTCAAAAACAATTGGTGCAAGGTTTAACCTTTGGCGCTGTGAAGTAAGAATTAAGAGGAATTAATACCATGTCCTTTTTAGTATTAAATAAAGTTGAAAAATACTACGGCAACCTACGCGCTATTAAAGGGGTCAATCTTGCCATTGAGAAGGGTGAGTTCATTGTGTTCGTAGGACCTTCTGGTTGCGGCAAATCTACCTTACTACGCATGATTGCCGGATTAGAAACCATTGACGGCGGTAGTCTGCATTTAGATGGCAAAGATATTACCCACGAACCCTCGTCTAAGCGTGATCTTGCGATGGTGTTTCAGTCCTATGCCCTCTATCCGCATATGACTGTAGAAGAAAATATGTCCTTTGCCTTACGCCTAGCTAAAGTTGCTCCGACTGTCATTCAACAAAAAGTGGCTCAAGCGGCACAAAAACTTAATCTCACTCCCTATTTAAAGCGTACCCCCAAAGAACTCTCTGGCGGTCAAAGGCAACGGGTAGCCATTGGACGGGCCATTGTGCGTCAGCCCAAAGTATTCTTATTCGATGAGCCACTCTCCAATTTAGATGCCGCATTACGCGGTCAAACACGGGTAGAAATTGCCCGCCTGCATCGGGAACTAGGTGCAACCACTATTTATGTCACTCACGATCAGGTCGAGGCTATGACGCTCGCAGATCGGGTGGTGGTATTACGCGATGGCATTATTGAACAAGTGGGCACACCCTTGGAACTCTACGACCAGCCCGCGAATCGCTTTGTGGCACAATTTATTGGTATGCCACAAATGAATGTATTGCCTGCCTCCGTACTGCCCTCCCTAGCTCAAGGCGCTTATGAATTAGGTATTCGTCCTGAGCATCTGGTGATTAGCTCAATGGGTAGTCTACAAGGGCGGATTGAGTTAATTGAAGCTTTGGGTAATGAAACCTTACTGCATGTGCTCTTGCCTAGTGACCATACCCTTATTGTGCGCCAATACGAGCGTACTCATCACACAGTCGGCGATCAGGTAGCACTGCAATTTAATCCCCAACATATTCATCGCTTTGATCAACAAGGACAAACTTTAGCGCTTTTAACAGGAGTGGCAGCATGAGCACTCACCTACGTTTGACTCAATTACATTTAGGCTTAGGCTCTTTCCATCGTGCTCATCAAGCGGTCTATCTACAAGCCTTACATGCTCAAGGTGATAAAAGCTGGCGTATTGTGGGCGGTAATCTGCGCCCTGATATGTTAGATACCATTGCGGCCTTACAAGCACAAAACGGTACTTATACCCTTGAAACCGTGAATACTGCCGGCGAACGTTTTTATCAAACTATTAGTGCTATTGAGAACGTGATTAGTTGGGATGCAGAGCTAAGCGGTTTAACTCAAGTGGCTGCTGATCCTAATACCCGTATTATCTCGTTTACCGTAACGGAGGCAGGTTACTATCTTGATGCGCATCATCAATTAGATGAGCACTTTGCAGATTTACGTGCTGACTTAGCAGGTGCACACTCAACCATCTATGGTGCTCTGACTAAACTGTTAACTGCTCGTATGCAGGCTAATGCAGGCGCGGTCACCTTGCTCAATTGCGATAATTTGCGCAGTAATGGTGAGCGCTTTTATGGAGGCCTAAAGCAATTCTTAGTTAAACGCGGTGATACTGCACTTCTTGCTTGGGTAGAGGCTAATACTACCGCACCTAATGCAATGGTAGATCGTATTACCCCGCGCCCTACTGCTGATATACGTGAGCGAGTTAAAGCTGCAACAGGGCGTGATGATGCCGCTGCACTCATGGCTGAAACCTTTATTCAATGGGTGATTGAAGATCATTTTGCTCATGGTCGACCTGCTTGGGAACAGGTAGGGGTGGAAATGGTGCAGGATGTCATGCCCTATGAAGAAGCTAAAATCCGCCTACTGAATGCACCGCATAGCTGCATTGCGTGGGCGGGGACTTTACGCGGCTATGGCTATATTCATCAAGGCACTCAAGACCCTGATATTCGCCAAATGGCTTATGATTATGTCACACAAGACGTGATTCCCTGCCTTGATCATCCCGATCATCCTAGCCCGATTAATTTGGCACACTACCGCGATGTGGTACTGGATCGTTTTAGCAATCCTAATATTTTAGATACCAATCAGCGGGTGGCGATGGATGGTTTTTCTAAAATTCCGGGCTTTATTCAACCGACTTTACGTGAAGCACTCGCAGCCGGACGTAGTATTGAAGCCGTTGCCATGCTACCCGCCCTCTTCCTCGTATTTTTACAACGCCAGCAACGTGGTGAAGTACCGTTTAATTATGAAGATCAAGCGATGAACCCCGCCACCGCTCAAGCCATTTGCCAAGCCGATGATCCCGTTGCAGCTTTTGCCGCTGAACGCGTGTTATTTGGTCCTTTAGCGGGTGATGAACGCTTAATAGCCGCATTAAGACATGCAGTGGCACGCGTCCATCAATTTATGGGAGCAACAGCATGAGCTCAGCACGTTTAGTAGGTAAACATGCCCTAATCACGGGTGCGAATGGGGGTATTGGGTTAGCGATTACGCAAGCTTATTTAAAGGAGGGTGCTTATTGCAGCACGGTAGATTTACCTAAACAAGCGAGTGCTGAATTAAGTACTTTGTTAGAGCAATACCCAACGCAATTAAGTTATCACGCATTAGATATTACTAATGCGGAAGCAGTTAGAGCTTTTGTTACTCAGACTAATGCTGCACGCGGTATGATAGATATACTCGTCAATAATGCCGCTATTTTTGATATGGCTCCCCTATTAGAATCCCATGAAGCCATGTATGACAAACTGTTTACCGTCAATGTGAAGGGTATGTTTTTTACCATGCAAGCGGTTTTGCAAGGCTTAGTGGATGCGGGTAAAACTGGCAGTATTATTAATCTAGCCTCTCAAGCGGGACGCCGTGGCGAGGCATTAGTTTCACATTACTGTGCCACTAAAGCGGCTGTCATTAGCTATACCCAATCCGCCGCTTTAGCGATGGCTCCACATGGGATTCGAGTGAATGCGATTTCTCCAGGGGTTATTGATACTCCGATGTGGGAGCATGTGGATGGTTTATTTGCTAAGTATGAGGGTCTTGCTAAAGGGGAAAAGAAAATAGCGGTAGGTAAAGCAGTCCCCTTAGGACGTATGGGAATGCCAGAAGACATAGCCGGAGCAGCAGTATTTTTAGCGAGTAACGAAGCGGCGTATATTACGGCTCAGACACTGAATGTTGATGGTGGTAATGTGATGTCCTAGGAGTAAGGGTATGAGGCGTTTAACGCGACAGCACATCAATTCTCGTAGTCCTGAATGGGAGCGCGATTTTCAGCGCGTTCCCGATTTAGGCTATGAACCAGAAGGTTCTTTTGGTTATGTACGCTGCTTAGAGCATGGTGCGCCTAACCCCTTAATTCGCTGGCACTATCATGAAGAATATGAACTGCACTTAATTGTAAACACCTCAGGTAAAGTGTTTGTAGGGGACTATATTGGACGCTTTGAACCCGGTCATTTAGTGCTCACTGGACCACGCTTACCGCACAATTGGATTTCAACCGACTTACCCGCTGAGGGGGTGAAAACCCGTGATTTAGTCTTGCAGTTTTCTGATCAACCGTTGCGTCAAGCCAGCGCTCTATTACCTGAATTGCGCCCTGCCTTGCCCTTATTTGAGCGGGCTAAACATGGCATAGAATTCACCGGTTTAAGTGAGCAAGCCTATGATTATATGACGCAGATTCGCCAATGTTCAGGTCTACAACGCCTTAGCAAATTTATTGAACTATTAGATATACTGGCACACTACCCCGACTATCGCCTGCTCTCTAGTGTGCAATTACAAAGTTTTGATGATGATGCGTCTTTACGTCAAATCAGCGAGGCGGTGGATTATATTACCACTCATTATGCGCATCCATTTTCTTTAGCCGACATCGCTAAAAAGCTGGGAATGAGTGAAAGCCGTTTTTCGCGCTATTTTCATCGCGCCACCGGCAATACTTTTACTGATTTTGTCAACCGCTTACGCATTAATCGCGCCTGCCAATTACTCATTGAAACGGATCAATACGTGAGCACCATTTGCTACAACGTGGGCTTTAATAATGTAGCGAATTTCAATCGACGCTTTTTAGAGCTAAAAGGTATTAGCCCCAGAGATTATCGTCGCCAAGGAGCTGAACGCTATCGCCAACCCGCTAAAGAAATGATTTAAAAATAAGTGTCTGGGGGAAAGTAATCGTGTGTTTCTGGAGCAGTCTTGGCGGCAGGGATGCCGCCTTGAAGCGTACAGGGACGTATTCACAGCGACTGCGGAAGAAATGCACGGTTACTTTGGCTCAAGTACTTATAAGGATTTCAGTGATTCTTGGTAGTTCCTCTAAAGACGTAAGCAAACATCCTGATAAATCTAGTGATTAGTGACGTGCTAAATCAGCATCGCTAGAATGCTTAAGTATCTAGCTAACAGTAATCGTGTGTTTCTGGAGCAGTCTTGGCGGCAGGGATGCCGCCTTGAAGCGTACAGGGACGTATTCACAACGACTGCGGAGGAAATACACGATTACTTTGGCTCAAGTACTTACATCATAAGCGTCATTAGGTCGCTCACTTGTTTATCTTATGGTCTTTAGAGCAAAAGGAGCCTCCCTATGGGTACGCTAGACCCCGTACTGCTATTTTTTATTATGGGTTTAGTAGCGGGTTTGTTGCGCTCAGAACTACGTTTGCCTGCTGCGGTGTATGAACTCATCAGTATGCTGCTATTACTCACTATTGGGCTTAAAGGTGGGATTGAATTAGCCAAGCAGCCTGTCACTGATTTAATGGTACAAGCGCTCGCAGTCACAGCAATGGGTGCAGCTTTGCCTTTGATTGCTTTTCCTATTCTGCTCTGGCTAGGACGTTTACCACGCGCTGATGCAGCTTCGATTGCGGCTCACTATGGTTCGGTTAGTGTGGCTACTTATGCGGTAGCAGTAGCTTACTTTGCCAGTCAAAATGTCAGTTTTGAGGAGTACATGCCCTTTTTGCTGACGATTTTGGAGATTCCGGCGATTTTAGTCGGTATTTTGTTGGCACGCGGAATTTCTAAAGACTTGCAACTAGGTGTAGTGATGCACGAGGTATTCCTCGGTAAAGGGATTGTGCTACTCGTCGGTGGTCTACTCATTGGTTGGATTGCAGGCTCAGAAGGCATTGCACCACTCAAGCCTTTGTTCTTTGATTTATTCAAAGGTATTTTGGCGTTGTTTTTACTGGAAATGGGGCTGATCACTGCGGCTCAATTGGGCAGTTTGCGCAATCACGGACTGTTTTTGATCGTATTTGGACTGTGCATGCCCTTATTTTCGTCGGTGATTGGAATTAGTCTAGGTTTATTATTGGGACTCTCATTGGGCGGTACTGCTATGCTGGGTATTTTAGCGGCTAGTGCGTCTTATATTGCCGTACCCGCTGCTATGCGTATTTCTGTACCACAAGCGAATCCTACTCTATCCCTAGCCGCCTCTTTAGGGGTCACCTTCCCCTTTAATGTGCTGGTAGGTATCCCGCTTTATCACTCGATGGCTGCCTATGCATTCACGCTGATGCAAGGAGGAAGTATATGAACCCTACTAACCGTAAGTTATTAACTATTATCACTGAATCTGCCTTAGAACGTCTGGTGTGTAATGATATTAAAACGCTCGGTGCACACGGTTTTACTATTACTGACGCTCGCGGAGAAGGTCATCGCGGACCACGCAGCGCAGCTTGGGATGAAAGTAGCAATATTCGCATTGAGGTAGTCTGTGACGAGGCGACGGCACAACGGATCGCTGAGCATATGCAAGCACGCTATTACGAACACTATGGCATGATTTTATTCTTGTCTGATGTGACCGTATTGCGCCCTGCTAAGTTTTAATACCTTAATGGGTTAATACATTTGAAGTTCAAAAAAGGCTGGCGGAAAGGTATGGGAGTCGAACCCACCAAGAACCGTGTGACAGCCCTTCCCAGATTTGAAGTCTGGACATCCCACCGGGGTATGCCACCTTTCCAAGCTATTGAATGATAAACCAACTAAAGCGGATTAAAAAGCTAAGCGCTAAATAGCTCTGCATTACGTATCACACGTTCATCACGTTTTTGACCTTTATTACCCTCGCCTACAAAGCGTCGTGTCAAACCGACTCGATCAAAAAACTCTAAAATCTGAATCGCACGCTTGCGCCCAATACCAATACGATCTCGAAACGCTACAACACTCAATAGTGGCTGCGCTAACTCACGCACTATCACCGCCAACTGATTGATTTGCTGTGGCGTATAAAATAAATCCCGCACCACCTGATGCACTTGCCCTAAGCGTGCTTGCTTACATAACACTTGGCGCACTAGATTTTCCGGTTGCTTAATGGTTTGAGCTAGATCACGCACCCAAGGAGGCTCAAAGGTTTGCTGATTGAGATACGGAACTAATAGCTCCCAAAGTGCTTGCTCATCGGTACTCAAAGTCACACTGTGTGTCGGTGAATGAATAAAGCTACCAGAGCGAGCTAATATTTTATGCGCTAGCCAATACTCAACGCTGACTTGCCAAAGCTCTACTTCCCAAGTGGGAAAAGCTATGCGTCTTAAGCGCTCTATCGATAAGCCGGGTTCATCGGGGAATTGTGCATGAAAGGCTAGCAATCGAGTATTTAGCTGCTCATTCAGTTGAGTAAGTAACGATTGAGTCACTAACCATAATGAGCCATTACCTTGCAGCGTAATGATCGAGGGAAGCGTATCGGTAATACTCGTTTGTAATTCAGTTACTGCACGATTCATCTTGCGTGCCCAAATGCTTAAATTTAACGGAGCGCTACTTTGCTGCACTACCCTACTTAAGGCACTCACTGCATCGCCTTGATCCAGTGCTTTTAAGTAAGCTAAGCGAACTGGCTTTTTGCGCCCGCGTAATGGCGGCTCAGGATCTAACACCCAACCACCTGCCAATGTGTATTGCCCCGACATATCACGCAGCACGATACGATCCCGCCAAAAAACAGGAAGCTTTTGATCTAAATGACACTGCACCAAGCCCTGCTCACCTGCGCCCAAGGTTTTGCTCTCTAATAATACTAAGCGTGCGGGACAACGGGCTGCACCGTGATGCACCATCACCTCTAAGCCTTCGCGTAAAGTATGAGTGGCATTAGGCGCTACTTGCACCTGCATATCAAAATGTTCAGTGGGCTGATTGATCTCTGAACTTAATAGCCAAGCACCGCGCTCGATGTGCTCTTTATCCGCACCCACTAATACTAATGCACAACGTTGCCCTGCATAAGCCACGGATGCTGCTTGGTTTTGTGCATGGATAGAGCGAATACGTACTTTGACACTATCGGCACTTAAGGTGAGATAGTCACCGACTTTAACCGTGCCAGTATGCAATAAACCTGAAACGGTGACGCCACTCCCTGCTAATACAAAGCAACGATCTATTGCATAACGCACGCCTTGATTACTTGAATGCTCAGTATTTTCTGGAAGACTAATCAGATGTTGATACAGTGCTTTTACCCCTAGCCCCATCACAGCAGCTACGGGAAAAATTGGGGCATTAGCATAGGCAGTGGTTGTGAGCCACTGTTGAATCTCAACTTGGCGCTGTTGCACAAGTTCGGCACTAACACGATCAACCTTAGTCAAAGCAACACTTAGCTGTGGTACTGCCATAAACTGTACAATCGCTAAGTGCTCTAAAGTTTGCGGCATAATGCCATCGTCTGCTGCTATCACCAGCAAAGCATGATCAATCCCACTAGCTCCTGCGGTCATGGTATGTACGAATTTTTCATGTCCGGGCACATCGACAAAACCTAATACACGCCCATCCTCCAAGGGCAAATAGGCAAAACCTAACTCAATAGTAATACCGCGCCGTTTTTCTTCAGGTAAGCGATCTGTATTCACGCCCGTTAGCGCTTGAATCAGCGTCGTTTTGCCGTGATCAATATGTCCTGCTGTGCCAATGATCATGATAGTGTTGCTGCTTGCAAAAACCCTACAAACTCACCCTCCTGCTCCACCCGCAAACACCGCAAATCTAACCACAACGCTTTATCCGTTATCCGTCCAATCACCGGAGTCGGTAATTCACGCAAATAACGCTCGACCTTATTTAATCCAGTCCCGCGTTTATTATCCATGCGAATCACTAAAGCGCTCGAAGGTAAACGATCTACAGGTAAAGACCCCGAACCTATTTGTGATAAACAAGGCTCAATGGTCACTAACGCATTAAAAGCACTAAGGGCTTGCTGCAAAGGGTTTAATAAACGCTGGCACTGAGCTTCAATCTCAGCGGCGGGACGCGTTAAGATGCGTAAAGTTTCGAGCTGCTCAGGTAAAGCGTCGGGATTACGATAGAGACGTAAGGTGGCTTCTAAGGCTGCTAATGTTAATTTGCCTAAGCGTAAGGCGCGTTTAAGAGGATTCTTTTTGAGCTTTTGAATCAGGTCTTTATTACCCACCAAAATACCTGCTTGCGGTCCCCCTAATAATTTATCACCGCTAAAACTTACCAAATCCGCCCCTGCCTCTAGTGCTTCACGCGGGGTCGGCTCATGAGGTAAACCCCAACGCTCCAAATTGACTAAAGTGCCACTGCCTAAATCCTCAACCAGTGGCAAACCATGACTATGTGCTAATGACGCTAATTCAGCCGTGCTCACACTATGGGTAAACCCCTGTATGGCATAATTGCTAGTATGCACCTTCATCACTAAACCTGTACGCGGACGAATTGCCCCTTCATAATCACGCAAATGAGTACGATTAGTGCAACCCACCTCCACTAACTTCGCGCCCGCTCGCTGCATAATATCAGGAATACGAAACGCCCCCCCAATCTCGACTAATTCACCCCGCGAGACGATCACTTCTTTGCGCATCGCTAACGTATTGAGCAATAAAAACACTGCTGCGGCATTATTATTAACCACCGTTGCGGCTTGTGCTCCGGTCAATTCTTGAATTAAATCCAGTACCACTTCATCACGATCACCACGTCCTCCCTCATCCAAGGCATACTCCAAAGCACAAGGCTGACGGGCAGCAATAGCAATCGCTTCAAGCGCCGCTTCGGGTAAAGTGGCACGCCCTAGATTAGTGTGCAGGACTGTTCCAGTGAGATTAAACACCGGACGTAAATTAGGTTTAGCGCGTTCGTGGAGTAAAGATTCAATACGTTGCAGTAGTGTATTGAATTCGGGAGCAGGCTGTTCTGCCTTTAAAGTAGTACGCATTTGTGCGAGTACAGTACGGGTACAATGCAGCACTTCATTGCGCCCAAACTGAGCCATCCAAGTACTCGCTGGTGCTGTATTCAGTACCCGATCTACCGAGGGTAATTGCTGCCAGAGCGCACGCGCCACTGGTGGAGTTGAGGTCATAAAACTTAAATCATTCCGGTAAAAATAAATTACGCGCCGCGCGTTGGTACTTGGCCTCAGCCAATGCGGTGTCTAAGCCTAAGGTCGCTAAATCATCGGCACAGGGATCGAGGCGAATATCTTTTAATAAAGACAGTAATTTCACATAACTATGGCAAGCATCACAGCACTCACCTTGCACGGCTGCCTCACTCGACTCACCTAATAAATTCACCGGTTTAGGGCTATCACAATTGGTGCACTTTGCTCGTGTGGCATACCATTGACTATTGCACAACGAACACACTAAATAACGCACCCCATGCGTAGGATCTCCGGTGTGTACCACACTCACCATCGGATGCGAACCACATACTGGGCACACAGGCGCATCGGTGGGTAAATCCGCTTGCTTGGGGAGTGGTGCATGGCTTGCCTTAGCTGTCCATTCCACCTGAAGTGCCGCTGCTATAAAAGGAGCCGCCTCTGGATGGCTTAATTCATTACCTAATAACAGTGCTTGAGCCTCAGCTTGCCATTGAGCTTGATCCCACGTTTGCAATTGCTCTATTAAGGCTTGTTGCTCAGGTGCTGTTACCTTGCCTAGCATAGCTTGCAAGACTTGTTGCCAATAAGTCCAAGAACTATCCGCCTGCCAATGAGTGATAGCTAAATCAGCCAATTCATAAGAGGGCGCGATGATGATTTGAGGCACTAACTCATGTTGCACCTCAGCTAAATGGGCGCAAAAGCTTAACCATTGAGCTAATGGATGAGAGGGTATTAACGTATGAAAACGTTGTGCACGCTGCTCAAATACAGTACGTGCTTCGGGCAGTAACAAACGAGGAGCAGCCGTAGAGGCTACTCCTAGCTGCTCAGCCGCTACTAGAGGGGTAGTTGCTGATACAAGACTCATGAATGATGCTTCTCTTCGCTGATTTCGTCATGCCATAAAGGATGATGTGCCTTAGCCCAATAGCGTGATACCCAGCCACTAAGCATACCGCGCATCGTGCCTTTGACCCAAAATGCCGCATAAATATGCACCATAATACCCGCAATCAAAATCCATGCCGATAGGGCATGAATCAAGACCGCTAAGCGCTGTAGCTCAATAGCAAAATAGCCATTAAACCAAGGACGCCAGAACATAATGCCCGTTACGACGAGGGCAATCATGCACCACACCATGACCCAAAACAGGAGCTTTTGTCCGGCATTATAACGCCCTACCGGAGGGATTTTTTCCTCATTGCCCACAATCACATCTTTAAGGTGCGCTAACCATTTAAAATCATACGATTTCATAAAATTATGCCCCATAAAGCGTAGTGCTAAAATGAGAAACAACAGGAACATTGCCACCCCAAAAAACGGGTGTAATATCCTCGTCCACGCCCCCCCACCAAATAGATTAGTTAACCAAAATAGTGAAGGGTGGAATAAGGCTAAACCAGAGAACGCCGCTAAAAAGAAGAGTATCGCTACAACCCAATGGTTAGAGCGCTGGGACGGTGTATAACGTAACACCATATCGTTTTCGTTCACCATTACACCTTCTCCTCTGCTTGAGCCGCGACTGCCGCACCACGCCTATCAGCGGTGTTCTCCACATGCACTTGACCATTTTCAACCGCCACTACTTTACGACCACGACGGATGAAATGCATAAACGCGCCCAGTGCCACGACTCCCAAGCCTGCTAAACCTAAAGGCTTAGCGACTCCTTTCCACAACTCAACGGTAGCAGAAATCTTAGGGTTATCGGGTAGCTTATTATAGAGCGTTGGTTGATCTGCATGATGGAGCACATACATTACATGCGTACCCCCTACGCCCTGTGGATCATATAGCCCTGCTTGGTCGTAGCCGCGTGACTTTAAATCAGTGACCCGTGTTTCAGCATAGTCTTTCATGTCCTCTTTAGTACCAAAATGAATCGCACCCGTAGGACAGGTTTTGACACAAGCGGGTTCTTGACCGACATTCACCCGATCCGAACATAAAGTACATTTGTAGGCTTTATTATCCTTTTGGGAAATGCGCGGAATATTAAACGGACACCCTTGCACACAATAACCGCAGCCAATGCAATGTTCCTGTTGGAAATCGACAATGCCATTGGTGTATTGAATGATAGCGCCCGGAGAAGGACATGCTTTCAGGCAACCCGGATCGGCACAATGCATGCAGCCGTCTTTCCTAATCAGCCATTCGAGTTTGCCGTTTTGCTCGGTTTCGGTGTAGCGCATGACCGTCCAGCTTTGATCCGAGAGATCCGCTGGATTGTCATAGACGCCTACATTATGACCGACCTCATCGCGTAGATCATTCCACTCCATGCAGGCGACCTGACAGGCTTTACAGCCAATACAGGTCGATACATCAATGAGCTTAGCAACCTCTGGTAAGGAACGCGCTTTAGGAGTTTCAGTCGTAGTCGCCGAGCGGCGTTGGATATCTAACATTGCCATCGTTACTCTCCTTATGCCTTCTCAATATTGACTAAAAACGACTTAAACTCAGGCGTTTGGGTATTCGCATCACCTACATAAGGGGTCAGCGTATTCGCCAAATAGCCCGGACGTGTCACGCCTTTAAAGCCCCAGTGAATCGGGATACCCACCGTATGCACCGTTTGTCCATCCACACTTAAGGCTTTAATGCGCTTAGTCACCACAGCACGCGCATGAATTTCACCGCGTTTAGAGCTTACTTTGACCTTATCACCGTGACTAATCCCTTTACTGCTGGCTAACTCCTCACCAATCTCTACGAATTGCTCTGGTTGAGTAATCGCATTGAGGAGTGAGTGTTTAGTCCAGAAGTGGAAATGCTCCACCAAGCGATAAGTAGTGGCTACATAAGGGAATTCATCCGCCTTACCAAAATGCTTCAAATCCTCAGGGAATACCCGTGCAGCGGGATTATTTAAGGCTTTGGGATTAGTCGGATAGAACGGATTAGCCTTTAAAGGCGTTTCAAAGGGTTCATAATGAACGGGGAAAGGCCCTTCTTTCATGCCACTAATAGCAAACAAGCGAGCGACCCCTTCAGGGTTCATAATGAATGGTCCGACTCCTTCTTCGGGTGGCGTATCAGGACGAATATCGGGAATATCATTTCCGCCCCATGTTTTACCATTCCACTTAATCACGGTGCGTGTCGCATCCCAAGGCTTACCACTAGCATCGCACGAAGCACGATTATAGAGAATGCGCCGATTAGCCGGCCATGCAAAGCCCCAGTTTAAGGTTTGACCTAAACCAGATGGGTCTGAATTATCACGCCTTGCCATGAGATTACCGACTTGCGACCACGAACCACCATAGATCCAGTTACCACAAGCCGTAGAGCCATCATCACGTAAATGAGCAAAGGTGGATAATTGCTCGCCCGCCTTGGCTAGTTGTTTGGTGACATCATTGAGATCAAACACATCACCAATCGCATAGCCCGACACCTCTTTAGCCAACTCCTCAGGAGAGGGTTTATGAGGAATACGATAAGGCCAATGCAGTTTAGTTAAAGGCTCTGGGTATGCCCCTCCTTCGGCTGCATAAAAGGCTTTGAGCTTCATGAATAAGGTCGCCATAATTTCAATATCGCCCTTACTCTCTCCGGGTCCCCCCGCTCCTGCCCAACGCCACTGAATAACCCGTCCAGAATTGGTAAATGAACCTTCATCCTCAGCAAATAAATTAGCGGGTAGGCGGAATACTTCGGTTTTGACCTCTTCGGCTTTAACGTCATGATACTCGCCTTGCGGTTTCCAAAACTCCGAGGTTTCAGTCGCCAAAGGATCAATCACGACTAAATACTTTAATTTAGCCAGTGCTTGACCGATTTTAGCTTTATGCGACACCGACGCTAAAGGATTAAAGCCTTGACACACAAACCCTGTCATTTTGCCTTGGTGCATACGCTCAAAGAGAGCTAATACATCCTGAGCACCACTGATTTTAGGCATCCATTGATAGCCGAATTCATTATCAGCGGTTGCGTTCGCACCATAGAAGGCTTTCAACAAACTTACCATGAACTTACTGTAATTTGCCCAGTAGTTCATCTGACCTAAGCGTGTGGGTTTAGGGGTTTTCGCCTCCAGAAAAGCCGCTAACGTAGGCTCTTTTTCACTAGGACTCGCTAAATAGCCGGGCAAACTGGCTCCAAACAAACACATATCGGTAATGCCCTGTACATTCGCATGACCGCGTAGTGCGTTAATACCGCCCCCGGCTACACCAATATTGCCTAACAGCAATTGGATCAGCGCCATCGTGCGAATCATTTGCGAGCCGACCGAATGCTGCGTCCAACCTAATGCATATAAAATCGTCATGACTTTATTAGGTTGAGCGCACTCGCCAATCATAGCCGCTATCTTTTCAAAATCGGCTTGTGGCGTACCCGTTACCTTAGCCACCATTTCTGGTGTATAAGAGGCAAAATGCTTTTTCATTAACTGCAATACGCATTGCGGATTTTGCAAGGTATCATCAGTTAGAATTTGATTATCCGCATTGCGCTGGTATTGCCATGTCTCAGAGGCATAAGAATGCTTGGCTTCATCAAAGCCAGAGAACATACCCTCGGCAAACTTATAATCTGCATTAATCAGATAAGCCGCGTTGGTATAGGTTTTGACATACTCTTGATTGAACTTGTTATTGCTCAATAGGTAGTTAATCACCGCACCTAGGAACGCAATATCCGATCCAGTACGAATAGGAGTATAAAAATCAGCAACCGCAGCAGAGCGCGTAAAGCGTGGGTCTACTACTACTAATTTAGCGTTGCGTGTTTTTTTGGCTTCAATGACCCACTTAAAGCCGCAAGGATGCGCTTCAGCAGCATTGCCGCCCATAATTAAAATAAGATCAGCGTTTTTAATATCGACCCAATGATTGGTCATCGCACCACGCCCAAACGTCGGAGCCAGACTGGCTACCGTCGGTGAGTGTCAAATACGAGCCTGTGTGTCGATAGCTGTACAGCCTAAACCACGTAATACCTTGTGCGTGATGTAACCTGCTTCATTCGATGCGGCTGAACTGGCTAAAAACCCTATAGTCGACCAGCTATTCACTATGACACCATCGGCATTTTTAGCTTGGAAATGAGCATCACGATCCGCTTTCATGTGTTTGGCAATACGTGTTAGCGCTTCATCCCAAGACACGCGTTTCCACTCATTAGAGCCTGCTTCACGTACTTCAGGGTATTTCAGTCGGTCAGGGCTATGAATCATATCCAATAGACCCGCCCCCTTAGGGCAGAGAGTACCGCGATTCACTGGATTATCAGGGTCGCCTTCGATGTGAATAATTTCGGCCTGAACGTTTTTAGCTTTGTCACCAAGGCTATACATCAACACGCCACAACTTACCGAGCAGTAAGGGCATATATTGCGTGCCTCTGTGGTACGCTCTAGTTTGAAAGGTCGGGTCGCTGCTTGCACTGCTTCAGGCGTTAGCCCTAAAGCTGCTATTCCCGTGCTAGCCACCCCAACCCCCGCCGCTTTAAAAAACTGGCGACGAGTCATTTGGACTGTCATATTGAATCTCTCCTCCTAAGTCCTAGGATTGAATACCGACGACTCTTAAAGTCGTAAGGCTCAGTATACCTAGCTAAAATAGATATTGTCAGCCAACTTTTTGTCAACCTAATAGAATAATTTTTTATAGATCAATATCCTACAAGATCAGTCGGATAAATAGCTGCCTATCCATCTAGTGTTAATAGCTAATCTCTGGCAGTCTATAGTGCATCATCCACTGGCTAAGAGGACAACAATGACAACTATGCCCCATCCTACTTTTGCTTTGTCCTCTATGAAACAAGCGCTCGAAGCCTTTACTAACGCAGCCTCTACTCGTCTTATCACCGAAGCTATGCACGATGCGAACCTCTTACCGCTACCCCATGCAGCCCCCTCGCCTAATTTAATTGAAGTGAACTGTAGCTCGGATAAAGCATTGGAAAATAACTACCAATCCTCTGCTGTACTGATGCGCCGCTTAGCAGAATCGATTATGGAGTGGCGACGCCAATTACCCGAAGGTGTACAACCTGCTGTGATGGCTATTTTAAACGGTGGACTGCAAATTCGCGTGCATCGCCTTGCCCAAGAGAGCTTTCACGGTATTCGCATTGAAGGGACATTGAACGGCAGCCCCTGTATGCTCCTAGCGCATCAAGCCACTGTACAAATGCTGTGCTATGTAGAAAAAATCGATCAAAATACTCCGGCCTCTAAACCGCGCAAAATTGGTTTTATTATCGAAGGCGAGGAGCGTGAGGTTTAAAGGATTTGCATCAGCTTAAGAGCCAGTACAAAAATAGCGGTAGCCGCGCCTCCGGTAATTAAACCCGTAATTAAACTGCTTTTCTCACCCGATGTTTGACGCGTAGCAATTTTATTGACCTTATCTAATTGACGATCCCGCAAGGTAATCACTTGATCGCGGGACCTTAACTGCTCATCACGTTGGTTAATCTGATTGAGATAATCATGAATGCGTAGTTCTTGCTGCTGCATTTGCACAGTTAAACGTTGTAACTCAGCATCTAAGTGACGAATATGGGTTTCTTTTACTGCAATGGTTTGATCGCGCTCAGCGATGGTTTGATCGCGTTGCTGTAACTGCAAGATTTGCTCTTGTAACTTTTGATCGCGCTCACTTAAGGCTTGATCACGCTTTTGTAATTGACGCTCACGCTCAGCAATCACTAAATCGCGCTCGGCAATAGTTTCTTCGCGCTGAGCCAAAGTTTGATCGCGCTCTTGAATCACTGAACCTAGTTGAGTGATTTGTTGATTAAGTGCTTTGACGGTGACATCGCGCTCGGCCAACTGAGCATCACGAACTTGAATCGCTGCATCACGAGTTTGGATGGTTTGTTCGCGTTGTTGTAATTCACTATCGCGCTCACTTAACGATTGATCACGCTGCTTTAACTCAAGTTGTAAATGTTCAATCTGGTGATCGCGCTCTTGAATACTCTTATCACGCTCAGCAATGGTGGTATCACGCGTAGTCACTTGAGTATTGACTTGCTGAATCGTATGTTCGCGCTCAGAAATCGTATAGTCACGCATTTGAATGACTTTATCGCGCTCTTGAATACTACCATCGCGGGTTTGGATACCCTGCTCTAGACCATTAATCGTCTGCTCGCGTAGTGTTAAGGTTTGATCACGCTCACTTAAAGTCTTTTCACGTTCCTGTAATTGCGTATTAAGCTGAGCCAGTTGATGATCACGCTGTTGGATCTGTTGATCACGCTCATTGAGTTGTTGATCACGATTATGCAGTTGAGTATCACGTTGCTGTAATTGCTTATCGCGCTCGGTGAGTTGCACCGTATGAGCGCTAATACTTTGATCCCGCGCTGTTAATACTTCGTCCTTTTCCTTAATGTGTGCATCACGTTCAGTCAAATGTTGATCGCGCTTAGTCAGTGCTTGATCCCGCGCTTTTAAAACCTCATCACGCTCTCTAACCTGCTCATCTGCATGGGCAATGCGTTGATCGCGCCATTGTAAGTGCTCATCGCGCTCCGCGATTTGTTTGTCACGTAAAGCTAATTGCTCCTCTAAGGCTTTAATAGCATCTAAATGCTTAAAGCTCTGCTGATCACGCTCCGCAATCGCTCGCTCACGCTCGGTTAGGGTTAGGTCACGCTCACTAATAATGAGGTCAAGTTTCGCTAGCTGCTGATCACGCTGACCTACATTATCATCGCGTTCGGCTAATTGTTTTTGTTGCGCGGAAAGTCGAGCATCACGCTCGATTAAGAGCTGCTCTTTGCGAGCCAGTACCTCCTCACGAGCTTGAATTTGTTTATCACGTTCCGCAATCGCCTGATCACGCACTTGTACCTGTAATTGAGCCTCAGCTAAGCGTCGATTGCGCTCTGAGAGTTGTTCATCACGCTCAGCAACGGTTTGATCACGGGTGGAGAGCTGCAAATCACGCTCTTTTAAGAGCTTTTCCTGCTCCAAGGTTTGGCGGGTACGCTCTTGTAGCTGCTGCTCACGCTCAATAAATTGCTGATCTTTTTTCTTGAGTGATTCATCGCGCCCCTGCACGATTTTGTCTTTACTTTGCAACGCTTGATCAAAGCGTAAAATGGCACGATCTTTTTCATCTAATGCACGGTCTCGCTGCTGAATCACCAGCTCTTTTTCTTGCAAGAGCTTTTCAAAGTGCATCAAAGACTTTTCTAATTCCCGCAGACGTACTTCGCGTTCTTTAATAATCGCATCTTTATTACCCACAAAGTCTTCACGACTTTGCAAAGACGCCATTTGTTTATCAATGCGTGTAGCTAGTGACTGGAGCGTTTGTTCTTTTTCATTAAGGCGCTGGGTGAGTTCTTTAAGCGCCGCATCACGCTCATCAATGCGCAAATCACGGGTGCGGATATGTCCATCTTTTTCTGACAGGGCCGCTGACTGAGCTTGTAGGCGTTGCTCATAGCTAAAGAGGCGTTGTTCTAGAGTACGCAGATTATCTTTGAGGGCTAGTTTATCCTGTACCGTTAAAGAGGCATTGGAGTCTAATTTATTAATCAAATCCAAGTCTTGCTCATCCAGCTTTAGCATAAGTACGTCCCAGTGGGGTCAATGAAAGGGGTCAATGAAAGGGGTCTATGAATTTTGGCATATTTAATGGTGGGATGCCATGCAGTGTTTTTCTAGCGAAGTCGTTATAATGAGCCAATAGTTTACTCTTAGGCAACACTATGCAGCATACAATTCTAGTTCTCGCCGCTAATCCTACCGACACTAAACCACTGCGCCTTGATCAAGAGGTGCGCGATATTCGAGAAGGCTTGCAACGCGCTCAACAACGTGATGCTTTTAAGTTAGAAACACGCCATGCGTTACGTGCTCAGGATTTACGCCGTGCTTTATTAGAAGTGAAACCCACCATTGTGCATTTTAGTGGGCATGGTGAGGGCTTATTAGGCTTAATGCTTGAGGATCCAACGGGCAAAGCCCAAGCTATTCCTAATGAGGCCTTAGGTAGTTTGTTGAGTTTGTTTAAAGATAAGATTCAGTGTGTGCTACTCAATGCATGTTATAGCCGTGTGCAAGCGGAGGTAATCACTCAATATATTCCCTATGTCATAGGCATGTCAGAGGCTATTTCCGATAAGGCGGCACTGGAATATGCCGTAGCCTTTTATGATGCATTAGGAGCTGGAGAGTCATTTGAGTTTGCACATCAATTGGGGGTGACAGCAATTGGTTTGGCGGGGATCAAAGGGGCGGAGATTCCAGTGCTGCTAACTAATACAGCGTTATTAAAACCTGTTGTGGCAGAGCCAGTGACTAGGGGGGCGAGTACTTCTAGCTTATCGGTGCGTAATCATGAATTGCTGCTTAAGAAACTGGAGCTATTGCAGCGGCAACGAATTATGGAGACGCGTGTGGAGGAGCAAATGCGGCTAGATTGGGTAATTGAGGAAACGCAGAAGCTATTGAGCTAGTACGGATTACTAGCAATCCGTACCGCATCAATACACCGTAAAAATACTCAAAGCTTAATGCACTGAGCCATTAGGTTGATCAGCTAAAATGGCTTCTACCTCTGCCAAGCTTAATTGAAAAATATCCGCAATCGCTTGATGAGTCAGGGTATTCATTTGGGCTAATTGCTGCACACCACGACGCACCCGCTGCTGTTCTGCTTGACGCAATTTCTGCTCATTCAAAAGCTGTTGGTCTTTTTCATCTAATAAGGGTTGTAATTGCCGCATAGTTGCCTCTACTCCCCAACGATAACTGGCAAAGCGAGTGACATCGACTTGTGTAAGCATATTTTTTGCCTCGTCTAGGTTGGCTTGTAAGTCTCTATTATCTGCTAAAGTTTCTAGCATTTCATAATAATTCCGAAACGCTTGTTCGTTATCAGCAGTCAATTGTCGGAGACGCAACACAATATAATTGACAATTTCCTGCGCATCCTGACCTT
The DNA here is from genome assembly GCF_016711335.1 of Thiofilum sp. Taxonomy (NCBI): domain Bacteria; kingdom Pseudomonadati; phylum Pseudomonadota; class Gammaproteobacteria; order Thiotrichales; family Thiofilaceae; genus Thiofilum; species Thiofilum sp. Next base: position 3,564,452 of record NZ_JADJTF010000001.1, read on the forward strand.
TAAAATCACACAAGATTGCCAAAACTAAGGCTTCTGGCGTGTCCTGAGTGATTAATAAATTGCAATCTACCGTGTGCATATCGAGTACTTGATAACGATACTGTAGGTCAGGCTGTAAGTACTCATTGGGCATCGTCAGACGGGATTTACCAATATAGACCAAATACTGATATACGGGTTCATCCTGATAAAGCATCACAATATCAGTGAGATAACGCAACATACGAATCGGCATGGTCGCATCGTTGGCGTTTTGAATTTCGACATGGAGAATAAATTGCTCACCATTAGCGCGGCGACGCATGCGAGCAACCATATCAGCACGGCGTGATTCAATGCGTTGTTGTTCGGTTTGTAATAATTCTACCGAATCGTGCTCTACATCAAGATGCAGCAAAATATTGGCAATATCAGCGGCTAAATGTTGTAACACGTCTTTACTAATAATGTCTTTTTCAGCCATCAGAGTGCTTTCTTAGGTGAATGGGTAAATAGATTATAGTGATTTTAGGGCTGTGGGGTTGGGTAATTATTCATTCATTACAGCTCACGCCACTTATACAGTGGCAGAGCAAGATTAAGTACTTTTATCGGCATTTATAGTTATGAGTGTGATTAGGGTCTGTATAGGGGTGTGCATGGGTGGTTGCCCCAGTACATCCGGGAACAGCAGGGTGCGTATGAGTGTAATCTTGTGGCGTTGCTGCCTCAGGTGCTTTGACTACCTCTCTTTTCTTATCACAATTGCCACTAGAACAATCTACTACTGTGCGGACTACCTCCTTAATAACAGGCTTACTCTGAGAATCAATCAATCTTTGCAAATTATCACCTGCATAGCTATCTCCTAACTTTTTAGCTTTTAAATACCACTCCATTGCAGAGTCAATATCGCCTTGCTCTTCATAAATTATAGCTAAACTATTCTGAGATGAAATATTTCCGGCTTCAGCAGCTTTTTTAAGCCACATAATAGCATCTTCTTTGTTAAGTTCTTTACGATAGTAAAGAATCCCTAAATTATTTTGAGCTACATTATTATTCTGATCTGCAGCCAATTTATACCATTTTTTGGCAGTATCTAAATTTTCTTTCACGCCTGTAGTTCCGTAATCATAAATCGTACCTAATTTAAGCTGGGCTGAACTACTTCCTAGATTAGCTGCCTCAGTATAAAGCTCGATAGCCTTTGAAGCATTTTCACTTACTCCCTCACCTTCTTCATGCATTAAACCTAACTCATATATAGCTCTTGCATCATTCTGATCTGCTGCTTTTTGAAATAAATCTAATGCTTGTAAGCTATCTGGTTTAAGGCCTAACTTTCCATATCGGTAAGCCCAACCTATTGCTCTCTGAGCGCGAGCGTTTCCTTGATCTGCTGCTTTCTTATACCAATTAAGCGCCTGTTTTTCATCTTTTTCTAAACCAGCTTTATCATCCTCAAAAAACCAAGCCAAACTAACTTGCCCCTTTTCATTTTCTTGACTTGCAGATTTCCTATATAACTCCAATGCCTTTAACTCATCTTTTTTTAGTTCAGCTTTACCATACTCGTAGAACTCACCTAAATTAGCTTGTGCCATAGCATTGCCTTGATCGGCTGCTTTTTGATATAGCTCTAAAGCTTTCTTTTCATTTTTTTCTAAGCCTCCTTTTCCAGAAGCATAAAACCAACCTAAATTATTTTGTGCATTAGCATAACCTTGATTTGCTGATTTTTTATATAACTCAACTGCCTTTTCTTCATTTTTAGGCAATCCGTATAAAGCTCTTTCATAAGCAAAGCCTAGCTCAAGCTGGGCACGCGCTATGTCTTTATCCACCAATGCTTTTAAAAGATTTATAGCTAATTTTTCGTCTTTTTTTAACCCTCCTTCACCTTTGGCATGCATCAATGCTAAATTTACTTGGGCATCAATATTCCCTTGTTGTGCTGATGCTTCATATAATTGACGCGCTTTTTCTTCATTTTTTTCTAAGCCTGCCTTTCCAGAAGCATGAAACCGACCTAAATTATTTTGTGCATCAGAGTTATTCTGATTGGCTGCTTTTTGATATAAGTCTAAAGCCTTTTTTTCATCTTTATCTAAACCACCTTTACCTTTCGCATAAAAGGCTCCTAAATTATTTTGAGCTTGGGCATAACCTTGCTTTACTGCTGCCTCATAAAGATCTAGTGCTTTCTTTTCATCTTTTTCTAAGCCTCCTTTTCCAGACTCATAAAACCAACCCAGATTATTTTGTGCATAAGCTAGCTGTTGATTTGAAGCCTTTTTATACCACTTAGTAGCCTCCTCCTCGGATTTCTCCACTCCTCTTCCATATTCATACATAACACCTAAGGCATATTGGGCGTAACCAAAACCTTTTTCAGCTGCTTTCTCTAAAATAGGTATAGCTAAAGCCTGCTGCTCATAGTTATCTGATCCTCGATATTGATTGGCTATCCAGCTATCTACAATCGGGTCATTTAAGTGCTTTAAGGTCTCTAATTTTTTATAGGCTTCCTGACTCTGTACTAAATAATGATCAGCTCTATCAGAATTCTTATCAAATCCTGCTGCCCCCCCTCGATAACCCCATTCTAACATCATACCTGCAAACACATTACCTTGATTGCTTAAACTCTCTAATTGCTCCACAGAGCTTTTATTAGAACTAAGATAAACATCCATAGCTTGGGCTAAAGCTTTTTGTTCAGTATTATCGCTCACTTGTTGTGTAGCAATACTAACAGCTTGCATTTGTGGATCTGCACTAGATACAGACATAGCACCTTCGGCAACTAAAAGCTCTTGCAAATTAATTAACTCTTTTGGATTTTTCTGGGCCTTGATTAATAGCTCTGCTATTTGTGCTTTGGTAGATTCCCCGAATAGTTTTTTAGCCTTAGGCAATCCTGCAAAATATAGTCGACCTGACAACCCTTTAATTTCACGAGGTAACTGCTTGAAGTTCGTTGACACTTCAACATCTCTCCTTACTAAATCAAAAATATCAGCTAAATCGATCTCTGGGGTACGCAGATGTTTTAATAAAGCAGTGGCATAAGGACTATTACGTTGCCCACTATCACCATCTAAAGCTATCGTTCCAGGTGAAGCCGAATACGCTACCCAAAACCCCGAAGGAAAACTAATCTCACCCAGTCCTTGTGCTATTTTAGCACTACGAGCTCCTTGCTCTAACTTTGCTTTATATGGGTTATCACGACATGCATCTAAAATAACAATACCCGCTTTAGGCTGACCCTCTTTTAAAGAGCTTAATACTGTATCTAATTTAATACCGTCACCATTCTCCAACATTATCTTAGAAGCGTAGTCACTACCAATCGGTAATAAGTAATTCACACCATCAACTTGCAAACCATGACCCGCAAAATAATAAACCACTATGCTATTAGGGTTTTCTAATAAAAGAAGCTTAATATCCTCTAAAGCATTTAGTATTTGAGAGCGGGTTGCATCATAGAGTACCTTAGGCTCCTCAAACCCAAGCTCTTTTAGAGCCTTTGCCATATCCTCCGCATCATGCTTAGGATTAATCAACGATTTTTCACTATAATCACTATTACCAATTATTAAGGCAAAACGTTTTCCAGACGTATCAATAACAACACCATTACTCACTTTACTTTCTGGAGTAGTATTTTCTGCATAGCTAAAATAAGGTGTGACTAATAAAGATAATACTAGGCTGGATAAAAATAGTTTAGGTAACAACAAACGAACTATATCCAAGGATTTTATTGCATGACTCATACGGGCACTCCCATTTTATTAACTAAACTTACTCAATATCCAAAGCCACACGAAAACCTACCCCATCACTGCGCTCTGAAGCCCATGCAGTATAGCGATAGGCTGATCTGAGCATTTCAGCTCCCCTAACCCATGAGCCGCCACGCAATACATAAGCGGTTTGTTCTGGATTAACTAAGGTATTAACCTGCTTGCCATACTCTATATAAGGATCAGCACACCACTCCCATACATTACCGTGCATATCGTACAAACCATATGCATTAGGCTTATAGGAAGCGACCTTAGCAGTACCCGACTCCTTACCTTCTATTGAGCATGATTTACCCTGAGCACCATCAAAACGAGCGCCATTTTTGGCATTAGAATCACAAGCGGGCGGCTCACTTCCCCAAGAATAAGCATTCTTTTCCCACTCACCTGCTCGTGCGGCGTACTCCCATTCAATTTCTGTTGGCAAACGATAGCGCTTACCTGTTTTGCTGCTAAGCCAACGCAAATAATCCTTAGTATCCAACCAACTGACATTGATAACAGGATGTGAACCGCGCCCCCAACCATGATCAGCAGGTGTGTAGCCATTACATCCACCCTCAGCAACACACGCATCCCATTGAAAAAAAGTGATCTCGGTACTAGATAACTGAAAACCACGCACTTCAATAGGTTTAGCCAAGTGTTTTTCATGCTCAAAACAGCGCTTTACGATACCCTTTACTAGATCGCGTGGCTCTAGACACCCCATCACAAATGCACCACTTGGTATAGCGACCATTTCCGGAAGTAGAGGAAGTTGTACCCATTGCTGATAGGCGAAGTATCCTCCAGCGACCCCACTAAAAATACCCACACCCATAGCTAGTTTTTTCCCAAAGATCGAAAACACTGAAATAGCTAGGCGCTGATGGGCTTTAACCAATTGTTGTTGAGTATCTTCAATAACAGCATCTAGCCGCATCTGCTCCTCAACACGAGTTTCTAGCGCACGCTGTCTCTGTAAACGATCTAATTTTTCTTCGAGAATCTGAATGGGTTTAGGCTTGGGGTTATCCGACATAAAAATCCTTCAGCACTCATATTGTGGCTCAGCGGCAAGAGGGGTTGAAAAGTGCAGATTACCAACAGCAAAGAGTCAATACTATCTTAAAAAGATGACCGCTAGTCTGAAAGGATTGGATAAATAAGTCAACAAGCTAAAAAGAGCCTCCAGCCTAAATCAATATTTTATCTAAAGTTGCACAACTTTTTATAAACTTGAAACACACTTTAGGCATAAAAACCCTATCACTAACACTTCTTTCGTATCTGCTTGACTACCAGACCAGACTAGACCAGACTCATAGTAGAGGTACATGATTATGCACATTACTAATATCTCAGAGGCTAAAAGCAGCCTATCGGCTTTGATTGCTTTGGTTGAGCAAGGTCAAGAAATCATTATTGGCAAAGCAGGCAAACCCGTTGCGCGTTTAATTCCCTATCAAGCGGATCAAGCCGACCGTGTATTGGGTGGGAGTTGGGAAGGCAAGGTCAAAATAGCAGACGACTTTGACACTCTACCTGCTGAAATTATGAGCGCTTTTCAGGGTTATGGGACACTATGAATCTACTGTTAGATACGCATGCTCTCATTTGGGCACTGGAAAATAACCCTACTTTAAGCACACCAGCACGAGCCGCCATCATTAACGGCAAAAACAATGTTTATGTAAGCGCTGCCTCGGTCTGGGAAATGTCCATTAAACAGGCACTAGGTAAACTCGAAGTACCAGATAACCTATTTGAAGAAATTAAGGCTCACCGTTTTATACACTTACCTATTGCGCTAGCACATGGCGATGTCGCCGGAAAACTTCCCGCGATTCACCAAGACTCTTTTGATCGTATGCTTATTGCTCAGGCTCTAATAGAAAATCTAGTGTTAGTCACTAGAGATCAGTATATCCCTCAATATGCGGTCAAAGTACTTCAGGCTTAATGATAGTGTGTCATTAAGTACCCCTTATTCCAGTTTATCTACCGTTAATCATTAGGCTATACTGCTTTTATTCCCTCCTCTCTAAGGGCAGTTATGGCAAATCCCTTGACTATTACTGATATTCAGCAACAACGACTTACTTTGCTTCATCAAAAGTTGGCTAAATTGTACGAGCAATTTGATTTGGAAACGGATGCGGCGCGTAAGTTTCAGCTTGAGCATTTGATTAAAGATACTGAGGCGGAAATTCAGGGGCTACTTCATTCGCCCCCTTCCCCAGCCCTTCCCCCGCAAGGGGGGCAGGGAGTAAGAGAGGGTAAGCCTATGAGTGATGCTATGAAGGCGGCTTGGATTGGCGCGGCTGCTGTGTTATTGGGGATTATTATTACTGTTATTATGGTGTTTACCAGTGGGAGCAAGGGTGATTGTAGCGGCGACCTTAGTAATGTTACAGGCGGCGTAGAAATCAACTGTCATAATCAAGGGGGCAAGTAATGTTAAAGCGTACTTTATTGAGTTTGTTATTAGCGGGAGTACTGTCCCCTTTGCCTGCTGTTTATGCTGAGGTGAGTTTATTTTCTAAAACTGAAATCGGTGATTGCATTCCACAAATTGATGGGCAAGTAGATTCGCTGACGATTAATTGTCACAACAGTACTATTCCTGAAGCCGCTTTAAAATCACTGGAGTCTTCTTTAAAGGAGATGGTAGTGAAACGCATGGAGCAAATGCGTACCCCTGAAGAAGTTGAAAAACTTATGGCGGATTTACGTGAAGAAATTGCGAGTTGGGAAAAGCGCTATCATGAGTTGGAAGCAAGTATTCAAGCGGGTTTAGTTACTGAACCTGATAATGAGCGTTTAAAAGAAGCTGATGCGGCATTGAAACAAGGTGACTTTGAGAAGGCGGCAAAGATTTTAGAAGAGTTGGCTGATAAGCAAGAAAAAGAAGTGGACAAAGCAGCCGATTATCAATACCGAGCGGGGCAGGCTTTGCAATTGGCTTTTAAGCCACAAAAAGCGTTGGAGCATTTGAAAAAGGCTTATCAATATCGTCCTGAGAATGAAACATATGCTTTTGATTATTCGCTACTTTTACAGAAACAAAATCAGCGTAATGAAGCCGAACAGGTTTATATTGCATTATTAAAACAATGGAAAGCAGAAAGTACTCTCAATAATGCAAAAATCGCCGGGTTGTTAAACAATCTGGCTGCTTTAATCGACGATGACACCCATCGGCGCAACGACGCTGAATCCCTTTATAACGAAGCCCTTACCCTCAGACGACAACTCGCTAAGGATAATCCCAACATCTATTTACCCCATGTCGCCATGACCTTAAACAATCTGGCTACTTTGGTCGACGATGACACCCAACGACGCAACGACGCTGAATCCCTTTATAACGAAGCCCTTACTATCTATCGTCAACTCGCTAAGCAGAATCCCAACGTCTATTTACCCGATGTCGCCATGACCCTAAACAATCTGGCTAATTTGGTCAGCGATGACGCCCAACGACGCAAGGACGCCGAAACCCTTTATAACGAAGCCTTAACCCTGCATCGCCAACTTGCCAAAGATAATCCTAATGTCTATTTACCTGATATCGCCATCACTTTAAACAATTTGGCTAATTTGGTCAGCGATGACGCCCAACGACGCAAGGATGCCGAAACTCTCTATAACGAAGCCTTAACCCTGCATCGCCAACTCGCCAAAAATAATCCCAACGTCTATTTACCCCATGTCGCAGGAATCTTAAACAATCTGGCTGCTTTGTTCAGCGATGATACCCAACGACGTAAGGACGCCGAAACCCTCTATAACGAAGCCTTAGCCCTGTATCGCCAACTCGTCAAGGATAATCCCAACGTCTATTTACCCTATGTTGCCATGACCTTAAGCAACTTGGCTGCTTTAATGAGTCAAGACACCCAAGGACGCAAGAAAGCGGAAACCTTCTACAACGAAGTACTAACCCTCAGACGACAACTCGCCGAAGACAATCCCAACGTCTATTTGCCTGATTTAGCCAGTACTTTAGGAAATTATGGTGTAGCTCACCTGAATTGGAACGATAAAGAAAAAGCTTTTGTCTTATTAAAAGAAGCCACTGAAATACTGTCACCTCTGGCTCAACAGTACCCTAATATTTATGGCGACAAACAAGCACGTAACCTATTTTCAGCGACAGAAGCTAGCCAAGACAAAACTTACATCTGCCAAGCCATGCAGGAAGCTGTTCAGGTAGTACAAACAAGGGAAGATATTAAACAAAAAGCTGAAAAAGCCATTGCATTTTGCAAGCAAGAGGGGATTTTAAAATAAGCGCAAAGACTAAAATACCCGCTCGGCAGTAAAAGTAATGAACAGCCCGAACAATCGCAGCCTGTACTAGCTCAAACTTACGTTGACAGAGAAACCAGCCATGTGATGCTCAGGATTTACTCCCCCCTCCTCAACTATCATGGACATGGAAAAAAGCTCCGACTCTACGAGCGTCACGGTGTTAAAACCTATTGGATTATTCACCCCACCGACCAATGGCTCATAGTCTATCGTCCAGCAAAACAAAGCTACCTTGCACGAATCCATACCCCTTTTACCTGCAACTCTTTATAATCCGCTTTTTTAAGTACCTACAAAGGGCTTGGTAGTACATGAGTACTTCACATTCCACACCACCTGATCAAGATGACACCTTCTGGGATATGGCGGACAGCTTTATTGAGCTAGCGAATCAATTAACCGAACAAGCCGCCGATCCTAATGCCGTCATTGCAGCTATGACCTATGCCACCACACGCTTTAGTGCCTTTATTGCAGCGGTCAATTCACTCGATAGAGCCGAATTTACCGAAGATATGGATAGCAATATGGAACTCTTAAGCCGTCAATATCGGCGTTGGTTAGGCGAAAACCTACGTGACTATCGTGATAATTTTAAAGTTTATATTCGTACCGAGGACGATCCCACATGAACAGCACTCCTAGTGATACCGCTGCTATTTTAATTGAAGCACTGCCCTATATTCAGCGTTATGCAGGTAAAACCATTGTTGTGAAATACGGCGGCAATGCCATGACTGAACCTGCCCTACAGCAAAGCTTTGCCCGCGACATTGTGCTACTCAAGCAAGTGGGGATTAACCCTGTAGTGGTGCATGGGGGTGGACCACAAATTAATAGCTATCTCAGTCAGCTTAATATCGAAAGTCGCTTTATTGATGGCATGCGCGTCACTAACTCCGAAACCATGGATGTGGTGCAAATGGTGCTAGGGGGCTTGGTCAATAAGCAAATTGTTAGTCTTATCAATCAAGCGGGGGGACGAGCCATTGGTTTAACGGGTAAAGATGGCAATATGATTAAAGCCCGTAAACTGCTGCTAGAACGTAAGGCACTGGATAATCAACCCTCTGAAATCATTGATCTAGGTCATGTGGGTGAAATCACCAGTATTGACGCTAGTGTGGTGCGTATGTTGGAAGAGGATCGTTATATTCCGGTGATCGCACCTATTGGAGTGGGTGAGGATGGGGCGAGCTATAATATTAATGCCGACATTGTAGCGGGTAAGCTGGCTCAAGTGCTCAATGCTGAGAAACTTTTACTCCTGACCAATACTCCGGGGGTATTGAATAAACAAGGTCAACTCATGCCCGAACTCAGCCGTGATGATATTAATAATTTGATCGCTGATGGCACGATTCACGGCGGTATGCTGCCTAAGCTCACCTGTGCTACCGATGCCCTCGCAGCCGGTGCGCGGAGTGCTTGTATTATTGATGGACGCTTAGCTCATGCCGTGCTACTCGAACTTCTAACCGATACCGGAGTAGGCACTCTAGTCACCCCTTAATCAAGCGCACTTTAATCAATTAGCAGACGCAGCAGGTGTTTCTTGCAGAGCACCTGACTCTGCTGTCTTAGCGGCTTTTGCTTGGAGCAACTCTTGCAAACGCAGCTTATCTGACTCGTATTGCTCATTGAGCTTTAGTGTTTCCATTAAGCCTTGTTGAATGGCTTTATCGTAGTTTGCTAAATCAGCCTCACTGGTTTTAATAAAGCCCTCTAAGGTCTTAATCTGATCTTTATCTTTGGTTTTAGCCAACTTGTCGCGTTGCTTATTAAGATCGGTGGCTAATTTAGCGCGAGTTTCACGTAATTGACCCAAGCTAGACTTTTGCAGATTGAGGCGGCTTTCATAAACTGCCACTAACTCATCTACCGTTGCGTAGGTATCCAGCAAATTTTGCTCTAGTACCGCTTTATACTTCGCCTCTTCAGCTAATTGCTGTTGTTTAAGCTTGGCTTCTTTAGCAGCGGCTAATTCGGCGGCGGTTTTAGCCGGAGGCGCTACTTTAACAGTAGTCCCTTGCTTATTTAGCTCAGCATGCCCTAGACCTGTCACTTGGGGAGGAATCTTATCTGAGTAGCTCACCTTACCATTCGCATCAACCCAACGATAAAGCTCAGCCTGCACTCCTGTAGTACAGCATAGCAGTATACAACTTAGGACAAGATAGGCACGTTTGATCATGATAATGGCCCGATTATTAGTATAAACATAAGAGCTTTTAATAAAGCCAATACCTGTTAATCATCCCATACTTGTACCTAGCTTGCTGAATTATCAGATAAATGGAAAAATATCTTCTTTATAAATCGCTAGCTTCCTAAACCTTCCATTAATAATTTTTATTACAACACTCATCAGGAAGTCACTGTTTAGCACCTGCCCACTATTCTTAGAATGGGGCTATTCAGTCAATCATAAAAAGTACTACCACCATGAAACAACCTGCTCAACCTTCGCGCCGTCAATTTTTAAAACTTTCCAGTGCCGCTGCGGGCGTGGGTCTAGCCGCGACCAGTCCTAGCGCTAATGCGTTTTTATTTACCACTACTAAACCCGCTCGTACTATTAAAGCCGTGGTCATTGGTACGGGCTTTGGTGGAGCCGTTGCGGGGCTGCGTTTAGGTCAAGCGGGCGTTAAAACCTTAATGATTGAGCGCGGTCAATGGTGGCGTACTCAAGCCAATTTTAATGTGTTTAGTGCGAACTTACCCGCTGATCACCGTAGCTCATGGTTTAAAACCCTCTCCTCCCCACCCGTTAAAATCGAGTTGCCCGTGCTACCCTATGCCGGAGTGCTGGACTATACCGATTTTAATGGCTTGCGTACCTATCAAGGGGCGGCAGTTGGCGGTGGCTCCATTGTGTATGGCGGGGTTACGGTGCGTTCACCCAATTTCGTACTACAATCGATTTTTAATGGGCAGGTTAATGTGAGTGAGATGGAGACCAAATACTATCCTCGCGCCGAGGCTATTATTAGAGCGTCTACCATTCCTGAGGATTTGTTGAATACTCAATACTATCGTTATGCCCAAGTCTTTAAACAACATGCTGAAAAGGCTGGCTATACCGTAAAACCCACCCCCAGCGCCTATGACTTTGATATTATTCGCAAAGAAATTAATGGCACTATTAAAGCCTCGGCGATTAATGGCGAAACGATTTACGGTAATAATAATGGCTGTAAAAAATCCCTCGATAAAAGCTATCTACAGCTAGCACTCAATACCAATAATGTCACCATTGCAGATCTCACTATTGTGGATAGTATTAAGCCGTTCGGCGCGGGCTATAGCGTGTTTACCCGTAAGATCAATGATTGGGGTACAACGCTTTATTATGAAGAAATCCGTTGTGAGTACTTATTTCTAGGCGCTGGTGTGGTAGGCACGAATACTTTACTACTGAAAGCCAAAGCAGAAGGTAGCCTGCCTAATTTAAATCAACATGTAGGTACTAAAGTGGGTGGCAATGGCGATGTGACTTGGGCGCGTACCGTGCCAGAGGCATTAGGGGCTAAACAAGCGGCTCCCCTGACCCAAACCATAGAAGACTTTAGTAATCCTTATGGTCCTATGACCCTAGAATGTGCCTATTTCCCCACAGGCATTGATCTGCGCTCACTGGTGCAATTAGGGGTGCATTTCGACAAGGATCGTACCGGTCCTGGCACTTTTACCTACTCTAAGTGGCAAAATAAACTCACTATGAATTGGCCCAGCGATGCAGGCACTAAACCTACTCAAGCCCATGAACATATTGTCAATCGTTTAAATCGCATTAATGGTGGCATTAGTGGCGTGCCCATTTTTATTACTAAACCCTCCACGACACGGGTTGCACACCCTTTAGGGGGCATACCTTTAGGTTTAGCGACGGATGCTTATGGGCGACTTTATGGATATAAGCGTTTATATGTCGTCGATGGCAGTTTAATTCCGGGGTCGTGCTTAGCTAACCCTTCACTGACGATTGCTGCACTAGCAGAGCGCAATATGGAAACGATATTAGCACAGGATATACGGGCTTAAGCACCATAACCCAGTACTCCCCTAGTTGAGGAGTGCTGGGAACTTGGTTTAAGTCACAGGAGTGGTATGAGGCTGCTTGCCCACCAACACTTCAATTTGCTCAATACGGCGACTGTCCCCCAATAGCACACGCAGGGTTAAATCGCCAATCGTCGTTTCTTCGCCCGGACGCGGGATTTTACCAAGTTGATTAATCATCAAACCCGCCACTGTGTCCGCCGCATCGTCATCTAGCTCTATCCCTACTAATTCATTGAGTTCCTCAATAGGGGTAATACCTGACACTAAATAACGCCCGCCACCTTGCTGAATAATATTAGGATCTTCATCTTCCTCATCGTCGTATTCATCATCAATATCACCGACGATTTGCTCTAATACATCCTCAAAGGTTACTAAGCCCGCAATACCCGCATATTCATCAATGACTACCGCCATATGAGCGCGATTATTACGAAACTCTGCTAACAAACGGCTTAAGGGCTGCGTTTCAGGCACTATTAAAGCGGGGCGCACAATATCATCTATGGCAAACTCATCTTCCCGCCCGATATAACGCAGCAAATCTTTGGCAAGTAAGATACCAATCAGATCTTCACGATTATCCGCTACTACGGGATAGCGCGAGTGTTCCGTTTCCGCAATAAGCTTTAAAATGGTAGAAAAATCATCGTCATGCCCGATGAATTGCACCTGCGAACGCGGAATCATGACATCTTGCACTTGCAATGAACTAAAGTTCACTACGCCCTGCATCATATTGACTGCATCATCAGGCAAAATATTTTTTTTATTAATGCGGTGTAATTCTTCCATTAACTCGTCACGACTTTGCGTAGACAAGTCTAAGCGCTCAATTAACCATTGCTTCCAACGAGGTCGCGGCCTCGAATCTGAACTGTCGTTTTTCATGATTCCTGATTAAGTGGTTGATAAGGGTTGGGAATACCTAACTTCCCTAAAAGCGTAATTTCTAAGGTTTCCATTACCTCTGCTTCTGCATCGGTAATATGGTCATACCCTTGCAAATGCAAGAGACCATGAATTAATAAATGCGCCCAATGATGCTCTAGCGGTTTGTTTTGCTCTTGCGCCTCACGCTCAAGTACCTCTGCACAAATCACTAAATCGCCTAAATAATGTTGATCTAACTCCGCCAATAATTCCGGCTCTAAATCAAAATCAGGTAATTCATTGGGAAAAGATAAAATATTGGTCGCATAGTCTTTGCCGCGATAGTCAGCATTTAAACTACGTCCCTCCTCTGCATCGACAATACGCACCACACACTCACCTTGTTCTGGTTGTAATGCTGGTGCTAGCCAAGTTTGCATCTGCTCAAGGCTGGGAACACGCGGCCATTCAGCGGCATTTTGCAATTCTATGTGTAAGCTATTCATCATTCTGACTATGGCGCTCATACGCCTCTACGATACGTTGTACTAAGCTATGGCGCACCACATCTTTACTGTCAAAAAAGGTAAAACTAATCCCTTTGACATCATGTAAAATCTCTAGCACATGTTTTAAACCCGACTTTTGGTGGCGCGGTAAATCAATTTGGGTAATGTCCCCAGTAATGACAGCCGTAGAACCAAAGCCTAAGCGGGTTAAGAACATTTTCATTTGTTCAGTAGTCGTATTTTGTGCTTCATCCAACAAAATAAATGAGTCGTTTAAAGTACGTCCGCGCATATAAGCTAAGGGAGCGACTTCAATCACATGACGTTCAATGAGGCGCGTCACCTTCTCAATGCCCATCATCTCATACAGCGCATCATAAATAGGACGTAAATAAGGATCGATTTTTTGAGCTAAATCACCGGGTAAGAAACCAAGTTTTTCACCCGCTTCCACCGCTGGACGCACTAATACCAAACGTCTGACTTCATCACGCTCTAGCGCTTCTACCGCACAGGCCACCGCCAACCATGTTTTACCTGTACCCGCAGGCCCTACTCCAAAGTTCACATCATGGGCACGAATACGCTCAATATAGTCACGTTGACTTGCACCTTTCGGTTTAATATAGCCACGGCGAGTACGTACCTTTACCTCATTAGGATCACGATCTACTACAGCCTCTAAGTTCGCTTGCTGCATGGATAAATGGATATGCTCAGGGGTCAATAGAGTGTCTTGCGTTTCTGCATAGAGATCTTTCAACAACTGCTCGGCTGTGGTCACTACTGTGGGTAAACCCGTTAATTGAAACTGATGACCACGATTTTCAATCGTAATACCTAAGCGATTTTCAATTTGACGCAAATGCTGATCAAACTGACCACTTAAATTCATTAAGCGCTCAGTATCTACAGGCTCTAAATCAAAACGGATGGTGGCAAGAGGGGAAATTATAGTAGCGCTCAAGAGCAACCTATATTTAAAATAAACATCATGGGTATTTAGTATATGTCAGCCTTAAGATCTAGAAAAGCATCTCATGCTAATTTCCCACTCATCAAAATTCATATTGACGCTAATCTCGGTTTTGTTACCATTTAATCATCTAGCCTGCTGTTGGATAGCGACTCCACAAAATTAAGGCTTAACAAAATACCATTCACCCATATAATAACAATAACTTAGGGTTCAACACAAATGAGCATACCCATGATTGCAGCTATTGATTCACATGTTTTTAATAATGTTCGTAGCCATCTAGGTGATGAGGTTTTCGAGTCTATTGTGACTCAATTTAATAAAGAAACCTCACAGCTTGTTCAGCAACTGCGCCTAGCTTTTACCCAAAACGATACCAGTCGTATTCAGTTATTAGGCTATAAACTGAAAACTTTAAGCCAACAAGTCGGGGCAACACGCCTTGCTCAATTGGCTTGTCAGTTAAGTAATAGTACGCTCCAAACTGTATTACCCGCGATTCAGGCCGAGTATTATCATGTTGTTTATTGGCTCAATGAGCACTACCTGACACAACGTGCTTAAGCATTAAGCTTGAGTTAATAACGGTTTTAATAACTAGCCTCCTTGGTATAAATTGATATTTATCACTGACACATTTTGTCTTTGAGACTACGATATAGGGTTTAGCAGCCTCTTATAAGCCTGCTATTCACTTAGGGACTCATCCAGTCGACCCTAACCAAGGAGGTATTTATGGATAATGATCAAACTGTCGAGCCTACCATTCCTATGACTCAAGACCCGCGCAATAATCAGCCGGTGGATGAGTTTACCATTAATGAGGGTGTTACTAAAACGGGGGCTGCTAAGCTAGCGGCAATAGAAGATATTATTCAAAAGGATGTAAAAAATCCTCCTCTTGATAGTCACAACGTTATTGCCACGCTTGAAACTCTGTTAAATGATGCCTCTCCTGAAGATGCTATATTATTAAAATCAGCCCTACTGAAGTGGACAGATAAGAGCAAACTTCCGGTTAGCCCCGACGATGAATTAGTAGAAAATTGGCGTACTGCGGTTTATCCCTATAAAAATCGTATGTCACGCAAAAACTATGAAAAGCAAAAATACCACTTACAGGTTGAACTCCTCAAACTACAAGCATGGGTACGTGAGACTGGTCAACGCGTGGTTATTCTATTTGAGGGTCGTGATGCGGCAGGTAAAGGGGGAACCATTAAGCGCTTTATGGAGCACTTAAATCCTCGTGGTGCTCGCGTCGTCGCTTTGGAAAAACCTACCGAAACCGAACGGGGTCAATGGTACTTCCAGCGCTATGTTTCTCATTTACCTACCGCAGGTGAGATCGTATTATTCGACCGCTCTTGGTATA
This sequence comes from Thiofilum sp., assembly GCF_016711335.1. NCBI lineage: Bacteria > Pseudomonadati > Pseudomonadota > Gammaproteobacteria > Thiotrichales > Thiofilaceae > Thiofilum > Thiofilum sp. Next base: position 3,580,352 of record NZ_JADJTF010000001.1, read on the forward strand.
ACCGTGCAGGTGTAGAACGCGTCATGGGCTTTTGTACCGAAGACGAATACCTTGAATTTATGCGTCAAGCGCCTGAATTTGAACGTCATTTGGTCAAAAGCGGTATTCATGTGATTAAATTCTGGTTCTCTGTAAGCCGTGATGAACAGCGTCGACGCTTTAAAGAGCGCAAAATCCACCCCCTTAAACAGTGGAAACTCAGTCCTATTGATTTAGCCTCGCTAGAAAAATGGGATGAATACAGTAAGGCTAAAGAAGCTATGTTTTTCCACACGGATACGGCTGAAGCGCCTTGGACTATTCTTAAGTCAGACTGTAAAAAACGTGCTCGACTCAATGCTATGCGTTATGTACTCAACAAACTTTCCTATACGGGTAAAGATCCTAAAACGGTCACTCCAGTCGACCCATTGATTGTAGGACGCGCCAGTTTGAGCAACTAAAGCACAGGTTTATTGCCTTAGCTCCATAATGTCCCTACGAGATGTAACGTGTATTTCCCAATAATGCACGTTAGAATAAAGCTACTAATCAGAATTGGCTATTTAGGAGTACTCATGGACGTTATGGAGCGTATTGACCAAGCGGTCAAAAATAATCCCGTAGTGATTTTTATGAAAGGCACGCCACGCATGCCTCAATGCGGGTTTTCCAGCCGTGCGGCTCAGGCCTTAATGCAGTGCGGCGAGGAATTTGCCTATGTCAACGTGCTAGCTGATCCGGAAATTTTCCAAAATTTACCCCGCTATGCCGACTGGCCTACCTTCCCCCAGATTTATATTGATGGCGAATTAGTGGGTGGTTGCGATATTACGGTAGAAATGTTGCAAAATGGTGAGTTAGTACCCGCTGTAAAAGCGGCGGTAGCTAAATATAAAGCCGCTTCCAACAGTGAAGCGGGCAATGATGAAGCCAGCCCTAATGCTTAACTAATCGCGCTAAACCATACTGTTGCACTTTGCGTTGCGCTAATTGCACCGCAAAGTGTACTGCCTCTAGTGTATTTTGCCCCTCACATAAAGCAGCAATCATCCCTGCATTAAATGTATCCCCCGCCCCCAGCGTATCCACCACTTGTACCGTAGGCACGGTTACGTGTTGTATCTCTGCTCCTTTATCCAGCACTAAAGCTCCCTGCTTCCCTAGGGTTAATGTCATTATCGTGTGTGGATAATGACTGCTTAATTGCTGTAGCCATTGCTGGGGAGTGAGGTGTGGATATTGGGCTTGCCAATAGGCTTGTGAAATAAAAACCACATCCACTAAGCCTATTAATACCTCTAAACCCGCACGATTTTTTTCTAGCTCTAATGAAATGCGAGCTTTGAGTTGATGTTGGCGTACCTGTTTAATTAAATGGGGTAAAACTTCTACATTACGCCCCTCAAAATGAAACCAATCATACTGAGCCAGTGGCAGATTATTTAAAGCCTCTTGGGCTAACTCTGGCAAATGCCGATGGTGAATAATAGTGCGACTACCGGTTTGCTGATTGAGTAAAATCACAGAATTAGGGGTTTGATAGCCCGCTAATACCGGTGAATAGCCGATCTCAATCCCCTGTTGCTCTAGCTGTTGTCTTAGCCATTCGCCCTGACTATCCGCTGCAAAGGTATTGAGTAAGGTGCATAGATGGCCTAATTGCTGCAACACTTGCACGGTATTTGTGCCATTACCCCCTAAAGTTTGGGTTTGACTCGTAGCTCGTAGTTCTTCATCTTCTGCTGGATAATGACCGACCTCATAAATATGATCGATTAGAGCATTACCCACCACTAAAATCTGACTCATAAACGCTATTTACTCCTAAAAAGAACCGTCTCTTACCCTAAAACAAGACGCTAGTGATGAAAAGCTCAATTAAAGTCCATTTATTACAGAGTAAAGTTGCCACTCTTAAATGACGTGCTTACAATGCGCTTCTTAGTTTAATTATGCCTGTGCTGTCATTATCACACGCTCAACACTTAACGCATACGTGTCTGGATAGCCATCACTTTAGGAGTTTTTTATGCCCTGGAATGAACCGGGAGATAACAATCAAGACCCATGGACTGGCAAAAAGCGCTCGACGGGAAGCAAAGCTAATCCAGATGAGCTAATCAGCTCATTAACTAAAAAAATGAACGAATTATTAGGAGGTCGCAAAAGCAGTGGTGGCTCTAATAATCAATCCTCTAGCCAAGCCCCTAATTTAAGAACGGTCGGTCTGCTGGCAGTAGTCGGTGTCATTGCGTGGTTAGCTTTTGGTATTTATACCGTAGATGCACGCCAACAAGCGCTAGTATTACGCTTTGGCTCTTATGTAGAAACCACAGGGCCCGGCTTACATTGGCATTTACCCTATCCTATAGAGCGCATTGAAATAGTCGATGTGGATCAAAACCGCAGCGCTCAAGATCGCAGTACTATGCTGACCAAAGACGAAAATATCGTCGATATTGCGGTTTCCGTACAATACAAAGTCAGTGATCCAGTCGCTTATAGCTTTAATGTACTGAATATCGACAGCTCTATTGATCAAAGTCGCGGTACTTTATATCAAGTATTACGCAGTTCTATTCGTGAAATCGTAGGACGCAATAGCATGGACTTCATTTTAAAAGAAGGACGTGAACAAATTGCGGTAGAAGCTCAAACCCTGATGCAAGAAATCCTCAATGGCTATAATGCCGGAGTACGCATTATTAAGGTTAACCTCACCTATGCCGAAGCACCTACTGAAGTGAAAGACGCTTTTGATGATGCCAATCGTGCTCGTGAAGATGCCAACCGCTTCCAAAACGAAGCCGATGCTTACTCTAAAAAAGTAGTACCTGAAGCCCGTGGTCAAGCGGCACGCAAACTAGAAGAAGCAAATGCCTATCGCGCTCAAGTCATCGCTCAAGCAGAAGGGGATGCAGCACGCTTTACTCAGCTTGTCACAGAGTATCAAAAAGCACCCGCTGTTACGCGTGAACGACTCTATCTAGATACTATGGAAAAAGTATTAGGTGGCTCACGTAAAGTGATTGTTGATAACCAACAGCAAAACATTTTGTATCTACCTCTAGAGCAAGGCACTAGCACTTCAAACCTGAAACCTTTACCTGCACCTCCTGCTAGCTTTACCTCGCAAAACAGTGACAGTAATGGGATCACCCCCGCGCCTGCTTCCGTTAATCCGCCTAATACCAGCAACAATATACGCCAAGAGCGCTCTTTAATTCCTAGTGTTGCACGCGAGGGACGTTAATCATGAGTATTACTAATAAATTGAATGCCTCTACGCTTAAAATGATCGGTGCTGCACTGGGTATTTTAATCATTGTGTTATACACCATGGCTTATACCGTAGATCAGCGTGAGCGTGCGATTAAATTTCGCTTTAGAGAAATTGTTGAGTCAAATATCGAGCCTGGACTACATTTTCGCTTCCCGCTCATCGAGCAAGTGGCTTATTTTCCAGCGCAAATTCTTTCCCTTGAATCAAGTTCGGAGCGCTTTTTAACCAGTGAAAAGAAATACGTACAAGTAGATTTTTTCGTGAAATGGCGTATTGAAGACGTAGGCAAGTTTTATCGCTCCACCGGTGGTGGACGGATGCAAGATGCTACTAACCGTTTAGAAGACATTATGAAAGATGGCTTACGTAATGAGTTTTCTAAGCGCACTATCGAAGAAGCATTAAGTGCTCAACGGGCGCAAATCATGCAGGGCTTAAAAACCAAATCCAATGATGCCGCGCAAGAACTCGGTATTGAAGTAGTTGATGTGCGCGTGAGTAAAATCGACTTCCCTGATCAAGTGAGTGAATCGGTTTATGAGCGTATGCGTTCTGAACGTAAGCGCGTGGCTCAAGATTTCCGCTCGCGTGGTAAAGAAGAAGCAGAGAAAATTCAGGCGGCTGCGGATCGTGAGTCGACCATTATCTTAGCGCAGGCGTATCGAGATGCTGAAAGAGTACGCGGTGAGGGTGATGCTAAAGCCGCAGAAATTTATGCTAAAGCTTATCAAGCGGATGCAGCTTTCTACTCGTTCTACCGTAGTTTGCAAGCTTACCGTAGTTCTTTAGGGGATAACTCTAGCACTATGATCCTTGATCCTAATGCTGATTTCTTCCGCTATTTAAAACAACCTCAGTCTAACGCTGTTGCGGCACAGTAATCGATGATTAACTGGCAAAGTCTGCTCACTGCTTTGGCCCTCTTACTGATTATAGAGGGCCTATTGCCGTTTATTAGCCCCCGTTTATCCAAGAAAGCGTATGAGGAGTTTTTAACCTATTCGGAAAAAACCTTACGTTTGATTGGTCTAGCCAGTATTATTGCTGGTATCCTACTGCTCTTTCTGACTGACTAACTCCAATATGTCTAATGCTAATCAATACTGGGCACTCCCTGATGGGATTAATGAGGCATTGCCTAGTGATGCTGCGCGTTTAGAGCGCTTACGCCGTGAACTGCTCGACCTCTATGCCACTTGGGGCTATCAATTGGTGATGCCGCCGATGGTTGAGTATTTAGAATCCTTACGTATTGCTCAAGGTACTGATCTTGATCTGCAAACCTTTAAGCTCACTGATCAGCTTAATGGACGTATGATGGGCGTCAGAGCCGATATGACGCCCCAAATAGCACGCATGGATGCTCATCGCCTTAAGTCCAATGAAATTAATCGTTTATGCTATATCGGCACAGTATTGCGCACCAAAAGCTTTCATCGTGATGGCTCACGCGCTCCCTTGCAAGTGGGGGCTGAATTGTTTGGACATGCGGGCTTAGATAGTGATTTAGAAGTACTGGCTTTACTCCTCCAAACTTTAATGCATTGCCAAGTACCGGATATTTTAGTGGGTATTGGTCATGTCGAAGTATTCAGCGGTTTAGTCGCGCAAGCACAACTCAATGACTTAGAGCAAAAACAATACTTAGCTATATTGGAGCGCAAATCGCTACCAGAGTTAGAGCCTTGGTTAGCAGAACGTTCGTGCAGTGACGAAGCCAAAGCGATGCTTTATGCCTTACCGCGTTTATATGGTGGCGTTGAAGTACTGCAACAAGCCAGAACTGCCTTTAGTGCAGCTAATGCAGAGGTATTAGCCGCACTAGACTATTTGCAACATATTGTTACCCTACTACAGCAACAATATCCGGCTTGTCGTATTCATATCGATTTAGCCGAGCTATCCGGTTATAGCTATCACACGGGTATTGTTTATGCGGTTTACACTCCGGGTACGGGACGTGAAATTGCTCGTGGTGGACGCTATGACGGCATAGGTGAAGCGTTTGGACGTGCTCGCCCTGCAACGGGCTTTAGTACTAATCTACATGAATTAGTACGTTACTTACCCTCTGATACTACTACTAATCAGGCTATTTTAGCGCCAGCCATCAATGATCCTGTTTTAGAACAAACCATTGCCGGACTGCGTTCACAGGGGGAATGTGTTATTCGTATTTTAGAAGGTCAGACCACTACAGCCGCTGATCTAGGACTAACCCGCCAGCTTGTGCATGCAAATGGGCAATGGATTCTTAATAAAGTTTGAGTGAGAGTAAGTATGGGTAAGAATGTTGTTGTACTCGGTACACAATGGGGAGATGAGGGTAAGGGTAAAATCGTTGATTTGCTCACCGAGAAAGCCGCCGCAGTCGTGCGCTTTCAAGGAGGACATAATGCCGGTCATACCCTAGTGATTAATGGTAAAAAAACCGTATTACATTTAATTCCTTCCGGTATTTTACGCACCGAGGTGGAATGTCTGATTGGTAATGGGGTAGTGCTTTCTCCTGAAGCGCTGTTAAAAGAAATTACTATGTTAGAAAACAATGGCATCCCAGTACGTGAGCGCTTACGTATTTCTGAATCCTGCCAATTGATTCTGCCCTATCATGCGGCCTTAGACTTAGCGCGGGAAAAAGCCCGTGGCAGTCAAGCTATTGGCACTACCGGACGTGGTATCGGTCCAGCCTATGAGGATAAAATTTCACGTCGTGGCGTCAGAGTGAGTGATCTATTAGATCCCGCCCAATTTGAAGCTAAATTACGTACTATTTTGGAATATCATAATTTTATTTTAGTTAATTACTATCATGCTGAGCCGGTTGATTTCCAACAAACCTTGGAACAAGGTTTAGCCATGGGTGAAATCTTGCGCCCTATGATTATGGATATTCCACACCGCTTATATGAACTGCGCAAAGCTGGACATCATGTCATGATGGAAGGTGCACAGGGCACTTTACTCGATATTGATCATGGTACTTACCCTTATGTCACCTCCTCCAATACTACAGCGGGTGGCGCTTGTACCGGAGCGGGTGTTGGTCCTCGTGATTTGGATTATATTTTAGGGATTACTAAAGCCTATACCACACGAGTGGGCTCAGGCCCCTTCCCCACTGAACTATTTGACGATGTGGGTAAGCATATTGCTAAAACAGGTCAAGAGTTTGGCGCCACTACAGGGCGTGCACGGCGTTGTGGCTGGTTTGATGCAGTAGTACTACGCCGCGCTATGCAGCTTAATAGTATTAGTGGTCTGTGCATTACAAAACTGGATGTACTAGATGGTATTGATACGATTCGTTTGTGCGTAGCGTATGAACTAGATGGGGTGCAATACGATGTGCCTCCCGTCTCAACCGAGCGTTTTGCACAATGTACCCCTATTTATGAAGAGCTACCCGGCTGGACAGAATCAACCTTTGGTGTTACCGATTACAATCAACTACCCGCTAATGCTCGTTCTTACTTAAAGCGTATTGAGCAAGTATTAGAAACTCCGATTGATATTATTTCCACCGGACCTGATCGAGAACAAACCATTATTCTCAATCATCCTTACGCTTAACCCCTCCCCAACCCTCCCCTTATCAAGGGAGGGTGTAAGACGAATTAGCATTACTATGACCACTTGTAGCACTGAACCTGACCTCAATCGCCGTTTTGGGGGAATTGCTCGCTTATATGGTGTGGAAGGTTTAGCCCGTTTACAACAAGCGCATGTGTGTGTAATTGGTGTGGGCGGGGTTGGCTCGTGGGCAGTCGAAGCTTTAACACGTAGCGGTATTGGGCATTTAACCTTAATCGATTTAGATTCTGCGAGTGAATCTAATATCAATCGGCAATTAGTCGCTTTAGATAGCACTTTAGGCAAAGCTAAAGTTACTATTTTAAAAGAACGCTGTTTTGATATTAATCCCCAATGTTCAATAACGGCTATTGAAGATTTTGTAGAATTAGAAACGATTAATACCTTAATCAAGCCTAATTTTGATTATGTCATCGATTGTATTGATAACTCTAAAATCAAAGCCGCCTTGATTGCACATTGTAAACGCCAAAAAATTAAAATGATTACTTTAGGCGGTGCAGGTGGACAAAAAGATCCTACTAAAATTCGCCTCACTGATTTAACTAAAAGCCTGCAAGACCCCTTATTATCTAAAGTGCGTAAACTACTACGTCAGGATTATAACTTTACCCGTAATCCTAAACGGCGTTTTGATATACCGTGCGTATGGTCTGAAGAAACCATGAGTTTTGCCGATAATGCTAGTGCTAAGACGGGACTTACTTGTGCGGGAGGCTTAGGCTCGGTGATGACAGTAACGGCTACGTTTGCGCTGGTAGCTGTCAGTTATGTCTTGGATAAACTAACAGCCCCTAGTAAAGACAATAGCAATACTCAGACTGAATAGATTACATCTGAGATTGTAAATAATTCTGCAACCCTATTTTATCGATTAAGCCTAATTGTTTTTCTAGCCAATAAGCATGATCTTCTTCGGTATCAAATAGCTGTGCTTTAAGTAGATCACGGGTGACATAATCGTGTTCTTCTTCACATAATTTAATAGCCGCTTTTAAAGTCCCTACGACATGATATTCAAGTGCTAGGTCATTTTTGAGCATACTAATCACGTCACTACCCACATTTAAATTATCTTGATTATTTAAATCAGGTATACCGCCTAAAAATAAAATGCGCTTAATCATCGCATCCGCATGCTGGGTTTCCTCTTGACGCTCGTGATCTAAACGCTCATATAGTTTGGTTAAACCCCAATCATCATACATACGGGAATGAATAAAATATTGATCGCGTGCCGCTAATTCGCCCGCCAGTAATTTTTTCAGCTCGTCAATAACACGTTGGCTACCTTGCATGCCAATACTCCTTTTTACATCATCGTTTGTAAATAATTAGGCAGACCTGCATTAGCTATTGCCCATTGTTGACTCTCTAACCAGTCGATTTGCTCTTCTTCGGTTTCTAATAGATCTTCTAATAAATCACGCGAAATATAGTCCAGCTCCTGCTCGCACCGAGCAATGGCACTGCGTAACTCCGTCACGATTTCACTACTAAGACGTAAATCATTAGCTATTATTTCCGGTACATCCTCGCCAATATAAATTTTGCCTAAGTCTTGTAAATTAGGTAGACCTTCTAGAAACAGAATACGCTCAATAAGTTCATCTGCCTGTTTCATAGCCTTAATAGAGCGGTGATACTCCTTATCATTAAGCTTTTCTAAGCCCCAATTGCCACACATACGGGCATGTAGGAAATATTGATTGATAGCGGTAAGCTGACTACGCAGCACTTGATTGAGTACTTGATTCAGAGCGGGATTGCCTTTCATAACTTAATTCCTGTGGCTAAACAGCTTTTGATAGGTGACTTCGATGCTAAGAGTTGATGTCATTGAAGTCAAATGGCGCTAGGGATTTAAGCACATTTTACCCCATTAGAGAGCAGTGTGCTTTTTTCTACCCGTCATTACCAACATTCGCTGTTAGGTATTGACGCTATTACATCAGGATTACTTGCTTTGGTAAGTAAGAGCCTTTATGATTGACCTATAAATACGAATCAATCTCATTTACAGGTACAGCTTAATATGTATGTGTGCGTTTGTAATGCGGTAACTGACCGTGATATTAAAAAAGCAATAGCTCAAGGTCATGATACTTTTGATAAAGTGTGCTGCCAGTTGAAAGTAGCCTCCTGCTGTGGACGTTGCCAGTGTATGGCACGCCAAATTATTGATGAAGCCACTCAAGAACAAAGCATTTACTCTGCCAACGATCTAGGCATTGCTTTTGCCTAAGACTCTATTTTTCCAAGATAATATTCAAAGCCAAGGAGTACTAATAACCGTACTCCTCGTCATCTACTCACTCAAGTCAATCTAAAATGCACCGGCACACGCACGCGTGAACGTACTGCCTGACCATTCTTGCGAGCTGGCTCAAATTTCCATGCTTTAACTGCCCCTAATGCCGCACTATCTAATACGCTATGCCCAGAAGATTGATGGACTTTCACTAAACTGACATTACCACTGGTATCAAGCTGTGCCTCTACAATCGTAGTGCCTTCATAACCCTCTTCCTGAGCACGACGTGGATAAGGGGGTTGAGTAGGTGGAGTACGATAGCGCGGACTACTAATCAATGGATTACTATTTACCACCTCAGACTCACCGCCTAGGGTTGCATCACTCGGCTTAGAGGCTTGGATAGCTTTTGCGGCTTGGGTAGCTTCCCAATGCTTACGAGCTTCGGCTTGTTGACGGGCTTGCTCAGCTCTTGCTTTAGCTTGGGCAGCCGCTTGCTCTGCCTCACGCTGTTTACGGGCTTGTTCGGCTTCCCAGCGCTTACGGGCGGCGGCTTGAACACGCTCTTGTTCCGCTTGTTGGCGCATGGCTTCAGCTTCACGCTGTTTACGTACTTGCTCAGCTTCCCATTTTTTACGCGCGGCGGCTTGAATACGTTCCTGCTCCGCTTTTTGTCGTGCTAATTCAGCCTCGCGCTGTTTACGGGCTTGTTCGGCTTCCCAGCGTTGACGCGCGGCGGCTTGAATGCGCTCTTGCTCCGCTTGTTGGCGAGCCTGTGCTGCACGTTGTTCGGCTTCACGTTGTTTACGCTCTTGTTCTGCTTGCCAACGTTTTAAAGCTGCTTGTTTAATACGCTCTTGTTCCGCTTTTTGTTTAGCCACTAGCGCTTGTTGCTGCAATTCAGCGGCACGATCCGGTTTCGGTGGTTCTACCTTTTTAGGCTCCGGTTTTGGCTCTGGTTTGGGTGGTTCTACCTTTTTAGGCTCCGGTTTTAGCTCTGGTTTAGGTGGCTCCACTTTTTTCGGTTCCGGTTTTGGTTCCGGCTTGGGCGGTTCCGGCTCTGGGGCGGGTTTTGGTTTAGGAGGCTCCGGTTCCGGTGCCGATTCTGGAATAGGCTCTGGAACGGGCGTTGGTTCTAGCACGGGTTCAGGAGTAGGCTCTGAAATAGGTTCTGGCTTTGGTTCTGGAGGGGGCTGGAACATGGCTAAATCAATCGCCACTAATTCTGGTTCTGGCTCCGGTGGCTTTTGAGCTAGCACTAAAGGCACAATGAACACTACTAAAGCGGCATGAATGGCAGCGGATAATCCATAGCCTGTGACTTGATTCCATTTCATGGTTGTTGCGCTTGAATGGATACGTTTTTAAATGGACGACTCTTTAAAGCGTCTAATACCTTGACAAAGTGCTCGAAAGGAACACCTTTATCAATGCGCAGCACAATCATTTCATCTTCTTGATAGCTATTTAAGCGCTCGATTAATTGCTCAAAGGCGATAGCTTCCTCTTGGATAAAAAGCTGATGTTGAGCATTAATCGCAATTTGCACCGGTACTTCATCGCCCCGCGTTTCAGTGATGCGCTCTGCTTCGGGTAAATTCACTTCAATTAAACCCTGCGACACAAAAGTTGCCGTTGTCAGCACAATAGCGAGTAGCACTAGCATAATGTCAATAAACGGAATCATATTGATCTGATCAAAGCGTTTCATGCTTTAACCCCGTCTTGCAGTGCCGTCCAGCGCCCGACTAAGACATCAACTTTACGCAATAGACCGTTATAAAACACCATCGCGGGAATAGCGACCACCAGCCCTGCGGCAGTGGCTTTAAGTGCCATCGCTAATCCCACCATAATGCTATTGACATCGATTTTGCCGCCCTGCCCCATTTCATAAAACGTGACCAAGATACCCAACACGGTTCCTAATAAGCCAATATAGGGCGCATTAGAGCCGACCGATGAAATACCGGTTAGGTTGCGTGTAAGTGCGACTTTGAGTAATTCAATATGCTTGAAATGGTCCAGATTGATACGCATGAAATAGATATAACGCTCAATCACTAGCGCCAGCATAATAAAGCTCATTAAGCCCAAAATACCTAATACGGCGTGATCTAAGTACAGTTTAAGTAGTTCCATCGAGGGCGGCTCCTAGCGCACGGGGGAATGCACGACGGCACAATCCGCGATATTGAGCGATAAGCACTCGGTCGTGGGCTTCACAGGGGCAGCCGTATTGGCGGGGGTATGGGCATTGTTACAGGCAGTTAAGCCCATGAGCAAAAGCCATGTAAAGTACTTCATGATGCAAAATATCCTACAGAAAAATAGTTGCTCCAGCGTTTAGGGTTAGCTGGCTAAGGCGACACACTGTAATTGAAAATAATTCTCATTTCAATATTAATGAGAATTATTATCTAAAGGGATATAACCATAACTATTTAGATGCGTAACAAGTGTAACTACTAAATGATAGCCTTATCAGTAAGTTACTACCCTAAAGCTTTTTTAATCGCTGCCTGAGCTTTGTCATTATACCCAGTGAACATCTTACTCATGAGTTGCACGGCTTCTTTAGGTGCGGTTTCAGGTGTGCCTGCATTAAAAGGAGGTTGGGGAGCATACTCAGCCAGTAATTGCATATTTTGTGCATAAAAAGTATCACGCAACTCAGCAATCAAGGATAAACCTAAATCGATACCCGCCGTAACACCTGCTCCAGTGATACGATTACGATCCCGCACTACGCGTTCATTCACAGGCGTTGCGCCACCTGCCACCAATGCCTCACGCGCTACCCAGTGCGAAGTGGCTTTATAACCTTGCAATAAACCCGCTCCGGCTAAAATCAGCGACCCAGTACAAGTGGAGGTGACATATTTAGCTCTACTGCCACGATCTCGCACAAAAGCCATCAACTTTTCATCTTCCAAAGCTCTAATCACCGATTCACCGCCCCCCGGAATAAACAATACCGTTAAATCTTGTGGCACTTCATCGTAGGTAGCCGTAGGGACAATAGTGACTTTAGTATCGCTGGTCACAGGCTCACGGGTAGCCGCCACAATATGCACGGTTGCCCCCATTAAACCTGCAAACATATAGTGTGGTCCGATTAAATCTAGCGCCGTAAATTCTGGATAAATCAACATGGCAATCTGATCCGGCTTAGTCCAATCAGCAGGCATCATCGATAGATTATGATTAGATTGATGATCCACCTTTGGCGCTTCAGGTACTACAGCAGGAGTAGCTTTGTCGGATTCAGCCGCCCATAAACGACTACCGACACCCGCTAAGAGCATACCTAGCGTACCAGCCATAAAATGACGACGATTTTGCATAACACGCTCCTAGAATTTAAGGGCTGCACTAAAATAAATGGCTCGATCACTACCCGGAGCTACCCGCCCACCAAAATAGTTAAAGCGTTCAAAATACTGCTTATTGGTCACATTCTTAACCGTCAATGCGGTTTCAAAATGCTTAGTCTCATAACCAAACTTCATATCAAACTTATGAAAAGCAGGTGCTTTGAAATCATTACTGCCCGTCAGCATAGTAGCCGACTGAGCATACACTCCCGCCCCCATACTAAAACCTTTAGCGCGACCCTGCTTAAATTGATAATTACCCCAAACACGCCCCGAATGCTCTGGCACACCCGCTAGTTGATTCCCTGCTGGAATAGTTCCTGCTGCTTTGGTATATACCGCGTCGGTATTGGCATAACTTCCTGTTAAACTGAAATTTGCAGTCGGTTGCCACACCATATCCAGCTCAACGCCCTTAGAGCGTTCTGACCCATTAGGTAAAGAAGTCAGTCCCCCCGTAGCAGGATCGGGTATAGTGGTATGGTTACGCTCAATCTCAAAAGCAGCTAAAGAACCTGATAGTTTTTGATTAGCCCCAAACTTAAACCCTAACTCTTTTTGTTTAGACTCAATAGGTTGAGGTGTATCAGAGTAGTTTGCCCAACCCACACCGCGTAGCCCCTCACTATAACTGGTAAAAGCAGATACTTGCTTATTGAGATCAATGACCACACCAGCACGCGGTAAGGTTTTAGTTTTTTGAGTGTGATCATCTGCGCCAAAGTTATCGGCATAGCCCACCTGTACCTTAGCTAACTTAGCGCCCCCTAATAGATGCACACGATCATGCATACTATGTTGGGCTTGAGCATAGACACCTGAGGTTTTATTAGCCACTTTACCAGACCAACGAAACGCAGTATTCGGGTCAGTATAGGGTAAAGAAAAAGTGGGATTAGTGAGATCAACCGCAGCAAAACCATCAGTATCCATAAACCCATCATCGTCTAAAGTACTATGCTCAGCTCCTAACACTAAATGGGTTTGCGTTTTTGGGGTTGTGAACTCTCTTTTAAGTTCGGCAGTCACGCTGACATCTTCTTGTTGTTGGTACAAATTAACATTAGTCATGCCCCACACCGAACCAGCACTAGGTTTATTAGCAACAAACCCATCAGCCCCCACTAACGTTTGACCTTTTTCATCAAACTCACTATTAGCTTTACGCACTTTTGTGCTAAATGACCATCTGTCATTCCATTGATGATCCAAAGTAGCGGTCACACTATCTAGCTCAGAAGTAGAGTCTGGAAGGTCGCTATTACCTACAAATAAATGGCGATTAATTTTAAAATCACCTGCAATAGTCCCCGTAGCGGGTAAGCCTTGATAATCCTGCCCTTTCCAGCGTGATGTTTTACCTTGTAACACTAACGCCGTCTTATCATTAAAATTGATTTTTAGTGTGGGATTTAAGTTATAGGTTTCACGCTTGAGGCGTTCGATAGGGCTTTTAGAGCGCGTGTATTCGCCTGTAACACGTAATTGTACGTTTTCACTCAAAGGCTGGTTAATATCAAACGTAGGTTTAACTACACCATGACTACCAACCGTAATACCCACTTTTGTCGCTTTCTGAGCGCTGGGTAGTTTAGATACCAAATTCACCGCGCCCCCTGTTGGAGTGCCAGAATTTCCACCATAAAGCACGGCATTAGGTCCTTTTAAGACTTCTATGCGCTCAATATTAATAGTGCTCTCTCGATCACCCGTATTGTAATTGAGATTGGAGCCATCTTGTAAATGCTCGGCTGCAAAGCCACGCACCAACGTAGACTCCCAAGCGGGTATAATGGCGATGTGATTAGGGACTACTCCACTGACATTCTGCAATGCCTCACCCACTGATTGCACTTGCTGATCGTCCATTAACTTTTTGGGAACGACTTGAACCGATTGGGGAATTTTCTTTAACGGGGTCCGTGTTTTCGTCGCACTATCAGCGGTTGTAGCAATATACTGATCAACTTGACCCGCACTGGTATTCACAGGTTTAGTGCCTAAGACGGTAACTCCCTGAAGTGCAGTCACCTCATCCACAGCAAATACATTTAAAGATAAACAAGCCAAGATAATGGCTGAATATAAACTTGATCGTTGTAACATTAGACCCCTCAAACTACTGACTTTCCGAAAATGGTCTAACGTCCAGCACTTTCTGTACCAAACAATAATTATTTGATTTATATAGATATAATACCCTATAGAATTAGTTTACTATGTGAAATAACGCATAAGTTGTGTTTTATAACGCCTTGAGTTTTAACGAACTATAAAGTACTTCATGATGCAAAATATCCTACGGAAAAATAGTTGCTCCAGCATCTAGGGTTAGCTGGCTAAGGCGACACACTGTAATTGAAAATAATTCTCATTTCAATATTGACATTAACAATAATCATTCTCATTATAAAAAAGACAACGAATTGAGTCAGTATAACTTTTGGGAGTTTCTACGGTGAGTTTGGATCACAAACCCTTGTCTTTGCGTTCAACCACGCAAATAGCCTCACGCCATGTGTCCTTGGCTTCGGGTACTTTATTAGCACTAGGCAGTACATTGCTCATGCCTATCAGTCACGCGGCTGATACGTCCGCTACCCCTGTTACTAGCGAAAAGATGCTAGAAGGTGTCACTGTTACTGCCAAACGCAAACCTGTCACTGCTGCGGCTGCCAATCCTAATGCCGACCCTGAAGCTCCGTATAAGATTGATAAATCAGGTAATAGTAAGTTCACCGAACCACTCCTCAATGTTTCTAAAACCATTACCGTAGTGGGTAAAGAGCAGCTTAAAGACTCAGGCACAACTGCGCTGAAAGAACTGATGCGCTCTCAACCGGGTATTACTTTAGGCACAGGTGAGGGTGGTAATGCAGTAGGTGATCGCTTTATCATTCGTGGTTTTGATAGCCGTAACGACCTGTTCACTGATGGTCTGCGTGATCCGGGAGTGACTACCCGTGAAGTATTCAATACTGAACAAATTGAAATTGCTAAAGGTCCTAGCTCTACTTTTGCAGGGCGTGGCACTACAGGGGGAGCAGTCAATAGCGTTAGTAAAAAACCTCAAAGTACTCATTTCGCTAAAGGCTCGGTCACAGTAGGCAATGACAAACGTGTCACGCTAGATGCTAACCGTGTGCTGAGCGATAAACTAAAAGTCCGAGCCAATGTGATGGTGCAAGACTCTGAAGTCGCGGGACGTAATGAGGTGTTTGATAAGCGTAAAGGGTTGGCATTCGCAGCAGACTACCAAGCCACTGATAAAGTGAGTGTTTTAGTCGACTATTATCACTTAAAAGGTGAATCTATTCCCGACTTTGGACACCCTTGGGATCCCACTACTAATAGGCCCGTCAATGTCAAGCGCGATAATTTCTACGGTATTGTAGGGCGTGACTTTCAAGACACCTCCGCCGATATTTTCACAACTACGCTACAAGTCGATTTTTCTGATAATACCCGCTTAACCAGCAAAATGCGGGCTGGTGAAACCACGAATGATTATGTAGCAGGTGCACCAGAAGGTGCGAATATCGCAGCAGGTACTGTCCAATCGCGTGCTAAATCCGGTGGTTTTACGAATAAGATTATTGGTAATAACACTCAGATAACTCATGAACGCCATAGCGGTAATACTGAGCATACTATTATTGCCGGCTTTGATGTTAGCAACGAGGAGGTTAGTAATCAGCCCTATGTATCTACTACGGTAGTGGTCGATATTCAAAACCCGAATAATAAGCCAACGAGTGTACCTAGCGTCACCCGCCGTGATTTTGCCTCTACTTTGAAGGCTCAATCACGCTCTCTTTATGCCATGGACACCATCAAGTTTAACGAGCAATGGCAATTGTTTGGTGGCTTACGCTACGATCAATTCAAAATTCACAATAACCCTATTAACTATGCTACCGGAGTACCTACTGGCTCAGCTCGCTATGATCGAGGCTTTACTAATGGTCATGTAGGCTTAGTCTTTAAGCCTAAAGCCAATGCTAGTGTGTATACCTCCTACAGTACCTCCTCCAACCTACCCGGTGAAATGTATGACGGCGTGGGTGATGTTGCCTATGGGGGTCTAACCGAAGCTATTCAAGACTTTAAACCCGAACAAAACAAAAGTATTGAACTAGGCACTAAATGGAATGTGGCGAATGATAATCTAGCCTTAAGTGCCGCCGTTTTCCAAACCGATAAAAAGAATAAAATTGAGTCCTTACGAGCGGGTGCGGTGACTACCTATCATCAAACAGGTGCTATTCGTGTCAAGGGAATTGAGTTCGGTGTATCGGGTAATCCCACTCCCAAACTCAATTTATCCGGTGGCTTAACCTATATGGATACTGAAGTAACTCACTCAGCCGATCCTACTATCATTGGTAAAGAAGTGGCTAACGTTGCCGCCAAGAGTGCTAGCCTACAAACTAAATACCAAGTCACACCTAAACTTGCCGTAGGTGGTACGGTCGTGCATACGGGCAAAATCAAAGGTGGAGCCTTTGCCGCCACCACTGACCGAGAACTGCCCTCCTCGAATCGCTTAGATTTGATGGCACAGTACAAACTGTCCAAAAAGTTGACGGCTCAACTTAATGTCAATAACGCTACAGACGAGACTATATACGAAGCGCTTTATCGTAGTGGTTCACCCTTTACCTACGTCGCTCCGGGGCGTGCCGTCAATGTAACCTTTAACTACGATTTCTAATAGTCATCATATGTCCTTGATTCAGTACTCTGTCACTTAGCTCCACAGAGTCCGGTTTCACTGGGCTTGTTTACTCTCTCGTCCTACAGCGAGAGAGTATCTTTTAAGGATGCAACCTTATGTTACTCACCCTACCCCAAGTACTCAGCCCTGAAGCAGTCGACTATTGTCGCAACCAATTATTAAGCGCCGAATGGGTCGATGGTAAGGCGACCGCCGGGCAACAATCCGCCCAAGCCAAATACAATCACCAACTACCTGAATCCAGCCCCATCGCTCGCGCTTTGGGTGATTTTATTCTTGATGCCTTGGTGCAATGCCCTACCTTCATCGCCGCCGCGTTACCGCTCAAAATCTTCCCACCGCTTTTTAATTGCTATCAAGACGGCGGGCATTTTGGCACGCATGTGGATAACTCGATTCGCCATATTCCGGGCACGATTGTCCGCATCCGTACCGACTTATCCTGTACTTTATTTTTGACTAATCCCGATGATTATGACGGCGGTGAACTGGTTATTGAGGATACCTATGGCAATCAAAGCGTGAAGCTCAACGCTGGCGATCTGGTGCTCTACCCTTCCACCAGTTTGCATCATGTCACGCCTGTCACTCGTGGGGCGCGGATTAGCTCATTCTTTTGGTTACAAAGTATGGTGCGTGACGATGGTGAACGCGCCCTACTTTATGACCTTGATCAAAGCATTCAAACCCTAGCCTCTGAAGCAGGACTCAATCACCCTAATGTAGTGCGCCTATCTGGGGTCT
Organism: Thiofilum sp.; assembly: GCF_016711335.1. Classification (NCBI taxonomy): domain Bacteria; kingdom Pseudomonadati; phylum Pseudomonadota; class Gammaproteobacteria; order Thiotrichales; family Thiofilaceae; genus Thiofilum; species Thiofilum sp. The sequence goes on from NZ_JADJTF010000001.1 coordinate 3,598,324, forward strand.
ATCACAATCTAATGCGCCGTTGGGCTGATACCTAAAGGAAATTAATTATCATGCGTTTCATCAGCTTATTAATAGCCAGTACTGTATTCAGTACCTCAGTACTCGCTAATGAAGTCAATGTGTACTCGGCTCGTGAAGAACAGCTCATCAAGCCCTTACTCAATGCGTTTAGCAAAGATACAGGAATTAAAGTCAACCTAGTCACCAGTGATGATGATCCGCTGTTAGAGCGCCTCAAACGTGAAGGGACTAACTCTAAAGCCGATGTGTTAATCATGGCAGATGCGGGGCGCTTGGCTCGTGCAGTACAATATGGCGTACTTCAACCGATTCAATCACCGCGTTTACAACAAGTAATTCCCGCCTATTTACGTGATCCGGCTAAGCGTTGGTTTGGGCTAACTTCGCGGGCGCGGGTGATTTTCTACGCCAAGGGACGGGTGAACCCTAATGAAATTAAGAGCTATGAGGATTTAACGGCAGCAAAATGGAAAGGGCGCATTTGTGTGCGCTCCTCTAATAGTATCTACAATCAATCCCTAGTCGCCTCGATGATTGCCCATCAGGGTGAGGCTCAAGCGAGTCAATGGGTTAAAGGTTTAGTGCAAAATTTTGCCCGCCCCCCTTCCGGTGGTGATCGTGATCAAATCAAAGGGCTAGCTGCGGGTGAGTGTGATATAGCGCTGGGTAATACTTACTACTATGCCCAAATGCTCTTTGGTGGTGATAGCAGTCAAAAAGCAGCCGCGACTAAAGCGGGACTCATCTGGCCTAATCAAAGTACTACCGGTACGCATATTAATATCAGTGGTGCAGGTATCACTACTTCAGCTCCAAATAAAGCGAATGCCATTAAGTTATTGGAATATATGACTTTAGATGATGCGCAGCGTTGGTATTCAACCGTGAATGGTGAATATCCAGTCACAAATAAAGCGCTAACCAGTGCTCAACTACAATCATGGGGCAATTTTAAAGCCGATACCCTGAATTTGGGTGAGCTAGGTAAATACAATCAGACGGCAGTTAAATTGATGGATCAAGCGGGTTGGAGATAGGGATATTTATTGTCTCTTGATAGGGCAATCATCTAGGATTGCCTCTACGATCTCACTAGGGCAAATACACTCATTTGCCCTTATCATCATTCAGGCTTTATTTATTGCTGGCGTAATTGACGCATTTTGCTAATAAATTCGTTCTTATCCATACCTGTTGCCATGATGCACTCACTGAATTTAGCGAGGTCTGGGCTTTGTAAGTCGATGGCAGTACCTGCACTACCTAAAGCGACTAGATCGCTCATAGCTTTAGTGCCACATTCTGGCGTTGTACACTCACAGGTCGCTTTAATTAAATCTGCAAGTGGTCCTGTTGCAGCGGGTGCAGGAGCAGGGGCTGGAGTAGCAGGCGCAGGTGTGGGAGCGGGTGTAGCGGCAGGAGCACTAGCTGCTGGAGCAGGAGTAGCAGGTGCACTAGCTGCTGGTTTTGTTTCTGGTGCTTTGGGAGCTTCGGATGAACCACCACAAGCCGCCAACGTTGAAACCCCAAACATTAAAGCCACTAATAATTGTTTTTTCATAATAGTAATTAGACCCTGTTTTATTAAGTTTATATTGTTATCAATTAGTAATAATAATGGCGCATCTTAACATAGCACTTTTGACTACGCCACTGCTCAGTAATGAAGCAATTAGCCTAGTATAAACGTCTCGCCCCCCATACGTTCTACATCCTCTTGTTGATGTGTAACGAGCAATACCGTTTTGCCTTGCGACTGTGCTTGTTCACGCACCCAGTCCGCTGCTAAGACACGGCTTTTAGAGTCGAGTTCCGCAAATGGCTCATCTAATAACACTAAGGGTTCGGGTCTTAATAAGGTCCGAATCAGAGCAATTCTTTGACGTTGACCACCTGATAATTGCGCGGGCATTTTATAGCGTTGTTCGCTCACTTCTAATTGTATTAAAGCCTGTTGTAAACGCGACTCTAGCTCAGCTTTATCTTTGGAATGCCATCCTAAATGTAGATTTTTATCCACACTTAAATGCTCGAATAAATTATGTTCCTGAAAGAGCATAGTGACAGGGCGTTTGATCACGGGTAGCTTTAAAAGAGATTGACCTTGCCAAAAGATGTCCCCGCTTACGGGCTGTTCAAAGCCAGCAAGCGTCAATAATAAGGTAGTCTTGCCTACCCCGCTGCGTCCTTGCAGGGTAATGATTTTGCCGCTAGGAATAGTGAGATCGTAATGCAATAGCGTTTTGCCACGCTGCACTTGTAATTGTTTAATCACTAGCATGGCTCAACCTAGCTTCTTTGAGACGCATCGCTTCCCACCCCCACACAATTATTCCGCATAACACTAATAATACTAAGGAGGCGAGTGCTGCTTCTGGCAAGCGATAAGTACTAGCATAGCTATAAATCAACCACGGCAAACTCAGCGCCTGTTCAGTGCCAAAAATAGCAAAAATAGATACTTCTCCCATCGCCAACAGCATCACTAATACAGCGGCGGCTCCTAAGGTACTGCGTAACCAAGGCCATTCAATCATTAAGCGCTCACGCCATGAGAGTTTTAAGTTCAATACCATACGTTCGTATTGTGCGTCCCATTGCAGCACACGCGGCTTTAATTGCTGCACCGCAAAGGGGACTAATAAAGCCGTATTAATGATACCCACCCAGACTAAGCCCCAATCTTCTAATGCAATATGACGCACCACTAAAATATATAGCCCTACCGACAACACCATTGCAGGCGCGACTAAAGTATGGAGTGCTAACCACTCCCACAGCCAATAAGTGCGTTGTTGTTTTAGAATAGCGTTACGTACTGGAATCAAAACTAAATAAGCCAGTATGACCGCACTCAAAGCACTCGCTAAAGCTAAGCCTAAGGTTACTAAGGTAGGTTTTACTAAGACCATTAATTGCCAACGTCCCGCCTCTAAACTCAGTACTTCAACCACTAAGGTCAAAATCGGCAATAACAGCGCTACCCACGCTAAACCATAAATAAAAGTATAAAACCTACGCGCCCAAGGCTGAGCGCTAGGCAAATAACGCTGCACTCCCGTATCTGGTGATAACCACGCCCCCGAACTAAAACGGGCTAATAAGGCAAACAATAGCCCCGCCATGCTAAATTGTAGCCATGCCAGAGTGAGCGCTTCGGCTATATTAAAGTCATACTTAAGTGCTTGATAAATAGCGACTTCTAAAGTAGTCGCTTGCGGGCCACCGCCTAAAGCTAGCACCACAGCAAAGCTATTAAAGCACAGTACAAATACAAACCCTGCCAATACCATCAAACGCCCTAGCACGCTCGGTAGCTCGATATAACGCCATTGTTGCCAAGCACTCAGCTTTAATTGCAGGACTAAGCGCCAACTACTCTCTGGGATAGTTTGGAGTTGCATCACCACAGCGCGAATCACAAAGGGAATATTGAGATATAAATGCGCTAGTAAAATCCCCTGCAATCCATATAAGTTCCAATCAGCGCCTAACCAAGGACTAAGCCAACCATTGCGCCCTAATAGCGCTACTAATCCGGTAATGAGTACCAAGGTAGGCATCACAAAAGCGAGTAGGCATAGGCTCAAAAACGCAGCTCGTCCTTTGAGCCAAGGGGAATAATACACCGCTCGTGCAAGCAAATAACCAAGAAGCACTGACAACACTGCACTTAAGGCGGCTTGCTTAATCGAAAACCACACTATGCCTTGAATATAGGGATCAGTTAGTAAGGCAAGGGTTGCACCGGAGCTAAAACGCATTAGGCCATAAAAGGCGAGGAAGGTAAGGCTCACTAGACTTAGTAAAGCTAATAGGCCTAGCTCTCTGAATAACGTTGGCATACCTAGTGTTTAATGCTTTTTACCGATTAGTTCTATGGCATAACCATCGGGGTCTTCGATAAAAGCAATAATGGTTTTACCTGCATTCATCGGCCCTGCTTCGCGTAGGATTTTTGCACCGCGTGCTTTCATTTGCTCACAGGCGGCATACACATCATCGACCTCAAACGCCATATGTCCATAAGCCGTGCCCTTTTCATAGCTACTCACGCCCCAGTTATAGGTGAGTTCCAGCACAGTATTATTAGCTTCATCGCCATAGCCTAAAAATGCTAAGGTAAACTCACCCGCTGGATAGTCTTGGCGACGTAGCTCTTGCATACCGAGTACTTGCGTATAAAAGTTTACTGAACGGTCTAGATCACCGACACGAAGCATAGTGTGTAAAATGCGCATAAGGTTGCATCCTTTGAAGCAGATCAACGAGGGGCTTTAAGATAGCACTCTGACGCCTAAAGCTCTAATTCACTTTAGATAGCCTGTGCTGGTTGAGAGTTTGCTCTGACTAGGTTTGCCATCTACGCCATTCACGCTCGCGCTTAATAGTGAGGTCGTCCTCACGCATCAGCTCGACAAATAACGGTACGCAATACGCCCAACGTTTATCTAAACGGCGCAATACAAAGGCTAATTCAAGGCGCGACAACGTGCGCTCTAGTTCAGCACTCTCGAATTGCACACTTTGCTGCTCTAGGGTTTGTATCAGTTCGCCCGTGGTGAAACTGTCATGTTGCACGGTGGTATACACCACTAGGCGATCATAAGCTTGCTCGTGCTCCCCTATTCCCACCGACCAACCTTCCAAACGTTTTTGCAAATCGCGCCCCGTGAGTACCGGATGCACATCGCCGACCTCGATAATGCGTTGGCTCGGCTGTAGCTGCTGGATGAGTTGATCGCAGACATGGGCAATGAGATTGGCGCGTTGTCCGCACTGGCTGATCATGTGTTGCATGATTTGCGGATTGGCATAGCTGAGATTGAGGGTTTGCATAGGAATCGTGGCTAACTGTTCACACGCTTCTTGTTCTAATGCGCCGACTTCCAGTACTGCGCCAAAATTGCGTAAGGGTGATTGATAGTCTAATACTGCATGCTGATACAGTTGCCAAAAGCCCGCCAAGATAAAGCTACACTGCCCCTGCTCACTCAAGCGCCGAAATACGCTCAGCATCGGATAGCCCTGAGCTTGCTCATGCTCAATGAATAAATCGGCTTCATCAATCAGGAAGATATAGCGCTTACCCTCATTTTTAATACGTACTTCGAGTTGTGCGGCAAAATCGGGAGCGGTATCGGAGTCTAAGTTTAGTGCGTGAGCTAGGCGTGGAATGAGTACTTCATTGGATAGGGATAAGTAGCAGCAATGCACTTGGGGATTTTCGGCATAACGGCGCTCTAGTGCTTTGAGTAGGCTGGATTTGCCCATTTGCCGTCCACCTACTATGAGGTAATTAGCAGGGTCACGGTTGATGATTTGAGCAATGAGTTCACGGCGACCGAAGAAGATCGCTTCTTTATTGACACCGCCACCGATTTGGTAGGGGGATAGCTGTTGTAGGGCTAACTGTTCAGCCAACACTTTAGCAAGTACGGCTTCCGGTTTGGGGCTGAGGAGTAGTGCGGTGAGTTGTTTGCTTTGCGGTGCTACGTACTTATTGCTGCGGTCTTGGGTGGTGTTGAGTAGTTTGCGTTGGTAGGCTGCATCGGTGTTGATGATGAGGGTAATGCGTCCTTCAGCTTGGGGGATGGCACGTAGGGTGGTGAATACGTCCTCGGTGGATACAGTAGGGAAGTAGAGGAGTAAGCGATTGACGTTTAAGATGAAATTGTCGGGGAGTTTTAGGGTGAATAAAGAGAACCCCTCCCCGTCCCTCCCCTTATCAAGGGAGGGTGGAAGAGAAGAAGGTATCTCACTATTGGTTTGATTTTGGGTTTCTTGCTCCTCCCTTGATAAGGGGAGGTTGGGAGGGGTTTCTACTCTTTCTAGTTTTGCTCCCAAACGTTTAGCGATGATTTGAGCTTTTTGTTCTGGGGTGAGTTGGGCGAAGTCTAGGGCTTGGCTAAAGGTTTGGGTGCTGACCTCTGCGTCATCTAGCACTCTTCTAAAACGCCCCGACCACCTTAATAAATTTTTTGTTTTAGTTAATTGATCAAATGGAATTGTGATCAACTCAACAGGTCTTCTACTCAAAGCTGTTGAAATAGGGTTTATAAATAAAAAAAGCCAGTATATACTAACGATTAGTACTATCACACCTGAAATTTGCGAAATCAAAAGCCAGTAACTAACATTGACTTTAATATCAAAATACCACTCTGTGTATAAAGTAGATACATAGGAACGTAAATCTGCATCCTTACCATAAAAATGTAGACTTCCATATCTGCCCATATTTATAAAATTTCTAATGCGTAGCTCAAGCTTTAAATTATCTAATTGTTTTTTTGAGAAAATCTCATCAGTTTCAAATTTTATATTTTCAGTAGTTTGGGCATCACTACTTTGACCTACCTCAATTATTTTTATAGTAGAGCTTAAGGCTCCACTAGGTGTTTGCAAATAAAAATCAAACATATCTAACTCTACCATACGTAGGTTTGCTATTTTAACTGTTAAAACCCCTTTTCTTGTAAAAAAATTATTTTCTAAAAATGCACTTTTTATTTCTATATCTAAAGACTTATAATCAACCTTGAATTTAACTAGTTTAGTATGCCCACTAAAATCTTGAATTTTTATAGGTAGCTCATACTTTCCTGTAGCTACAAATTTAGGTGTATTCACTAGCACAGAGCCTGAAATTTTAGCACTTTGACCAACTTCAATGATAGAAGGGCTATTGTACCTCTCTTCAAAAAGAAGAGGTTTTTGATCATTAGGAATAACGTGAAAAAGACTATCCTCACTAAAAGTTTCTACTAGCTGGGGTTTATAAATAGGTTTTTCACTATGATTTGTAAGAGTTATATTTAGATTGTTAGTTCCAGTATAAAAAATAGAAGGATCTCCCTCTAACTTAACTATCATAGACTCTAAATAATCCTCATTTTTCAATAAACCACTGTTACTATTATTTTTTTCAACCTCAAAACCAAGTATATCAACATCAGGTTTTTTAAAAACCAACTGAATATTATTGTTCATAACATTTAATACTTGAATGGCTCCATTACTTGCTAAAATTAGCATTCTTCCTGCATCATCAAAGCTTAAAGATAAAATACTACTTGACGATTTTAATGTGTGCCTCACCTGTCCACTATCTATATCCCATATCTGAATCGTTCCATCAATTGAACCGCTTGCTAATATATTTTTATTATTAAAGCTTAAAGATAAAATACTACTTGACGATTTTAATGTGTGCCTCACCTGTCCACTATCTATATCCCATATCTGAATCGTTCCATCAATTGAACCGCTTGCTAGCTCTCCTCTTTTATTAAAAGCAAGTGATTTCAGCCAGTTTTTTTCAACCTTTAAAGTATTGATCAAGCTATTTTTTTCTATATCCCATATCTGAATTATTCCATCAATCGAGCCGATTGCTATCTTATTACCCCCATCAAAGACTATTGTTTTTAGCCACATTTGTTGTGTTTTTAATGTATTGATCAAGCTATTTTTTTCTATATCCCATATCTGAATTGTTCCATCAGTTGAACCACTCACTAGCCGACCATTTTTATCCAACGCTAGAGACAACACACCACCTTGAGCAACCAACTTACGTTTCAATAGACCCCGTTTTATATCCCAGATTTGAATTGCTCCATCAGCTGAGCCACTTACTAACTGACCACTTTTATCCAATGCTAGAGATAACACACTACTTTGAGTTGCCAACGTATGCTCCAGTGTCTCATGCTCCATATCCCATATCTGAATCGTTCCATCATTTAAACCAATTATTAACCTATTGGATTCAAACAAAGCAACTGTGTCATAAGTAATAAAATCGTCTTCTAGTAATTGCTTAAGTACGTCAGCTCGTGTCATACCTATACCACTTTCTATCCTAATAGTTGACTGCTGCGACTCCCCCTTAGTCTGAGAACCAAGCACAGGCAACAAACACACCCAAAACACGACCCACATCACACCCAAACGCTTAAGCATCCCTACCATTTCTCACTACCCCTCAAACGGCTTCATAGGTCTATCTTGGCGCACCTCACGCTGCCACTCCCCAGCATTCCCAAACAACTCCGCCACACCTTGCTCCGCCAATGCATCAATCGCCCGAGTCATCACTCTCTGCCGCTCCGCCTCGGTTGACCATTTCCTACCCCGCCTCACCGAGCGACTCTTTAAATAAGCAATAAAATCCAACACCTGCTCCATATCAGGCAGCGTCAAATCATCAATAGCAGCATGTAACTCCTGCGCTTTTTTCTGAGCAACACCCATCACTAAACTCCTCTATCTAATTCGCTTACCTTCATTCTAGCCCAATCCTAGCACCCTAATAACTCCCTACCCACCTCACGCAACCACTCACAGCGCCACACCAACCGCCCCCTTTCCGGCTTTAACAAATTTTGCCAATACAAACTACGCTCCACCGCATCGCCCGCCCAAATATCAAGCCTAAAATCCTTTTCCCCCAAATACTCACACAGCCGCTGATAACTACGCACCCGACTAAACAAACTACTCGGCAACGAGCTATAGCGCACCGCCTCCGCCCACGCCCCACCATTCACCGCCTCACGCAAGCATAACTGCACCAGACGCGGATGCTGCCCAGCAAATTTTAAAATCGCTAACAAAGCCTCATCAGACAAACCACTCACTTGATAAAGCTTTTTCACATCCTCAATACACAGCTCTGGCAACACCTCATAATCACTTAACAACCATCAGCTAAAGCTGAAGGGTTCGCTAAAAGGACTAAAGTCCGGATACGGGTCGAATAGACCCGTCTAGCCTTCTGTCTTAAAGTTATCCTCTAACCTCGGTTCAAAGTGATGCTCTAAATACGCCTTAATCATCTCAGCACTCAATTCCCCTGAAGTCGCACAAAAATAACCCCGCGCCCAAAAATGCTGTCCCCAATACCGCTTTCTTAAATCCGGGTAGCTTTCAAAGATTTTTGCCGCACTTCGACCCTTAATTCGGCGCATGATCTCGCTCGGTGCTAGCTCCGGTGGCACCGATAACAACAAATGCACATGATCCTTGCTCACCACCCCTTCACTATTTCTATCTCAAAGGCTTGACAGGTTTGACGGATCAACTCCCGTATCTTTAACCCCACATCCCCTTTCAGTACCGGATAGCGGTATTTCGTCACAAATACAAAGTGATACTCAATCCGGTAGACGGTGTGGCTTCCATACCGATACTCCATCTCTCACGACCTCATGCCAACCTTCATCCAGCTAGTATCGCAGATAAATCTGACCGTCTAAAGACGGTGGTTTTAACCTTGAAGACGGACTAATAAAATTCAAGAGCGATAAAGCCCCCTGCTCAAACTTCATCGCCGCCAAACGCTCCCCACCAAACATAATTAAGTGCAAATCATGAGGAAACGCCCCCAATAAATTACGCACCTCACCCGCAAAGCTACGCCGATACTGCTCCGCCCCATTCTCAAACCCTGTAATTAGCAATAACAACTCCAGCCCCTGCATCAAACGCTCACTAAGTGCTAAATACCATTGAGTGCTATTACTAATCCCTTCACCTAAACCACACTGCCGCGCCAAATAAGCAAAATACTCCGCCTCACTCACCTGATCACTTGCCGGAGGAAACACATGCAATACCTTAAATCTAGTCTTGGCTTTATCCTTTAGCGCTTGAATATAGTGCTGAGTCTGAAAACCCTCTTGTGCCAAAATCAGCACCGGACGATTCAACTCCACATAATCACTAAAAATGCGCTCCACAAAACTACGTTGCTTAGGAGCCAGCACTTTAGACTCATGCGTCTCTAAAGGTTTGCCGTCCTTATACAACACGGGAATCTGCGCCCCCGACTGATCCATCCCTAGCAATGCCACTTTTGCCCAATGAAACGCTTGCTCTAGGGTTTCCCCCGCTCCCAATCCCGCATAAAACTGACGCGCAAACTCCACCGCTACCCTATCCGGCACTCGCGCATTCATCCCCACCACATAGGGTACATGCTGAGCAATAGCTAATACCTGCACCTCGGAATAACAAGCATTGAGCACTACGCAATGGGTATGCCCCTTGAGTTGCTCAAAGATGTTTGTGAGTACCTCATTCTCCAAAAACTTAGCCTTACCCTGTTCATCCTCCAGAACCAACCCCATTCCACCCTCACCATGCCCTGAAAAATGTACGATATAAGGCTTTTGCTCGCGCAATACATGCAGCAAATCATCAAACCGTAGGGCAGGCTGATAAATCGTCACAAACTCATCACGTAATTTAGAGCGTTGTAATTCAGCTTCAATTTCGCGCTCTTCACTATCAACGCGCAGACGGGCTTTATCGGCAGGGCTAGCAGCAAGAAAAACCAGTGTTTTAGGCATAATAGACACTCAATGCAGCGGGAAAGAGTATCTTGGAGAATTTTTAAAGCACAGACAAGTGGTGAGTACACCAATAGTGAGGTTGCATGGTGGAAAATTTCTTTTTACTTAAACAATATGAGAAACACCTTATAAGCGTGCAATTGTTAGCTTCTGAAAAAAGCAAAAAACACCAATTTTTTTAGTAAATACGGTTTGATTTATTAACCCCCCTATTTAAATATAAAATATTTAAACAGTTAAACCTAGGTATAATATAAGAAATAAAAATAAATATTGTTTAGGTTTAGAATATTTGGGATACTCATTTTAGGTAATTAAATCTGAAAAAGGGCTAACTTACCCATTAGCTGAATAAGGAGCAAAATCGAGGTTTTGCACTTTGCAGGTTATTTACCTTTTATATAAACACTGCTCAGTACTACAACTAATAGAGGAGAGTCATTATGGGATGGTGGGAAGCTGCAAGTGATCTTGCTAAAATGTTCGATAAAGAAGTTGATTATAAAACAGCAGGAAAAACCATTTATAGGGATCACCCCTATCTTCAGTCATGGAGCCACTACGAGTGGGTTATCATTAAGCGCCGAGACGGTCTGAAAATCCCCGAAGAGTATAACTGGGAAGATCCTTTTTCAGGGCATTGTAATGTTTACGGTATTGTGAAGGAAATAAATAGAATCTGTGAGAGTAAGCATTGGCATGAAGGTGTTGGGCATTGGGAATATCGGTATGATGGCGTAGAACTCTGGATTAAGTTGACCGATGTCAGATAAATACTAGGCTTATTAGGGCACATTATATTTAGCCTAGTAGGTTTTTGTCTTTCTGGTTATTGTTTAAGAAGTGCAAAACCAGAAAGACATAACTAATAGTATTGTGATCAATCTATGAATTAACCCATTAGACACAAAAAATTCTGATCTAGTCTACCGCACATGATTTTCACCTTTAACACAGTATCTACTCATTAATTTAGCTGAGTACGGTACTGCTCACCTCCTATAGCACCAAATAGCCCCTCATTATTCTTAAATAATTAAGTTAGCGTGAAGCGTCAGCCACTATTTCCACTGATACACAGCCTAGCATTGCAACAATTTTATCATCTCTCAGTCAGTTCCCCTTCACAATGAGGGGACAAATGGTAAACTCAAACCTTTGTTTCTATCTGAGATCGCTCCATGTCACGGCAAATTAAGAAACTACTGGTCGCCAATCGCGGCGAAATTGCTATTCGTATCCTGCGTGCTGCCGCTGAGTTACGACTCAACACTGTTTCCATTTATACCTATGAAGACCGCTTCTCACCCCATCGCTACAAAGCGGACGAAGCCTATCAAATCGGTCGTGATGATGAGCCATTAAAACCCTACCTCGACATTGAAGGCATTATTGATATTGCCAAGCGTCATCAAGTCGATGCGATTCATCCGGGCTATGGATTTTTATCGGAAAACGTCACCTTTGCCCGCCGTTGCCGCGAAGAAGGGATTAAATTCATCGGTCCAGCACCCGAAGCAATGGAAAAGCTCGGTGATAAAGTAGCCGCTAAAGCAATAGCCATTGCAGCAGGCTTACCTATTATTGAAGACAGTAAAATCCCGCTCACTACCTTAGACATTGCTAGGTCTGAAGCTGAACGCATTGGCTACCCATTGATGATGAAAGCGGCTGCGGGTGGTGGTGGGCGCGGGATGCGCGTGATTCGTAAAGGCGATGAACTAGAGCGAGCCTACAACGACGCACGCAATGAAGCACTCAAAGCGTTTGGTGATGCGACGGTTTTCCTTGAGAAATACATCGACTCCCCCAAACACCTCGAAGTACAGATTCTAGGCGACGAACACGGTAATTTAGTCCACTTATATGAGCGCGATTGCTCGGTACAACGCCGCTTCCAAAAAGTGGTCGAAGTCGCACCGAGTACCGGTCTTAAAGATGAAACCCGCGAAAATCTGTATAAATACGCACTCGCTATTACACGCTATGTCGATTATTCGTGTGCGGGTACGGTCGAATTTTTATTAGATAAAGACGAAAATATTTACTTCATTGAAGTCAATCCACGCGTTCAGGTCGAGCACACTATTACCGAACAAATCACCGGAATTGATATTGTTCGTAGCCAAATTTTAATCGCGGGTGGCACACGCCTCACTGACTCTGAAATCAATATTCCTAATCAAGAGTCCATCCGCTGCAATGGCTATGCGGTGCAATGCCGGATCACGACCGAAGACCCGATGAATGGCTTTAAACCCGACTACGGTACAATTATCGCGTATCGCTCTACGGGCGGCTTTGGGATTCGTCTTGACGTGGGTGCGGCCTATCCGGGGGCTAAAGTATCGCCGTTCTTTGACTCCATGCTGGTTAAAGTCACTTCATGGGGGCGCACTTTAAGCGATGCGATTGGGCGTAATTTACGCGGCTTAACCGAGTTTCGGATTCGCGGGGTAAAAACCAATATCGGCTTTTTGGAAAATGTATTAGCTCATCCCACTTTCGCAGCGGGTAATGCGACTGTTACCTTTATTGATAACCACCCTGAACTGTTTAATATTACTCAGCGTTTTGACCGTGGCACTAAAACGTTAAAGTTTATTGCTAATATTACGGTTAATGGTAATACAGACGTTAAAAACCCAGACCCTAATAAGCATTTTCGCAAACCGCTTGTACCAGCCTTTGATAAATTAGCTCCTTATCCTAAAGGTACAAAAGACAAACTCAATGAATTAGGCGCAGAAAAATTCTGCCAATGGGTAAAAGAGCAACCCAATATTTTCTATACCGATACCACCATGCGCGATGCGCACCAGTCGCTATTAGCTACACGGGTACGTACTGAAGATATGCTCAAAGTAGCGGAAGGGCTTGCAAAAAACCATTCGCAATTGTTTTCTCTGGAAATGTGGGGGGGCGCGACTTTTGACGTATCCATGCGCTTTTTACATGAATGTCCGTGGGAGCGTTTAAGATTATTACGTGAAGCGATTCCAAATATTTTATTCCAAATGTTATTTAGGGGTGCGAATGCAGTAGGTTATACCGCTTACCCTGATAATGTCATTGAGTCTTTTATTGAAAAATCGTGGGAACAAGGGATTGATGTATTCCGTATTTTCGACTCCTTAAACTGGATCGAAGGTATGCGTAAATCCATTCAAGTAGTACGCGAAAGAACCGGAGGAATTGCGGAAGGTACGATTTGCTATACAGGTGACGTATTACGTACCGATCCGGGCTATAAATATAACCTGCAATATTATTTAGATTTAGCACGGCAATTAGAAGATGCGGGTGCACATATGCTCGCCGTTAAAGATATGGCAGGCTTATTAAAACCCTATGCTGCAACTAAATTAATTACTGCCTTAAAAGAAGCGGTAAGTATTCCGATTCATTTACATACTCATGATACTGCCTCGATTCAAGCCGCTACTTTAATTAAAGCCATTGAAGCAGGTGTGGATATTGTCGATGGCTGCTTAAGCTCTATGTCCGGCTTAACGTCACAAGTGAATTTAAACTCTCTGATTGCAGCGATGGAGGGACAACCACGCGAACAACCCTTTAATCTCAAGTCATTAAATAGCTATGCTAATTACTGGGAAGACGTGCGTGAAATGTATTATCCGTTTGAATCCGGCCTAAAAGCAGGAACAGCGGAAGTCTATAATCACGAAATTCCGGGGGGACAATACTCTAATTTACGCCCTCAAGCCATTGCATTAGGTTTAGAGCATAAGTTTGAAGAGGTCAAAGAAAACTATGCGGTGGTTAATCGCATGTTTGGTGATATTGTCAAAGTTACACCTTCCTCAAAAGTGGTCGGTGATATGGCGATTTATATGACCTCTAATGGCATGACGGAACAGGATGTGATGGAGCGTGGACGCAGTATCGCTTTCCCTGATTCGGTAATTGATTTATTTAAGGGTGGCTTAGGCCAAATCCCCGGCGGTTTCCCTGCTGAATTAAGCGATATTATTCTCAAAGGTGAAAAGCCTAATCAAGGTCGCCCTAATGATCATTTAAAACCCGTTGATTTAGACGCGGAATACGCAGCTTTTAAACAAGAATTTAATGCGCAACAAAGCTATTTGGATTTCTTGTCTTATAAAATGTATCCCGCCGTTTTCCGCGAATTTTATAATCATCAGCAAGAATATGATTCAGTTAGTCATATTCCCACTCCGGTATTTTTCTATGGCTTAAAACTCAATGAAGAAGTAATGATTGAGTTAGGTCAGGGCAAAATGCTGATTATTCGTATGCTCTATCGTTCTCCAGCGGATGAGAATGGTATGTGTACCGTGACTTTTGATTTTAATGGTCAAATTCGTTCGGTGATGATTCGTGATAAGTCAGTGAAACCGACTAGAGCGACTCATCGTAAAGCTTCGGGGCCTAAAGAAATCGGTACTTCCTTACAAGGTCGTTTAGCGTCTATTAGTGCGCATATTGGTGAGGAAGTCGAGGTGAATACCCCGCTCTTTGTCATTGAAGCGATGAAAATGGAAACCACAATTACCGCCCCTATTGCAGGCAAAGTGAAAGCGATTCACCTTAAAGCAGGTGAGTTGGTGGAGCAGGGTGATTTAGTGGTGGAGTTTGAATAGCTAGCTAAAATTAATAGGAGCAAGCATATTAGCTTGCTCCTACTGTAAACCTCTCTCCTGACTATTAGAAACTACTTAAATGAATTTAAAATATGTTAATACGCTTTATTATAATTTTTATTCTATCTAACACCATAGCTACAATAAGCTGGGCGAATGAATTTACTGAAGAAAAAGCCGCTTATAAAACCAAACTCATTAAAACCATTCCCGCACCTCAACCCTATACTGAAGAGCAGCCTCCTACAGGGGTTGAGTTGATTACTTATGACTCTAATGGCTTGAAACTTAAGGCTTGGTTTGCTAAACCAGCGACTAAAACAGATAAAAAACTTCCTGCTATTGTTTATTTACATGGTGGCTTTTCATTCGGCAAACAAGATTTTTTAGATGCCCAAGTTTTTTTAGAGAATGGTTTTGCGCTCTTAACACCTATGTTACGTGGTGAAAATGGCAATCCCGGACACTTTGAGTTTCTATATGGAGAAGTTGATGACGCTTTGGCTGCGGTAGATTGGTTACAAAATCATCCAGATGTTGATAGGAGTAAAATTTTTATTTTTGGTCATAGTATAGGCGGTGCAGTAGCTGATCTTACCTCGCTATATAGAAAGGAAGGTGTACTTTTATCAGGTAGTGCAGGTGCACTTTATTCTCCAGAACTCTTTTATAATACTCCCTTTCCTCTTCCCTTTGATAATGCGGATCAAAAAGAAGTAAAACTTAGAAGTTTTGCCTTCAATTTAAAGTACATGGAAAGAAAACATGCGGCTTATGTGAGCAAACAAGATTTAAATCGTATTACCGTTAAACTTTACGGCTTAGGAACTGATAAATATAAAAACACACTAAAGGTCAGTATTATTGAAAAAGATCACTACGCTTTATTAAAACCTGCCATGCTACATTTCATCAAAGGTATGAAAGAATTTATTAAAACTGCTGAAAATGAAAAAAAGTAACTACCAAAATCTATCCTCCAAAACATTAGATAAGATATTTAATATGCCACTGCAAAATCGTGTTAACCCTTTTGGTCAATTGGTCAGCAACGAGGCTCATGGTGCATGGATGGGTAATCGTGGTCGTTTGCATAACCAAAATAAAATAATCACTAAACCATTTGCCATTAAAGCGTGGATTGTATGCCAGCTCCATTATCAAGATATTAAACGCACGATTTTTAGCCCATCTAGTTATTCAGAGTTATTCTTTCTTGATGAGGCAACTGCTTAAGCTTCAGGACATAGACCTTGTGGTGAATGCCGTAAACAACGCCTAAATGAGTTTAAGTACTACTGGTCTTTAGCTCTCAATACCACTACTAGCGTTGCAGCGATGGATGAAATACTACATGGTGAACGTATTAATCAGAAGCACGAAAAGGTGACTTATCAAGCTAGATTTAAAGACTTACCTGATGGTACTTTCATCGAATATCAAGGTGATGCCTATTTAATTTGGCAAGAACAATTATGGCAATGGTCATTTATAGGCTATTCTAATGCTAGAAAGATCCGCCCTAAGCTTCATACTGTCAAGGTAATAACACCATTTTCTATTGTAAAGTTATTTAGTAAAGGATTAAAACCACAAGTGCATATTTCTGCTTATAATTAATTTCTAAGCTACTAATAAGCCCTATACCATCGGCACTTGTAGACGTAATTTTTCTAAATGCTCATAGGTAGCAAAACCATCGGCGGGATACCCTACATCCATTTGCCAACGCCGCAAGGCCGCACGACTATTCGGCCCCAAACGTCCATCAATGCCATCCGTGCTATACCCTGCCATCGTTAATAACTCTTGCAACTCCGCTTTTTCAGCAAAACTTAGTTCACGAATATCACGCGGCCAAGTCGCTTGCAAAGGAGACTCACCCCGGATCTGATCGGCTAAAGTCCCCACCGCCATGACATAGCTATAGGCATTATTATATTTCAGCAACACATTAAAATTATGAAACGCTAATAAGGAAGGGCCTCGATACCCAGCAGGTAGGAAAATAAAACTTTGCGTATCCAGCGCCAGCGGCTGATTAAACATATCACTCACTAGCTCTTGCTCGACCCATAAGCGCACCGGAAGCCAATAGGTCGGATCCGCACGCGACCATTCAAACGTAGGCGGCAGTTTTACCTCTTGCGCCCAATGCTCACCCTCTATCCAACCCGATTGAGCTAAATAGTTAGCGGTTGAGGCTAGTGCATCGGGAATACTATTGACTAAATCGCGCTTGCCATTGCCGTCAAAATCTACAGCATAGCGCTCCAAGGTAGTGGGAATAAATTGCGTATGCCCAATCGCCCCCGCCCATGAACCGATAAGGCTATTAATGCCCATGTCATTGTTTTGCACAATTCTGAGCGCTGCGACCAATTGCTCACGCCAAAAAGAGCGGCGGATGGAGCGTCCTTGATACGTGAGGGTGGCTAAAGAGCGAATGGTAGAATACCCACCCATGAAATTACCATAGTCAGTTTCCACTCCCCATATAGCCAAAATATACTCTGGTGGAACATGATAGGTTTGATGGATACGCTCTAATAACTCCGCATACTCCGCCAATAAGCGCTTACCTTTAGCCACGCGTGTTGGTGAAGCAGCACTGTCTAAATACTCCCAAATCGGGCGACTGAACTCTGGTTGGTGCGCATCAAGGCGTAATACTTTACGATCCGGTAATAATCCCGCAAAGGCTAACTGTAATACTTCTGCTTTAATGCCCTGTTGCTCAGCATACTGACTAAACTCCACTTTCCACTGATCAAAGTCTGGATCAGCAAATAAGGTATAGCCAAACAAAGCCACTGCAAATAACAGCATCAGTTGTATAGTGCGAATTATCTTCCGAATCATTGAATTCCAATTAGTTGATGCTAAGTCCTATTCCCATCATGCTAGTATATCAAACCACCCTAATCAGCGTGAAAAGCAAATGCCCTCAGTAGTCTTTTTAGATACCAACAGCACCCAAGCGGGTGATCTCGATTTAAGCCCTTTAGTTGAGGCTGCTCAGGGACAGCTTACCCTGTGGCCTCATACCCGTATTGAACAGCTCCGCGACCATATCGGTACGGCTACTATTGTGATTAGTAATAAAGTGCCCCTAGATGCTCCCTTAATACACTCATTGCAAGGCTCACTCCGACTCATCTGTGTAGCGGCAACGGGCACTAATAACATCGACTTAATAGCGGCTCAACACTGCCATATTCCGGTTACTAATGTACGTGATTACGGCTCACAATCCGTTGCTGAACATGTGTTTAGCCTAATATTTGCCTTAAGCCGTAGTTTACCCGCCTATCAACAAGAATTAAACCAAGGGGCTTGGCAACGTTCCGAGCAGTTTTGCTTATTAAATCACCCGATTCGTGAATTAGCGGGCAGTACTTTATTGATTATTGGCGGCGGCACACTAGGGCAAGCAACCGCTCGTTTAGGGCAAGCGTTGGGTATGAAAATACTCTTTGCTGAGCGCCCCCACCAACCGACCAGAGCGGGAAAAATAGCTTTAGAGGATGGTTTAAAACAAGCCGATGTAGTGTCCATCCATTGCCCCTTAACGCCTGAGACGCATCATCTTATGAATGCTGAGCGCTTAAGACTGATGCAGCCGCATGCACTATTAATCAATACGGCACGCGGTGCTATTGTCGATGAAGTGGCACTCTTAGAGGCTTTGACTCAAGGTTGGATAGGAGGTGCGGGTATTGATGTATTACCCCAAGAACCGCCTATTCACGGTAATCCACTGCTAGAGGCTAGACTACCTAACCTCATTGTTACTCCTCATATTGCATGGGCAAGCCGCAGCGCACGCCAACGCTTAATTGAGCAGCTCGCGCAGATTATTCAAACCTTTATCACCACAAGCGAGGTGCTCAACCGAGTCATTTAAGCAGCTTGGGTATGGGCTAATACACTCACGCGATACCCTTTTAAGCGTTGGGCGAACTCTTCAAGGCGTTGAATCCCTGTTTGCTCCGCTTTAGTAACCCATTCCTGTAAAGCAGCCAAACGCGCCTCTTGATTATTCGCGGTGCGCTCCCACAGATGCTGTAAGTTTTGTTGGAACTGATAGACCGTGGTCAAAACTTGGCTCTCCGATAATAAATGCTGCAAGCGCTCACGCGCACTATCATCTAAATTAGGTTGTCCTAGTAACTGTCTCACTAAACGTGACTTTTGTTTACACTCGCTAGTGGAATGACACAGTTCTTGCTTAATCACCGGATTGACTACTTGGCGAGCATAATTGGATAACACTTGAATACGATTACCAATCACTGCACTTAAAGTTTCTAAATCAACCACTTTGGTTTTGACATCCACCTTAATACGAGGCGCAACACGTTTAACTTGTGCCATTTTTAGCATTTGCATTAAACGAATATAAAACCAGCCAATATCAAATTCATACCATTGTGTAGAAAACCGCGCTGACGCGGCAAAAGCATGATGATTATTGTGTAATTCCTCACCACCGATCAGGATACCTATAGGTGAAATATTGGTGGACGCATCGGCTGTATTCCAATTGCGATAGCCCCAAAAATGCGCTAAACCATTAATTACCCCCGCTGCCCAGAACGGAATCCAGATCATTTGCACGCCCCACATAATGACCCCTACCCAACCAAAGAGCAGTAGATCAATGACTAACATGGTGAGAATGCCTAAGAACGGGAAGCGTGAGTAGACATGATTTTCAATCCAGTCATTAGGCGTACCCTGACTATATTGTTGAATAGTCTGCTGATTTTTCGCTTCTTGACGATACAGGAATGCGCCACCCCAGAGCACTTTATTTAAACCACGGGTTTGTGGACTGTGCGGGTCTTCAGGGGTTTCACATTTATGATGATGCTTGCGATGGATGGCTACCCACTCACGCGTTACCATTCCAGTCGTGAGCCAAAGCCAAAAACGGAAAAAATGGGAAGGGATAGCACTTAACTCCACCGCCCGATGCGCTTGATGTCGATGGAGGTAAACAGTCACCGCCACAATCGTAATATGGGTCATGACAAGAGTGATTAACACTAATTGCCAACCCGCTAAATCTGCTAGTAATCCCATGCGTCTTCTCTTTAATACAATAAAACGCTCCTAAGGTTAGAGAAACCCATCTCCCCAGCGGCTTAGGAGTAGGAACATTTTACCATACTTGTCTGAACTAGAACGCACTAACGCAGGCTAATAAAGCCCCAAAATAAGGCAAACAATAAGGGCTGATGGAGCATGTAAACTAAGAGGCTATGCTGACCTAACCATAGCAACGGTTTCCAAGCCGGATGGTTTAAAGAGCGTTGCAACTGTGGCATTTGCACCCATTGCGTGCCCAACCAAATCCCTATGAGCAATACTCCCAACCAAGGCAATAAAGGCACATAGTCCTCGGTAAAAGGCTTATGCGTCATCAGTCCAATAAACTGCCAAGGCTGCTGATCCAATAGCGGAAGAGTGATGAGATTACCTAGGGCTATGAGTGCTAAACCTAATAAGACATTGACTATTCCCCAGTGCAGAGTCAGTACTCCTAACAAACTTCCCACCAACATAAAATGCAGTACACCAAAGAAAATCCATGAGGCTTTAAATAAAAACCATGTCCCCACACTGATTATACTGCTACAGGCTAATAGCAGCGCCTCACGCTTCCAAAACCCAAGCTCTATTCCCTTGCGATTCGCGCAATACAAACTAATCCCCGCAATCGTGACAAATAGCGTGACAATAAAGGTACGACTGTGTAGCCAAAACGGATCGGTGTATAACTCAAACTGTGCGAGACCAAAGTAGTTTAAGTCATAGCAAAAATGAAACGCGATCATGAGCACAACAGCCGTGCCGCGTAGTGCGTCGAGTAGAGGGTAACGCGGGTTATAGTTAGCTATCATTTATAATTACTGTTTGTTATTATTAATATTTATACTATCTATGTCTTTTATAATAGTTCCATTATTACCGTGAATAATACTTTGACTTGGTATAAAAATAATAATCAAGACCAACACTACTATTACAAATAGCAAAACACCTCCTATTAATAAAAATGCTTTTGATTGAGTGTCCTGGTTTTTTATTTCAATACTTTTTGGCATAAGTTGCTCCACCGTCCAAGTATGTAGCCATGTAGTATCATGGGAAAACAACCCCCAATCCCAAAATTGAGAGCTTGCATCGGGTAAGTTTTTTAGATCTAAGGTATTAGCTAATTTATTGTTTTGATTTAGCAGTGCTATTGCACCCGCTCGATCAAAAGCTTGTTGGCAATTAACACTGTGAGGGTTTGACAGTAGATTACTATAAAAGCTATCTGCGAAGACGGAAGCTAGTTTATCACTAATCGGCTTATGTGTGGCTATAACACATTTAACACCAGCATTTAAAAAGGCTTCTACTTGGTCAGCATTTTCACAACCATTAAGAAAAATAATTTTTGGTTTATTTTTCCAAGTTTTAATTATAGTGGCTATTTGATAGCTATAT
Source organism: Thiofilum sp. (assembly GCF_016711335.1). NCBI lineage: Bacteria > Pseudomonadati > Pseudomonadota > Gammaproteobacteria > Thiotrichales > Thiofilaceae > Thiofilum > Thiofilum sp. Next base: position 3,619,832 of record NZ_JADJTF010000001.1, read on the forward strand.
AGATCTTCATCATTGGTTAATATCTGGCTTGGATTGCTATGCCCTGCAAAATGTAAGATTTCTATTTGATTAGCACACCTTTGTAGTAACTCACTTAAGCTTGATAGGGTTAAATAGGGTTCATACTCAATTTGGAGGTAGGATAAATGGCTTTGAATCAATCGTTGCTTTAAGAGCGCCAACTCTTTAGGCACTGATTTAAGCTCTTGGTCTTTACCTGCTGCACCTAATAGTAATACGATAGCCATCATCAATCCTTTTTTATATTATCGTCAGCTTGCTTGATTAGTTGGTTAAGCTCCTGATAAAACTTCTCGTAGTTTGCAGGCTCCTTTTGATAAAAAGGCTCTAATAAATTTAGTGCCTCTTGAAGCTTAAGCTTAGCCTCTGAATACTCTTTCCATTGTAAATGAGCATAGCCTAGCGTGCCTGTAGCATCTGCTAACTTTGCTTGATGAATTATTTGTTCCTTAGCAGCTTTTGATAAGATTTGGATCGATTCTTCTAACGTGTTTGTGATCTTGGAGCGTTGATCAGGAAAATATTTTGCTGTTATATAGCCATATTGATTTAAAATACTCCCTAACAAAACCTCCTGCTTAGGATCTTTTTTTGCTAAATGCCTTGCTTGAATAATAACTTCAGTGTAGTAAGCCTCGGCTTCCTGTCTCGTCTTATCACTTTCACTTAAAAAACGAGCTGCTCCAGTCAAGCGCTCTATTTCATAAGCTATAATTTGCAATCTAGCATTATATAAATTAGGATTTTTGTGTAGTAAATCAAAGTATTTTTTATAGGCTATAAAAGCCTCCTCATATTTATTATTTACTATTTTAACTTTTCCCAAATTACCCAGTATGGTTACTCTGAACAAATCCATTTTATCTATAGTAAGCACACCTCTATTAGTATTTGACCCTTTTATTAACATAACACTGTAATTATCGGCTTTTTCTATAGCCTTCTCAGCCTCTATATAGTTTGACTGTGTTATATAAGAATTCGACAAATAATAGAAGCAAGACATAATATGCAATAAAGTAATTGTCTCTATATTTTTATCCAACACTATACTATCTATCCACTTTAATCCTATATTGTAATAATATCCTGATTTTTCATAATTTTTTTCGAGATCGTAAATAAAAGCAACTTGGCAAGTTTTATGTAAAATATTCGCATGGGATTGCTTTAGCTCGTAAATATTAATATCCTGCATTACCTCTAGCATTTGATTAACTATATCAATTAACTTATCTTTTTTATCATAGGTTAAATAAAAATCCGCAAAATGACTTAATGCTATAATTTTGTTATTAATATAGGCATTAGAGTGATTAGTAGAAAGATCATTTATTAGTTTAGAAGCATCCTTGTAAGTTTGGTCAATCTCAACCATCAGCTTATTAATGGTAAGCTGATCTTCAGCTTTATAAACTGAAAATAATAAGGCTTTTGTAGATAAGACATCTAGAAGACTAGATAGTGACGTATTAGGTGATCTTTTAAATAAATTTTTTTGTATTTCTATTGCTTCAGATAAATATTTTAAGTCATAATTATTAACTTTATTACTTGTTATCAGCTCTCTCAACAGCAACGTGCGAGCTAATATATCCTCGTAAAACTCTGGCTCAGCCTGATATAGAGGTCTTATTATACTAATAACCTCATCCATAATAGGTATATTTTTTTCATTAGTTTGCTCAGAACCTATATTATTCGTGCTTATAATTAATGCTACAACTAGCCTTTCTAGATAAGCTAAAGGATTTTCGTTAACCAGCTCTCTATAAATATTCATGGACTCATTAATCAAGTGGCTTGCTTCTTCTTTTCTACTAATATCGTAATCTGCGTTTTTTGATTTTGCTGCGTAAATTGCCGCCATCTTTGACCTAATATTTTCTTTGTCTTTGTGCTGCTTTAAAATCTTGTTTAAGATAATTTCTGCTGTAGCAATATATTTTTCAGACTCTCTTAAAAGCTCTTTAGAAGGAGTTATATCATAGTGATTAAGGTTTAAAGTCTCATGATGTAAGCTGAGCAAATCATCTATTAATAAAGGCGCATATTGATTTTCGTCTCTTTTTATTAAATCAACATGTATACGATAGGCTTGCTCAAATAAATCAAATGCCTCTTTCTTTCTATGCTTATATAAAGATACTAATACCCCATAATCATTTAAAGTAGCTGCCATTTCAGCTCTATGCTCATCCGTTGGGGTTTGCAATTTAAATAAAGACAAAGCCTCTTTAAAGTAATCCTCCGACTGATCGACATAACGCTTTTTGTAATATAACACTCCTAACTGACGCAGTATTTTTGCCTTACTAAAAGTATAGTCTACATGACTTTGAGACAATTCCTTTTCTAAAGTCTTATAATGCTCTAATGCCTCTAAATAAAACTTTTTTGCATTAGTAAAACTCAGCGCATTTTTTTGCAAAAACCAAGCGTATTGATATAATACTTCAGCTAAAATTACATCCCCGTCAGTTTGTTGCGCTGAAACTAAAGCCCTCTCATAAGCTTCCCTTACTTTGTCTAACCTATTTTTTCCTAAAGTATAATATAGATTTAATGTTTGAGCTTTAAGTAGATAATGATTTGCACTATTTACCCATTTTTTAATATTTTCTGCTTTTTCTTTAAAAAGTTGTTCTGGCTCTTTCCCTGACTCTGAAGAGTTCAGTACCCTTAAAATTTCTTCGATGTCACCACTCTTCGAAGCTCTTTCTATACTGTTACGTTTATCATCTTCCTCTTTTACTAAATATTTTTTGACTGCCTCCTCAAACCCATTAAAACTTTGGAGACATCCGTGTATAATACTCTCATCGCTCTCAGATAACGCCTGCGACTTAGTACGGTTTAGTATAGTCGTACAAAAATCATCTTTACTTATATTAGTATTGGTAACATTGATCTCTCCCACATCGCTTATAATCGTACCGTGGTCACCTTCAATGCTTTGACTCTCTGACAAAGCAGCCGCTTTTGCATCCATGCTAGAGCCTATAAAAAAAATCAATATCAACTGGATAAAATATTTCATATGTCAGCCCTATTACCATTCTCAATAGAGAGAACAATATCCTTATAAGTAAATCACTGGCTTTTATTAAAAACATCTTCTGCTTAAAAAGCAACTAAAATTAGGTTACTTACTCGTAACAGAAGCGCTGATAATTCACTAAAAGTCCATAATTCTCTTTATTAGTACACTCAAATGCAGCAAAATTTATGTCGAATAACGAGGAAATTAATCTAATGAAAACTAAAAAACTCACTGCCCTTGATGCTCAAGAGCACAAGATTAGTCTTAGACAATTTATGATTTCTACTGAAAAGCAACACTTCATACTGAACAAAGAACAGTGGCAAACCTTTAGCAACATCCTTAATCGTTCAGGGCAAGATAAGCATGCGCTAAAACGACTTCTACAAAAAAAAAGTGTCTTTGAATGTCTTTATAGCCCTATACTCTTCACCCCCCCCCCCTTGCACTTATTTTTACTCATGAAGGACTTACGCAAGGCTATTCAGTATTAAGTCGCTCTCACTCTTACTGCCAATTCGGTTTACGCTTTTCAATAAAAGCATCGACCCCTTCTAAGGTGTCCTGATCTAGAAAATTACAGGTGATCGCCTCATTAGCCATAGCATAGGCTGTTGCTAAGGGTTGATTTAGTTGCTTATAGAACAGCTCTTTGCCCATACGCACCGCCACCGGTAATTTAGCTGCGATTTTAGTCGCTATCTCCTGTACCGCTTGATCTAATTGCTCTGGCTCCACCACTTGATTAATTAAGCCATAACGCTCAGCCGTAGCCGCATCAATAAAATCTCCTGTGAGGAGCATTGCTAAAGCCTGTTTTTTACCAATAGCGCGGCTTAATGCCACTGCGGGTGTGGAGCAGAATAACCCTAAATTGATACCTGAGACGGCAAACTTGGCATTAGAACTCGCAAGCGCTAAATCACACGCCGCTACTAACTGACACCCCGCAGCAGTCGCTACCGCATGCACACTCGCAATCACGGGTTGAGGCATGGATTGAATTAATTGCATCATTGCACCACAGCGTGCAAACAGTGCTTGAATAGTCTCTGGACTGCTATCGGTGCGCATTTCTTTTAGATCATGCCCACCACAAAAAGCACGCCCATTAGCCTTTATTACCACGACACGCACCTCATTATCAGCGGCAATTTGCTGTAACTCTTGGGTGAGTTGCGTTAATAGCTCATTAGAAAGTGCATTAAATTGTGCAGGGCGATTGAGGGTGAGGGTCGCAATATGCAGGTGATCAGAACGTAATACTACTGAATCGGTCATGGTTTAAACTCCTAAGCGCTAAGAGGAGTATTATGACACAGGTATTAGTACGAAAGTAATCAAGACTTTTTAGGTGGATAACTAAAAACCTAAAGCCTGCAAGCGCCATTATTAAGTATCTTAATAATGACGCCTCAATGCAGCTAATCTTAATTTAGATTTTGATTAATTGCGTATTAATAATAGAACGTAGTGGATTTAGAACAGAAAAATATTGCTTTTGCTTAATTAGTATTATTATTTTTTCAGGCGAATCACTTGCTTAAAAACTAAAGCGCGACCATCAGGAGCATAAATAGTTTTATTTTCAATATGATGAGCGGTTAACAAACGATGCGTGTAAACTAAAGGGCGTAACAATAATTGCGCCTGCTGTGATAATGGTAAGGTCATGCTGACTCCTCAGTAATACATTCAATATTTTATTAATTACATCGCTACTTATTTTAAATTTAAAGAACGCTGGCATGGTTATTGTGAACAAAACTACTGAATACAACCTTGATTAAGTAGCTTTGCTGGCTTCATTCTCTCTAATGAATCAATTCAGCAAGGTTCTCTAACTAAAAGCGTAGCGAATCAAAAACCAATAACCCAAGTAAAGGTCGACCAAAGGACAACCTTGCTCGATTATTCTTATTAACGCTAATAAATTAAGGACGGGTGGAAGCTACCTCAAGCTGACGGGTTTGACTGGCGACTTTATCCAAAATGCCATTCACGAATTTATGTGCTTGTTCAGCGCCGTATTTTTTAGTCAGGTTCACCGCTTCATTGACCACCACCTTATAAGGGGTTTCAGGATGATTGATAAACTCAGCACAGGCAATACGTAGAACTGCGTATTCAATGGGGTCAATTTGGCTAAGGGAACGATCCAAATGGGGGGTTAACAGCGGCTCAATGCGCTCTCCATCTTCAATAGCACTACGCATTAATTGATGGAAAAAAGCAGCATCGGATTTACGAAACTCTGTTGCGAGTTCAGTGTCTTCTTGAAAATAAATGTAAATATCGTGGAAATTATTATGAGTCATAATCCACTGATAAGTGCCAATCATCGCAAGGCGTCGCGCTACACGACGTTGCGCAATGCGCTGTTGAGATTCAGTTATAGGTTTGCGTGCCATGATATTAAGAGCGTAATTTACGTAATAAGGACACCATTTCAATGGCCGTTAATGCAGCTTCAGCGCCTTTATTACCCGCTTTAGTGCCCGCACGTTCTATGGCTTGTTCAATAGTATCGGTGGTTAGTACGCCAAAGATCACTGGAAGTTCATTGTCCATACCGACCGCGCCTAAACCTTTTGCCGCCTCGCCTGCTACATAGTCAAAGTGAGGAGTACTACCACGAATCACCGCACCTAGAGCAATAATCGCATCATACTCACCACTGACTGCCATCGCTTGAGCCGCAAGCGGTAATTCATACGCACCCGGAACTTTGACAATCTCTATATGCTCCTCGGTAACACCATGACGCTTGAGAGCATCAATCGCACCTGCTTGTAGACTATCAACAATAAACCCATTAAACCGCGCTACTAAAATACCGTAGCGAGCCACTTGAGGCAGAAAATCGCCCTCAATCACTGAAATCTTTTGCATAACACCAAACCCTTAATCCTGTACGTACTCGACGACCTCTAAACCAAAGCCTGCAATGCCTAAAAAGCGTTTAGGCGCACTCATTACCCGCATACGAGTTACGCCTACATCACTAATAATTTGTGCACCAATGCCATAGGTTTTGAGGTCAGCGGGCGAAGAGGGCGTATTGTCAACTAGAGTGGCTTGCGATTCAAACCTTTTTAAAGTTTTTAACACATCTTGCTCTGAAGTAGGATTACGCAAAATCACCACTACCCCTTTACCCTCGTCAGCAATATGCTGCATCACCCCACGCAAAGGCCAACCACAGCAAGGCTCGCGTAGTGCTAACAGGTCACATAATTCATTTTCTAAATGCACCCGTACTAGCGTAGGCTCATGAGGCTGAATAGTACCTTTAACAAGAGCTAAGTGAATTTCATGGCGAGCTTGTTCTTGATAAGCAATTAATTGGAATGCACCAAACTCGGTTTGTACTTCGCGCTCATAGACCCGCTCAACCGTTCTTTCATTGTGTACTCGATAGCGAATAAGATCCTCAATAGAACCCATTTTTAAGCCATGCTTTTGGGCGAAAATCTCTAAGTCTGGACGCCGCGCCATCGTGCCGTCCTCATTGAGGATTTCGACAATCACTGCCGCTGGCTCAAATCCGGCTAGCCGTGCTAAATCACATCCTGCCTCGGTATGTCCGGCACGCGTCAATACACCACCCGGTTGTGCCATTAAGGGGAAAATATGTCCGGGCTGGGTAATATCACGCGGTTGAGCATTAGGTGCGACTGCGGTGCGAATGGTATGCGCTCGATCATAGGCAGAAATCCCCGTGGTCACGCCCTCCGCTGCCTCAATCGAGAGAGTGAAGTTGGTGGTGTGTTGCTCATTAGTATGCGACACCATCAAGGGTAAATTGAGTTGCTTACAACGTTCACGCGTCAGCGTCAAACAGACTAAACCGCGAGCTTCTTTAACCATGAAATTGACATCTTCGGGGCGCGTCAAGGAGGCGATCATAATTAAATCTCCTTCATTTTCGCGGTCTTCATCATCTACGATCACAACCATTTTGCCTTGCGCCAAATCGGTCAGAATTTCATCTACGGTATTGAACGGCATATAGCACCTGCAACAAACGAGTACTCACCGAGCGCAGTACTCGATCTTAAAATTAGAAAGGCGCACATGATACGCCAAAATGCGGCTAAAGGAAAAACCTCTAGCACACTCATTTTGTATAGCTATTGGCTATACAAAATACTAGACTATTGAACAGATAGATTAGGAATCGCTCTTATGCAAACCAGTACTCGTGATACGCCTATTAATATTCGTGCTCTGCCTGCTCAACGTGCTTTGATTGACCGAGCCGCCAGCGTACTTGGCAAAAAACGTTCCGATTTTATGCTCGAAGTCGTGTGTCGTGAAGCGATGGATGTGCTACTCGATCAGCGTTTATTCCTACTCGATGAGGCTCAATTTAATGCCTTTAATGCCGCGTTAGAGCAACCTTTGAGTGCAGAACAACAAACCAAAATCACTAAATTATTGAGTACTCCTACACCATGGGATCATTAAGCCGCCCCCTACCTATTCAAAATACTCACGAGCTGGATAGTTTTAATTGTGGTGAGGAAATACTGGATCATTGGCTTAAACGTCGCGCCCTTAAGAATGAAGTGCTAGGGGCATCACGTACTTTTGTGATCTGTAGTGAGCAGCAGGTGGTGGGGTACTATGCTCTAGCGACAGGGAGTGTGGTTTTAAATGAAGCGCCTAGCAAGCTCAAACGGAATATGCCAGACCCGATTCCTGTGATTATTTTGGGACGTTTAGCGATTGATCAAGGTTGGCAAGGACAAGGGATTGGGCAAGCGTTATTAAAAGATGCGGTATTACGCTCTTTGCAAGTGGCTCAACAGGTAGGTGTCAAAGCGCTCCTCGTTCATGCGTTATCAGAGTCAGCTAAGCAGTTTTATTTGCATCAAGGGTTTAGTGAGTCGCCATTGGATAGTTTGAAATTATTTTTACCTTTGCCGAAGTTGGTGCATGAGTAGGTGGTTAGTGTATTACTCCAGTTTGCCATGACACTGTTTGTAGCGTAAGCCACTACCACAGGGACAAAAAGCATTACGACTGCTCGCTGTTTTGCTGCATTTTAGCTTTTAAGCGCTCGTGATTATTTTTAACGATCTGAGTATTAGGGTGATTTTCACCTAGTACGTTAGTAAAGATTGCTAACGCTCGCCCATACAAGGGTTCGGCTTGAGCATACTGTCCTTGTGCCTCATACAACCAAGCCAGATTATTCAAACTATTCGCCGTATCGCGGTGATTCGCCCCCAACACCTGCTCCCTTATCACTAATGCTCGCTCATGCAAGTGTTTGGCTTGTTCATACTGCCCTTGTACTCGATACAACTCCGCCAGATTATTCAAACTATTCGCCGTAGCAGGGTGATTCGCTCCCAACACCTGCTCACAAATCCCTAACGCTCGCACATACAAAGGTTCGGCTTGTTCATACTGTCCCTGTGCTCGATACAACACTGCCAGATTACTCACACTCGTCGCCGTATCAGGGTGATTCGCTCCCAACACCTGCTCACAAATCCCTAACGCTCGCACATACAAAGGTTCGGCTTGTTCATACTGTCCTTGTGCATAATACAACGCTGCCAAATTATTCAAACTTTGCGCCGTAGCAGGGTGATTCACCCCCAACACCTGCTTCCTTATCCCTAACGCTCGCACATACAAGGGTTCGGCTTGTTCATACTGTCCTTGTGCTCGATACAACGCTGCCAGATTATTCAAACTTTGCGCCGTATCGGGGTGATTCGCCCCCAACACCTGTTCTCTGATCGCTAACGCTCGCTCATATAAGGGTTTAGCTTGTTCATACTGCCCTTGTGCTCGATATAACTCTGCCAGATTATTCATACACAAAGCCGCCTCGTCGGTTTCCTCTCCTATCTGAGACTGGATAATCAGAAGCGTATGCAGCCATAACGGCTGTGAAAACGAATATTTTGCCAATTGATAATAGAGATGATTTCGTGTACCTAACCATTCTGCTAAGCGCATAACCTCAAGCCGTTCCAGATGGTAAAGCCCTTCCACCAAAGCCTCATCAAAACGCTCATATAATCCCTGCAATTCCTCATCAAAAGGCTTAGCAATCTCCTGAAACTTAACATAATCAACGTATTTACTGGCTAAACCCGCTTCATTAAGTACTTGTTGCTCAATTGCCTCAACCCGCTCAAACACCCCGTCATAGTATTCAAATAAAAACGTATGCACCTCCCGAAATAACACTGCCTCATCCTTTTGCAATAGCGCCTGCAACTGCTCCCGCATCACATTATGCAGCCGATAACGCGCTACCCCCTCCACCGCCTCTGGCGCTTCCCAAAACGAATACTGGCGCAACTCCTTAAAACTCACCGCCGCCCGTCCACCTAAAAACTGCGCCCCCAACTCCAAAAATAAGTCATCCGTCACAAAGCGCGGACACGACACCACCTTCAGCGCTTGGCGCAACCCCGCCTCCATATGATCCGTAAACCGCGCAATAAGCTGTGCTTGAGGGAAATTAAATGCCTCCACCGTCAACGCTTTACCCTGATTTTTGAGCTGAGCATAACGCTCAATATGCAATTGCAAATAAAACGCCACCCGCTCAGAACTTGCCAGCATCGCCTCACGAATTGCTGCCTCCACAATCGGCACAGTCTGCAACAATTGCTCCGCCGCTTCAGGTGTCAACTCATCCAATGCCCACGGTGTAATCTCCTCTGCCCAACTGGCATCCTGTTCCACCCAGCGCAAGGGTTCCCGCCCCAAAATCACCACATACGCCCCCACGCAATCATTCACCAACTGCATCACCCACGCATCGACCGTGATCGCCATATCCCCGACCTTAGTCGCCCGTTCACGCCACAGCGCTTCATAGGTATCAAGTACCAAGGTCACGCGCCGCTCTAGATGCGCCGCATCATTCAGCCACTCATAAACATCCGAGGCAAAAAACATCGGCAGCTTTTCACTAATCTGATACGGCTCTAAACTATCCAAATCGGCTAAAATATCGCGCCCGCGTTTTTGCCACCAATCGTGCACTTTACTAGAGTACTTACTCAGGTACTTAGCAATCAGCCCCGCCCCCGGAATCCCACTCTCACTCACCAAGCCTAAAATATCGTTACCTATACTCTCCGCATCGCCCCAGACCTCAGAGGGTTTACGGAATAGCTCAGGGTGCGCCGTTTCTAAATCACGCCCCTGTTGCGACAAACTAAAATAGCGCCCAAACGCGGTATCAAATGCCGGAAAAATAATTCCTTGCCTACGCAATTGATGGCGTAAGGCTAACAATGCCAAACTCGCATCACGTCGATAGGATTCTGTCTCAAAGCTTAAATTCGCAAATGCAATAAACTTACCCTGCTCAGTACGAGTTTGAGAGAGATGATTAATAAATTGCTGAGCGAGTGCGGTTTTACCCTGCCCACCGATGCCGTAGATATTTAAAATCCGCCGCTCATCCCGACCTTGTGGAGTATCTAGTAAGGTTTTGAATTGAGCTAAAATATCGTCCCGCCCCACAAATCGGAGTTTGGGAATAAAGGTATTAGTAGGGCGCTGAAAACTAGGGGTACGGGGCATAATCCATCCTACTGCTTAAAAGCATGGCTGAAACATTAAGCTAATTGTCGCTATAAACTCACACTAAAAGCAATTTCAAACTACTGCGACTTAAAACCTACGTGGTAAAAATTAAAGCGCTACTATAAAAAACCCTCCACGCTTAAAGCGGGTCTGTTACAATCATTTTCCCTTTTTCTTAGCGGTTTGAGCCGTCATTGATTACTTAGGAGTGCGTCATGCTCAAAGTTGGTTTTGTTGGTTGGCGCGGTATGGTGGGTTCCGTTTTAATGGAGCGTATGCGTGCCGAGCAGGATTTTCAGGGTTATGAACCGGTCTTTTTCACTACTTCGCAAGCAGGCAGTGCAGGCCCTGATGTCGGGTTGGGTACTAAGCCTTTGCAGGATGCAATGAACATCGATGCACTCGCACAGATGGATATTATTGTCTCCTGTCAAGGTGGCGACTACACCACGGCGATTTATGACCAGCTCCGCGCTCAATGGAATGGCTATTGGATTGATGCCGCCTCGACCCTGCGTATGAAAGACGATGCGATTATTGTGCTTGATCCAGTCAATCGGCGCGTGATCGATGCGGGTTTAGACAGTGGTATTAAAAACTACGTCGGTGGTAATTGCACGGTTTCATTGATGCTACTGGCACTAGGTGGCTTATTTGAAAATGATTTGGTCGAATGGATGACCAGCATGACCTATCAAGCGGCAAGTGGTGCAGGCGCTAAAAACATGCGCGAGTTGCTCACTCAAATGGGCGAACTTAATGCTGAAGTCACCGACCTACTCGCTGATCCCGCCTCAGCTATTTTAGACATTGACCGCAAAGTCACTGCTAAACTCAATGACGGTACACTCTCTACCGATAACTTTGGTGCACCACTAGCGGGTAGCCTGATTCCTTGGATTGATAAAGCATGGGAAAACGGTCAAACCAAAGAAGAATGGAAAGGGATTGCGGAAACCAACAAAATTCTAGGTTTAAAAGGCGCGAATATTATTCCGGTAGACGGTCAATGTGTGCGCATTGGTGCAATGCGTTGCCACTCCCAAGCATTCACTATCAAACTGAAAAAAGATTTACCTTTGCAGGAAATTGAGTCACTCATCGCGGCTCATAATGAATGGGTGCAAGTGATTCCTAATGATAAGGCGTCGACTTTAGCAGGACTGACTCCCGTACGAGCGTCGGGTAGCCTAACTATTCCGGTCGGTCGGATTCGCAAGCTCAATATGGGACCTGAATATATCACCGCGTTTACGGTAGGGGATCAATTACTCTGGGGTGCTGCGGAGCCTGTGCGTCGCATGCTACAAATTACATTGGATTATATTAAACGCACTACTGCCTAATTAAGGCACTACTTGCTGACCTGTGCTGATTGCTTTTGCACAGGTCAACGGAGCTTAAAGCTAATGTGCTAGCTAAGGTCTAGTCATCATAACGCTTATTACGATTATTGTTGCTGCGACGCTCGCCACCACGATCATTGGTATAAGAGTCAGAGCCACGGAAAGATGAGCGCTCGCCCCCTCTACCTGCACCTGCACCTGCACCACCACGATCACCTGATGTATTTCTATTATTGAAAGCAGGGCGTGATGAGCCTGAACGTGAGCCAGAGTTTTCTTTAGGCTCAGCCTTATTGACTCTTAAGGTTCTATCTAATAGTTCAGTACCATTTAAGCCAGCAACGGCTGCATCTTCATCAGCAGCATTTTCCATATCTACGAAAGCGAAGCCTCTAGGACGCCCAGTCTCTCTATCCATAGGCAAGCTTACCTTACTTACCGCACCATAACTCTCAAATAAACTTTGTAACTGCTTAGCTTCTACTGAATAAGATAGATTGCCTACATAAATGGTCATACTTACTATAATCCTGTCATTATACTTGAAATAGAAAAAACATACTCACCTTAGCCTTAATTCACTTGCAATTCAATCATTATTGCGCGTGAACACCCAGAATAAATAAAAAGCAGAGTGAGATTCCACCCTGCTTTACTTAAACCCTTAATAAATCAGTCTTTATTTTACGGCTTTTAACACGCTCATGCCCTTAGCTGCCGTGGCAAAGCGTTGACGCTCAGCAGCCGGCATAGGAATCATGCCTTTATCGGTCAAGTAACCGGAATCACCCCATGCAGCATCACTGGTGAACTCAGCTACAAACTCAGCAATACCCTTTACCGTACCGATATGATTTTTCTTCACGTACATAAATAGTGGACGAGAGATAGGATATTTACCTGCTGCAATTGTTTCAAAGGTAATAGGCACACTATTAATAGTCGCACCTTTCACTTTATTAGCATTCTGATCTAAGAAACTATAACCAAACACCCCTAAAGCATTAGGGTTTTGGCTAAGCTTTTGGACAATTAAATTATCGTTTTCACCCATTTCAATGAAATGACCGTCTTCACGCACCGTGCCGCATAAAGCTTTGAATTGTTTTTCATTTGACTTTTCTAAATTTTTAAGTTGGTCAAACTTCTTACAACCTTCTTGCATCACCATTTCTACGAACGCATCGCGTGTACCAGAGGTGGGCGGTGGACCTAATACTTCGATTTTTAAATCAGGTAGTTCCGCATTCACGTCTTTCCACGTTTTATAAGGATTCGCCATGAAGCCACCTGCACCATTCGGTACTTGCTTGGCTAAAGCCTTATAAATATCTAAACGATTTAAATTAAAGGTAGGTCCATTGAGAGCATTAGCAATAGCAATTCCATCATAACCTACTTTGACCTCAACCACTTCAACACCATTTTGCTGGCAAGTGGCTAGCTCGGTATCTTTAATGCGTCGTGAAGCATTGGTAATGTCAGGGGTATTCACACCCACACCAGAGCAAAACAACTTCATCCCGCCACCCGTGCCTGTAGACTCTACTTTAGGCGCTGGACTACGAGTTTTCTTGGCATAGTTTTCAGCAACCGTAGTGGAGAAAGGAAATACGGTCGAAGATCCCACAATTTCAATATTAGTCCGTGCATGGGCGACACTTACACCCACCAATAAGCCCGTTGTAACCAATAAAGCCAATGACTTCATGTAAATCTCTCTTGAGTTGTGATCGTTAAGATGCGAGCAGTCTAGGATTGTGATATTTCAAGTTAGTGACAGTTTTATGAAGGATTGATGACCGACCAAGCGCCCCCAGCTAGTGGATAGATGAGCACTAATCTGCCAGCCTTTTATCGGATTTCTCGCTTTTTTTCAGTCAAACAGCAGATTGTCTACTAAGCTTGGCTACGAGTGCCTAGTAGTGATGCCCCACCCTAACGTTATGAGTATTACTTATTCTTCCCGCTACCATCGAAGTGCCATGCCAACATCGATCCTACGTAAGATTTTTACATTTATTTTAGTGGTTTATAGTATTAATTTGCTAGGGCGCTTAATAACTATGGATAAACAGTTTTTAGATGGCACTTTAGATACCAGTGCTAGCACAGAAGCGGCTATTATTTTTTTAGTGTATTTAAGTCTACTGCTTTTAGTGAGCTTATTAACTCTAATCGTAGGTTGGTCTTTTAAATGGCTGCGCTATGTCATACTGTTAATCATTATAATGACGATAGGTTTTATTCTAGCCCCTCAAGCATGGTTTGATACGCTACCACCTGCCTTTAAGGCTATAGGCTTAGCACAGCAAACTGCTTTACATTTTTTTGAGCTACTCAGTCGTAAATTCTTTTAATGAAAAAAGCCTTAGCATTGAGTACTAAGGCTGTTAAACACTGACAGGTTTATGACAATACTTATGCACCATATCCAGCTTTACCGTATTGGTTAGTATTATTATCAGGTGTAGCAGTAGGTTGCTCTAACTCCTGATTAAACCCTAACATAGGTTTAATCAGTAACACAGCAATTATAGTTAGTACCGCAAACAATACCCAGTAAACGCCGCGTAAACCATTAATGACGCTAGCATCAGCCTGTTGCTCGAAAGCAGCAAATACTACAATAGCACTGACGCTCATAATCATTAAAACTGCATAAAAGCTTTTAATACCTTGCTTAACGATGGTCGAGCACTCAATCACACAATTGCATTGATAGTGAAACCAAACAACCAATAAACTACCTAATATTAATAAACCGCTTGTAAAAAGCAAAATCAACAAGTTACTAAATAACAGCGTAAAAGCTGCCACATTCATTAATACTACCAAACTCAGCAAAGCTGCTCCAATTAAGGTAGTGGGTTGGGCTTTAAATAACATAGCTAGCACTCCTATAAGGAATCACTTTATACATTAACACTCAAATATATCGTTTCCGAAATAGCTTTCACGATAACGCCGTTTTTGATTACAGACCGGACAAATAAAAATCCAATCGCCTAACCAAGTACGCCCCACATAAGCCATTTTCCGCTTGCTATAAACTAACTCATTGTGACGATTCAATAAGGGATCACCACACGTATTACTGGGGCAGTAAGGCTCAAATCGACTCATATCCATACCTTATCTCCTATAGTAGCGGCTAAGAGCTAGCGAAAATTTATTTCATACCAGTAATCTTTCTAATTTTTGTATCTGTTTTATAGAGACTATAATAGAACAAATGTTGAACACGCGCTAGATTTTTCTGCACGTTAATTCAATTAATTTTTAGCGGGGTCGATGAGCTAGTTAAGCGTGTTTTCTACGCCAACGCGCATTACTGAGACTGACTTTTTCTGGAAAACTTAACTGTTCAGGACTAACTATGGCTTTGTGCTCAAGCTCTTGCAGCTTAGCACTTTTCTTTTCGACTAGCGTGACACCCGTACGATTCTGCCACTGCCCTAAAGCCAAATACAATTTAGGATTAATAGTACGTAAATCATTGAGATACAGCTTGCCATATAGGCCTTCATCATAGAGTTTTTGCTTCAAGAGACGTTCCATAAATTGACCCGCATTCTCTAAGCGCCCTGAGCGCGTATTCACTACCTTACGTCCCTCAGGCCACTCTTTTAAAGCGGCACAATCGGCAGGCTTAAGCTGTAGTTGTTCAAGATTTTGTGTTAATTGAGGGTGTTGACTCAGGGGTATCTGGACTTTTTGTAAATGCTCAGCCACTTGCTGTTGATAGTGTAAGCGTAGCAGGCGCTGATAAGAGGGTAATAATCTGATGAATTTCACCCCTGTTAACGCTAATAGCTCAAACTGAGGCAGGTGTTGGGGGTATAACTTAGCCTCATGCAGTACTTGTGCAAGAGTTTGCTCAAGAGTTGAGCGCTCAGCCTCGGTTAGAACAAACTCCTTAAAGCCTTCTTCAGTACGTATGAGTGATTCAATAAACTGACTAAATGACTCTAGGCTAACACTATTGCTAGGTGCAATAGTTCCACAAACTTTATTAGTAATCATAAATTTATGCAGATGGGTTGTGGTTAATCAACCCCTTATGGACAATCATTGTTATTAGAGTGCTTATAGCGTGCCTGAATACGCTGCAATAATGTAATCGTAGCGGTCTCGCTTGCTGCTACCCTATCCATAGCCGTGCGTAATTTTCGTACTACCTCATTCTTAGTGAATAACGGATATTGAGCACGAAACAGTTGCCAATAGTCGCTAGGGTCAATACTGACTTTAAAATGACCATAAGGAGAAATCTCGAATACAGCATTGCACTCAACCTGTATCTCTTTATTTTCTACATTAGGCTCATCCATGACTAAAGACAAGCATAATTTTGGATATGGATAAATCTTAGCCAAATCTTCAAAACCCCTATTAGCTTGTTGGATAAATCGATCTAATACTTGAGCGCTAGGGGATGTATCCAGTAATGGTTTATATGCCTTAGCAAAGGCATCGGCAATTAATCCTAGATACGCTTTACGCATACGCTCTTTAAAGCGATTGGCAATATAACGTAATACCCACCCAGCAAAATAATTAGCATGTTGCCATTCTGTGACATACTCGTTATAGGTGTTGGGACGCTCAGCATTCACTACCGTCGCTAATACTAATAAAGGCGTAGATGAACTATACACGGGCACAAATAATAGTTGTGGTCTTTGATCCGCATGCTCAGCCTTATTAACTTTATCAACTGGTTCTACTTGAGGTTTGACTAAGCGGCTTTTGACACAACTCAAAATCTTATCCGCATCTCCATTTAAAATGGCTTCTGTTTTATTAGCTCTACGTTCAAATACGATACTTTGGGTTTTAAAAGCAGCACCTGCTAAGGTAGGAGCACCATGATTATATTTATTTAGCCTCTCCCAATAGCTTTTAAATGCTTGTTGAATCTTAGTTTGATCAGTCTCACCAGGAGCAAGCTCTGTCCAAACAGACTCAAACAAACAGTATTTTATTTTGGCAATACTACACTTACCTTGTGGTGCATACCATTGACAAGCAGCTTGACGCTGAGTATGAAAGAAATGACTTAAATCTTTTTGCTGGCTTGGTGGCACTACCAAACCCACCACAAATCCATCTTGATGTGTACCATCTTTCACTTGGGTATTCAGACGCACAAAGAAAAATAAATTATTATAATCAATTTTTGCACCTGAACTATGATGAGCCTGTAATAGCGGAATCGCTCGATACTCTTTATAAATGCGCTCCACCCACTCATGAATAGGGTTTAATAACTCGCGCTTAACACCTAATAAGGCTAACCTAGGCGTATAACCTGTCAAAGATCCGATAGGAGGAATAGTCCAATAAGGTAAATTAGGTAATTCTTGTTTTTTTGCCAATACTTCCATCATAGCGCCTAAAACATAAGGCTCATAGCGTTTAAGATAGCGCATTAATGTTTTAATGCGACGATAAGACTCTTTGAGGCTCTCATCTTCACGAGCATTGATTATCCAGCCCTCTGCTGGCTCGGTTTTAATGCGGATTAATATCAAACTAAGCTTTAATGCGGATTGAAAAGGGTGCTTGATAACTACCGTGGTTTTAACTAGCCAGTTTTTACCTTGCTCAATTAATAGAGGTTGTAGCTGTTCTACAAATAACTGATAAGCCTGTATCTGGCGAAAGGTATGAGCTGTGATATATTTTTCTAATAGTTCTTGTTGGGTTAATGCCGTGATACAAGGAGGATGACGCAAGACTATAATACGGGTACGTGCCGATTGTAATAACAATTCAAAATGATTAATCAGCGTTAGTGTTACGACTTCACCTTGACGATGCGACACAAACAGGCGCTTTAGCTCCTGTCCTAAATTGATAATATCCGCTAGTGTACAATCACGCGGATCAGGAGAGCGTTTATCCTCCATTCCTTTACCCAATTTATTGCCCTTAGTGATTATATAGCATACTACAATTAACCATTAGGACAATATTTATCTCATCTCTATCAATATTCCAACTAGCAGATTTTATGGATCATAATTATTATAAATATAAAATAAGCGCTATTATCGCTATAAAACCACTAGGAATAAAATTAACTAATCCTTTTGGCAAGAAGTACTAGCTTCGCTAGAGTTGGTTTCACCTTTGATGAGAAAAGCTTCTGGGGTATTACCGAATATTTTTTTATAGCTACCATCTAATAACATATTACTAATCACTACATTAAAAGCCTCCACGAGGTGTGGTACATTATCATCCATTTGAAAGCGATAAGTAATATAATGTGGATTAAAGACGTTGCCATGTTGTAGGCTAGTGAGTCTGAGGCGCTCCCGCACTGGTTCTGCAATCCAAGGATTTTCTAATACCACTTCTACTTCATTATTACCAATAGCCAGCAAAGCATCATCTAAACTGGTAAAGTAATGAAACTTGGTACTGAGGCTGTTAATAATGTCCACTGGATAGTATCTACCTTTAACTAAACCAACTGTCTTACTAGCCAACTCCTCGCTACTATTTAAACATTTTTTACCGACTACATTATAAATAGCAAATCCTTGTGCTTTACCAATTAAACTAGAGGTAATACCCACACGATTAGTATCCCCTACAATTTCTGGAAATAAAATATCCACCTGTTTGGTTTTATATAGATGCTCTGCTTCTTGCCACGAATTAGCATAGTAATAGTTAAACTCATAACCAAAATCTTTTTCTATGCGACGCAATAACTCCTGAGTAAAAATAATGGCTGGCATTGTATAAGATTGCTGTTCATTTTCGCCTGTATAAGTTGGTACAGGTCCCACTACCAAACTGTAGGAAGGTTTAAATAGTGATAATAGCCAATCCTTATTAATTAATACCAATAAAAGTATTAAAAAAATAATTAAAACCAAATAAAACTGCTTTAATTTTAACAACTTAGCCATTTTTATAACACCTTTTTTTAGAATCTACGTTAGTTTTATTATGGTTAGACGCAGATAAACCAGAAAATGCTTGTGGAACATCAGCAAAAATATCTTGATAAACACCACTTGCTAGCATTTCACCGATTGCAATATTAAAGGACTCTAATAACTTAATACCCTGAGTATCCGCATGAAAACGATAAGCAATATAATGATTAGCAGATACTTTATTATGCTGACTACTATCTATCAGCTCAGTAGCTACTATTTTTTCACTCAAGTTTAATTCTTTAATTAATGCTTGAGCAATAAAGGGATTTTCAGCCACTAAATCTACTCGCTCTGCCTCTAGCATTTTAAAGGCTTGCTCTGGGGTGTTAATTTCTTGAAAAGTAATTTTTGAATTATTTAATAATTCAGGGGGGTAAAAACGCCCTCTTAGCGTAGCCACTACAGCACCCTCTAAATCTTTCCAAGTTTTAATTTTTTTGTTAGCGTTAGCATTAACATAAAAAGAAAAACCATTACCTTTACCCACTAAAGTACCTGTGATACCGGGTTGAGTGGTATCACCGACTATTTCAGGAAATAACACATCGATATGGGCTTGTCTAAACATGTAATTAGCCCGCGACCATGAGTTAATGAACTCTACCTCAATTTTATGCCCTATAGCCTGCTCCACTCTACAAGCCAACTCTAAAGTAAACTGCCATCCCGGCGTTGAAGCATAATCCTTAGCGGTTGCTCCCGTGTAACCCGGAACAGGGCCTACTACGACTTTATAGACCGGTATATCCGCTCGCACCACCGATGCTAGTAAAACACTATATATACTAAGCATACATAGAGTCTGTTTAGCTCTAAGTATCAAAATAAAGGTAAAGCATAATAGGATTAATAGATTTTTAATACGGTCTATTAAAAAAAACTTAGTTTACTCAGCCACAGTAGTGCTTCCCATATAGTCATATAACCCACCAAGTTGTATTGTTGCTTTTAAAGCTTTGTCTTAGCGACACTCCAATAGTTTTCATAATCTTGTTCAAAAAACAACCATAATGTATTTTTATTTAACTTGATGCTCTGAGCACCTTATATTTTTTAATAAAATACTTCTATTAATTGACAACGCTAAAAGACGATCATTGCACTAATAAAAGTTAGAAGAAAAATAATTCTATAACTATAGATGCTTGAAAAACAACTATATATTGCTAACAATATCTTACTCTGTCTCAGGCTTAGCAAGCAGCCAAGCTTTTAATTAATTATATTAATAGACAAATGTTGGCTATAATCATTTAGATTGATCTAACCAACCTGCGAGAGCGACCTCTCATGCTAAAAAAACACTTACTGCGCCTTATTCAACAACAACCCCAACATTGGGTAGGTAATGGTTTTCCCGTACAAACGCTGTTTAGCTACCATGACGATTTAGATGAGCTATATAGCCCCTTTTTGCTATTAGATTATGTTGCACCTTGTAGTTTTAGCCCAACTGAACAGCGGCGTGGAGTCGGTGCACACCCTCATCGAGGTTTTGAAACGGTTACTATCGTCTATGCGGGTGAGGTGGAGCATCGAGATTCGTCAGGAGGAGGCGGCATCATTGGTACTGGCGATGTGCAATGGATGACAGCGGCACAGGGAATTGTGCATGAGGAGTTTCATAGCTCACGCTTTGGTCTGACGGGAGGACAGTTTGAAGTTGTCCAGTTGTGGGTTAATCTTCCTGCTAGTGCTAAAATGAACCCTGCCCGCTATCAAAGCCTTACTCAACAGCAAATCCCCACGGTCATGTTCCCGATGCACCAAGGGCACTTAAGGGTGATTGCGGGTCAGTTTGATGCCGTTAATGGGGCAGCCACCACGCATACCCCTATTCATATTTGGGATATTACACTGGCGGCGGGCGCTGAGGTGCTATTACCAATACCCGAAAATTATTCAACCTTAATCCTAATACGCCAAGGTACTGTGGCTATTAACTCAAATGAAACGCCTCTCAAAACTGGGGAACTGGGTGTGTTTTCATTGACAGGTACAGGATTAACTTTAACTGCCGAGGAATCCACCCAGTTGCTGCTCTTAAGCGGTGAGCCTATTCATGAACCTATTGTGGGACATGGCCCTTTTGTAATGAATACCCAAGCAGAAATTTATCAGGCTCTCGTCGATTACCAACAAGGTAAAATGGGAACATTAAGCTAGTTTTGCTACTACGCGCGTGAGCTTGGCTTTCGCTAGCGCCGCTATCTGCTGCGCTACCTCACTTTGAGCCAAGCCTAATACCGTTACCGGATCCATGAAGCTTACGACTACCTGATCAGGCGCTACCTCATACATAATGAAATTACAAGGCAACAAAGTCCCTGCATTCGGCTCTACACTAATCAAATCAGCCGCTAACTTAGGATTACAAGCCCCAAAAATCCGATAGGGCGCAATGTCTTTATCCATCTTAGCTTTAAAAATCGCCTGAACATTAATTTCACTCACAATCCCTAACTGCTCTTCCATTAAGGCAGCTCTAACACGCTCCAGAACCTGTTCAAAGTCCCCTGCTAAAGTCAGATTAAACTCATAAGACATCGTATTAATCCTCAAAAAGATAAAACAAACGTTAGTGTATAACTGAGCTGCTAAGAGTGCCTATCTCTATTAAAGCCCACTTGACACCCTATATTTTCACCACAACATGGCTATCTATTTAATACTATCCACTCTTTTATCCACTCATATTTTAGGGTTAATAGCCTAATAGATTTTTTATGTGCTCAGTGCATTAGTAAAGACCAAAAAAGTTATAAATTCATCTAGATATTGCAACTCCAAGTATTATATTTTATAAGCCTCTATAAGAGGATCTTAATACTTGACGTATCGTTGAACATTTTATTTAATGGATAACTTAATCCTACTCATTCATACCGTCTATAGATCGGGCTTGGCTAACTCATATACTACTTATCCTTTATTGGGCTACTCCCCTACCTTAAGGTAGGTCTTGATACCTTATTACTCATGGAGCACAGATCATTGATTATGGACTTAGAAGCACAGGTTCATGCAGAGCTAGAGCAAATTTGCCAAAGTCCTGAGTTTTCCTCCAAAAAACAAACGCAAAATTTTTTACGGTATATTGTTAATGAAACATTAGCCGGACGGGGCGATAGAATCTCGCAATACGCATTAGCCGTTGAGGCACTTGGTAAATCGACTGATTTTAATCCCAACGAAGACTCGAGTGTGCGTATGCAAGCTAATCGCCTGCGTAAGCTATTGGATAATTATTACGCCAAAGCTCAATCCTCTAACGCTGTACACATTACTTTACCACCAGGTAGCTATAAACCGCGCTTTGATAAGCCTAATAAAGTTTCTGATTTATTAGAAAAAACTCATGTAGTCAGCAGTCTCTCTATGGGACCTAAAATTTTAATTAATACGTATTATGCTAGTGATCCACTCAATAATAATGATACCTTAAGAAAACTAACCTACGAAATTCACTCTGGCATTTCATTAATCTTAAGCCGCTTTCGAGAAGTTAGAATTATTATTGAAGAAATAAAAACTAATACCAGTGAAAAATCTGATAATTTTAGTGCTATCTGGGCTAAGCATCAGGCTGAGTTTTTATTAGAAATAGATACCACTATTAATAACTCTACTTTTGAACTACACTATACGGTGATTCATATACTCACCAACCATATTGTCGGTAAACATAAGATTGGACTTAATCTCAATCACTATCCTAATAATCTAGATTTACTGTACCAAGAGCTATTAGAGGGTACGATCAGTCTACATAAAGGCATTATTTTAGGATTTTGGAGTAAGTATTGGTATAATCAGTCTTATATCCCTGAACATTATCAAGTATTAGTTAGACACATCTATTTTATTCAACTAGATAGTGACCCTAACTGTTTAGCGCTGAGTATTGAAACGTGTGAAAAAAGACTCCAGCGTTACCAAGATGATGCTTTAGCAGCTTTACATTATGCTATTTTATGTATGTATGCTTATATGATTGATCATCCCTTAAATCAACCTATTACCGAACTATGGCCGGCTCTAGCACGTAAGTCCTTAGAATTAAACCCATGGAACGCACTGGCACATGGCATTTATGCCATCACTTGTGCACTCAGAGGGGATGATGACTTGTGTAAAATTGAAATCACCGCTGCCAAAAAGGCTAATCCCTTAGATAACTCGTGCAGTTATTTAATGGCAGTAGGGTTATGCACGCTAGGTCGGTGGGGTGAGAGTATCCCTCTTCTCAAAGAGGCAGGTCATCTGAGCCTAAATCACCCTCAACCTTTTAAGCTCATTCCTTGTTTATATTTTTTTAGAAAAGGCAAACTACTAGAGCTAACTGAAACTCGCCAAGCTGAACTAAGCTCAAAAATCATTTGCTTGACCAAAAATTGCGGGAAAAACAAACATAATAATTGTTTGCTAAAAATAGATAAACTCACTAAGGAACTCGATTTATAGTAAGCCCCGCAAAACAAAGCCCTGTTATGCTTTATAAGTAGTCACCCTAATGCTAAGCAATTACTTTAAACAGAAATTAGCTAATAAGATATTGAAATCTACGCTTACTATTAGTTTTGTTATTACGCTTATTTCTATTTTTTTTATTGCTGTAACGCAACACTATAATGAAACTGAATCTATTCTTAAGAACGCTAAAGCTGTTCTTTCTTCGCAACTAATTACCGTTAGTAAATATGTGTGGTTTTTAGATGTAGATTCATTATCTATTCAATTGCAAACCATGACCAGTAATGAGAGTATTACCTATGGTATTATTTATCACTCAGATGGTAGACCCTTAGTAGCAGCAGGCAATGCTAATGCTCCTTTTACCCATCAAATTAAAGAAGATATTTTATACCTAAATACTATTAATCAAAAACCTACTAGATTAGGTGAAATTGCTTTATATATTAATACTAGCCTAGCCAAAGAGAGTGTCAAAGCAAATCTATTAAATATAGTTCTCAGTCAAACTATTAAAGCCATTATTATTACTTTACTTTTTCTATGGTTAACTCACAAAATCATTATTTCCCCTCTTGAAAAAATAATTGATTATATTAAAAACAATTTAGCTATGATTAGCTCATCAGAAACATTAATACTACCCTCGCAAACAGATGAGGATGAGCTAACCGTATTAGCCAATACTATTATTAAAAGCAAATGTCAACTAGACGCTAACTATAAGCTACTCCAAACCCAAAAAGAAGATCTAATTGCAGAAATAAAGCTACGCCACCAAGCTGAACATAATGAAAAGCATTATTCTAAACAATTAATGATGACCTTAAACTCGTTGACTGATGCCGTATTTTCTTGTACTAATGATGGATATGTATTACTCACTAATAAATCTGCCCAGCGCATTGCACGACTATCCAACAACTATCAAGACCAATTCCTGAAAAAATATATTTATGAATTAATATCATTAAGTTATACACAAGATTTTAATGCCAGTCCTATTAACCTTGTAGACTTAAAGAACTCTCATGCCAAAAGCTTCACTCTTTATGGATTTTGTAAGGCAAAAAATTCTAACTATACATTTCCTGTTAAAATAGAAATAGTAAAAGACTTAACTTTTAAAAATGCTGCTAATGAAAATATCTTTGGCTTTATCGTTATTATTAGAGATGAATCAGATAGTGAAAAGCTTAAGGAAATGACTTACAACGCGACTCATGATGCTTTAACTCACTTATATAATCGTGCTTACTTTAACGAGCAGCTTGGGCAAGTTTTGCAGCACCCTCATGACAAAAAGTATACGCTAGCTATTATTGATCTAGATAAGTTTAAATTAATTAATGATACCTGTGGTCATCAAGCCGGAGATTATGTGCTCAAACTAACGGCTGAGGCTATGAAAAAAAACATTAGTAGTCATGATATATTAGCTCGCTATGGAGGCGATGAATTTATTATTTTATTTGCCAGTGATAGTGAAGAAAGCCTAAAGAGAGTTAAAAATATTATTTATGAAATAGAAAATCTCAATTTCACATGGGGGCGAAAAAACTTATTTATTTCTTGTAGTATTGGTATTACACCGCTTTATGCAGACGATACCCTAGAATCTGTCTACTCCCGTGCCGATGCAGCTTGTTATCAGGTGAAACATGATGGCGGTGGTGTCATTCAGATTAATTATACCAGTAAACCACACCAAGCCCGCTTTAGTGAACCCTTTGATGCTCTTAGAAAAATTCTAGACCTTATTCGAGTCAATAATATTACTCTTTATGCTCAACCCTTATTTCGTTTAGATGACTCTTTACCTCATCGTATTGAAATACTAACTCGCTTAAAAGACTGGGATAACACCATTTTAATGCCTAAAGATTTTATTCCTCTATTAGAAGAATATTATTATATGCCTAAGTTTGATGTTGCAGTCTTAAAAAATCTAGAGCATTACATCCCTCAAATTATAGCTAATAATATCACTATTAATATTAATATCTCCCCTTTAACGCTAGTTAAACCCTCGCATACTCAAGAAATTTTGGATTTAATTAGATGTTATCAGCTTAAACCTAGACAAATCTGTTTTGAAATCACTGAGAATACGATTATTAAACACAAGGATCATGTAATAGACTTTATGAATGAAGCACGCAAACTAGGAGCAATTTTTGCTTTAGATGATTTTGGGAGTGGCTATGCTTCTTTTGGTTATTTACAGCATTTTTACTTTGATATAATAAAGATTGACGGCGACTTGGTAAAAGAGATTGAATATAATGAAACCATGTTAACTATGGTAAAATCTATTCAATCTCTAGCCATTGCATTGAAAGCTATTACTGTTGCTGAGCAAGCCAACTCTAAGGAAGCTATTCTTATATTAAAAAATATTGGCGTTCATTATATACAGAGTAACTATACCTATCCTGTAACGCATATGGATAATATTACTCTAGATCATTTTAACAGAAGCCTAGCTGACCTACCTGAAAAACAAACCATTATCGAATAAGCATTTATTCATTGTTCAAGCGATTAATAATTGATAGCAAGTACTATTTGAAAATGCTCTTTACCACCATTTGAGGTTTTTACCCAAAAATTCTTAGCTAAAAAATAGTTGTGCTCATTACTTTGCAGATAAACATCATCACCTAGAGCATGAGCTTTTAGCTCTTTTTGATAATCAGGCATAGAAGATAAAGTGCTCCAAGTAACTTTACTACTCGCTACATTGATCACATAGGCATAACCTTGACCACCGTTTAGTGCATGGGTCTGAATCAGCTCAGATAGACTATCAGCCATATTTTTATCTGCTATAAATCCTTGGTTAGATTGATACTCTAAATGCCCTAATACGGTATAAAGCAAAGGCTCCGATTTATTTTTCAGCAATACTGCATCAACCGTAGTATTAGCAGCCCAACCACTTTCTAATCTAAATAAAGCTAAACTTAGCATTACTATTGCGACGATATATTTCATATTCTCCACCCTTAAATCTAAATTAATCAATTAACTAACTACCGGTTAGTTGATATTAATAAGTATCTCTTCTAAAAAATTTCAGTCTATTACTCAGCACATTCGCATTTGTATAATTTTTAATTATAGGTAATAAATTATGAAATACTGAACCAAAAATGAAGTAACCATTTATAAGTTACCGTCACATTGTTTTAAAGAATGCTTCACTACGAGTATAAAACCCTGTAATCAATTACTTAGGGTAAAAAACCTCCTTTTTCACACTAACTTGAGACATTAACAATTAATAAAAAGTTAAAATGAGTGGTTTTTAATCACAATAGACCTTTTTTAGCACTAAGCAACTCACCCATATTAACCCCATATTCAGCTAAGGCTTTAGATCGCTCGGTTCTCAGTCACCTAGCGTCACATGGAAAATCATCCATAAAAATTTAAAAACCGCTAGAATTCTTATAATTTACGATAAGCTGTAACGTAATTTTGATGGATAACACTCTTATGTCGAAAGCTTACTATCACATGGCTAGCCTTGAGCATTTGATGCAACGTGAAACTCACTATTTTAGTCAATACCATCCTCAATGTGCTCAACTCGCTCAACAAGCCAGCCAATACCTTTATCAAGGCGTGCCTATGCATTGGATGTCGGATTGGCCAACTCCGTTCCCCTTATTTGTCTCCAAAGCACTGGGAGCAGAGTTTTGGGATGTAGAGGGTCAGCGTTATGCTGATTTTTGTTTAGGTGATACGGGAGCGATGTTTGGTCATTCCCCTGAGCCGGTAGCTCAAGTGGTTAATACCAATGCTTCTTTAGGATATACCACTATGCTACCTAGCATTGAATCTATTCAGGTTGGAGAGGCATTAAGTCAGCGTTTTGGCCTACCTTTTTGGCAAATAGCTACCACTGCCACCGATGCGAATCGCTGGGCTTTACGCTGGGCGCGTGCTGTGACGGGGCGTCACATTATTTTAGTATTTGATGGTTGCTATCATGGAACCGTCGATGAAACCATGGTGCGTCTGCATCAAGGCAAGACCACTCACCGCAGTGGTCTTATGGGGCAGGCTCTGGATTTGACTCAATACATGCGTGTTGTTGAGTTTAATAATCTTCCCGCACTAGCCAACGCTTTAGCGACTAATGATGTAGCTGCTGTCTTGTGTGAACCGGCTATGACCAATATTGGAATGGTACTACCTGATGAAGGTTTCCATACCGAACTCAGACGCTTGACACGCGAACACGGCACATTACTGATCATTGATGAAACTCATACCATTTCTACAGGAATGGGTGGCTATACTAAAACCTTTGGCTTAGAGCCGGATTTATTTGTGTTGGGTAAACCGATTGCAGGGGGCTTACCTGCTTCAGTCATGGGGGTTAGTGCCGAGGTAGCAGACAAAATGCAGCATGCTCAGCGCAATCGCCCGCATAATCCCGCAGGTAACGGTCATGGGCATAGTGGTATGGGTACGACCCTATCCGCCAATATGTTCACTATGCGAGCCATTAAAGCTAATTTAGATCAAGTGATGACGGCAGACGCTTATGCCACTATGATCCCTAAAGCCGAATATTTGGCGCAGCGCTTACGCGAAATTATTCAAGCTGAGTCTATGCCTTGGTGTATTACGCAAATGGGGGCACGCGTAGAGTTTCAATTTTGTCCCACACCACCGCGCACAGGACGCGAGGCTGAACAAGCTTTTGACGATGCCTTAGAGCAATGTATTCATCTCTATCTGCTCAATCGCGGCGTGATGATTACGCCGTTTCACAACATGATGCTCTGTTGCCCCGACACTACGACAGAGGATATTGATGCCCTAGTGAATGCTTTACATGAATTTATTCAAGAGCTTAAAGCATAAAATAACCGTCACTACCGTATCACAGTAGAGTCCCTTAAAGATGGGTCTCTACTATACTGGCTTAATATGTTAAGCGCTATGTTTGCCCAAATAACTAAATGTCCACAACATCGCAGCAATAAATAGCCCCACATACACCCAAGGCAAACCGACTAACCAAGGAATTAAGCGTTGCCAACCCATCCAATGTGCCATCCAAGCTCCAATACCCGACACCCCAAACATAATGGGAACTGCAAAAGCGGCTAACAATAAATAAGCTGCCCAAGACACCTGCATATTAGCAATGCTCATTACACTGCCCATTGCCAAAAATAAACCTGCTCCCACCCCTAATACCGCTATAATGGTATTAATCCATAATAACCCCATCACTGCCCCCCTTACTTAAACCATAGAATCTATCTTATTCATTACTGTTACCCTTTATACTTTACAACGAAAGACTTAGAGCATAACTAAGATTTTGAACTTATAATCACTTCAAGCGCCTAGCAAGAAATACAGTATGAGTGCCTTATTATCAACAGCCTACCTTTCACCTGAAGAATATTTATACGGTGAGAATGATCGTGTGGAGGGTACACGTCATGAGTATGTGGCTGGTCAAGTGTATGCAATGATGGGAGCTAGCCGTGAACATAACCTACTCACGAGTAAGCTGTCTTTCACCTTAGGCTTACATCTACGCGGTAAACCTTGCCAAGTATTTCAATCCGATATGAAGGTGGGCATTCGCACTTTAAGCGCTGAATACTTTTACTATCCTGATGTACAAGTTACTTGTGCTGAAGAGCAAGAGCGCTACTACAATACCTCACCCTGCTTGATTATTGAGGTGCTTTCAGACAGCACCGCCCGCACCGATAGAACTGAAAAATTAGCCCACTATCGTCTGCTGCCCTCTTTGCAAGAATATATGTTGTGCTCACAAGACTTCCCCGCCATTGAACTTTATCGGCGCAGTACC
Organism: Thiofilum sp.; assembly: GCF_016711335.1. Taxonomy (NCBI): domain Bacteria; kingdom Pseudomonadati; phylum Pseudomonadota; class Gammaproteobacteria; order Thiotrichales; family Thiofilaceae; genus Thiofilum; species Thiofilum sp. Next base: position 3,649,097 of record NZ_JADJTF010000001.1, read on the forward strand.
GACTGGAAAGTGGAGCGCTTTATAGCAGGACAAAGCGTTACACTGGATTCTATCCAATTAGAGCTTAAAGTGAGTGATCTCTATGGCTTCTTACTCACCCCAGAAACCAACAATGCTCCCCAAGACTCGGCATCCTAAACAGGGCACTGTTTAAAAAATTGAAGCGGGGCGCTATAGGGTATTTCACTCGGTGGTGGCGATTTTAAAATGTGTTTTTTCATCTTACCCATCACATGCATTTCACACGGGCGACATTCAAATTTTAAGGTATAGGTTTCATTGCCCGATTTTAAGATCATAGGGTCTGCTTTAATTTGACCCATCACACCCTGCACTCCCTTCGCTTGCTTGGGACACAAATTAAACGAAAAGCGCAGGCAATGCTTAGTGATCATGACGCTCACCTCCCCCGCTTCCTCATGTGCTTCATAGGCTGCATCAATTACTTCAACCCCATGCTTGTGATAAAACTGCCAAGCCAGTGAGTTATACACATTAGCTAAATAGCTCAAGGTCTTTTCAGGATAAGGCACAGGTGGCTCAAGAGCGGCTTTACGAGTGGGACGAATCCAAGCCTTAAGTCGTGCCTGCTCCAAGCGCTCAATCGCTTCACGCCTTAAAGCATTTAAGCTTGAAGCTGGAATAAACCACGCTTGGGATAAATCGAGAACGATCTCTTGTGGGGCAAAAATAGTATTACCGAATTTGGCTAGATTATCGCGTAAAGTGCTCCATGCTTTAGTTGCATCCCGTGCGGGTTCTAACGCTTGGTTTAAAGTAGCACTCGCGCTTATCCCATCGGCATCGGTCAGTGTCAAAGTTAAACCCTTAGGCACTCCGCTCAATTTAACCCACACATCAATGTTGCGCTCGGCGGAAGGTTTTAATAAAGCTAATTCCCACGCATGATCCCGATTACGACTCACATCCGTTCCCACTTTCAAGCCCACTAAAGTACTGAGTTCATTGGGAACCACTCGATAAACAGTTTCACCCTCTTTTTGCTTAAGTACTTGCACAGTATTGGCTTGTAGCCCTACCACTTCGCGCTTACGCATAAAGTTAATGCCATCCCCATTACTCATCGCCTCAGTCGTGGCAATGTCGAGACTATCTTTACTCACCGCCACCACCGTACCTAAAGGCACACCCACAAATTTGGGCGAATCAAACGCGCCAATATCTTCATGGCGTCCGGTCGCAAAGTAATCGGTACTACCACGATGAAAGGTTTTATCGGGATTAGGGGTGAAGAAAATGTCGCTTTTGCCCGAACTAGCCGGCGCTAAATCGGAGCGCTGCGCAAAAATTTCATCAAGTAATTGGCGATAGTGCGCGGTGATATTTTTCACATAAGACACGTCTTTATAACGCCCCTCGATTTTGAGTGAACGTACCCCCGCATCCAATAGGGCTGCTAAATTAGTACTTTGATTATTGTCTTTCATCGACAATAGATGTTTTTCAAACGCGACCACCGCTCCGCTTTGATCAGTTAGGGTATAGGGCAAACGACACGCTTGCGAACAATCCCCTCGATTAGCGCTGCGTCCGGTTTCGGCGTGACTGATATAACATTGCCCCGAAAACGCCACACATAATGCACCGTGAATAAAGTACTCGATGGTAGCGCTATCACCCACGTATTCACTGATTTGTCTAACCTGTTGAATGGTTAATTCGCGTGCCAGTACTAATTGGGAAAAACCACTATCCGCTAAAAAACGTGCTTTTTCAGGGGTGCGAATATCGCATTGAGTCGAGGCATGTAATTCAATCGGCGGCAGATCGAGTTCTAATATCCCCATATCCTGCACAATCAGCGCATCGACTCCCGCCTCATATAGTTCATAAATCAGTTTACGCGCCGGTTCTAACTCAGCCTCATGCAAAATAGTATTGAGTGTGGCAAAAATACGAGCATGATAGCGATGCGCAAACTGGGCGAGTTCGGCAATATCGGCAACACTATTGCAGGCATTATGTCGCGCTCCAAAACTAGGTCCCCCAATATAAACCGCATCGGCTCCATGCAAAATCGCCTCGCGCCCAATTGCGGCCGTTTTAGCGGGAGCCAGTAATTCAACTTGGTGGGGGAGCAGACTCATAGCAAACTCAAGGAGTGGTGATCAAGGGCGGCTATTATAGGGATTGTGCACAGTACTCGCTACTGGGCACAAAAAACTCAATAGTTTAAAACCTTACTAGCCTTAAAGTCGGCTGCTAATAGCTACGAACCAGCAAGTTCTAGGTTTTACATAAAACGTATCCATTCGGCATTGATCTACCCCACTAACTATGTCACGCTCAAAACCACCGCTATTATTGAAGTTGATCTATGCTATCCACAATCCCCCAAATTCACCTTCACGCCGAGCTTAGTCTTAGTCGTTTGGTTTATGGCGCATGGCGTTTAGCTGAGGATAATGATACCTCTACTGCTCATATTCGAGCCAAGATTGACGCCTGCCTGCAACAAGGTATCACTAGCTTTGACCATGCTGATATTTACGGCAATTACAGTTGTGAGAGCTTATTTGGTAAGGTCTTAGCCGCAGCACCAAGCTTACGTGAGCACATGCAGCTTATTACCAAATGCGACATTATGCTCACTTCAAACCACTACCCAGAACGTCGCATTAAGTATTACGACACATCACCGCAACATATTGAGTATTCAGTGAATAATAGTCTGAGTCGTTTGCACACTGACTATTTAGATCTGCTACTGATTCATCGCCCTGATCCCTTTATGGATGCGCAAGCGACAGGTAAGGCACTAGATCAATTGATTGACAGCGGTAAGGTGCGTGCGGTTGGGGTATCCAATTTCAAAACGTGGGATTGGGATTTATTGCAAAGCGCTATGCACCATCGCTTAGTCACCAACCAGATTGAAATCAGCCTTTTGGAGCGTAGCTCTTTTCATGATGGTACTTTGGCACAGTTACAACGCCTTCATGTTAAACCGATGGCATGGTCACCTTTGGCGGGGGGGCGTTTATTACAAACTAATGCCAATACGCAAGCATTACAATCAGTAATGCAACGCATTGCGCATGCTCAACAAACCACTATTGATCAGGTAGCCCTTGCATGGTTACTGGCTCACCCCGCACAGATTATCCCCATCATAGGGACGAATCAGCTAGCTCGCATTCTTGATAGTTATAAAGCTTTTAATATTCAAATGGATAGACAAACTTGGTTTGAGCTATTAACAGCCGCACAAGGGCAGGAAGTACCCTGAGTGGCTCATAAGATAAGCTTTTCAATATCGGATGATATGGCATGCACGATCATATAAAGATCAGAATTTAGAATAGCTCCGACAACAGAGTTTACAGATGTTCTTAGAGGATAGTTTAAGGTGCTGCTAAATCAGATGTTATATTAGGAGTTAGTCATACTTCTATTCGTAAGTATACTGGACTTGCCTAGAGCGCTTAATTCTTTCAAATCATGAGTGACTATTATGAGTACTGTTCCACAAGCATCATTAGCGTACATTACTGAATCTGAGTACTTAGAAGGCGAGAAAATTAGCCCAGAACGTCATGAGTATGTTGCAGGGCAGGTATATTTAATGGCTGGCTCCAGCAAACGTCATAATCGTATTGCTAGGAGTTTCATTAATGGTCTAGCTAATGCAGCTAGTGAGAAAAATTGTGAGATTTATTTTTCTGATATTAAAGTCAAAATAGAAAAATATCAGTCTTATTATTATCCAGATGTCGTAATTAGTTGTGACGATAATGATGATGAATACTATCTAACTAATCCCTGTATAATTATAGAAGTCGCTTCTGACTCGACTATTCGCAAGGATTATTTGGAAAAGTCACTTGCTTATCAAAGTATTCCTTCACTACAAGCTTATTTAATAGTAGCCCAAGATAAAATTCAGATTGATATGCTAATACGTGATGAAAATAATGAGTGGCAATTGAAGAAGCTAGATAAGGCAGAGGAGCAGGTTTACTTTCCTTGCTTAAATGCATCCTTAAATTTAGCCAAAATTTATAATCAAGTAATGGAATAAATACTTTACTAAATATATGTTAAAAGCACTAATTAAAAACTTATTTTTCAGAGAGATTTATGTTTGCTTTGATAGCAAACTGTCCGATCATCAAATAATAGAAGCACTTAATAACAATTTAAAGCCATTACAAGATAAAATATCACATCAGTATAAGGAAAAGACTTTATTCGGATACACCAATAGTAAACAAGAGTGCTACATCACCACTCAAACCCTAGATACGCGTACAAAGGTATATTTTCAGGGAGTAATCAAGCCAAGCTCTAACAAAACACAACTATGTGGTATTTTAAATCGACCAAACTACTTGCTTATGTATAATCTAGCACTAATCTTATTTATACTTTGCTTACCTATTTTTTCTACAGGACAATGGGGGGGTACCTTGTTCAGTATAATTTTATTTAGCACAGCCGCTCTAATGAACATTATATTTAGTAGAACCAACTATCAAGAAGATTTTAACTTTATCATTACTAAACTAAACTTATTACTAGAATCAAATACATCACTAATTCCCCTAAAACCTACTAAGTGAAGCAAACTATAGTCTACTTCACCTAGTATTAAACGCTATTTACATTGCCCTAATCTTCTCCAATTGCCCCTGCAATTGCTCCATTGCTGCCCGTTGCTCCTCGGCTTGTTTCCTTGCCGTTTCGAGTACTTCGGGTTTAGCTTTTTCCACAAAGGCGGGATTACTTAAACGGCTTTCGACACCGATTAAGTTTTTCTGGATTTTTTCAATCTCTTTAGTCAAGCGAGCAATTTCAGCGTCTTTATCAATTAATCCGGCTAAGGGAATTAAAATCCGCATGTCACCCACCAGCGCCGTTGCAGACTCCGGTGCATCGCTATTCGCGTCTAACCAAGTGACTGAACCAATTTTGGCTAATGAACGCGCAAACGCTTCACTATTGGCAAACAATACTTGGTCTTGCTCAGTCCAGTTTTGCAGCAAAATATCCAGCACTTGACTAGGCTTAATATCCATTTCCGAGCGAATGGTGCGAATCCCGACAATAAACGCTTTAACCCACTCAATCTCAGCTAAGGCTTGCTGATCCACTTTAGCCTCATCCGCTAGCGGATAAGATTGCAGCATAATTGACTTGCCGTCTACTCCTGCTAAGCCCTTGATACTCTGCCAAATTTCTTCGGTAATAAAGGGCATAATTGGATGCAATAGACGTAAAGTATTCTCCAATACCCGTACTAGCGTTTGACGTGTACCGCGCTTTGCCGCCTCATTGGTATTAGCCTTACCTAAAATGGGTTTAGTCAGCTCTAAATACCAGTCACAGTATTCGTACCACATAAACTCATATAGGGATTTTGCTGCTAAATCAAAGCGATAGTTGTCAAGATGATCACGAGTTTCAGTAATGGTATTTTGCAATACGGACTGAATCCAGCGATCAGCCGAGGAATACTCCATCGGCAATGAGCTATCTAAACCTGTATCCTGCCCTTCACATTGCATTTCAACATAACGCGCCGCATTCCACAGCTTATTGCAGAAATTGCGGTAGCCTTCTAAACGTTGCAGGTCAAAGCGAATATCCCGCCCTGCTGTGGCAAAGGAGGCAAAGGTAAAGCGCAAGGCATCCGTACCATAAGCAGCAATTCCTTCAGGAAATTGCTTGCGCGTGGCTTTTTCAATCTTAGGCGCATCTTCAGGGCGCATCAGTCCGGTCGTGCGCTTTTGCACCAAGGTTTCTAAATCAATGCCGTCAATAATATCTAAGGGATCGAGCACATTCCCCTTAGACTTGGACATTTTCTGCCCTTCCGAGTCACGTACTAGACCGTGCATATACACATCGTGGAACGGTACATCGTTCATGAACTTCATGCCCATGATGATCATACGCGCCACCCAGAAAAAGATAATGTCAAAACCCGTGACTAAAGTACTGGTCGGGTAAAAGGTTTTGAGCGCCTCAGCATCAACATTAGGCCAGCCCAAGGTCGAAAATGGCCATAGTGCCGAAGAGAACCATGTATCGAGTACATCGGAGTCTTGTTTGAGTAATAGATCGGAGGCGAGATTATATTTTTGACGCACTTCAGCTTCATTGCGCCCTACATACGCATTACCTGCTGCGTCATACCATGCAGGGATACGATGTCCCCACCATAATTGACGCGAAATGCACCAATCTTCTAGATTATTCATCCATTGGAAATAGGTTTTATCCCAAGTACTCGGTATGAATTTAATGCGTCCACTTGCTACCGCCTCAATCGCAGGTCTAGCCAATGCAGCCTTACCGCCCAGACGACCATCATCGAGCACTTCACGGGTCAGATCGACATACCATTGATCGGTTAAGAAAGGCTCAATCACTGTGCCCGAACGGTCACTGCGCGGAACCATGAGTTTATGATCCTCGATTTTAGCGAGTAACCCTAACTCATCCATTTTCGCCACTATGGTTTTACGGGCTGCATAGCGTTCTAAACCGCGATACTGCTCTGGCGCATTGTCATTGAGGTGTGCGTCAATGGTGAAAATATTAATAAGCGGCAGGTTATGACGCTTACCTACTTGATAGTCATTAAAATCATGCGCTGGGGTAATTTTCACACAACCCGTACCCTTTTCAGGATCGGCGTATTCATCCCCTACAATGGGAATTAAGCGCCCTACAATCGGCAGTACTACCTGTTTACCAATCAAATGTTGATAACGTGCATCATTAGGATGAACCGCAACGGCGGTATCGCCCAGCATCGTTTCAGGGCGTGTGGTCGCTACGGTTAAATACTCAGTGGTAGCATTACCCTGCTCATCCGCAACCGGATAGCGGAAATGCCACATATTACCGTTTTCTTCTTCGGATACGACCTCCAGATCAGAAACAGCAGTATGCAGTACTGTATCCCAATTAACTAAGCGCTTGCCGCGATAAATCAAACCTTCTTCATGCAAACGCACGAATACTTCAATGACTGCCTCGGATAAGCCTTCATCCATGGTAAAGCGTTCACGACTCCAATCGGGTGAAGTCCCCAAACGGCGCAATTGGCTAGTGATGGTATTGCCAGACTGCTCTTTCCATTGCCAGACTTTTTCGAGGAACTGGTCGCGTCCTAGATCGTGGCGTGTTACACCTTGTTTATTTAACTGGCGTTCAACCACCATTTGCGTGGCAATGCCTGCGTGATCCGTACCGGGTTGATAGAGAGTTTTATCGCCTTTCATACGGTGATAGCGCGTCAAGGTATCAATGACCATCTGATTAAAGCCATGCCCCATGTGCAACGTACCCGTCACATTGGGCGGCGGAATCATAATGCAAAAGGGAGTGCCGTTACCTTGGGGTGCAAAATAGCCCTGTTGTTCCCACTCCTGATACCAGCGTTGTTCAATGTCTTTAGGTTGATAGGTCTTATCCATGAGATCAGCTTGAAATTTTTAAAAGAGAGGCATTATAGCGGTATTTAGCTAGTTTGGCATATGACACGTACTTACCAAACCAAAGAGATAGAGAGACCTTTTTACCTTGCGGTTCTGAAGTGAAGCAGTTAGCTTTAAAGTCTACCAACCGCAAGAGGAATCACCATGTTAAAATCAGTATTATCCCTATCTGCCGCCTTATTCTTAAGCCTCTCCATAGCCTATGCAGAAGAACCCTTTGACCCCGGAGTACCCGCTCCCAAAGTCAGCGCTGATTATTACAATGGTGCTGAAAAAGTAGTGGTGCATGTCTCAGAGGCAGGCGATGAGAAAAAATATTTAGGTATTGCCGCTAATATTAACAACTACATCAAAGCACTAGATAGCACAGGCAAAAAAACTGAAGCTATTGTAGTCATGAACGGTGATGGTCTAGGCATGCTCAAAGTAGCCAAAGATGTAGAAATGGAAAACGAAGCTAAACTTCCGCAACGTATTGCTGATCTGAAGGCTAAAGGTGTGAAATTCCAGATTTGCTACAACACTTTAACTGGACGCAAAATCAAAATGGATGAACTCTATGACGCTAAGGCTGAGGATGTCATTCCCTCTGGTGTCGCGGAGGTGGGACGCCTAGAGGCTCAAGGGTATCGATTATTAAAACCCTAATTCTCACAACCATAGTTCACCCTTTGGCTATTTAGACCTTTATCTAGGGTAAACCTGCACAGGGCTTAAGCGTTCACTATACTATCAACTTCATTCGTACTATGAGGTATTAGAATGCGCGTTTTAAGCCCATTATTCCTTGCCAGCTTGCTCAGTAGTTTATTAGCGTCTCCGGTCACTTATGCGGATGCTAAAATGGAGCAAGTCGTTAGTCGTTATTTAGCAGGTGTGGCTAAAGTACTCGGTGGCACTGAGCAAAAAGGCGTGCGTAAAGCTGCTTTAGGTGATCTCGATAATGATGGAGACAAAGACCTAGTAGTGTCATTCCTGTTAGAAGGTATAGGGGGAGGTAATAGCTGGGGACAGCATATCGCTGTGTTCCGTAATGACCGTGGTACTTATAAAGGTGTCACCGATGAAGTAGTAGGCGGCAAATTCTTTCGCTACTTCAATTTAGAAGGCGTGTTGAATCAAAAAATTATTGGTATTACCGAAATCTGTCCAGCAGGTGAAGCTCAAGGTATGTGCTCTAAACCTGCTTTAGGTACAGTCTCTTTCACTCTAGTCAAAGATAAAATTGTCGAGCGTAAATGATTGACTTTTCTATTTTATTTAAGCCAAACAATTAAAATCCTCACCTGTTTGGAGAGTGAGGATCTTTAATATCAGCACTCTATTCAATTAGCCAAAGTACCACTTAATACATAATTAGCAGAAAAGGTGGTGTTGCTAGGATGCAATAATATATTACTCACTAATACATTAATATCATTGCCAGGCCCTGCAAACAAAGCAAAACCATCCATATCAATATCGGTATTTAAATAGCCTTTATAAGCATAATTAGAATTGAACAAGAGATTATCTTTAGCTATTAGGACACTACTTAAAATATTGCTGGTATCATTATTAGGACCATTGGCAATAATATAAGTATCCAAATTAGCATTACCTGCCCACATTAATGCACTTTCTCCTATTAAAGCACGGCTATTCATGCCATAACTGGCTGTACTCATTAAACTAAAATCAATGTGAGTAGTACCACCTAAGGTTAAAGCAATAGGCGACTGACTCATTACACCTAAATGATTACGGTGTCTTAAGGCGATATAATAAGACCCATTACTCACCCCTAATAAATGTAAATTAGGACTGTCTGTACTAGCAGCCACGATAGTACCACTGCGAGTTAACAAAGCGGCTTGACGTGCTACGATTAAAGTGGGATTTAAAGTATTACGTAACTCTACTATTATCCAATCCACTACTGCATTCAATCCTGATTGAGCCAGCCGTGTACTATTGATAGCTTCATTACCTGTATAATTAAAAGCGGCATAATTGCCATAAGGTTGATTTAAAGGAATTAGATTTAAAGTTCTTAAATTATCTTTCATTAAACCACTACCAGCATCATAACTACCTTGCAGTAATGCTTTAATACTTAAATTAACCCCTTCAGGCATATCTGTAACATTAATAGTGAGGGTTTGAGTATCCATGCCACCTTTATTATCACTAGCACTGACTATAATCATATACTGATTATTAGCCCCAGTATCTTGCGGAGACTCATAATCTGGTACAGCCTTAAAGGTTAATACCCCGGTACTAGCATTTATAGTAAATAAAGCTGCATCAATACCCCCAGCTAAAGCGTAACTGAGCGTATCATTATCCGCATCCGTAGCGGTAACTGTGGTTACTGTATTGGTACCTTCTGGAATATTAATAACCGCACTATCCCCACCACCATTACTCGTAATAATAGGAGGACTATTAGCAGCAACGATAGCTACCTGATGATCTTCTACCTCACCATCAACTACCGATTGAATAGCAGTAATATTTGAAGTACTCGACCACCTTAGTCTTAATATGCCCATCAAAGCCGCAGTACTTGGCACACTCACATTCAATGTGATGAGTCCCACACTACTATGGCTATCACCCGTTAGATTATCTTGGATGTCGTGCGCTATTTGCTCATCGAGGTCAAATACACCATTATTATTCCAATCGAGCCAAGCATTTAAGTACCCGGCTCCTTTGACTTGAATTGTTAGAGTCCCCGTTATTCCCTGAGCTAAAGCAGAACCTATGAGTGCATCTTCATCGTCACCGCCATTAGTATCATCAGCCTGTGCATTATTGCTATAGAGTGCGCTATTTTCACTATCCGGTGGATTAGTCCCTAGATAAACCCCATTATTCACTAACGTATGACGTGCACTACCATAGGTGCTAGGCGCATCACCAAAATCATATGCTGCACTAGCAGGACAGGCCGCCGCAACAGGGGTGACTAGCTCTGTAACTTGTGCGGCACTAAGAGTAAAACCTACTCCTGCAATCACTAAACGACGTGGTACTCCGCTCCCCTCAGGATCTTGAGGATTGGCTTCAATTGAACCTGTATAGTTGCCTCCTTTTGAAGCAATCGCCGCAACTGTTGGCGTTTTTTCAGCATCAAAAACAGCACTTACCGGAAAAGCAGCGACGGCAAACTTTACACCTTGTGCTTTAAATTTATTGTAGGTAGTGAAGTTAGAACCATCATCCGGATCAAACGCTTGACCCGCTATATCCAGCAAGGTTGAACCCGCATGCTCATGTCGCACTGCATCTGTAAAAATCACTATTTGCAAGGGTCGAGTTAAGTCACGTCCCAACTCCTTTAAGGGGCTTACAATTAGTGCAGAAGTAGTACTAGCATTAGCATCTAAACCAAAGCTCGCCTGATAGAGTGCAGCGACTGTGTTATCACTACTATAATCATGATAGGCCGTGCCAAAACCAAATTGTTTAATAGGCATGCTTAAAGCACTACTAGAAAAGTCGCGCTCAAAATAAATATTTTGCCCCGGAGTAGGCGTAATTCCAAGCATATCCCCCGCATAATGCGCCGTCGCAATTCGGGTTGCTGGATTAGCCTTTAATAACTCTTGGCTAATAGTGACCACATTACTCGCAAAAGTACTGTATTCCGCACTGTCCACTGAACCCGAATTATCCAAGAGGAATAACACATCAGTACCCCCTGATGCTGTACATATATTGGTATTATTAATAATGGGCAAATACTTTTCTAAGTTGACACTATAATCCTCTACCTCGCCATTAGTCGCTATTCCTGCACTTGCATCTAAATTAGGAGTAGTACTCCAACGAAATCTTGCATAACTCACTCCACCCCCTAATCCCAAAGGCGGAGTAATAGTGACTGTAATAGTGCCCATAGCGGTATTAGTATCACCTACGGCATTATCTGCTAGAGCAGTGATAACTTGCTCATCCACATCATAGAAATCACCGTCCCGATTCCAATCGATCCAAGCATTTAAATAACCACCGGATCCTGTAACATTAATGCTTAAACTCGCTGGCGTTTGAGCAACCCATTTGCCGGGCAAAATCACACCGTCCTCATCGTCGCTTACTAGTTTATCATCACCATCGGCGGTTAAGGTCGGACTAGATTGTGTATCGGCATCAACTAGAACACCCATTTTTACAGTTGAGCTAATACTATGCGCCGGACTGCCATAAGTAGCGGGCGCATCGCCATAATCCTTATAACTTGAAGGCACACAACTCTGCTCATTCAATACTAACTCGTCCACAATGGCATAGGCATTGTCACGCTCTGCGACCAAACTACTTTTACGTAAGCCAAACATAACATAGGGCATATTGACGCTAGGATTCATGTCAATTTCTACATTATGCCAACCATTTTCCCACTGATGGTTAATGGCTGTTGCTCCTAGCAAGGTGTAGCCTGCATCCCCCTCTTTATTATCGGAGCCTGCTAAGGGAATACTGCTAGGGCAGGCAGTACGCCCCAAAGCTATTAAATGCCCCGACACATCCCCCCCCGTTGAAAAACCCGTATTATCTAAATAACCAATACGCATTTTGAGGCGATAGGACTTGCCCGCAATTAGAGGATTTTTTAAACATTGACCTACATACTCGGCATAATCTTCTGTTTTAGCAGTAATAAAGCCTACAGCGCCCCCTTTAGTCGTTGTCGAGGAATAAGGTAATAAATGCGTAGCATGACCCACCGCAGTAGGGCTTAATACTCCGGGGTCTTTTACCCCATTATCGTGCCAAAAATCGGTAGTACCCTGAGTCGTTTGATGCCAATTATGGAGACGATCCACTTGGCTAGAGTTGGGATAGCTCCAATCATTGGGTAAAGCACTATAAGACTCAAAATCAGGGTTATAAAAATAAGAATCTACTAATTGCGCGGAGCAAACGGGAGCGGCAGAGGCTATGGGAATACTCGGTAATAATACGACCCACCATACTATTAATAAACGCAGTAATGCCTTCAAAAATAAATTCTTAGATTTAGACATTTAGTTGCTTCCGCAAACAAAATTAATTTTAATTATTCTCAGTGAGAAAGTATCCCACTACTTTGTAGCGTTTAAGTATAACCTGAATCTATTCAACTAAGATAATAATTATTCAAATAGCGCCTACTACCCAATCTTAAGCACTGATATGCTCCTGAGAACCTAGGGCAATCACTTGAACGTTTAGTAGTAAAAGAGGCATAAAGGATTTTTTGCCCCAAAGGACATACCCGATGCTGCCCCCATCTGTCACTACGATCAGCCGTCTATTAGAACAGTTGTCTGGTCTAGAAGACCCCCGCCAGCAAGCCAAAGTCCTTTACCCACTCCCCGAAATTTTGCTATTAGGTTTAGCCAGCAGTCTAGCAGGGGCAGACGATATAGTGGAAATGGTGCGCTGGGCAAAGCTGAACGCGGACTCCTGCGCCGCTATTATCCCTATGCACGGGGTTTCCCCAACCATGACACGGTGAGTGATGTGTTCAATGCGCTGAATGCCCCACTGTTTTCAGAACTGTTCATTAGTTGGACTATCGGTAAAGGTCTAAGGGCGCACAACTATGTAGAGCGAACACCTACATAGGGCGAACACCTAGGTTCGCCCCTACGGTTATTGACGTTGATTGGGATTATTTACACGGGCGAGTGCTGGCTTTATCGGCTAGCTGTCGCGCTTTTTCATTAGCTTTGGCTTGAGGTTTGACAATATCAGTCACACAGATCGACTGTTTAGTGACCTTACTTACTACTAGATAGGAAGTGATTTTACTAGAATCTTCGGGGTCTTCTGATGCGTTATAGCGCACAATCAAGGCAATCGGTTGTGTACTACTGCCTTGTTTTAGCATACGCCATTCGGCTTTTTCACCTAAGGCTGAAAAACCACTGGAAACCTTACTGATTAAATCCAGTTCATGCACTTTGCCTTGAGGTGTGACCACATTGATGGATTGGCGCAAATCACCTTCTGTGACTTGCAGGCTGTACCCCGCTATACCTTTGCATTGTCCTTTGTACCACCCCGAACCTTCTTCATCTGATTCTAGGGTTTTGCAGGTTGGGGTATTGAGACTGGTATAAGCACTACTAGGCGTAGCTGCCTGTGCCGAATGGACTAATAACACAGCACACCCTACTAACATCCAAACTTTCATCATTTCAACTCCTGCGCTAAAACACCTAGCTTAAAGCAAAACCTAGTACTTGCCCATGAAATCAAACGCTTATCAGACTCGCGGCAAAGTCACTTTAAATACTGTGCCGCCCCTGTCTCGATTGAGGCAAAGTACCTCGCCACCATGACGGGTGGCAATTTGGCGTACCAAACTTAAACCCAAACCCCAACCACCCTGTCCTTCGCCATGTCCAGCAGGTCGATAAAATGGCTCAAACACATGAGCTAATGCCTCTGCTGGGATGCCTTTACCTCGATCACTAATCGTTAGCAATATATTATTCACCCCTTGAGCGACTAATTTAGCCTCAATCGGCTCTCCTCCGTGACGTTTAGCATTCTCTAATAAATTACGGATTAAGCGCCGCAATAATCGCGTATCCCCTTCAGTTTGTAGCGCTTCTGCCTCACCCTCTAAACCTAAGCGTGCACACTCCTCCGCTAGTAAACCCGCTAAATCAACTGCTTGCTTAGTGAGTGGAATTTCTAAAGTATCTAGGCGACTCGCTAGTAATATTTCCTCCACCAATTGATTAAGCTCATTCATATCATGGCGTAGGGACAGTACTTGATTAGACGTTTCAAGCTCATTTTGCTCCGCCAGCAGTGCTAAACCCATTTGCATACGGGCTAAGGGAGAACGTAACTCATGGGAGGCATTGGCGAGTAATTGACGTTGTGAGGCCAGTAGCGCCTGAATACGCTCAGCAGACTGATTAAAACTGGTCGCCAGTACCGCTACTTCGTCACAACCTTGCACAGGCAAACGGGTATCCAGCTTACCCTCGCCTAAAGCCTCAACGCCTTGCTTCAGTTGCTCTAGGCGGCGCGTTAAGCGTTTAGAAATCGGATAAGCCCCTAAAGACACCACTAAGGCAGACAACACTAAAAAAGGAAAGATGGGTACACGCTTATTAGGATGTTGCTCCTGTAAATGAAAAGCCGTAGTCGCGACCAAAATCGAAACTAAAATAACGCTCCCGACTACCACCGCATAAATCTGCCAAAACAAACGTTTACGTAACCGCCAAAAACTGCCTCGCTCCCGATGCTTACAAGACTGTTTATGTTTAAACCTTCTCATAAACCATCATCGCCATCTTGACTACGCGCAAAAATATAACCTGCTCCACGTAAGGTCAGAATGCGCCGTGGATGTTTAGGATTATCTTCAATTGCCGCTCTTAGCCTTGAAATATGCACATCAATAGAGCGATCAAATGCCTCTAAAGCTTCCCCTTTGACCAAATCCATTAATTGCTCACGACTCAAAACGCGCCCCGCTCGTTCTGCCATGGCGACCAGTAGATCAAACTGATAACTCGTCACCTCACGCACTTGCCCCTCCAAACGAATTTCCCGCGCTTCTCGATCAATCTCTAGGCGTCCAAATTGTAAGGTAGGTAAATGCTCTTGGTTTAAAGCACTGCGGCGTAAAATGGCTTTAATCCGTGCCTTTAATTCACGCGGCTCAAAGGGTTTGGGTAAATAATCATCCGCTCCCAATTCCAAGCCAATAATACGATCCGTCGCATCACCCCGCGCAGTGAGCATTAAAATGGGGATTGCCGCACTAGATCCAGTACGCAGTTCACGGCAGAGATCTAGACCATCCGCATCAGGCAACATTAAATCGAGAATAATCAATGACCATGCCTGTTGACGCGCTAATTGCAACCCTGCTTTACCTGTATAGGCGGGCGTGACGTGATAGCCTGCTGAGCCTAAGTATTCGGCGAGCATTTGGCTGAGGCGCACATCATCATCAATGATTAATAAGGATTCAGGCATGGTAGTGAAGTCTCATAATGGTTTAACCCCTCCCAGCCTCCCCTTATCAAGAGAGGAGTAATACAACATTGCTAGTGTGTGGGTACTCTTTATTCCCTCCCTTGATAAGGGGAGGGTTAGGGAGGGGTTTATCATATCATTTAATAAACCAAATCGGCGGCTTTAGCGCGTTGCTCCGGTGTGGCTTGGATGCTATCTAAAATAGCACTTAAGGGTTTAGGCTTTTCGCCCGGAATCACGACGGTAGCCTGAGCACCCATATGTCCGTGACGATAGTGGTGATGATTGCTAGCCTTACCTGCCATTAAACCGAGGAAGAAAATTAATACCGCAGCGCCAATTACCTTCCAACGGCGTTTGCCGTGACATTTACCGTGCTGCATCCATTGTTCCCGACTCCAGCCACAACGACCGCGTGGTGTTTCCGCTTCGGGTGCTGCTTGATTAGCATTAGCAGCCGTATTGTCAGTAGTAGTCTCAGTTTCAGTAGGCTTATTTAAGTCAGTCATGTTCATACTCCAAAGTTTATTAGTTGTCTTACTGATCTTTTGGATCAGACGCCTGTTGTTGTTGGCATGGATGTAGTATGAGGTGACGCCTTTGCTGGAATGTGGTGGCTAGGTAAAGAAATGTAAAGTAGGCTCACTAGGAATCTACCGCATTATGGCTATTGGCGGGTGCTGTTGCGCTCGGTATGGTGTACACTTTTGCCGTCTTACCATGACTGAAAAGGGGTTTCATGATGCCTTATTATGTATATCGAATTACCCAACCAACCCCCATTATTAAGAATTTAGAACTTAAATCCACCTTTGAAACCTATCCAGAGGCTCGTAATGCAGTACGTGATTTACGTGCTAATGCGCCGCTAGGGGATAATGCTACTTATAAACTGGTTCACGCCGCTAGCGAGCTAGAAGCCGAAGAGCTACTACAAACCCCACGCGAAAAACCCGTACTGATGGAGTGGGAGAAGTAATCACTATGGATCACTTTCCCGCTTTTTTAAATTTACAGGGTCATCAATGTTTAGTGGTAGGGGGCGGTCCCGTTGCGGAGCGTAAAGTCAAAACCTTGCTACGCTATGGGGCTAGTGTACAAATTATTTCCCCTCAGCTTACCGCTAGCCTTGCAGCCCTAGTGGAAGAACAACGCCAATCCACCGAGCTGCGCTTAAGTTATAAGGCTAAATCCTTTGAAGATAGTGACTTATACGGTTGGTTTTTAGTGATTGCGGCGACGAATCAATTTGAGATCAATCAACGCATTGCTGAACTCGCTGCGGCACGTAATGTATTAGTCAATGTAGCCGATAATCCTGAAGCCTCCAGCTTTATTATGCCCGCCGTAGTCGATCGCTCGCCTGTGACGATTGCCGTCTCTACTGGAGGTGCGTCACCCGTACTGGCTCGCCAATTAAAAATGAAATTGGAGACGCTGATTCCATCAAGTTGTGGTCAATTAGCCGCCATTACCGAGGAATACCGCGAAAAGGTTAAACAACACTTCGCCACAGTGGAGGAGCGCAAACAGTTCTGGGAACAAGCCTTAAAAGGTGTGGTATCTGAATTAGTGTATGCAGGACAACTGACTAAAGCGCGTGAAGTATTAGATCAAATGCTCAGTGCACGCAGCACTCGCCCTTCAGTGGGAGAAGTTTATCTAGTGGGAGCAGGGCCTGGTGATCCCGACCTTTTGACCTTCCGTGCTTTGCGTTTAATGCAGCAAGCTGATGTGGTGGTGTATGACCGTCTAGTGGCTAAATCGATTTTGGCGATGACGAATCCTGAGGCTAAACGTATTTATGTAGGTAAAGAAAAATCTAACCACGCAGTGCGCCAAGAAGGGATTAATGATCTGCTTGTGCAAGAAGCCAAAGCAGGACATAAAGTGTTACGCCTAAAAGGGGGTGATCCCTTTATTTTCGGGCGTGGGGGCGAAGAAATAGAGACACTCGCCGAAAATGGCATTCCATTTCAAGTCGTGCCCGGAATTACCGCAGCATCGGGTTGTTCCTCTTATGCAGGTATTCCCCTCACCCATCGTGACTATGCTCAATCCTGTACCTTTGCAACGGGTCACTTAAAAGACGGCACGATTGATCTGGACTGGACAAAGCTCGCTCAGCCCAAACAAACTGTCGTATTTTATATGGGTCTAACGGGTATTGAAGTGATTAGTCGGGAATTGATGAATCATGGTATGCCAGCCGATATGCCTGTTGCTTTAGTGGAGCAAGGTACAACACGTAATCAGCGGGTGCATATTGGAACATTAGCCACACTACCCCAGCTCGTACAGGAACGCGAAGTACACGCCCCCACCTTAACTATTGTCGGTGAAGTGGTGCGCCTCCATGACAAATTAAATTGGTATGAGCCAGAGCGCCATGTAACTGCTAGTGAGTTTAGTCGCAATACCCCACAGGAATAAATGATGAGTGAAGTGCGTATTAGTATCGACCAAGCGTTTAAACAGCGCGATTTGATACAAGGTTTAAGTGAAGGGAGTAGCTGCTCCGAGGCTGAGCCATTTGCCCTACAAGTACTGGATGACAGTATGGAACCCGAATTTGATGTAGGTTGTATTATTATTATTGACCCTACGGGGCATGTGAGAGATGGAGCATTTGTATTTGCTAAAGATAATAAGGACGAATACATTTTTAGACGCCTGCGTATCATTAATAATGAATACTTTTTAGAGCCACTGAATCCGGTCTATGAGACGTTTAAAATTAGCGGTTTAACTCAAATTTCGGGTGTAATTACTCAACGTGCTGGTAAGCGGCGTTCTTATCATAAATGGTATGATAAATGATTAAACTCTACGGCATTGCCAATTGTGACACCATGAAAAAAGCTCGTCAGTGGCTAACCGATCACGGTGTCGACTACGAATTTCACGATTATAAAAAACAAGGCGTGAATCCGGTTTTATTGCGTGAATGGGTAGCAGAATTAGGTTGGGAAGCACTGGTAAATCGTAAAGGTACGACTTGGCGTAAACTACCTGAGAGTACGCGTGACACTATGGATGAGACCTTAGCGCTGGCAGTGATGGAAGATCAACCGAGCCTGATTAAACGCCCTATTCTGGATACCGGAAAAGAACGTGTACTCGGTTTTGATGTGGAACGTTACCAACGTCTGTTTTTGCATTAAACTATGCCGCCTATTTAACTAACGAACATGATTATGTCTGCCACCTTAGAACTGACTCAGCAGCTTATTGCTCAACCCTCTATTACTCCTCATGATGCTCATTGCCAACAAATGCTCGCGGAGCGCTTAAGCGCAGTGGGTTTTAAAGCCGAGCATTTACGTTTTCAGGAGGTGGATAATTTATGGTTGCGGCGTGGTACGGAGCGCCCTTTATTTTGCTTTGCGGGTCATACCGATGTTGTTCCGACGGGTCCTTTAAACGAATGGAGTAGCAATCCCTTTCAACCTGAAATACGTAATGGCTTATTGTATGGACGCGGTGCTGCGGATATGAAAGGCAGTATTGCTGCTTTTACCATAGCGGCTGAACGCTTTGTGCAAGATTACCCTGTTCATAAAGGCTCGATTGCCTTACTCATTACCAGCGATGAAGAAGGTCCATCCATCAATGGTACGGTTAAAGTAGTCGAAACACTTGAAGCACGGCAAGAAAAAATCGACTGGTGTTTAGTGGGTGAGCCTTCTAGTAATGAACGCTTGGGCGATGTGATTAAAAATGGGCGGCGCGGTTCGCTGTCTGGTCATTTAACGGTAAAAGGCAAACAAGGTCACGTAGCCTATCCGCATCGTGCTATTAATCCCTTACACACCCTAGCCCCTGCTATGGCTGAATTAGTCGCCCAACAATGGGATCAAGGCAATGAGTTTTTCCCGCCCACAACCTTTCAGATTTCTAATCTGCAATCGGGGACAGGAGCGACTAATGTCATTCCGGGCAAGGCTGAGGTCTGGTTTAATTTTCGTTTTTCCACCGAAGTAACGGCAGAACAATTAAAAGCACAGGTGGAGGCTATTTTAGCCAAGCACGCATTAGAGTATGACCTAGTATGGAGTTTATCCGGTCAACCGTTTTTGACAGCTAAAGGTGATTTAGTCGCAGCCACTCAGATAGCTATTCGTGACTATTGTGGCATTGAAACTGAATTATCCACCTCTGGCGGAACCTCCGATGGACGCTTTATTGCGCCTACGGGTGCACAAGTTTTAGAGTTGGGCCCTCTCAATAAAACTATTCATCAAATTGATGAGTGCGTTTCAGTACAGGATTTAAACACACTGACTGATATTTATTACACTATTCTCAAAAAGCTATTAGCCTAAATTTTATTCCGATGCATACACTAACTTAAAGTGCCCCAATTAAGTTGCTGAGGCTCAAAGACGCTAATTAAACATAGCCTTATTTCAAGGTCTTACGAGGGCGTCCACGTTTACGTTTATAAACTTCGCCCTCTTGTAATTCGGCAGTTGCCCAATCCAAGAGGGTAGTGTGTAAATGGTCGGCGACCTCATGCAAACGCTCTTTCAGTGCTATACGATAGGATTCCTCGCGCTTACGAGTGATATTGAGTAACTCGCGTAGCTCATTTAGCTCTTGTTGATAAGTATCTTGGGCTTCTTGTAATTGCTCACGCAATTCAGCAATTTTCTCCTGCATTTCCTCACGTAGACGACGCTTTTCTTCAGCCGCTTGTGCTCTGACCTCAGATAAAGAGGCTGAAGTAGCCCCTTTAGGGCGTCCGCGCCGCCTTAAAGGAATACTTAAATTGGGATGATATTCAACGCTACCACCATCGACACGTATTGATTCAAACTGTCTCATTTTTTTCAACCTATACTGATCCTAAAAAAACTCCCTGTGCCTGTGAGCTTAGGAACACTAATCTTCAGGCTTATACTTGGGGGTAAAGTTTAAAATAAACTGAAGCTCGTCTTAATGGGTAAATATTATACAACTCGAAAACCATTGTAAAACGCCATTAGTGCTATAAAACCCATTTAAATTAGCTAAATCTATATTTCTATAAAATATAAATACATCTATATAGGGGGCATCTACTTACGGTAATACACGGCTAGCCCTACAAGATATTGCTTAAAAATAAAGGTTTTACCTGAAGCTAATGTTTAGCCTCATGTCAAAAACTTTTGGATAAAACATTAGATAATAAACTATGCAATACTTAAGTAAAAATGAAGTAACTTTTTCTAAGTGACCGTCACATTATCCATTTAATCAATAGGTCTATTTACTAAAAACACGCATAATCAATTATTTATAAAATGGACACATAATCCAGCTAAGCTGAAATAGCTATTTATTATTAATAAAATTTTATTGGATGAGGCTTTTCTCACTATCCCTAACTTAGCCTAAGCTCTTGATATATTTTTATTCATCTCTGGTTCAGCAAGACTGAGAGCTTATGCAATTTTAAGTCACCTAGCGTCACATTAAATACCCTGCAAAGTACTTCATCCGCAGTAACACCCACCACTTAGAGCAGTTTTTGAGTCAGGACAATAAGTTAACGAACTTATTTTATAAAATACTCTTATCATTATCCCTTTATTAGCACTAGAATTAAGACCCTTTTCAGCCAGACAAAGTTAAACTAATCCAGTATTAGGGCGTTGTCTGTGTGCCTAGAGTATGAGAAGGTTAGCAACCGTATTCTTAGGGTTTGCAATCCTAGTAAATTCCATGAGTTGAGCTAAGACTGCTCCCTTGAGTTGGTTGATAATGGAGAATAATGTTGCCACTCTCATCTTTACGTTACTTAGCCTTAAGCTTAGCGATTAGCCCAGTAGTTACCTTGGCAGCCACACCTTCTACTTGGAAAGTGTGTCCTCCGAGTGCACGCGCTAATACTATTCCCAAGCCAAGCCAACTAGATCCTGATGCTACCTATGTCGAGGCAGACAATGCCCTATTACAAGATCAAGGCGATTCGATTTTAGAGGGTGATGTGATTATCGCCCAAAGCAAACAAGCACTGCGGGCTGCCAGCGCCACTTATAATAAACAAACGCAGCAGGTGAATGCCCAAGGTCAAGTGCGCCTTGAAAGTGAACAGCTAGAACTCAATAGTGAGCAAATTAATTACAACCTCGGAACCGGAGCGGGGGAAATTTTTGCCGCTTATTATCGTCTGCCTACGTCGGATGCACGCGGTAAAAGTGCCAAAATGATTCGGGATGGCGAGCGTTTAACTCAACTCCAAGCGGCTACCTATACCACCTGCCCCCCTCATAATGAAACATGGCGTATTGAGGCTGATCAGATTCAACTCTATCATCAAGAAAATCGCGGTGTAGCACGTAAGGTCAAATTAAAAGTTAAAGACATACCCGTATTTTATTTTCCTTACTTTTCTTTTCCTTTAGAAGAAAAACGTAAGTCTGGTTTTCTAGTACCCGAATTTAAAAGCGATGATAAATCCGGTTTACAAATAAGCTTCCCTTATTACTTTAATCTAGCCCCCCATTATGACCTCACAGTTGCCCCCACTGTATTGAGTCAACGCGGCTTGATGGTTAAAAATGAGTTTCGCTACCTACAACCTAATCACAAAGGCAATTTTGTTTTTAATGTCATTCCTAGTGACCGAAAACGTGATGGTAAATTACGCTATCAATTTGATATAGATCAGAGTATGCAATTGGCACAAGGTAAAAAAGGTAGCCTAACGTTGAAAGCGGGCGGAGTGTCTGACAATGACTATATTGATGATTTTGGAGGATCGTTGGCGGCTACCAGTACTGTGAACTTAGAGCGTAATTTAACTTATAAATTAGAGCGGCAAAATTGGTCTTTTCATGCCGTTGCTCAAGACTTCCAAGTGTTGACTACTGAAACCGATGCTTATACCCGCTTGCCACAATTTACGTTTAACTTTACTCCTAAGCAAAAACCTCTCGGCTTACAATTACAAACCACTACGGAATACACCCATTTCTATAGCAAGGATCAGCCCAAAGCGCAGCGCCTACACGTTAAAGTTAAAGCCTCCAAACCGATTGAAAAAGAATGGGGCTTTATTCGTCCCAGTATTAGTTTAGATCATACTAGCTATTCTATTGATCGGAATGATAAAAGTACTATTAGTCGCACTCTACCTACAGTCAGCTTAGATTCCGGTTTGATTTTTGAGAAACGCCGCGTGGATAATATTATTCAAACCCTAGAGCCACGCCTATTCTATACCTATACCCCGTATAAAGATCAGGCTGATATACCGATTTTTGACTCGGCGGAAAAAACTTTAACTTATAATGAGTTATTTGCCGAAAATCGTTTTACCGGAAAAGATCGGGTGAATGATGCTAACCGTCTGACGACCTCTTTAACTACTCGCCTACAGAACACTAAAACTGGACGTGAAAAGTTACGTGCTAGTATTGGGCAAATTGCTTATTTTGATGAGCGCAAAGTGACTTTGCCTGATCAAAGCACTCAAACCGGCAAGCGCTCTGAAGTGGTTATGGAATTGTCCGGTGAATTAAATGCAC
Organism: Thiofilum sp.; assembly: GCF_016711335.1. Taxonomy (NCBI): domain Bacteria; kingdom Pseudomonadati; phylum Pseudomonadota; class Gammaproteobacteria; order Thiotrichales; family Thiofilaceae; genus Thiofilum; species Thiofilum sp. The sequence continues at coordinate 3,672,069 of NZ_JADJTF010000001.1, forward strand.
GCACACGGGTCACGGGTAGTGCTTTTTATGATACCAAAACTGGGACATTGACTGCCTCTCAAGCAGAGCTTAATTATAAAGATCAGCGCGAGCGTTTATTAAATGTGAATTATGGCAAGCGTAAAGATAGTTATGAGGCCATCGGTATTACCACGGTTCGACCTATTAATAATCGTTGGAAGGTCGCGGCTGGTTGGGATTATGATCTTAAAAATCACCGTACCTTAGAAAATGTGGGCGGTGTACAATATGAAAGCTGTTGTTGGAAAACGCGTGTAGCTGCACGCCGCTATTTACAAAACGATAATACTACCTATGATCAAGCCGTTTTTGTGGAATTTGAATTAAAAGGCTTAGGTAGTTTAGGTAGTGGTGCACGCACGCTATTACAAAATCGTGTGACCGGCTACGAGTAAGTAACCATCACTAACCCCTAACCACTTTATCGTAAAGTATTCGTGAGTATGCCAACTTTCGAGTACTTTATTAACTTAAACTCTAATTTTTTAGCGCCTTGAGTGCCTATGAAAACATTAGGAACTGTTATGAGTATGCGTCCGCGTATTGCCCTCACCTGCGGTGAACCTGCGGGTATTGGCCCTGATATAATTGCCACTTTAGCCAGTCGTATGAGTTGGCCAGCCGATATGGTCGTGATTGGTGATCCTGATGTAGTGGCGCAACGTGCTAAGCGTTTAGGACTGAATCTGCGCCTGCGCCCTTATCAAGCGCAGGAAGCAGTACGTCCTTGTCAAGCGGGTGAGATTTTTATTGAAACAGTATCTTGTCCTGCCCCCGTAATTGCAGGTCAATTGAATGTACAAAACGCCAAAGCCGTATTACGTACTCTAGATCGCGCCACCCAAGGCTGTCTCAATGGTGAATTTGCTGCCATGGTCACGGCTCCACTGCATAAGGGCATTATTAATGATGCGGGGATTCCCTTTACTGGTCATACCGAATATTTAGCTGAGCTTACGCGTGCTCCTTTGCCGGTTATGCTCTTATTGGCAGGACGCTTACGTGTGGCATTAGCGACCACGCATTTACCTCTTAAAGCCGTGAGTGATGCGATTACTTATCAGAGCTTGGAACAGGTGATTACGATTTTGGCACGCGATTTAGAGCGCCGTTTTGGCATTCCTAATCCGCGTATTTTGGTCTGTGGTCTCAATCCTCATGCGGGTGAAGGTGGACACTTAGGGCGTGAAGAAATTGATACGATTATTCCCGTGATACGCGATATGCAGCAACAAGGCTTTAATGTGGTGGGACCTTTGCCTGCCGATACCTTATTTACTCCTCGCCACTTAGAACCGGCTGATGCAGTATTGGCTATGTTTCATGATCAGGGATTGCCTGTATTGAAATATGCTGGATTTGGTCAGGCAGTGAATATTACCTTAGGTTTGCCGATTGTTAGAACTTCGGTAGACCACGGCACTGCATTAGATTTGGCGGGCACAGGTAAGGCGGATACGGGGAGCATGTTGACTGCTATACAGCTAGCACTAGAAATAACTCAACGTCAGATGGTGAATGCCTAGCGCACCAAGTAAAAGGGGCATCACTTGCAGATGCCCCAACCGCTAGGAGGATATGTGAAACCTACTGTATGCAGTAGACTTCCTCTATGCTCCTTACCTACCCTATGACACGCTAATGTGGTAAAAGGTTCAAAAGAAAATTAGAATTTCATAATATGCTACTTAACAAGCTTGCTCTATCTCCATTAAGTAATATCACCTGCTTCTAATCCCTTATGAGTTTTCTAACCATTACCTTAGTTAACACATTTGAGATAGGTTAACGTCTAGATTTTATGGCAGAATAACGCGCCTTAAATGAAAGCAGGCTGAAATTTGACATTCCTCAGAGGCGATTAGCTCAAGAAACCCTATGATGGCAACATGATGACCGATTACCTACTCATTTTAGTTAGTACTGTTTGGGTGAACAACTTTGTTCTCTCCCAATTTTTGGGGCTTTGTCCCTTTATGGGGGTGTCACGTCGCCTAGATACTGCGATGGGCATGGGGCTAGCGACTACCTTTGTCCTCACCTTAGCCTCTATCTTAAGTTATATGGTCAGCACTTACCTACTAGAACCCTTTGGATTGGAGTATCTACGCACGATTAGTTTTATTTTGGTTATTGCCGCCATTGTAGGCTTTACTGAAATGGCAATCCGTAAAACTAGCCCCGTACTGCACAATGTGTTAGGGATTTATTTACCCCTGATTACTACCAACTGTGCGGTCTTAGGGGTAGCCCTACTTAATGTACAAAAACAACATAGCTTTATTGAATCCGCTCTGTACGGGATAGGGGCTGCTTTAGGTTTTACATTAGTCATGATCTTATTTGCGGGGATTAGAGAGCGCATTGCTGCTGGTGATGTCCCTGAAACTTTCCAAGGTAATGCCATTGGTTTGATTACAGCCGGTCTCATGGCATTAGCCTTTATGGGCTTTTCTGGATTAGTGAAAACTTAATATGTTAAGCGCAATTCTTATTATTGGAGGCTTAGCAGCCGTATTAGGCTTATTACTAGGCTATGCTGCCCTTAAATTTAAGGTCGAGGGTGATCCACTGGCAGAGAAAATCGACAAACTCCTGCCCCAAACTCAATGTGGACAATGCACCTTTCCCGGGTGTCGCCCTTATGCCGAAGCTATTGCTAAAGGTGAGGCAGACATTAATCAATGCCCTCCGGGCGGCGAAGACACCATGAAAGCACTTGCCGAATTATTAGGTGTGGAACCCAAACCCTTAGATGCAGAACATGAGGCTAACCCTATTCCCCTAGTGGCAGTGATTGATGAGACTATCTGCATAGGCTGCACTTTATGTATTAAAGCTTGTCCTGTGGATGCTATTGTCGGAACGTCTAAACTTATGCACACCGTGATTGCTAGCGAGTGTACTGGCTGCAAACTGTGCTTACCGCCTTGTCCAGTAGACTGCATTACCATGGAACCTCAAACGATAGAGCCGAGTACTTGGAAATGGCCTTATCCCGTCTATGAATTGCGCCCTGCTCCCACTCACACACAGGAGCAAGCAGCATGAGTCAAACTTGGCCCTTGCCTGTGGGCTTAAAACTCGCTGATTACCATAAATCAATCTCTAATCAGCAACCGACCCAAGCTATTATTCCTACTCAAGGCGAGCACTTAATTATTCCGCTATTGCAACACTCAGGCGCTAAACCTCATTTAGAAATAGCGCTGGGCGACTATGTGTATAAGGGGCAACTCTTAGCCAAACCCCAAGGTAATATTAGTGCCGGAGTTCATGCCTCAACCTCTGGAACTATTGTAGCCATTGAACCGCATGTGATTGCCCACAACTCTGGCTTGGCGGATTTATGTGTAGTACTCGAAGCGGATGGCAAAGATGATTGGGGTAATACCCGTTTACCTAGATTGGATTATCAACAAACTGACTTAAAGACCCTAGTCAATCGAGTACGCGAGTGCGGTGTAGTAGGATTAGGTGGGGCAGTCTTTCCAACCGATGTTAAGCTCAATGTACGCCAGCCAGTCACTACCCTCATCCTGAATGGCGCAGAATGTGAACCCTATATCACTTGTGATGATCGCCTGATGCGTGAGCATGCCGCTGAAATTATAGCGGGAGCACAAATTATTTTGCACATGATACAAGCCGAGCAGTGCTTAATTGGCATTGAGGATAATAAGCCAGAAGCCATTAGTGCTATGCAACAGGCGGTCAGTGCTATAGCGGATAAACGCTTTGAAGTCGTGACTATTCCGACTATTTACCCCTCTGGTGGCAAAAAACAACTTACCTATATTCTAACCGGTAAAGAAGTACCTAGCGGTGGACGTGGAGGGGATGCGGGTGCTTTATGTATTAATGTAGGAACTACTAGATCAGTCTATCAAGCTATCGTCCAAGGTGAGCCTTTGATCCATCGCTATGTAACAGTTTCAGGCGAGGCTATTAAGCAGGCGGGTAATTTTGAAGTACCTTTGGGTTTGCCCATGTCGCGCTTGATTGCAGCGGCCCAAGGCTCCACTATCTCTGAGCCGTGGCTTACTATGGGGGGGTCTATGATGCCACTACCGCTAGTGTCACCTCAGATTCCTGTAGTGAAAGCGACGAACTGCCTCCTTGTGCGCCCCCCACCTAACACTGAAGTCGTCATGCCTTGTATTCGTTGCGGGCGCTGTGCCGAGGTATGTCCGGTAAGCTTATTGCCTCAGCAGCTTTATTGGTATGCACGCTCTAAAGAGATGGAACAAGTAGAACGTTATCATCTCTTTGACTGCATTGAGTGTGGCTGCTGTAGTTATGTGTGCCCTAGCCATATTCCTCTAGTGGATTATTACCGCTTTGCCAAGGCTGAAATTAAGGCACAACGCGATACACGCCATAAGGCTGAAGTGGCTAGAACTCGCCATGAATTTAGACAAGAGCGTATCGAGCGAGTGCAACGCGAAAAGGCAGAAAAACTGGCTAAGCATAAAACCGCACTCAAAGAGCAAGAAAGCTCCAGCAAAGAAGGTACAGCCGAAACGGATGCTAAAAAAGCAGCTATCCAAGCTGCCTTAGAACGTGCTAAAGCTAAAAAAGCTCAGCAAGCCAACACCACTAGCTCATCGACTGAGGGTAGCGCATGAATCCCCATTACACTGTTGCTCAAGTCATGCAGCAAGTCCTATTAGCCTTGATTCCGGGCATAGCGGTAATGCTCTGGTTTTTTGGGTGGGGCGTGATCACTAATCTGGTATTAGCCAGCTTATTTGCCCTTACTTTTGAAGCGTTGATGCTTTATATGCGCAAGCGCCCGCTGCAACCTTTTTTAACCGATTATAGCGCCCTGCTCACTGCCTGCTTATTAGCGTTAGCCTTACCGCCTTATGCGCCTTGGTGGTTAATCGCAGTGGGGATGTTATTTGCCATTGTATTAGCCAAACATTTGTATGGAGGTTTGGGTTATAACCCTTTTAATCCAGCCATGATTGGTTATGCCGCTTTGCTAGTATCCTTTCCGCTGGAGATGACTCTTTGGCCTAGTGCAAGTGGTGGTTTCGGAGTATTAGATTTAGGTAGCACACTGAGTAAAGTATTCGGTAGTGGCTTAAGCAATTGGGATGCTTATACGCATGCCACTGCCTTAGACAGTATGAAAATTGGCTTAAATCTCCATCAAACTCCTAGCCAATTAATGCAAACAGAAGGCATGGGTTTAATAGGTAGTCAAGGTTGGGAGTGGGTTAATCTAGCCTTTTTAGTAGGTGGTGCTTGGATGCTCTATAAGCGTGTCATCACTTGGCATATTCCAATCGCCGTACTATTGGGTTTGACACTCTTAGCAACCTTATTTTGGTTGTATAGCCCTAATCATTATCCTAACCCGCTATTCCATCTATTGAGTGGAGCCACTATGCTAGGCGCCTTTTTTATTGCAACCGATCCGGTGACAGCGAGTACTACGCCACTAGGTAAAGTTATTTTTGGTCTGGGCATTGGTGGTTTGGTGTATGTGATTCGCACTTGGGGGGGTTATCCAGATGCCATTGCTTTTGCGGTCATAGTGATGAATATGGCAGTACCATTACTAGATAGCTATACCCAACCACGGGTCTATGGACGGAAGCGTAGCCTATGAATATTCCCTTACCTGCTTGGCTACAAAAAAACGAAGTGGGACAAGCCACTGTTTTCTTAGCTGGATTTGCGTTAATTGGTGTGCTTGCTCTCACGTTAGCTAACTACTTTACTAAAGCACGTATTGCTGAGAATGAGCAGCACACGTTATTGCAACGCTTTAGTTCGATTATTGAGCCTCAGCTTTATAATAATCAGCTCCTGACCGACCGAGTACTATTACCGGCTCAGGAATTAGGGAGTGCTGATCCTGTGCTAGTGTATCGTGCGCGTAAAGATCAAATACCTGTAGCAGCACTTTTTGTAGTCAGCGCCCCCGATGGTTATAGCGGACGTATTCAATTAGCGATTGGGGTGGATGCTCAGCACACTATTACCGGAGTACGAGTGCTTAAACATAAAGAAACCCCCGGTCTAGGTGATAAAATCGAAATCGAGCGCAGCAACTGGATTTTAGGTTTTAATCAAAAATCCCTCAGCAATCCTAGCCTAGACGCTTGGAAAGTGCGTAAAGACGGGGGTGAATTTGATCAATTCACCGGAGCCACTATTACGCCGCGTGCTATCGTGGGTAGCGTGCGCCGCACGCTAGAATGGTCAAACACACACTTTGATGAGTTATTTAAGCGCCCTAGTACACCTATGGAGGGCAAACACTAATGAGCACAGCGGATCATAAGGTCTACCGTAAAATTATCATGGATGGCTTATGGAATAATAATCCGGGCTTGGTGCAGTTATTGGGTCTATGTCCCCTGATGGCGGTTACTACCAATTTCATTAATGGCTTTGGCTTAGGCATTGCCACACTGGTAGCGCTCACTGCCTCCAATGTAGCCATTGCCATAGTGCGCAATCTCATTCGCCCAGAAATCCGTATTCCCGTATTTGTCTTAATCATTGCCGCCAATGTGACTTTGATTGAGCTGATTATGAATGCCTATTTTCATGATCTTTATAATGTGTTAGGTATCTTCATTGCCTTAATTGTGACTAACTGCATCGTGATTGGTCGCGCTGAAGCCTTTGCCTCTAAAAATACCCCTGTGCATACCCTATTAGACAGTACCATGATGGGCTTAGGCTTTATGTTAGTACTCTGTGTTTTAGGTGGGGCACGCGAATTAGTCGCTCAAGGTACTCTGTTTGCACAAGCGCATTTAATGTTTGGGGAGGGAGCCAAAGTACTCACTATTGTGCTCAATCCTGATTATAAAGGCATGCTCTTAGCCGCCCTACCACCCGGCGCTTTTATTGGTTTAGGCTTTTTAGTAGCGTTTAAAAAATGGATTGATACCCTACTCAAAGAACGCGCCAAAGCTCAAACACGCCAACCCCAAACACTGACTCCACCGCTAGGAGAATCGGTGTGAATGCAGCCAACCGTGCGGAAATGTTTCGCCGTTGGCAAGCCGCCAATCCACACCCTACCACTGAGCTTGAGTATCAGTCTGCCTTTGAATTATTAATCGCCGTGATCTTATCGGCACAAGCCACTGATAAAAGTGTTAATAAAGCGACTAAGCCTTTATTCGCTAGAGCCAACACCCCCGAACAAATAGTGGCACTAGGGATTGATGGCCTAAAAGCGTATATTAAAACCATTGGTCTTTATAATAATAAAGCAACTAATATTATGGCGACCTGCCAGCAACTGATGGAAAAACATCAATCACAAGTCCCCGCCAACCGAGCGGCTTTAGAAGCACTCCCAGGTGTGGGGCGTAAAACCGCGAATGTGATTTTAAATACCGCCTTTGGTCAGCCCACTATGGCGGTGGACACCCACATTTTCCGCTTAGCTAATCGTACTGGACTCGCTCCGGGCAAAACGGTAATAGCAGTAGAACAACACTTACTAAAAAACATTCCGCCAGAATACTTACACGATGCCCATCATTGGCTCATTTTACATGGGCGTTATGTCTGTACTGCTCGTAAGCCTAAATGTTCTGCCTGTATAGTAGTGGACTTATGTGAATTCCAAGAGAAAACCCTACCATGCTAAGTAGTGATCGTCATACTTTGCGTCAGTTTTATCAGCAAACATGGTTAAAAGCTCAACAAAACCAGCCTCTCAATGCACTCGAAACCCAAATTGCTCATGTCATTCAAGAACACCCTGAATATCAAGCATGGCTGACTCAGGCATATATGGATCAAGACTTTAGCCCCGAATTAGGGCAAACTAATCCCTTTTTACATCTAGGCTTGCATTTAGGATTACGTGAGCAAGTAGCGACGGATCGACCAGCGGGAATTCGCGCATTGTACCAGCAATTATTAGTACACTATGCTGCGCACGATCTAGAACATCAGATGATGGAGTGCTTAGCGGAAAGCCTATGGCAAGCTCAACGAGATCAGCAAGCGCCGAATGAGGTAGCTTATTTAGCGTGTTTAGAACAACTGAGGAAATTATGACAACAACACAATGGGTAAACGGGCTTTTGAGTAGCGCCTTATTAATGGGTTGCGCTATCACCTTAAGTGCTTGCGGTGCTGCACCCGCTAGTAATAGCTATACCACCGCTCAAGCCGGAAAATTACAAGAAGTTAAATTTGGTGAAGTGATTAGTGTACGCAGCATTATGATTGAGCAAAATAGCTCCCAAAATGGGCAGCATGCGGGAGGATTGATTGGAGGCTCGGCTGCTAAAGGGATTCTTCCGGGTGAAGCTACCAGCATGGTCGGGAGTGTCACTGGAGCCGTGGTAGGGGGTGCGGTAGGGACTATTATTGATCGTACTGTACAAGCCCAGCCCGGTCTTGAAATCACGTTGAAATTTGAAGATGGCAAAGCGGCTGTGATTGTGCAGCTAGCCGATAATGAATTTAAAGCGGGTCAAAAAGTTAAAGTCGTTACCAGTGACGGTATCTCACGCGTCGTTCCTCTTTAAACTCACTCTTAGGAGTTCACGCCATGACTTTGTATCAACCGATTGCAGTTAATAGTGAATTGCATCACACCATGCAACAGTGGCGGCGTGATATTCATCAACATCCTGAAACTGCTTATGAAGAATTCCGTACCAGCGCTAAAGTAGCGCAACAACTCAAAGCATTAGGCTTAGAGATACATGAGCAGATGGGTGGTACGGGGGTGGTCGCAGTGCTTCAGGGCACACAAGGAGCAGGGCGACATATTGGTTTGCGTGCCGATATGGATGCTCTGCCTTTGACTGAACTTAATACCTTTGAGCATAAATCGTGTCATCACGGCAAAATGCATGGCTGTGGTCATGATGGTCATACCACCATGCTCCTAGGTGCGGCTACGTATTTAGCGCAACACAATGACTTTAAAGGGACGGTGTATTTCATTTTCCAACCCGCAGAGGAAGGCTTTGCGGGTGCGAAACGTATGATCGAAGAAGGGTTATTTACGCGCTTTCCGATCGAAGAAGTCTACGGTATGCATAATTGGCCCGACCTCCCTGCGGGGCAATTCGGTATTCATGCCGGAGCGGTCATGGCGTCAACGGATTCATTTTATATTACGGTTACGGGTAAAGGCGGGCACGCTGCAATTCCTGATAGTGTGGTTGACCCGATTATCGTCACGGGGCAATTAATTTTAGCCATTCAGACTATTGTGTCACGCACGCTTAGCCCACTTCAAAGCGGGGTCGTGAGTATTACTCAAGTACACGGCGGTAGTGCCACTAATATTATTCCCGAAGAAGTACAACTCAGTGGCACAATTCGCACCCTTGATGAAAACCAACGCGCTCTTATTAAAGAACGCTTAGAACATATTGTCACCCAAACCGCTCACGCCTTTGGTGCGCATGCCGCCTTGGAGATTAAACCACTCTACCCCGTTACCCAAAATACGGAGCGCGAAGCCGAATATTGCTATGAGGTCGCTAAAAGTTTAGTGGGTGAAAGCAATGCCTTTTGGAATCCCTTACCTAGTATGGCAGCCGAGGATTTCTCTTTTATGCTGCAACAACGTCCGGGGGCTTATATTTGGCTGGGCAATGGCGCTCCCACCCATAATAAACCGCTACATAATCCCTATTATGATTTTAATGATGGTGTACTGCCGCTAGGAGCCAGTTTTTGGGTGCGGTTGGTCGCTGAGCGCTGTGCTTAAAGGGATATTGCCTTACTAGGTATGTCTGATATTCACTAGGCTGCTGATTGAATAGGAGTATTCGCTATGCGCATTCGGATTAGAACTAAATGGAATAATCAAGAACGTGAAGTATCGTTAGAGGATACCGTGAGCGTATTGGCGTTCAATAGTTGGCGTATTGGTATGCAGTCTTTATTGGAAATTGAAAATGAAAATTTTCAAACTGATACCCAAATGCAGCGTATTGCAGTCCTAGAAGAAATGATGGCCTTTTTAGTCCATCTCTTAGATCGCATTGCTTATAGTAGTTTAAATGATAGCGACCGTGAGGCATTAGTCAGTGCGTTTGCGGTGAAACTAGCGGATCATGTACACGATAATGCCCGTGATTTTGCTAAAGGTGATCATCGCAATAATTTTATTAATAAATTAAATATACGTTTAGTCGATTACTCAGAAACCACTTGGGCTAATATCGCGCAAGAACCCGGTTTTTCTATGGGTTTGACCTTTGGTAATCATATTGCTGACGCGCTAGGTCCGCGTGATAAAAAATGGGTATTAGATTATATCCAGCAAGTACTGATGCCAGAAATGGTGAAGCTATTTAAACAGGTACTTGCTAGATTAGGTTTAATTAATAATGAAAATTAAGTTAGCTAAACATCTCACGCTGTAAACCGCTTAATAATACTAATCTGGCATTTAGATTTAGAAATACGCCGTGACGAATTTGAGCTTGTGCTTCAGGATCGGCGGCATAAGGAATTAGAGCCTGCTCGACCATACCAGAATGTTCTATATCTAACACAATATGCTCGATAAAGAGTTGTAAATCATCATCCGTCACTTCTGGAATAGTGCGCAATGCATCCAGTAAAGATTGATAATAAGGCGGAATCGGCCATTCTCCTGCGATCCCTACGGCTGCCACGGCTGCTAACCAATTCGGTCCTTGGGAAATACGCATCATGGTATCAATATAGCCTTGTAATTCCGGCATAATATACGGATTAACTCGCTCTGCCTCTGTTATGCCTACAGCACGCATAAATTTACGATAAACCTCCATATGCGAGCGTTTTAAATCGCCATTACCGTATTCATCGTAAAGTATTTCTGATAACACAAACTGCAAATTCTCATCCGGTGTCACCCCCAAAGCATTAGCCTGATATAAGCGGGTGCGCAAAATATGCGGATAATACAAAAGGGCAAATTGTTTGCCTTGAGCACGAGTAAGAGGCTTAGCTGTTAATTGCTTTAAAAAAGGATGAGTTAAAAAAGGGTGGCTTAATACTTCATGTTTGAGTTGTTGCATAAAAGCGGTCGCTGCATTCATCACTTCAGTACCCAATAGCTAAAAATGAGTACTTTAGCAGATTCTAATGTAGCCGCCAGTATACTCTAAGGACTAGGGATTAATGCTTGCCCACCGCAGCATAGCGATAAAATTGAATCATAGCTTGAGTGAGCACAAACACCGCAATAGCACTCGAAATATGCCCTAGATAATGCCAACCCAATACATAACCCGCCTGAGTCAAAGTAGCTTGGCATAAGGGTTGGTCTAATACATTCATCACTAAGGCTAAGGCTAGCAATACACTTGCCCCTGCTAACCAGCGCGTAGCGGGGTGATTACGCCGATGTAAAATAGGGGTGAGGATCACTAACACGATCAGAGGCAATAAACCTAAAGCGCTCATAGGCACACAATAACCTATCAGACAAGGCACTATAGCCACTAAGCTCCCTAGTAAACTCAGCACAGCCGTGATAATCAACGCTGGTTTATGTTGAACTCTTAAAAAACGGGTGAGTGCTAAATATAAATACAAGGCGCTAAAGGCTAATAAGGACAGCAATACTAAAAACTTATCTACTTGAGTCGCTTGAGTATGAACGCCAAAATCAGCCGCACTGATTAAAATAATCAGCAAAGCCAATACATATTGAATCGGAGGGCGTTGATAAGATAAACCTTGAGTACGCACTAACACCCAAAGCCAAATACCAATAATAAACCATAAACCAGTAGTCACTACATTGAGTGGTTCTGCCCAAATAGCAGTATCGCTACCACGCTCGCAATAAGAAAACAGGGGCTGTAGCCAATCCATAGCCTTGCTTACCTTATAATAAAATAGGGGTTATAAAGGCTATGGATTATAGCTGATCTGAGTAAAATTAGCCCAATTATAGAATTACTTTACGGGATAAGAATAACAACAGCCGCTTAGTTTCTCGTCATTCATCGAACCAGTTACCTTAAAAGAAACACGACGCTTAAATAAGGAACTCCGACACTGCCCACTATACTTAATGGTTAGCTTGACATTATCCTGGCCACGCGCTCCTTTAACCACGGTCACAGACGCTAATTTATTAGCCCCATGCTCTTGATTTTTATAAGTAATCGGAACATTCACAGCATAATCACCGCCCTGATAGAGATTAATAGATTTAGGTAAAATCTCCGTTTTCCAGAACGGTGAAGTATTACCACACGCTAAAATCCAACTACCCGCTGGTTTAGGCATGGGAGCACGCGCGACTACTTTAGTTTCTTTGGTTTCCTTAGCTACGGTTTTAGCATCGGCTTTCGTTAAGGACACACTAGCAGTCTTGCCTGTGGCTTTCATATCAGCCGCAGCGACATAACGCTGATTCACCCAACCTACTTTGCCTTGGTATTTAATTTCTGCCCAGCGGGTTTTACCTACCTGCACGGTTCTGCCTGTCAAACTGATACCAGAGGTATCAGCGGGTAATTTATAGAGTACCTTACTATTCACACCGGGTTGTTGGCGTAAATTTAAGGTATCGCCCGCAACGACCCCCACAATTTTATAGGTACTGGCTGCCCCAGCTTGTCCTAGCCCTAATACACCGACTAATAAGCTTGCAATAATAAAACTCCGTGGCATGACACTCTCCTGTTTAATTAAAAACTGATTCACTAGGCTTAGTCTCTAAGTACCTAACTAAGAAGTAATTGTGTGTTTCTGGAGCAGTCTTGGCGGCAAGGATGCCGCCTTGAAGCGTACAAGGACGTATTTACAGCGGCTGCGGAGGAAATGCACGATTACTTTGGCTCAAGTACTTAGTCCTAAAAAGGTTTGTGTCTTAATTTATAGCGGAATTTGCATTAAATTGTTGTATAAGTTTGAAGCATTAAGTATCGGGTAAAAAGGTAAAAGCCGAAAAGGCTATAGCTCCATCTAATAAGCAGGGACTAGATGGAGCCTTTTAAGCGGGGAAAACATTAGGACTTTTTAACCTTATCTACAGCCTCTTTAGCAGCTTCCGCCACTTGCCCTGCTTTTTTCTGCGCAGTGTCAGCTAACTCGCCAGCTTCATCTTTTAAATCAGCATAAGTTTCAGCCGCTTTAGACTTTAATTCCTCAGCCTTTTTCTGTGCGCTCTCGGCTAACTCACTGGCATCCTCTTTCAGATCTTCGTATTTTTCAGTTGCCTTTTCCTTAACCTCCTCATACTTTTCAGAGGCTTCTTGCTTAAACTCACCGAAATTTTGACTAGCACGGGCACTTAAATCTTGGGTTGCCGTGGTAGACTCCGCTTTAGAAGCTGTATTAATGCCCAATGCTTTATACAGACCACAGAAACCAAATAGCCCCGTACCCACCACAATAACGCCAATAAGGGTCAGCCAAAAGCTAGCATTCCATAGACCCAGAACGGCTAATACACCCCCTACTGCAATACGAATATTACGATCTTGTCTACCCACGTTTAGCTCTAAGGCCATAGTTATTACTCCTTGATATGATGTTGACATCCACCCCTGCCTAAAAAAGGAAGGGGATTCCTTAGTACAGCCGTCCATGTCCGAACGGGAGAACGATGCTGGTTCTCTTACTTCACCCTGTCCCTGTAGGAATACTAAACAGGAGGAGTTAGGCAGCAATAGCCTAACCAACACAAAGTAGACTAGCATTAATCCACTATCGCGGACAGCCTTATATTCCCTACCTGAAGAAAGGGGCTTTACGGCTGCTCCGGTAATGAAAGAGTTTAAGTTTAGTTTACTTACGTGGCAGTATAGCAAATCCCTACAGTTCGGTAGGATTAGTACCGAATCTGAGGTGAATTAAATTAAGCCTGTAACGGTGTGGATAAAACGCGCTCTAGTTCAGCCATACCAGCGGGTAGATCTAATTTAACGCCGGAGGCTCGTAGACTAGACCCAAAAGCATGTAAGGTACGGAATAAATTATGCGCCCTACTTTGCTCGCCCATTTGACCAATGCGCAGAATATTGAGACCAAACGCGCCTGAAATCTCTACTTTATGGACTTGTGACATATAAGTACGCACTTTATCTGCCGAAGCTTGCTCAGGAACCACAATACCAATCACCGAATTTAGCCGATGCGCCTCAGCAATCAATAACTCTAAGCCCATCGCCTCAATACCCGCTTGTAAAGCCAACGAGCAGCGCAAGTGACGCTCAAAACGTTTAGTCAGGGTTTCTTCACACACTAAGCGCAACGCTTCATGCAGTGCCAAAATACCGGATACGGGTGCGGTATAATGATAAGAGTTTTGATTCCAAAAGCGATCCGCTAACTGTGCATCTAAACACCAGTGAAACAGTAACTCTTCGCGGGGCGCAATTTTTTTATTCCACGCCTGCTCAGAAAATGCGAGTAGCGACACCCCCGGAATAGAAGACAGCCCCTTTTGTCCCCCCGTGATAACGGCATCGATGCCCCAATTATCCATCTCCAAAGGCATAGTGCTTAAAGTACACACCGCATCGACAATCACTAAGCAACCATATTGCTTACCCAATTTAGCCACTTGCGCTAAATGCTTATTGTGAACGGTATTAGAGGTTTCACCCTGAACTAAGGTAATCGCATCAAAGTGTTGAGTTTGTAGCATGCGTTCTACTTCAGCGAGATCTACCCCCTCATTAGTGCGGGTTTCTAAAATCACTGGCTCACCCCGTACCCGCCGCGTTAATTCCGCTAAGCGTTGACTAAAATAGCCATTGCAAATACACAATACGCGCTCGCCCGGACGAATCAGGTTTGCCACTGCCATTTCCATCGCTGCTGACCCCGGACCTGCTACCCCTAGCACATGCGAGGACGAGGTTTGAAACACATAGCGTCCCATCTCTTTGACTTGGCGGATTACCTTATTCATGGTATCGCCTAAGTGATTGATCACGATTGAGTTCGCCGCCGCTACTTTTTGCGGGAGAGGAACAGGGCCAGCCCCCATCATTAACAGTGGTTCTTCGGGTAGGATATGCTCTAGCGATACAATGCTAGGAATCGCAATAGACTGGTTCATCGTTTTAAATGGCTCATACAACAACAATAGAAACTCGCCGCAGCGAGGGCAGATAAAGCTTGTGTGGTGCTACAGTACAGTAAAACTTAAGGGGTGATTACTTGCTTAACCGCCCAGTAAACGGGCATTAAGGGATCAAACAGGGTTAATGTACCTTGGCTCAGTGATAGACTCTCTGGTACTGGAAGCGGTTCAAGCTGACGCTCTAATACTAACTGAGCTTGATTGACTGGCAAACCATAAAACAGTGCACCATTTAATGATACAAAGCGTTCTAAATGGCTCAGGGCATGATTATTTTCAAATACTTGGGCCACAATACTTAAGGTATTCGCCACATTAAAAATCCCTGCACACCCGCAAGCACTTTGTTTAGCATGATCTAAATGCGGGGCAGAATCGGTTCCAAGGAAAAAACGTGCATCACCACTGGTGGCCGCTTCAACTAAAGCTAGGCGGTGAAGCTCGCGTTTAGCCACCGGCAGGCAATAATAATGCGGTTTAATCCCTCCGACTAACATAGCATTGCGATTAATCACTAAATGATGTGGGGTAATGGTAGCAGCGGTGTATTGCTCGCATGATTGCACATAATCCACACCATCTTTAGTGGTTAAATGCTCAAATACGACTTTAAGCTTAGGGAAGCGAGCGCGAATCGGTTGCAGTTTTTTCTCAATAAATACCGCTTCTCGATCAAAAATATCCACCTCAGGGTCAACTACTTCACCATGCACTAATAGCGGCATACCGATGGACTCCATCACCTCTAGCACGGGATAAACCGCCTCAAGATTTTTTACACCAGCCGCTGAATTAGTGGTAGCTCCGGCAGGATAGAGCTTTACTGCTGTTACATCGCCATTCAAAAAACCTTGTTTTACATCATTGGGATCGGTTTGCTCGGTCAGATATAAAGTCATTAAGGGTTGAAAATGACTATTTTCAGGCAATGCTGCCGCAATTTCAGCACGATACGCTTGGGCATCAGCGGTTTTAACTACGGGTGGTTGGAGGTTTGGCATAACAATAGCGCGTCCAAAATGTTGAGCGCTAAAGGGCAATACGGCTTTTAATAGTTCACCACTGCGTAAGTGCACATGCCAGTCATCGGGTAGAGTAAGAGTAAGAGTCGTTGCGGTCATTGCTGCCTGTCCATTTCAACAAGGGCAGTGATTCTAGCAGAAAGCCAGCTAGATTCCTGCTATTCATTGTTGATAATACCGAGCGCACCGGATTAATCGGTTGAGGCAGAGGTGACTTGTGCCAGTAGAGAGCTATCGCCTGCTCTACTGTGGGTTAATACCTTCAATCTGCTCTACTGATAATCCGGTTAATTCGGTAATCAAGGTTAAGGGCATGCCTTTGTCTAACATAGCTTGCGCCGTTTTTAGGCGACCTTGTAGCTCACCCACTTCAATTCCCTCCTCCAAACCTAGCTGTTTGCCTACTTCAATGCCGAGTTGCTTGCTTTTCGCTAAGGCTTCTTCCCATTCTTGTAGGCGTAGTTGCTCTTCGCTGTACTCATCTTTCATGCGGGCGTGTTCAGCGGGGGTGATTTGGTCTTGCTCAATCAGTTTTAGGACTTTTTGCACACAGGCATTGTGGTAGTCAGCTTCGTTCACTTGTCCATCGAGACTATCTTCAATCGCTTGTAGCCATTCACGCCATGCAGGGGGAGTACGGTCACTGAGGTATTTAGGGCTGAGAAATAAGACTTTGTGTGGGATTTCGTTTACGCCTACCCCATCCCAATCCTTGGGGTCAAAATCTATAGCCAACATGTCTTTTTGGTGTTTGTCGCCACTGGTGAGGATAACGATAGTGTAGACGCTGAGGTCGGGGCGATAGTCTTTGGCATTGACGACTTGTTCTAATAATGCCGCACAATGATAGTGGAGAAAGCGGTGGTAGTGATCTAGATAGCGCTTGTGCTGGATGTCGACAATAATCCGATTGACTTTATCTTCGGCAAACAGGTCAAAGCGGCTATCGACTGAGCCAATCGAGCTTTCAAACGATTTTTCCGTTTCCACACGCTCAATCTGTAGCTCAATGCCTAAGATGTCTTTGACAAAGGCTTTGAAGATGTCGGGGTGTGAAAATGCTTTTTTGAAGATCACACCATAGCGTAACGAAGCAACGGCTTTCATGGGCGGGTACTCGACTGCGGTAATTAGGACTATCTCGATTGTAGGAGGCTACTACGGCTAATGCTAGTAGACTCACAACCATACAATGAGCTTGCAATACTCAAAAAATCAACCGCTCACCGAAAAGCCTTCTCTAGGTCCCACTCGATCAATCGTTTTATGTAATGGAACCGCACGAATGGTGACCTCTTCGTTTTCACCTTTTTCCAGCTCTACTGTAACCTGCTGCTGCTCTAGACGGTATTGCTCAGGGATTTTATCCGCATCAACCACTACAATTTGCCATTGACCTAACGGTATGCCTATAAAGCTAAATGAACCATCACCTTGAGTTAAACGCTTTTGCACGGTGCGTTTGTCACTGGTATCGCCTATAGGTTGTAACTCAATTAGTAATCCACCTAAGCCCTCACTTGGCACTAACCCATCTTTTTCAGCACTAGATGCCAACGTTTTATTAACCTCAAAAGCTAGTAAACGTCCTGTGATACTAGCTCCTTGCTTCAATGGGATTTGAACACGTTGCGTATTATTAGCTACTACTTTTACGCTTTGGGTATTAGTAGGAGTATCTAGCATATAGCCACTTTGGTCTAAACGACTGGTATCAATCTGCAAATCATAGTTTTTAGCTAGCATATTAGGATAACTAAACTCCCCCTTAGCATTAGTAACAGCATGATAGCCGCCCATATCTAAAATGAGATTTTCCGCAGGAGTACGTGTATCAGCGTAATAAGCCTTGCCAGCAATATTGCCGATATTACTACGGCGTTTAAACGGTATATCTAAAGGTAAGGTATAATCTAACCAAATATAGTTATCATTGTTATCGGTGCTAGTACTTAAATTATCGCGTCTGTGTGTAGCATTAAAAGAAATAGCATGATCATTTTTAAAAGTATGACGATAACCCACATTATAACTATCATAGCGACTGCTATTGTCATTACTACGAGTCTGTTGCCAATAACCTGTTAACTCTTGGCGCTTATTTAATTTATAGGTGCCATTAATACCTAATGAGCGAGTAGTACCGTTACTATCTAATCCTTTATCTTGTGAAAAAGTAGTATTAAAGTTGACTTGTCGATTAGGGCGCCAATTCAGTGCCATCCTTACCTCACGCCCCGTGTTATTGTTATTACTTTTAATTTGATCATTGCGCTTACCTTGCTCTAGACCAAGGGTAAAATCAAACTGCTCAAAACTATGGCGATACTCGGCAAATAAAGTTTTTATTTTTTCATTAGTAGTGGGAGTTGGGCGTTGATCTTGACTATCACGTAATCGATAGCCAATTGTACCTTGCTTATTGCGTGCTTTATCAAAGTAATGGCTAATACTAGCGCTATGCTCTTCATCATGGCGTATTTCCTTGCTAAGATCTTGAGCTAAGTTATTTTCAGAGCGGCGAAAGTTAATTTGAAAGCGGGTAGCCTCACTCATTCGCCAACCCAAACCTCCATATAAACGCTTCGTATCTTGATTACCACCATTAAACTTAGCATCCGCTTTAGTATAGGACACATTAGCATTTACATTTTGCCAGTAGGTATTAATGTCTAAAGCATGTGCTTTACCATCACTATCTTGGGCTATATCGCCTCTGAAGCTAAAATTTTTGACTACCCAACTAAAATCTAAGCTTTTAACCACGTCATCAAAATTATTTTGTTGTTGATCTACTACCGCAGCGCCGATTTCAAGCTGCTCTTTATCAAAACGATAGCGAATACTTGCACCGCGTGATTTTTCCTGAGTCGTGGTATTGGTGCGACTTTTGCCCTCATAGGCACGCATCTTTAAAGGGCGTCCACGCTCTTTAAAAATAGGATTATATTCAATCGTCGTACCTGAAGCATTAGATAAACCTAAACCACTCAAACGACTATCACTATAGAAACTCTGATGCCCTGCGATCACCTTCCACTCATCAGTAGAATACGTAGCGCGATATTCCTCTTGTAAATTAGACCATGTTTGCTGGTTTTTCGAGCCATTGCGTAAATACACCGCTAGGCGATGTTTACCCTCATTATCTAAAGCACCTTGGGCATCGTATTGCAGTTGCCAATTATCTTTTTGATTATTAGTTTTATTATCTTGATAGTTATAGCGCAGGCTTAATCTGCCCCGTAACTTTTGCCACTGCCCTAAGCCTTCGGGTGTCCGAGCGTAAACGGGAATAGTAATCCGCTCCTCAGCACTGTTCTTACCACTATCGGCTACTACTGTTATTTTATGATCAGTACTTTTAGTTAAGTTGGCGGGTATTTTCCCTGCTAGCTGAATATCGGCTGTTTCAGAGGCTTTTAGGGTAATAGAGCGCGGAGAGAAGTTTGTAATAAAACCATCTTCGTCCTCAACATAAATACGAAAGGCTCTAGTTTGATTGCCTGTATTTTTTAGTTGTGTAGTGATTTTATATTCGTCACCCGCTAGTAGTACATAAGGTTTATCAGTGGTACTTAACTCCGCGCCTGCTACTGCGATGATTTGCACATTTACTCGGTCTGCTCCATTCAGGTTGGCGTTACCTTGAGCATTGACTTGGTAATTGATCGGATAAGTGCCGGAATTCGTACCGCGCGGTATCGAGACATAGATAAAACGCACTTCGCGTTGTTTAGGAGCTAGTGGAAAGGGAGCTGGGCTAGATACTAATTCCCAACCCTCTGGCAAGCCTATAGTTTCTTGCCATGTGAGGGATTGGTTGGTTTGGTTTTCTACTTCAAAGCGTAGGGTAACTATGCCTCGGTCGTCCGCCGCTACAGTGGTTTCGAGGGGAGTGATGGTGACATCATTAGCGGCGTGACTGGTGAGAGGAAAGCTCACTATACAACTGATGGCAAGGGAGAGGGATAGGCGGTTGATTACGCTATTCGCAGTTCTTTGCATGGGGTTTCAGCCTTTTTTATGAGCTTGTGGGAGTTGTTTAAGGTTGAATGTTGAGGTTGACGTCTACGCCAAAGTTGCGTCCTGTTTTAGTATCGGTGGCTAGGAGTAGGGCTTTATATTGTCCTACGGGAAGCTTAGCTACGTTGACTTCAAAGCGTTTTTGAGCACCAGGGTAGAGTCCACGGGTGTTGCCTTGGAGTAGTCCTACTCGTTGACCGTTGGCACGGAAGACTTCTAGGCTGACTTTGGTTTGAGCATGAAAGTTGCCAGAGTTTTTGATATTAATGCCAAATACTTTTTGGTTAGATTGATTTTTTTCAAGTTTAGGGGCAGAAAAATTTAGCTTAGGTTCACCTTTACCGATATGGGTACGAATTTGTATTTCATAACGTAGTTTTTGTTGAATTAAGAACTTAATCTTTCCTGGCTCTGATTGAATTTTAGATGGTAATAAAACAGGTAATACAGGATCAACATATATAGAACTCCAGTATGTTCCTGTCTTTACATTGTTGGGTGACTGTATTTTAAAGGTAATATTTTTCTTAGCTCGAGGCTCTAGTCTTAACTGGTTAATAGGTAATTTAATCCAAGCACGATTACTCCATACTCTACCTAAAGCATGATCATCTACT
Organism: Thiofilum sp.; assembly: GCF_016711335.1. NCBI lineage: Bacteria > Pseudomonadati > Pseudomonadota > Gammaproteobacteria > Thiotrichales > Thiofilaceae > Thiofilum > Thiofilum sp. The sequence goes on from NZ_JADJTF010000001.1 coordinate 3,692,807, forward strand.
TTATCTTGCTGTATGATATTAAGAACTACAGGTCTTTTACCTAAGTTTTCGATATCGAAACTACCCAGGTGACTTTGATTAGTAGAGGTATCAAAATCATGCAATAGTTTTGTAACTAGAACCTCTGCATGAACCAAAGATGCATTAAAAGCCACAAAAATAATTAAGCAAAATATTTTAAGTGGGATACGTAAATTTAATAGAATCATAGTTCCTCAACAATATAATTGACCTGCCAAGTAACATCGCCGTGACCATCTCTTATATCAAGTGGGGACAGTTTGTATTGAATAGCCACATTAGTGACATCACCATCTCCACAAAAAAAGGTTACTGGCATCTCACTTAAAGGTAGATAAGAATCCCCACCATAAATCATATTACTATTACCGCTATCCACTCGTTTAACATAAATATTAGTATTAAGGTTTCTTTTTAAATAGGCTTTAACACGCCAGTCAGGTGAATTTGCTCCACACTCAGTTATAGAAGATGTAGAAGGTGTAGAGTTGCCAATAGTAATAGCTCCTAATATAGTACTTTCAGCTTCTAACAAATAGTATGAGCCTGCAAACTTTGGTCCAACATAAGAATTATTAATTGTTATATTTTTATAGCCACTATTAACTGCTAGTGTCGCCGCTGCCAGTGTTATGTTATTTGACAAGGACATTAACAAACAAATAAGTAGCCTATATCGCATTTTTGACTTCCTATAGAGATGGATCTACGTTAAAAGTAGATCCATGCTTTTATAAAACTTTATTATTCTAGGTTTTAATCATCGCTTAGAGTATAAGCAACTTCCACAACCTTATTAGTAGCATGAGCAGGGATATTTACGCCAGTTTCAGCATCGAACTGATAAGTGATTGCTAAATCCTTGGCTACAACATTACCTATGCCAGTGTAGAAAGTTTGACTGGTTGCTTGATTAGCAAAGGTATAAGGCGTCGAAAGACCGGCACCATCTACTGGACTATTGTAAGTATTAATTGTTGGTTTAGTTGGAGTAACTGTTAAAGCCCAACCAGGACCAAGACCACTAACTGTAGCCGCTAATGTTCTTTTATTTACAGAACTAAAATCAGTAGTATGTGCAATATTAGACGTAATATCATAATACCCTGTTGCTGCAGTTGGTCTAACCAAACCCAATCCTGCTGCTTTACCACTACTAGGGTCTGTAAAAGAAACCGTCAACGCATTAGCTCCACTATCATCCTCATCACCTGACGTAGTAGTACCACTAGCAGATTTAATATCAATTAAATAAACTTCACTAGCTGAAGTACTAATAGACTGACTATCACCTGCCGTATCAGCAAAAACCGGCGCAGTCAAAGTCGTAGCCACTAACCCCATCAACAACTTTTGTTTCATATTCATAACAAACTCCTTAGTATATAAAAACAAGTCAAAACAAAAACATTTAGCCCAGACTTGTCCCTAGAAACTTAATTAATAACGCTAACCACCCAAAGCCATTCATAAACCATACCTGTTTACTCAACATTAACTAGCTATGAACATGCCTTAGTCTAGAATCAAATCAAAACAAATTACAACCGAATCCCCATACAAAAATTAACTTATCTAAAATCAATTAAAATACCAAAAAACAAATAGTCGAATAGTAAAACTTTCACACCCCTCAACCTTGACTTCATTAAAAAAACCATATTATTCAAAGCTCTAAATAGAGCCAAACTAAAATCCTCGCCTACAAAAACACAAACGTCACACACTCCCAATAACTATGCAATAAAACATAAACTACCTAAATTTAAATAAAAACAAGTAGTAGAAAATAATGCCCCGTCAATGTGAAAATTTTCACATTGACTTCACCATAAAAAAATGCAGAGCAAACACATTAGGAAAAGTATAAAATTTGATCTTGACGAATTAAACGAGATAGTATGTGATTACATCATTCACTATGACAAAAGCGAGTTTGTCATCTTTATTACAGACCCCAACTTATTTATTTATGCCCCCAAAATCTAATAAACGCCCTAGACCTCAAAACGGTCAGTATTTACGTGAACTACGCGAGTCTAGACGTATGCGTCAAACCGAGTTTACTGAGGCCTTCAATAACTACCTCAAGCAAGCTATTCCAAACCTCAACACCTCGGATCTGCTCACCCAAAGCATGCTCTCCGACCTAGAGCTTGATAAAGCCGAACTCAGCATCACCCACTGGTTAGCACTCAGCCAATTCTTCTCTGCCCCCTCAGCAGAACTATTATCTAAGCGCTTGCAACACATTTACTACCAAGAGGTTTATACTGAAACCAGCGCTAAACACACTCACTTAGCAACTACCTTTAATGACCAACCCTCCACCTTTTTTAAAGTATGTAATTGGTTTCCTGCACGTCACTTTACCTGCTCAGAATGCTTTGCCAACCTATTAAAAGCCAAACCTAGCTCTCAAGAGCATATTGAGTTTTACCCATTAAGCAGTTTTATTGAGTTTTTATTTTCTCCGGTGGGAACCTATTCCAAGGCAGACAAAATCACTATTTTGCAACGCATGCTGCATTATTTTTCTATTAATATTTATCAGCGTTTATATTTTATTCCTAATACACAACAGCGTTTACGCGATGCCAGTATTCGCATTGATGCCTATCAAGGCAAAGTAAGCTTTTTATTACCCGTTGACCAACAAAACCTACGCTATATTCATATTAATAATAGAGGGTTAGCTCAAAGTCTACATAGTTATTATCAGAGCATAGATCGAATTAATGATACGCTCCATATCTTAGAAACCGCACAGCGTATCCTAGCCGAAGATACGCCCTTGCAAATGACAGCTATTAGAAGGTTTTATCAAGAATGTTCCACCACGCCCCATCATAAACAATGGATTCGTGAATGCTTTACACCAGAAATACAGGAGCTATTAGAAGAAACAGAGCCAATGGGCTAAATAGAAAAATATTCGATGATTTTTAGATAATTATGTATTTGATTTGTTTATAACCAGCGCTTCCAATGCAAAATCCATAATACCGCTATAGTAATTCCCATCATCCCTGCTAAAACCTCATAGAATCCAAAATGAGCGCCTGCTCCGGGAATATTTTCAAAATTCATACCGTAAATACCCGCTAATAAATTGAGCGGCAGAAAAATTACTGAAGCGATAGTCAATACACGGATAATTTCATTAGTACGTTGATTAGTGGCAGAGAAATAAATTTGGACTAGATTTTCTAAATCGTTTTGCAAGGTTTCAGTATCACGACTCACACGGGTGAAATGCTCTAATACATCCTTTAAACGCACTTCAATGCGCGAGTCTAACTCTAAACTGGTTTCATCCAAAAACGCATCTAAAGTCTCTTCTTGCGGCTCTACCGTACCCATCCGAAAATGGCGTAATTGACTACTCGCTTTTAATAGGGTTGTCCAATCATTAAAACGCGAGTCAGGGTTTAATAATTGCTTTTGCCAATGTTCTAGTTGCTGAGCAAAGGGAACACGCATATTTAAGTATTGGTCGGTGAACCAGCTTAGTAATGACCCTAATAAGCCCATCGCGGTTAAAGGCGCCCGTATCGGCAAGCCACGCAGCCATCGCGCCCGTGGAATATGGCAATCGGTTTTTAGTGAAGCATGTACACTCACTAACACCTTGCCGCTAATAAAAAAAACAATAGGTGAGGATTCAGCCTGAAAACTACCTAATTGCAGCGTAGTATGGGTTAAAGCGCGAAACACCAGCATTTCATAATCTTGCGTGGCGTCATAAAAAGGAGGATGTTGGGGATTTTGCGCATCTTGCACATGCTGCTCGTGCAAAGGAAAGCCTAGTAGTTTTTCGACTACCTTTTGCCAATCATTATCATGCGGGTACACATCGACCCATACCACGCCCTCTGACTCAATGGCCTGATCAACAGTCACCCCTTGGGCACGCATGGTATTAGGGTCAAAATGAATAATGTCCATGAGTACTCCAACGCTTTTTCTATTTAAGCCGTGTACTAATAAAAAAGCCCCTGAAGAACAGAGGCTTGAAATGGTGGGCCCAGTAGGACTCGAACCTACGACCAAGGGATTATGAGTCCCCTGCTCTAACCGACTGAGCTATAGGCCCAATAAGAGACTTAAACTGTCGTTACTACTTAGCGCTCACTACCACCTAAGTTAGTATTAATAGGAATATCACTGTATTCCAAGAAGCTGCGTAGCATATCTGATCGACTCGGATGACGCAACTTTCTGAGCGCTTTTGCTTCAATTTGACGAATCCGCTCACGCGTTACATCAAACTGCTTACCCACCTCTTCCAAAGTATGATCGGTATTCATATCAATACCAAAACGCATACGCAACACCTTGGCTTCACGAGAGGTCAGACTAGACAACACCTCATGCGTAATCTCCGATAAACTCGAAGCGGTCGCAGAATCTAAAGGCGACTGAATATTACCATCCTCAATAAAATCACCTAAATGCGAATCTTCGTCATCACCGATGGGCGTTTCCATTGAAATCGGTTCTTTAGCAATTTTGAGTACTTTGCGGATTTTGTCTTCCGGCATTTCCATCGCTACCGCCAACTCTTCTGGTGTCGGTTCACGCCCCATTTCTTGCAATAATTTACGTGAAATCCGGTTGAGCTTATTAATCGTCTCAATCATATGCACAGGGATACGAATCGTGCGTGCTTGGTCAGCAATAGAACGGGTAATCGCCTGACGAATCCACCACGTCGCATAGGTGGAAAACTTATAGCCACGGCGGTATTCAAACTTATCCACCGCTTTCATCAGACCAATATTGCCTTCTTGGATCAGATCTAAGAACTGCAAGCCACGGTTAGTATATTTTTTCGCAATAGAAATCACTAAACGCAGATTCGCCTCTACCATTTCCTTTTTAGCACGACGTGCCTTGGCTTCACCCACCGACATGCTACGGTTAATTTCTTTAATCTGGGCAACCGTTAAACTGCACTCTTCTTCAATATCGGCTAATTGCTTTTGAATATCGAGCGCTCGTGACTTTAATGAATTCAGACTCTCACTATATTTAGGATACTTAGCCACAAACTCATCGACCCAACTCATATTAGTTTCGTTTTGTGGGAACGAATCAATAAAGTCCTTACGCTGTACGCTCGCATGTTGCACGATCAACTTCATCATTGCCCGCTCATTGTGGCGAATGCGCTCCACGATACCATTAAGGCGTTGCGTCAATTGATCAATTACGGGTTGTGCTAGACGAAACTCCATAAACTTAGCCGCTAGCTCTTCACGCGCTTGTAAATACTCAGCTGCTTTAGCTTTGCTTTTACCTTTATTCAGCTCTTGAGAGCGCTCAAATAAGACCTGCAACTCGGCAAATTTAATCGCAGCTTCTTCGGGATCAGGTCCAGAATCCACCGGATCAGCGGCTGCTTCTACCTCTTCGTCTTCTTCTACTGCAACCACAGCATCCGCATCCGCTTCAGCCGCTGCCTCAGCCGCTAACTCATCATCAATAGCTGCAATCGGAAAAGGCGTAAGCTCCTCATCAGGATTGACAAACCCATTGATAATTTCGGTCAGACGCGTCTCCTCAGTCGCCACCTTGGAATACATATCCAAAAGTACTTCAGTGGAGGCGGGATATTGAGCGAGTGCCTTAAGGATTTCGTTTAAGCCCTCTTCAATACGGATAGCAATCTGAATCTCGCCTTCGCGTGTTAGTAGCTCTACTGTACCCATTTCACGCATATACATACGCACTGGATCAGTGGTGCGACCAAAGTCACCATCGATATTGGCTAAAGCAGCGGCGGCTTCTTCAGTGGCCTCATCGTCGGCTTGGACGGCTTCATCGTTTAAGAGCAGGGAATCGGCATCAGGTGCATGCTCATAAACGGTAATACCCATATCGTTGATCATGGCAACGATATCTTCAATCTGCTCAGGATCAACAATCGTATCAGGTAAGTGGTCATTGACTTCCGCATACGTCAGGAAGCCCTGCTCTTTACCCCGTGCGATTAACTCTTTTAATCCTGATTGTTGCTGTTCTGTTTGACTCATGCCCTGACTAACCTCAAAAATTGACGCGCGATTATAACACAAAACTCAAAAATGCAAGCCCCATCCGACGCAAGGTAGATAAACTATTTAACACGATGAATCTCAGCGAGCAATGAACTTAAATCGTGTTGTTCCTGTGCACTAAGCTCACTGGTTTGGGCACGATGCACTAATTGCTCTAGCTGACGCTCCATCCCTTGCCTTCTCACTTGATGCAGACTGTCAATAAACTCACGCTCTAATACTGCTAATTCTATGGGTGGATTGAGCCATGTAAGTGCCTTAGCGATTAATGACTCATGCTCGGTATTTCTTAACCGTTCTGCCAACCCTGCTGTTACTATATGGGGTTGCTCTTCAATGATTTCAACCAAAGTTAGTAATAAATCCATCCCAGGTATGGGAAATCGGACTAGCTGTTCAGGATTATCCATATATCTAATTAAACTAGGTTCATACAATAAACCAGCAATCACCAACCTTAACGGCGTGCGTTTAATACTCTGCTCGGTGTTTTTAACACTATGCGCGGGTCTTAAAGCTTGAGTCTGTTTGCCATTATCCGTAGCACTGGCATTAGAGCGCAAAAGCAGAGCGTGTTTTTGAGTTAATTTCCCCACCTCTGCTAATACCTGCCCCTTAAAAGCGCTTTCAGGTACTTTTTCAAGTAGATTTAAAGCAGCATGTTCCAAATGGGCACGCCCTTCCATAGTGGCAACATTAAATTGTGCTTTTAAATGGCTTAACAAATACTCTGATAAACCTAGTGCTTTAGCATATAACTCCTCAAAGGCTGTTGTGCCGATTTTACGCACTAAACTATCAGGATCATCTCCTTGGGGTAGAAATAAAAAGCGCACCTCTCGATCATCACGCAGTTCTGGTAAACAAGTCTCTAAAGCTCGCCACGCTGCTTGCTTCCCTGCTCTATCCCCATCAAAACAAAAAATAATTTCTGGTACGGTTTTAAATAAACGCTGAATATGCTCAGGTGTCGTCGCAGTGCCTAAAGTCGCTACCGCATAATTAATACCAAACTGAGCGAGGGCAATCACATCCATATAACCTTCTACTACTATTAAACGCTCTAATTGGCGAGTATGTTGACGTGCTTCAAAAAAACCATAAAGTTCACGCCCTTTATGAAACAAAGGCGTTTCAGGTGAGTTCAAATATTTAGGTGTTCCTTCTCCTAATACTCGTCCCCCAAAGCCAATCACCCGTCCACGCCGATCTCGAATGGGGAACATTAAACGCTCACGAAAACGGTCGTAATAACGCCCCTTATCATTTTTAATCTGTAGCCCCCCCTCTAATAAACGTGCTGTTTGATTCGGAAAGGCTTTACTCAAAATATCCCACCCTTCGGGTGCATATCCCAACTGAAAACGAGTGGTTATTTCTGTACTCAAACCCCGCAGCGCCAAATAGTCTTGAGCCTTGGACGCTTGGGGTAATTGGTGCTGGTAAAATTGGGCGACTTGCTCCATTAAGGTATAGGTATCTAACTGTGCTTTCGGTTGAGAAGGAGTGGTTTTAGTCCCTTCACTTTGCTCATAGGGCACATCCAAACCCTGTGAACGAGCCAGTAATTCAATCGCCTCTACATACTCTAGATTTTCATACTCCATTAAAAAGCTGATGGCACTACCATGCACCCCACAACCAAAGCAGTGATAAAACTGCTTATTAGGACTTACCGTAAATGAAGGGGTTTTTTCGCTATGAAACGGGCAACATGCCATGAACTCACGCCCATGCTTCTTGAGCGGTACACGATTATTAATGACATCCACAATGTCAACTTTAGCCAATAAATGATCGATGAATTCTTTAGGAATACGTCCTGCCATGCAAAATCACACCTAATGTTGTCAACCAAATAGCACTAAACGCCAAGTCGCGTTATTATCAGGGACGAGGACATCCTCCCTAAAAATCGAGACAAGGTGCTAGCCTTAACTTTGTCAATTGTTTCATAATAGCAACCCTTTTGTTGCCTGTAGGTTCCTATGAAATACGTTGATTTACCTGAAGCGCAGGGCCTCTACGACCCCGCGTATGAACATGATGCCTGCGGCATGGGCTTTGTAGCACACCTAAAAGGCAAAAAATCTCACACTATCGTTCAAGATGCACTGACTATTTTGGCTCATATGGAGCATCGCGGTGCACATGGCTGTGAAGAAAACACTGGCGATGGTGCTGGGATTATGCTCCAACTACCCCATGCCTTCTTTGCTGATGAAGCCAAGCGTCTAGGCTTTACTTTACCCGCTAGTGGCGACTATGCGGTTGGGATGATTTTCCTCTCTCAAGATACTTCTGCACGTAGTGATAGTGAAGCGACTTTTGCTCGCATTGTAAAGGAAGAAAATCTTGATCTGTTGGGGTGGCGTGATGTACCCACCTGTACAGCCACTATTGGCAAAACAGCGCTTGAAGCCATGCCTGTGATTCGGCAAGTTTTTATTGCTCGCCCCTCTACTATTCCAGCGGGCATAGCTTTTGAGCGCAAACTCTATGTGGTACGTAAACGCACACAAAATGTGGTAAATCAACCCAACATTCCAACCTCAAAACAAATTTATTTCAGTAGCCTGTCTTCTCGCACTATCGTGTATAAAGGCATGTTGACTACTGAGCAAGTACGTGAGTTTTTTCCAGATCTGTCTAATCCCTTAGTAGAATCTGCAATAGCTTTAATACATTCGCGCTTCTCCACCAATACTTTCCCTAGCTGGGATAGAGCGCATCCCAATCGTTACCTGATTCATAATGGTGAAATTAATACCATTCGCGGTAATGAAAACTGGATGAATGCGCGTGAAGCTCTCATTAAAACTGAGGTATTTGGAGTCGATGTCAAGGATATCTTCCCTATCGTTAACTCTAATGGCAGTGACTCGGCTCGCTTAGATAACACTTTAGAGTTTTTATACCTCGCTGGTTACTCCCTACCACACGCGATGATGATGTTGATACCAGAGCCTTGGTCGGGACATGAGAATATGTCGGTGGAGAAAAAGGCATTTTATCAATACCATAGTTGTTTAATGGAGCCTTGGGATGGTCCTGCTGCGATGTGCTTTACGGATGGTACACTGGTAGGCGCTACCTTAGATCGTAATGGTCTACGTCCCTCGCGTTATTATTTAACCAATGATGATTTAATCATTCTCGCCTCCGAGGTGGGGGTCTTAAATAGCCTAGATCAAAGCAAAGTTATTTCTAAGCAACGCCTCCAACCCGGACGGATGCTGATTGTTGATACTGCTAAAGGCGAGATAACCTCGGATGAAGATATTAAACATCAAATGGCATCTGCTAAACCTTATGGCGAGTGGCTGCAAGAAAATCTCATTGCCTTAGAAGACTTGCCTGAAGCTGAGGAAGTACCGGTTCCTGATCATGACACGCTGATTCAGCGTCAAAAGGCTTTTGGCTACACCTTTGAAGATATTCGTAAAGTCCTCGTACCCATGGCACGTGATGGTATTGATCCCTTAGGTGCAATGGGTTGCGACTCGCCTTTAGCCGTACTCTCTGATAAACCTCAGCCCCTGTTTAACTATTTTAAACAGCTATTTGCTCAGGTCACTAACCCACCGATTGATGCGATTCGAGAAGAGATTATTACATCGTCGCTCACCACTTTAGGTTCTGAAGGCGACATTACGCATCCAACAGCACAAAGTTGCCGCCAAATTCTGCTGCAAACGCCGATTTTGGATAATGCTGACCTCATGAAAATCAAGCAGGTGAATCGTGTCGGCTTTAAGTGTGTGACGCTGCCTATTTTATTTAAGGCAAGTGAAGGGCAAACAGGTCTAGAGCCAGCGCTAAGTGAACTATTTGCCGCAGCTGATCAAGCGATTGCAGGTGGGGCTAATATTCTAGTGCTATCAGATCGTGGGGTAGATGCTACGCATGCGCCTATTCCTTCACTGCTCGCTATTGCAGGTTTGCATCATCATTTAATCCGTCATGGTAATCGCCCTAAAGTGAGTTTGATTGTCGAGTCGGGCGAGCCGCGAGAAGTGCATCATTTTGCCACCCTGTTAGGTTATGGTGCTCAAGCGATTAATCCTTATACAGCTTTTGAGTCACTAGATGATTTAATTCGTGAAGGCTTAATGACTGGGTTGACCCATGAAGAAGCCGTTTACAAATATGTAAAAGCCGTGACTAAAGGCGTGATTAAAGTCATGTCTAAGATTGGTATCTCTACGGTTCAGTCTTATCGTGGTGCACAGATTTTTGAAGCCTTAGGGGTGCATAAATCAGTGATTGATCGCTACTTTACTGCTACTGCTTCACGTATTGGCGGTATCACCATGGAAGTGATCGCCGAGGAAACCTTACGTCGGCACAAGCATGCCTATGAGCATCACGATAGTGCGCTACGTACCTTAAACTCAGGCGGGGTATTCCAATGGCGTAGTGGCGAAGAGGAGCATCAGTACAATCCTGAAACGATTTATATGCTGCAAAAAGCTACCCGTGCTAATGACTACAACCTGTTCAAGCAATACACCGCTAAATTAAATGATGACCCTGAAGTTAAGTTTAATTTACGTAACCTGCTAGAGTTCAACTTTGCCGATCAGCCTATTCCCCTAGACGAAGTAGAACCTGTTGAGAATATCCTTAAGCGCTTTAAATCGGGTGCTATGTCTTATGGTTCCATTAGCCAAGAAGCTCATGAAGCGCTCGCTATTGCGATGAATCGTATTGGTGGCAAATCTAACTCTGGTGAGGGTGGCGAAGATCCACGGCGCTATATTCCTGATGCTAATGGTGATTCGCGCTCAAGCGCCATCAAACAGGTCGCCTCTGGGCGCTTTGGGGTGAGTAGTTATTACCTCAATAATGCTAAAGAGATTCAAATCAAGCTCGCTCAAGGGGCAAAACCGGGCGAAGGCGGACAGCTCCCCGGACGTAAAGTCTATCCTTGGGTGGCTGAAGCTCGCGGTACGACTCCGGGGGTGGGCTTAATTTCGCCACCACCGCATCATGATATTTATTCGATTGAGGATTTATCGCAACTGATCCACGATCTGAAAAATGCCAATAAGCGGGCGCGGATTAATGTCAAATTAGTCTCTGAGGTAGGTGTTGGTACGATTGCCGCTGGGGTAGCTAAAGGTAAAGCCGATGTTATTCTAGTCTCTGGCTACGATGGCGGTACAGGTGCATCGCCTAAAACCAGTTTGCAGCACGCTGGTTTACCTTGGGAATTAGGCTTGGCTGAAACCCATCAAACCCTGATGATTAATAATTTACGCAGTCGGGTACGTCTAGAAACCGATGGTAAATTAATGTCTGGACGCGATGTAGTGATTGCAGCCCTTTTAGGTGCGGAGGAGTATGGTTTTGCGACTATGCCTCTGGTGTCTTTGGGGTGCGTCATGATGCGGGTGTGCCATTTGGATACCTGCCCAGTCGGTATTGCGACACAAAACCCTGAACTACGTAAAAAGTATTCTGGTGATCCACAATACGTGGTGAATCTATTGACCTTTATCGCGCAAGAAATGCGTGAAATCATGGCAAAACTGGGCTTCCGTACTGTAGATGAAATGATCGGTCGTACCGATAAGCTCTATCAAGCCAATTATAAAGGTCATTGGAAAGCACAGAATCTTGACCTAAGCACGCTGCTCTATAGTCCTAAAGTGCCTGATTTAGATGGTATTTACTGTACTCGTGCTCAAGATCATGGTATTGACAAAACCTTAGATGAGCGTGAAATCCTTCCCGCCTGTGCAGCCGCTATTGAAAATGGTACACCCCTACAAGCTAGCTTCACGATCCATAATATTGATCGGGTAGTAGGTACGATTACGGGTGCGGAAATTACTCGCAAATATGGCGCAGAAGGTCTACCTGAAGACACCATTCGCTTAAAATTTGTGGGTTCAGCCGGTCAGAGTTTTGGCGCATTTGCTCCTAAAGGCATGACCTTAGAACTGGAAGGCGATGCGAATGACTACATTGGCAAGGGTTTATCCGGCGGTAAGATTATTGTTTACCCACCCAAAGAGGCTCAATATGCGGCTGAAAGCAATATTGTGATTGGCAATGTGGCTTTCTTTGGTGCGAACTCCGGTGAAGCCTTTATTAGCGGTGTAGCGGGTGAACGCTTCTGCGTGCGTAATTCTGGCGTCAATGTAGTAGTAGAAGGCACTGGTGATCATGCTTGTGAATATATGACCGGTGGTCGAGTCGTGGTATTAGGCACAGTAGGACGTAACTTTGGTGCGGGTATGTCAGGTGGTATTGCTTATGTGTATGACCCTACTGGTATTTTAGCCCTAAGTGGTAATCGTGAAATGGTGTCTTACAGCGCATTGAGCGAGGCAGACGACATCGCTTTTGTGAAAACCATGATCGAAAAGCATGTACTCCACACTGAAAGTACACGCGGTAGTCAACTGTTAAGTCACTGGGAACAAACCGTCACTCATTTTGTGCGGGTCATGCCTAACGATTACAAACGTATGCTAGACACCATTAAATCATTTGAGCAACAAGGTATTACGGGCCAAGAAGCGCTGTTAGCAGCATTCTATGCCAATAACAATGATGCTTCACGAGCAGGCGGCAACTAAGGAGTTTATTAATGGGCAAACCAACCGGTTTTATGGAGTTCAATCGGGAACTACCGGCTGATCGCGCGCCGCTCGAACGGATTAAAGACTGGCGCGAATTTCATCTACATTTTGATCAAGAAGCTCAAGCACGTACTCAAGGTGCACGCTGCATGGAGTGCGGTGTGCCCTTCTGCCAAACCGGGCGCTTATTGCCCGGAGGGGCGAGTGGTTGTCCGGTGAATAATCTCATTCCTGAGTGGAATGATATGATTTATCAGGGCTTATGGCGTGAGGCGTATGAACGTCTACGCATGACCAATAACTTCCCTGAGTTTACAGGGCGGGTCTGTCCCGCGCCTTGTGAAGGGTCATGTACCCTAGGCTTACATGAGCCAGCGGTCACGATTAAACTCAATGAAGTCACAATCATTGACAAAGCCTTTGAAGAGGGTTGGGTTCAACCTCAGCCCCCAGAAACCCGTACTGGAAAAAAGGTGGCAGTGGTAGGCTCTGGGCCTGCGGGCTTGGCTTGTGCCGATCAACTAAATAAAGCAGGTCACACTGTTACCGTATTTGAGCGGGCTGATCGTATTGGGGGCTTACTCATGTACGGCATTCCCAATATGAAGCTAGATAAGGTTGATGTAGTACAGCGCCGTGTTGACCTCATGGCAGCCGAAGGGATTGAGTTCCGCACCGGTATTGAAGTAGGCAAGGATGTCACTACTGAACAATTACAAGCCGAGTACGATGCCATTGTATTGTGTGGTGGCGCGACTCAAGGGCGTGATTTACCTGTTCCGGGGCGTGAATTAAAGGGTGTGTATTTGGCGATGGAGTTCCTCACCAAAAATACACGCAGCCTATTGGATTCTAGCCTGCAAGATGGTGCTTATATTTCGGCGGCTGGTAAGGATGTAATTGTTATTGGCGGTGGTGATACTGGAACAGACTGTGTAGCGACCTCGGTACGTCATGGTTGTAATTCGGTAACTCAATTAGAAATCATGCCACGCCTACCCGATCAACGTGCTCCTACTAATCCTTGGCCGGAGTGGCCTATGGTCTACAAAGTAGATTATGGTCAAGAAGAAGCGGCTGCGGTATTTGGTGCTGATCCACGTAGCTACTTAGTCTCCACTAAACGCTTTATAGGTGACGAACAAGGCAATCTTAAAGCCATTCAAACCGTCGAAGTGAAGTGGGAAAAAGGGGCTGATGGACGCATGAATCTGGTTGAGGTTGAAGGCACTTTACAAGAGCGCCCTGCTCAATTAGTACTGTTAGCTATGGGTTTCACCGGCCCTGAAAAAACCTTAATTGAGGGTTTAAAACTCGACACTGACCCACGGGGTAATGTTAAAGCCACTGAAGGCATTTACGCTACTAATGTTGCAGGTGTATTTGCTGCTGGTGATATGCGTCGTGGTCAAAGTTTAGTGGTGTGGGCTATTCGTGAAGGTCGTCAAGCCGCACGCGAATGTGACCGTTATTTAATGGGCACGACCTCTTTACCGTAAGCTATGCCTCACTTTTAAGGCTAACTCTCACTGAGTTAGCCTTAGATTATTCGGTAGAGTGGGCAGCACACCACTCAGTTCTAATTGAAAGTACACTCCAATACAAGCCAACATCACCAATAAGGGTATACCTAATAAACCGACCGCTTGCCACAGCATGAGATTCCAATAGCCTCGACTCGCGGTACGATACGCCCAATAGGTTAAAATCGCTGTCAAAACAATAGCAAAGGCTCCTAAGCCTAAAATCACCAGTATTAACCAATCCAACTGATCACGGTAGCCATTCCACACCAACTGCGCCATACGGAAAGTACCGAAGGTCAATATATATCCGGGTATTAACAGGGTTAGCCAACTTAACCAAAACATGATTTGTTGCCAACGCTGATAAGCTGATACCGCTTCTATTCCCATAGCAATCTCCCTATTTCCGACCAACAGACTATAAACTGTTATAACCCGATTATGGCATTAAGTACCTCAAGATCAGAGGTGCTGGCATAAAGCCTAAGACGGATGGTGCAAACGCTTAAGGGATATGCAAAGGCTGCATAAGCACCCGCCAATCTTTTAAAAATTGGGCTTTCTTCATCCGATCTTGATAAATCAATAGGGCTGGGCTTAAACGAATTAAACGCAAAGGCCCTTGAGCGCTCGCTTGCAGACTACTAAAAGTTTGTTTACCGCTGACTTGCGGATGGATGGGACTTAAAAATGAGCGTTGGGCTAAGATATTCTGCCCCCTTAGCGATAACAGATACTCCATAAACGCATGAGCCACCTCAGCATGAGGTGCACGTTTAGAAATAAACGCTACCCGCGACATCACCAAGGTATAATCACTAGGCAATACATAAGCCAGCTCAGTATGCTGCTGTATCCACGTTTCTAAATACGAACCTAATACATTATAAGCAATCAACAACTCGCCTTTGACTAGGGCATTCAGCATGTCAGCGGTCTGGTCATACAGTTTACTTTGTACCCGACTGAGACTTTCAGTCAAACGCCCCCAAGTGCTAGCCTGCTCGGCATCTTGACTAGCAAATAAATAACCCAAGCCACTACTCGCAATATCATAAGTACCTACCTTTAAATAAAAGCGATTAGGGTCAGAACGTAATAAATTAATGAGTTCAAAGCGGTTGATAGGCACTTCTTCGGGTTTAATCAGCTTGCGGTTATAGACAATTACCGCTGGTTCATAGGTAAAACCAAAAGCTTGTTGACGCCAGCTCGCCCATTGTGGCCAATCGGCGGGCATTGGCTGCTCGTGCGTGGCTGCATAGCCATCATTCACCAGCTTTACTTGCAAATCCATAGCCGAGCTAATGACTACATCAGGGCTAGTATGGGCTTGATATTGCGTCCGAAAATGCTCATATACCGCAACTGTATAACGTTCGTCGTAAATCACGCTGATGTTAGGATAAAGCTGTTGGAAGTCTAGTATTAAGGGTTCTAACACGGTTTTATCAGTAGCCGATAAGAGCAGTAGGCGTTGCTGCTCACCTTGGAGCGCCGGATACTCCGTAATAGCCGCTAACACATTAGACCCCCCCAGCACCAACGCTATCACCACTAGCCGAGCTATACCTTTTAAATACGCTTTAACCATATTTGTGCGGCTAAACCGCCTCCTTGTGCTGTCGTTAATACCAACTCGCCTCCCATTTGACGCACGATTTGATCGACAATCGCTAGCCCTAAACCACTGCCTTTGGTTTTATTAAATTCACCCCGCCCAAAGCGCGTCATCACTTGTGCAATTTGTTCCGGCGTTAAACCCTGCCCAAAATCACGTACTTGTAACATCACCAGTGCCGTATTTTCAGGGATAGGCTCAATACTTACTATCAGCTCAGCACGGGTACTATTGAGCTGACCATACTTCAGGGCATTATCGACTAAATTACGCAGCACCTCTCGAATCGCTTCAGGATCAGCTAATACCTGTACCTCCCCTACATGATTGTCAAAATTAAGCTCTACCCCTTGACGCATAGCAATGGCTGCTAAATTGGCTAGCTCATTAACCACACACTGCTCTAATACGATGCGTTCTGGGCTTAAAACATCGGCTCGATGCGCTAAGGTGGCATAGCTCAATAATTGATTAATACGATTAGTGGTTTCTTTGGCATTACGGCGAATACGCTCAGCACGGTCTTTAAATAAAGCACTATCGGTTTCATCCGCCGCTAATTCTGCTTGCGCCTGTAAACTGGCTAAAGGAGTGCGTAACTGATGTGCGGCTTCGGCAATAAAGGCATGATTACGATCTTGATTACGTTGCAGACGTGCCATGAAGTGATTAATCGCTGCGACTAAAGGCGCCGCCTCACGCGGTACTTTGATTAATAAGGGACTCAAATCGGTTGATTGACGCTGAGCAAGTGCTTGCTGCACACGCATTAATGGAGCTAGCGACCAACGTGCGGCTAACCAAACAAAAAACCAGCCAATCACACTTAATCCAATCATATCGGCAATTGCTCGCCACACCATATCATGCTCTAAGGCAGAACGCGCTAAGCGGCTTTGACCTAATTGAAACCACACCCATTCATGCGTTTTAGAGTCAATCAATAAGCGCCGCATCACAATAAAGCGAAACGGCTCACCATCATAATCCAGAGTAAAAAAGAAAGGCTCATTGGTATTACTCGGAATAGGATCAGGCAGTGGTAAGGCGTCATATCCGGTGAGCAAAGTCTGATCTTCACGCATCAGGCGATAGACCACCCGATCATGTTCCGACAAGGACAACATATCAAAGGTGGCATAGGGCAAATCAAAATTAATGTGATCTTCAATCACACTCAGGCGCTCTAAAGCCGCTAATGCAGCACTAGCTAATAACTTGTCATACACTTGATCAGCAGCGCGACGCGCAAAACTTTCGGCTGCCCACAGCAAAGTACCTCCACCTAATACCAGTACTAAAGCAAATAACACAATGAGACGTAACCGCAGAGAGCTAGTATAAGTAGTTAAGCTTTGCAACCAACGCTTAATCATTTAACACCGCGATATAACCCAAGCCACGTAGTGTTTGAATCGTGAGTCGACTCTCCGCTAACTTTTTGCGTAAACGGGCGACATATAGCTCAATAGCATTATCACTTAGTTCTTCATTAAAAGAGGCTAACTGGTCTGCAATGTGATTTTTACTTAAGGTGCGCCCTAGATTATTTAAAAAAACCTCTAGGAGACATAATTCGCGCTTAGGTAACTCAATTTCTACTTGATTAATCAGTACTTTAGCCGCAGCTCGGTCATAGCTTAAATTACCGTATTGCGACACGCTGCTCACCTCCCCACTGTTACGGCGTATGAGAGCACGACAGCGTGCTGATAACTCACGTAAATCAACTGGCTTCACTAAATAATCATCCGCCCCTATATCCAATACCTGTACTCGATCATCAATACTCGACCGCGCCGTCAACACTAATACCGGGGTTTTATACTTAGCAGCACGCCAATAACGCAATAGGCTAATACCGTCGAGATTGGGTAAACCTAAATCTAAAATTACCAAAGCATAATCTAAAATACTCAAACTATGAGCCGCCTTTAAACCATCATTGATCCAATCGACTACATGCCCATCAGTATGGAGGCGTTGTTGGATGGCTTCGGCTAGATCTGGGGTATCTTCAACTAATAGGATGCGCATGCTACCGCTACTTAGTGAATCAAATCAGCAGTTTTAAGCACGCGTTAGGGATTGTCAATGCAAAAAAGCGCCCCTGAGAGAGCGCTTTTTTGCCACTACTGGCAGTGAAAGGCTTTAAGCGTTTTTTATAGTTATGATGCGTCTCCGGTAATATCGGGGCGATCATCACGTCCTATGATGCGATAAATAATGCCTCCTAATGCAGCACCCACAATAGGAGCCACCCAAAACAGCCATAATTGCTGAAGCGCTACCCCACCTACCACTAAAGCAGGTCCAGTACTGCGAGCTGGATTTACTGAGGTATTGGTGACAGGAATACTGATTAAATGGATTAAAGTGAGTCCTAAACCAATGGCGAGGGGAGCAAACCCTGCCGGAGCACGCCCATCGGTCGCCCCTAAAATGATAATTAAGAACATGCCGGTCATCACCACTTCGGTTAAGAAACCGGACATCATGCTGTATTTGCCCGGAGACGCATCCCCGTAGCCATTAGAGGCCAAACCACCAGCAATCACATCCGCACCGGGCTTGCCGCTGGCAATCATATATAGAATCACAGCACCTACAATGGCTCCAGCAACTTGAGCAATGATATAGGGTAATAAATCGCGTGCTGGAAAACGTCCGCCTACAAACAAACCTATTGATACGGCTGGATTTAAATGACAGCCTGAAATATGACCAATCGCATAAGCCATAGTGACTACCGTTAAACCAAAGGCGAATGACACCCCTAATAGTCCAATCCCCACATCCGGGAAAGCGGCAGCTAATACAGCGCTACCACAACCACCCAAGACGAGCCAAAACGTACCGATAAACTCGGCTAACAACCGATTAATTAGATTCATATAATATCCCTATTGTACAATTTCAATATCAGTCCTGATACTTAACCACACGGAGCCTGTTAATCACACCCCTGTAATCGACTACTCTTATCCGCTGGTAATAACCCAGTTCGATAAGACAGCGCCTAGAGTATAGAATAAATTTTAATCCTTATGCTTACCTATTTTTATACTTTTTATTAATAAATCGATTGATTAATAAATTATGATAGCTATTATATTAATATCTACACTCAAAAACTAAAATAATAATGCTTGGACATTAACGATGCTGAAAACTATTAAAATTACACCGCTCATTACTTATGATTTCGCTCTGGAATTAACACGTAATAATATGCAGTTTTATTATAAAAAACATAAGATTGAATGGGAAAATGCGTGCTATGCGCAAAACTGGCAGAAATCTGAAAACCTAGGTATCTATCAAGAGCAGCGCTGTGTCGGAGTCATTCGCTTAGAGCAGGATGCTCATGCCTGTTACCTAGCCGACCTACAACTCTTACCAGAAGTGCAAGGACAAGGCATTGGTAGCCATGCATTAGACTATATTAGGCAACTCGCCCAAGTGCGCCAAAAACAGTTGATGAGTTTAGTCGTCTTTTTGGATAATCCCGCTATTAACTTATATCGTCGTAATGGTTTTGAAATTATGCAGCGGAATGAAATCTTAGCCCGCATGGAATGCAACTTAACGCTTAATACTCAAAAGATCTAAACCAATAGTATAGCTATTTAGTAATTTTTTATAAAACTCAATCACTGATTTTTTAATAATGGCTTATTATTGAAAGTGCTTGTTATTTGATAATATTATAAAGCCAAATCAGATACTTGCAAGGTACCCGCTTGCTCTTGTAATACACTAAGATAATCTCTTAATAGTTTACCAGATGGTAAAATCAAATCAGGATTTAAATCTATTAAGGGAAACACCACAAATGCACGCTCTGTTAAATAAGGATGCGGAATAATAAGTTGGGGAGTAGTTATGATTAGCTGATCATAAAGCAATACATCTAAATCTAAAGTACGCGCTCCCCAATGCACTTGCTTTTCACGTTCACGCCCATGCAGTTGTTCAATCGTGAATAATAAAGTCAGTACTGCCTGCGGAGTAAGAGGGGTATGAAAACAAGCAGCGGCGTTCCAATAATCGGGCTGATCTTGTGGCCCTATGGGTTTAGAGCGATATAAACGTGATACTTGCAGATGGTGAATGGCGGGATGTGAGCGCAAAGTAGCTAGAGCTGAGCGCAAGGTAGTAATGGAATCTCCTAAATTACTACCTAAGCCAATATAAACTAAAGGCTGCCTCATAGACATAACAAATTAATGCCGCCGCCGACGCCGATTATTGCGCGTCCGTGAACGATCTGGCTTTTCGCATAAAGCCACGCGTGCTTCCCCTTCTGCTTCTTGGAAGGCCGTCCACCACGCACAATCTTCTGCTACTGGCTCACCTGCCTGCGCTCTTAAGCATAAGAAATCATAAGCAGCACGGAAGCGATTATTATGCAACAACGCACTAGCACGTCTGAGATCACGCACTTTGAAGCGTAATTGCAGTCCCCAAATCTCGCGGGTGATATTACTAAAGCGCCGTGGGATAGCCGTGAAATCGACTTGTTCATTCAGTACTTCACTGGCAGCAATTTGCATCGCTTGAATTTCAGGATAGCCTTCGTCTTGAATTTGCAATGCTAAGGTACTGACCTTATACCAGAGTAATACCGCGTATAAAAAAGGCGGCATCACCGACAGCCCCGATCTCACACGACGGTCAGTATTGGTCAGTGATATTTCTAATAAACGCGCAAATACACCCGTGCTATCTTCATATAAGCTATCATCGGTAACCGGCAATAAGAACGGTAAAATGTCATATTCGCGTAAGAGTTCAAAGGTGCGCTTGCCCGAACCGCTGTGTAGCATTTTGAGGATTTCATCAAACAAACGCGCAGCCGCTACCCCATCTAATAGCGGAGCCATAGGCAAAATTAAATCACGGGTTTCCGGCGCAATCTCAAACTCTAATTTAGCCGCAAAACGCACGGCTCGCAGCATTCTAACCGGATCTTCACGGAAGCGACTTTCAGGATCACCAATGAGACGAATACGACGCTCTTGCAGGTCTTTTAAGCCACCCACATAATCCAAAATTTCATTTTGAATAGGATCGTAAAATAATGCATTGATAGTGAAATCACGCCGCCACACATCTTCTTCTAGCGTGCCGTAGACATTATCGTAGGTTATACGTCCATCATCATTGACTTGGCCCTGCCCTTCATTACCGCTGTCATGGGGAGCGCGGAAAGTGGCTACCTCAATATAATCGCGTCCAAAATATATGTGGGCTAAACGAAAACGGCGACCAATTAAACGACACGAGGAAAATAGACGCCTCACCTGCTCAGGATGCGCACTGGTGGCAATATCAAAGTCTTTTGGCGTTTCTCCTAATAATAAGTCACGCACACAACCACCCACCAAATACGCTTGGTGACCAGCCTGCTGTAACCTTTGCACCACCTCGAAAGAGCGCTTACAAATTTTATCGGAGCTAATGGGGTGTAACGAAGCAGGCAATTCCATGGTTTGCTCTATCATTACATCCTCTTCTACTAATGGTTCGTTATGATCTGTCACTTAAAAACAACATCGACAGGTTGAAATGGGCAATCTTACCACTATGTTGCCTCGACACCTAGAGGGAATCGCTAGTTAAAATCGCCTTAGCCATCACAATTGCGTCTTCGCGCCCCATAGCAGCCTGATAGTAACGTTTACGTAGACCAATCTCATTAAAACCTTGTTGCTGATATAAACGCAGTGCCGCTTTATTCGACGGACGGACCTCTAAAAAACAATGGCTCATACCGCGCGTTTGACCTAAGGTTTCGATGGTATTGATTAATGCTGCACCCAAACCTTGTCTTTGATAGTCGGGGTCAACACAAATATTTAAAATACTGAGTTCGTCTAGGACTAACATTAATACAGTATAAGCAATAATCTGATGGTCTTGCTCATAAACCCAACAGTCATAGTTATGTTTCAAGCAATCCTTAAAATTACTCAATGACCAAGGATAAGGATAGGCACGCTCCTCAATAGCCATAATAGTCGGGAGGTCGCTTTCCCACATAGGACGTAGTGCTAAAGGATGAGTCATTACCATGTAGATGCTAGTTGTTGAGCCATTTGCAAATCTTGCCAAGCTTTACGTTTATCAATAGGTTTACGCAATAAATAAGCGGGGTGATAAGTCACTACCACAGGTGTTTTAGTATTAGGCAAAGCATGCACTTGCCCGCGTAAACGTGCCAATGGAGCTTCTGTATTGAGTAAATGCTGAGCTGCAATCCGTCCCACTACCAAAATTAATTTGGGTTTTATTAACTCAATCTGGCGCTCTAAATAACCACGACATAAAGTCACTTCTTCAACCGAAGGATCACGATTATTGGGTGGACGACATTTAAGCATATTCAAAATGTATACTTGCTCACGCCCTAAACCAATTGCGGCTAGCATACTGGTTAACAGTCGCCCTGCTCGCCCTACAAATGGCTCACCTTGACGATCTTCATCCGCCCCCGGAGCCTCACCCACTATCATCCAATTGGCTTGCAGATTACCTGTACCGAATACGGTTTTAGTGCGTGTTTTTGCTAAACTACAACGTGTGCAGGTACTCACTACCTGCTTTAATTCAGCCCAATCCATATGCGCACAAGATAGAATCGGTGCGCTAGTGACCGCTGGAACAATGGTTTTAGGTGGAATAGGTGTAACACGCTCCTCAGCCATAGCCGCTATATGTAGCGACTCTGGCTGAGGAGTATGCGTTCTAATAGGCTCATTGTCTGTGGCAAACGCTGCTGGCAACACCATTTCTGCTTTGGGCCTCCACACCGGAATACCCATCGCAGTTAAATAACGGCTTTGCTCAGCAGCATTCATCGACACTTATACCGAATGTTGCGGATGTTGACGTTCATCCTGAGTAACTAGCTTATTGAGCGCATCCACATAAGCCTTAGCCGATGCAATCACAATATCAGTATCCGCTCCATGTCCATGCACAATACGCCCTGCTTTTTCCAAGCGCACGGTGACTTCACCCTGAGCATCTGTGCCACTGGTAATGGCATTCACTGAATAAAGCTGTAAGTCGGGTGCTTCCTTAGTAATCGCTCTAATCGCACTATACACCGCATCAACCGGACCACTGCCTTGAGCTGAAGCACTCATTTCTTGATTGTGTACTTTTAAAACTACAGTAGCATTAGGAATTTCACCTGTAGCTGAGCACACTGAACTAGACACTAATTCATATACATCGGTTGCCTGATGCGCTTGGGCTTCTAGTACTAAAACGCGCAAATCTTCGTCATAAATATCATGCTTACGATCTGCCAAATCTTTAAAGCGCGAAAAGGCCGCATTTAAAGCCTCTTCGGTCGCAAGCTCAATACCTAATTCTTGTAAACGAGTTTTTAACGCATTACGCCCAGAGTGCTTACCTAAGACAATTTTATTATCTGACCAACCGACATCTTGCGCCCGCATGATTTCGTAAGTCTCACGATGTTTTAATACACCGTCTTGGTGAATGCCTGATTCATGAGCAAACGCATTCGCCCCCACAATCGCTTTATTGGGTTGCACAGCGAATCCCGTCACACTGGAAACTAAGCGCGAGGTCGGGACAATATGCTGAGTCGCAATTTGAGTTTCGACATTAAACACGTCGGGACGAGTGCGAATCGCCATCACGATTTCTTCTAAAGAGGCATTACCCGCACGCTCACCTAAGCCATTGATAGTACATTCAACTTGACGTGCACCCTGCATTACCGCCGCTAACGAGTTACCCACCGCTAAGCCTAAATCATTATGGCAATGCACTGAGAAAATGGCTTGATCGGCATTGGGAATAGTTTGAATTAAGCGCCCTACCATATCACCAAACACATGCGGAATTTGATAGCCTACGGTGTCGGGAATATTGATAGTACGCGCACCTGCTTTAATCGCTTGCTCGATAATGCGACATAAGAAATCAAACTCAGAGCGCCCAGCATCCTCACACGAAAACTCTACATCGTCGGTATAGTTACGTGCTTTTTTTACAGCATAAATCGCTTGCTCGACTACCTGATCAGGCTCCATGCGCAATTTGTTTTGCATATGAATCGGTGAGGTGGCAATAAAGGTATGAATCCGTCCTGACACTGCAGGTTTAATAGCTTCGGCGGCACGCTCAATATCCTTATCCAAAGCACGCGCTAAACCACAAACCGTACTTTCGCGCACTACTTCAGCAATAGCCTTTACTGCAGCAAAATCATCAGGGCTAGCAATAGGAAAACCCGCCTCAATAACATTGACACGCATTTGCTCAAGCATTTTAGCAATACGGATTTTCTCGTCGCGGGTCATAGAAGCCCCCGGACTCTGTTCGCCATCGCGCAAAGTGGTATCAAATATAATTAAACGATCTTTAGACATGATAAAACTCTCAATACACTGCATTCGGTAAATAATGATTCATTTCCCTGAGGGGAATGCGTATAGCCTCGCCAGAGCATAACAGATTATTGTGCCCGAGCGGGCAGTCGCAGGTGCAGTGCAGCCAATAAGCCTAGCAACTGATTATGGCAATCAGCTGTCTTTGTGGAGTTGGCGTATTGGCTATTCATAGTTGATTAGTGAATCTGGAATTAAGTAGGTGTAGAAGCTACCGCAAAACCATCCTAATCTCAAGCATCCTCTTCTTTTTTCCGACGTTGTACCCGTTTATAACGGCGATAGACCCACATGACAGGGCCTGATGCGGCATAAATCAAAAATACAGTAAAAATCACAATAGGCGGATGAATAGTGGCCAAAGATAAGCCCAAAATAATCAATACTCCCACCACAAAGGGGACTTTATTACGAAAATCAATGTCTTTAAAACTATAAAAACTAAAATTACTCACCATCAGCAAACCAGCAGTAAGCGTAATGAGTAAGGCTGGAAACATAAAATTACGCCCCTGCACTTCACTATCATGAAACACCCATACCGTGCCAATCATCAAGGCGGCGGCGGCGGGACTAGGTAAACCCGTAAAAAAGCGCTTATCTGCTTTACCAATCATGGTATTAAAGCGAGCTAGGCGTAGAGCCGCACATGCCACATAGATGAAAGCAGCCAACCAACCAACCTTACCCCAAGCAATACCCATCTCTTTAAAGTGCATCAATGCCCATTGATACATCAACAATCCGGGGGCCAAACCGAACGACACCAGATCAGATAAACTATCGTATTCCGCACCAAACGCACTTTGGGTATTCGTCATACGCGCGACACGCCCATCGAGACTATCTAAGATCATAGCCACAAATACCGCTACTGCTGCTAATTCATAGCGCCCTTGGATAGAGGCCACAATAGAATAAAAGCCTGCAAACAATGCCGCAGTAGTAAATAAATTAGGCAGGATATAGAGGCCGCGCCGACGTTTTTCCTCTTCGGTCAAGGCGGGTGTATCGTTTGGTTCCAACATGATGCCCTCGTCAATAGATAAAGTACGCTCACCGATAGATTAGTTTAGCATTAGAAGTGAGCAAGCGATGTCAGTTGCATCATAATGGATTTATAAAGGTACACCTAGTTTAATCTCGTACTAGAGGACGCATAGCTATTGGGATAGCTAGGAATGAAAGCTTTAAAATAAGCAAATGGTATGATATGCAAAATAAAAAAACGGGCTAAGTCCCCCCAGCCCGTCTAGTCAAGTTAGCCGCCTGCTTTAGCAGATCTTATTATTATTCCCTTTAATATCAATTAACTAAGTGCTTAACTGATCTATTGATAGGCATTATACGGGGGATATGTTAATAAGGCTTGAATATCGCCTATAAATTAATCTTTTTTATGAAAGGTTAGTACCAACACATCGCGCCATGCAGGAGAGGCAGTCTTTTGAGGCTGAATCTCAGTGACACCATGATACACTTTAGCGTCATTAATTAAGACCAGATCTCCGGTTTGACTCAAAGTGGCTTGCTCTAAGGGTTGCATCGCATTATCAAATAATTGACTCTCGCCACCGACTATATTTTGCCGATCTAGGAGCATCACTAAAATATAATCCGCGCCATCTTTGTGCACCCCTTCGGGAGTAGGCTTACCTGCTTCATGCGCTCGCGCCAAAATCCGAAACTGATGGGCTTGAATACGCCACGTATGCTGCAACGCTTGCGCTCCAAACTGTCCAATACTCCACTGCACAATACGCTGGAAGGCTGCATTATTCACTATGGTAGGTAACCAAGGACGAAAATGGCGATTAAACCCACCGTGCACTTTGTTGTAATGGCTACTTTGATAATGTGGCTCATACGGTAATAAAGTTAAACGCCCTTTACGCCAATGAAACACCGAATAACGGCGCAGGCGATAACTACCCCCATCGCGTAAAAAGGGATCTACACAAAGCTGATTCCAACTCTTAGCAAAACGCTGGTACGCATTAGCACAAAACTGCACTAATTGGTGCTGGAGTGGGTTGTTGTCACCGATTGCTAATTGATAACCGGCTTGCTGTAATAACTGCTTCACGATCTCTCTACTAAATAAAACTGTGGATCTAGGTTAATAGTTAAGCGTACAAGCCCTCCAGTGTTACATCTTACTGGAAGAGTCTAGGCGGCATGGATGCCGCCTTGAAGCGTACAGGGACGTATTCACAGCGTCTCTGGAAGTAAGATGTAACACTGGAGGGCATTTCCAGAATAAGACTAAGCAGGCAATTGAGCAATGAGTACCGCTCGTTTGGGTGCTGGATAGCCTTCTATGGTTTTATTATGATCAGTTGGATCAAGAAAATCCGCCAACGACTCAAAACGCATCCACTCGGTACGTCGTTGTTCTTCAAGACTGGTCTGCCCCACATCTACCGTGCGAATCGCCACGAACCCAAGGCGGCGTAACCATAACTCTAATAACGCTGTGGAAGGAATAAACCATACATTGCGCATTTTACCATAGCGATCTTCCGGCATTAATACCGTGCGCTCATCCCCTTCTACCACTAAGGTTTCCAATACCAACTCGCCCCCCGCTCGTAATACACCTTTTAATTCCAGCAAGTGCTGTAAAGGCGAGCGACGATGATATAGCACTCCCATAGAAAATACCGTATCAAACCCTTCACCTTCTTTGAGGATGGGCAAATCTTCGCTTTTTAGCGGTAAGTAATAGACGGGTTCATAAGGCAAATAGTGCCGCACACATTGAAATTGCATGAGAAAAAACAGACTAGGATCAATGCCAATGACTAGCTTCGCACCCGCTCCACGCATACGCCACAAATGATACCCACTACCACAACCTACATCTAAAATAGTACGCCCAGTTAAATCACTTAAATGCGGTAGCACACGCTGCCATTTCCAATCGGAACGCCATTCGGTATCGATATAAGTACCGAATAAATTAAACGGTCCTTTGCGCCAAGGAATAAAGGTTTCTAGGCTCTGACGTAATACGACCTGCTGCTCTGGACTTAGATCTTGCGCTTGACCCATTTGAATAGCAGCCGCATTCAAATCAACTATTGATGGTGTACTTGGCGGCAATTGGGCTAAAGCTTGTAACCATTCCTCACGTTTACCGTGAGGAGCATTGAGCACTTCATTAATTTGCACGGGCAGTTGAGTTCGCCATTGCTCAGCCCAAGGTAAAGCGCTTAAAGCTTGGTCGACTGCATTAAAATAAGCTTGTAAATCCATCGCTTATTTCACCGCAATCAATGAGCTAAAGCTCAAACATTGGAACCATTGATAGACCTGTTTAAACCCAATTTTGCTTAAACGCTCTATATGCTCAGCGCAGGTATCAGGGATTAATACATGTTCTAGCGCAGTACGCTTTTGGCTGATTTCTAGTTCGGAATAACCATTAGCGCGTTTAAAAGCACTATATAAATCGGTCAAAAAGGTCTGTTCGGCATCAGCCGCGAATTTAAGTTTTTCCGATAAGATCAGCACGCCATTAGGGACTAAGGCTTGATACAAACGTTCTAAGAGTGCTTGGCGATCTTGGGGCGGTAAAAATTGCAAAGTGAAATTGAGTACGATGACTGAAGCTGGCTCGAAGTTTAGCTCCCGAATATCCGCACACAGTACTTGGACAGGCTGACGCGGCAAATGGCGCTGCAATATTTTTTCACAACGCAGCACCATAGCGGGCGAATTATCCACACCGACAAATTGCACTTTTTCGGCTTGAGTCCGCGAGGCAAGCGCTAAGGTCGCCGCTCCCAGAGAACACCCTAAATCGTAAACATGAGTATTAGGCTGAATAAACTCCTGCCCCATAACACCGAGTAAAGTCAAAATGGTTTCATAGCCGGGCACGGAGCGGCGAATCATGTCTGGAAACACATCTGCCACCGCCTCATTAAAGGTGAAATCAACGACTTGCGGTAAGGGTTGAGCATAAACTTGGTCGCGGCTCATGCCTCTTACTCCTGATTACCCGGCCAAAGCGTATCAGCGGATAAACGCCCTAGATCAATAGATTCACCGGTACGTTTGCCCGCATCGGGACTCATGAAAAATAAATACGGCCCTACCACGTTTTCAGGACGCACTAAGGTGGTTTGATTCTCGCCCGGATAGTGCAAAGTACGTAATGAAGTCCGCACTGGTCCCGTATTGATTTTATTCACGCGAATAAATTGTGGTGGCGTATCGTATTCAGTCATCACTAAATCCGCCAAGGTATCTAATGCCGCTTTGGAAACACCATATCCACCATAATAAGGCTTATTAGTCGCATCGCTGGAAACCACAATAGCGGGATCAGGAGCTTTCTCTAAAAGTGGTAGGCAATTTTTCAAAATCAAAAAATTAGCGTGAAGATTAATATTAAACATCTGTGACCATAGATCGACATCATGCAATTTGATCGGCATGAAGGCCGCTAGCCATGCAGCATTCAAAACTAGACCATCTAAACGCCCCAATGTTTCGGTAATTTTTTCAGCTAATAAGGCGTAATCATCTTGATTAGCTTTTTCTAAATCGAGGGGATAAATCGCAGGTTCAGGATAGCCTGCATTGACGATTTTGTCGTAGGTCACTTCTAAGGCAGGAACGTTTTTATCTAACAATACTACCGTTGCCCCAAAACGCGCATAAGCCACTGCGACTGCATGACCAATGCCACTCGCAGCCCCCGTCACTAAAATCACTCGCTCCTGCAACACGGGCTGGGCAGGTACATAATTGAGCAGTTCCTGATACATACTAACTCCGCAAAGGCTAAGCTCTAAAGGGGCGGTATTTTAGCGCCAAAGTATTGTCTATTGCTACCTCGCAGCCTACCCCTTTCTAGACAGCCTAGTCGTGCAATAATGCATAAAACAGCCCTTAGGATAAGCATTCATGGCGACGATTTATGACTTAAAACCTGCGTTTCAAAACTTACTAAGACCGCTAGTTGCTAGCCTAGCCAAAGCAGGTATTAGCCCCAATCAGATTACTATTGCAGCGCTAGTAATGTCGCTAGGCATGGGTTTAGCCCTCACTCTAACTCAAGGGGCTAAATGGCTATTAGTGCTCTTGCCCTTAGTGTTATTGATACGTATGGCACTCAATGCACTCGATGGCCTATTAGCCAAAGAACACCAGATGCAAACTCCTTTAGGCGCTATGCTCAATGAATTAGGTGATGTTATTTCCGATGCAGCCCTTTATTTACCGTTTGCCTTGTTACCTAATATCTCCCCTACTCTCGTAGTATTGTTTGTTATCACCGCACTACTTACCGAAATGGCTGGACTATTAGGTAAGACGCGGCGTTATGATGGTCCTATGGGCAAAAGTGACCGTGCTTTTTTAATGGGTACTTTAGGATTATTGCTAGGTCTCAATATATTACCTAGTACTTGGGTGAATTCGATTTTAATAGTCGCTTTGATCCTAAGTATTTTAACGATTATTAATCGTTGTCATAAAGGATTATCACAATGATTGATCAGCTTCTAACCTTATTGCATAGCAAAAGCGGCTTAGTCATTTTAGTGATTTATACTTTACTAATTTTTGCTACGCTCCTGATTTATTTAGTCAAGAAATATCATACACCTGAACTAAAAGCAAGGATTCAATCATGGTGGTGGATTATTAGTTTGTTTACTCTGGGAGTAATGATTAATAATACCTTGGCGATGTTTTTCTTTGGTCTAATAAGCTTCCTTGCTTTAAAAGAATACTTTACCCTCATCCCTACGCGTCAAACAGATAGACGAATTATTTTCTATGCTTATCTAGCTATTATTGTGCAATATCTATTCGCTCATATGCAATGGTATGGCATGTTTGTTATTTGGATTCCAGTTTATTTGTTTTTACTACTACCCTTTAGGCAAGTATTGATTGGAGATACCAAAGGTTTTTTAGAAAATACCAGCCGTATTCAATGGGGCTTAATGATGTTTGTCTTTGGCTTAAGTCATTTAGCCTATTTAATAACATTAACCAATCCCAAAAATGGGGTTGCTATTGCAGGTACTGATTTAGTACTATATTTAATCCTCCTGACTGAAGCTAATGATATATTGCAGTATATCTGGGGTAAAAGCGTTGGTAAACATAAAATCATACCTAAAGTTAGTCCTAATAAAACCGTAGAAGGATTTATAGGTGCATTTATTTGTATTACTTTACTAGCCTTAGTTCTCTCCTTTCTCACACCTTTTAGCTGGTATCAAGCTTTATTAGCTGGCATGTTGATTAGTAGCGCTGGGTTTATTGGTGATGTAGTAATCTCTATGATTAAGCGTGACATAGGGGTTAAAGATTCTGGCACTTTAATTCCCGGACATGGAGGTATTTTAGACCGCATTGATAGTCTAACCTACACTGCACCTCTATTTTTCCATTATGTTTATTACTTATATTACTAGGAGGTGCTTATGCTAAAAATATTATTTTTTGCTCTGATAGTACGTCCTTTTTTACTCTTCATTGCAGGTATTAAATTAATCGGGCAAAACTATTTACCCCTAGACAAACCCTGTATCTTAGCCGCTAATCATAATAGTCATTTAGATACCTTAGTTTTAATGAATCTTTATCCGTTTAAAAAATTAAAATATATTCGACCTGTGGCGGCAGCCGATTATTTTCTTAAAAACAAATGGATAGCTTGGTTTTCATTAAAAGTATTGGGCATTATTCCTTTAGATCGCACCAGTACTTTAGATCGTGGTGAACGTTTAATGGGGGTCGAAAACGCTTTAAAGTCTGGCTATAGCATTATTTTATTTCCTGAGGGTAGTCGTGCTACTAATGGCGAAATGGCTCCTTTTAAATCAGGTATTGCCTATTTAGCCAGAGACTTTCCGCATATTCCGGTTATCCCTATTTACATGCATGGGACTGGTAAAGTGTTACCCAAAGGTGAAAAATTACTCGTGCCGTTTGGCATGGAGGTCAACATCGGCAAGCCTATTTATTATACTGCTGAATCGACTAAACAAACCTTTATGAACGAGTTAGAAAGCAGTATTCGCTCCTTACAGAAATCGCTATTGAGTACTTAACATCATGAAAACAGGACAGTTTACCGCATCAGAAGGCACTTTATTATTTTATCGCGCATGGGATGAAGTACCACAAGCCAATGGCAAAATCGTTCTCTTACTCCATCGTGGACACGAACACTCGGAGCGCCTTAGCGGTGTTGCCGACGTATTGGTTCAAGCTGGCTATGCTGTGTATGCTTTCGACAATCGTGGGCATGGCTATAGCAAAACGCCACCTAGTTATGAATTTATGCAATTAGTGCGTGATTTAGACGCTTTTGTACAGTTTGTTTGTGAGGAAACTAATAAAACGCAAGGTGATTTATTTATAGTGGCTAATTCAGTAGGGGGAGTAGTCGCCAGTACTTGGGCACATGATTATGCTCCATCCATTGCAGGCATGGCTTTATTAGCACCTGCTTTTAAAATAAAACTGTATATACCGCTTGCAAAGCCGGCGCTTGATTTAGCGATTCGCTTTAAGCCAACTCTTGATATTAAGTCGTATGTTAAATCACGTTTTCTAACACATAATCGAGCTGAACAAGAACGCTATAATAACGATAAACTGATTAATCCCAGTATTCCAGCACGCCAATTAACTACTTTACTAGATACTGCAAAGCGTGTTGTGAATGATGCACATTTAATAGTAACGCCTACCTTGGTAGTCAGTGCTGCTCAAGACTATGTAGTTGACAATGGCGCACAATTACAATTTTATGCAACCTTGTCATCCCCCTTAAAACAACATCTTATTTTAAATGATTTTTACCACGGCATTTTATATGAGCATGGTGCTGAACAAGTTACTAGCGCTATGTTAGCCTTTATGCAGCAATGCTTTACCTATGATCAGCCTGCGATGCGTGATACTTTAGTAACTTTAACTCAATTTGAAAGCAATCAAATTGCCGGAAACAAAACCACTATCATTAATAAAGCCTCTTATAAGCTACAACGCTTAATGATGCAACGCTTAGGCTTTTTAAGTGATGGAATGCAGATTGGCTTAAAATATGGTTTTGATTCGGGTGTGGCTTTAGATCATGTTTATAAAAATCAACCTTCTGGACTAGGTATTATTGGGCAAGCTATTGATAAACAGTATTTAAATGCTATTGGTTGGCGCGGTATTCGCCAGCGTAAAGTCCATCTACAACAATTACTCAAAGAGGCGATTTTAAAACTACAAGTAGCAGGACAAGAGGTTAATATTGTCGATATTGCTGGAGGCCCTGCCCGCTATTTGGTTGAATTAGCCCAAGCCTTACCTGATATTCACGTACAAGTACGCGATTATCAAGAGCAGAATTTATCTGAAGGTAAAACACTAGCTCAAACTTTAAAATTAACTAATATTCACTACTTACAAGCTAATGCCTTTGATCCAGCTAGCTATCAAAATCAAGCTTTCCGACCTAATATAGTGATTATTTCCGGTGTATTTGAATTATTTAGTGATAATAGTTTAGTGCAAAAAGCAATTAAAGGTATTGCACAATGGTTACAACCTAATGGCTATATTATTTATACCGGACAACCTTGGCATCCTCAATTAGAACAAATTGCTCACGTATTGGGTAATCATCAAAAACAACGCTGGATTATGCGTCGCCGTAGTCAATATGAATTAGATAGCTTATTTAATGAATACGGTTTTCATAAAAAAATGATGAAAATTGATGATTGGGGTATCTTTACGGTATCACTAGCTCAATTATCTGAATCTGAGAGTACCTCATAAAGTACTCTCAAGCACAATTTAAAGCTTGGGATTTATATGTTGAGTATTTAAAGCAGCTAGCACCATGATAGATTTCTCTGCTCATGGTGCTAAGCAATGCTGTCTAGAGATAAATGATTATAAAGTCAGAATCCATGCTGCAATTTTTTCCGCATCTTCTGGTTTTAATGCCGGATTAGCTGGCATAAAACGCATATTGACATTCTCCCAATGCTCAGTGCGATTGAGCGTGCCATGTAACATAGCCTCTACCATGATTTTGCTAGCATCGGGGTTGTTTTTATATTTTTCAGCTATTTGCTTATAAGTAGGGGCTAGCGGCAGATAATGAGTATCGGCTTGTTTATCTACCCCATGACAGACCATACAACCACTCTGGGCGGCTAGTGCCAACATACCTTCATGTGTCACTGCCTGTTCGGTGACGGTATCGGGTTTAATACTTAATACCCATTGCGCTAGTTGTAGCGCTTCTGCTTCACTCACATTCACATTTGGTGGCATAAAACGCATATTGACCTTGCCTTCCCAATGCTGAGGGCCTTCCACCGTCCCTTTTACAATACGTTCGGCTAGTTTATCGGCTGGCATCGATCCATCTTTATAGCGCTCGGCAATATCAGCATAAGCAGGTGCTAAAGGAATCGCAGGCCCTGTTTTATGTTGCATACTATGACAAATAAAACAGCCTTTATGCGTGGCCTGCTCTAACATAGGATCAGCTTGTAAGCTCACAGCCATCAGACTTAAAACACTAGCCAATACAGTACGTACCAATTTCATAACTTTAACCTTAAACAAATGAATGACGTTCGCTCCTAGGTTATA
Organism: Thiofilum sp.; assembly: GCF_016711335.1. Lineage (NCBI taxonomy): Bacteria > Pseudomonadati > Pseudomonadota > Gammaproteobacteria > Thiotrichales > Thiofilaceae > Thiofilum > Thiofilum sp. The sequence goes on from NZ_JADJTF010000001.1 coordinate 3,726,698, forward strand.
GATTCTAGGTTGGTAAATCGTTGACGATAACCTAGCTACATACTCAGACTAATTAGGTGCTGGCGTTGGTGTATTCGCGGGAGTTGTTTCACCTTGAGAGTAATAATCATATTTATCCAAAATATCGCGGGTAAAACGCCATGCCTCGTTATACGACAAGCCACTATTTTCTGGGATAATAATTTTCACATATAAATCCGTACCATACTGATTTTTTAAGGCACTGAGTTCATTGTGTAAGGTGGTATTATCTACCGTGCGATGAACAAACTCGCTAGGTTTGCGAATCCGGTAGCTACCTTTTTGATAAATCACTTCGACTACCTGTTTATTTTTAGGGGAGCGAGCGGGGCGTAGCAGCTTTTGATATTTACTATCTAACTCATCTAGCTCACCTTGTAACTTGCTTAAGGCGGCGCTAGAGCTTGCTTTTAAGGTTTCGGTTTCACCGGTGAGGCGTTGTACCTCTTGCTCTAACTCAGTGGTACGCGTCTGGCGCTCATTGAGTTGCGTGCGCAAAGTTTGTGCCGTACTTAATGCGCTACTCAATTCTTGCTCTAGTGCTTGAGTGCGTTGTGTCGCTGCATTCATTTGCGCTTGATTGGCTTGTTGAGTTCGCTCGGTATTTTGTAGTGCTTGACGGGTATTATCTAACTCTTGGCTTAGCGTTTCAGCTTTGGCACGACTCCTGAGAAGTTCATACTCCACAGAAGCTGCACGATTGCGGTAGTAATCTAATTGCTCTTCTAAGCTAGCATTAGCTTTTAGTTGTGCCTCAGCTAGCTGTGAAGCTTGCTGTTCGGCTTGGATACTATTACGTAATTGCGCCACTAAACGGGTATTGCTCAATACTACTGTTAAAGTAATCAGCAAAAACACCATAGCCACTACCATCATAATGTCACTAAAGGACGGCCAAAAGCTCTCCTCGTGATCATCGTGTATTTCCTGTCCCCAACTCATCGCCGTGTCCCTTGTAAAATCGTATCAGGAGGAGTGAGTTTAGGTTCTAACTTAGTGCGATCCGGCGGGTTACTGGTAACCGGTGGTAGACGGAAACCTTCACGCAGGGTTTCCCGAATATCTTGAATCGTATAACCACTATTTTGTACCCCTTGATGTAGATCATCAACGGCGACCTGTAGGCGCTCACCCGCTTGTAAGAAGCGATCTTGAACACGGGTAATCAACTCTGCCGCTTGGCGTAGTTGCGCGGCAAGTGCCCCCACATGCTGCAAAAGTGCCGTTTCACCCACTTGGAAGCGGGGCAAAATATAAACCATAGTGACATCTTCAATATTGGTTTGTAACTCAGTACGAATGTCTTGTAGCCGCAAGTGCAAATACGAATACACCATATAGCAAACTATCGCCGTCACAGTAGTACTTAAAGCCGTCGACATACTGCCAATAATCGCCGCCATTGGCTCAGTATCCTGAGGATTCGTAAATAGTCGCGCCGCCCCCACTAACGCTAGAGATAGTGAAACTACTGTCCCAAATACCCCTGTTAGTATCAGCGTATTATGCACAAAGCGAATCAAAGTAAATTCCGCCCCTAATTGCGCTTGTAGGCTCGATGACAAGGCATTTTGCTCCGGTACAGCATGCTGGCGAGCAATCGTCACAATACGATCATAACGTTGTACCATCAGTGCGGCACGAGGCATTTCATAGGCAGGGTTTTCAGCACCTTCTTGGGCGCGTTTGGCAAATTTACGTATGACGGATTGTTCATGAGCAAAATCGAGTAAGAGCCAGCTCATGCGCAATACCCCCACTACAAACAACACCAGAATAAAACCATTTAATACAATGCCTATATCCACGCCCAAGCGGGTGGTTTGTCCGGTTTTAAAAAAATGTAGTATCGGCTCCCAAAACCACGCTCCAGCTAATAAAACAAGTACTAATAGCCCTATAATTAAACTCAAAGTGCTATAACAATGGCGTTGCACAGGTTTCACAATGTTTCTCCGCTGTGATGCGTTAAATCGACTAAATCAACAGATGACTCCGTATCCGTCACTAAAGGGCGCGGTTGAGCACTCAAAGGGTCTAAAGTGGCGATTTTACGCTCGGATGAAATACCTAGCTCGGATAAACGTTTAGCACTCGGTAGCACATGGCGCTCTAATGAGCCAATTAAACGATTATAACTTTCCACACTTTGCCCTAACTGCCGCCCCATCGTTTGAATATGAGTCGTTAAAATACTGAGACGTTTATGTAATTCTTCCCCAAGGGTACGAATCTGGCTGGCATTCGCCGTTAGTGCGGCTTGTTTCCAGCCAAAAGCGACCGCTCGCAATAAAGCCATTAAAGTAGCAGGCGAGGCTAAAATGACTCTTGCATCTAAAGCTTCAGCCAATAAGGTTTTATCCTGCTCTAAAGCCGCGCCTAAAAAAGCCTCTCCGGGCACAAATAACACCACAAAATCCGGTGCTTGGCTGAATTGCTCCCAATAACGCTTAGCGGCCAATACTTTGACATGCTCTCTTAAGCTACGTGCATGTTTTTGGAGATAATTCACACGGGAGAGTTCATCAGGTGCATCAACCGCTTGGAGATAGGCATCCATCGGCGCTTTAGCATCCACGATTAGCTCACGCGCATCGGGTAGCCTCACTACCATATCAGGCCGAATAGTGCGCTCCTCATTACTGCGCTGCACTTGCAGCTCAAAATCACAATGCTCAGTCATGCCCGCCAATTCGACAATGCGTTTTAAACTTAATTCACCCCATTGACCGCGTGCTGTAGGATTTTTAAGGGCAGTAGCGAGTTTAGTAGTTTCTTGGCGTAAGGAGACTTGATCGAGACTTAAAGCACGTAGCTGCTCACCTAAAATACTAAACGAGGCTTCGCGAGCGCGTTCAATGGCATAGAGGTGTTGCTCGGTTTTTTCTAAGGCTTGGCGAATGGGATCAACCAAATATTCAATCGATTGCTGACGTTGTTCTAAATCGGCTTTAGATTCGGCTTGAAAACGCCCTAGATTTTCCTGTGCGAGTTGCAAAAACTGCTCATTATTTTCGCGCAATGCACGTTGAGAAAGCACGGCAAATGCATTATTCATCCGGTCTTGGGCATCATCGAGCATTAACAGGCGTTCTTCGTGTAATTGCTCCTCGGCTTGCAGGCGATACTCTAAGCGTTCAATCTCGTGTTGGGCTTTTTCTAACGCTCGTCCATAAATCCAATAGCCAATAGCTAGCCCTAAACCTAGAGCCAAAAGCACCAATAGTAATGCAGTATAAATATCCAAACCACCTGAGGTCATAGAGCAACGACTTTAGTGAGCGGCTTGAATGGTAAGCCAATGCATAAAATCTAAAGGCTGTTGCAATACCCCTTGCGCACCCCAAGTATCCGGCTGATCATCAGCTCCGATATAACCATAGCCAGCAATTAAAGCCTTCATACCCGCCCGTTTTGCTGCCTCAATATCGCGCTCCGCATCACCAATATAAATACAATGCGCCGGCTCCACTTCACATTGCGAGGCTGCATACAGCAAGGGTTCTGGATGAGGTTTAGCTACTGCTAGAGTATCGCCACTCACTACGCTATAAGCCCGCTCACGTAGACGCAATTCATCTAATAAAGCCAAAGTCAGTAAAGCAGGTTTATTAGTCACCACCCCCCAAGGAATCCCTAAAGCCTCTAAGTGCTCTAGTACCAAATCCATACCCGCAAATAGCTCACTATCCACACAGATATTAGCGCTGTAATGATCCAAAAATAGCCGTGTACGATTACGCAATTGCTCTTCCGACATATCATTACCAAACCCCAGTTTTAATAAGGCTGCTGCACCGTGCGAAGCGGCGGGACGCGCTTGTGCTAGGGTTAAAGTCTCGCGTCCTTCGACTTGCAATACCGCATTTAGAGCATTAACCAAATCGGGAGCGGTATCGACTAAAGTACCGTCTAAATCAAACAATACGCCTTGGGGTAATGAATAGGCGGCTTTATTCATGAACTGATATTCCTTATTAATAATGGGCAAGTCGTTGAGCTATACGTTAATGAGGATTAGAGAGAGAGTCTAGTGGTAAACCTAAGTCTACCTATAATCGTTTAAGCGCTCATTACTCTAAGTTATCTTGGATATAATTTGCTTCTAATAGCTACTGTAATGGATTGAAATGAATGATCTTCTTAAAACATGCATTATATACCTTGCTCCTAAGTCTTAGCCTACTGAGTGTAGCCCTTCCTAGTCATGCTATGACTACTATGGCAGGTAAACCTGTCAAGATGGAGCAATTAGTCGGCAAAGGACGCTGGACGGCTATTGAAATCTGGGCATCTACTTGCTCGATCTGCCGTCAAACTATTCATCATTTAATTGAAATTGATCAGCGCCTGCCTACTATCGATGTATTCGGTATTTCGATTGATGATCAAGCTGGCAAAGCAGAGGCGCAACGTTTTATTCAGCAACATAAAATGCGCTTCCCTAACTTTTTAAGTAATGCGGCGGAGGTGGATGCCTATTTAGTTAAACATGCGGATGAAACCTTTTTGGGTACGCCAACCCTGTTATTATTTTCGCCTCAAGGTAAGTTAGTAGCGGTGCAACCCGGACCTGTGACTGCCACTGAGCTTAAGGATTTTATTAAGACTTTATAACTTATACCTTTCCACCCTAAGTACTTTAGGGTGGGGCTTTAAGTCCTTTTAATGCACCCGTTCAGGTAGAGTAATATTTAGTTCTAATATGTCGAAATCCGTGCCTTTTTCAAATTGCACTTGTACTTGTCCTTCATCAACCGCCACATATTTACGAATCACTTCCATAATATCGCGGCGCAACTGGGGTAAAAAGTCGGGGCCAGATCGATCCAGACGCTCATGAGCAATTAAAATCTGTAATCGCTCTTTCGCCACTTTAGCGGAATCCTGCTTAGTGGTCTTAAAAAAGCTGAACAATCCCATTGGTTAACCTCCAAATAGGCGTTTGAGGAATCCTTTCTTCTCAACAGCTAAAAAGCGATGGGGAACCGTCTCTCCTAAATAACGTCTGACAAAATCATCATAGGCTTGTCCCGCATGGCTTTGCGTGTCCAAAATAATCGGGGAACCATTATTGGAGGCTTGTAGCACACTTTTAGATTCTGGAATCACTCCAATCAAAGGGACAGCCAAGATTTCTAAAATGTCTTCCATCGCCAACATTTCGCCCTCTTGCACTCGTTCTGGTGCATAGCGAGTGATCAATAAAAACTCGCGTACTGACTCACCCTGCTCAGCTTTGCGGGTTTTACTGGCGAGTAAACCTAAGATGCGATCTGAATCCCGTACTGAAGAAACCTCAGGGTTAGTGACTACAATGGCATCGTCAGCAAAATACATCGCCATTGCAGCACCCTTTTCAATGCCTGCGGGCGAGTCACAAAGGATATAGTCAAACCCATCCTCTTGAAGCTCCTTAATCACACGTTCCACCCCCTCTTGTGTCAAGGACTCTTTATCACGAGTTTGGGAGGCAGGTAAAACATATAAATTTTCACACCGCTTATCTTTGATCAGCGCTTGCTTTAAGGTCGCCTCACCATTGATCACGTTAATAAAGTCATAGACCACGCGGCGCTCACAACCCATAATCAAATCGAGATTACGTAATCCTACGTCAAAATCGATCACTGCCGTTTTATGACCGCGTAAAGCTAACCCTGTTGCAAAGGCGGCGCTGGTGGTTGTTTTACCGACTCCTCCTTTGCCAGAGGTAACCACAATAATCCTAGTCAATCTAATACTCCTTTATTTAGTTGAGACACTCAAAAGTCACATAAGTAGTCATGCAAAAGTTATCGAGCATTCCTTCCGCAGGCGCTGTGAATACATCCTTGTAAGCTTCAAGGCAACGTCCCTGCCGCCAAGACTGCTCCAGAAATACCCGCTAACTTTCACTCAGGTACTGACTGTTACCAGCACAGCAAAAGGTCAGAGTTTAACAAATAGCACTTTAAAAACTAAGGTTAAATAGCCAATACCAGCTATATCTTTAAACTATTTTTAATTAAAACATAGAATCAATAACAAGTTTTTCACCGCTTAAATAGATCATTGCTGGACGACCTTTCAGTGGAGTATCCACTTCATCCAAGAGTCGGTAGCGTCCGGCAATAGCCACTAGCTCAGCTTCTAATTTTTGGCAAAAAATTCGCGCTTGAGTATCGCCTAACACACCCGCTAATACCCGCCCGCGTAGCGACCCATATACATGCACCGATCCCGCTGCTAATAGCTCTGATCCGGCACTGGTGTGCTGTAATACTACAATATCGCCTTGCAAGGCACACACTTGCTGCCCCGAACGTACCGGTTTATCGACTAATACTAAATGGGATTGCACGGGATTAGTAAGCGCTTGGGTAGGGGTAATTTCAACCGGAATAGAGGTTTGAGTACTACGGGCTACTGCCCCCGGACGTAGCATAGCCCAGCCTGCTTGTGCAGCCTGCTCACTGAATTCTTCAGGAAAATTACGTAAACCTACTGGAATGAAGTCCGCTTCACGTATAACATCTGCCAGAATTTTTAGGTCAATATTTTGGCATTCCGCGCTAATACCCTGACAATCCACGATGATAGGCCCTCTGGATAGCACGGGTGATATTTCACGCTTTTGTTTTAAAGCCGTACCAATAGCGGCTACATCACTAGACTGTAGTGCCAATACATTGACTAGCGTCATTTCGCCTTTAAATATAAAGGGTTGTTGCGCCATGAACTTTCCTCCTTGTCCCCCACTATGAGTCTTGATATGGATAAGCTAGCTGTAAATTTGACCTTATCGGAAAATTTTTATCTTTTCATAAGGATTTGTTATATTTATAACCAAGTTGTGAGTTATTAATCACAACCTAAACCTCTCCTGAATAACTAAGCTTGCTGGAATTTATAATCATGCGCAGGAGCAATTATCGCACCTTTTTTCCCTATATTGCCTTAGTAGGGTCTCTTAGTTTTTATGTAATGGGCAGCACTGCAAATGCAGAACTTGACAATACCCGCTACACCACTCCGCTACCCGAATTAGGCAGTGTAGCCAGCCCCTCTGAGCAATTTCGTATTGCAGAACGCTATATTAAGGGAGCAGGTGTAGAAAGCAACCCAGAGCTTGGTATGCAGTGGTTACGTTTAGCGGCTGCACAACAATACCCTAAAGCGCTTTATGAGTTAGCTTTCCACTACGAACACGGCATTGATGCTAAACAAGATACCAGCAAAGCGGTTAGCTTATATAAACAAGCTGCTAATCTAGGTTACATGGATGCGCAATTTAATCTAGGCTTTTTGTACATTAAAAATGGTGATGTCAAAGAAGCTAGCGTTTGGCTAGAAAAAGCAGCGCTGCAAAATGATCGGGATGCCCAATATAACCTATCGCTCATTTATGCCGATAATATGTTAGGGGGGAGTACTGACAATCAAAAAGCGATTGAGTGGCTCACTAAAGCGGCTGAAAACGGGCATCGTGATGCTCAATTCAATCTAGGTACACGTTATCTTCAAGGCACTATCGTTGAAAAAAATATGGAAAAAGCAGCCTATTGGTTCACGACTGCTGCTAACCAAAACGATGCCGCCGCCCAATTTAATTTGGGGCTGATGTATGAAGAAGGTGATGGAGTCGAGAAAGACCTAGCTAAAGCTATTGAATGGTATCGTAAAGCAGCCGAGCAAAATGAGGCAGGAGCACAATATAATTTAGGCATTAAATACGTATTGGGCGAAGGCATAGAGCAAAATACGGACAAAGGGATTGAGTGGGTGTCAAAAGCCGCTGAAAATAAAAACCCTGCGGCACAATACATGATGGCGTATTTATTTAATCAAGGCAGTGACTTACCTCATGACCCTTCTCAAGCGCTTTATTGGTATCGTGCCTCTGCCGAACAAGGCTATGTAGAAGCTCAATATAATCTTGCGATGATGTTTGCCAAAGGTGAAGGGGTAGAACAAGATTATAAAGAATCCCTCTTCTGGGTACGCAAAGCGGCGCAAGCCAATCATATTAATGCTCAATATAGTCTGGGTACTTTTCTCGCTAAGGGACTAGGGACTCCTAAAAATCTACCTGAAGCGGCCTTTTGGCTCTCTTTAGCCGCTGCTAAAGGGGAGCAACATGCGATAGAAAACCGCGATGTCGTGATGGAAATGCTCAGCTCAGCCGAACGCGATGATGTTAAAAAGCGTATTGAGGTAGAGCTTGCCAAAAACCCTACTGATAGACCTATGGGTTCGCCCTAAACACCGTTTCACAGGGTAGCGCCTAGAGCACTACCCCTGAGATAGGCTTGAGGTATTGAAAACACCCTAACATGATCTAAAAGTTCACCCATTGCTCAGTTCAGGGTAAAATGCCGCATTTTATAGTGTTGGGATACCCCGATGAGCGCTTGGCTAAAACCTATTTTCCCTCCCCCTCCTCATGGTTCTACCTACTGGGGACAATTACAAGGTAGCGCCCAAAGTTTATTAATGGCTAATACCGCTGAACAACACAAAGGCATAGTCCTGCTACTGACAGCCGATATTCATGCCGCCCATCGCTTAGAAGCCGCATTAAGGTTTTTCACTCCCCATACACCTATACATATTTTCCCTGATTGGGAAACCTTGCCTTATGATATTTTTTCACCGCTTGAAGATATTGTCTCGGAACGCTTAAAGCTGTTATCCAAGCTTTCTAGTATGGTACAGGGTATTTTAATCGTACCGATGACGACTTTAATGCATCGCCTACCGCCCACTCACTATATCCATGCGCATACTCTTAATGTCACGACAGGCGATTCATTTAAGGTAGAAACCTTTCGCCAGCAATTAGAGCAAGCGGGCTATCGCTCAGTGAATCAAGTGCTAGAGCACGGTGAGTACGCCACGCGTGGCTCGATCTTTGACTTATTTCCTATGGGTAGCGATGTACCTTATCGCATTGATTTGTTTGATGATGAAATTGAAAGTATTCGCAGCTTCGACCCTGAAACTCAAAGGACTCTGGATAAAGTTAAACAAATTGAATTATTGCCCGCCCGCGAGTTTCCATTAGATAAAGCGGGAATTGCGTTATTTAAGCAAAACTACCGCAATCAATTAGGGGGTGATCTTAGTCGTAGTCAAATTTATGATGCGGTGAGTAAAGGCAATCCTCCCGCCGGTATTGAATACTATCTACCCCTGTTTTTTGAGCACACTGCTACCCTATTTGATTATTTGCCTGAGCGCACTTTAGTTATTTTTGAGGATCAAGCTCAAGCCGCGATGGCGAGCTTTTGGCAAACGATTGAGCATCGCTATGAAGAGCGCCGCCATGATATTGAACGCCCACTCCTAGAGCCTAAAAAGGTTTTCATTGATCCCGCCACACTCAATTATGAATTAGGGCGCTATCGACGTATTCAAGTAGCCCAAGGTACTGAGCAAGCAGGTACACATTATCCTACTTATTCCCTACCGCCCCTCTTAGTGCAAACTAAGCATGAGCAACCTTTAATTTTGCTCACTGAATTTTTAAAGCTGCTCAAAGGGCGCGTGCTGTTTACCGCAGAATCAGCAGGACGGCGTGAAGCACTATTACAATTACTGCGTGATAATCAATTAAGCGTCAAAGTACTGGAAAGCTGGCAAGCCTTTTTAAATTCCAAAGAGGCTATGGCGATTACCGTCGCTCCTTTGGAATCCGGCTTTTGGCTCAAGGAACCTGCTTTAGCCGTTATTCCCGAAACGCTGTTGCATGGTGCACCCGTTCAACAACAACGCCGCCGCAAAAAAGCTACGCGCGATGCTGACTCGATTATTCGCAATCTCACCGATCTGAATCAGGGTACACCTATCGTGCACGAAGAACACGGAGTCGGGCGCTATTTAGGGATGCAGACGATTACCACTGGAGGCATGACTTCGGAGTATTTAACTCTCGAATATGCAGGCGGTGATCGACTTTATGTGCCTGTTACGGCTTTACATCTGATTAGTCGTTATACAGGGGTATCACCTGATGCAGCCCCCCTACATAAACTAGGTAATGAGCAATGGAGCAAAAGTCGCCAAAAAGCCGCCGAAAAAGCCCGTGATGTGGCGGCGGAATTACTCGATATTCATGCGCGTCGTGCTGCTCAACTCGGTCAAGCCTTTGAATTTAATGAGCTAGAATATCAACAATTTTCCGCTGGCTTCCCCTTTGAGGAAACACCGGATCAAGCCCTTGCGATTGAATCGGTTATTCGAGACATGCGCTCCAAGCAACCGATGGATCGAGTCGTGTGCGGTGATGTGGGCTTTGGTAAAACCGAAGTCGCTATGCGTGCTACCTTTATCGCTGCCAATGCAGGTAAGCAAGTCGCTATTATTGCCCCGACTACCCTACTGGTTCAGCAACATTTAAATAATTTCCGCGACCGCTTTGCCGATTGGCCGTTTGTTGTGGAGTCTTTATCACGCTTTAAAACCGCTGCTCAAGTGAAGCAAGCATTAGAGAAGGTAGCCGCTGGGCAAATTGACATAGTGATTGGTACGCACAAACTATTACAAGACGATGTAGTATTTAAAAATCTCGGCTTAGTGATTATTGACGAGGAACATCGTTTTGGGGTGCGCCATAAAGAGCAACTCAAAAAGCTACGGGCTAATGTCGATATGCTCACCATGACCGCCACACCGATTCCGCGCACGCTGAATATGTCGCTGTCGGGTTTGCGTGATTTATCGATTATTGCTACCCCTCCGGTACAACGCCATGCGATTAAAACGTTTGTCACCGAATGGAGTAATACCCTGATTCAAGAAGCGTGTGCGCGGGAAATTGCACGCGGGGGTCAGGTATATGTGCTGCATAATGAAGTAGATACGATTGGCAAAATGGTCGAAGACCTACAAGTATTATTGCCACAAGCTAAGATCCAATACGCACACGGGCAAATGCGCGAGCGCGAATTGGAAAGCATTATGCAGGACTTTTACCATCAGCGTTTCCAAATTTTGGTTGCCACCACGATTATTGAAAATGGTATCGACGTTCCCTCGGCAAATACCATTATTATCAATCGCGCGGATAAATTAGGGCTAGCACAATTACATCAATTACGCGGACGGGTTGGGCGTTCGCATCATCGCGCTTATGCCTATTTAATTACTCCACCGAAAAAGCATTTAACACCTGATGCGCAAAAACGTTTAGAGGCTATTGAATCCTTAGAGGATTTAGGGGTTGGATTTACTTTAGCGACTCACGATTTAGAAATTCGCGGGGCGGGTGAGTTATTAGGTGAAGATCAAAGCGGGCAAATCCAAGAGATTGGCTATCACCTTTACAATGATTTATTGCAACGTGCCGTGCGAGCCTTAAAAACCGGACAAATGATCGATTTAGCGCAACCGACTCAACCACCGACTACGATAGATTTAGGCATTCCGACGTTAATTCCAGAGAGCTATTTGCCCGATGTGCATAGTCGTTTGATTTTATATAAGCGTATTGCGAGTGCTGAAGATCAAATGGCATTGGATGAATTACGGGTAGAAATGATTGATCGTTTTGGTTTATTACCAGAACCCACTCAAGCCTTATTTGCTGCCACTGAAATTAAATTACTCGCGCAACCCTTAGGGATTCGTAAACTGGATATGCATGCCACAGGAGGACGTATTTTATTCGATGCCAAGCCTAATATTGATCCTATGAAAATTATTCAATTGATTCAAAAACGTTCGTGGGATTTTAAGTTAGAAGGCTCGGATAAACTACGTCTTTTAAAAGAAATCCCTAATACTGAGGAACGAGTACTGTGGCTTAAGAAGTTTTTGCAGGAATTGGTAAGCTAACTAATAACTCCTCAGCAATGAGCTGGGGATGTTTACGAGCAAGGCGAATTAAAGTGCGAGCTGCGCCAGATGGCTGGCGGCGGCCTTGCTCCCAATCTTGTAAAGTACGACGTGAAATACATAAGGCATGTGCAAATTGAGTCTGTGATAAACCTGTAGCAAAGCGGGCGGCGGCCACTTCGTTGGGTTCTACTACTGTTACACGCCCTTTTTGTCCAGCTTTCATTTCTCGTACCGCTTGCAATAATTTGTTTCCTAGCTCTTCACCTGTTATGTAATCTTTATCTGTCATTTTCAATAGCCTCTCTAATGGCTTTCAGAATATGGGCAGGTATGTTTTCCCGCTCACTTTTAGCATAAATCGTCAATAACCAGATTTCCCCCGAAGGTAAACGAGTAAAATAGATGACTCGTACACCACCACTTTTGCCTGCTGAAGCTCCACTACGTATCCAACGAATCTTTCTACGTCCACCTGACCGTGGAATCACTGAACCCGCTTCTGGATTAGCTGCTAAAAAGGTGCAAAATTTTCCACGATCATCTTCTGACCATAGCTCCTCGGCATCAGCCGTAAAAGTTGGAGTTTCGATTATCGTATACATACTATAAAGTATACGGCAATGCCGCATAAGATACAATTGATTTTAATAGTTTTGCTGTAAATAGAGCAAATAAGCCGTTATTGCTAATGGTTTGATGAGCCTTCTACTATTTTTATTTCATCTTCAGTTAAGCCATACAACTTATAAATCAATTGATCAATTTTATTTTCTAAAGTAGAAACATCAGTTAATGAATCTCTACTCTTTTTATTTATAATATCATTAACAACACTAGAAAACTCCTCTGTACACGACAAAAAGGTAAAGGATAAGGCTAGAGGAGATAGCTTTAAATAGCCCACGCTATTAGGTTAGCTCTGTTATCGATCAAGATACCGCCCAATAGAACTCAGCAAAGACTTATATACGATATTAAAGAAATGGCTGCTTTAGTAAATTAGTCGAATTGTTGATAACTTTACTTTGGTTACAAAACGTGAACTTAGCATAATTAGCTACAACGACATGATTAGCCACAACGATAGGGGGTGAAAGCACCTGCCGAAACCACATTACCGTTTTCTACAACGCTTTATATTAGCCAATACTAGCCCACTACATACCTAGAGTTGTTATACTCTACTTAACGACACCGACGTAGCCCTACAATATGAACCCATCAGACCTACACACCCTCATCCAACAAGGCGAAAATGAAGCTGTTGAGTTTAAAACGCTGCCAGTACGCTCTGAAACCCTAGCGCGTGAAATGGTGGCTTTTGCTAATAGTGCAGGCGGAGTGATATTACTAGGTATTGCTGACGATGGTTCCATCATTGGCATTGATGAACACGAGCGTACTGAAGAATGGGTGATGAATATTGCACGTACCTCGGTTATTCCCGCTCTCAATGTACAATGCGAAGTGATCACTTATCACCATAAAACGATTGCTCTAATTCACGTTCCTAAAGGCAAAGATAAACCTTATCAAACCGGAGATAAGTATTTAATCCGTGTAGGCTCCACCAATCGCCTAGCTACCCAATCCGAACTCATGCGTTTGTTTCAAATGTCTGGTGTCTTTCATTACGATGCTACTCCCATTCCTCAGGCGTCTATGAATGACCTCAATATGGCAACCTTAGACCAATATTTTGCGAGCTACGGATTTGAGTTTTCCAAGGAAGACGACATAGCACGTAAACAATTACTTATTAATACCGATATTTTAAGCCCTTCGGGTGAGCCTACTGTAGGTGGATTATTAATATTTGGTATTAACCCTACACGTTATTTACCCCAAGCAGCCGTTATGTTTGCTCATTTTAATGGGGTAGAAATAGCAGCCGATTTAATTGATCGTCAAGAAATCATAGGCACTTTACCGCAACAAGTAGATACTGCTGTTGCTGTGCTAAAAAACAATATTATGCGCCCCTCTACGATTAATGGCACAAAACGGATTGATACCAATAGTCCTATACCTGATAAAGTCTTACGCGAAATGGTTGTTAATGCTTGCGTACACAGGAATTACTCTATAGCAGGTTCACGTATTCGAGTTTTGATGTATAGCGACCGTATTGAATGTATTAGTCCGGGGCGTTTACCTAATACAGTCACTATTGAAAAACTACGCTCTGGCGTTTCCTATGCTTCTAATCCTATTTTATTAAAATTTATGGATAATCTACGTTATATTGACCGTTTAGGACGTGGCTTTCCCATGATTTTCCGTGAAATGGAAAAACTAGGCAAAACCGTAGAGGTATATGAACTAGGAGAAGAATTAAGAGTAGTATTGGCGTTATAAACTACTCTTTTATAAAAAAACATTAAAATAAGGTTTAAACAAGCCTTGTTAATTACACAACTGATCCAATAAATGTATCCAATGATAAACCGGTAAATGGCTTGCCGCTTGTAAATGCGTTTGACAGCCAATATTAGCGGTCACAATCGCTTCGGGTTGACCTTTCATTAAATGTTGTAATTTATTAGTGCGTAATTGCCCTGCAATTTCGGGTTGTAAAATCGAATAAGTCCCTGCCGAACCACAACATAAATGCGCATCGGCTACAGGCGTTACTTCATAGCCACATTTTTTTAAAATACTCTCCACTACGCCATTAATCTTTTGCCCGTGCTGTAAAGAACAAGGCGATTGAAAAGCTACTTTTTTGATTTTAGGCTTTTTACCTAAAAGTGGTGTTAAATCTTCCTTTTGCAATACCTCAGCAATATCTCGTGCTAAATAAGCAATACGCTCGGCTTTAATTAAATAATCATAATCTTCGCGCAAGTGATAGGCATATTCCTTTACCGTTGCCCCGCAGCCACTAGCGGTAATAATAATGCCCTCCACTTTTTCGGCAAAATGTGGCCACCACGCATCAATATTGCGGCGCATTTGCTCGCGGGCGCGTTCGGGTTCAGCTAAATGCTGATTCACCGCTCCACAACATCCGGCTCCCGCTGCGCTAATCACACTAATGCCCAAACGATCTAATACCCGTGCGGTCGCTGCATTAATGTCGGGCGACAAAGACGGTTGCACACAACCTTCTAAAATCAAAATGCGGCGCTTATGACGTGGCTCTGGCCAAGTTCCAGCAGGACGCGAATCAACCACTTTTTCAGCAAGACTTTTAGGCAGAAAACGCTTAAAGGTTTGCCCTAATTTCAACGCAGTACCAAACGCTTTGCGATTAGGTAAATAGGTATTGAGGCGCTGGCGTAGTACTTGCTCTTTTTGCGGACGCGGTAACTGTTCTTCAATCAGGGTACGCCCAATATCAATCAACTTGCTGTATTCGACTCCCGATGGGCAAGTCGTCTCGCAACTGCGGCACGTCAAACAACGATCTAAATGCGTTTGAGTCGCTTGAGTAATACTTTGCCCTTCGAGAATTTGCTTAATTAGATAAATGCGCCCACGCGGGCCATCATTTTCATCGCCTAGTAATTGATAGGTGGGGCAAGTCGCATTGCAAAAACCACAATGCACACAACGGCGTAAAATCGCTTCTGCGACAGCACCCTCAGACGTATTACGATACTGATCGGTAAGACGAGTTTGCATAGATTACCAATCCTTATATAAACGTCCGAGATTAAAAATATGTTGCGGATCGAGTGCTGCTTTCACCCGCTGCTGGATCTGTTGCACGGTATCGGGTTGTGGATGAAATGCGCCCACTCCGGGTAAACGCCCACGATAGAGAGTCGCTTGACCGCCTTGTTTACTCGCAATATTACGCATCAAATTCACTGGCATATTGCTATATACCCAGCGCTGCGCTCCTGCCCAGTCAAGCAGCACATTACCTTCTAAACGGCTAATAGTCCCTGTCGCTGGCTCAACCGATAAACGCCACAACGGGCGATCATGTTGTTGGAAAAACTCATGGGTTTGATTGCGCAAGGATTGCCAAAACTCATCAGCTTCGGGTACTTCATCGCCCCCGACAAAGGAGTGAGCTTCTTGTACTCGATTTTCGGTTGCAGAAAAGCGGATATAGAGGCAATCATCAAAATAACAACAACCGCTCAAAGGTTGCGCAGAACGCCGTAGTGCAACTACATATTCCAGCGCTTCTTCTAAGGGCATTTCTAAAGCAGTCGTGAGTGAATATTCGGGCTTAGGCATCACCTTAAGAGTCACATCTAACATCACCCCTAATGTCCCCATCGAGCCAACCATTAAGCGTGACACATCATAGCCCGCCACATTCTTCATCACTTGACCGCCAAAGCTCGCCACCGTGCCAAAACCTGTGATCATAGTTGTGCCGAGCATATGGTCGCGCACACTACCCCACCAAGGACGAGCAGGGCCTGCTAATCCCGCCGCGACCACGCCACCAATAGTGGAAACAGGCGAAAAACGCGGTGGCTCAAACGCTAACATCTGCCCGCGCTCAGCAAGCGTCACCTCGATTTGTTCTAAGGGTGTGCCACTACGCGCTTTAATAAATAGCTCGGAAGGCTCATACGCGATCACCCCAATATGTCGCGCGGTCGATAGCACCTCTTTCGCACTGGTTTCATTGCCATAAAACTGCTTACTCCCACTACCCATAATAGCTAAGGGGCGCTGAGCCTCAATCGCATCACGTACTTGCTGTTGTAATGATTCACTGATGTCCATGTCCAGCCCTAAGATTAAAAACGTGGAAGGTCGGCATGAGGTAATTGCCCCTGATGCACATGCATAGCCCCTAATTCCGCACAACGATGCAGCGTTGGAACCGCTTTACCCGGATTTAATAACCCTTCTGGATCAAATGCCTGCTTTAAGGCATGAAATACTTGTAAAGCATCGGCATTAAATTGCACACACATAGAGTCAATCTTTTCATGCCCTACCCCATGCTCTCCAGTAATCGAGCCACCGACTGCCACACAGAGGGCTAAAATATCTGCCCCAAATTGTTCAGCACGGTGTAACTCATCGGTTTTGTTCGCATCGTATAAAATCAGCGGATGTAAATTACCGTCACCCGCATGAAATACATTCGCTACCCCTAATCCATAGTAATCCGATAACTGATTAATATGATTCAATACATAAGCCAAATGCTTACGCGGAATCGTGCCATCCATACAGTAATAATCCGGTGAAATCCGCCCCACTGCGGGAAATGCCGCTTTACGTCCTGCCCATAATTGCGCTCGTTCTTGGTCGTTTTCGGCAATATAAAGCTGTTTAGCCCCATATTGAGATAAAATTTTAGTAACTTGACCTTGGCTCTCCGTCACTTCTATGGGTGTGCCGTCTAATTCACACAGTAAAATCGCTGCCGCCTCACGCGGATACCCTGCTTTAGCAAAATCCTCAGCGGCACGAATGGCTTTATTGTCCATCATCTCCAAACCCGCTGGAATAATGCCTGCACTAATAATCGCTGCAACCGCATTACCCGCTGCTTCCACACTATCAAACGCAGCCATTAATACTTGCACTTGCAAAGGTTTGGGGGTGAGTTTTACAGTGACCTCGACCACAATACCGAGCAATCCTTCTGAGCCAATCATCAGCGCTAATAAATCATAACCTGACTGCTCTAACGCCACTGCGCCAAAAGTCATTAATTCGCCGTGAATATTCACCACTTTAATGCTTAAAACGTTATGGACCGTCAAACCGTATTTGAGACAATGCACTCCGCCCGAATTTTCCGCCACATTGCCCCCAATCGAGCACGCAATTTGCGAGGAGGGGTCAGGCGCATAAAACAATCCATGCTGAGCGACTGCTTGACTGATCGCTAAATTACGTATTCCGGGCTGTACCGTTGCGGTTAAATTGCGCGTATCGACTGAGAGGATCTTATTCATACGGGACAACCCTAGAATAATCCCATTTTCATCCGGCAAAGCCCCACCTGATAAGCCCGTACCTGCACCGCGTGCCACCACAGGTACTTTATGTTGGGCGCATACTTTAACTATGGCTTGCACCTGCTCAATGGTTTCGGGCAAAGTCACCGCTAAAGGCACACGACGATAAGCAGTCAAACCATCACATTCGTAGGGGCGTAACTCATCAGGCGTGGTTAATAACGCCTTTGCGGGTAAAGCAGCCCGTAAATCTGCTAACAAATTCAGTAGGTGAGAAGGGTTAAGTGCCATAAACTACTAAGCATCGTTGCTCGAAAACTTGCAAGTGTATCCTATTTACGACACAAATTGAGTATCTTCACTATGGATAGAGGCTAAAAATTGCTGACTTTAGTATTGATTGCTTTCGGTGGAGCCTGTGGAGCCTTATTACGCTATGGCACGGCTAACCTCGTAGTAGCAGCCCTTGGGCGTGGTTTTCCCTATAGTACTTTAATCATTAATATTCTTGGCTCGTTTTTAATCGGGCTATTTGCCGTATGGTTTTTACAGCGTGAATGGCTGAGCTTGCCCTATGCACGCGGTCTTATTGTCGGGCTATTAGGTGCATTTACTACCTTTTCTACTTTCTCCCTCGATACTTTAATTCTGTTAGAGCAAGGGGCATGGTTTAAAGCAGGTATTTATGTATTGGGGAGTGTAACACTCTGCCTACTAGCAACGTGGCTAGGTCTAATTTTAGCCCGTACCTTCTAAAACAACCCTCCCAATGGTGGGGGATTCACTATCTCCTATTTGCCGTACACTGAAGCTTTCATTGATGTAAGGAGGAGTTGTTTGTGCCTCAAAAATCCTTAATTAAAAATGGGCTAGGTGCATTAGTATTTATCATTGTTTCTGCTTATCTATTTACATTAGCCCCCACTCTCAGTATCGCTTGGGCAGTAGCCTTTTTAATGCTTACCGTTTATCTCTTTGCTTTTGAAGTAGTCCCTATTGACGTAGCAGCCATTTTAATTATGGTTTTACTAGGTCTAACTACTCTCTTAGCACCTTTAATGGGCTTAACCCAAGGTCTAGTACCTACTGATAAACTCTTTACTGGCTTTTCAGGAAATGCGGTCATTTCAATTATAGCGGTGATGATTATTGGTGCTGGCTTAGACAAAACGGGGCTAATGAATCAAGTTGCCAATTTCATTTTAAAAGTCGGTGGAACGACTGAAAAGCGTATTATTCCTATCATTTCAAGTACAGTGGCTACGATCTCCTCCTTTATGCAAAACGTGGGAGCAGCCGCTTTATTTCTGCCAGTAGTGAGCCGTATTTCTAATCGCACTAATATTCCCATGTCGCGCTTATTAATGCCTATGGGGTTTTGCGCTATTTTAGGCGGTACGATGACGATGGTAGGCTCTAGTCCACTGATTTTACTTAATGACCTCATTAATACTTCAAATACTCAGCTATCTCCAGAGCATCAATTACATACTTGGAAACTCTTTTCGGTTACACCTGTTGGCTTTACACTGGTTATTACCGGTATTTTATATTTTATTCTAGCGGGGCGCTTTGTATTACCTGCGGTGCAAGATAAAAATGCCGCTAAAGAAAGCACTTTAGAGCGTTTAGATCGTATGTATAAACTCGATATGCATTTATTCGAGGTAGAAGTCACTCGCGATAGTCCCTTATTAAATCGCAAATTGCTTGAAGTCGAAACCGAATATAACGTGCGTGTTATTGCTATTAAAGATGGCAATCAAATTAAAGCCGGAGTGGATGCCCTAGATCGAGATATTATCTTTAAAGTCGGTCAAGTACTCGGCATTATTGCCCTACCGGAGCGTAATAATACTTTCGTTGAACGGGCTGCATTAGTGATTCATCAAGGCACGCCTACCTTTGGTGATTTACTTTCCGACAAACAATCCGGCATGGCTGAAATTGTTATTCCCACTACCTCTAATTTAATTAATAAGTCCGCTATTGATGTCTGGATGCGTAAGCGTTATGGGTTATCGTTACTAGGCATTTTACGTAATGGTAAGGTCATTTATGCTGAAGATAAAAATCTTCCTGAAATTCGTGCTGTACCGTTTCAAGCCGGTGATATGCTTTTGGTTTATACCACTTGGCAAGCTTTAGAGCGTTTAGAGTCTGACCGTGATTTTATTATTGTTACTACTGACTATCCTCGTACAGAAAAACTCCGCCAGCATAAATTAGGCTGGGCTTTAGGCTTTTTTGCACTGGCTTTAAGTTTAGTATTATTCACCGATACTAAATTATCGATTGCTTTGCTCACCGGAGCTATTGGCATGATCTTAGCGGGGGTGCTTAAAATCGATGAGGCTTATTCCGCTGTTTCTTGGAAAACCGTATTTTTACTCGCCAGCCTTATTCCCTTAGGCTATGCGGTTGAGTCGACCGGAACGGCTAAATGGATAGCAGAAGGGGTGCTTGCAGTAGTCAAAGACTACCCGATCTGGGTAATTGAAGCCTCATTAGCGGTGTTAGCGATGGCGTTTACCTTGGTGATGTCAAATGTGGGAGCCACGGTATTATTAGTGCCTTTAGCTATTAATATTGCTATTGGTATTGGAGCTAATCCTTCGGTCTTTGCCCTCATTGTTGCCTTAGGTACCTCTAACTCATTCCTTATTCCTACCCATCAAGTGAATGCGTTAATTATGGGACCTGCGGGGTATCGAGTACCGGACTTTATTCGCGCAGGAGGTATTATGAGTATTTTATTTATTACCGTCTTAATTACTATGATTAATTTACTAGGCTATAACTAACTCTAACTAACAATTTACTACCCTTACTAGGGTGATATTAATTCGCCCTAGGCACTTAAGTAGTCATACAAAAGTTATCGAGCATTCCTTCCGCAGTCGCTGTGAATACATCCTTGTATGCTTCAAGACGGCATTCCTGCCACCAAGACTGCTCCAGAAATACCCGATAACTTGCACTCACGTACTTAAATAATGCCCTTAAGCTAAACTAATCAGCCGCCGCATTTTTTAAATCTTTATCCAATTGTTTCAAATCTTCAGAGCGATCTGCCTTCATATGGTATTTTTTCAGTAGCTTTTCATGCTCTGCTTGAGCAATTGAGCGCTCAATCACTACTTCATAACCACTAGAGCTAGTTAAAGTAATAAAGGGTTCTTTAATGGAGTTAACTAATTTATAAAACTCATTGAAGTCATTAAAATACTGCCCATTGACTTTATCAACAATCATACTTGCATCATGAAAACCCACATTACTGCTAGAGGCTAAGACACGCGAAATGCGTACATATTCAGTTTGCTTAGGTTGCTCTAACTTATCAAACTCTTGGCGAGTTAAGCAGCGATCAAATATTTTACGCGGCGTAAACACAAAACCACCATAAACCCAATAACGTGGCTGCTCATCATAACTATAATCAGTATGATCAGAACTCAGCAATGGCATAGCAATATCCAAAGGCTTGCCATCACGAATAATTTTCAGCTTTAAAGTCTCGCCGACTTGTAACATATCGACTTGATGGAAAAAATTAATAAAGCGGTCAGGCTCATACATAATACTACCATTACTTTCAATCGCATATTTATCGACATGTGTAATAATATCGCCTACCTTTAAAAATTTTTCCGCATCCGTATCCGCACAAACACTGGTAATTAAAATACCCGGATCACCACTTTTTAAATTATATTTCTTACGCATCGAAGGATTTAAGAGTTCTTCGGTCACTAAGGCTAAACGCGGAAAACCATCATATTTTCCATCAGCAATATCTTTTAGGAAGTGATTTAAAATACTGGTAGGAATAATATAGCCAATATTTTCCTCGCCATTTCCAGCGACTTGCATGACCACCCCAACTACTTTGCCATTCGATAAAGCAGGACCACCACTATTCCCTGCATTAATCGCCGCATCGATTTGAATCGCTTTAAACATTAAGTCACTATGCGCATAGGTCTGATATTCAATACGTGACACAATGCCTTTAGTCACGCTTAAACTATCACCTCCGGTGGGAAAACCATAAGCCGTGACCTCTTGATGCACCTCAGGCAAGCCACCAATGGTTAAAGGCTTTTTATCTTTAAAAAACTCTTTATCTTGAACCGTCAAAATAGCTAAGTCTGCCTCATGCGTGACAAACTCTACCTCGGCCTCATAGCGCTCTGGTGTGCCATCGCGTTGCACCTCAATAAAAGTACCATTGGCAATTACATGTGCATTGGTCACAATGCGATTACCCTCGATAATAAAACCACTTCCAATACGCGACTCCGAGCCTGAATTCCAAGGGGTAAAGGCATTAAACACTTCTGCCGTGGTATAAACCTTCACCACTGAATTAGCTAATTGCCGGAGTTCCTCGCTAGAACTCGATTTACCGGCTGCCCCAGCGACTATTGGTACTAGCAGCCACAATAATAGCCAAGTACCTAGCCTAGATGGGCTAATTAATTTCTTCATATTAATCCTTTATTAGTCAGACACTTAAGGAATGCCTAGTCACTGCATAACTAGATGACACTAATGGCTGCGTTGCTCATCCTCAATCGGTTGTTCCCAAGTGTGGTCTGTATAGTAATGGCGGTTATAACGATCCGCTTGCAATAATTCGAGTACCTCTTCCTGTACTCGCCGTGCCTCAGACACAAAGGCTTTACTGCCCCGTTCTGCTTTAATTTTACCCAATGCCTCAATCAGCATTTTATCATGTAGCGCGAACTGTAATGCCTTGCGGTGCGCTTGGTAAGCTCGCATACCTAATGCTTTTAAAACCTGCTGTCCCAACTGCAAAGAGGAATGGAACATTTCACGCTCTACATGGTTCACGCCTAATGCCTGAAGCTCTTGATAATTCAGCATATCATAGGCACGCACATAGAGTTTCAAGTTAGGGTAATGATTTTTAGCGATACGAATAATATCTTTAACCTTTTCACGTTCATCAATGGCAATGACTAACACTTGTGCCGTAGCCGCGCCTGCCATTTCCAATAAGTCAGCGCGACTCGCATCACCATAAAACACTTTAAAACCAAACGGTCTTACCCGCTCAATATGGGCAGTATTATTATCTAATACTGTCACTGGAATATGATTGGCTACTAATAAGCGTCCTATAATCTGACCGAAACGCCCAAATCCGGCAATAATAACGGGAGTATCTTGTTGCGTCGTCAGTTTGGCATCCTCGCCAATTTCCAAATCCTGCGGCAACTTTAAATGGGGTTGTAAGATACGCTCATTAATCATAACCAAAATGGGGGTAGTTAACATCGATAAAGCAATCGTGACCGTTAAAATATCTACCCAATGCGAGCCTAACACCTGATTTTGCAAAGCCAAAGCTAATAACACAAACCCAAACTCGCCCCCTTGAGCTAAGCAAAAAGCAAACCAATAGCGTTCACTATGACTAATACGATAGACCTTAGCCAAAAATAATAATAAAAAGAACTTAACTACGACTAAGCCAATAACCAGATAACCAATTAAAATCGGCTCTTTAATCAGTAAATTAAAATCAATATTCGCCCCTACCGACATAAAAAATAGACCGAGTAGTAAGGCTTTGAATGGCTCAATCGTTGCTTCTAACTCATGACGATATTCACTGGTTGCTAATACCACACCCGCAATAAATGCACCTAAGGCGGGCGAAAGCCCTACCATGCCCATTACTAAAGCAATGCCCACCACTAACATTAAAGCAGCCGCAGTAAAGATTTCCCTTAAGTTACTATCCGCAATAAAGCGTAAAATGGGGCGCAACAATAAACGCCCACTGAAAATAATGCTCAAGATCACTGCAATGGTAATACCCGCCTGTTGCCATGCAGGCAAGTGTGCAATAAGACTGGAACCATGTTCGGCGGCTTTAGACCCTTTACTAGCGGTGGTTGCTAATAAGGGTAATAACGCAATAATGGGAATGACAGCAATGTCTTGAAAGAGTAATACGGCAAAACTCGCCTGACCGCTCTCACTTTTTAAATGCTGGCGCTCGGCTAATAATTGCAAAGCAATCGCGGTCGAGGATAAGGACAAAATCAACCCGATAGCGGTTGAAGCTTGCCAAGTCAAATCCAGCACATAGTAGCCCACTGATGCTAAGGCAGCCGTTGTAACGATGACCTGCAATCCACCCAAACCTAAAATCGGGCTACGCATGCGCCACAGCAAAGACGGCTCTAACTCCAAACCAATCAAAAATAGCATCATCACTACGCCAAACTCGGCAAAGTGCATAATGCTTTCTGGATTTTTTACTAAGCCCAACACAAAGGGACCGATTACTGCCCCAGCGATTAAATAGCCTAATACCGCTCCCAAGCCTAGGCGACTGGCTAGCGGTACAGCAATAACGCCTGCTGCGAGAAAGATAAATACTTGCAGCATTAGCTCCATGTATCACCTCGCTGCAAAGACAATAGCGAGTTACGATAACGTTCGGCTTGTTGAATTAGCTGTTTTTCAGACAAGCTATCCGCCTCATACACCACAAAAGGCTCTAAATAATGCATACCACACAAGGTCGCGGTTTGCTCAAAAGGTGCTAATAATTGCCGCACCGTAAAGCGATTAAGTCCCGTAGCTTGATACGATTTACTGCTGCCTCCAGCACTCAATGCATTCATCAGATACTTACCCTTCAACGCCACCGCTTTAGAGCCATATCCAAAACCGTGCTCTAGCACTAAATCCATCCATTCTTTTAATAGTGCAGGTACGCTATACCAATAAAACGGATGCTGGAACACAATCACCTCGTGCTCCATTAATAAGCCCTGCTCACGCATCACATCAATCATGAAATTAGGGTAGTGATGATATAAATCATGCACTTTCACCCCTTCTAATGATTTAGCTGCATCCGCTAAATAAGACTGTACCCTAGAACGTTCAAACGCGGGGTGCGCTAATAGCACTAGGATACGCTGCATAATCTATCCTTTGAGTAGCAACATAGGCGGCACATTTAATAATCCCCTTAAACTCCAAAAGCCCGATAAACCCACTAATAATGCCCCTGCTACCGCTCCCAATACGGGTGGCCAAGGGTTAAAACTGCCTACTAAATCAAATAACTGCCATGCCACTAAAGCCCCTAATAGACTGGCAATCAAACCCGCTAATACTCCGGCCAATGCGCCAATAGCAATAAACTCTATACTAATACGCTGCTTTAGCTCGGTATAGGAAGCGCCCATTGATTTTAAAATAGCGATTTCACGCTGGCGCTCGGAGCGCTGTGATTGTAATGCGGCAATCAGTACCACCACCCCTGCCACTAAGGTGAATAAGAAAATCCCCTGTACCGCAAAGGTGGCACGATTAATCAGGGCGCGAATTTGCTCCATAATCGCGGAAACATCAATAGCGGTGATACTAGGGTATTGTTGAATCACCTGTTGGAGTAAAGCTTGGCTGGGCTTAGGCACATGAATGCTAGTAATAAACGTATGCGGGAGATCATTTAATAACTGAGGGGCTGCGACCACAAAGAAATTGGGTTGCAAACTATCCCACTTCACTTCACGCACACTCGTCACCGGTTGTTCAAAACGTTGTCCCGCAATATCAAAGGTAAGACGATCACCTAGCCCAAAACCTAAGGTTTTACCCACACCTTCCTCAATCGAAAACCCCTCTTTAGTCTCTGCTTTAAACCAAGTCCCTTCGAGCACCTTATTACTCGCGGGTAATTCACTAAAGGAAGATAAATTAAATTCCCGATTGAGTAATTGCTTAGCTTCTGGGTTTTCAAATTGCTCTTGGGTAATTTCCTTACCATTAATTGCCATTAAGCGCCCACGAATCATAGGGTATAACTCGCCCTCTAATTGACGCGCTTGTAAGGCTTTGACCACACCTTGTTGATCTTGCGGTTGGATATTAATCAGAAATTGATTCGGTGCATTGACGGGTAAACTTTCTTCCCAACGATTCACTAAATCGGTACGAATCGTGGTCAGTAGTAATAAGCTAAAAAATCCCGTGGCAAACACCACCAATAATAAGACTGAACGCCTAGCCCCCCGAAACACCGCCAACCAACGCCATGAAAAACGCCCGCTTAAATAATTCACCCACTTCACTAACCCCAACGCAGCCAGCCAAAAAACGCCTAAGCCCGCTACTAAACCACCTAAAATCCACAGCGCAAGGAGTGCGTCTTGTGCTTGTAACCAAAATAATCCATATAAGGCAGGAGCTAAAGTCATCAACCACCATTTCAAAGGCACACGAATTGTATTAAAGCGCTGCTGCAAAATTTGAATGGGTTCAGTATTCAATAATTGCCAAATATAAGGCAAAGCAAAGCCTAATAATAAAATCACTGCGGTCAAAAACCCCAGCCACACCGGACGCCAACTCGGTAAAGGCAGAGTTTCATTAATGACTTCTGCTAAACGATCCGCCAGAAAGAATTGCAAGCCATACCCTAAGGCAGAACCAATTAAGGCCGCGATTAGCGCGAGAATGAATAAGGAGATAAATTGCTCCTGCATTAAACCACTACGTACCTGCCCCATCGCTTTAGTCACGGCTACCGCCACCATTTCACGGCGCACTAAACTAGCACTGGTTAAAGCAATTGCAGTCGCGGCTAGTACCACGCTCAAGAGTGAGGACAAACCCAAAAAGCGCATAGCCCGCTGTAAGGACTCTTGTACACTGGGCAAACCATCATCCAAGGTGCGAATTTTTTCAATCGATTTTAATTGCGGTTTGAGCCACGTTTGAAACGCTTCAATAGTACGACTATTCCCCGCATAGTAATGGTTATAACGGGCGCGACTGGCTATCGTCACTAATCCGGTCGCAGGCACATCCGCCGCATTCATTAGAACGACGGGTGAAATTTGCAAAAAGCTCGTACCCCTGTCTGGCTCTTGAATGATTAACTCGCTGACCGTAAATAGGCTATTACCTAATTCAACTTGATCACCGATGTTGAGTTGCAGCATATTCATTAAAGCAGGCTCTACCCAGATCTCACCCGCTTTAGGTAGAGAGGTGGCTACGGTATAGGCTTGTCCTACAGCCTTAGCCAGACGTACCTCGCCCTTCAAGGGGTAAGCACCACTGACTGCTTTAACCTCGACTAATTGCATAGCATCGGCAGTACTTGCCATACTACTAAATTTCAGCATTTGCGCCGTGCGTAAGCCTTGTTGCTCGGCTTGCTTAGTAAAGTCATCACTCAAAGGGCGTGTAGAGGTCAGGACTAAATCGCCGCCCATTAGCTCCACGGCTTGCGCTCGCATCGCTCCACCCACACGGTCGGTAAAAAAGCCTACTGCGGTAACGACTGCCACTGAGACAATCATCGCAATTAGTAATAAGCGCATTTCTGGCAAGCGCCAGCGCCGCGTCCAGAGCGTCCAATGATAGGAGAGATTCATAGTGCCCCACCTTGTTTGACTAATACGCCATTACTCAAGTGATAATGCGCCTGACAGCGAGCGGCTAATTCTTCATCATGAGTCACCATCACTAAAGCCGTACCTTGATCTTGTACCAGACTAAAGAGCAATTCCTCGACCTCATGTCCGGTAGCACGGTCTAAATTTCCGGTAGGTTCATCCGCAAATAAGAGTTGTGGCTCAATCACAAAAGCTCTAGCGATGGCTACACGCTGCTGCTCACCGCCGGAGAGTTGGGTAGGAAAATGATTGAGCCGCTCACCTAAACCCACTCGTTGCAAGGCTTTGGTGGCTCGTTCACGCACACTGGCATCATTCGTTTTTAACTCCAGCGGTAACATGACATTTTCTAGTGCAGTTAAATTGTCTAATAAATGAAAGGACTGAAAGACAAAGCCCACTTTGCCGAGGCGCAGTTGAGCGCGTTGATCCTCGGTTAATGCCCCTACTTCTGTGCCGAATAGTTTAATTGAACCTGAGGTTGGAGTATCTAAAGCAGCCAATAAGCCTAGTAAAGTACTTTTGCCAGACCCAGAGGTTCCGGTGATCGCAATCGATTCACCACTTGGTACGCTTAAATCAATACCCGTCAAAATAGTGAGCAATTTATCGCTAGTGGGGATAGATTTGGTTAAAGCATTAGTCTCAAGAATAGTCGTTTTCATCATGAAGAGGTTTTCCATGCCATTACGTGGGTTATTCATTATTATCATCACCGTTTTTCTGAGCTGGAGCGGTTCTGTGTTAGCTAACACATCGAGTCAAACACGCACGTTATTAGTGTGGGGTGATAGCTTAAGTGCTGCCTATGGTATCAGTACCAACGAGGGCTGGGTGCAATTACTCCAATCTAAACTGGAGAATACTGAGGGCGCTAAGGACATTAAGGTCGTCAATGGTAGTGTGAGCGGCGAAACGACCAGTGGGGGTTTGACGCGCTTTCCGGCTCATTTAGATACTTATAAGCCTGATTTTGTCATTTTAGAATTAGGCGCTAATGATGGGCTACGCGGGCTATCGATTAAAGCGATGCGTAGTAATTTAGAGCAAATGATTCAATTGGCACAAAAAAGTGGGGCTAAGGTAGCCTTATTAGGGATGCATATGCCTGCTAATTTTGGGCGTTTATATCGTGAGCAATACGATAAGACCTTTACTGTATTAGCCGAGCAGTATCAGTTGCCGTTTAATGCATTTTTCTTAGAGGGTGTTGCGTTACAGGATGAGCTATTGCTGCCTGATGGTTTACATCCGAATGCTAAGGCTCAGCCTAAATTGCTAGAGAATATTTGGCCGGTAGTGGTTGAGTTGTTGGAATTAGAGGAAGTGGCTGTGCAGTAGAGACCTTATGGGTTCAGTGCAGAGGCTGCTTATGATCAAATTTTGGAATAGGCATTGATACGCCCCCAAAAGAAGAGCGAGAGAAGCAGCCTAAGCATTAAGCATGGGGCATTCATAATTTCAGCCTTACAAGCCTTACATTAGGCTGAAAAGATCGAGTTGGAACTACCACAATTAATACACCATAGTGTTTTGAGGTAATAAATCACTCCCTGAAAAGCCATTTAATCAGGCTAGCCCATAAACCTGTTCCCTTCTTTTGAGTAATTGTATTGTGGCTTTGGGTTGATGGAAGTTCTACTTTTAGAGGTGTATTAACAATTTTTCGTTTGGCGATCAAATCTTTTTCACGCCCATTTCTGATTTGTTCATCACTCCAATCACTTGCCCACTGTACCTTACCGTTTTGAATAAAATAATGTGACCGACAGGGCAAAGACCAGTTTCCAATCGATGGATGGAGAGTGATGGATTGACCATCAAAAATCATTTTCCAGTCATTGGGACTTAGTGGGGTTATAACCTCTTGCCCACATCCACAGCAACATAGATGAGACATAGTGACAAAATCAAGAGCAATGTACAGCACTCCTGATTCAGGATTATCTGGAAAGCTATTAACAAAGCGATGTTGCAGTCTATCAATGCGACTCATGCGACATCCTCGTTCAATAAATGATTTCCGTCTAATGTAAAAATACTGTGATGTTCTTGCTCAGTATCCTTGTAAAACTTCCAGTACTTCTTCCAGCGAATCACAGCATAACAAGCATTTAATGCATTGAGTTCTGCTATTTGGATGTTTTGAGCATAAGGGTTATCACCCTCATCGTTTGAAGCGAGGGGGATACGAGAACGCATATGGACATGATCACGATGCTGGGGTGTACTGGTTGTTGTACGCAACGCCCCAATTAAAAAGCCATCCACTACCTGCAACCCCATCCCAACATCAATAAATGGGATATTGAATTGCTCAAGAGCCTGAATAATAGGTCTTTTGGCTGCATTATTGTCGATGCAGATAAATACAAACTCATGGTTACGAAGCAGTTCAACGTTGTTTGGTTCAATAGCTATGTTATGAGGAACTATGCCTCTGTGCATCAGCTTATAAGTTGAAGCTAAATACTCCACTTTTGATGGTCTGGCAGATAACTGTTCGATTGAAGCAGCTCCAGGAGTTCTGAAAGCATTGTGTTGCTCAAAGGTATCAGCATCATAAAGGTGAATTTGTTTTACTGGTGTCTTAGTAACAAAATCAAGTATATATGAGCCGGTTCCTCCTAAACCAATAATAGCTACAGAGTTACGCTTGAGCTTCTGAGCTATTGAAGTAATTCCCGCACGACTAGATGCATTATCAATATATGTGAATGGAGAGTCATCAGAAGCTTCAATAATACGACCAGTACGCGCTGTCTCGCTGGGGTCTATAGCTTCTGCATGGCTACTTAACAAAGTAGCGTATGTTGTCATTTTCTCATGATAATCGACATAACCAGATTGCGGCTTGCTTGAAAAGCTATGATTTACAAAAATTTCACCAACCATCATTGTTGATGATTGGTGGCGAATCTTTTCTAATGGCTTGCCTTCTGTATCACAGGGATAATCACCTGAAAACATAACTACGTGTGTATTAGGTCTGTTCGTTTTATCACCAGATAAATCTAAAGTCGAAATTAAGATGCCTTTGCAAATTTGACGACTTTTATTTACATAAGGAATATTTCTTAATATCAGATGTCCATACTCAATGCTAACCTCGTAACCATCCTTGAGAAGGCGAGCAAGATCATGGTTATGACTTATCAGTTGCTGAGACATTGAAATGCATCCCCTTTGTTATCTTGATAGACTCTCCTTCAATCAACGTTCCCTCTGGACGTTCACCACAACCCTTGCGGTAACTGACAGTAAATGAGGTGTTTGGCCCTTCCTGAAACTCAGGAAATGCAAGCTTTACAAGCTCCAGAAATGTAATCTTTCCAGGAGCAACATGTTTTTCACGCGTGTTGACAAAAATGATAATTTTCTCTGGTAGCCGAGAAAAAATACGCTCTGTGCCTGTAGCTTTTAGGCAAACTGTTTCATCATTTTTAATGGTTTTATCTTGACAATACTTCGGACAGTTTGGGCATGATTGAAAAATAGGCTGGAAGCCTCCAGTGTGGGAAGATGTCGTCAACCACGATAACAACCCCTCACCCCAGAAGCTTCCATGTCCACAATAGAAACGATTCTGAGCCAAATGTCCAGTGTGGCGAAACCGCAGCGCCAGTTTTTGCTGACCTTGTTCAATGCGCTGATGTACCTGCCCAGCCGTGTCAACTTCCGCAACCTTGGACGTTACAGTGACTGCCATGAAAAGACTTTTTCACGCTGGTTTTCACGTTCCTTTGATTTTCTAGCGTTCAACCTGCTGATCTTACAGGATGTCCTGCATGGCAAGGGGGAACGTATTGCGGCTATTGATGCCAGTTTCGTGCCTAAAAGCGGGCGCAAGAGTTATACCTTAGACTGGTTTTGGAACGGCTCACAGGGGCAGGCGCAACGCGGACAAGAATTATCCTTGTTAGCGCTGGTGGACGTGACCCACAACACACTTTACACCTTATCCGCCCGCCAAACGCCTACGTTGCCGCGCTCAACCCGCAAGGGTCAAAGCCAACCCGCCAACACCAAAGACAAAACCAAGGTGAAACACCCACCCTTCGTTGGTGCGCCGCTCCCCACGCGGATGGATAGCTACCTTGGACAGCTTCAACACGCCATCACAGTCCTGCTGGGGTGTGGCATCCGTTATCTCGTCGCGGATAGCTTTTATGCCAAAACTAAGTTTGTCAGTGGCATCAGGGAACTCAACTTGCATTTGATCAGCAAGTTACGTCAGGACGCCGACTTACGGTGGCTGTACACGGGCGCACAAAAACCCAAGGGTCGTCACCGCCAGTACAGCGGCAAAGTCAGTTTTGACGACTTATCACGTTTTGAACGGGTCGGAGAGCTGGACGGGCAGCGTGTTTACACCGCTACTGTTAACAGCCCGACGTTCAAACAGATAGTGCGCATCGTCTATCTGGTGCGCGAAGCAAACGGCAAGACCGCTAGCGCACTGCTGTTCAGTACC
The DNA here is from genome assembly GCF_016711335.1 of Thiofilum sp. Taxonomy (NCBI): domain Bacteria; kingdom Pseudomonadati; phylum Pseudomonadota; class Gammaproteobacteria; order Thiotrichales; family Thiofilaceae; genus Thiofilum; species Thiofilum sp. The sequence goes on from NZ_JADJTF010000001.1 coordinate 3,758,362, forward strand.
GACACGGATTGCCCTGCATTAGACATCCTGCGTTACTACCAAGCGCGTTTCCAGATAGAATTTTTGTTCCGGGATGCCAAGCAACACACCGGGCTGTGTGACTGCCAAACGACCCGCAAAGAAAAGCTGGATTTCCACTTCAATACCTCACTGACGGCACTTAACCTGCTCCGGCTGGAAGATCGCCAGCAGAACTGGGATGCCGGGGGCAACGGGCGCAGTGTCCTCTCCGTTGCCAGTGGGAAGATCCGCCACTTCAATGCCCATCTGCTCGAACGCTTTTCTCGCCACTTAAAACTCGACTTCAGCGCCATAAAATCCAGCCCAGCCTTCGCAGACCTATGTAATTATGGTGCTATCGCCGCGTAAACTGTCCGAAGTGTTATCTTGAGCACTATCTAAAATAAGTTCATGCTCATCAGGAATATTTGCGTAACGGCGAATATCAGTAGCTGAAATCTGTTCAGTACCCCATTCATAGCCTCGCTCATTGATAGTTAAAGAAAAGGAACGATCACTTTTGAAGGATAAAAAAGTCGGTTTTGTGTTTGGCCGTAACTCAATCATCTCTTCTAAACCAATTGAACGGGAAGTATTATTGCCAATTTCAATCAAAATGTAATCACTAGCTGGATTGAGACCAGCATTTGCTCTGATTTGTCTTCCATTAATAACAGAATCATTAGTAGTGATGATTTGGTTATCTAAACAATATTCATAATGTTTTACTGTATTCATAGTATTTCTCTAAAATTTTAGCCCTAATTAATCGAAGGCAGTAACTAAAACAATTACTGCTTTTGGCATCACACGCTTACTTTTCCTTACGCACTCCTTTGAACGGATTTTTATCAGAGGTCTTCACATCTATAAATTGCCCAGTAGAAGTGTCACGTTTTACGTAATGTCCAGAGGGGGTCTGCGTTTGTGAGCGACCGCGTACTGCACCTTTTCGATGCCCATCACCAGTAGGTGGATTTGTAGCCATGAAGCTATGCCCCTTAAATCAACAATCGGAAAATAAAAAATCAACTAAAGTTAAATTATGTTTATCCTAGAACAGATTGTCAATAGGTGTTAAAATAAAAATCAACTGGAGGAACTATTATGTCAACCAAAATTGATCAAGCGAAGATAATTAGCTCAAATATCAAACAGTTACGAGAAAGACTGGGTTGGAACCAATCTAAGCTGGCTAGCGAGGCGGAAATCACATCAGCCGCTTTAAGTAAAATTGAGAAGGGTGATGGCAGAGTTCCAACGATCGTAGTTCTTCGTAAATTAGCATCTGCCCTCAAGGTACAACCTTATGAAATAACAGGGGAACAGCCAGAGAACTTTTCTGAAACCAATGAACGAAACCGTGAGTTTTATCGACAATGGGAAGTTCTAGACAGTCTTCCAAAAGAAGATCAAGATATGCTCAAAGGCATGGCTGAAAGATTAAAGGAAATTACTGGAAACAAATGATTGAAGAACAAAAAGGGGCTTATGAGGCAGAGCAACTATTAGAAGAACTAGGATTTGATACACTTCCTATATCCCCTTGGAAGGTTGCTGAGTCTATTGATAGTGATGGTTTTAGACTTGTTTTGGAAAAACAAAATTTTTCCTCTCAAAGTATCTTGGGCAAGGCGGAAGGCAACCATAAGGGAGCACTTGTTTATGTTAATGCTAATATTTCTGATAGCAGGCGATTAAACTTTACTGTATCGCACGAAATTAGACATGTTTGTATGCACATCATGCCCCAAAGAAAATTGTCATTTGAGTGCGGAAAGAAGGAAATGTTTGATTTTTTCAATGACCCTATTGAGAAAGAAGCGAATGGTTTTGCCTCTGGGTTGCTTATGCCAAAACGCTTGATTTATCAACATTATGATGGCGACGTAAATTGGCTAAATATATCCACTATTTCTGAATTATGCGGTACATCCCTTGAGGCAACCTATAGACGAATGAGTGTATTGGACAGCTTTCCTTCGGCTTTGGTTGTTCATCAGGATAGTAAATTTAAAAGATTCGTCGTCACACCAAACTTTGGATTCCGCATCGAAAAAACTGTCTTAGCTTCATACCAGCTTGCACTTGCTGCTGTTATAAAGGATGAGCCGTATCCGTCAGAGTATGAAATTGTTAATGCATCAGATTGGATAGACCCAAGTTTTAAAGGTACTACTCTCGAAAAGATATATTCAAGTACGATAATATTAAAAGGAGGCTTTACCTATACACTTTTAAGATACGATGATGATTGTATAAGGGTCGAAGATGATGAAACACAATACTTTTTTTGAGTTGAATTTTCAGCTTCATATAGATATGATTTTCCATCTCCATGTATATATCAAGATTTGATTAATAAATGCCTCGATAATCTCACGCTTTTACAAAGCCATCAAGATTCATGACAAAATCATTGGGGGCTTTTATTACCAAACTGCTTTTCAACTCAAAGCACAACCTAAACACTAATCCCTTAACAAAATACTAAGCGTGACTTTCAACAGTCACTCTCTTAAACTCATTATACCCCTTAAACGGAGTATAACTCGTGCAAGTCATTGGTATTAAGGAATTACAAACTAACCCTAGCAAGCTAACTAAGGTTTTTCAGGCAAAAGACTATTTATTAATCACTAAACACGGTCAACCCTTAGGTTTGGCCTTGCCCTTTGATGAAGACCTAATGGCACAGGGTCTAATGCCTTGGTATGCACTCAAAGGGTTTCAAAGTGGGGATCTCAGCTTAGGTCAACTCAGCAAAATACTGCACAAAAACCAACATGACACCCTACGACTCCTCGACTCCTTGGTCATACCCGTTGCTGACTATGATCTTGCCGAAGATTTAGAGGCTATTAATTGGCAGTGAAAAAAGACGTTTTGTCCTCGACTCATGCATTGCCATTACTAGATCAGGCTATTGCTAATGGTTTTCGCCTTTCTGAAAAGCTATATCAACAGGCCCGCACTACTTTGCTTAGTCATGAGTAAACGCATACACCCAACCCTGTTGTAACCCTAGCGAGAGTATTTGTGGCAAGTACACCCCAAATTGCTCACTCAATTGATTTAAGGTTTGTCCCTGTTGCAGTGCTTGCACAAAAGTAGCTTGTTCAGAGGTTAGTGCATACTGGTGTAGCTGCTTTTTCAGACGATAAATCAGCACACGACTGGGCACAGTTAAATCAATGCTTTCTAATAACGGTTTGCCCTCATAATCCTCTGGCTGATGAGCTAACCATATCGCATGCATAGCATAAGGTGACTCCACCCACTGAGCTGAGGTAGGTAATTGGAGCACTACCCTACCCTGTTCTTCAACACTCAAAGTACCCAATTGACTAAAATCACTAGGCGCTTGATTGACCCCATGCCATGCCTGTAAACGCCCCCACTCCAAACGCGCCACCTCCGCAATCCAAGGCATACTCATCAGCGCGGAGTGCTTTGCAAGTAGCAGCGGAAACTCAGCCCCATACTCACTCAATGCCGTATGAGTAGGCGGATATTGATCAATATAAATTTCAGTCAAATACTCAAAAAACTCCGCACCCACTAGCTGCTCTACCACCCCAAACACCGCACGCAAATGTTGCAATAAAATCCCTTGCATACTATGGCGATAAATCCCTAAACGCTGCTCTGCATTTAAGCGGGCGTCACTTTGAATCAGCTCACTCGCCACCTTTGCTAATAAGCTTTCATCAAATAAAGCATGAATCACACTCTGCTGGAGCTTAGTTAAGGACATGATTGAATACCTGTTGCGCTTGCTCCCGCTCTTGCATTAGCCGCTCTAGCGCAGGCAAATTATTATCCCACTCAATCAACGTGGGCACTGCCCCAAACCGCTGCAAGGCCTTCTCATATAACTGCCAGACAGGGGCATGAATTGCTTCACCGTGTGTATCAAGTAAATGTGTACCCTTATCCTCAAACCCCGCTAGGTGCATTTGCTGCACGCGCTCAACAGGAATCGCATTTAAGTATTCCAGTGCATCAAATTGATGATTAAAACTATTCACGTAAATATTATTCACATCTAGCAATATTTTGCAGTCAGCCTGTTGTGCGACCAAGGCTAAAAATTCCCACTCAGTCATCTCAGAGTGTTGGTATTGCAAATAGCTCGAAACATTTTCAATCACCAGTTGCCGTCCTAAAAACTCTTGCGCTTGACCAATGCGCGTGACTACATGCTTTAACGTTTCTAGGTTATAAGGCAGAGGAATCAAATCATGCGTTAATAAACCCTGCGCACCTGTCCAACATAAATGATCGGAAATCCACGCGGGCTGTACCTGCTCTGCCAGTGATTTAACGGCTTGCAAATACTCAATATTGAGAGGGTCGGTAGAACCTAAGGACATACCCACACCATGCAACACTAGGGGGTAATAGTCAGCGACTTCTACTAAATACTCCTGCTGCACCGAGCCTTGCTTGAGATAATTATCGGTAAGCGCTTCAAACCAAGGAATGGCGGGTCGCTCAGCTAGAATTTGGTCGACGTGTTGAAAACGTAAACCTAGACCAACACCTTGAATGTTTTTAGTGAGTTGCATAATTAGGACTCATAGACTATCACCAACTGAGGTATAAAAAAGTTGTGTTGTTTTTCTGGAGCAGTCTTGGCGGCAAGGAAGCCGCCTTGTAGCGTACAAGGATGTATTTACAGCGACTGCGGAAGAGAAATAGCACGACTTTTGCTAGCTACTAGGGTTACTCAAACGTCCAGCCAACCAACGATCCAATGACCAACGCCCTGCTCCATACACTAACACAATGAGCAACATCACGCCCCACACCACATGCTGCCAAAAACCACCCGCGCCTTCGATAGTCCATAAATACGGATAAGCCAGCACCGCTACCGCATTTAAAATAAATAATCCCAAGGCAGTCAGACGACTTAATAAGCCGAGCACTAATAAAATTGGTAACACCAACTCGCCCGCTGTCGCTAAATAAGCCGCCAGATCAGGACTCAGCAAAGGCACTTGGTATTCATCTTCAAATAAAGACAAGGTAGTTGACCAACTTTGAATTTTGGTCAAACCGGAGGCAAAAAATACCCAAGCCACATAAATGCGCATCACTAATAAAACCAGCGGCTGCAAGTAAGCTTGGGTAATATGATCTCTAGCCAGTAAGAGTGGGGTTATAGTCATCATCTGGATTTCCCATCTGCTAAGGTCATGTGGGCTTTTATACAGCTAACAAGGCTAAGCACGCGCTCAGCCTTGTCGTGCCATCACTTATTTTACTACCACACCACCGGTGAGCTTTTCACAAGTGCCTTTAGGTAATTTAATCCACTCGCCTTTTTCATTATCTGTTTTAGACATACCCGCACAAGCATGACCATTCGCGCCACAGTCATTCATACCTGCTTTCACTACACCAGAGCATTTTTCCATCTCAACCTTTTGATCCGCCGCGATAGCAGCCGTCCCTAAAGCAGTACCTAAACCGAGAGCCATTACAGCAGCAGCAACAACAGACTTATTCATGGTAATCATCCTTTTTAGGTTCATTAAAAACTACACTATGTGATCTCACTCCACTGCTTTGCTTCATAAAGTCAGCGCAGTTATTGCAATATACGCACGACCTCAACGCTTGGATGCACCCAAATGAAAAAATTTATTGTTGAAGTGTTTGTTGTAGCATTATTCGCCATACTGCATCCCTATAACGCTTTAACACGTATCCATCTTTAATAGGGGGAACTAACTCTTGATGCAAAGCTTAGAAGATTGTTTGATGCAGACGGGTCTAGGGGATAGGACTGCTTTTAAGCAGCTTTATGCCGCTAGCTCACCGCGCTTGTATGCCTTATGTCGGCGTTTAATCCGAGATGAGCCGTTAGCTGAGGACACGCTACAAGAGGCTTTTGTCAAAATTTGGCATAATGCTGCACAGTTTAAGCATAGCAAAGCCAGTGCTTTCACTTGGATGAGTACCATTGTGCGTAATCAGGCTTTAGATAAATTACGCCAACTCAAGACGCATCCTGATCATGAGAGCGCACTAGAGGATGAGGACATGCAAAGTCTAATTAGTCACTATCCAGAGCCTCAACATCTGCATGAGCTGAGCGCTGAGGCTCAACAGCTCTGGGAGTGTTTGCAAGGTCTTAAGCCTGAGCCGCGTGAAGCGATTTTAGCCGCGTTTTATCAAGGTGATACTCACGAGCAACTCGCCGTAAAACTCGGCAAGCCCCTAGGCACTATTAAAGCTTGGATTCGGCGTGGATTAGAACAATTACGAGGATGCCTATCATGAATCGCTACCAAAATCCTGAAGTGTTTGAACGCTTAGCGCTCGAATATGTGGTCGGTACGCTACAAGGTAAAGCGCGGGAGCGGTTTGAAACGCTTATGAATCAACATTTTTACTTAAAAGCGGTGACCGAGGCGTATCAACATAAATTTGCTAGTCTGCATGAGCTATTGCCCGCCGTCCCACCGCCTGAGCGGGTTTGGGAGCGTCTTGAGCGTGAACTTAAGCTCACCTCAGCTACACCACTGAGCTTATGGCAACGTTTGCGCCAATGGCGCTGGTCAAGCGCGTTACCTCTAGCGCTTGCAGGTATGGTATTAGCGTTTAGCTTAGCTCTCTTATGGCAGCAAGATCATGAGCCTAAGGCCTATTTAGCGGTGATGAAGTCTGAGGCTCAAACCAGCACCTTAGCAGTGGCACGAGTTGATTCTCAGAAACTGATTATTGAATTACCGCAACACGCACTGAATCTCACCGAGGGTTTGGTTGCAACTTTGTGGTGCTTACACAAAGATCCCTCTAAACCGCCTATTCGCATGGGTGTATTAAATCCTAATGTTGCGACTGAAATGCCAATCACCCCTAAAATGTGGCACGAATTACAGCAGGTAGAGACTTTTGCCATTAGCCTAGAGCCTGCTCAAGCGCCTATGCCTACTATTCCTAATCAGGTGATTTTGTCAGGGCAGTTGGTAGCACTATGATCGTTAAACTAAAAAAGGTACTTAATTACAAGGCAAGAGTGGCAATTCTAACTCTTTGAGAGAGGGATTAAGCTGGCTTAGGGAATTAATTCACAGGTTTAGTAGCACACGATTCTTTATACTCATCTTAGCGAATCGAGGGAAAATCCACATGAGCACTCCAACCTATCTAAGCCTCATACTAGCTTTAGTCATCAGCATCAGCTTACAACCGGCGTATGCGATACCGCCGCCCGATGTGTTAATGTCCTTGTGGCAATCTGCCTTGCAATTCTTAGGCATGATTTCAGTAGTGCTAGCGGGAGCGGTACTCACGGTTCGGCAATTTTTCGCTCATTATTTGATTGGCTGGAAGCGCTATGCTGCCCTTAGTGTTCTCATCATCAGCACCTTAGGTCTAGGAGCGTGGTGGATCAGCAGCACTACTACGGCTGTTCCGGTACAAGCAGCTAACACTGCTAGCTCTAGCGTACCCGCCGCACCACTTCCTGTGGCGAATATAACAACCACTCAACCTAGCAATCCTTCCTTACCAAAAGGTGAAAAACTAGCAATTGCTGAGATTTTAAAGCGCGAACCCGATGAATATGTGCGCAATTGGAAAATTCAAACCCTCAATGAAATGCAGCAAGAAGCACAACTCGCGCGTAAAGCAGCGCAATTACCTGTCTTAAAACCTACACTTATTGAATCGTTTACCCCTCAAGCGTTACAACAATATCTTAATACCACACCTGCTAGTTTTTATTTACTCGATGTGAGAGAAGAGTATGAGCGCTCACAATTTGGTATTAAGCATGATGCTATTGCTCGCTACGGTGATTTAGTACATGACACTATTCCCACTAATTTACCACGCAATAAACTAATTATTTTATTATGTCATTCAGGGATTAGGGGCTATATAGCAGCTAATACATTAGTAGCTAAGGGTTATACTAATGTCGCCTTTTTACAAGGGGGTATGGCAGCATGGAATGCTGCTAAACTCCCTGTTAATGGTAATGCTAATTATGACCTACAACCCAAAAGCCTTAAAATACTAAGTCCCAAACAGTTTAAAGCACTCACTGATAAAAGCTTCATTATACAAATCGACACTAATGCAACCCTAGTCAAAGGGATTAAAAACTTAAATCAACTACCGTTTGAAACCGCCTCCAATGCCATGCTACAAAAACTTTACCAGCAAGCCGGTAATAAACCCATTGCTTTAGTTTGTAATACTTATGGCGGCTGCTTTCATGGTCTCAATTTATCCTACCTACTAAAGCAAGCAGGCAAGCAATATATAGGTATTTACGATGACTCAAAGCAATGGTTAACCCGTTATGAGCAATGAACCTAATAAGTACTACTATTTACACTTAGCACAACAGGCGGGCATTCATACCCCCAGCTCATGGCTGATTAATGTTATAACCAGTGACTCAGCTATTAAAAACTTCACTCAAAATAACGCCAGTGAATACTATATAGTTAGGAGTGCCGTTGCTTTAGAGGATGGTAATACTCAATCACTCGCCGGACACTTTTGGAGCTCTGATAAAGTTAGTGCCAATCAATTAGCAGCTACTATTGAATACGGTTTGCAAGAAAATAGTAAACGCTTACAGCAACAAAAAAGTGTGCTACCTCCTACACTCATGGTACAACCCTTTATTGAGCATACTATCGGCGGTGTGGCTTTTTGTCCGTGGAGCTTTTTTAGTAATTATGTTTATATAGAGTATTCTGATACCGTACAGCATGTTGTAGAAGGAAATGCACAAGCTGCATTAATCAGTTTAGACCCTAACTATTCTCACCCTATTGAGCCATCAGATAACTCATGGGTTCCATTTTTACGACACACTATCCAAAGCTTAAAAAAATTATTTAATTTTCCTTTAGATATTGAATGGGTCTTTAATCACAATACTCAGCTCTTTACTTTATTACAAGTGCGTCCACAAACTCATTTAGTAGGTACACTACGCACCGCTTCACAATTACCTACTCTCCCTCAAGGTCAGTGGGAATACGGAGCCTTATCCGAAAGTGTGGGGCGCTTATCTCCTCTATCGTTTGATTTGCTCTGTTATTTATATCAGGAAGCACGAGCTACTTTAAAGCTTATTGGTCATAAAGCGGCGCAAGTCGATTTTATGTATCGCTTACCCGATGGCACGATATTAATAGAATACAACAAGGAAAAAGCCTTTTATGAAAATACACGCATGGGGGGATTTTGGCGTGGTTTTAAAGCACCTACTATTAAAAACCAAATTATTGAACTAATAAAAAACTATGCGCCTTCAACTACATTTGACCTAACCCATTTAAGTACCTTATTTGCTCTGTGGCTAGCGAGTAATAGTTTAAGCCAAGGTGCTGGTCGTGATGAGGTGCTCGACCCACAACGTTATGAATTATTATGGCTGAACTCTCCTCCTGACATTAACACTGCAATGAATCAGGATTGGATAAGTTTAAGTACTCAAGTACGTGATTTATTTTTTAATGAATTGCATAAACTAAAACTCATTATTAGCGCAAAACCTGAAGCGGTGTTTTGTACTTTAACCGAGTTTCAAAAAAATCAATGGAATCAAGCACAACAACGCCAACATGAGCAAGTAGTCGCAGCGAGCTTTGATTATTTGCCCTTATTGCAATCTGGTGCTAGCGCTATGCAGTCTCTGAGTGTGGCTAAGCGTGTGACGGGAATAGTGTTTAAAATTGATAACCCTGCGCAGTTTCGTGGTGAAATACCTAAGGATGTGATTTTAGTAGCGCCCTATTTTGATAACCGCTGGGTACATAGTATTAAGGATTTAAAAGGGATTATTGTGGAGCGCGGTAGTCGATTAGCTCATTCAACCCTAGTGGCACGAGAAGCGCAAGTGCCTTATGTAGTAGCTGATAAAAAAATAACTGATAATTTAACCAATAAGAGTGAAGCTATTTTAGATACCACTAAAAACTTCACTCAACCCGTTTAATCTAAATTTCGTGCTACTTCTTTTTATGCCGATAAAAACCTATTATATAGCCACCACTCACCACCATTAATATGATTATATTAAATATACTATAGTAACTTATAGTATCTATCAGAAAAATTGAATCCACTAATAAATAAACACCTAGCAGAATAGCGGCAATAGATAAATAGAGCAATGCTTTACTATAGGATTTATCATAAATCGTTGTGATATGAATCATGCTAGAACTATTATCAGGATTTATAATTTTTATTTTATTTTTAAAATCCGATAAAAACTGTTCAAAAACCTTATTGCTTTTACCATCACCTGCTGAATAAAATACTACTTTTTTATTGGTATTAAGCTTTATTTTAAAAGCCCGCCCATTTTCATAAAAAGGTTCAATATAGCTATTGATATCCTTGATAAAATACAGTTGATTATTAAGCAGTTTTTTACTCCAGCGCGAATAACGATTTATCTCTATTTTTTCGCTATCCATAGTGACTTTAAGAGGAATTTTAGTAAAATGCCCGGCTGATATAACAATAATAATCATTAAGATAAATGGTAGAACTACACCAAAGCCGCTTTGATCAGCCCCTATTGCCCAGCTTGAAAAACTAATCACATAATCATATAGAAAGCTATAAATTAAGATTGCCACAACTACTACTGTAATAAGCCAATAACTCCAAATATGAAAATAATAAACCTCCTCATTATGATCGTTTTCCATGATAGACTCTCCTAATTTTGATCAATAACTCATTAGTAGTATAGCTTAAAAAGAAAGGACAGAATGATCTATCCCCTCCTTTTTACTATTGATGGGCTTAACATAGTTAGACACATCTTATTTGCACCAATAGTCGCGTGTCTTAGCGTGATCTTTAATGAGTAGCCAACCAAAAATCTTTGGATCACCTAAAATACCGGTTGTACCTTGTGGAATAGTATAACCTTTTTTAGTCCATACGTTAGAGCAATAATCCTCGCCTTTACGCTCAGTATAATTAAACCCTACATCACACACTGCTACACGAATCTCTGTGCATTTACCTACAGCCATAGCGCTAGATGCTGTAGTGGCTAATAGAGTAGCTGTAATTGCTAATAAAGCTCCTTTTAGTAAAGTAGCCATACCTTTCACCTCAATAATTTTATATTTAGATAGTCTAATCAGCATTAGACTGATTGATTCACCTAAAATACCTCGCATGTTTTTAGGTGTAAAGCTATTGTGCTAGAAAGGTTCAAATACTTTTGTGATATAAGTTACAAAAATAATGTGAATAATTTTACACCAACCAATAAAATTAAAGCCCTATTTTTGGTTTTAGCTCCTGCAAACGCTCAATAAACTTTACTGCAATGGCTTTAAATGATTCGTCTGGTTGAGGTAATTCTAAAATTTGCTGCCAGTATTGTAGGGCTATGGGAAACATTGCTTGCCAATGCTCTATAGCAGGTGGTGTAACTAAACGAATTTCGGGAACTTCATTAGGAATATGACCAGAGGCACGCGGAGCAAATAGCATAGGGAGCATGTCGTAAACAGGCGCGAGGCGTAGATTAGTAGTTTGTTCGTGGAAGAAAGATAAATTGCCTAGATGCATATCGGCATTACCAATCATACGCCCGAAAGCTTCGAGCTTTTGCATAGTTTCAGCATCTTCGGCACTGATTAAACCTTGTTTTTGTAATTCAATGGCTTGGATTGACCAAGTAGCATCGGCTTGACCGACAAATTCACTATCGACTGCGGCTAGGGAAACTAAGCCTTTGCGACCGTAAAGACCAACTCGATCAAAACGCTCTACTTCTAAAAACCACTGATTATTTAGCTCTAAAAAGTAGGTAGCTGCACTAGCAATACCAGCATAACGTAATATTCGAGTGGCTATACACTCAGCTTGTAGTAAGCTTCCCCAACGTTGAGTTATATTGTTATTGCTGTTAGCAGTAAACTTAACAATAACATGTTTTTCGGCAGGGCTTATAAATGCAAATTTAGGCTGTTCACCTCCAGCCGAAGAACCGATCATCTCAAAATCAATGGTTTGTCTTGCTAATAAGCAATAACTTTCCACTTTTCTAATGAAGTCCTTATCACCAATAAAATCATCTACTCTAAGAAGAAGCGATACATAATACTTTAAAGCTACTTGAAAAGATTTCTCGCCAATCAATAAACTACCACTACTATCACCACCATATTGTGTTAAGGCTATTAAAACATCATCGTCTTTCCATAACTTTAAATCTTTAGGTAAATTTAATTGCTCAGCATGTAAAAACACAAAGGCTCTCCCAATAAAGCCTTGTGGGCGCATATCTTGTAACCACCAAGGTAAACCACGATTATAATGACGTTGCCCTGCTAATAGACCATCATCCCAAAGTGTAATATAACCTTCTGGAAATACTGGTATAAGCTCCCCCATTTTGACCAACTGACCAGCACCTAAAACCTCCCAAATAGGAAAATTGCTATATCCGCTTACTAACCTTTTCAGAGCATAACTAGGATTTTCAGTCTCACCAAATTTTACTATTCCTGAATTTAAAGTATCTAGCCATTCTTGCAAGACCTCCTCATTAATCCCCAAACGCTGCACTATATCCGCTTTAGACATCGGTCCTCGTTCAAGTAAAAATTTTAGAGTACTAGCATCTGGCATAAGATTGATCTTGACTAATTAACACTTTAAAAACTATAGCTGACTCAAAGCCCTAAAAGCAAAAACCCCGTTAATGCTCTCACACTAACGGGGCTTTGCTTAAAACCTAAATGGCTACAAACTAATCGTAAGACACACTTAGAATTTCATATTCGCGCTTACCGCTAGGGGCTTGGACGACTGCAACATCACCCTCGTCCTTACCAATCAAGGCACGCGCAATCGGAGACGACACCGCAATACGGCGTTCCTTAATATCGGCTTCAATATCACCCACAATTTGATAAGTAATAGTTTCGCCGCTTTCGACTTCCTCAAGCTCTACCGTCGCACCAAACACGACCTTACCGCCATTAGCAGCACCGACCGTTTTAGTATCAATCACCTGAGCCATCGACAAAGCAGATTCCAACTCCTGAATCCGCCCCTCATTAAAACCCTGCTGCTCACGCGCGGCGTGGTATTCCGCATTTTCTTTTAAATCACCGTGCTCACGGGCTTCAGCAATCGCCTGCACAATGCGAGGACGTTCCACCGTTTTCAGACGGTGTAACTCCTGCTTGAGGCGTTCTGCACCCGCAGCAGTTATCGGAGGTCTATTCATCTGATTTCATATCCTCGTTAAATAATACCTTGATGAAGGTCTTGCAAACGATACACCTGCTCTTCAGCCGTATGACCAATCGCCATACAAAGAGCACGCGCTCCCGCTACCGTAGTGGTATAGGTAATCTTACGTTGCAACGCTTCACGGCGAATCGCAAAGGAATCGCGTGTGGATTGCTCACCTTCTGTCGTATTGATGATTAAATCAATTTCCTCATTTTTGATCATATCCACGACAGTGGGACGACCTTCAAAGATTTTATTGACTATTTCGCAAGCAATACCCGCTGATTGTAGCTCACGAGCGGTTCCGCGTGTGGCCACAATTTTAAAGCCGTGCCCTTTTAACATAGCACCGATTTCGGGTAAATGGCGACGATCCGCTTCACGCACACTGACAAAAGCAACCCCAGACGTAGGATAATTTTCACCCGCTGCCCGTTGGGCTTTACCAAACGCTTCAGCAAAGGTTTTACCTACCCCCATGACTTCACCCGTAGACTTCATTTCAGGGCCTAAAATCGGATCAACGCCGGGGAATTTAATAAAGGGGAATACCGCTTCTTTGACTGAGTAATAACTAGGAATCACTTCTTCAGTAGCGTTTTGTTGGGTCAGCGCTTGTTTGACCATACAACGTGCGGCTACTTTTGCCAATGGACGTCCAATTGCTTTCGATACAAACGGTACAGTACGCGAGGCACGCGGATTGACTTCGAGCACATACACCTCATTGCCTTTAATCGCAAATTGGGTATTCATCAAGCCCACGACATTCAATGCTTTAGCCATGCGACGCACTTGGTCGCGCATTTCATTCAGCACCGCATCACTAAGCGAGAAAGTCGGCAATGAACACGCAGAATCCCCTGAGTGAATCCCCGCCTGCTCAATATGCTCCATAATGCCGCCGATCAGCACATTCTCGCCGTCGCAAATCGCATCCACATCGACTTCAATCGCATCATCAAGGAAACGATCCAAAAGTACGGGCGAATCATTGGAGACTTCAACCGCAGTGGTCATATAGCGCCGTAATTCGTGTTCGTGATACACGATTTCCATTGCCCGCCCACCGAGTACATACGAGGGACGTACTACTAACGGATAGCCGACTTCCTGCGCCATACGTACCGCATCCTCGGTACTCCGTGCAGTGCGATTCGGCGGCTGTTTTAGACCTAAGCGATGAATCAGTTGTTGGAAACGTTCACGATCTTCCGCTAAATCAATAGAGTCCGGTGAAGTACCAATAATCGGTGCACCTAATGCCTCCAGATCACGCGCTAGTTTCAAGGGTGTCTGACCACCGTATTGCACGATCACGCCGATAGGTTTTTCCAGATCAACGATTTCCATCACGTCTTCAAGCGTTAATGGCTCGAAATAAAGACGGTCAGACGTATCGTAGTCCGTGGATACGGTTTCAGGGTTACAGTTGACCATAATAGTTTCATAACCATCCTCACGCATCGCAAGCGCAGCATGCACACAGCAATAGTCAAACTCTATCCCTTGACCGATACGGTTAGGACCTCCACCTAAGACCATAATTTTTTGCTTATTGGTAGGCTGAGATTCGCACTCTTCCTCATAGGTGGAATACATATAGGCGGTATTAGTCGCAAATTCAGCCGCACAGGTATCCACACGCTTATAAACCGGACGCACACCAAAGCGTTGACGCGCACTGCGTACACTGCGCTCTTTTTCATCCAGTAATTTAGCTAAACGCCGATCCGAGAAACCTTTACGCTTGAGCATACGGAATTCATCCGCGCCAATATCGCTTAGTACTTTATCTTTTAAACCATTTTCAATCTGCACTAATTCGTGCATTTGCACTAAGAACCAAGGATCGATACTGGTTAATTGATGAACTTCATCCACCGACATACCAAAGCGGAACGCATCTGCCACGTATAAAATACGCTCTGCATGCGGCTCGATGAGTTCGTGGCGCAGAATATCCTTAGCTTCAGGGCGTTTCGGATCAACACGCTCATTTAAACCATCAATACCCGTCTCTAAACCACGCAACGCTTTTTGTAAGGACTCTTGGAAAGTACGTCCAATCGCCATTACCTCGCCTACTGATTTCATTTGCGTGGTTAAACGCGCATCTGCTTGTGGGAATTTTTCAAAGGTAAAGCGGGGGATTTTAGTGACTACATAGTCAATTGAAGGCTCGAAGGAGGCAGGTGTTAAACCACCCGTAATATCATTACGCAACTCATCCAGTGTGTAACCCACCGCTAATTTAGCCGCTACTTTAGCAATCGGGAAACCCGTTGCTTTAGAGGCTAATGCAGAAGAACGCGATACACGCGGGTTCATTTCAATGACAATAATACGACCATCTTTAGGATTAATCGCAAATTGCACATTAGAACCACCGGTATCCACCCCAATTTTACGCAATACGGCTAAAGAGGCATTACGCAGTAGTTGGTATTCTTTATCGGTCAGGGTTTGCGCAGGGGCTACGGTAATTGAGTCACCGGTATGCACACCCATTGGGTCAAAGTTTTCAATCGAGCAGACAATAATGCAATTGTCGTTACGATCACGCACGACTTCCATTTCATACTCTTTCCAACCCAATAAGGATTCTTCCAAGAGTACTTCGGTCGTAGGCGACATATCCAAGCCACGCGCTACAATCGTTTCAAATTCTTCACGATTATAAGCAATACCGCCCCCTGTCCCACCTAAAGTAAAGGACGGACGAATAATGGTCGGGAAGCCAATTTGAGCTTGACCTGCACGCGCTTCTTCAATGGTATGAGCTACAAACGAGCGGGCTGAATTTAAGCCGATCTCATCCATAGCAATACGGAAATCTTCCCGATCTTCCGCCATTTGAATCGCGGCTTCATTCGCACCAATCATTTCCACACCGTATTTTTCTAATACGCCATGACGTGACAGGTCTAATGCACAATTGAGCGCCGTCTGCCCCCCCATCGTGGGCAATAAAGCATCGGGGCGCTCTTTTTCAATAATACGCGCGACGGTTTCCCAATTAATCGGTTCAATATAGGTTGCATCGGCAGTTTCGGGGTCGGTCATAATGGTGGCTGGATTAGAGTTCACCAAAATAACCCGATAACCTTCTTCGCGTAATGCTTTACAAGCCTGAGCACCAGAATAATCAAATTCACACGCCTGACCGATAATAATCGGCCCTGCACCAATGATCAGGACACTTTTTATGTCTGTACGTTTCGGCATCGCTACTTACTCTTAAGACGCACGCTTGGCGTTCATTAATTCAATGAAATGATCAAATACGTCTGCTACATCATGCGGCCCCGGACTCGCTTCAGGATGACCTTGGAAGCTAAATGCAGGGCAGTCGGTACGCTCGATACCTTGTAACGAACCATCAAATAAAGAACGGTGCGTGGCTTTTACATTAGCGGGAAGTGTCGCTTCGTCCACCGCAAAACCGTGATTTTGGCTAGAAATCATTACTCGTTTAGTCGCTAAGTCTTGAACGGGATGATTCGCGCCATGATGACCAAATTTCATCTTAATGGTTTTCGCACCACTAGCTAAACCTAATAATTGATGACCTAGGCAAATCCCAAAGGTCGGTACTTGCTGCGCTAAAATCTCACGAATAGCACTAATCGCATAATCGCAAGGCTCAGGATCACCCGGACCATTAGAGAGGAATACGCCATCGGGATTAAGCGCCAATACTTCAGTAGCTGAGGTTTGTGCAGGGACTACCGTCACATGACAACCACGATCTACCAGCATGCGTAAAATATTGGTTTTAATCCCATAATCATACGCTACCACGCGAAATGTCGCATTTTCAGCCGTTGATTTACGTGGCTCGTTGGGATCTAAATTCCAGCTGCCTTCAGTCCAAGTATAGGTTGCTGCGACTGTCACTTCTTTAGCTAAATCCATCCCTTTTAGGCCCGGAAACGCTAAAGCGACCTCGCGTGCTAAATCAGCATTCAGCTCGTTACCTGCCACAATACAACCGCGTTGAGCGCCTTTTTCACGCAAAATACGGGTTAGGCGGCGTGTATCAATATCCGCGATGGCAACGATATTATTGCGCTTTAAATAGTCGGGTAAGGACTCTGTTCCGCGCCAATTGCTATAGATGCTAGGTACATCTCGAACAATGAGGCCAGCGGCGTGAATGGCGGTTGATTCAGTGTCTTCTTGATTAACACCAACATTACCAATATGAGGATAGGTGAGGGTTACTATCTGGCGGGAATATGAGGGGTCGGTCACAATTTCCTGATACCCCGTTAAGGCGGTATTAAAGACGACTTCACCAACGGTTTGACCGTTACAGCCGATAGAACGCCCCCGGAAGATACTACCATCTTCCAGTACTAGCAGGGCATGCGTGCTCAAGGGAGAACCTCCGGTTTTACATACGAAACGGGATGAGACACCAATGCCAGCGCTCATCCCGCAAAATTGACGGCGTGTATTCTACGTGTTAGGCGGCTCAGTGTCTATTCGGAGTCGCTTGGACAGGAAAAACAAAGGTTAGTACTTAAGCACGGTTTTATTTATTTGCTATAGCAAACAGACTATTAGCCTATTTTAGGATTAACTATGGAGCAGCATTTAACTGGTTATCGTTTGCTTAGTTAATGCTGGTATTTGGATCAGACGAGAGTTCACTGAGGTATTGCAACATTCGGCGGTATATTGCAGCGCATCTGCCACTCAAGAAGCCTTTCGTACAGCACTAGAGGTGATTCAAGAGTGGCAAAGTACACCACACCCCTAAGGGTCTTGCTCTGAAGCTAAGTGATTAGCTTTAATCAACTTATCCAATAAAGTGCCTAACTGTTGGCGCTCTTTTTCAGTCAAGCAACCAAAAATCTCCTTATTACGGCGCTCAACAATCTGCATAATTTGCAGCCAAATCGCTTGACCACTTGGCGTCAGGGTAATGACTACCCCTCGTGCATCTTGTTGATTTCCCTCTTTAAACACATAACCTCGCTCTAATAAGGCTTGTGTCGCTCGGCTGGCTTGCGCTTTGTTAAGGTTGGCATAAATCGCTAAATCTTTAACTGATAAAGGTGCAAAACTACCAATAGCCGCTAAACAGCGTGCCGCACCCACAGGTAAGCCTAACTCATTCATGTAGGCATCACTGCTAGCTTTATCGGTCAACTTATTGAATAAATGCAAACGGTAGGTTAAAAATCGCTCAAATCGCTCTAAAGCTGTGGTGGCTTGAGCAGTGGATGTGTTATCGCCCATAGTACTCTCATCCTGTAGCATCGATCCCATGCCGAGCCTGTCGGACGTTAAGGTGATAACCTGAGTGGAGTCCTAGAATCGACTCATGTATGACAAACCCAGCATTACTAATAACTAGGGTATCTCTCTTAATACCCTAGCGGATATTGTATAACACAATTTGCCAAGATAAATTTACATTCTTCACTCTTTTACTCAGTTTTTATCAATACACCATCATTAATATAGTCAAAGCGGTTAGAAAACCCATTATCCCATTGAAATAACGCTGACGTTGAGCACTGGATAAGCAATGTTGAATTCCTACTCCAAACCCTGCCCAGACCGATACCGAAGGCAAATTCACCACAGCAAATACTCCAACCAGAGCTAAACCAGACAGCCAATATTGCTCACCTGCTAACGTAAAACTACTGACAGCACTCAAGGCCATCATCCATGCTTTAGGATTAACAAATTGAAATAACAAGGCTTGCCACCATGTCATGGGCTGAGCCGTTTCCTTGCCCTTTAACTCACCCACCGGAGCAAAAGCAATTTTCCAAGCTAACCAGAGTAAATAAGCCGCACCTACTATCTTAAGCGCCGTCTGTGCCACTGGAAACTGCATAAACAAAGTGCCTAGCCCCGCTAAAATACACAGCAATAACACTACCATGCCAAGCGCAATCCCCACCATATGCGGGATAGTACGTCTAAAACCAAAATTCGCCCCACTAGCTAACAACATTAAATTATTAGGCCCTGGAGTAATGGAGGTAACCAACGCGAAAGAAAAAGTAGCCAATAGTAGCTGCATATCCATCCTATTTACCTAAAACTGTGTATTCGGATAGAGAGTGTAGGAAAGCAGCTTAATGCAAGACAGATTTAGAATAATTATTTATTAGCAGTACAGTTATACGCCTATAGCAACTGTATCGATGCTTTTTGGCTAAACTGTTATGCTTGCTTGGAGGGTTGAGCTTGCTGCCATAGTGCAATCAATTGCCCCGCAATCGATACCGCCACTTCCATCGGACGCTTCCCCGTCACGGCTTTTAAGCCCACCGGACAGACTAAACGTTCAATTAAGTGTGACTCCAAACCTGCTTGAGCCAAACGTTGGCGAAAACGTCGTGCTTTGGTTTCTGAGCCAATGAGTCCCACGAAACGCCCCGTCCCTTGGGAGAGAAGAGCGTGCACTAAATCAAAATCTAATTGATGATCGTGAGTGAGCACGATGACATCATGCTGAGCTTGTATCTGCTCCAGTAGCTTGACACCTGTCTCATAATGCAGCATTAGCCTACTAGGAAGCTCTGGAGGGAATAGTTCAGCACGACTATCCACCCAATGCACCCGCACGGGTAACTGCATCAAAATCGTGACTAAGGCTTGTGCCACATGCCCCGCCCCAAACAGCCAAACGGTTTGCTCACACTCCACAAACGACTCCAACAATACCGTAACCGCGCCCCCGCAACATTGTTGTAAATCAGTACTCAACAATAGCTCTTGTAGACGTTGCTGATTATATGGTTCTTGGAGTAACTGCCGTGCTTGTTGAATCGCTTGAAACTCTAAATTTCCTCCACCAATACTGCCCCAAGTACGCTCATGGCTGACTACCATTTTCGTACCTGCATGGCGTGGGGCAGAACCCCGCACTTGTAGAACCGTGATTAACACATAGGGCTGATTGGCTTGATGCAAGTCCGCTACTACTTGAGTCCAATGTTGTGTACTCATCATGCCTTTAATGCAGCGCGGGTTTCTATCACTGCACGCAATACTCGCTCAGGTGTAGCAGGTGTATCTAATTTCGGGCTGATTTTATACTCGCTTAAACTACTAATCGCATCCCGCAACGCTGACCACACCGAAATCGCTAACATAAAAGGCGGTTCACCGACTGCTTTCGAGTGATAAATCGTGGGTACACTATTAGGATGATCTTTGAGAATAGCGACATTAAAAATCGGCGGAGTATCAGAAATCGCGGGAATTTTATAAGTAGCTGGACTATTAGAGAGCAACCTACCCTCCTGATTCCACATTAACTCTTCAGTCGTGAGCCACCCCATACCTTGAATCAAAGCTCCCTCGATTTGTCCCTTATCCAAAGCTGGATTGAGGCTAGCGCCTACGTCGTGCAATATGTCCACACGCAGCACTTTATATTCACCTGTTAAGGTATCAATCTGCACCTCGGATACCGCCGCTCCCATCGCATAATAAAAGAATGGATGCCCTTTGCCACTTTTGCGGTCATAATGAATCATCGGGGTTTTATAGTATCCGGTAGTCGAAAGCGAGACTCGACGCATATAAGCTAAATTCGCCGCCTGTGCAAAACTCAAACTGCCCCCTAAATAACGCACCTGATTATTAGCAAATTCAACGCTCTCCACAGGTACATTAAACTCTGTCGCAATGCACTCAGCCATGCGTGCTTTTAACATCTGTGCGGCGTTTTGTGCCGCTTTGCCGTTTAAATCCGCACCACTCGAAGCCGCAGTGGGTGAAGTATTAGGTACTTTATCAGTACGGGTAGCCGTAATTAGCACCCGATCTAAATCCACCCCAAACTCAGTCGCTACCACTTGCGCCACTTTAGTATTCAAGCCCTGCCCCATTTCAGTCCCACCATGATTGAGATGAATACTGCCATCGGTATAAATATGGATTAAAGCGCCCGCTTGATTGAGATGTTGCACCGTAAAGGAAATACCAAATTTTACCGGAGTCAGGCTCAAGCCTTTTTTGAGATAGGAACTGGTTTGATTAAATGCTTTGACTTCTGCTCTACACCTCCAATACTCACTACTGTGCTCTAATTGCTCAATAATCGTGGACAATACAAAGTATTCGATGGTTTGCCCGTAGGGTGTGGTTTGTTGCTCTTGATACAGATTAAGTTTACGCACCTCAAGCGGATCTTTACCCACCCGCCGCGCTATATCATCCATCGCCTGCTCAATAATCATCATGCCTTGGGGACCACCAAAGCCACGAAAGGCGGTATGCGATACGGTATTGGTAAAACAGCGCTGCCCTACAATATGGGCATTAGGTAGGTGATAAGCATTGTCCGAATGGAACATAGCACGGTCGACGATAGCATCGGACAAATCAGGCGAATAACCGCACTCACCCACCACTTGAATAGTCGCACCTAAAATTTTGCCCTCGTTATCGCAACCAATATTGTACTGATTCCAAAACGGGTGGCGCTTACCTGTTAAGCTCATATCATCAGCACGCGGTAGGCGTAACTTGACGGCTTGCTTAGTTTTTATCGCTAATAAAGCCGCTAAACACGCCCACTGTGCCGCTTGCGTTTCTTTACCGCCAAAACCGCCCCCCATACGGCGCATTTCGACGGTCACGGCATGAATCGGTAAATGGAGC
This sequence comes from Thiofilum sp., assembly GCF_016711335.1. Taxonomy (NCBI): domain Bacteria; kingdom Pseudomonadati; phylum Pseudomonadota; class Gammaproteobacteria; order Thiotrichales; family Thiofilaceae; genus Thiofilum; species Thiofilum sp. The sequence goes on from NZ_JADJTF010000001.1 coordinate 3,780,265, forward strand.
ACTTCAGCTACTAACTTTTGCAGTTCTGAGGGGTGCTGGGTGGAGGAGTAAACCATCACTCCATCTTCGGTCGGTAAAGCTAAAGATACCTGCCCTTCTAAATAAAAATGCTCTTGCCCACCAATGTATTGCTCACCACTAAGTTGAATCGGTGCAGCTTGGATAGCTATTTCTGCATCACCTTGCCCAAAGCTATGCGTAGGACGCACAAAGCATTGCTTGCTAAGCGCTTGTTTCACATCGAGTAAGGGCGTTTGGGGGGCATATTCAATCTTAGCTTTACGCGCTGCAATACGCGCATGTTGATAGGTATCGGCTGCTACGACAAAAATCGGTTGACCATAAAACAATATTTCACCCGTAGAGAGTAAGGGGTCACCCGGAAATACCGGACCAATATCTTTATGCCCCGGTACATCGTCCAAGGTGAGTACTGCTTTTACTCCAGTACTCGCTTTGACTGCACTTAAATCAAGCGCTGTAATCTGACCTGCCGCACAGGTACTACCACCTACCATCGCATGTAAGGTATTTAAGGGTAAGGGAATATCATCTACATAAAGCGCTGCACCACTCACATGGCGTCTTGCACTATCATGGGGAACGGCTTGTCCAGCATGACCTTGATTCATAATGAAGTACCCCTCAAAAGTTGGCGACCTGATCCAGTTTAGACAGGGTTAAATGCGCAAAGCAAGTATTGTGTGACACCTTAATAAAACACGGCTTAGCCTATATTCGCTCTGTACACGACAATTCGCTTAACTCATTGAATCTTTTTCAAAAGAAAATCGCCTGAGTTTCATCCGTCCATCCTCGATCGCCATGAATTGTGGTGGACAAAGGAACAGAAGCAGCAGCCTAAGCCTATCCACTTTTTCCCGTACCCTTCCATTCAATAAATCGGTCAAGTAGTCCAAGCCGTAACGGAAGACACTTTGCTCTTTGCGTCCATGTTTTTTCGTCTTCAAAGGCTTGACGGCTTTTTCCTTCCATTCGCCGACTTTGTGCGCCCAACAGAAGCCAATGGCAAGCAACGCCATCATCTTTTTGATGCGAGGGGTTTGGTGAAGTGAGTGGCTTCCATGTGAAAACCACGCCCTTTCAAGCATTGGAACAGGTTTTCAATTTCCCAACGTAGCCGATAAGTGCCAATGGGATCAGCCGTGTAGTGGTTGCTGGCGATAATCAACAACTCACCACTGGGCAGCTTTGAGCCACTGAGCCAAACCCATTCCCCGCTAACGTCGCGACGGTGACGGAGAACGCGCCGTTTACCCGGCTTGAGGTTGGCAAACAGCGAGCGGACATGCGCCTCTTTTTTGTGTTTGTCGGTCATCAACTGATTACCCTTGATACGAATCAAGTAGGGAATCTCTTTGGAAGACAACCACTTCCACCATTGACCACCAATAAACTCACGGTCAGCCAACACACCCAAGATGTTGTTGCGCCCGAATTGGCTGATAAATCGTTGCAGCAGGGCAATACGTTCACGTTGGTTAGAATTACCGCGTTTGTTCAACACCATCCAGTAAACGGGGATAGCCGCACCTTGGTAAACAACCGCCAAAGTCAGGAGATTGAGGTTGGATTTGCCCCATTTCCAGTTGGTTCTGTCGAGTGTGAGGTAGTATTGTTGACCACTAAAGGCGAACATTCCCATAAGAAAATGGGCAATGTCATTGTAATTAAAGAACACTTGGCTAAAAAAGCGTTGCATCCGTCGATAGCGGGAACCAATGTCGGTGTCAGAATCTATGTGTACCGCCAACAACGCCAAATTCATTTGTCGCGCACTCAGCAAAGTATGCAGCATTCCCACAAAACAATCCAAACGGGGCTTGCCCCAACTCAAGTGGGCTTTTAAACTGTCACGTAGTCCATCGCTCAGATCCATTTTGCTCTCCTGTGTGGTAACTAGAGAGTAAAACATAGGAGCGGTGGACTTTCACCATCTCCATGACAAACATGCTAAATCAATAAGTTAGTGGTTTTGTCGTGTACAGAGCTATATTCGTTTAAGCGTTAATTCACTACTATAGTCAGCATTACACTCTAAGATAGAGAGATCATGTCTTATTTTTATTTAGCACTAGCGATTGTGGCAGAAGTTATTGCCACTAGCTCCCTTAAGGCTACTGAAGAGTTTACCAAACCGCTACCTACCGTACTGATGGTAGTAGGCTATATGTTAGCGTTTTATTTTATGACCTTAGCTATGCGCACTATTCCTTTAGGGGTGACTTATGCGATTTGGTCAGGTTTGGGCATTGTATTGATTAGCACGGTGGGAGTTTTCTTATATAACGAAAAATTGGACTTGCCTGCTTTAATAGGTATGGGTTTGATTATTGCCGGTGTCGTGGTAATGAAACTATTTTCTAAAACGTTAAATACCTAAGTATCCAGCTAAAAGTAATCGCGTATTTCTGGAGCAGTCTTGGCGGCAAGGATGCCGCCTTGAAGCGTACAGGGATATATTTACAGCGCCTGCGGAAGGAATACTCGATAACTTTTGAATGACTACTGATTAAATGCTTAAAATTAGAGGGTATTGTCCCATTTGGGTTATGCTGGGAGGCTTAGAGCCATTAATTTTTGCCTTCAACCACTAGGAGCTTGTGATGACCCACCCTATTGTAAAACGCTATTCCAATGGTGAAATGACTGTCATCTGGCAACCTGATAAATGTATTCACTCACAAAAATGCTTTCACGGATTGCCGGATGTGTTTAATCCTCAACAACGCCCGTGGGTGAATATTACGGGTGCAGATACCGCTGCTATTAAAGCTCAAGTGGAGGCTTGCCCGTCCGGTGCTTTATCTTATCAACTAGGAGATGCTGCTATGAATACTGTTACTGCCCCTGTGAATAGTGCAACAACTGTACAAGTGATGCCCAATGGTCCTTTGATTGTGCAAGGTACGATTACGGTCAAGCTAGCGGATGGCACTGAAACCTTGAAAGAACAACGTTGTGCCCTATGTCGCTGTGGTGCATCGAATAATAAACCGTACTGCGATGGGTCACATGCCAAGGCGGGGTTCGTAGGATAACCACTAGGCTATGCATAGAGTAGCACTGACATAACTGTTAAACTGACACCTATCTTAGACCGAGGTAGGTGTATGGCACATAAGGATATTGTTAGCAAACAAGCACTCAGCCATTTGGCGGGTGATATTGCTAATTTGTTACTCAACTTAGATGTGGATATTAACTCTGTAGAGTTATTAGATACTGAGCAACAACGAGTCGAGTTACGCCGTGCAGATTTGGTGGCAAGGATGCAAAAACGCGCCAGCCAAGAGTCCTTTATTCTGCATGTCGAAATTCAAAACAGTAATCAAGCAAATATGGCGGGGCGCATGTTGCGCTATTTTTCGGATATTCATCTGCAATATCCGCAAGAACCGATTCACCAGCATTTAGTCTATATCGGTAAAAAACCCTTTGGCATGCCAACCGAAATTGTACAACCGCAATTTACCTATCGTTATTCCGTGTTGGATATGCACACCGTTGATTGCAGTTTACTATTGGCACGAGATACGCCGGATGCGCTGGTATTAGCGATTTTGTGTGACTTCAAGCAGCGTCCGGTGCAAGATGTGGTGAATTATATTGTCGGCCGCCTTAAAGCGCTGACGGGCGATGATGAAAGCCGTTTTCGGAATTATTTTGAGATGCTAGAAACGCTAGCGGATAATCGTGATCTTCAACCTCAACTCGATGAGGCTAAACAAATGCTGACACAAGTTAATGTTAAAAAATTCGCCTCTTATAATTGGGGTTTGCAGGATGGTTTAATACAGGGGATAGAGCAAGGTATTGAACGTGGTCTGGAACGAGGTTTAGAACGCGGTACTTTATTGGGGGAACAACGTAAAGCGCGACAGGTGGCATTGCGTTTGTTAGAGCTAGGCTCTCTAGATCTACCGCAGATTGCTGAAATTGCTGGTTTGTCGTTAGAAGATATTGAGCAGTTACAGCGTGAGCGCTTGAATTAATCATCTTTAATAAACCCTATTCTGCAATAGAAAGTTAGTTGACTTACTAACTTTCTAGAAACTGCTCAGCTCTGAAGTCATTCACCAATTGCTAACCTAAAACCTATTCCCTGTGAGCCATACCCGCCCGATGAGTGATGCCATCGCTTGGCACTACGTAAGCCGCGTCCTACCTCCCAATAAGGTCCACCTTTTACTACATAATGAGGGTTTTTATTAGCTTTATTGGAGGTAAGCAGATACTTAGGGTCGATAACAGAGTTTATTCCTAAATAATCATTATACAAATCAGCACAAGCCTCCCAAACATTGCCAATCATATCATATAGCCCCCAGCTGTTAGGTTTGTAAGACTTAACTGGAGTTGTATGAGGTACTGCCCCCCCACCACTTGATCTCCAATCATTCCAAGTTCCTCTATAATTAGCTTTTTCCAAAGTTAACTCACCCTCGAAATAAAAAGCTGTTTGCGTATTAGCACGACAAGCACGTTCCCATTCTGCCTCCCAAGGAAGACGTACTGTTATAGATTTACAATAATCATTAAATTGTCTGATGAACAATTGAATATTTCTGAAAGAAACTTTTTCTACCGGAGCGTGAATATGTTGTTTATGTGCACTAGGATTGTTGCCCATGAGACTTTGATATTGTGCTTGAGTAATAGGTGTTTCTCCCAACCACAAACCTTTGGTCAAAGTTACTTGATGATAATCTTCGTTCTTATAACGACCTTTTTCATCCTCTGGTGATCCCATCATAAAAGTACCTGCGGGTATCCAGCGAAATACATGGCGAATCCCCTTCACATCCAAAGCCTGCCATAGACCATACTGATCCTCACCCCAATCCGGCTCATGTTTATAAGGAAACACCACAGGCTCAAACGGCAAATCAAAATTAGCGCGACGCTTCCAACACTCGATTAAGCGTTGTTCTGAGCTTTTAACAGTAGTTATTGAATCCACTAAACGCACTGATTCATCTAAATTTAATTGATGTGTGATTGTTGATTTTGAAGGTTTTGATACTTTAGCTTTTAGAGGTTGCTTTACAATAACTGGTGTTTGTATAGACGCATGAATCACTGGCTGCTGAACTGCTAGAATTAAAGTACTTTCCTGCTCACGCTTGATTACCTCCTGCAATAAATCATCTACCTTTTCCACAATCCGCGTCAGCGCTTCATCACAGTCATGCGAACCAATCGTATACCGAGCTAAGGGCTGATTATCCACCGTCGCCCCCTGCAAACTCGCCAACCACCGCACCCGCGTCCAAGCACAAGGTCGGATCACCACCGGAACGACCTTCAAACCATCATGCTTCCGGCGCTCTAAAAATTTAGGAATTTCTTGTCGCGCAATAAAATTAGAAGTCAAAAAATCCGCACTCACTAATAAAATGGCTACTCGCGCCTGATTAATCGCCGCCTCAATGGCGGGCAACCAATCATCCCCGACCTTAATTTGCCGATCATCCCAAATAGAAAAACCACCCTGCACTTGCAATACACTCAAATGCTTTTGGATTTCAGTTTTCCACGCATCATCCGCATGGCTATAACTAATAAAAATATCGGCTCGACGTACCTTTTCTTCACTCGACATACCAACGCCTTCGCAGCAGCTTATGGATAACTAGCAGGGTTGATAGTTTATACATCTTTTCTGGATTAATAAGTACTAATGAAAGAAGATTTCGGCGCCATCCCCCCCCCTTTCCAACAATTCTTCTCACTAAAATGACCGCTGGTAAAACCTTTATGCGACTAGGTTTTGCATATTATACTTTCATAAGCTATAACTGGACTCTAATAACGCTTTTAGCTCTTGTGGCTAACCTCAAGTACTCCTAGTGGGTACTTGAGACTCTAACCCAAATCGTTTCCTTAACTTAGCTCTCACTCACCCACCAAAGATATTATTGTTCAGTACCCACCCAAACCGTTAAAATCGCCCCCTCAGATTTATGCGGATGGTGACTATGACAGCATTGGAATGGCGCGTAGCTGGCTCGTTGGCAATGATTTATGCAGCGCGGATGTTAGGATTATTTATGATCCTACCTGTATTCAGCCTCTATGCGTCTTATTACCCCCATAGCACTGATTTTTTAGTTGGATTAGCGATAGGTATCTATGGTCTAACTCAAGCGCTATTACAAATCCCTTTAGGCATACTCTCTGATCGTATAGGTCGCAAACCTGTGATTATTGGTGGCTTAGTCTGTTTTGCCTTGGGTAGTGTCGTGGCTGCACTCTCCACTACTATTGAATGGGTGATTGTGGGGCGTGCTTTACAGGGTATGGGCGCTATTTCAGCGGTGACCTTAGCCTTGGCTGCTGATCTCACTCAAGAGCAAAACCGTACCCGCGTGATGTCGGTGATTGGGATTACTATCGCTATGTCTTTCGCAGGCGGCATGGTATTAGGGCCTTTGATTAGCCAATATTATGGTATGGCGGGGGTATTTTGGTTTACCGCAGCACTGGCAGTAATAGGCATTTTATTAATCATGACGCTTATTCCCACCCCTGATCAAGTACTCGCTCATCCTGATACCGGAGTATTACGCGGTTATTTAGGCAAGATCCTACAAGACCCTATTATGATGCGCCTCAATGCCGGAGTATTTACGCTACACATGATTATGACGGCAAGCTTTTTAGTAGTCCCTACCTTGCTCACGGACTCTTTAGGCTTAGATAAAACCGAACATTGGAAAGTCTATCTACCCATTTTTCTAGGCGCTTTTGTGCTATCAGTACCGATGATTATTGCCGCTGAAAAATACCGCAAGATGCGTACTATTTTGATTAGTGCTATAGCGCTATTAGTTATAGCTGAATTGGTCATGGGTTTGAGTACGCACACTTTGATAGGGTTTTTACTCGGCTTTTTAGTGTTTTTTATTGGTTTTAATTTTCTGGAAGCCAGCCAACCCTCTCTTGTGGCTAAATACTCTAAAGTGAATCTAAAAGGTACCGCGATGAGCCTGTATAGTATGGCTCAAGTGTTGGGTATTTTTGCTGGGGGCGCATTGGGTGGCTATATTAAACATCATTTTGGTATTCAAGGTATTTTCATAGGTAACGCGCTGGTAGCAGGCATTTGGCTCGTGCTGGCATGGGGATTACCTGCGATTAAGTTTTATACCAGTCGAATTATTCGTCTTGACCCTAGCTATTTAAAGCAAAAAAAAGAAGCCCTCGAACAAGCCCTTGGTCAGGTACAGGGCGTGCGGGAGATTTATATTGATAGCAACACGGGACGTGCTTATTTAAAGGTCGATGAACACCTAGATGAGCAGGGTTTAGAGGTATTTACCCATCCGCGTTCAGGTTCTATGGTATAATAAACCGTTACTTAGTTAAGGATTAGTACAATGGCTCGAGGCGTTAATAAGGTTATTTTAGTAGGTACGGTAGGTAGAGACCCCGAGAACAAATCTATGCCGAGTGGTGATGCGATTGCCAATTTGAGTTTAGCGACCAATGAGCAATGGCGTGACAAGGCCACTGGCGAAAAGAAAGAAAGTACGGAATGGCATCGTATTGTGTTCTATGGCAAGTTAGCTGAAATTGTGGGCATGTATGTACGCAAAGGTCAGATGATTTATGTCGAAGGCAGCTTAAGAACGCGCAAATGGCAAGGACAGGACGGTCAAGAGCGCTATACTACCGAAATTATTGCTAGTGATATGCAAATGCTAGGCGGTCGCCCCAATGACGGTGAACGTGCTCCCATGAACCAAGGGGGCTATACTCCCAACCCTGCTCCCGCTCCACGCAATAATAACTTCTCTAATAATAACAATTCACAACCTGCTTCAGATTATCCACCTGCTAGTGGACGCAATAATTTTGAAGATTTTGACGACGACATACCATTCTAAAAAACACATACTTTTAATAAAAAAGCCCATCATGTTATGGGCTTTTTTCCTCTCTATTAGTCACAAACTGGATAGCAAAAAGTTTCAAGCGTTAAACTACTTTTTACACTTTTTCCTTTAGAGTCTGTTGCAATAAGCCCTATAGTATAAGATCCCGCTGTATCGATTATTATGCTAGCTGATTCAGCCGTACTATTTAGGATAATTGCTTTACTACCTACAGGTTTTTTGTCTAGTAGCCATTTATGAGTGACAGAATCACCATCCTCATCAGTGCTATAAGCGTATAAATAGACGGTATCTCCTACAAAAACCTCGCCATTTACACCACCACTATGGCTTAAATGTATCTCTGGTGCTTTATTTTGTGTAAAAGCATCTGAACTATTAAGGTTTTCTAAGGTCACCAGTTTATAAAGCTCGTAGATATTATCCCCATCACTATCTAATTCCGCCAATACCCCATAATCAGATCCTGTTAAACGTAATTTAGAATTAGACAAACCTTTTAAGATTGCTTGCCCCCTAACAGGATACTCATAGGTATAGTATTCTATCGGTTCTATAGTTGAGAGTGTGCTATATCCATAACTCTCTAAAAATACTTGTCCCGATAACAAATGCTCATACCTTACTCCAGATGTGCTGCTAATCTTGGCATCGTTGGTATAGTTCTTAATTAAACTTTGCTTATTGGTAATAGAGTTTTTGCGTAGCATGGTAGAGATAACCTTCTCATTATTGGCTGACGCAGAGTAAAGCTGATTACCTAATACTGTATAACTAACACCATTAAATACCAATGTAAGCTGATTATAAACTAGCTCAAATGCTGTTAATTGATTAGAGCTGGTATTAAAACCTGTAACCCTCATTTGGGCTGTACCTGAAAGAGTTGAGTTAGCACTACTACACTTATCAAAGCTCACAGTTAACGTACCTAAATAAGTAACATCATCTACTGTGCCAGACAACTTAGCAGTACCACCACCGTCACACGGCTGCACTTCACTAACTGTTTTAGCTAATACATAACCGGTAGAGGGTTGTACACTCTTCAAAGCTATTTTGCGTATGGCAGAATCTAGCTGAGAAAAACTGGCATCTGCTATACCAACCTGACGATCATTACTCGCCAAACTTACTTGGTTGAAATCAGCACCGTACAAAGCACGACTTAACAACCATCAGCTAAAGCTGAAGGGTTCGCTAAAAGGACTAAAGTCCGGATACGGGTCGAATAGACCCGTCTAGCCTTCTGTCTTAAAGTTATCCTCTAACCTCGGTTCAAAGTGATGCTCTAAATACGCCTTAATCATCTCAGCACTCAATTCCCCTGAAGTCGCACAAAAATAACCCCGCGCCCAAAAATGCTGTCCCCAATACCGCTTTCTTAAATCCGGGTAGCTTTCAAAGATTTTTGCCGCACTTCGACCCTTAATTCGGCGCATGATCTCGCTCGGTGCTAGCTCCGGTGGCACCGATAACAACAAATGCACATGATCCTTGCTCACCACCCCCTTCACTATTTCTATCTCAAAGGCTTGACAGGTTTGACGGATCAACTCCCGTATCTTTAACCCCACATCCCCTTTCAGTACCGGATAGCGGTATTTCGTCACAAATACAAAGTGATACTCAATCCGGTAGACGGTGTGGCTTCCATACCGATACTCCATCTCTCACGACCTCATGCCAACCTTCATCCAGCTAGTATCGCAGATAAATCTGACCGTCTAAAGACGGTGGTTTTAACCTTGAAGACGGACTAATAAACTCCATGCTATTAGTAGGAGTCAACTGAGCTTCTGTGCGTTTACCCGTATAGGCAGCATCAGCATCGACTGTAATAGGCGTAGACCCAGAATCACTACTACCTCCACCGCCTCCGCCACCACCGCAACCTACTAATAATGCAGCCAATACAGGAGCCACTAAACGCTTTAACATGACCATAAATCACCAGATCTTAATTAAAAACTCTTGCTGAAGTATAAGCCGTTCTTTTTAAAATGCAGCATTAATTAATGATCAATGGTGACAGTTTACAGATACAAAAAACCTGAATAATAGATTTTTTAGCACAATCGCCAATTTAAAAAGTCAATATTAAAATTTTACTATTTTACTAAGCGAGCCAGATTAAGCCCTCAATACTACCCAACGCCCATCAATTAAACCCTCTACTGGAGCAAAACGCGTTTTGTAATTCATTTTAGGAGAGTCAGCAATCCAATAGCCCGGATAAACATAATCTAAGCCTAATTCTTTAGCCCAGTGAATTTGCCACAAAATACAAAAGGTTCCTAATCCGCGCTCTTTAGCCACCTCAGGATCATAAAAGGTATAAACCAGCGATAAGCCTTGCTGTAACCAATCCGTCGTCGCTACCGCTAATAGTGTACCTAAAGGATCGTACACCTCGATCATCACGGTGCGGGACCAATTGGCTTTTAAAAAATTAGCAAAATCAGCGGTATTATCATTATCCATCCCCCCCCCTGCATGACGTTGACCAATATAACGCCGATACAAAGGCTCATACTCTGGTTTAAAACCTTCCGTATTAATATGTACGACTAAATCTTGATTTCGCTTCCAATTGCGTTTTTGACTACGGTCGGGACGAAAATAATTCACCGGAATACGTGTTGAAATACAATCACTACAATGCCGACAACAGGGGCGATAAACCTCATTTCCACTGCGGCGAAACCCTCGATCTAATAAATGCCCATACTCCGCATTACTGATTAGCGAATGCGGATTCACCAATAAATTCATGGCTTGACGTTCAGGCAAATACGGACAAGGGTGTACTGCTGTAATGTATAGCTCTAAGGCACTATCCAACATTTAACACTTCGCTTACGCTGACATTACACACGTTGGCACAGAGACGTTCAACATCGGGTAAACGAATAAAACCGCCGCGTTCTTGGAATAAGCCTTGGCGCTTCCATTCAGACAGGGCACGACTCACCGTTTCCACCGTCATACCGAGCAGTTCACCGATTTCTACCCGCGACAAAGGCAAAGGAACCCAGCCCTCAATGCCCTTAGGTGCGGTTTCACACCAGCGTACTAAGAAAGCCCCTAAGCGCTCGCCTGTTTTTTTAGCGCCTAGCTCGACCAGCATATCTTCTGCTTTGGTTAGACTTTGAATCCAGCGTTGAGTGAGCACGCTATCGACTTCAGGATACTCTTGTTTGACAGCAATCAGCTCATTAATCGCAAAGCGACACACCTCTACTTTAGCCAGAGCCATAGCTGTATGTGCGTATTTACCTCCAACAATCCCCTCAAAACCAAATAAATCGCCCGCGTGCAACACACGCACAATATGAGTGCGACCATCAGGCAACATACTAAGAAGCTTTACAAATCCAGAACGAACTGTATAGGCATATTGGGCGCTATCCCCTTGGTAATAAAGCGTTTCTTGACCACCAAAAGTAATAACATGCGGATGAAACGTTTGCGCTATCTGCCCTAGGTGCTCGGCAGGTAGTCTAGCTAAGACACCCAAATGGCGAATTTGACAAGATTGGCAAGCATGGCCTCCCGACTGCTGTGACATGCAAATTTGCTCCTATTGTGGTCTGAGTAAAAAGGTAGTTTTCTTATCTTACACTATCTAGGAGCAAATTCGACATACGCCTGAGAGGCAGTAGTATTAAAGGTTTAACCTATGTCATTGATCATCATCAATACCATTTAACTCTAACCACATAGCATTAATAATGCCAAATGAGCAAGCGAGTAACACACCTAATATCCAAGCGAAATACCACATAATTATCGCCTCCTTAATAAACCGAGTGATCATTTTTACGAATAAAGGCTACTGTAATCTTGCCCCACAGTGCACGGTAACACCAAAGGGTATAGATAATAATCAAGGGCACAAAAATCATGGCCGACCAAAACATAATGGCTAGCGTTAAATGACTCGAAGCCGAATCCCAAATAGTTAAACTATGACTAGGATTTAAACTAGACGGCATAATGAAAGGAAACAGCGAAATCCCCGCTGTCACAATCACTCCGATTAAAGTCAACGCACTGTTTAAAAACGCCAACACCACATAATGCTTACTGGTAAAGTAATACGCCCCTAATGCACCTAATAAGCCCGCCACAGGCGCTAATAATGCCCACGGATAGGTTTGATAGTTCGTCAACCAAGCGCTAGTACCGACGGCTACCGTTTTATTTAGCGGATTAGGTAAAGCATCAGTCGGTGGCATTTGAGTAATCACATAACCATCCATACCTAACCATACCCAAATACCCGCTAGTGCAAATAAAGCAAATACCGCTAGTGCTAAATATTGAGCTGCATAACGCGAACGCTCATACACACCGCCTTCGGTACGCAACATTAAATAAGTCGCCCCATGCAGGGTAAACATCGCAAGGCTTAATAAGCCCGCAATAATGGCAAAGGGATGAAATAAGCCAAAGAACGAGCCATGATTACTAGAGCGCATAAACTCATCAAACTCAAAGGGCACACCGAGGAGTAAATTACCAAACGCGACCCCAAACACAAAGGGTGGAACCACACCTGCAATCACTAAACCCCAATCCCATAGATTACGCCAACGGGTATCTTCAATCTTAGAGCGATAATCAAACCCTACCGGACGGAAAAATAAGGCAAACAGAGTTAATACCATCGCCAAATAAAAGAACGAAAACGACACACCAAAGGTAATCGGCCAAGCAGCAAAAATCGCCCCCGCCGCTAAAATCAACCACACCTGATTGCCATCCCAATGCGGTGCAATGGTATTAATCGCTACACGGCGCTCATCATCGGTATAGCCTACGTAGCGCAGAAGTGCTCCCACTCCCATATCAAAACCATCCGTGAGGGCAAAGCCAATAAAGAGCACGCCGACCAGTACCCACCAAATCACCTTAAAGGTTTCATAATCAAATATCATGGTCAGTACTCCTATACCTTATCGCGTTTGAGATCAGCCATTACCGCACCACTATGCCCCGCACCGTGGCTTTCAAAATGATAGCGTCCGGTATGTAGGCTACTTGGACCCATACGCGCAAACTTCACCATTAGGAACATTTCAATCACCAAGAGCACGGTATAGAACAGTATGAAGCCCGTTAGACTAAATAAGATTTCACCATAGGTCAGATTAGAGGGGGCTAGTGCAGTAGGCAATACCTCACCAATCGCCCAAGGCTGACGTCCAAACTCAGCCACAAACCATCCCATTTCTACCGCCACCCAAGGCGCGGGTAAGCTCAAAAAGACTAGCCACAATAGCCAGCGCTTCTGAAATACAGTACGTGTAGCGGTGAAGTAAAATGACAATGCAAAAATCATTAGCATCCATACACCCGCCGCCACCATGATTCTAAACGCCCAGAATAAGGGGGCCACTTGTGGCACGGTATCAAAAGCGGCGGCTTTAATTTGCTCTTCGGTGGCATCCACTACATTAGGGGTAAAGCGCTTAAGCAATAAGCCATAACCCAAGTCCGCTTTGACTTGTTCAAAAGCTTGCTTGTCGGCTTCTGTTGCTTCTTTACGCTTAAGCTTGAGGAATAAAGCATAAGCCTGCATACCCGTGCGAATGCGTTGCTCGTTTTGTGCCACTAACTCATTAATCCCTTTGACTTCCTCGGTTAGTGAGCGCGTCGCAATCAAACCTAATACATAAGGAATCTTCAGCTCATAACTATTTTCACGATTTTCTTGGTCAGGGAAGGCAATCACATTAAAACCAGCGGGTGCATGATGCGTTTCCCATTCGGCTTCAATGGCGGCGAGTTTCATTTTTTGCACCTCACCTGCTTCATAACCACTTTCATCCCCTAGTAAGATCACCGATAAAATCGCCGCCATCCCAAAACCTGAAGCAATAGCAAAGGAACGCTTAGCAAAACCAATATCGCGCCCTTTGAGTAAGTACCAAGCACTGATCGACAATACAAACATCGCCCCCGTCACATAACCTGCCGCAACGGTATGCACGAACTTGACTTGAGCCACTGGATTAAACAGCACTTCGGCGAAATTAGTCATTTCCATACGCATGGTTTCATAACTAAACTCTGCGCCTACCGGATTTTGCATCCAGCCATTTGCAATTAAGATCCACAGTGCTGAGAGATTAGTCCCTAAAGCCATCAGCCAAGTCACGGTTAAATGTTGCACTTTAGACAGGCGATCCCAACCAAAGAAGAAGATACCCACAAAGGTAGACTCAAGGAAAAATGCCATTAAGCCTTCAATAGCGAGGGGTGCGCCAAATACATCGCCCACATAATGCGAGTAGTAAGCCCAGTTAGTGCCGAATTGAAATTCCATGGTCAGACCGGTGGTGACGCCGAGTGCGAAGTTAATGCCAAATAACTTGCCCCAGAATTTCACCATGTCTTTGTAGATTTCCTTGCCCGTCATGACATAGACAGACTCCATAATGGCAAGGATAAAGGTCATCCCTAGAGTGAGGGGAACAAACAAAAAGTGATATAGCGCGGTGAGTGCGAATTGCAGCCGCGATATATCGACTATCTCTTCAGGTATCATGCTTACAGCCTCCTAGTGACTTAGCCCCCTTGACCCCAAGGTATATTGTTTAGCTAAGTGGATAAATAGATAACTGGCTCTCACACAAGCAATTTATGTACCACAGAAATAAATCAAAAATAATCAATATTTTAATCAAAACATAACGATTATTTGCTAACGCGCTACTAGCGTTAGCCGTGTGTTTTTCCACAATGATCACTTCTGTTAAATTGCTTCTAGGGAGCATCCAGAAATGTATAAACTAGGCTAGGATGCACTGAATGTACTTTGCGAAAAATCAAATTACCCCTAAAAATCTTGAGCAAAACCATAAGGAATAGAGGGTACTATTAATACCTATCTCTTTTAGTCTGGCTTTATCAAAAAATTAGTCTAACTTTATTATTTTATTCACATTTTTGAGTCCATAGGGCTGATGAGTGATCAAAATGAGGCTTTGCTGGCGCTCCTTGATCCATGCTAATACTTGGTTCATCACTTGCTCAGCCGTATTACTATCCAGCCCCTCGGTAGGTTCATCTATAATCACAAAGCTCGCGGGTTTTAATAAAGCACGCGCCAAGGTCAAGCGGCGTGCTTGCCCACCGGATAAACGCACGCCAGTTTCTCCTACCCATGTCTCATAGCCCTGAGGTTGGGCTTGGATAAAATCATGTAACAGCACACAGCGACACGCGGCCTCTAGTTCCGCATCGGTTGCATCCGGTTTGGCAAGACGTAAATTAGTGGCAATAGTTTGATCGAATAATTGCACCGTTTGCATAGCCACCGCGATGCGACTACGCACTGCTTCCGAATCAAACTGTTCAAGCGGAGTTTGGTTGAGGTAAATTTGTCCACCACTCATAGGGCGCAAACGTGTCAATAATTGCACTAAAGTACTCTTACCCACCCCGCTACGCCCGATTAGCGCCATACTCTCGCCTTGTTTTAAACTAAAGGACAGTGGTTGCAAGGCTATTTGGTTAGTATCGGGATAAGTAAAACTCAAGTCTTGCACCGTCAAATCAAACGCTTCCGGCAATACTTGCGGCTGTTCTGGTTCCTGAATCGGGAGTGGGCTATCGGCTAGACTAAAAATACGTTTCGCGGCGGCTATCGACTCGCCCAAACTTTGCACTGCTAAGGGGAGTGGTTGAATAATCTCCATACTGCCTAAAGCTAGTAAGGTAAATAAAGCTAGGTAAGCTGGCGGCACTTGCCCTTGATTCACTAAAGGAATGACCTGAATCAAGACTAAGACAATGGCTAAATACCCTAAACTCATTAAAGCGGCTTGAATCAAAGTGCTCCAATAATTCACCTGACGCTGTTGGGTAATCAGTGCTTGGTTTAATGTTTGGAAACGCTCTAGACGCTGCTCTAATGCACCATAAATAGCTAGTTCATCCCAAGCGTTTAAATCATCCACTAAATGACTACTTAACTCTGCTCGTGTTTGTACCGCTGCTTTGCCCACTTTAAAAGTGGCGTAATAACTCAAAGTGCTCAAACCCAAAGCAATCGCCAGTAATAAACTCACCTGCACCAAAGCCAAACGCCAATCAAACCACCACCACACTAGAACTAATACCAACAAGGTTAAAAGCGCTACTACGCTCGGCACTAACAGACGCAAATAGACTTGATTTAAGACCTCAATATCAGCCCGAATCCGATTCAATACGTCGCCACTGTGATAACGTTCTAGACCTGCTGGGGCTAGCGGTTCAATTTTTTCATACAGCCATACCCGCAATTGCGCCAAAATCTTAAACGTTGCATCGTGAGTGACTAAACGCTCGGCATAGCGCCCTGCGGTGCGGGTAATCGCCGCCCCACGAATTAAGGCAGCGGGCGTAAAATAATTCATACTCGCTTGTACTGCACCCGCTAACGCCATCGCGCTAATAAACCAACCCGAAATAGCCAAGAGTGCCAAATTCGCTAATGTGGTTATCCAAGCCAGCAAAATACCTAATGCAATCCAGCCCCAATACGGACGCATTAACGCAAATAAACGTAATAACTCTTTCACGACTGCACCTCCTCAAGCTGCTGGAGGAGTGATTGATAAGGAGGAGAATTCGCTAGTAAATAGTCATGGCTCCCTTGCGCGACTAATTCACCTTGGCTCAATACCCAAATCCAATCCATTTGTGCTAACACTGGCAAACGATGCGTTACCATGATCAAAGTACGCTCACGTCCCACTTGATAGAGTACTTGTTGGACTAGACTTTCTGTCTCTGCATCCAAATGCGCAGTTGGCTCATCAACTACCCAAATCGATGCGTTCTTAAAGAGCGCTCGCGCTAGAGCAATGCGTTGTACTTGTCCTCCTGATAAACGCACGCCCCCGTCACCGACTAAGGTGTTATAGCCCTGAGGCAGCGTTTGAATAAACTCATGCGCATAGGCTTGCTTTGCCGCCTGAATGACCTGATCAAGCTGGGATTCCCTAATACCGAGTGCAATATTGTCTCGAATAGAGCCTGCGATCAGATGCGGGCGTTGTGGAATCCATGCAATCTGTTGCCACCAATCGATGCGTATTGCAGGCGTAAGCGCTGTCTCGTCTAATACAATTTGCCCAGCACTCGGTTGTTGCAAGCCTAGTATGAGTTGCAATACGGTACTTTTACCTGCACCACTCTCCCCCACAATGGCAATAGACTGATTGAGTTTTAACGTCGCGGATAAATGTTTAAGCCCTATACGCTCGTCTGGGTATTGCATACTCACTTGCTTAAACTCAATAGTTTGAATAGCACTAGGTAGAGAAACAGTTTTAGCCACTGTTGTTGGACTATCAGATGACTCTAATAACTTAACAATACTATCTAATACCCCTAATGCTTCTAAACGTGCATGATAATGCGTGCCTAACGAACGCAGCGGTAAATAAAACTCCGGCGCTAGCAATAACACAAAAAATCCAGCGAAAAAATCCATTTCTCCCCACATTAATCTAAAACCAATGAATACCGCTATTAAGGCAATACTCACCGATGCTAAAAACTCTAAAGCCAATGAGGATAAAAATGCAATGCGCAATACCTTCATAGTACTAATACGATAATAATCCGATAATTGTGCTAATGTTTGGGCTTCTTTTTTACTGGTATTAAATAGTTTCAGGGTAGTAATATTTTGCAGCACTTCTAATAAGTAAGCGCTTAGACGTGATAGTGTTTGCCATTGTTGTTGATTACGTTTTTCTGTCCCCTGGCCAATTAAAATCATAAATAGCGGAATTAAGGGCGCTGTCACGAGCATAATGAGTGCTGATAGCCAATCTAAACTCACTACCGTGATAAGAATAGCTAGTAGTAACCACGTTAAGCTGCTCATCGTAGGCAAATAGCGTGCGTAATATCCGTCTAAAGCCTCTACTTTATCGGTTAGCGTATTGAGTATTTGCCCGCTTGCCTCATTCTTAATTCCCGCTCTGCCTAATACTTGAAGCTGAGTATAGAGTTGCTCGCGTAGTTGTTGTTTAATACGCAAAGCCGCTTCAGTAGCGCTAAAATTAGCCAGCCACAAAAGTCCCAAACGTAAGGGCAGCAGGGCTAATAATAGAGCCAAGTCTAGGGTCAGGGCACTGAGTAGCGCTTGTTTAAACAAGACTGCATCTACGATCCAAGCTAATAACCCCGCTTGGAGAATGAGTATTAAGCCCGCTATTCCATTGAACACTAAACTCAGGGTTAAAGGGTATTGCCCCATAGAGCGCCACTTTTTTAACCACAAAAGTTGAGTTGAGGCTTGAGTTTTGGTTGTACGCATAGGTAAATCAGTCTATTGGGGTAGTAAATCTAGGGGTTAGGAACAAAACAAGCACTCTATAATCATCCCTGCCCCTGTATTAGAATCGAGTTATTCATCATCCTGTATGCCACAAAAAAGGCCACGGAGCTTATAATATGAAACGCTTATCTTTAGCCGCTTTACTTTGGATCTGTCTGTTGAGTGGGTTTGTCATTCCTACTGCCGCTGCTCATGCCCCTGCTACTTTAAGCGTTCAGTTTTATAAAGCCCATACCCCTGCTGAGGCACATATGCGTCAGCTGTTGTCTAAAATGGTTGAAATTCAAGACTTTGCCAAATTTGTTAATCAAGAATTCCGCCTACTCTACCCCATTCAAGTGCGCTTTGGTCATTTTGATGGCCCTTTATTTGACCTAAAAACCCATACGATTGATGTGCCCTATAATTTCATGGCAGAAATGATTTTACTCTTTAATAGTGCTCGTTATAGTCGTACTGGCTTATCCTCGACTCAAGCGGCTATGGATACCTTAATTTATGTGCTATTTCATGAGTTAGGGCATGCTTTTATTGATATGTATAAAGTCCCCTTATTTGCTAAAGAGGAAGATGTTGCCGATTATTTTGCTACTACTATTTTATTAGACTCTTTTTCAGGTGGTGCTGAAATTACTATTAGTACAGCCGATATGTTTGATATTGCCAGTCGTTTATATGGTAAAGCTAAAAGTGATAGCCATTGGGATGATCATAGTGTTGATATAGTGAGATCACAGCGTTTATTATGTCATGTGTATGGTAGTAATCCCAAGCGCCATATTGCCCTATCCAAATATCATAAATTTCTGCAAAAACAAGATAAATACTGTACTCAACGCTATCAGCAACTATTAGCGACTTGGAGTATACAATTAACGCCTTATTTAAAACCTAACTCTACTCGTTTAGCACGTACTATTATTATACCTGCAAAACCCAAACCTAAATCCCTAGTAAAAAAAACTAAAACCCGTGGCAAAGTAGCTTTTAAAGCCAGCTCCTCTCGCCATGCAAAACGGTATTAGGGTATAGGGTATTAAGCTATGAATGAACAACAAACTAAGTACTTGAGCCAAAAGAATCGTGCACTTCCTACGCAGACTCTGTGAATACGTCCCTGTACGCTTCAAGGCGGCATCCCTGCCGCCAAGACTGCTCTAAAAATACACGATTACTTTTGGCAGGATACTTAAAGCTGATAGTTACGCTAACCAACAAATTCCTGATAACGAACTCTGTGCCTTTTTTGCTAACTACCCTTAGACCAAGCTCTTTTGAGCTGCACGCTTATAAGCCTTGGTAAATACTAAAAGCGTTGGGAAGACCGTTAGCCATATTAATAGCTTACCTGTGTGTGGTTATAATACTGACCTTCGTAACTTTAGGGATGAGCATAACTATGGAGCGCTTTACTGTTTCTCTCGATGCTGAACTCGCTCAACAGTTTGAGCAACTTATGGCACAACGCGGCTACTCTAATCGCTCCGAAGCAGTACGTGACTTAATTCGTGAGCAACTTCAACAAGAACAACTGCAACCTAATGCAGCTATCCCCACCTATGGCGTAGGTAGTTTGACTTATGTATATAACCATCATGAGCGTGAACTAAGCAGTCGTGTCACCGCAGCGCATCATAATCACCATGATCTAGTAGTAGCCATGCAGCATGTGCATCTTGATCATGATAATTGCTTAGAAACCGTGATTGTCAAAGGCAATGTTTTTGCCGTCCAAGCCTTTGCCCATCGTGTTACCAGCTCAGCAGGCGTGCGCCATGGCAAGTTACATATGATTCCTGTACAAGTGCAAACTATGCAACATAGTCATGGTCAAGCACCTTATGCACAGCCTTTTAGTCATGCTCATTTTCGCCCCATTAACTAATTAATTTTTAGACTTTTACCTCGTGCCTCGTGACTTCAACGTGTCATGTGATTACACTTTGCAGTGTTTTCATACTAATTTTATTTTTTTCATACTACGCACAATAAAGGTAGTGAGGAGTACTCGTTATGCATATTCCAGATTCCATGTTGCAAGGCACTATTTGTCCTGTGACTGCACTCATTAGTGTTGCTGGTGTCATAGCCGCTACATGGTGGGCGTTAAAGTCTGAATCACGCCCTAGTGCTGCGCGTTTTGCTGCTATTGTGGCACTGATTTTTGCTGGACAAATGATGAATTTCCCGATTAGCAATGGCACATCGGGACATTTATTAGGCGGAGTACTAGCGGCTACCTTTTTAGGAACACCATTAGCCATACTCGCTATTGCCTTAGTAGTTACGATTCAATGCCTAGTTTTCTCTGATGGAGGTATTACCGTCCTTGGCGCTAATGTGTTGAATATGGCATTGATCGGCGCAGGTATTGGCGGCTTATTGCAACAAAGCCTCACACCCAAACTAGGTAAATATATCGCTACTACGCTTGCCGCGTGGAGTTCAGTGGTGCTAGCTGCCTTTGCAGTCAGTGTGGAATTAGCACTAGCCGGAACTATTAATTTTGCTCAAGTACTTCCTGCTATGCTAGGTACTCATGCATGGATTGGCTTAGGTGAAGCCTTAATTTCTGTAATAGCCGTTGTAGTATTAGCTAATGAGTTTGCTAACAAGGGTGAGAAAATGTCTATCGCTATTCCTTTAGGCATTGCCGCTATGGTTAGCTTTTTCCTGAGTCCTTTAGCCTCTAGTTTCCCTGATGGTTTGGAATGGGTAGGCGAGCAATATCAATTTCTACACGAATCTGCCCCAGCCTTTGTGGGTGTTATGCCAGACTACACCATTGCAGCCATTAGCAACGAAAGTCTATCGACTGGAGTAGCTGGATTATTAGGCGTAACGCTTAGCTTTGTAGTAGCGTTTATTGTATGGCGGAGTTTGAGTAAAACAGCTACTCAACCTTAAGATACTAGCTCAAACACTAAAACTCTCGATTCAACCTTGGAAGACCACTAATCCTTTGTTAGTGGCTTCCCTATCTTAAGTTAAAGCACCTCATCTAGCTTGGCAGTGCTCAGCTCCTCCAAGCTAGGTAATTCATCCAACGAGCGTAAGTTAAAATAATCCAAAAACTGTCGAGTTGTACCCCAGAGCACGGGGCGTCCGGGCACTTCTTTATGCCCTAACATTCTGATCCAATTGCGCTCTTGTAAGGTTTTTAAAATAGTCGGATTCACGGCTACTCCTCGCACCTCCTCAATTTCAGCGCGAGTAATCGGTTGCCGCCACGCAATTAAAGCTAAGGTTTCTAATAAGGCGCGTGAATACTTAGCAGGACGTTCTTCAAAGTGACGTTGTACCCACTGCTGATACTGCGCTCTAGTTTGCAGTCTAAACCCTGAAGCAGTTTCTTTAAGCTCAAAACTACGTCCAGAGCATAAAGTCCGCAATTCTGTTAGACTTTGGCGCAAATCCGCACGCGTCACCTGTTCTTCAGGACTAAAAAAAGTCTCTAATTGCTCCAAAGACAAAGGCTTATCACTACTGAGTAAAATCGCCTCTAAAATTAGAGCCAGAGCATCGTGATTCATACTAGCGTCCATTCACACTGCTTCGACTGCGGTAATCATCACGGGAGCATAGGGGGTGGGCTGCGGCAATACTTCAATCAAGTGCGCTTTTAATAGCTCCAATACCGCCATTAAAGTCACCACAACCCCACGGCGTCCCTCTTCTAAGGTAAATAACTCTGCAAAGGGGACTGACGGATTAGCTTGCAACGCACTGAGTACCCGCGTCATGCGCTCACGAATCGACAAAGGTTCGCGCCGGATACTGTGATGGGCTGCTATATCGGCGCGTTTCATCACGGCTTGACACGCCAATACTAATTCACGCAATTCAATATCCGGCAAAGGTAAGACTTGAGCCGTTTTTTCCACCCACGTATGCGCCTCAAAATGATCACGCTCCAAACGCGGTAATTCCTCTAAAGCGTGTGCTGCTTTTTTAAAGCGCTCATATTCTTTCAGGCGCTTAATCAGTTCCATGCGTGGATCGTATTCATCGTCTAGTGCAGTTGGCTCAATAGGCAATAAGGCACGCGATTTAATTTCGGCTAGTAAAGCTGCCATCACTAAATACTCGGCGGCTAAATCGAGATTAAATTCCTTCATTAATTCGACATAGGCCATGTATTGCTCAGTAATCGCTGCAATCGGAATATCACTGATGGCTAGATTTTGGCGGCGAATTAAATACAGTAATAAATCTAAAGGACCTTCAAACGCTTCAAGTACCACGGCCAACGCATCAGGAGGGATATACAGATCATTAGGTAGCGTGGTCAGGGGTTCGCCATAGACTAAGGCGAGTGGAATACTCGCCTCGTCATTTAATTCACGCACGGTGGGTAAAACCAATGGCGTCTAACACATCGTCCATCGTTTGCCTTGCTACACGTCGTGCGGCTTCAGCGCCTTCATGGAGGATATTTTGCACTAAGGAACGATTGCTTTCGTATTCGGCTACACGGTTTTGAATCACGCTGAGTTCAGCTTTCACCGCTTCAATCACCGGACCTTTGCACTCAATGCAGCCAATACCCGCACTGCGGCAACCATTTTGTACCCATTCGTGAGTACTCGCATCGGTATAAACCTTATGTAATTCCCACACCGGACATTTGTCTGGATTACCGACATCCGTGCGACGTACACGAGCCGGATCGGTGGGCATAGTACGAATTTTTTTCTCGACTTGATCCAGCGGCTCACGTAAAGCAATAGTATTCCCATAGGATTTAGACATTTTTTGACCGTCTAAACCGGGCATTTTAGACGCTTTGGTCAAGGCAGCTTGGGGTTCGGGTAAAATCGTTTTGCCCACACCATCTAGATAGCCTAGTAAGCGTTCTTGATCACCTAGTGAAATATTTTTCTGCTCGGCTAATAACGCTCGTCCAATAGCTAACGCTTCGGCATCGCCTTGCTCTTGATAGCGTTTACGTAATTCGCGGTAAAGCTTAGCGTCTTTTTTGCCCATTTTATTGATCGCAGCTTCGGCTTTTTCCTCAAAACCCGCCTCACGACCGTATAAATGATTAAAGCGCCGTGCCACTTCACGGGTTAATTCAATATGCGCGACCTGATCTTCGCCTACGGGCACACAATCCGCTTTATAAACTAAGATATCGGCTGCTTGTAGTAAGGGATAACCCAAAAAGCCATAGGTGGATAAATCACGTTCTTTGAGTTTTTCCTGTTGATCTTTATAGGTAGGAACTCGTTCTAGCCAGCCCAATGGCGTGATCATGGAGAGCAATAAATGCAATTCAGCATGTTCTGGCACATGCGATTGAGCAAAGATAGTCGCCTCTTTAGGCGAAATACCCGCCGCTAGCCAATCAATTACTAAATCTTCCACATGGGTAGAAATCTGTTCAGTATGCTCGTAATGAGTGGTTAAAGCATGCCAATCAGCAACGAAGAAAAAGCACTCATTGTTAGTTTGCATTTCGACCCAGTTTTTGAGCACGCCATGATAATGACCTAAATGCAAGCGGCCAGTGGGACGCATCCCTGACACAATACGTTGATTACTTAATAAACTCGTTGCCACGATGTTTCCTTATATCCGAAAAAGTTACTTTAGTTCAACCAAGCAGTAAGTAAACCGAACAGACTACCCACGACTGGGTTGAGAATCATAGGCAATACCCCTATGACTAACAAGCCTAAAATAATAAACATGCCATAAGGCTCAATACGATCAAGGGCTTGACTAATCCGCGCTGAGGTTAAACCCGATAATACCCGCCCCCCATCAAGTGGTGGAATAGGGAGCAAATTAAATACCATCAAAATTAAATTGATCAAAATACCTGCAATACTCATCTGCATTAAACCACTCTGCACATTAGGATCGGGTATGACTAGATAAAATAACCATAATAAGAACGCCCAACCTAAGGCCATGAGTAAATTAGCCGTAGGTCCTGCCGCAGCTACTATCATCATATCGCGGCGATAATTTTTAAGGTTTCTAAAATTGACCGGAACAGGTTTCGCCCAACCGAATAAAAACGGTGAGTTGATCAACAATAACATCACTGGAACTAACACCGTGCCAATCGGATCAATGTGTTTGAGTGGATTAAGCGATAAGCGCCCTAACATTTTAGCGGTGGTGTCACCTAGTTTATTCGCTACCCAACCATGTGCGACCTCATGTAAGGTAATCGCATACAGGACAGGCAATGCCCATACCGCGAACTTATAAATAATTTCTTCAAGGGATAAATCACCCATTTAACACTCCTAATGACCCACTAACCATTTAATATCTCCCTTACCTTGACGCAAGACTTCGGGCGGCTCTGCCATTAAATCTAATACGGTAGTAGGTTCTTGCCCACAAAACCCTCCATCTATAATCAAATCCACTTGATTATCTAATAACACCTGAATCTGATAGGGATCGGTTAAAGGTAAAGGATCATCGGGCATAATGAGTGTGACTGACATCAATGGTTCATTGAGTTCCTGTAATAAAGCTTGAGTCACAATATGGTCAGGAATGCGTAAGCCTATGGTTTTACGCTTAGGGGTTTGCATACGCCGTGGCACTTCTTTAGAGGCTTTTAAAATAAACGTGTAAGGCCCAGGAGTCAGCATTTTAAGCAGCCGATAATTAATATTATCGACCATGGCATAATTAGAGATTTCTGACAGATCGCGGCACAACAGAGTGAAATTATGCTTGTCATTGAGGCGTCTAATGCGCTGAATACGCTCCATAGCCTCTTTATTACCCATATGACAACCTAGGGCATAACTCGAATCGGTGGGAAACACCACCACCGCACCGTCTTTAATCTGCTCCACGGCTTGACGGATAAGGCGCTTTTGTGGATTTTCAGGATGAATAGGTAAGAACTGACTCATGTATGATTTATCGTTTACAATGGATACTTTAAAGTCTATCACAGGATAGCCAGACTCATTCTATGAAACAATTATTTGACTTTTTTCCGATTGTTATCTTTTTTCTCATTTACAAATTTTATGGTGATCTTCCGCCTCAATGGATAGAGCTAGCTAATAGGCTGCCTTTAGTAGAGCTTACGCCCGGAGAACCTAAACACGCGATTTTAATGGCGACGCTGGGGATTATTATCGCCACCTTGCTGCAAAATCTAGTGCACTATTTGATCTATCGTAAACTAGAGCGCATGCACCTTATCTCTTTAGTACTACTCCTTGCGTTTGGTTCGCTCACGCTGGCTTTTCGTGATGGCAATTTCATTATTTGGAAAGTAACGGTTATCAATTGGCTGTTTGCTGCTGTATTCTTAGGCAGCGAGTTCGTAGGAGAACGTAAACCCTTAGTCGAACGCATGATGAGCAAAGCTTTACAAGTTCCCGCTCCTATCTGGTTTAAGGTGAATCACCTGTGGGTTGGATTTTTTATCGTCTTAGGGATTTTAAATTTAATAGTGGCTTATGGCTTTAGCGAAGAGACTTGGGTTAATTTCAAACTATTTGGTGTGTTGGGCTTAACCTTTGTGTTTATTATTGCTCAAGCGCTGTATCTACAGCGTCATGCCTTAAATACAGCCGAGGATAAATAATATGTGGTACTCGATAGTTGGCGAAGACACCGAAAATAGTTTAGAGAAGCGACTCGCGGCGCGTCCTGCGCACGTGGAGCGTCTGCAAGCACTGCAAAACCAAGGTAGGTTGCTGCTAGCAGGTCCTAATCCGGCGATTGATAGCGAAAATCACGGAACTGCTGGTTTTTCTGGCAGTCTGATTATCGCCAGTTTTGATTCCCTTGCGGATGCACAGGCATGGGCTAATGCTGATCCGTATGTGAGCGCTGGCGTCTACCAACAAGTAGTGGTTAAACCATTTAAAAAAGTATTACCATGAGGTTAAACATGCACTTAAAACTCAGTACACTAATAGCAACGGGCTTATTAGGGCTGCAATTCATCACCGTTCCTGCTGCTTTTGCCGAAGGTGTTAAACCTGCTGACACCAAGCCTGCTGAAACGGCAGCAGCTCCTGCTGCTAGCGATACTAAAGCAGCACCGGCTGAAACGGCTGTCGCTATGGTGAATGGAATCGCTATTACCCGCACCCAACTGGATTCCATTATGGAAATGGTCAAGCGCTCAGCGCCGGGTGAGGTCGATGAGAAAAGTGTACTGGATGACTTAATTGCTACCGAATTGGCTCGCCAAGAAGCCCAAAAATCAGGTCTAGCCGAGCGTCAAGATATTAAAGATAAGCTCAAAGACTTCTCAGATAAATTAGTACTGAATGCGTGGATGCAAGATACCGCAGCCTCTTTTAAATTCACCGATGAGGAATTAAAAGCGGCCTATGATAAACGGGTAGGCGATACCCCTAAATTTGAATACAAAGCCCGTCACATTCTGGTGAAAACCAAAGAAGAAGCGGATGCATTGTTAAAAGAACTGAATGGGGGCGCTGATTTTGCCAAGGTAGCTGAAAAAGCGTCTACCGGTCCTTCTGGTCCGATGGGGGGGGATTTAGGCTGGTTTAGTCCCGACTCTATGGTTCCTCCCTTTGCTGAAGCCGTTAGTAAAATGGAAGCTAACACCATCAGTAAAGAACCAGTGCAAACTCAATTCGGCTGGCATATCATTAAGTTAGAAGAAAAGCGCGATGTCAAACTGCCCGATTTAGAGCAAATCAAACCACAATTGCAACGCCTATTAGAGCAAGAAAAAATGATTGCTCATATGCGTTCCTTACGTGATAAAGCGGATGTCAAAGTGTTATTACCAGAGACCAAACCCGCCGAAACTAAACCCGCTGAAGCAGCACCCGCTGCGGAAGCTAAGCCTGCTGAGGCAGCACCCGCTGCGGAAGCTAAACCCGCCGAGACTAAGCCTGCTGAAGCAGCACCTGCGGCTGAAACTAAACCTGCCGAAGAAAAGAAACAATAACTCGGCTAGGTATTTACAAGATACTCAGTTTACTGAGTATCTTGTTGATCAACCTGATTTATTTTGTCTAGGAGTTTCCTTATGAAAGCAAGCTGGCGCCAATTCCTTACTCATCACGGAGCCGAATTCGAGGCAGGCAAATTACTCTCATTTGGCAATCCTGAACGTGAACGCAGCATTCCACCCCAAGGTGCTATTTTATGCGATCTATCCCATCAAGGATTGATTGCGGTCAATGGCAAAGATGCGCGTACTTTTTTACAAGGCCAACTGAGTGCCGATCTTAATGCCGTTAGCCCTTCAAAGACGGTTCCCGCTGCTTATTGCACCCCTAAGGGTCGCGCTTTAGCCACCTTTCAGGTATTTGAGCGTGAAGGCACTCTTTATCTCGCTGTTGCCTCTGATCTAGTCGAGCCGATGTTAAAACGCTTACGTATGTTCGTGATGCGCTCAGATGTGTCCTTGATCGATGCTCACGATAGCTTTGTGCATTTTGGCTATGCGGATCCACAAGGCGAACAACGACTACAAGCCATTTTAGGGCAATACCCCACTGAAGTAGACCAAGTACTGCAAATTAATCAACTCACGATTATACGCCGTGCGGCTGAAGTACCGCGCTTTGAGATTTATGGTCAGTTGGACGACAGTCAAAAGCTGTGGGAATCTTTAAGTGTACACGCAGCGGCTGTGACTTTTGAGGTGTGGGATTATTTTGAAATTGCAGCAGGGATTCCGCATGTCACACTGGCGAGTAGTGATGCTTGGGTCCCGCAAATGTTGAATTTGCAATTGATTAATGGAGTGAGCTTTACCAAGGGATGCTACCCCGGACAGGAAATCGTAGCACGCCTCAAATACTTAGGCAAAAACAAGCGTCAACTCTATCGCTTAAGCGTGGATAGCTTTCACCTGCCCGCTGTGGGCGCAGTGATTAGTAGTCCTACCGAACCCGAAGCGGGTCAAGTGCTGAATGCGGCACTGAATCCCGATAGCCGTGTAGAAGTGCTGGCGGTGATGAAAATTGCTCAAGTCACCGAGCCTTTGTCCTTAGAGGGTAAAGCGGTGCAGGTATTGCCCTTGCCTTATGCGTTTGAGGAGGATTAGCACACTGAACCGTTTTATGGCTTATGTAGGTGTCTATGTTTCTACCTACACTCCTTGCCTAGGGCAAAGGCTTAGGTTTACCCTTATACCCGTGCTCCTGCCTAGGGCAAACACGTAGGTTTGCCCCTGCATTAGTCCCACCACTTATTCAGCACTTTAGTTGTATTGTCGACAACCTGCCTAATCAAGTACCATGCTGCGCACTATTGCGACTCTCACTAGGCATTAATGATGACAACTCAACCTTACCAACCACTCGCTCAAGAGATTGCCACTACCATTTTGCGTGGTTTTAATCGTCACTTTGAAATCTTTCAATCGATTACCTCCGGTGCACGCGAACGCTTTGAGCAAGCCGATTGGCGCCAAGTACAACTCGCCTCACGCGAGCGCATCGTGCTCTATGATCATCGTGTGGAAGAAACCATTGGTCTAGTCAAAGAGCTATACGGCATTCGTAACCTCGATCAAGGTTTATGGAAAGCTATTAAACTGTGCTATATGCGCTTGACCTCGAATCATCGCCAACCAGAACTAGCAGAAACCTTTTATACCTCGGTTTTTTGTCATCAATTCCCGCGTGAATTCTATACCAATGAATTTATTTTTCTACGCAATGGTATTTCAACTAACTATATTCAAGGGGACTTACCTAGTTATCGTTGCTACTACCCTAATACAGTAGGACTGAAAAATAGTATCATCCAGATCATTCAAGACAGTGGCTTTAAAATACCCTTTGAAAACCTCGACCGTGACATTCGCAATATTTATAAACGCATTATTAAACTATTTCCGAATAAAAACAAACGTAAAACCGCCTTAAACTTTCAACTGCAAGTTATTCGCCATCCTTTTTTTAGAAACAAAGGGGCTTATATTGTGGGGCGTATGATTAATGGGCGTGAGGAAGTAGGCTTTGCCCTACCCATTTTGAATAATGAACAAGGTGGGCTTTATATTGACACCTTATTATTTGGTGAAAAAGAACTATCCTTAGTTTTTAGTTACTCGCAAGCCTATTTTATGGTGGAACATCAAGTTCCCTCGGCGATTGTGAATTTCCTACAGCATATTTTGCCTGATGCCAATCGCTCTGAACTGTATTCTGCCATTGGTTTACACAAACAAGGTAAATCGGATTTCTACCGTGATTTTCTCCATCATTTACGTCACTCTAGTGATGAATTAGTGATAGCGCCGGGGATTCGTGGGATGGTCATGATGGTCTTTACCCTGCCCTCTTATTCCTATGTATTTAAAATTATTAAAGATAAATTTGCTCCCCAAAAAGAATTTACCCGTCAAGTCGTTGCCGAAAAATACCAGCTAGTAAAGCGTCATGATCGGGTGGGGCGTATGGCGGATATGTTGGAATATTCGGATGTATCACTCCCCAAAGCACGTTTTGATCCGGCTTTATTACAAGAGCTTCATGATACTTGTGCTAGCAGTATTATTGAAACGCCAGAGGGTGCGGTAGTGTTTAAGCATATGTATATTGAGCGCCGTATGACTCCACTCAATATTTATTTAGAAAAAGCGACGGATGCTGAACTAGAGCATTTAATCAAAGACTACGGTGATGCTATTAAGCAACTAGCAGGAGCTAATATCTTCCCCGGTGATTTCTTGTATAAAAACTTTGGAGTTACTCCTTTAGGGCGCGTGGTGTTTTATGACTATGATGAAATTAGTTATATGACCGAATGTAATTTCCGTAAAATTCCGCCTCCACGTTTTCCTGAAGATGAGTTTAGCAGTGAGCCTTGGTATTCTGTTGCACCCAATGATGTCTTTCCAGAAGAATTTGGTACGTTTTTATTAACCAATCCTAAAATTCGTAAAATCTTTTTAAAGCATCATAAAGATTTATTGGATTATCGTTATTGGCAACAAAAGCAAGAAAATATTAAACGTGGTATTTATGAAGATGTATTTCCTTACTCTACCCATATTCGCTTTAAACGTTGAGACCTACACAGCTGGTTAATACCACTTGACTGACGGGCGCGGACACCTCGCAGTAGGCGTGCTATAGTGGCGCTATAGCACTTTTGGGTAGCAGAACCATGATAAAAACTATAACTATTACTCAATTTAAACGTGAGCCATTGCCCACTAAATCAGAACAACAACAAATTTGGCAGTACACTTGGCAAATCAAGGACGAAAAGCAACACTTTCGCCAAATTAGTGCGCGTATTGTGTTCAATATCGCGGAACAAACCTCATCTTTTCAAGCAGAATATGTGCGCGAAATGCCCTTAGTCGATGCTTTATTGCGCCATCCGGTAGGCACTACTTTTACTATCGATTTTACTGAATTTAATCAAAAGCATTGTTATGACAGCCGCGCCCCCTATAAATTAGGTACTGAACTACCCTCTGAGCACACTTTGTTATTTCCGGCTAAAGAAAAGCAGCAGCATTTACAAATCGAAGTCCATGGCTTTATTTAGCCATCTCCCAGCCACTCACTCTACTTTTCGGTTAATCCCAACAGCCTCTAGTCGGTTATTCAGCACTGCGCTATTTCTGCGCTACCATACTAATAGCATCCTAGAGGAGAACTGCTTATGTTGACTAAGGTGCGCCGTCAAATCACCTCTTACCGTGATTGGCTATGGAATAAAGGTATTACGTGGCTGAATACCGAACCCAACCGACAAGATTTAAGTGCTTTAACCGATTTCGATTTCTTAGAGCGTGAAGTGCGCCCTGCGGATGTGATTTTATTTGCCGGTCAAACGCGTGTGAGCCGTGTGATTCAAACCATAGTTTTATCCCCATGGACACATGCAGCGCTCTATGTAGGTCGGATTAATGATATACGTGACCCTATAGCACGCGCTCGTTTAGCAGAGTTTTATCAAGGCGATCCCAATGAACCGCTAGTGGTAGAGTCTTTATTAGGTAAAGGCACGATTGTTAATCCTTTGACCAAATATAAGCATGAGCACCTACGTATTTGTCGCCCAGCGGGATTAACCTGGAGTGATGCAGATAAAGTAGTGAATTTTGCCATTGAGCATTTGGGGCTAGATTACGATATTCGTCAATTGCTGGATTTAGCTCGCTTTATGTTTCCTTATGCTATTTTGCCACGGCGCTGGCGCTCGTCTTTATTTCAGCATAATGCGGGTAATCCCACCCATATCGTGTGCTCTAGTATGATTGCGCGTTGCTT
Organism: Thiofilum sp.; assembly: GCF_016711335.1. Taxonomy (NCBI): domain Bacteria; kingdom Pseudomonadati; phylum Pseudomonadota; class Gammaproteobacteria; order Thiotrichales; family Thiofilaceae; genus Thiofilum; species Thiofilum sp. The sequence goes on from NZ_JADJTF010000001.1 coordinate 3,811,752, forward strand.
TCAACAAGTACGCTACCCCATATTGCCAGTTGTGAAAAATGAGCAGAATGAACAAGTGCGCTTATATGAGCGTAATTTTCGCCTTATCACACCGAGTGATTTTGACTATTCACCGTATTTTAATGTAATTAAATATCCGGCTTGGAACGCTAGCAAAGAACCGGTATACCGTACCTTACCGTGGCATCAAGAGTAGGAGGTTAATATGTCTCGATTTATCTCTTTACGCCAACGCTATTTTAGTCGTCCGGTGATGCACTTTATGCGTCGTCAATTGCGTCTCACCGAGCCGGATTTACTCAATCATCCTGAACCCGATCCCGAAAGTTGGGACATTGCTATCTTTTCTGGTAAACCTAATTGGAAGCGCCTGCAAGCTTTAGCATTTACCCAGCTCATGCCGCATGAACGTCTGTTTTTAGAAAATACTATTCAGCATCTTTGCCAGCAACTCAGCCCTTATACTACGACTGCCTTTGAACAATTGCCCACTACCCTACAAGATAGAGTGCGCCAAGAGGGTTGTTTTGGGCTATTGATTCCTACCCAATACCAAGGCATGGGCTTTTCAGCCTTAGCTTATTCCCAAGTCTTACTGAAATTAGCCAGTTGCCACCAAGCAACTGCTTTAGCCATTTGGCGGGCGAATAGCGGTCTTAGTGAATTAATTCAGCGTTACGGTACAACCGAGCAACAAGCACTCTACCTACCTCAAATCGCTGCGGGTCATTGGGAAACACAATTATTATCCGCCTCACAAGGCAGTAATAGCTTATATAATCCTATTACTCACGCTAGCGTGCTGAGGGTTAATCAACAGCTACGCATTCAGCTACATTTGCCTACCCCAGTACTCCAAGCGCTTAAACCTCAAACCTTAGTGGGATTAGTAGTGCATCTACAAGACCCCCATCAATTACTCCAGCAACCCATGCGCTCTGGGCTAACTTTGCTACTGTGCCCTTTAAGTACCTTACAACCCCTTAGTGATGAAGGTGTGCTCTTAACACTAGAGCAGCTATTAGGAGGAGAAATACTGATTGGTCAAGGTGAAAGTATGTTGTTAGATACTTTAACCGGACGCGGTTTAGGTCTGCCCGCATTAGCGGTAGGTATGGCTAAATACACGGCACGCTATACCGGAGCCTATGCCAAACTACGCCAACAATTAGGTATGCCACTAGGTTACTACCAAGGCATTGAAGAACTATTAGCGCGGATCATGGGTAATACTTACCTCATGGACGCAGCACGTATTTTAACCGCCACCGCTTTTGATCAGGGACAACGCCCCCTATTGATTAGTGCCCTAGTTAAATACCAGCTCACTGAACGCTTGCGCCAAGTGATTTTAGATAGTCTAGATATTGTCAGTAATCAAGCCCCCGCTTTACCGAGTGCTTATCTGGCTCAGGTGTATGAAAAACTACCTTATTATTTAAACCTAGAGGGCAATGACTTACTGCTACGCTCGCTATTAGTATTTGGGCAGGGAACTTTGCAATGCCACCCACAACTATTAGCCGAAATTCGCAGCGCACTGAATAAAGACCTACCCCAATTTGATCAAGTACTGACTCAACACTTAGGGCAAATCGCACGGCACTTGCGCCAAAGCATTAGCTCAGGTTTAACCAATAATATTTTTCATGGGCAAGGTAGCCCTAGTACCCGCCGCTATTATCGCCAATTAAATCGACTGAGCCGTCATTTTGTGCTTTTAGTGGATTATGTGGTGATGTCTTTAGGCGGTAATCTACTCCAACATGAAAGCCTATCGGGGCGTATGGCGGACATTATTGCCAATCTTTATTTATGCCTAGCGACTCTCAAACATTATGCTGAACAAGGCGAACCGGAAACCGATAAACCCTTAATGGAGTATGCGTGCACACTAGCCATGCACCGCGCTCAACAGGCTATGCTGGCGGTGTTTCATACTTTGCCGCGTCCTTGGCTGACTAAAACGCTGCGCACGGTAATGTTTCCCTATGGCAAGCCGTTTAGTCCTCCTAATCCGCATCTCATTCATGCAGTGGCGCAATTAGCCCTCGAACCCTCAACTACGCGTGAGCGGGTTACAGCGGGGATTTATTTGGGTACGGATAATCATCCTAATGAATTGACTAGACTCGATCATGCACTCGAACAAGCCATGATCACCGCCCCCGATTTTCATCAACTGCGCCGTCTGGTGAAACAAGGCAAATTAAAAACCCATACTCTTCATGAATGGATTGAAGAAGCGAGTACTTTGCATTTATTACCACAAATCAGTATTGAGCGCCTACGCCAAACCCAACGCCAACTGGAACAAACCCTCAATGCTCAGGATTCAGACTAAACTCAGGCGCAAATCAAGGATGCAGCGCCCGCCAAGATAAAAAATTGCCTATTGGCATTCTTGCGATGCTAATAGTTAGTTCGGGACAATTCTTTTGTACCCCCCAAGATCCCATAAAACATCCCCTCTCTGCATAAGCTCCCCCCTTCCCAAACCCAATAGACCGTACTACACTTTATTCAGTGCTACACTGATTTATGTGTTAAAGAGGAATAGCTATGTCTACCACTGTCAATTTTACCAGCTCTGTAGATCGTGATTTATTAAGACGCGCTAAAATTATTGCCGCTAAACATGATACCTCTGTCAATGCTCTGTTTAATGCCGAGTTGCGTCACTTAGTCGAAACCTTTGAGGCAGCAGAACAAACACATAACCAAAATTACTCCATCTTATTAAGCTTTTCCTTGGGGCGCTTAGATAGCGATACTGCGCAATCTGCGTTAGGTTTGGCGGGTGAGGAGGATTTATTTCTGCTCTTGGCACAGGCTCGTTTACCTATGCCGCGCTTACCTGAAGCCATGACTCAAAGCATGGTGGAGTCACTGAATCAGCTCATGATTGGGACGCAGCATTAATGAGCCATCCTATCATTTTGATTGCTGACGCGGGACCTTTGATCACGCTGGCTTATGCGGATGCTTTAGATACCTTATTGCTGCCTAGGTGGGGGGTACAAATGGTGGATATGGTGTTATATGAAGTGACCCGCCATCTCACCCCCAGTAGTCAAAAAATTGCGGATTGGGTAAAACACCGCCAGATCACTATAGCTCAGACACAGGTTTATCAGCGTTATCAAGCTGCTTTAAGTACAGGAGCGATACCGCGTAAAAATCATTTAGGGGAGTTAGCCATTCAGGAGGTAATGACCGATTTTGCGCTACAAGTGCCTGCACCTAAAGGGGTATTTTTATTTGAAGATCATAAGATTGCTAAAACCAGCTTTATTTTGCCTGACAGTTGCCACAAGGTGAGTACTCGTGCGTTTTTACGCTTTTTAGAGCAGCAAGGTTTGATTGAATCGGCTCAAGTGATTGAACAACAAGCTATTCAAGCAGGTAGAGCTTTTTCGAGCTTACGTTTTCCTTCTGATCCGGTGCTGTGATTTTAGTAGCTGATGCTTCGCCCTAGCCTTTAGCTTAGCTTCTTCCTAGTTTTTATTGATCGCTATTTGGCGTAATTGCTCCTCCACCTCATTCTGAGGCACTTCTAATAACTCAGCTATCACAGTGGCACTCATTCCCGATAGGTGCATTTTCTTGATCAGTTTTAAAGTTTGCTGCTGCTTTTCTTTTTGGCTTTGTTCCAGTAATAGGTCTTTTTGCTGAATCACCGAATCCTTCTGCTGAATCACGGACTCTTTTTCTTGTAACACACTATCCTTTTCTGCCATGAGTGCTTCGAGTTCTTTTAGGGTGTCCTTGCGTCCCCATTGATAGGAAGGTAGGCGTGAGACATCTACTTGAGTCAACATTTCTTTGGTCTCCTTTATTTGTTGTTCTAAATCGCGGTTTTGTCCCAAGATTTCTAGCATGCTGAAATAGTCGAGAAAGCCTTTTTGAGTTTAATTAACCGCAAAGCCTGTATAGGGGCGTACTGACTCAGGTAGAAAACCTAATACAATCCGCTCTTTAGGAATACCATGCTCTATCAATGACTCCGCAATATTGGCATCCGTACTGTCGTGCTGTAGCCATATTTTTTCACCTTTTATATCAATATGAATTAAGCAACCGTGGGTACGCCTTTTCCCTTGCCAGCCTTGTGCAATCACTTGATAACGGTGTTGTTTATCATCAAAAATAGTGCCTAACTCTATGTCGCCTGTAGCAGAGGGAATATGGGCAATACGTTCTAGTAGTTGTTTAACGGTAGTGTGGTCATCAATTAGCTCAGCCATTGGGTGATTACCTCTTGCTGTTCATCAAATACGATCAATTTGATATGGTGTTTTTCTAGTACTAGTTTACCAAAAGGTGTTTCAAATAGGGTGTCATAAATATACTCGGGTATAGCTAAGTACAAGTGTCGTTCTGGGTCAGACTCAGCTAGTACTAAACGATAGTTTAATAATTGCCCCACTGTTACATGCAGTTCTCGCAAGGCTGATGTCCCTAAAAAGGTTTTGACCTCTACTGCAATTTTTTGTCCGTTTTTACTTGCACCTAGTAGGTCTTCTGCACCAAAGTCGATGTAGAAATCAAAGCCACCATAGCGTATATGCAGGGGGTCATTGGTGACTGTCCAACCATCCTTAATGAGTGCTTGTTTGACAGCTTCGTGGTATAGGTCTTTAGCTGGCATTGATATTCCTTGACAAAGTAATCTATCCTAGTTTTTATTGATCGCTATTTGGCGTAATTGCTCCTCCACCTCATTCTGAGGCACTTCTAATAGCTCGGCTATTACACTGGCACTCATTCCCGCTAGGTGCATTTTTTTGATCAGTTTTAAAGTTTGCTGCTGCTTTTCTTTTTGGCTTTGCTCCAGCAATAAATCTTTCTGCTGAATCACAGATTCCTTCTCTTGCAAGACTATTTGAGTCTGCTGAATCACGGACTCTTTCTCTTGCAGGACTATTTGAGTCCGCTGAATCACTGACTCTTTCTCTTGCAAAACTATTTGAGTCCGCTGAATCACTGACTCTTTTTCTTGTAACGCACTATCCTTTTCTGCCATGAGTGCTTCGAGTTCTTTTAGGGTGTCTTCTCTTCCCCATTGATAAGACGGTAGGCGGGAAACATCTACTTGAGTCAACATTTCTTTTGTCTCCTTTATCTGTTGTTCTAAATCGCGGTTTTGTCCCAAGATTTCTAGCATGCTGAAATAGTCGAGGAAGCCTTTATCATCATTGACCATTAGCAGTCGTAAGCGTGAGCCGATTTCTCGTACTACGGCATTGGCGGGGCGACCTTTAAAATCACACAGTATGGCGAGTACTAAGGCTTCGGGCGTGTTACGCTCCAATAGGGTTTGGCAATCTACAGTGTGCATGTCGACCAGCTCGTACTCATAGGACAAATGCGGTTCGCTAATGCTGTTGGGCATGGTGCAGCGTTCTTTGCCGATGTAGAGCAAGTATTGTTGCAACGGCTCGCTGTGTTCCATGCGTATATCGTGATAATAGCGCAACATGCGCCACGGGATAATGGCTTGGTTATTGTTCTGGATTTCGATGTGGAGAATCATGATCTCTTGCGTGGGGCGGGAGCGGGCTTTGATCACTAAGTCGGCACGGCGTTGTTCGATGCGTTCTTTTTCGGTTTCGAGTAATTCGACCGAGTTGGGGTCTACGTCGAGTCCTAAGAGCAGGTTTGCCATGTCGGCTGCCATGCGTTTGAGTAGGGCTTTGCTGGCGATGTCTTTGGTGCTGAGGTATTTGGTTTTGGGTTGGTCGGTCATAGTTTTTCCTATCAGAGTCTCAGCGTCCAGAGGTTTCAGAGGTCAGAGGTATGGGGACAGCGCAACACCGAAATCCAACAAAGAAGTAACGGTTGACTCGCCAACTGAAGTAGCGCACAGCACAACGGACGAGCCTCTGAAGGTTGGAGAACGCCCCGCCACGCAACACAGACATGGCGTTTTTATCAGCTATTGTGGTACGTTGCCACCACTCTTTAGTCCACACTGCCGGATAAGGATAATCATCTTTTTTGCTACGTGTCCACTCCCAGACATTACCCACCATGTCTTCACAACCATACGGACTGGCTCCCAGTGGATATACACCAACAGTCGTAACTTGACCAATATTCAGAGCATAGTTCAAATGCTCATCGGTCAGCTCATTGCCCCACGGATAACGTCGCTGTGGATGAGAGTTATTTGCTAAGCCTCCGCGTGCCGCTTTTTCCCATTCCACTTCATCTGGCAAAGTAATACACCAATCAGCCGCTAACAGTCCTTTACGGTGCAAATGCTCGGTCATCCAGTGGCAAAATTGCAGTGCCTCGTGTTGTGAAACATACACTACTGGAGTATTCGCTATTCCCTGCAAAACACGGTCGCCCTCTAACTGAAAATACGTTGCTTCCACAAACTGCCGAAACTGCGCCACCGTCACGGGATACTTTGCCAATTGATAGTCATAGCTTAGGTCATACTCACCTGCGGGTGTTTCATCCTCATATCCATCTTTATCATTAGCGCCCTTACCCATCCAAAACTTACCCGCTGGAATGGGTATAAATTCCATTGCTTCCACCGTCATGACTTCTGGGCGCGGGTCGCCGATCACTGCCAAAGAGCGTCCCATACTAGCGCGATACTTAGCCTGTATAGCAGAGTTACGTAACTCCTGTAACAACTGCTTTTTAAAGGGTTGCCATTTTTCAGGACTAACCCCTTCCTCACCAATATCCGCTAAAGCCTCCGCCGCAATCGCCTTCACCGCCCCCTCTTTTATTGCCAATAAACGCTCTAATAGCTTGGTAATGATAATGTCTTGTTTTTGATTTAAACCCACATGCCCTAGCGCTAATAGCAAGACCTCGCGCCACTCACTCACCGCCGCATAACACACTATGGTACTCACCACCCAATCTAGCCCCTGCTCTTGCTGTAATTGGTTTACCAAGTGTACGGCTGCGAGATACTCCATAAAAGTCAAATGCAGAAAGCCAAATTGACGCCCGCCACGATCAATTAACAGCCCCGAATGTTCACGCACATCACGGATAAATTGCCGTGCCTTATCATCTGTACCATCACCGAGTAAAGCAGGTTGTTGTTGTAACCAAGCGAGCAATTCCCTTTCCGCCACCAATCCCTTGCCGGGGACGGTTTCCTGTAGCCACCACGCTAGTGGTTCCAAAATACGCCGCAGCATCCGCTCATTAGGTAAGGGGCAAGTAGTCGCATGAATATTGCGTGCTAACAACCAGTCGTGGAGTAAGCTGTTTAAATAGCGCTCATACAATATCACTCGATGACGCGGTAATTGGCTACCTTGCCGTTTTTGAATCACTAGCATCGTGAGTAAGAGTGGATTAGCTGCCAGCTTACCGACAGCGGGGTTATGCTCCACTGCCGCAATTAACTCACGGGCTTCTCGCTCGGCTTCATAACTAGCCACCTGCTTTTCTTGATAAGCTTGAGACTCAATCACCTGCGTCCAACGTCTAATAAAGGTCTTGATTTCCTCTAGCTCAAAATCCAATAAGGTACATTCACGCAAATCGGCAATTTCTGGTGGGCGCACTTCACGATAGCCAATAATTCGACTGGTCATTACCGCACGATTGCCAATACGCACATAATGACTTAGGAACGCTTGCACTCGATCCACCACCACATTGCGTTGGCTAACTTCCTTAACCTCATCCAGACCATCTAGCAGGATTAACACTTTGCCCTTTTCTAGGTGAGCATCCAGCAAAGCATCCAAATGAGCCACGTCCATACGGCTACTAAAATACTCCACCGCAAAACGCCGCAGGCTTAAATTCGTTTGACGTGCTAGAGCATCGGAGTAAGCCGATAATGGCAGTAATAGCGGTAAATACCCCTGCAAACCTAGTTGAGCTGCCTGTCCGGTTGCTAATAGATACGCCATAAAACGCACGACGGTGCTTTTGCCAGACCCCGGATCACCCAAAATGACGAGCACTGCCTGCTCCATCAATAATTGAAGTACAGGTCGTAAATCATCTAAGCGCTTTCCAAGATGTTCTTGTTCCTCTTGGCTCATTTTACGTCCCGCACTGCGTAACTCATCGGTCAAAGTATCACCATGCGGTAAAGTCAAACGCGCATTAAGCGGAACAAATAACTCCACCAGCGGAAATCTCAGACGTAAGCCACTATTATCACCCATGCCTTTTAGCGGTAAGTAACGGTAATAAGCCTCAATATCTCTCAAAAAATCGCGGCTTACCGCTTCGGCTTGTGCAGTGGGTAAACGTAGGGCTGCGGCATAATGACGAATGGTAGACTCCGAAACCGACCAATTATTCACGGTAATCTGTGTGCCCTCGTGGGTTTGCCCCACCACGACCGCGCCATCCTTAGCAAATAAATCTCGACCTTGCCACGGAGCTGTATTGGCTCTGAGGTTGCTTGGTTCGGTAGGTAAATCCCTCTTTGCTGAACTCCCAAACCAGCTACGTAGGGCTTGCCATAGACTCATAGAAATCTCCTATCCTCACCGTGTTTGCGCTCTAAAATGCGCTGGTATCGCGCTCTTGCCAAGGCAGCAACATTGTCTGGCAAGGTAGAAAACACCCGCTTGCGCAACCCCAAAGTATTGCCATAGCTTACGTGATTATTCCAAGCCATTACTGAGTCCAATACATTGTCCACATCTGCAACACCAGACTGGTATTTCTCTAATAAAATTTTCAACTTGTGCTGGTACTGTATGCCTTTACGTTGTTTCAAACGCCTTCGATTTGGGAAAACTTGAAACCCCAAAAACCCAAAACCTTCGGTCACTGGTCTAGGATGCGCTCCTGTGTGAATATGTAGGCGTAGCTTGTGTAAATATAATTCTGTCTGTTGCTTCCATTCCCACAATGTTTCCTTTTTATCGGCAAACAACTGCATATCATCGACATAACGCACATAACCCTGACAACGCAACGTGCGCTTGATGAAATGATCTAGTGGGTTAAGAAAAACATTTGCCCAAAATTGGCTAGTTAAATTTCCAATTGGCAGTCCCTTGGGGCGCATTAAAGCTAGTAAGTCATCTCCTAAAAAAGGCTCTATATCTACCTCCTCCCTTAAAACACCTTCCCCACTTTTCAGAATGCGCCTCATCAATTCCAATACGGCATCATCAATCACTTTTCGTGACAGTTGGTCTAATAGAATGGCGTGATCAATGCTGGGGAAAAACTTGCGTACATCCAGTGATAATACATAGGGAAAACGCTGAGCCAACTGCTGGGCACGATCTAGCGCTCGGTGATTGCCTTTGCCAACCCTATTAGCAAAACTATCAGCGATGAAACTACGCTCAAATACTGGCTCAATCAGGTTACACAAAGCATGGTGTACTACACGATCTGCAAACGGAGCAGCGCTAATCAGACGGCGCTTAGGATCATGTACATAAAAGCTGTAATAGCCTCCCGGCTGCCATTCACCTGCTAATAATGAGGTCTGCAAAGCCAACAGATTTTCTTCTAGCTGATGCTCAAAAACGGCTACCTCTCCCTTACTGCGTTTACCTTTACTGGCTTTTTGCCATGCTCGGTGTAGATTTTCCCAGCTTGCCAAACCTAGCAGCGAAATATTAGCCATAAAAAAGCCCCCTACCAGACCAGCAGGGTGGGGGGCTGTTGCTATTTACCCGGCTGTAACCAGCACGGCTAGGAATACACCCCGCCATTAGCCTCGAAGCGACAGCCCATAGCAGTAGCCTATTTCCGGCGACCAATGTGGACAGCGCAACACCGAAATCCAACATTGTTGTTACGGTTGTCTTGCCTATTGTTGTTGCGCACAGCACAACGGACGTTCCTCTGATTGTTGTTGAACGCCCCGCCACGCAACACAGACATGGCACGCTGTTTCGGGTATATCCCCACAATGGCATAGTTCCATTGTCTGTTTTAGGCGGTTTTGAACCAACCACCCAATAATTTTCCAACTTCTGAAAGCATAGGTACGACATGAGCGTATTGTCCTTGAGAAAGCCACTCCATCTTTGCCGCCAACCGAATATACAAGCGTAATTTTGCCAATGCTTCATCAGCTCGCTGCAAACTATCACGTCGTGCTGCTGCTCGACGTAGATTGGCGTTTTCCAAATGCTCCCGTAAATCAAATGCGGCATCTAACAAACGTTTGGTGAAATCATGGCGGTGCATCTTTGGAAAATGCCTTGTTACTTGCAACAACCACGTCAACAAGTCAAATGTTTTGCTGAAAATGGGCATTTGTTGCGGCGGGGTAGTGCTAGGCTCAGTCATAGTCCAACAGCTCAGAGTTTCAACGTCCAGAGGTTTCAGAGGTCAGAGGTATGGGGACAGCGCAACACCGAAATCCAACATCGAAGTCACGGCCGTCCCGCCACCTGTTGAAGCGCACAGCACAACGGACGTACCTCCGAAGGAAGAAGAACGCCCCGCCACGCAACACAGACACGGCGCTTTTATCCTCTGTTGCAGTACGTTGCCACCACTTTTTAGTCCCCACGGCTGGATAAGGATAAGCATCTTTTTTGCTTCGTGTCCACTCCCAGACATTACCCACCATGTCTTCACAACCATACGGACTGGCTCCCAGTGCATAGATGCCTACCGTGGTGACTTGATTGATATTACCGTCATAATTCAGATGCTCATCGGTCAGCTCACTGCCCCACGGATAACGCCGCTGCGGATGGGGATTATTTGCCAAGCCTCCGCGTGCGGCTTTTTCCCATTCGGCTTCATCCGGCAAGGTGATGCATAGGTCAGCCGCTAACAGTCCTTTACTGTGTAAATACTCCGTCATCCACTGGCAAAATTGCAGCGCCTCGTGTTGTGAAACATACACTACTGGAGCATTTGCTATCCCCTGCAAAGCACGTTCATCCTCTAACTGAAAATGCGTTGCTGCCACAAATTGCCGAAACTGCGCCACTGTCACCGGATACTGTGCCAATCGGTAGGTATAGCTTAAGTCATACTCACCTGCGGGTGTTTCAGCTAAAAGTTCTTCATCCTCTTGGTCATGCTCTCCCTGTCCCATCCAAAACTGACCCGCTGGAATGGGTATAAACTCCATCGCTTCCACGGTCATGACCTCTGGACGCGGGTCGCCAATTACTGCCAGATAGCGTCCAATCGCAGCACGCTCTACCGCTAGCAAATGAGGCGTTCTTAAGGCTTGCGGTAAGGCTGAACGAATACGCTGAAAAATCCGCTCTTGGCGCTTAGTCAGCTCAGTATGGCGCACATTTTCCGCCATGATCTCTGAAGCCAAGCGTACCCCCCATGCTTCAGGTAGCGCATCATCATTACTTTCCGCTGGATGCAAACTATCCAATAACGCCCATACCTGCCCAGGCTCTTTTTGTGCCTTTATGCCCCCTGCTAACACCACCACCTCACGCCAACGGTCAGGGTCAGTTTTGCCCAAATGAGCGGCGACCTCATGCCACTCTTCAAAGGCACTGTAGCGCTCCAATAAAGCCCTTTCCTCACGGCGTAAATAAGCCGCCGCTAAATACTCTTGAAAACTGCGATGCGGAAAGGTATAGATGGCGTCCATCTCACTGAGACCACCGCGCTGATAGAGAATACCCACCCGATCTCGCAGATATTCACACAGCCGCAAGGGTTTTAGGTCAGTTCTGCCCTCACGTAGTAGCTCGGTCACTAATTGACTAGCCGCAATATCAGCCGTTTCTTGCGCGATAGCTTGCTGCTGTTGAGCATGAGCGTTAAACGCCAAACGCTCTAAGACTAACCGAATCGTGTCCTGCCCCATCTGTAGATATTCAGCAAGGCTCAGTTGCTCACAGGCAAAGGCTCTATCGGCATCCTCTGCCTTAAAACGCGCTTTTTCCCATTCATCAATCAACAACTCCAAGAGGCGCTCGTATAAATCGGCGCGACGCTCCGGCAATTCATGCCGATTGGCATGTAGATAGGCGATTAAACTAAGCAATAACGGACGCTCTGCCAGCCTCGTGAGTGCCGGACGACCTAAAACAGCGGATTGCAGTTTATCCGCCCGTTGTGATGCTGTTTCCCCCTGATAATCCCGCGCACTGCCATACCAGCGCTGGATGAAGCGGATCATTTGTCCTTGATTAAAAGGCGCTAAATGCGTCTCGGCAAACCCTGCCAATTTCCACTCTGGTTTAGCATAAGCATAGGGACGACAGGTCACTAAAAAGCGATTGCCAGAAAAAGCTTTCACAAACGCAGCTAAGCAAGACAGTAAACGCTTGCGCCGCTCCCCAGCTTGTGGTACTTCATCTAAACCATCCCACATCACCAGCACTTCACCCGTGCGTAGCCGCGCATCCAAGATCGGGCTATAGTCTTGCTGGCACTGTTCCTGTAACTGCCAATGGATAAAGTCCAGCACACAACGCGCATGCGCCTCTGCATCAGTGAGCGGAAAATAACGCGACGCGGCAAAGTCACGCAAAATCAAACGCAGCGGAATTAGTGCGCCCTGCTCCCACTGTTGGCGCACCTCCTCCTTCTGTGGCTTATCGCTCCCCACCACCTTAATTTCACGAGTTTGCGGTTTACCATTTTCATCTGGCAAAGGGGCAGTTAGGGTATGCAAATTGGCGCGTTCATCCTCTAACAATTCACCCGCAAGGCACAAAGCTAGATAACTCACAAAAGCACTCTTACCACTACCCGGGTCACCAGTGAGTACTAGACGATTTTTGAGATTTAACATATCCAGAGCAGATAATTGTTTGTGAGCTCGTCGCCCAGACCAAATAAATAAACCATCCTCAACCTCACGATATTGCTTAGGAAATTGGTCAACGCTATCCGAATTTGTTAATAAAGCCGTATAGACTGAATCTAGCCCAATGCTGGGCGTATTTTCGTCCTGTTTACGTACCAGCCGCAGCCATTCCAGCCCCATGCAATCCTGCATGACGAAACGTAAGTAGTGCTGCTCGTGCTCGCGCACCTCTTGTTCAGTGGTACATTGTCCCGTTTGGTTAATAATCTGAATGACACTGTTATAAGCCAGCCCTACGGCTGCCGAACCCCTATCCGCCTGTGGCATAGCTAGCCCCTATGCTTAGTCTTTACCATTAAAAGTATTAGTAATAGTCACCGTCCCGCCTTGCATAACGGCTGTAGCAAAACCTCCTCGATCAGCTTTCACATCGCCCTGCACTTGCACCGCCGTCTTTTGCTCCAAATGACGTGTTAAGGCCTCACTTAATTGTTTCTGCAAATCTGCATTTTGCGGATTAGCCTGCAATGCCTTCACCTGCTCGGCAATCTCACGCACCTCTAGCAACTCATCCTTTAGCTCCAAAAACTCCTGAGCCTTCAAGCCTGTCGCAGAAATCGCCTGCTGTGCCAACATCACAGCGGTATCGGTTCCCCCTAATACAAAATAAGACAACAAAGCATTCGCCACGGTGGGAATATGCTGGGCAAGTTGAGGTAAGAACGACATAAGACACTCCTGTAAAGTCAGTATTGACAATAATATAAACAGAACTCACCACTGGCTACTAAAACCACACCATTCAATACCCCTAACTTACGAAAAGTCAGATACTTCCCCTCTCGTCACCCCTAACAACCTTTGCAATTCCCCACCCCTTGGAATTATTCTTGCTACTACATTGCCATGATCCGTTTCATTCTTCCGTTATTTCAAACCTACCCAAATCTACCTATAGCTCACTAAAAGTAGTCATGGTGTTGAATTCCTGCTTCGCTGGGGCGGGTTTCGTCTTCGGCTTACGCTCAAGACCAGAGCCTTCCCCCTCCACAGGCAGACACCGTGTAACTCACGGCGTAGTGGGCTAAGTTAATAGCCGCATTCACGTCCCGGTCATGGATTGCACCACACACGGGGCAAGTCCATTCACGTACTGACAGCGGAAGTTTGTCCACTTTATACCCACATTCTGGAGTGGAACAGGTCTTGCTGCTGGCAAAGAACCGATCCGCCACAACGACCACACCGCCGCGCATGGCCGCCTTGTATTCCAATTGCCGCCGAAACTCGAAAAAGCCCCTGTCACTAATGGCACGGGACAAATGGCGGTTTTTCACCATGCCCGACACATTCAAATCCTCAATACCTAGGGTGTGGAAACGACGGGTTAAATCCGTAGTGAGTTGATGTAAGCTGTCTTGACGGATACGAGCTATTCTGGCATGGAGTTTAGCCAGTTTCTGTTTCGCCTTGTGGCGGTTAGCACTGCCTTTGACCTTACGGGACAGGCTACGGGATAGGCGTTGTAGGCGCGACAGTAAGGCTTTATGCGGCTTTGTCCCCACCACTTTTTCCCCCGTAGAGAGGGTTGCCAGTGCGGACACGCCCAAATCCACCCCTACCACACCTTGGTTTTCGGCGGGAGAGAGGTGATTCTGGTCGGTGTCCACGGTGAGGCTGGCGAACCAGTGGTCAGCAGTACGGGAAATCGTGGCGGAGAGGATTTTACCGGAAAAGCGTAACGTTTCTCGTATCCGCACTAACCCTAGATTAGGAATGCGGATATGGCGGGTATCTAGACTAAACTGGTCATTGGTGAGGGTGAAACTGTCACGGCTTTTGCCCTTCCTTTTAAATTGTGGGTACTTCGCACGTCCCGCAAAGAAGTGGTTGAAGGCTTGCCCCAGTTGGACAATCGCCATTTGCGGGGCGTTTTTAGTGACTTCGAGCATCCACGGGAATTGTTCACGCTTGATGGCGTTCAATTGGCGGCGCAAGCTCATTTGGTTGGGTTTGGGCTGGGTATTATCGTCCTTCCATGCCGCGTATTGCCTTTGCCATTCTGCCAATGCCCAGTTGTAGGCAAACCGTGCCGTGCCTGCGGCTTTGGCAAAGTACGTGGCTTGCTGGTTGTTGGGATCAAGGCGGATTTTGTGGCTGATGATCATGGCTAAAGAATGCAATACCGCCCGATAGTTGTCTAGTCAAGAATGCGTTTGCTGCTACTATTCACGGATAAACAGTAACGGATTATTTTGGAATCTGTTCAAAATGAACATTAATGGGTAGATTTGAATAGGCTTTATAGTAACTGTTTTAAACCCTTTATCCTTGGGAGTGCGTATGACTGCCACCACTGCACGTTTAGAGCTACAGGGTATTCGCAAACAATACCCCGGAACGCTTGCCAATGACGATATTCACCTGTCCATTTTACCGGGCGAAATACATGCGCTCTTGGGCGAAAATGGTGCAGGCAAAAGCACCCTGATGAAAATTATCTACGGAGTCGTCAAACCCGACGCCGGAACGATTATCTGGGAAGGTCAACCCATCCAAATCCGTGACCCCGCCCAAGCACGTAGCCTCGGTATAGGCATGGTGTTTCAACACTTTTCCCTGTTTGAAACCCTAACCGTGAGTGAAAATATTGCTCTCGCTTTAGGTGATCAAGCAGGTGATATAAAGACGCTACCCGAACGTATTAGCACCATTTCACAACGTTATGGCATGGCGCTAGAACCGCATCGTCCGGTGCATTCGCTCTCGATTGGGGAACGCCAGCGCGTCGAGATTGTGCGTTGCCTAGTACAAAATATTAAACTGCTTATCCTCGATGAACCCACCTCAGTCCTCACACCACAAGAAGTCAAAACCCTATTTATTACGCTTAAACAACTCGCCTCCGAGGGGTGCAGCATTTTATTTATTAGTCACAAACTGTACGAAGTAAAAGAGCTATGCCACGAAGCCACCATCCTACGCGGCGGTCGCGTTTCGGGTGAATGTATTCCCGCGCAAGAAAGCACCCTCAGCATGGCTAAAATGATGGTGGGCGATGAAACGCCTGTCTCGAATACCTATGAGAAAAAACAAGGTGGCGAGGTTTTTTTAACGCTGACTAATCTTAATCAAACTGCACATGATCCCTTTGGTACTTCGCTGAAAAATATTTCCCTACAGGTGCGACGCGGTGAAATTGTCGGTATTGCCGGAGTCGCAGGCAATGGTCAAGAGGAACTACTCGCAGCTTTAAGCGGCGAAACCCTGACTAAAAATAAAGAAAGTATTCGCTTCCCAAGTGGCGCAGTCGGTCATCTCAATCCCACCGAACGGCGTCAATTAGGCATGGCATTTGTCCCGGAAGATCGCCTAGGGCGTGGTGCAGTGCCCGATATGACTTTGACTGAAAATGGCTTATTGACAGGCTTTTTACATGGCTTAGTCAAAGGCGGTATGGTGCTGTCTAGCAAAACCAAACATTTTGCCGAGCAAATTATTCAAGACTACAAAGTCAAAACCCCGAATGCTCAAGCTCACGCCGCCAGCCTTTCCGGTGGCAATCTGCAAAAATTTATTATTGGGCGCGAAATCCTACAAAGACCGCAATTACTGGTGGCGTCTCATCCGACATGGGGGGTAGATATTGGCGCGGCAACCGCAATCCACCAAGCACTGATTCATTTACGCGATCAAGGCGCGGCGATTTTGGTCATCTCTGAAGATACTGATGAATTATTCCAAATCTCAGATCGTATGGGGGCGATTTTTGATGGACAACTATCCCCCTTCAAGCCTACCGCCCAGACGACTATCGATGAGGTCGGACAATGGATGGCTGGGGTATTTAATACTGATGAGGCTCTCGTATGATTAAGCTACAACCCCGCCGTGAGCCATCCACGCTCATGGTGTATTTATCGCCGGTGTTAGCAGGTTTATTGACTCTGATTACTGGAGCGATTTTATTTGTCGCCTTGGGCTATAACCCTTTAACCGCCTTGCATACCTTTTTAATCGCACCTCTAGCTGATAGTCACGGTGTGTCCGAATGGCTAGTCAAAGCTTCACCTATTCTCATGTGTGCGATTGGTTTAGCCGTCGCGTATCGCGCTAATATTTGGAATATTGGTGCAGAGGGGCAACTCTTAATGGGGGCATTAGTAGGCAGTGCGGTTGCTTTGCAATTTCCTGAGAGTGAATCCAAATGGACGTTAGTATTAGTGATTATTTGTGGTGCACTAGCTGGCATGTTTTGGGCAGGTATTGCCGCTTTTCTCAAAACCCAATTTAATACCAATGAAATTCTCACCACGATTATGCTCAATTATATTGCTTTGAATTTATTGCAATATGCGGTGCATGGTCCACTTAAAGATCCCGATGGTTATAGCTTTCCCGAATCCGCACCGTTTTCAGCCGGAGCCACTTTACCCACCTTAATGGACGATGGGCGGGTGCATATTGGTTTTGGACTAGCATTAATAGCAGTGCTATTAATTTGGTTTTTAGTGAGGAAAAGTTTTTTAGGTTTTCAAATGAAAGTGATGGGCATGGAAGCCAAAGCCGCTAAATTTGCGGGCTATCCTGAAAAAAGACTGACATGGTTAGTATTATTGATTAGTGGAGGATTAGCCGGATTAGCGGGAGTGAGTGAGGTAACAGGTCCGATTGGGCAACTCATTCCTAATGTGTCACCCTGGTATGGTTATGCCGCGATTATTGTCGCGTTTCTAGGACGCTTGCATCCGATGGGTATTTTAGCCGCTAGTTTATTAATGGCACTGATTTATTTAGGGGGTGAACTAGCTCAAATTAAACTAGGCACACCTGCCGCTTTAACCTTACTTTTCCAAGGTATGTTGTTATTTTATTTATTAGCCTGTGATGTCTTAATTCGTTATCGCCTAACTACAACTATCTCAATTAATTTTGCAAGGGGAGCAAACTAATGGACTTTGATCTTGATATAGTAAATTTACTTTATTCAATGGTGCGTACCGGAACTCCGTTATTATTAGTTGCCCTTGGTGAAATGGTATGTGAAAAAAGTGGAGTATTGAATCTAGGGCAAGAAGGCATGCTGCTAATGGGCGCAATAGCAGGTTTTATTATTGCCTACACCACTGGAAATTTATTTATTGGTGTCCTACTTGCTATGCTGGTGGGTGTATTAATGTCACTACTATTTGGTTTTATAGCGATTACTTTAAATGCTAATCAAGTAGCAACCGGTTTAGCCTTAACTATTTTTGGTATTGGGCTATCCGCTTTTATTGGTGCGAGTTATGTAGGTCAACCGATTAAAGGCTTTGAACCCATTAATATTGCAGGCTTAAGTGATACTCCTGTCATTGGTAAAATACTGTTTGGGCAAAATTTATTAGTGTATTTATCCTTTATTATTTTTCTAGGCGTGTATTGGTTTTTCCGCTGGTCACGTCCGGGGCTAATTGTAAAAGCAGTGGGTGAAAATCCGCATGCGGCTGAAGCGGTGGGTTTACCCGTCATTAAAACCCGCTATTTAGCGGTAATGTTTGGTGGTGCTATGACGGGCTTAGCGGGTGCTTATTTATCGCTGGCTTATACGCCGATGTGGGCTGAAAATATGAGTGCCGGACGGGGTTGGATTGCTCTAGCCTTAGTAGTTTTTGCTAGCTGGCAAACCGGACGGGTGTTATTAGGAGCCTATTTATTCGGCTTAATGAGTATTTTAAATTTTGAGGCACAAGGTTTGGGCATTAACATTTCTGCTCATTTATTACATAGTATGCCCTATATTGCTACGATTGTAGTACTTGTGTTTTTATCTATGAACCAGAATCGCATTAAACTCTATGCGCCTGTTTCATTAGGCAAGCCTTTCCATCGCTCACGTTAATTGACTGCTAGGCTTTACCTAAGTTAGATTTAAATTTAGGTAAAGCAACCAATAGCAAGCAGTTCTTAAGGACTATAATGAATCGAGAATACTATGAACTCTCCTTCCATTAAAAATATCATTTTCGATATAGGTAACGTTCTAGTGAGATGGTCGCCTATTGAAATTATACGTCTTACTTTTGGTGAAATGGACAATGATAAAGACCTAGCCAAGGCACTGCTTCAAAGTGATTTATGGTTAACTTATAATCGCGGCGAATTTTCAGAGAGCGAAGCTAAAAGACAATTTCAAACTCAATTTAAGCTTTCTGAGGATATAGTTGAAGTATTATTTTATTATATTAAACAAACTCAGATTCCCATTTATGGCATGTATGATTTAGTCAAGCGAGTAAAACTAGCAGGCTATAACACCTATGCATTAACAGACAATGTGCTTGAAATAGTAGATCATTTAAAAGCAAAGTATGATTTTTGGGATTTATTTTTAGGTGCGATTGTGTCGGCTGAGGTTAAATTTTTAAAACCTAGTGCACAAATTTTTAATTGCTTATTAGATACTTATCAGCTTAAAGCTGATGAATGTATTTTTATTGATGATGTACTAGCAAATGTGGAGGGTGCTAAAACACTAGGATTTAATACTATTCTATTTAAAAATGCTGCACAATGTGAACGAGAACTACATTTACTAGGTATTACTACAACCGTTTAAAATTATAAAAACAATAAAATGCCCTACTACAGATCTATTATTATAGTGACTGCTCTTTTATTATGTATTAGTTGCGCTCCAGTAAAACTTACTCCAAGTGCATCAATACATTATGCTTCTATTTGCCAAACACAATTACAGGCTATGCAACATTTTTCTGTTGCACCTAATCATCCGGCTGCTGGTTTTTGGCGTAATCAATATTGTATTGCCGAGCAAGCTTGTGCCCATCGAGAGGAGTTTCAACAGCCTTTATGGTTAGATCACGTACTAGAACGCTTTATTCAAGCTTATACTCGGCAAACACGCTTCTGGCCTCAGGTCTTACAGCATTGTGAAGAACGCTCAAGGCTTAATCCCTTGCGTAATTTATTATGTCAACGTGATATGGCTTATTACCACATTTACAAAGACTTACCTCTTGCTTTAGCTAAAGCAGGCTGTAGTAACTCAGCCGATTGGCAACGCTTAGAAGAATATATTCACAGTTGTATTCAGCAGGCCGATTACCCACCTTTAATTAGCCAGTATATTCAAAACCGAATGGTACATTACCGCACTGAGGTAAGGAATCAGTGTTTAGCGAATCAGTCCAAAAAATAAAGTAGCAAATTAATTTTTAGGCTAATTACTATAATAGAAAAACTATACTGATATACAAGCTAGTTGTTCACCATCACTGACTACCACCCAAGCTTTGAGGTGCTTTAATCTCATTATTTCAGGTAAGAGTAAATAACCTTGGACTTGCTCAATACCCTCTTGCTGTTTAGCTTTCCAGCCTTTTTCACCCTCACCTTTTTTAGCATACTTTAATTCAATCAAATGTTGAAACTTCACTTTATAAGGGCTACGCTCTAATAGCATAATATCAGGGTATTTACGATTCATTTCACGTTCGCTTTGAATAAAGTAAACTGGAAATTGATACAGCAATGTGAGTAAAAGAGTTTTTAAATGCTGCTCATCCATTTTCATCGAGTCACGATTGGATAATAATTGTAGTGCTTTTTGCATTTCAGTAGCCAAAAGCTGCAACTCACCTTGTAGACCTAATGCTTGAATCGCTAATTCTAAATCACGACTGGAAATTTTTATCTGATTACGTCGCTCTAACTCAACTTTAAAATATTGAAAATATAGCTCTCGAATCACTTGGTTGGGCATACCAAATAACTCACCCGTCAGTGTTTCACCCTGTAAAGTCACAAACCCCATATAAGCTAATAGGCTAATAAAGTCATCACGGTCAAAACCCTTTTCTAAATCAAACTTGCGCCGATATTGAGCAGGCACTTGCCCTTCATTAATTAGCTCATCCAGTACTTGATAATTAGCCTCTCTATCTCCGATATTAAATAACGCCATGATTTTACCGTAATCTGAGGCAATATTATCATCTAACATACGACGCGGATAAGTGCAGTGCTCTTTATCAAACTCCTGAATAAAATACAACACCATATCAGAATTAAATATAGCTTCCTTACTCTGAGGGTGAAAACGGTAGCCATTATACCAATTCGTCACATCACTCATTAACTTTGAAGGTTCTAACTGGCAATTTTCGATTAAGGGTTGAAGTAAGTTAAGGGTTTCGTGATGAGTAAACCCCATTGCTTCATTAAAGTTTTTATCAAATGACAGATTCTGAGCAATATTAAACCCACTGGTAAGGCTATCTAGCATTAAAGCTGTAACGCCAGTAATAAAAATGCGATTAATACTACCCCGATGAGTTGCTGACTTGATCACCTCATAAAAACTTCTAACAAACCCGCCTTTGCCCATAATGCTTAAAAATAATGACTGATCATCAGCCAATACTGCATTAGCAAAATGATCATATTCGTCAATTAATAAATATAATCCCTGATCACTAACTAGACTCAAAACATATTTGAGTTTATCGGCAGGTGTGGCGTAATTGTTTAACTCATCAAGCGTAATTTGAGGATATTGGTAACGTCTTAGAAATTTTTGCAAGTAGGTTTGAACAGTAACATTAAAACCTGCGTATAAAGCTTCATAACTAGCCGTTTCAATACCAGAAAACTCCATGAATAATATTTCATACGAGCTTTTATAGTCAGTAAGCTGTTTGCTAATCGCTAAGTTGTCAAAGATTGAGTCAAACTCATCACGATGATCCATGGAGTAGTAATACTCCAACATGGAGATAAACAGACTTTTACCGAAGCGGCGCGGACGTAGCAGTATTTGGTATTTACCCGCTTGTTCGAGTTTGGCAATGTAGGCAGTCTTGTCGACATAGGTATAGCCTTCACTAATCACTGTTTTGAAGTTACTAAGACCATAGGGGATTTTTAGATGGCGATTCATTACTGGCTAGTCCTAATGCTAAGGTGATCAGCACGGTAGCAAGCCTACATCATGCTACACTACCCTCATTATAACCTACTTGAACAGATAGTTTTATGGCTTTGAAACTAGCCGAATAGCAATAACTGCCTCTTTGCTCCTTAAGCTTCTTCTCCCCCCCAATAATTGATGCGTAAAACAATGCTAGTTCATGCGTTAAAGTACTGAAGGTAGCTTGCTATACTGCCGATACTTTAATCAATCAAACCAAGAGAATGTACATGCAACTTAAACAGTGGATGTTAGCTTCATTTTTGACGTTGGGCATTACCCTACCAAGCTTTGCAGCCAGTCCTTTTATTGGCATTAATACCAATGAATCGACTCATTTTGATGCTAGTTTGCCCTTTGTAGATTTATTTAAAACTTCAGAACCCTTTCGTGAATCCAGTCTCACTAAAGGCACTATTCAAGTCGATAATCTAGGTTGGGTACGTAGCTTAAATGGGGGACAAGCAGGGACTTATTTCATTCGCTGGATGCCCTATGAAGCCCTCCCTAAAGGGCAATACACGGTGCGTTATCAAGGCAAGGGTGTAGTCACTTATCAAGAAGATGTCAAAGTCATTAAACACGAGCCTAATCAGGATATTATTGAATTAGTACCTAATGCCTCCAATGAAATAAATGCGGGCTTAGTGATTACTCAATCCGACCCTAAAGACCCGATTCGCAATATCCAGATCACTATGCCCGGAGGTATTTGTCAGGGCAATCCATTTAAGGCGGTACAAGGTGCGGCGGCTTGCGGAGGCAAGGCTTATTTGAGCTTTGCTGAGCATAGCGCTGAGGTCTTATTTAACCCAGACTACCTCAATTTCATGAAACAGTTTAAAACCATTCGCTTTATGAATATGTCAGGCATTACCCGCAATGAAATTCAATCATGGCAACAAATGCCGAATGTAGCCCAAGCCACATGGGGCGGCAAAGAAGGTAAGCGCGGTGTACCACTCGAAGTCATGATACAAATGGCGAATACTTTAAACGCTAATGCTTGGTTTAATATTCCGCACCGTGCCAATGATCAATTAGTACAACAATACGCCGCTTTGGTCGCAGCGAATTTACGCCCCACTCTCAAAGCCTATATTGAGTACACCAATGAGGCGTGGAATGAAGCCTTTTCTCAAGCCAAATACGTGCGTCAAATGGGCATGCAACAGGGTTTAGGCAAAGACCCGATTATGGCGGGAATTAATTACTACGGTAAACGCAGTAAGCAAATTTTCCAACTCTTTGAGCAAGCCTTTGGGGGTAAGCAACGTTTAGTCCGAGTCATTGGTGGCTGGTCAGGTCGCCCTGATTTAACCCCTTACTTTTTAAAGCCCGACAATGTGTATGAGCATACCGATGTATTTGCTATCGCCCCCTATTTCTACGCTCATCAAAATGAACTCATGCAAGCACAAACCGTGAATGATGTCTTTGCCCTAATTAATGATCCTAAAAATCCCTATGGTATTGACGCCACGCTTAAGCAAGCACAAAAACATGCTGAGCTGATTGCTCCTTACAAGGTACGCATGGTTGCCTACGAGGGTGGACAACATTTGGTACATTACGGCACTAAATCGCGTAAGGAGCACCCTAATCCCTTACTATCACAGGCTAATCGTGATCCTCGTATGGGTCAGGCTTATACCCAGTTATTACAAGGTTTTAAACAAGCGGGTGGGCAATTATTTGTAGCCTTTTCCTCTCCTCGTCCACATGCCTTTTTTGGTTTTTGGGGTATGAAAGAACATATTCTTCAACCCGATAATCAAGCCCCCAAATTGCAGGCGTTACAACGCTTTTAATTAAAGGTATCCGATATTTGGGAATAAGTAGCGCTGTAGGGGCCGACCTACGTGTCATCCCTCTTAGATTGAGCATAGCTAGCACTGTAGGGGCTGACCTACGTGTCAGCCCTCTGAGGGATGGCGATATAAACACACCACTTCATCCCTAGCCTAAAGCTTTTGTAGTTCACGCAATACCTGATGCAATTCGGCGGGCAAAGGCGCTTCTAAACGATAGCGTCGCCCTGTCAAACGCAAAACAAACTCCATGTGATTCGCATGTAAAAACATACGCTTTAAACCAAAAGCTTTCATTTCTCGATTGAGGGCGAAATCACCATAGCGATCATCCCCTAAAATCGGATGATCTAAATGCGCTAACTGCACCCGAATTTGATGCATACGTCCGGTTAGAATTTTGACATCCATGAGGGTCGCATTAGTCATAATGCGCTTAGGGGTGAAAATACTCTCGGCTTCTTGCCCCTCGTCGTCATTGTCCATGACGCGCATTTTGTGACCCTTAGCCGCATTCTGCTCACGCATGAGGTTAGTGGTAATGTGTTGCACACCATCCTTCCACTGCCCTGATACTAAAGCTTGATAGCGTTTATCCACTTCGCCCTCACGCATTAAAGCATGCAGTTGAGTTAAGGCTTCACGCGATTTAGCCAGAGCTACTACCCCGCTAGTATCCCGATCAATACGGTGTACTAACTCGACATAGGGTAAATTGGGACGCAATTGGCGAAAACCCTCAATTAAGCCCACATCGTGTCCCGAACCACTATGCACCGGAATACCTGCTGGTTTATTAATGCCAATGATTTGCTCATCTTCAAAAATGACCGCCCGCTCAATTTGCTGTAATAAACTATGCGAGGCCAGCGACTTAGTATCCTCAGGGACTTCATCCTGTTTCACGGGAGGAATACGCACCACTTCACCTAAAGCTAATTTATGCTCCGGCTTGATGCGTCCCTTATCTACCCGCACTTCACCTTTACGAATAATGCGGTAAATGACACTTTTGGGAACATTTTTAAAATAGCGTAATAAAAAATTATCGATACGCTGACCCGCTTCGTGCTCCGAAACGGTGTGATATTGAACGGCCATTGCCTCACCTAGAACAAAATAGAGTAGTCAACTAGGTTTTTACCTGAACGTGCACGTAATCCTAATTGAATGTAATTAGTCAAATTGATATATTCGCATAGGGTTCAAATCTGGCGACAAACTGTCATTAGATTTGCCAAGTAACCCATCCCTGCATGAGATGCAGGCATGATAGGGTTCATACCCAAACGATTCAATCAAATTCTTGATTAGAGTTTGATCGATCAGCGTAGACGATGCCAAGGTGAAAGTGTATTGGGTTAACAGACAATACTGCCGCTACGCTAGATCACTACTGTTTTATACGGGTCAGTTACCTGTATAAGGCGCAAGCAAGAACCGTAGTACCTGTACCTGCAACTTTTGTTTAGACAGGGTAGGCAAAACCGATTTTAGGTGAGAAGCCCATTGGCTTCTGACTAAGCAAGCTAATAAAACAGTTGTTTAACAACAATTAAGCCACAAGCTTAACTATAACGTCGCCAAATAACTGAATTACTAGCCCTTCCTGTGATACAACCTTACAACTGAATAGCCTATGGAGCTTACAGCATAACTTCAACACTGTTTCAATCAGGCATAATCAACCACCTGAAAAACAAGGAAAAAGTTTAAAACCACTATTCATTAGTGGCTAAGGGTTAGTCCTAAACCGGGGTGCTCTAACAGGTGCTACATAAACGAGATATGTAGTACATGAAACGTATTTTAATTAATGCCACACAACCTGAAGAAATTCGGGTCGCCATGGTGGATGGTCAACGTCTATATGATCTAGACATTGAACACACCTTTAAAGCCCAGAAAAAAGCTAATATTTACAAAGGTGTCATTACCCGCATCGAACCCAGTTTAGAAGCTGCCTTTGTTAACTATGGCGCTCAACGTCATGGTTTCTTATCATTCCGCGAAGTCGCCAAAGAGTATTATCACCCTAGTGCTAATGCGACCAATGGTCGCGCTAATATTAAAGATGTATTACGCGAAGGACAGGAGATTCTTGTTCAAGTCGATAAAGAAGAACGGGGTAATAAAGGTGCAGCGCTCACCACGCATATTAGCCTCGCAGGACGCTATTTAGTATTAATGCCCAACAACCCTAAAGCCGGTGGTGTATCGCGCCGTATTGAAGGCGAAGATCGGCAACAAATTAAACAAACCCTGTCTGATTTAGATATTCCCGATAATATGGGTGCGATTGTACGCACTGCTGGGGTAGACCGTGAATTAGAAGAATTACAATGGGATTTGGACTACCTCAAAACCTTATGGGAAGCGATTATTTACGCCTATAATCATCATCCCGCCCCCACCCTGTTATACCAAGAAAGCAATGTCATTATTCGCGCTTTACGTGACTATTTCCGGCGCGATATTGGCGAGATCGTGATTGATAATTCTGCGGTTTATAAACAAGCTCATGATTTTATGCAGGCAGTTATGCCGCAGAATCTGCGCAAATTAAAGCACTACAAAGAATCCACTCCGCTCTTTAGCCGTTATCAAGTGGAGCATCAAATTGAAACGGCATTCCAACGCTCTGTGAATTTACCTTCTGGTGGCGCCATTGTTATAGACCACACCGAAGCGCTGGTGTCGATTGATATTAACTCGGCTCGCTCTACTAAAGGTCAGGATATTGAAGAAACCGCGCTCAATACCAATCTAGAAGCGGCTGATGAAATCGCGCGTCAATTACGCTTACGTGATTTAGGCGGTCTTATTGTCATTGACTTCATCGATATGCTACCTAGCAAACATCAGCGCGAAGTCGAACGCCGCCTACGTGATGCGCTCAAAGTAGATCGTGCACGGGTACAAGTGGGGCGCATTTCACGCTTTGGCTTGCTGGAAATGTCACGTCAACGGCTGCGTCCGTCATTGGGGGAATCGAGTCAATTAGTCTGCCCACGCTGTGAAGGTCACGGTCATATTCGCAATACCGACTCTCTGGCTCTATCGATTCTGCGCCTGATGGAAGAAGAGTCGATGAAGGAAATGACCGGACATGTGATTGTACAAGCACCTGTTCCAGTGGCTACTTTCTTGCTCAATGAAAAACGCGAAGCGATTAGCAGTATTCAACAACGACGCGATATTACTTTAACTATCGTACCTAATCCGCATTTAGATACACCTCACTATGAAATTATTCGTATTCGTAGTGATGAGATGGAGTCCATTGGCCCCAGTTACGAGCATATTCAAAATACCCCTCATACCACTGATGATGCCCGTAATGACACTAAGGTCGTACAGCAACCTATTGATATTCCAGTAGTAGGTAATGTGGTTCCAACTCAACCTGCGCCTCAAGGTCGTCGTGTCGCTGATGAGCCTTTAGTGGCAGAGCGTGGAACCAGTTTGATTCGGCGTATTCTAGGTAACTTATTTGGTACAGAGCCGCTACACTTAGAACCCACTCGGCAACGTGATGAGCGCAAAAACCGCGATGAGCGCCGTCAACGTAAAGCGGTTATTGATACCGATAGTTTTGAAGCTGAAGCAGTTACTAGACCTAAACACTCCGCGCGTGATTTGGATGAAGAGCTAGACGATCTGTATAACGATCCAGTAGAAGTAGATAACGATGCTGAAGAGCTGGAAGACGAAGTACCTATGCGTGCTGCGCGTCCTACTCGCCATGAGCGCAATGGTCGTCAACAACGTCGAGGTCGGGATAAGGAGCGCGTTGAACCTCGCAAAGTAGAGGCTGAGCTAGAGGAAACTTATAGTGTAGAGCCAGAGGTAGCGGATGAGGCTCCGGTAGAAATCACCCTACCTGCACCGCGTGAGACTAATGGTAATAATAACTTACGCGGAGGCCGAGGGCGTAATCGCCGTCGGGGTCGACGGGATGAGGTGGACACTGAGCTTGAAGTGGCTGTGGACAGTGTGGAGCTGGTTACAATCTCAACTCAAGAGGAAGTAGAGTCTGCCGTAAGCACTACCAGTACGGAATCAGACATTGAGACTGAAACCGAAACTCCAAACGAACCCTCTAGCTTTGTGCCACGCAATGGTCATAACCGCCGCCGCTCACAACGCCACCGTAGTCGTCGTGAAGCTCGTCCAGAACGCGGTGCGCCCATTATCGATGAGGATGGTAATGTACCTGCTTGGGCGTTAGAGGAGGCGAGTGAAACGTCTGAATTGGCGACTAGCAGTGACTTTGATCCAGCCCCTGAATACCCTAGCTATGAGCCGGAATTAGTGTTCGATGAGGCAGTACAAGCTCAAGCCACTGATAATGCGCTAGAACACGTTATCGTTGATCTGGTGCAACCCTCTAGCTCATCAATTGACGCTGAGCAGGAGTCAATCACCTTCACGCTAGATACCACTGTAGAAGACACTCCGGTTTTTGAGAGTCAGGCGGATTTATTTGATGATCTAGTAGCCACCACCCCTGCCAGTGAGGATAAAGAGGTTAAATTAGCCGCTTTAGTAGCTCCCACGCCAGAAATCACTGTCTTAGATCCTACCCGTGATTTATTGGCGATTACTGCTGAGACTGTGGAGCAAGTAGCTGCCGAGGTTGAAGCTCATGAGCTAGAAACTCATGAACTAGAAACTGTCAGTGTTACTACTACCTTAGTTAGTGTTGAAGTTGAAGTTGAAGAGACTGTTACCACAACAGCCCTCAACAACTCGACCGAGTTGAGCCAAATCGAGCCGGAGGCTGATGCTAGTAACCCACTACCTAGCATCTCTACGGAACCGGTTGTAACCACTACTGATACAGTGCCAACAACCGAGGGAGCTAACGATCACGCCATAGTCAATGGCAGTCCAGCACTTGATTTAGGTACGGAGTCTGACGATAGCATCACCGTTAACGGTCATGACCCAGTAGCGACTGAACTGCAAACTAATGAGTCCAAAGGGTTCACCGAAGAACCACTGAAGCAAACGGAAGAAACGCCTGCTCCTATACCAGTAGCTCCTATTAAGAAGCTACCGTCTTGGATGCATCAACCTCTTGAGTAAATCTTAACTACTCAAACTGACTTGGTTGGGCTTTAACGCCCAGCCAAGTTGAGGCGCTGTTCAATATCCGCGAGTAATCCCTCGGTTGCCTCCTCAATCAAATCTAATACCCGCTCAAATCCATTTTCCCCACCGTAATAGGGATCAGGCACTTCAGCAAATTCAGGGAGTTGAGGAGCAAAACTTAATAACAGCCGCAACTTTGCTTTGTACATAGCAGGGATAGTACGCTGTAAATATTGCAGATTATGCATATCCATAGCTAACACATAATCAAACTCAGCAAAATCTAACTCATTCACCAAACGGGCGCGTTGTTCTGATAAATCAATACCGCGTCGTAATGCTGCCTGTTGCGAGCGCTTATCCGGTGGGCTACCTGTGTGGTAGGCATGCGTACCTGCTGAATCGACAAAAACATAGTGTTGCCAGCCACGCTGCACTAATTTCGCCTCTAGTACGCCTTGAGCGGTGGGGGAGCGACAAATATTGCCCATGCAGACCATAAGCACTTTAATTTTAGCCATTGTGTTCTCCAAGCTGAGATTCCAATAGGATCTTAAACGCTCAATTATACTCGGAATACTCAGGGAAGGCTCTGTTCCCCTAACATTTAACACTAACAGTGTGTGTTAATAATTTTTTACGCAAGGGCTTGCACTTTGCTCATAAATTGCGTTCAATGAAGGGCTAAATAAAACTAATATCCAATAATTTTACTATATTAATAAGGGCTTACTATGAAACAGGTTATCCTATCGCTGGGGGTCGTAGCGAGTTTATCTGCCTGCACTGTTGTTCCTGTTCCCGTCGCAGTTATTCAACCTAAATCCACTACCACCGTAGCACACTATCCCGCTTTACCCAATACCTTACCCGTGGCTTATCATCCGAATTATGCACCGAGTCCAACACTAAATAGAGCCGTTGTGCGCCCACAAACAACCGCGCCAAAACCTATCACTGCACCCATCGCTCGCGTGTATCAACCGACCGTATTACCCCAAACCTCTGTGCAAGATTTAAGCGCTATTGCTGAGAAAATTTATCTTAATGAAACCGCTGGCGATAGACAAAAATTAGTCCGTTGGCACAATGGCGGTAATTACGCTGTTTTAGGTATCGGTCATTTCACATGGTATCCCAATAACCATCAAGTCTATAAGCAAAATGATACCTTTCCAGAATTACTGCACTATATGCAAATGCGCGGGGTAACATTACCTGCTTGGCTGGCAAAGCGTCCCGCACGCGGTGGTCCTTGGAAAAATCGTAGCGAATTTGACAGCGCCCTTAATGATGCTCAAATGCTTGAGTTACAAGCCTTTTTAGCTAGGACTAAAAACCTTCAAGCCAATTTTATGTTAGACCATTTAAAACAAGCTCGTCCTGAGCTATTGAGTCAGTTTAATACACATGAACAAGCGATTATTAATCAAAACTATCAGACTTTAATCAAAACCCCTGAGGGTTTATACGTTTTACTCGATTATTTAAGCTTTAAGGGGGATGGCTTAAATCCTAATGATCGTTACCGTAATCAAGGCTGGGGTTTAGCCCATGTATTACTCACTATGCAGCCGACTACGGCGGGTGCGAGAGCCTTAGAAGCCTTCCGTTTAGCCGCTGAAGATGTCTTGCTACAACGCATTGCTAATGCTCCCCTAGAGCGACGTGAAGCACGCTTTTTAAATAGCTGGCGGGCGCGTTTAAATACCTATCAAGCGAATACTTTAGCAAGACTTTAAGCTAGTGTTTTTGAGCCACGACTTCCTTTATCCTCATTAAGCCATAAAGGAAGTCTTTTTTTATATCGAAGCAGGGATCAAACTCATTCTGTCACTGAATGAACTTAACCGCTTAAAGGCTTAGCTATTTCGCCCTGCAAGTGGACCTGCATTACGAATCGCTTCACTCGTACCTTCTGCATACTTTTTGAAGTTTTCGTGGAAAGAGCTCGCTAATTGCGTAGCCTTTGCTTCATAAGCGGCTTTATCTTCCCAAGTTGAAGATGGATCTAATACTTCAGTGGGTACATTTGGGCATTCAGTGGGCACACTCAGACCAAAAATAGGATCAACCTTCATAGCGACATGCTCTAGATCGCCATTCAGAGCAGCATTTAACATGGCACGGGTATGACTAATCTTCATACGCTTACCCACACCATAAGCCCCCCCACTCCAACCCGTATTCAATAACCAACAAGACACACCGTGCTCATTGATTTTCTTACCTAATAGACCCGCATATACCGAAGGATGTAAGGCCATAAAAGGCGCACCGAAACAAGTACTAAAGGTGGCGGTAGGCTCAGTAACCCCTTTTTCAGTACCCGCTACTTTAGCTGTATAGCCTGACATGAAGTGATACATCGCTTGCTCAGTGCTGAGTTTAGCAATCGGAGGTAAGACCCCAAACGCATCACAGGTCAACATAATAATATGCTTAGGATGACCCGCTTTACCCGGATATAAAGCATTCGGAACTTGAGTCACAGGGTAACTAGAGCGAGTGTTTTCGGTAATACTGCCATCAAACAAATCGAGCTTACGGGTCACTTCATCCATCACCACATTTTCGAGTACTGTGCCAAAAGTATGTGTGGTTTTATGAATCATAGGCTCTTGCTCTTGCGACAGATTAATAACCTTCGCATAGCAACCACCTTCAATATTAAATACGCCCTGATCGCTCCAACCGTGCTCATCATCACCAATTAATTGGCGCTCTGGATCGGCTGAGAGTGTGGTTTTACCTGTACCGGACAGACCAAAGAGTACCGCTACATCGCCCTCTTTGCCGACATTTGCCGAGGAGTGCATGGACATAATGCCCTGACGTGGCAGCACATAATTCATCACTGAGAAGATCGATTTCTTAATTTCGCCTGCATAGTGTGTACCACCAATGAGGACTAAACGCTGCTTGAAATTAATAATCACAAAGGTACCTGAATTAGTACCATGCACCGCAGGATCAGCTTGCATTTCAGGTACATGTAAGACGGTAAAGCGCGGCTCTGCCACCCCTAACTCACGTCCCAACTCGTTAGGGCGAATAAACATATTTTGTGCAAATAACGCATGCCATGCTGTTTGAGTAATGACACGAATCGGTAACTCTGAACTAGGATCAGCACCCGCTAGTAAATCCTGCACATAAACACTTTTACCTTTTAAAAAGGTTTGGGCATCGGCTAGTAGGCGCTCAAAATGAGCTTCTTTCATGCCCTTATTCACATCGCCCCACCAGATATAGTCGCGGCTGGTATCCTCTTCAACAGTAAACTTTTCTTTCGGTGCACGTCCGGTAAAAGTGCCAGTATAAGCCACTATCGAACCGCCCTCGGCTACTTGGACTTCACCATTACGCACAGCGGATTCATAGAGGACTGGAGCAGTTTGATTCCAGTGGATGGCAGATAACTCACCTAAACCTAAAGTTTCTGCTAAATAGGTAGCGATTGTGTTCATTGTCATAGTCCGGTTCGTTCCATGTTGCACTTAAGCTTAGATAAGTGTCGACATATTTAAAAGTGGCGTTGTAAAGACCTGCATTATAGTCATTAAAAAGCCAGATTCAAACGTATTCAACCAGCAATTTTGCTATCCCTTTGGAATATTGTCGACATAGCAGGTTTACGCCCTAGTAAAGTGCATACTGGTACAGTAACTTGAAACATTTATAGACACCCTTTGCATAAAAACGCAGCTAAATCAATACGTACTATTACTCTAAAAATACTTATCAAACAGTACGCTATCAATTGCGTTAAGGGCTTGTTTACTGCTATTAGTACTATGAACAATCAACACGTTATTGAGGGATGCAATAGCATGCGCATTAGACTCTGGCTAAATTTGCTTAGCCTGCTCTTATTACTCAGCCCCACACTACAAGCAGAATCTAAGCCAAAGCTCATCTTTGGCTTTAGTACCACCGCAGATGGTAGTCCAGTCAGTATTAATGATGACCGTAGTTTGTCGGGCTTTTGCGGTGCACTAGCTGGTTTCCTAAGTAAAAATTATGATCTTGAACCCAGAGAAATTATGCGCGTCGATGAGCGCTTTGGTGTATTTGCGGAAAAATATAAAGGACAAATGTCAGTCCAATGCGGCCCTAGCTCTAGTAATTTTAAACGCCGCCAAGAATTAAACACTGAATTCTACACAGGGCGCTTTAGTGAAATTTTTTTTACTACTCAAACGAAAGTGCTGATCCATAAAGACGATATTGACAAACTATATGAAGGACAAGACCTACAAATAGGCATACTCAAGCCTACCCCTTTAAATACACCTAAAGAAAACTCAAAAGCCAAGAACTCTACCAAGCCATACAAAAGCGCTCCAGCCCTTACCACAGGTAGCGTTAGTAGCCTATTTCCTCATACTGAGCTAGTGCCAGTAGAAAGCCGTGCCGAAGTGATTAAACAATTACGGGAGGGAACATTAAAAGCTTACGCCAGCGATGCATTGATTTTAGAAGATATTCGCCGTAAAAACTTAGGCGATATGCAGGATGAATTTAGTATCGAACCACCCTTAGGTAGTTTTTTACGTGAAGATTATGTAGTCGTTATCTATAACCCCGACACTAATATTACTACCTCAGTCAATAATTGGATCAATGGCGCATCAGGTCTTGCCGCGCGACAAGCTTTAGAACAAGCCCGCGAGGGGGATAGCTTTACTCAAACCCTTTCCGACTGGCTGCTGTGGTTAAATCGAAGTGACCATTTAGAACAAGCACGCTCTTGGTTAATGGCTGGCGTGGTGGCTAGTATCCTCTTATTACTGGCTTTGCTAGCCTCCATTGCATGGTTAATCAAACGTTTGCGTTCTCAAGCGGCCTCTAGTGCTTCCCATCTAGATTCAGTGTTAGTGCCTAAACAAGCCTTATTAGACTATTCCAAAGTATTGCATGATGATATTTGCCAAACGATGGTAGCCGTCAAACGTAATATTGAAGCTATTGAACTACCTAACCCGCCCCCACTAGCCCAAACTTATAAAAGTGCGTCCCTTAAAGCACTGGATGATCTAGGGCAAAAAGCTCGCCAACTCTCGCATGATATTAGCGAACAAGCCATTGACGGTTTAGATCAAATGTTGCTTGAGTTTAAACAACGTACTCGCATCCCTACCCAGCGCTCAGGCAATTTGCGCTGGTCAGAATTACCAGAGCCTATTAGTAGCCATTTGTCTTTTATCATCCGTGAAGCGCTCACCAATATTGAGCGCCATGCTCATGCACACCAAGTAGAGGTTGAGTTCTTAAAAACCTCCACCGGACTCAATCTGGTTATTTATGATGATGGCAAAGGTGCGCAAAACAATGCATCGAGAGGAATAGGCTTAAAAAACATGCAGAATCGAGTTGAGCACGATCTTAAGGGGCAATTTCAAGCGAATTTCTCTAAACAAGGCTCCACTATTCGTATCAGTATTCCCTTCTCACCCTCTACTCAGGAGTCACATTCATGAACCCTATTCGCTTGCTAATTGTTGATGACCATGAACTGGCTCGCTTAGGTAATGCTTCAGTTTTTACTTCGAGCACTGGCATTGAAGTGATTGCGATGACTAATAATGGCGCGGATGCATTGATTTTAGTGGAGCAATTGCAGCCTGATTTAGTCCTGATGGATATTAGCATGCCACAGATGGATGGCTTTGAAACGACCGAGCGTTTGAAAGCCACTTATCCTCATATTCATGTACTGCTGTTGAGTATGTATGACTCACCTGAAATGTGTGAGCGTTTTACCGACTCTAGTGCGGATGGCTATCAGCTCAAAAGCATTGACGCTAAAGCTCTGGTCGATAGTGTGAAAGCAGTTTGTAATGGTGTCATGGTCATTCCAGACAAATGCCGCGAGTATTCACGTCAACCGATTTCTACCGTGTTGACGCCGCGCCAGTTGGAAATTGCAAAATTATGGGCACGCGGGCTGCAAGCCAAACAAGTAGCGCGTCACTTAAATATCAGTCCACGCGGTACACAAAAGCATATTGAGAATATCTACCAACGTACTACGACCCACAATAAGATCGAGCTAGCAGACTATTTAACTAAAAATAGACTGCTATAAAAGTACTACCTCAAGCCGTCATAGAGGCGGCTACTAGGGCTAGTAGTCTCATGCTAAACTAGCCGCTCACTTGATCAAGCAGTTACCCAACGATGAACTACCCTAGCTCCAAACTACCGCATATTGGAACCACCATTTTTACCGTCATGTCACAACTCGCGACTGACTTTAAAGCAGTAAACTTATCCCAAGGTTTCCCCGATTTTGATGGCCCTAAAATCTTATTAGAAGGGGTAGGAAAATATATTGCACAAGGCTTAAATCAATACGCACCTATGGCAGGTATTCCAGCCTTACGTGAGCAAATCGCACTTAAAGTGCAACGTTTATATGGTAATCCGGTTTCACCTGATGAAGTCACTATTACTTCTGGTGCAACTGAGGCGCTGTTTAATGCAATTAGTGCCGTAGTGCGTCAAGGCGATGAAGTGATTATTTTTGACCCTGCTTATGATAGTTATGAGCCAGCGATTACTTTAAATGGCGGTAAAGCGGTACACTTAAACTTACTACCTCCCGACTTTAAAATGGACTGGCAACAATTAAAAGACGCTATTAATCCTAAAACCCGTTTAATTATTATCAATACTCCGCATAATCCCACTGGCACTGTGTTAGATCAAAACGATTTAAATCAATTAGCTGAATTAGTGCGTAATACCGATATTTTAATAGTGTCAGATGAAGTCTATGAGCATATTATTTTTGATGGTTTAGAACATGCCAGTATTCATCGTCATCCTGAATTATATGAGCGCAGCTTTGTTATATCGTCGTTTGGTAAAACTTATCATACGACAGGCTGGAAAATTGGCTATTGTGTAGCGCCTCTAGCCCTCACTCAAGAATTCCGTAAAATCCATCAATATGTAACCTTTACTACTAGCACGCCTATGCAATATGCGCTAGTTGATGTCATGCGTGATGACCCTCAGCATATAGAACAATTGCCACAGTTTTATCAAACTAAACGCGATGAGTTCACGAGTTTAATGCAAAAAACTCGTTTTACATTACTCCACAGTAGCGGAACCTATTTCCAACTAGCGGATTATACCGAATTAAGTCATTTAGATGATGTAGCCTTTTGCCGTTGGCTGACGACTGATATTGGAGTAGCTGCGATTCCGGTTTCGGTATTTTATGCAAATCCACCTGCTGATATGAAATTGATTCGTTTTTGTTTTGCTAAAAATAGTGAAACATTAAGACATGGTACGGCTCGCTTACGCAGTTTAAATATTTAGGAGTGGTTTGAAAAATGAATGAACTACGTGTCACTTTAATGCAAGCTAATTTAATTTGGCAAAACCCCATAGCGAATCGGGATTACTTTACTAATGCTTTTAAAAGCCTAGTGGGTAAAACTGATTTAATTATACTGCCTGAAATGTTTACGACTGGATTTAGTATGCAACCCGAATGGCATGCTGAATCGTTTGACGGTGAAACAGTACAATGGCTTAAGCAGCAAGCAAGCGCTTTAAATGCAGCCATTTGCGGCTCGATGGCTACCCAAATTGATACGGGCTTTGTGAATCGCTTTATCTTAGTACCGCCCGAAGGTGAGGTGAATCATTACGATAAACATCACCTGTTTCGCATGAGCCAAGAACCAGAAAAATATCAAGCCGGAACTGAGCGCAAAACCTTTGTTTATAAGGGTTGGCGTATTCTGCCGCAGGTGTGTTACGACCTGAGATTTCCCGTGTTTATGCGTAATCGTAATGACTATGACCTAGCTATTGTGGTAGCGAATTGGCCAGAGCCTCGGCGCATGGCGTGGCGTACTTTGCTGCAAGCGCGTGCGATTGAGAATCTGAGCTATGTAGTGGGCGTTAATCGCGTCGGTCAGGATGGCTTAGGTTTAAATTATACGGGAGATTCCTTAGCGGTGAATTTTAAAGGCGAATTACTCGTCGATCATGCGCCGAGTACTCCGTTTATTGAGACGATCACTTTGAGTTTGGAAGCCTTAAATCAATTCAAAGCGCAATTTCCGGCGTGGCGTGATGCAGATGCATTTGAATTAAAGTAATGCACTTAACGTCCTTCTAGATTAAGTCTTAGAAGGTATCAAACTTAGACTCATCCGTTCCAACAAGTTCTGCGCTACGGTCATGCGATACCAACTACTCGCTCTCACATCACTCATAGGTTTGAAATCTTGAGTAATGGCTTGTTGGGCGGCTTGAATCGTTGTTGGATTGAGTACTTTGCCTATTAAAGCTTGTTCAGCATTTAAGGCTCGAGCAGGTGTGGCTGCCATACCACCATAGCCGCTTCTGGCATATGCAATAACATTGTCTTTGAGCGTCAACACCCACGCGGCACACACGGCTGAAATATCATCATCAAAACGCTTAGATACTTTATCGACTACTAACACTTGCCCTGCTTGCAAGCGAGGAATATGTACCGCCGCAATAAATTCGCTCGGCTCTAATACTGTTTTACGATAGCCCGTGAAATAGTCATTTAAGTTCACTAAGCGTACCCGTTCACCTTGTTGCAGCTCTACTGCCGCATTCAAAGCTAAGAGCACTGGCAAAGTGTCCCCTATGGGCGAGGCTGTTCCGATATTGCCGCCAAATGTACCTTGATTGCGAATTTGCTGAGAGCCTAGACGTTTCATCATGTCAGCAAAAGCGGGATAGTGAGTTTGCAGGACTTCAATACAATCACTATAAGGGCGTGCTGCACCGATCACGATTTTGTCATCGAGTACTTGCAGTTGCTGCATTTCACGTACTTGATTCACACCCACCAAGAGCGCTAGCTGTTTAAGATTTTGGGTAATCTCTAAGGCTAAATCGGTACTACCCGCTACGATTCGAGCCTCTGGATATTGCACTAATAAAGCGGCTAATTCGGCGCGAGTATTAGGCAAAAAGTACTGTTGCTCTGCACTGTGCAGCGCGGGGCTTGAGGGATTTTGAATAGCCTTTAAAGCTTCAATAGTTGGCTGGGCTTGAGCGCTAAATTGATCTTCGGTGGCATAATGACTCAATTGCTGTACGGCTTGAATGATCGGTTTATAACCTGTGCAACGGCATAAATTACCCCCTAATGCCACGTCAATCTGTTCATGACTAGGTGCAGGTTGCTCTTTCCATAAGGCAAACATAGACATCACAAAACCCGGCGTGCAAAAGCCGCATTGTGAGCCGTGACAATCCACCATCGTTTGCTGCACCGGATGTAAGCGCTCGGCTTGGGCCAAACACTCCACAGTAATCAGTTGCTTACCCTGTAGTGCGCCTAGTAAGGTGATGCAACTATTAATCGCTCGATAGTTTAAGCCTGCTTGTTCAGCATTTAACTCACCGAGCACTACCGTACACGCCCCACAATCACCCGAGGCACAACCCTCTTTGGTTCCGGTTTGGTGTGTGTGTAAGCGCAAATAATCCAATACCGTCGTATTGGTATCGAGCTGAGCTAGTGTCACTAGCTGGTTATTCAATAAAAACTGGATCACTGCGCACTCCTTCATCCATCCATCAAGGGTAGTGTTCTTGGGACTAGCAAGGTCTAGAGCACACTATAGCGCTAAAAAGAATATTTTTTCAGTCGATAATTAATCGCATCGCGGCTAATCCCTAATAAACGTGCTGCTTGGGAACGATTATTTTGGGTGCGCTCCAGAGCCTGCTTGAGTAAATCCAGCTCTAATTGCTCTAAATTCACCCCGTTATGCGGTAAAGCAAAACTATTAGCCTCCGACTGAACTACAGTGCTCGCGGGTAAGGGAAGATTAGACGCATCAATGGTTTGCCCTGCGAGTAAAATACTCAAGCGCTCACATAGATTACGCAATTCGCGCACATTACCTTGCCACGCATGTTGAGCTAAACGTTGCAACGCGGCTTTAGTAAAACTAGCGGCGGGTAATTGATGTTGAGCGGCACAGGCGGCTAAGAAATGCTGGCTTAATAGTGCAATATCTTCTCGACGCTCGCGTAGGGGCGGCAATTCGACGGGCACAATATTCAGGCGGTAATACAAATCGGCGCGAAACTTACCCTCTTGCACTAATTGCCCTAAATCGCAATGAGTCGCTGCCAGCACACGTACATTGAGGCGTTGCGCGTGAGACTCTCCGAGGGGGAGAATTTCACCAGACTCTAAAAAGCGTAATAGTTTGGGCTGTAGCGCCAAAGGTAGCTCACCAATTTCATCAAGAAAGACCGTGCCCTGTTGTGCGGCGGCAAATAGACCTTGCTGGGCTTTATCGGCTCCGGTGAATGCGCCTTTGCGATGACCAAATACTAAGGATTCAACTAGCGTTTCGGGCAAAGCGGCACAATTAATGCTGATAAAAGGCTGTTGGGCGCGGGGGCTGGCTTGGTGAATGGCACGCGCTACCAACTCCTTCCCTGTGCCAGATTCGCCCGTGATGAGCACGCTGGCATGGGTCTGAGCGATTAATTGTGCGGAGCGTAAGACTGCCTCCATGATGGGGGCGCGGGTCAAAAGAGCAGCAAAGGGTTGAGTCATAATTTGCAGTATCAAGAACTAATCATTTGAGTACTTTATCATTTTTTACAAGGTAAGAGGATAGCCTTTAGGCATGGAATGAAAGGTAGCAACTCAAAGCTGAGTTTGATAGGCATGGTGGAACAGCACTGTCTAGCAAGTATTGATGTATGTTTTCTAAATTTAATAATGCTTTAAATTACCGTTGGTCGGCGGTATAATTCTTTATACTAAAACATGTTAAATATTTACAGTAGTGTAAAAAATTATTTGATTTTTAAAGGGATTTCCTGTGGTCTACGATACTGATCAATACCGAAAATTTTTTGAGAGCATGTCTACAGAAGAAATTGAAGAAATAAATAGGCTCGATCATGAGCAGCATCATAGACAAGCAGAAGCATTTAAAGAAGGCTATAAAAAAGGAATTTGCTACCTCTGTAATAAACCATTTAAGACTATTAGTAATGATCAGCCCTGTTTGCACTGGCTCCTTCGTCAATGCAAATTCAAAAAAAAGGATTTTCCTAAAATTTATTCCCAATATAGCTATGTAAACATAGCAGCATTTATTAGGTGGTGTGCAAATCAGGAAAGATTTCTTTCAAATATAAACGACTTGAGTGATGAAAAGTCTAATAGCAAGATAATATCTTATACAGTCCGATGGAAAAATATTGAGTGGACTTTTGATTGCTCAAAAAATGACTTTAATGGACATACAGGAACATCAATTAATTATCCTCACTACCACTTTCAAATGACAATTGATGGTAGACAATTTATTAACTTTAACGACTTTCATGTTCCTTTTACAGATCATGATCTATTCATTTTAAAAAACTCAATAGAGCAAGGATCATGGTTTAAACATAATTTCGGTTCAATTGGTTCTGGAATGCAAGAAGCTGTAAGTGTCGAAATAGATAATATAATCGAGCATACAACTCCTTCAAGCAATGAGGATGAAGCAACATACCAGTTTTCAACTATGATAGATGCAAGCGAAAACCCGTTATCTAGTGAGGAAATCAATGAAATAATTCAAGAATCTGAAAGAACAGGCAAATCATTTGCTTTTATTGCGCAACAGAAATTAAAAGATCGAGCTAAAATCAAAACTATTGTTAGCCCAGCTAACTCAATACCAAACATTACACCCAGAACAAAACACAAACGCTAATAAAAAATTTATACTAGATTTGCAGCAACTAATATACCAATCAATAATATTACTCACTAAACCGCTGGTATCCACTGCAAATCAGGCTCTACAAATTGCAACCGTGCCTGATCTGAAAAAAGCACCTCATTAGAATAATGCGTCAGCATAATCTTTGAATCTAATAACTGCTGATGCTGATCAATAAAATCATCTGCATTACTAGCCTGCTGTGTTTGGCTCATAAAATACCTGACCGCCAATACCCAAGCCTGTGTTAAAATCTCATGATATTTTTTTGGATCAATTTGATAATGATTTAACAATCGAATTAAACTAGCTCGCATTAACTGCGTCGCCTCTATAACCGAATGCTCAACCAAATAAATATAAGCTAAACGCTCTGTACACGACAATTCGCTTAACTCATTGAATCTTTTTCAAAAGAAAATCGCCTGAGTTTCATCCGTCCATCCTCGATCGCCATGAATTGTGGTGGACAAAGGAACAGAAGCAGCAGCCTAAGCCTATCCACTTTTTCCCGTACCCTTCCATTCAATAAATCGGTCAAGTAGTCCAAGCCGTAACGGAAGACACTTTGCTCTTTGCGTCCATGTTTTTCGTCTTCAAAGGCTTGACGGCTTTTTCCTTCCATTCGCCGACTTTGTGCGCCCAACAGAAGCCAATGGCAAGCAACGCCATCATCTTTTTGATGCGAGGGGTTTGGTGAAGTGAGTGGCTTCCATGTGAAAACCACGCCCTTTCAAGCATTGGAACAGGTTTTCAATTTCCCAACGTAGCCGATAAGTGCCAATGGGATCAGCCGTGTAGTGGTTGCTGGCGATAATCAACAACTCACCACTGGGCAGCTTTGAGCCACTGAGCCAAACCCATTCCCCGCTAACGTCGCGACGGTGACGGAGAACGCGCCGTTTACCCGGCTTGAGGTTGGCAAACAGCGAGCGGACATGCGCCTCTTTTTTGTGTTTGTCGGTCATCAACTGATTACCCTTGATACGAATCAAGTAGGGAATCTCTTTGGAAGACAACCACTTCCACCATTGACCACCAATAAACTCACGGTCAGCCAACACACCCAAGATGTTGTTGCGCCCGAATTGGCTGATAAATCGTTGCAGCAGGGCAATACGTTCACGTTGGTTAGAATTACCGCGTTTGTTCAACACCATCCAGTAAACGGGGATAGCCGCACCTTGGTAAACAACCGCCAAAGTCAGGAGATTGAGGTTGGATTTGCCCCATTTCCAGTTGGTTCTGTCGAGTGTGAGGTAGTATTGTTGACCACTAAAGGCGAACATTCCCATAAGAAAATGGGCAATGTCATTGTAATTAAAGAACACTTGGCTAAAAAAGCGTTGCATCCGTCGATAGCGGGAACCAATGTCGGTGTCAGAATCTATGTGTACCGCCAACAACGCCAAATTCATTTGTCGCGCACTCAGCAAAGTATGCAGCATTCCCACAAAACAATCCAAACGGGGCTTGCCCCAACTCAAGTGGGCTTTTAAACTGTCACGTAGTCCATCGCTCAGATCCATTTTGCTCTCCTGTGTGGTAACTAGAGAGTAAAACATAGGAGCGGTGGACTTTCACCATCTCCATGACAAACATGCTAAATCAATAAGTTAGTGGTTTTGTCGTGTACAGAGAGCTAAACGTACATGATTACGGTGACTAAACGCTTGAATAGGGAAGGTACACTGTTCCACTTGCTGTTTAACTTAACAACCATCAGCTAAAGCTGAAGGGTTCGCTAAAAGGACTAAAGTCCGGATACGGGTCGAATAGACCCGTCTAGCCTTCTGTCTTAAAGTTATCCTCTAACCTCGGTTCAAAGTGATGCTCTAAATACGCCTTAATCATCTCAGCACTCAATTCCCCTGAAGTCGCACAAAAATAACCCCGCGCCCAAAAATGCTGTCCCCAATACCGCTTTCTTAAATCCGGGTAGCTTTCAAAGATTTTTGCCGCACTTCGACCCTTAATTCGGCGCATGATCTCGCTCGGTGCTAGCTCCGGTGGCACCGATAACAACAAATGCACATGATCCTTGCTCACCACCCCCTTCACTATTTCTATCTCAAAGGCTTGACAGGTTTGACGGATCAACTCCCGTATCTTTAACCCCACATCCCCTTTCAGTACCGGATAGC
Source organism: Thiofilum sp. (assembly GCF_016711335.1). NCBI lineage: Bacteria > Pseudomonadati > Pseudomonadota > Gammaproteobacteria > Thiotrichales > Thiofilaceae > Thiofilum > Thiofilum sp. The sequence continues at coordinate 3,854,252 of NZ_JADJTF010000001.1, forward strand.
GGTATTTCGTCACAAATACAAAGTGATACTCAATCCGGTAGACGGTGTGGCTTCCATACCGATACTCCATCTCTCACGACCTCATGCCAACCTTCATCCAGCTAGTATCGCAGATAAATCTGACCGTCTAAAGACGGTGGTTTTAACCTTGAAGACGGACTAATAAAAGATCCTCACTAGATACCAAATGCGGCATTACCCTACTCCCTACTCAATGTAAACCACTAATACTAATAAAATAGTGTTAATTTAGCCATTAGTTTCCCTACTAGCTGTATGACAGTTTCCGAGACATAACCTACCTTTAGCGAAGGCATTGAATACATTTTCATACGCATAAAAATACACATTTGACACGCATTAGTGGTGCGCATAATATACCCACATCTATTCATGTCAATGTAGAAGTTCGCTATGTCATCTATGCCTTTTTATGAACCTACCTCACCTAAACGTGCTTCTAATTTAAGCATTAATAGCTCGTTACTCGAACAAGCTCGTCACTATAAAATTAATCTTTCCAAGTTATTAGAGACAGCACTGATTAAAACTATACAAGAAAAAAAACAACAAGAATGGTTAGAGCAAAATCGCACTGCTTTAGAAGCCTATAACCAAAGAATTGAAGATAGAGGAGTATTTAGTGATGGATTAAGGAGCTTTTAAATGGCGCAGTTTGATGTATATCTGAATACTAATCCTAATACTCGACAAAACATTCCTTATTTATTGGATTTACAAACTGACCTGCTAGATATGCTCAAAACTCGTGTGGTGGTTCCATTAGAGCTTTGTAGCCAAGCTAAAGCAGCTCAACAACTGACTCCGGTATTTGAGATAGAAAATAACAAAGTGCTCATGTCCACACCTGAACTAGCAGGTATACATATAAAATATTTAGGCGATTATGTGTGCTCTTTGGCTAATAAAAGACAGGAAATAATAGCAGCCCTAGACCTTCTATTTACTGGATTTTAATACATCGTAGCTCTTCAACGGCTGAATCAGGCTACAGATGCACCTTTTATCTAGAAAGATAGCCAGCTTAAACTTATAAAACCATACCAATCCTAATAACCTGCCTATTATAGGAATAGTAAACAAACTGATTATTAGGAGTTAATCATGACCTCAACACCTATTCATATTATTAGTCCCCACCTCTCAGCCACTCGCCCTAGTAATTATATACCCACGAGTAACCGTATGCCTTTTGTAAGTGGATTTTCTGTACAACTGATGCAGCTTCTTCCTCTCTTACTTAGCCTATTACAACAACTAAACCAAACGCCCAAGCTTCAACGCCCACCCACCATTAGCCCATCGATACAATCTCCTACTTTTGTAGACAAAGTTACCTTTGATGTAAATTATCCAATTCCATTTACGCATGTTGGAGCACAACAAACCCCTGTAGTCAGCATTACTTATAAAGGTAATGGCCTTGAGGCAGTGTACGCTGATGGTAATATAATGGGACAAATATCAGAACCTATTTCGGCTGATAAGCCTTTGGATATTTATCCACGTATTAACGGAGTACGAGTTAAAAAGGTAGAGTATACAAATACCCTAGCAACTTATACTTTAGAAAATGGTTCAGTTATTCAAAGTAATAAGCCTTTTAAAGTTTTTGGTGAATCAACTCCAATCAGAAACCCTACAAACCCTTGGCAAGCTTAATTACAAAAAAAGCCCCGTAAATAACATTTACAGGGCATTTTTAATGCTGCAAGCAATTTGCTTTATTGAGTCATTACCAAGAGAAATATCTAGCCTCTTACTTCACGGTTATTTTTAATTTAAATTCGCCTTTCCAAGGATCAGCTTTCATACATTCACTGACCTTGAGGGTGTAATCACCTTTTAAGGTCGGTGAAACTTTCTTTTGATTGTTACAAGATAAATCCGCATCGCTCGCATCTTCACCATTCGGCGCTGTAATCCAGACCGTGACACGCTTATTAGCCGGATTAACCTGCTCTACTGTCATGGTTTGCCCTTTGCCCACTTCGATAACGTAATTCAGCTCTTCCTTAAACCCATTAAGCTTACCGGTGACAACGGTACTGGTGGCATTACGCGGGAATTTAATACGCTGGGCTGCATTAGCGGCTGGCTTTTTGTCCCAAGCACAAATCTTAGCCGTAGCATTCACCCAACAAGCGCCCTTACGTTTAAACGCGCCTAGTGGAGCGTGTGCATGGGTTGATTTAGGATCAGCATTCCAAGAAGCTTCTGCTGTACCATCCTCAAACACACTCAAATAAGTGAAATACTTTTTGCCAAACAAACGAAACGAACCATCAGGATCAGCATTATATTTACAGGTTCCCGAAATATAAGTTTTGCCTTTAACCACTAGCAAACACTCCGCTGGGCGCGTATCCATTCCATCCCCTAACTCTTCGGCCTGTGCTAGATTAATTGAACTTCCTAGACCTAACGCTAGCAATGCAGTAAAACCAATCGATTTCATCAAGTTAATGGCATTAAAACTCATCACTAATACTCCATAGATTAATAATAGACACCTACCACCTAAGGCGGCAGATAAAAGAGCTTCATAGGGAAAGAACTAACTTAGAATTAAGCTAAATTGATAAGGTAAGAAAACAATACAAGTTAGCTAATGGAATAGCAATGGCAATATGTCACTAAAACAACTGATTTTATTATAATTTTTGTACAAATTAAGAACTAGATTTACATTTATACGGTAAGGGCTATTTTTTTGAGACAGCCTCTAAGCACTCTATAGCCATAGATGAAGTTAATTACCAACCAGTAACTAACCTCACCACTCAATTAATACCTAACGATCAATCACATTCGGTCTCCAAGGAACTAATTTCCCCCCAGTACAACCGCATACGGACATTTCACCTTCAACAGTGGTTGTCCATTGACCATTCCATTTGATATTGCGGAAGGTGGCCGTGCATTTGGCTTTAGCATCGGCATTATTCCAAATCGGTCCTGCTTCAATCCCGCCTGTCGCATCGCCTGTAATATAAGCCCCACCATCAAGCGCACGATTCGTACCCGAACAAATCGACATACGACCTGCGACTTTGGTGACCCAGTTACCATTCCATGTCAATGAACAAGCCGCCGCACATTTAGCTTTAGCATCGTCATTATCCCAGATTGGTCCTGCTTTCATGTCAAAATCAGCCCGTGCCACCTGTGACGCACCTAATACTAGTGCCATAAAAACCAATGTCTTTAATCGCATTTTACTCATACCCTACCTCGCATCAGTAACAGGTGAATTCAAGTAATAAGTGCATAACCTAGCAACTTTTCAGCCTCTATGCCGGATAGTTCTCGGAACACCTTGTAAGGTGTCTTGAAGCCCAGACACTTCCTGGGTCTGTTGTTGAGTTTATGTACAGCCTCCAGTACCTGTCGGATTGTCACGTCCAGCAGCCCCATTGCCTTGGGAAAGTATTGGCGTAACAGCCCATTGGCATTCTCATTTTGCCCACGCTCCCACGAATGATAGGGCTTGGCGAAATACGTTTTGCACCCAAGGGCTTGGGCAACTTGCTCATGTTTGGCAAACTCTTTGCCGTTATCGAAGGTGAGCGTGTGCACCCAATCCTTGAAGCTGTCCAGCAAGGTGATAATACTGCTGGTCACTGCCTCTGCGGTCTTGTTTGTCACAGGGATTGCTAGGCGTAGCTTGGATTTGCGTTCATCCAGTGTCACCAAGGCGCCTTGGTGTCCCTTGCCAATCATGGTGTCGGCTTCCCAGTCACCGAGCCGTTCACGCTGATTGACGACTTCCGGGCGTTCTTCAATGTCCACCCGGTTGGGGATGCCTTGGACGCTGCCCGTTTTACTACCGTAACGCTGGCGGTATTTCTTCGTATGGCGGCGTAGGTTTAGGTACAGCTTGCCGTTGGCACGCTTGTCCCTGAGTACATACTGGTAGATGGTTTCATGGCAAATAGTCGCTTTGCCTTCCGCTTTCAGTCGACCGCTGATTTGCTCTGGACTCCATTGCTGTTCCAGCAGCGTACCCATGCTGACCGCCAGTTCCGGGGTCAACTTGACCGCCTTGGGCTTGTTCGCATGGCGTTGTTGCGCTTTGGCGTGCGCTTGCTTGTGCCGATAGCCGCGTTGTCCTCGGTTGCGCGTCAGTTCACGACTGATCGTCGATGGGCTGCGCCCCAAGGTTAACGCGATTGTTGCCATCGACTCCTTCATCTTGTGCCGGGTTTCGATATAATGCCTCTCCTCAGCGGTAAGGTGTGTGTAAGCCATGAAGTTCTCCCGTCAGTGGTTTTTCGGGAGGCTTTTTACCACATCTTGCCTCTGACCTTATGAGGAAAGCCGCATCCCGTCTCGATTAACGGGCTATGCACTTATGATACGAATTCGCCACATTTAAATTGTCAGTGCATCACCACTGAACCCCACAAGTCGCCAGATCCATATTACTGATTTTAATCCTGCCCCAATGTAGTTTTTTAAACCAAATCCTGCTAATCCGATAAAAGGTAAGGTTATAGTAAGGTCGCAACTGGCTAGAGAAGCAATAAGTCTCACATAAAAAAAGCCCTGCTATTGCTAGACAGGGCTTTTTCTCAAACTACCTTAACGGCAATTGATTGAGTGATTTAAGCAGCCGATTTATTCACCATTGGAATAATCACTTGCTCAGCAGCATGCTGATAGTGTTCCATTTTATCGAAATTGAGATAACGATAAATATCACCCGACATGCTATTCAATTGATTAGCATAACCCATATATTCTTCAACCGTAGGTAATTTACCCATTACCGCAGCAACCGACGCTAGCTCAGCCGAGGCTAAGAATACGTCTGTGTTAGTCCCTAAACGGTTCGGGAAGTTACGTGTTGAAGTCGATACCGCAGTGGAACCTTCTTGGATACGGGCTTGATTACCCATACACAACGAGCAGCCGGGCATTTCCATACGCGCCCCTGCTGTACCATAAATGTTGTAATAGCCCTCTTCCGTTAGTTGAGAAGCATCCATTTTGGTTGGGGGTGCAATCCACATGCGCGTAGGAATTTGCTTATTCGCCGCTTTGAGTAATTTACCTGCTGCACGGAAGTGACCAATATTGGTCATGCATGAACCAATGAATACTTCATCGATTTTGCGACCCGCAACAGTCGACAATAAACGCGCATCGTCTGGATCATTAGGAGCACATAGAATAGGCTCTTTAATGTCATCCATATTGATTTCAATGACTGCCGCATACTCAGCATCTGCATCCGCACGCATCAGGCTTGGATTGGCTAACCATGCTTCCATAGAGCGAATACGACGCTCGATAGTGCGTACATCACCGTAGCCTTGTTGAATCATCCACTTGAGCATCACGATATTAGAGCGTAAGTACTCAGCGACTGAATCTTCAGACAGGGCTACCGTACAACCCGCCGCAGAACGCTCAGCCGACGCATCAGATAATTCAAACGCTTGCTCAACAGTTAAATGCTCTAAACCTTCGATCTCAAGCACCGTGCCATTGAATACGTTTTTCTTACCCTTCTTTTCAACGGTTAATAAACCTTGTTGAATCGCATAGTAAGGAATCGCGTGTACTAGGTCACGTAAGGTAATGCCAGGTTGCATTTTGCCTGTGAAGCGTACTAATACTGACTCAGGCATATCTAAAGGCATAACCCCAGTCGCAGCTGCGAAAGCCACTAAACCAGAACCTGCTGGGAAGGAAATACCAATCGGGAAGCGAGTATGCGAGTCACCACCGGTACCTACGGTATCAGGCAATAGCATACGGTTTAACCAAGAGTGGATAACACCATCACCGGGGCGTAACGATACACCACCACGAGTCATAATGAAGTCTGGCAGAGTATGATGAGTTACTACGTCAACAGGTTTAGGATAAGCCGCTGTATGGCAGAAAGACTGCATGACTAAATCCGCAGAGAAGCCTAAGCAAGCAAGATCTTTCAGCTCATCGCGAGTCATAGGACCGGTAGTATCTTGGGAACCTACTGTAGTCATTTTAGGTTCGCAATAAGTGCCCGGACGTACACCCGCTACACCACACGCTTTACCGACCATTTTCTGAGCTAAAGTATAACCTTTGCCAGTATCAGCCGGTTGATCAGGTGATTTGAATAGAGTTGAAGGAGTTAAGCCCAATGCTTCGCGTGCTTTACCCGTCAAACCACGACCTACGATCAGTGGAATACGACCACCTGCACGAACTTCATCCAACAGTACTTGAGTTTTCAGTGCGAACGTACTGATCACTTCACCCGTGTCGTGATTCTTTACGACACCTTCATAAGGGTAAACGTCAATCACGTCACCCATATTCATTTTGGACACGTCCATTTCGATAGGTAATGCACCCGCGTCTTCCATGGTGTTATAGAAGATAGGAGCAATTTTACCACCGAAGCAATAACCACCCGCACGCTTATTAGGCACGCTAGGAATATCATCCCCAAAGAACCACAGTACTGAGTTAGTCGCTGATTTACGTGAAGAACCCGTACCTACCACGTCACCCACATAAGCAACGGGGAAACCTTTAGCTTTAACCGCTTCGATTTGCTTTAAGGGGCCTTTAGTGCCCGGAACATCTGGCTCAATGCCGGGGCGTGCCATCTTCAGCATGGCATTGGCATGTAATGGAATATCAGGACGTGACCAAGCATCCGGTGCAGGTGAAAGATCATCAGTATTGGTTTCACCCGGTACTTTGAATACCGCAACCGTGATTTTTTCAGCTAAAGCAGGACGTGAAGTAAACCACTCAGCATCCGCCCATGATTGCAGGACTTGCTTAGCAAACGCATTACCTGCTTTCGCCTTTTCTTCCACATCATGGAATGCATCAAACATTAATAAGGTATGTGATAACGCTTTAGCCGCTGCTGCACCTAGCTCTTGATTGTCTAAGGCTGCAATTAAAGGCTGAATGTTATAACCACCTAACATAGTGCCTAATAACTCAACTGCTTTCACAGGAGTCACTAGAGGACTAGTCGCTTCACCCTTAGCAATGGCCGCTAAAAAGCCAGCCTTTACATAAGCAGCATCGTCAACACCAGCTGGAACACGATTTTCCAATAGGTCAACTAAGAAAGCTTCCTCACCTGCGGGTGGGTTTTTCAGTAATTCTACTAAAGAAGCCGTTTGTGCAGCGGTGAGCGGCTTTGGGGGTACACCTTCAGCAGCACGCTCAGCTACGTGTTGACGGTACTCTTGTAACATTTTCTCTGTCTCCACAATCATAATTTTGGCTATTAACGTTGATCTAGCGGCACATAGTCGCGTTGAGTCGCACCGATATAGAGTTGACGTGGGCGACCAATGCGTGACTCTTCATCACCCATCATTTCATTCCATTGAGAAATCCAGCCGATAGTACGTGCAAGCGCAAACATGACGGTGAACATTTGTAATGGAATACCCATACTCAAGAAGATAATACCGGAGTAGAAGTCAACATTCGGATAGAGGCTACGTTTGATAAAGTATTCATCATTCAAAGCCACTTGCTCTAATTCACGAGCTAGATCAAATAATTTATGGTGCGGATTATCAGCTGGAGTACGAGCTAATACTTCATCCGCAATACGACGAATAATCTTCGCGCGTGGGTCATAGTTTTTGTATACCCGATGACCAAAGCCCATTAAACGGAAGCGATCATCTTTATCTTTCGCACGGTCAACCCAGTATTGTAATGGCTTACCGGACTCTACCATTTCTTGCAACATGCGAATAACGGCCTCATTCGCCCCACCATGAGCAGGCCCCCATAAAGAAGCAATACCCGCTGCAACGGCTGCATAAGGATTGGCTTCAGAACTACCCGCTAAACGCACAGTAGAGGTTGAAGCGTTTTGCTCATGATCCGCATGTAGAATTAAAATAACATCTAAAGCCTTAGCAATAAGCGGGTCAACTTCGTATTCTTCGGTCGGAACCGCAAACATCATACGTAAGAAGTTTTCTGAGTAACCCAACTTATTCAGTGGGTACATGAAAGGTAAGCCCTTAGAGTAACGATAACTCCAAGCCGCAATAGTAGGCATTTTAGCAATTAAGCGATGCGCACAACGCTCACGTTGTACAGGATCTTGAATATTTAAATCTTCGTGATAAAACGCAGAGAGTGCACCGACCACACCGACCATCGTTGCCATAGGATGAGCATCACGACGGAAACCACGGAAGAAAAATTGCATCTGATCATGCAACATAGAATGGCGTGAAATAACGTACTCAAACTCTTGTTTTTGAGCCACGTTGGGTAATTCACCCTTAAAAAGTAAATAGCAAGTTTCGAGGAAATTACTTTGTTCCGCCAACTGCTCAATCGGATAGCCCCGATACATGAGAGTACCTTGATCACCGTCTAAATAGGTAATGGCACTGGTACAACTCGCCGTTGCAAGATAGCCCGGATCATAGGTGAAGTAACCCAACTCTTTGTAAAGCTTACGAATATCAATGGCTTTAGGACCCATTGTCGGGCTTAACAGGTCGAAATCAATTTGCTTGCCGGAGACATTATCGGTCACAGTCACTGTTTGCTTAGTCATCAGGGCACTCCAAGTGTCGATGCAATCAAAAATCACCACAAAGCAGAGTTCGTGGCATAGTTAGATGAAACCCCCTAGCTGATCGATCAGAGTCTAACTAGGGTTAGCTAGACTCCGAGCTTTGCAGCAGTACTTATTTACGACTTAAGGCCTCTGCTACACCTTTGCCTAATTCAGCCGGTGATTTAATCGTTACAACACCCGCTGCTTCTAGTGCAGCGAACTTCTCTTGTGCTGTTCCTTTGCCACCAGCAATAATCGCGCCAGCATGCCCCATACGCTTACCTTTAGGAGCAGTAACCCCTGCAATATAAGCCGCTACTGGTTTAGTGACATATTCTTTAATGAAAGCAGCCGCTTCTTCTTCAGCGGAACCACCGATTTCACCGCACATGAGAATGGCTTCGGTAGCAGGATCATCTTGGAACATTCTTAAAATATCGATGAAGTTAGACCCCGGAATTGGATCTCCACCGATACCCACACAAGTACTTTGTCCCCACTGAGCCGTTTGTTTAACTGCTTCATAAGTCAAAGTACCTGAACGCGATACAATACCTACGGTACCGGGCTTATGGATATGCCCCGGCATAATCCCAATCTTACATTCACCCGGAGTAATCACACCTGGGCAGTTCGGGCCAACTAAGCGCACCCCTAAACTATCTACAATAACTTTAGCATCCAGCATATCCAGCACTGGAATACCTTCAGTAATACAAACAATTAACTTAACGCCAGACTCAGCCGCTTCAATGATAGAGTCTTTACAAAAAGGAGCAGGCACATAGATTACAGAAGCATCCGCTCCCGTTTCTGCGACAGCTTCTTTCATAGTGTTAAATACTGGTAGACCTAAATGAGTCGAACCACCTTTTCCGGGTGATGTACCACCGACCATTTTAGTACCATAAGCCAGCGCTTGCTCAGAATGGAATGTACCTTGCTTACCTGTGAAACCTTGGCAGAGTACTTTAGTGTCTTTATTAATTAGGACGCTCATGCAGCACCTCCTACCGCAGCAACTACTTTACGAGCAGCATCACCCAGATCATTAGCAGCAATCACTGCTAAACCACTATTATTGAGTAACTCCGCACCTTTTTCAGCATTATTACCTTCTAAACGCACTACCACGGGGACAGTGACATTAACTTCTTTAACTGCTTGAATAATACCATCAGCAATTAAATCGCAACGCACGATACCACCGAAGATATTAACTAAAATACCTTTAACCGCTTGATCAGATAGGATAATTTTGAATGCTGCTGCGACACGCGCTGCGGTTGCACCACCGCCCACATCGAGGAAGTTAGCAGGTTGACCACCGGACAATTTGATAATGTCCATAGTCGCCATTGCTAGACCTGCACCGTTGACTAAGCAACCAATATTACCTTCAAGCGCTACGTAGTTTAGTTCCCACTCAGACGCTTCGATTTCACGCGCATCTTCTTGAGATTTATCGCGCATGGCTACTAATTCAGGCTGGCGATACAGCGCATTACCATCGACATTCACCTTACCATCTAGGCATAAGAGATTGCCTTCAGCGGTAACGACTAATGGATTAACTTCAACTAAAGACAGGTCTTTTTCCACAAACATTTTGCCGAAATTAACCAGTAGTTTAGTGAATTGCTTAATTTGATTATCGTTTAAACCTAATTTAAAGCCGATTTCACGCGCTTGATAAGGCATTACACCTACCAATGGATCAACCACTGCTTTAAGGATTTTTTCTGGTGTTTCGTGTGCAACTTTCTCGATCTCCATCCCACCTTCCGTAGACGCCATAATGACGATACGACGGCTAGAACGATCCACTACTGCACCCAAATAAAGTTCACGAGCAATATTGCAAGTTTCTTCCACTAATACCACATTAACGGGCTGACCATTGGCATCCGTTTGGTAGGTCACTAAGTTTTTGCCTAGTAAGCGCTCGGCTACATCCGCCGCCTCGGCTGGAGAGTCGACTAATTTCACACCGCCCGCTTTACCGCGACCGCCAGCATGAACTTGAGCTTTTACGACTACTTTAGCAGTGCTGAGAGTTTTAGCAGCTTCAGCGGCTTCTTCAGGGGTTGACGCCACTTTGCTTACCGGCACAGGCAAACCATATTGGCTAAATACCGCCTTGGCCTGATACTCGTGTAAATTCATTGTTTAGTTCCTTTGGTAGTTTTTGACTGGGTAAGTATCATACCCAGCCACTCAAACGTTGTACTATAGGCAGATCATACCTAATAGTTTAAGCGCCATTTATTTGCGCTTACGATTAATCGCGTGTAAGGCACGACCGTCTACAGCCAGCATGGCTTCGTGCATGGACTCCGACAGCGAAGGATGCGCAAAAGTCATACGAGCTAAGTCTTCAGACGTACTTTCGGTTTCTATCGCAATAGCACCTTGAGCAATCAGCTCAGATGCCATAGGCCCTACAATATGCACCCCTAAGATACGATCCGTCTTAGCATCCGCTACTACTTTAATTAGACCATTATCTTGATCCATGGCTTTAGCACGACCATTAGCCGCAAATGAGAACGTACCGACGTTATACGCTACCCCTGCTGCTTTTAGCTCTTGTTCGGTCTTACCTACCCAAGCAATTTCAGGGTGCGTATAAATGACCCAAGGAATCGCATCATAGTTAATATGCGGCTTTTGACCTGCAATACGCTCAGCAACCGCTACACCTTCCTCTGAAGCTTTATGAGCTAACATAGGACCTTGTACGCAATCGCCAATCGCATAAATACCCGCAACAGCGGTTGCACAGTGACCATCAACTACTACACGACCACGCTCATCCACTTGTACGCCTGAAGCGGGATCAATTGCACCTGCTGTATTAGCCTTACGACCTACGGCTACGATGAGGTTGTCCACTTCTAAAGTCTTTTCGCCTTCAGCGTCTTGATAAGTGACTACGATACCTGCATCGGTCACATCCACTTTGCTAACCTTGGAGTTAAGACGAATATCTAAGCCTTGCTTTTTGAACTGTGTCTGAGCAGCTTTGGCAATATCACGATCAGCCGCCGCTAAGAACTCAGGCATGGCCTCAATAACTACGACTTCAGACCCTAGGCGACGCCATACGCTACCCATTTCTAAACCGATAACACCCGCGCCAATCACACCTAAGCGCTTAGGAGTACTTTCCCAATCTAGTGCACCGGTAGAATCCACAATACGGGTATCTAACCAACGCGCAATCGGTAATTCAATCGGTACTGAACCTGTAGCAATAATCACATTATTAGCTGCATAGGTATTCACTGCACCGTCATGACCTTTCACTTCCACTTGCTTATTAGCTAGTAATTTGCCATGACCTTGCAGCCAAGTAATGCCATTCGCTTGAAAGAGTTGGGCGATACCCCCTGTTAATTGGCTCACAATTTTGTCTTTGCGAGCAATCATGGTAGGTACATCAATTCCTAAACCAGTGACTGAAATACCATGATCGGCATTGTGATGGGCAATTTCTTCATAGCGCTCAGAACTCTCTAAGAGTGCTTTAGAAGGAATACAGCCCACATTTAAGCAAGTACCACCTAATGCTGGCTTTTGTTGCTTATTGATCCATTGCTCAACACAGGCGGTTTTTAAACCTAACTGGGCACAACGAATCGCTGCTACATAACCACCGGGACCACCACCAATAACAATCACATCATATTGATTTGACATGAATAACGCTCCTTACACATCCAACAGGATACGAACTGGATTTTCAACCAATTCTTTAATGGTTTTCAGGAAGGTTACCGCGCCTTTACCATCCACAATACGGTGATCATAAGACAGAGCCACATACATCATAGGACGAATCACGATTTGATCGTTCTCTACTACAGGACGCTTTTGCACTGAGTGCATACCTAAAATCGCACTTTGAGGCGGATTCAAAATAGGGGTAGAGAGTAATGAACCGAATACACCACCATTAGTAATGGTGAAGCTGCCACCTGATAAATCAGACATATCTAATTTACCGGCTTGAGCTTTCTTAGCATAAGCAGCAATAGTGGCTTCAATATCAGCTAAGCCCATTTGCTCGGCACTACGTAAAATCGGCACTACTAGACCGCGATCTGAGGAAACCGCAATACCTACGTCACAGAAGTTACGATAGATAATCTCATTACCATCGATAGAGGCATTAATTTCTGGGAAGCGTTGCAGAGCAATGGTAGCTGCTTTAACAAACAGCGACATGAAGCCTAGGCGCGTATTGTGTTTCTTTTCAAACGCATCTTTATACTCATTACGCATATCCATCAGAGGCTGCATATTGACTTCGTTAAAGGTAGTCAACATAGCGGTAGATTGCTTAGCTTCTAATAAACGTTCAGCAATACGTGCACGTAAACGAGTCATAGGCACACGAGTTTCTTCGCGTGAACCAGCAGGTGCTTTAGGAGCAGCAGGTGCAGGCACCGGAGCGGGCGCAGCGGCTTGAGGGGCTGGAGCGGGAGCTGCTTTAGCAGTCGCAGCTGCAACATCTTCTTTTAGAATACGACCATTTTTACCAGAACCGTCGACATCTGCTTTAGAGATATTAGCCTCATCCATCATTTTACGTACAGCGGGACTAGCAGCCGCTTCGGCGACCGGAGCGGGAGCAGCAGCGACGGGGGCAGGTGCAGTGGGAGCCACAGCGACGGCAGCGCCTGCTGTTACTCGACCTAATAATTGACTACTGGTGACGGTAGAGCCTTCGGGTTGGAGGATTTCACTTAGCACACCATCCGCAGGTGCAGTGACTTCCAACATAACTTTGTCGGTTTCGATTTCAACTAATACTTCATCTTGCTTTACAGCGTCGCCAACTTTCTTATTCCAAGTTGCAACAGTCGCATCAGCAACTGACTCTGGCAGTACTGGGGTCAGTATTTCACTCATTCGTTCACATCCTCAAGATATTATTTAGCGGTGGCGTGCAGCTCTACTGCAAGATTGTCGACATTATAGTCTCATAAGGTCTCTTGTCAATTATGAGGACGGTTAATTGTCGACAATATCGCAATAATTAAAGGTTCTCTCCCTTATACTTTACACCAGTTTTTGTCCGGTTTTTTCCCAATCTTTCATAAATCCAGCTAGCCCTTTATCCGTTAAAGGATGCTGATAGAGTTGATATAAAATCTTTGGTGGCAAGGTGGCTACGTGTGCACCCACTGCTGCGGCATCCACTACATGCATAGGGCCGCGAATCGAGGCAGCTAATACTTGGGTATTAAACTCTGGATAGTTACGATATAAATTCACAATATCCGCAATCAATTGAATCCCCGACTCACCCACATCATCTAAGCGCCCCATAAAAGGTGAGACATAAGTCGCGCCTGCCTTAGCGGCTAATAAAGCTTGAGCGGCACTAAAACACAAAGTGACATTCGTAGCTATGCCTTGCTTAGATAAAACCTTGCACGCCTTTAAGCCTTCAAGTGTCAAAGGTAATTTGATACACACATTATCAGCAATCGCTGTTAAGACCTCAGCCTCTTGTAACATGGTGGGTGCATCCATAGCTAATACTTCTGCACTCACATGCCCTGTAGTTAAGGTACAAATTTCACGAATTAAGGTTTTAAAATCGCGCCCTGAATTAGCAACTAATGAAGGGTTAGTGGTCACACCGTCGACCATTCCAGACTCACAGGCTTTACGAATTTCTTCTATATCACCCGTATCAATAAAAAACTTCATTAGTCCCTCCTAGGTAGTTTGGTGATTATCTATAATTATGGTTTAGTAAACGGTGATGTCATTAAGCAGCGGCTCGACGTTGATACTCATCACTTTGCATTTCATTTAAGCGACTCATAGCTCGATCATATTCAAATACCAGCTTTTCCCCTTGATAAAGGGCGTTCAACGGAATAGCCGTCGATAAGATCAAGCGCACATGGCGATCATACAGCTCATCGATCAGATTCAAGAAACGTCTGGCAGCATTTTCATGCGTTTCTGTCAGTACAGGCATACCTGATAACACAACAGCTTTGTAACGATCCGCAATTTCAATGTAATCGCGTGCTGAGCGCGGCCCTTCACATAATACTTGGAAGGTGAACCAGACAATATTATCAGCAACTTTATGGACTGGTAAGGAGCGCCCTTGGATTATTAGCGTGGTATCGGTATAAATTTTGCCACGCGCTAACGCATTAAACTCAATGCTAAGCTCACGTTCTACCTCATCAGCCTGATGCCCTTGGATAAAACCGTGCTCGCCTACATGGCGCAACATGCGATAATCCACATTATTGTCTAGCTCGACTACATCCATCGTGCGCTTAATTAAAGCAATAGCAGGTAAGAAACGACTGCGTTGTAAACCATTAAGATACAGATCATCCGGTTTACGATTAGAAGTCGTCACCAAAGTAATGCCTTGTTGAAAGAAAGCTTCTAATAAACCATACAACAACATCGCATCTACAATGTCCAATACATGAAACTCATCTAAACACAATAAGCGCATGTGTGGAGCTTCACGTTTAGCTAGCTCTAACAATGGGTTTTGGACATGAGCGGTTTTTTTTAACTCATCGTGCACGTAATTCATGAAATGGTGGTAGTGCATACGTTTTTTTTGTGTGATAGGAATGCGCTCATAAAAGCTATCCATCAGCCACGTTTTACCACGTCCTACCCCACCCCAAATATAGGCTCCACGAATGGTGGCTGGTTTTTCTACTTTGGGACTAGAAAATAAGGAAAATAATCCCTTCTTTACCGGTGCAGTCTCCACTACAGGGATAGATACTAACTCATCCCAAATACGCTGTAATACTTTCACCGCTGCCGATTGGGCAGGATCAAAACGAATCACCTGCTGTTGAACGGCGTCTTGATAGTATTGTTCTAATGGCATAACACTATATTTCTCTTGGAGACCTAATCAAATTTGCCAGCCTACTATGGAATATCACTCACAGAGCGTCATTAGGCAAAGGATAAAAGCCCTACCTTTAGCTGGCTAGGTTCATGCACTTTATAACCAAGTACAGTTTTAAAATTGTCGACATTGTACTTGAAAAACATCAATAACGTTAGTATTAATACACTTACGATGACGGATTTTAGCTAGTTAACGATAGGTATAATACTAACAATGTCGACAAACCACATGAGAGCATATTAGATGGGGCTTAATAACCTGACACCTGAACCTGTCACTATTGCTGATCGCTTATTTCAAGAATTGCGGCGTGCTATTTTGGAGGGTGAATTACCTCCGGGTAAAAAAATCAGCGAACCGGAACTGGCTAACCAATATAATGTCAGTCGTGGCTCATTGCGCGAGGCGATTAGCAAACTAGAAAACTGCAACCTAGTCACTCGTAAACCGAATATTGGCGCACGTGTAGTAGGCTTTTCCACCAAGCAACTCATGGAAATTTACCAAATTCGGGAAGCAATGGAGGGCATGGCGGCACGCTTGGCGGCGGAAAATATGACTGATGAGCAATTAGCACATCTCAATACTTTAGTCGAACATAATAAAATGGCAGTGTCCACTCAAGACCCCTACGCCACCCCAACCAGTGTGCATTATGATGCGGATTTAGACTTTCATTTTTGCATTATTCAAGGTTGCAATAATGAGCGTCTCCAGCGTATGCTGCACATGGATTTATATGATTTGGTGCGTTTTTATCGCTTCCGTTTAAACCCACGCTTTTCTGCACAAGCGCTGAGTGAGCACGAATTAATTGCTTCCGCGTTAAATAATCGTGATGGTGAAATGGCTGAGCTACTGATGCGTCATCATATTCGTGCTTCTAGAGCACGGGCACAACATCATCTCATGGCAGTTCCACCTGAAGAAATTGAGTAATAGCTCTAAGCTGTTGGGTGGTTACTGTCGACAATATTTATGAATCACCTGCTTAATAGACCTAGTTATGGTTGGAAAAATGCATAAAAACCGCTATGATGCACAGCGGAAAATAAAAGATGTCGACAATCTTTTATAAACGTTAAACCTCACCAAACGGACTATTAACGCGCATGCAGAACTCAGCCAATAGACCATTATCGCCTCACCTTTCGGTGTATAAACCGCAGATCACCTCTACACTGTCTATCCTACACCGCGCCACTGGTGTAGCGGCAGCAATCGGGTCACTTGTAGTGGTGTACTGGTTAACTTCATTAGCAGCAGGTCCTCAAGCCTTTGGCATTGCCACTCTATTTTTAGGGTCTTGGCTTGGTAAATTTATTCTATTTTTCTGGACTTGGGCTTTGTTCTATCACCTATGCAACGGCATTCGCCATTTAATGTGGGATATGGGCTATGGCTTTGATCTGCCTACGACTTATTTAACAGGCAAGATTGTTGTTGTTGCATCGGCTGTTTTAAACATTTTATTGTGGTTGGTTGCCTAACCACCGCGAACGGAGATTTTCCATGAGCCGTCTATTAACTCCTCTAAAGAAAGCGCGTGGCCTCGGTTCGGCTAAAGAAGGCGCACAGCATTGGTGGATGCAGCGTGTTTCTGCGGTGGCATTAGTACCCTTGACCTTATGGGCTGCTTTCTCAGTCGCTTCTATGGCAGGAAAACCTTATGAAGTAGTACTGACTTATTTTGCAGCACCTTTCAATGTAGCTATGTTTACCCTGTTTTTATTTACTGCCTTCTACCATGCGGTTTTAGGTTTGCAAGTGGTGATTGAAGATTATATCCACCACGAAGGCGCCAAAGTTGCCGCCTTAATTGCTATGAAATTAGTAATGGTACTACTCGGTACGGTCAGCATTTTAGCAGTGCTACGTGCAACGTTTGGAGGCTAAGGATACGTTTATGTCGGATTATAAAATTGAACATCATACCTATGATGTCGTAGTAGTCGGTGCAGGTGGTGCAGGTTTACGTGCAACCTTTGGTATGGCGGTCAAGGGCTTATCCACTGCTTGTATTACCAAAGTATTCCCTACTCGTAGTCATACAGTAGCGGCACAAGGCGGTATGTCAGCTGCTTTAGGTAATATGGGTCCTGACAAATGGCAATGGCATATGTATGACACCGTAAAAGGGTCAGACTGGTTGGGCGACCAAGATGCGATTGAATATATGTGTCGTGAAGCGATTCCGGCGGTGATTGAATTAGAGCATCAAGGTGTACCGTTCTCACGTACTGAAGAAGGTCGTATTTATCAACGTCCTTTCGGTGGTATGACCACTAATTACGGTGAAGGTATTGCCCAACGCACTTGCGCGGCGGCTGACCGTACTGGCCATGCGATTCTCCATACTCTTTACCAACAATCATTGCGTCATAATGCTGAGTTCTATATCGAACACTTCGCAACTGACCTGATTATGGATGATGAGGGTGTATGCCGTGGTGTTTTAGCATGGGATTTAGCCACTGGTGTACTGCGCGTGTTCCGTGCTCAAACGGTAGTACTGGCAACGGGTGGTTATGGTCGCGCATATTTCTCTGCTACCTCTGCTCATACCTGTACCGGTGATGGTAATGGTATGGTGACTCGTGCGGGTCTACCGTTACAAGATATGGAATTTACTCAATTCCACCCCACTGGTATTTATGGCTCTGGTTGCTTAATTACTGAGGGTGTGCGTGGTGAGGGTGGTTATTTAACCAACTCGAATGGCGAACGCTTTATGGAGCGTTATGCACCGAATGCTAAAGACCTTGCTTCTCGTGACGTAGTAAGTCGCTCTATGACCATTGAAATTAATGAAGGTCGTGGTGTAGGTGAGAAGAAAGACCATATCCATCTGCATTTGGAACACTTAGGCGCTGAAATCATTCACGAACGCCTCCCCGGTATTGCAGAAAGTGCGCGTATTTTCGCAGGTGTGGATGTCACTAAAGAGCCTATTCCGGTATTGCCCACCGTGCATTACAACATGGGTGGTATTCCTACCAACTATCATGGCGAAGTGGTTACTTTAAAAGAGGGTAATCCCGACTCAGTAGTTCCGGGCTTAATGGCAATTGGTGAATGTGCCTGTGTATCGGTACACGGTGCTAACCGCTTAGGTTCTAACTCCTTACTTGATATTGTTGTATTTGGACGTGCAGCGGCTAATCGCTGTGCTGAAACACTGAAAGCGGGCGCTACTCAACCAGAACTTCCTGCTGCGGGTTTAAAGAAAGTACTGGATCGTTTTGATGCGATTCGCAATGCTAAAGGTACTAAATCGACCGCTGGCATTCGTGATGAAATGCAACACACCATGCAAAAACACGCCGCAGTATTCCGTACTGGCGAGTCTTTACAAGAAGGCGTGAACAAAATGAATGCGATTTATACCAGCTTCCAAGAAGTGGGTATTCAAGATCGCAGTCTGATTTGGAACTCGGATTTAATGGAAACCTTTGAGCTGGCCAACCTATTAGAGTGTGCTCAGGTATCCGTGCAATCTGCTTTAAATCGTAAAGAAAGCCGTGGTGCGCATGCGCGTGAAGATTTCCCTGATCGTCATGACGATGAGTGGATGAAACACACGCTGTCTTGGTTAGATCCACAAGGTAAAGTCACGATTGATTATCGCCCTGTGCATACCTATACCTTAACTTCGGATGTCGACTACATTCCGCCCAAGAAACGCACCTACTAAGAGACGCTTAACATGGCTGAATTTAAATTACCGGCAAACTCTGTCGTTAAAGAAGGCAAAACGTGGCCAGCGCCTAAAGGTGCGACCCGCATTAAAACCTTTAAAATCTATCGTTATGATCCTGATAGCGGTCAAAATCCTCGCTGGGATACTTATCAAATTGACTTGGATAAGTGTGCCCCGATGGTGCTAGATGCGCTGTTAAAAATTAAAAACGAGATTGATACTACCCTGACCTTCCGTCGTTCTTGCCGTGAAGGGATTTGTGGCTCTTGTGCGATGAATATTGGGGGTACTAATACCTTAGCGTGTATCAAGGCAATTGAAGACGTTCCGGGTGATATTACGATTAGCCCTCTGCCCCATATGCAAGTGATCAAAGATCTAGTCCCGGATCTCACTCACTTCTATGCGCAATATGCTTCGGTTAAACCTTGGATGCAAACCGATACACCCGCTCCACAAGATCGTGAGCGTTTACAGTCTCCAGAAGATCGTAAAAAGCTCGATGGTCTATATGAGTGTATTTTGTGCGCTAGTTGCTCAACTTCTTGCCCTAGCTACTGGTGGAACAGCGACCGCTATCTAGGTCCTGCTGTGCTCTTACAAGCCTATCGTTGGGTCATTGATAGTCGTGATGAAGCTACGGGCGAGCGTTTAGATAATTTGGAAGATCCTTTCAAACTCTATCGCTGCCATACCATTATGAACTGTACTAATACCTGCCCTAAAGGCTTAAATCCTGCTAAAGCTATTGGTCAGCTCAAAAAGCTAGTGGTTGAACGTCGCTTATAAATACCGCATCAAAACCCCTAAAACACTTGGTCTTAGGGGTTTTTCCTTATATTATCCTCCCTTTCGATATCCTCTACCCCCGCAGAACGTATTGGAGTGATTAGTTATGAGTGAATTATCTCGCCTCAAATTACGTTGCCGCCGAGGCATGAAAGAACTGGATGTCATCTTAATGCGCTATTTAGAGCGTCATTATGAGACGGCTAGTGAACAAGAACGTGTCTATCTCGATGAATTACTCGACTTACAAGACCCTATTTTGTACGGTATGGTGATGGGTATGGATGCCGCACCCGAATATTATCAACCCTTAATAGCCAAATTAGCCGCTTATTCCTAATCGAGTGATATGCCATGTCAGACCTAATTCATCTCAAACCTCAAGCTGCTTATGAGTTTCTGCAAACTCATGCGAATAGCTTGCTCATTGATATACGCTCTTCGATGGAATACCTATTTGTAGGGCACGCTATAGGCTCAGTACATATTCCTTGGATTGATGAGCCAGACTGGACTGTAGATCCTAACTTTGCTCAAGTTATAGAAAAAACCTTAGCTAATCGCTTTAAAGAAGCCGATCCCAAACAAGAGGCTCATGTGGTACTCATTTGTCGCAGCGGTAAGCGTACTTTAGATGCTGCGGATGTACTCTTGAAGGCTGGATTTAAACAGGTTTATCACGTTGAAGAGGGGTTTGAGGGTGAAAAGGATGAGCATCAGCACCGTAGTACCGTAGGAGGTTGGCGCTTTCATGGCTTGCCTTGGGAACAATGCTAGCATTTAAGAATCTAATCCACTCTATATTTGCTACTATACTCAGCTAAGCCATACCTGCTATATAAACACAAGCTAAAAGCATTAATAACGGGCTAGTTAACGCAGGTATGCCTAAGGATTTACAAGGACGATTCTATACATGAAACTCAAATCATCCATCATTTTGGTTCTAGCTGCCCTATGGGGTTTGGGTAGCTGGTGGTGGTACACCTGTAAGATTAAAGGCTTTTGTAGCATGACCGCGAATACGACTGCTGTCACGCTGGCTACAGCACCCGTAGCCGACAAACCCAAAGCACCTAGCGAAGATGAGACTCAAGATAATGATAAAGATGGTATTCGTAATGGTGATGAAAAGCGTTTAGGTACAGATCCCAATAATCCAGACTCTGATGAGGACGGTGTACCAGATTTAGTAGAGATTAGCCAAATACCGAATGATACTGATGGCGATGGTTTAATCGATGCTTTAGATGATGATGACGATAACGATGGTATATTGACCAAGGACGAATCACCGGATCGCAATAATGACGGGCGCGTTGATGATGCACTCGATAGCGATAACAATGGCGTACCAGATTATTTACAAGCGAATAGTAGTGTAGCGCAAGAACAGCCCACCGAATCTGAGCCAACTGCACTAAAAACCCCTGAAACTAGCCAAGCCTCGACCCCAGCTCCGGTAGCTGAAACCCCTGTAGTGACCGCCGTAGTAGATGATGGATCGGTTGATATTTTTCGCCCCGAACCTCAAGCTGCTGCTATGACGGCTGAAGAGGAAAAACGCCTCAATAAAGGTACTCCCTCACCCGCTCCTGTTGTACCCGCAGCGCCTGACCTACCGAGTGACAGTACGCAAACCTCAAACGCAGATACTACCGATACACCCGATGAGGCTAATGGGGAAAGCGAGATCAAGCCTGTACAACGTATTAATGATACTACTGCGCCTGTTGTAGCGACTCCGCCTAAAGCTAACTCAGATACTGAGGTCACTCCCTCTACCACTAGCAAAAACGCAGACAGCGACTCAGCTAAAGCGGTAAACGAAGCAGACACTAAAAACGCTGAAAAGCCGAGTAAGGCTACTACCACAGCCAGCATAGAGGCTAACCCTAAAGAGGCTGAGCAACCTAAACAAGCTGCAAAAGCAGAGCCTGAACCACAAGACCCCGAAGGTAAAGATCGTAATAAAATGGTCGTTTATCAAAAAGGTAAATCAACCGAAGATCGCCTAGGCCCTGCACGTCTCAACTTCCCTACCGGAGTAGCACGTCCTACACTGAGTGATGAAACGGCTGATTACTTCGATACGGTTGCCGCTTATTTGCAAAAACATAAACGCGCTACTATTAAAATTACAGGTCATACCGATAATCGCGGTGATGCTGATCTGAATAAAACATTAGCTTTAAAACGAGCAGAAATTGTGCGCGATGCTTTGATTAGGCGTGGAGCACCCGAAAAACAACTGCAAGTCAGCTCCATGGGTGAATCTAAGCCTATCGCCAGCAACAATACAGTTGAAGGTCGGCAACAAAATCGGCGTGTTGAGATAATGCCCTTAAAGTAAGACAAGGACGCTAAGTAGGACAAAATTATGATTGAACATTTAACAACACGCTATGACCTGAGCAATGCTGGCTGGGAATTAGGCATTATTTTAGCTATAGCCTTTTTTTTAGGGTTTTTATTTTGCTATTTTCAAAGTGATGTGGATGGAGAGTAATTACAACTATGAATGATACGAATTACTCTTTGGCGCAAGCAAGCCTAGAAATTATTGGCTTAACCTTATTAATGTTTATCCTAGGGATATTAACTTGCTCCTTATTACGTAAGTTAGGTATTTGTTGCCGTAGTGCTGCGGATGATGAGCCGTCCTTATTTACATTAAAGGAACCGGCTGCTTTTGATTTTGAAGCCTCACCCACTCATAAAGCTTTTACCCCTGAGGTACAAAATAGTCCGGCTTTTAATGAAGCCACTATTGCTCCTAGCGTTACACCGCCTGAACTTACTAATACCAGTACTCCCCTTTTAAATACCCAATTTGAAACGCCCACGCCAACACCGCGTCAGGATTTAATAACGCCCACTTTAGAAATTGAATTGCCTACTCCTTCTCCTACGACAATTATTAAACCGGAGCTAAATCCCGTTACTATGCCAAGCTCCATAGCTCACACTGATACGACTGAGCCTTCAGTATCCACTACTAATACCGGTTATGTAGTGGATATTGATACTTTATTACGCCGTAAACCTGAAGAGCCACCTGCGGCTACTATTGCGGCCGCTAATAAATATCATGGTACTGGTACTGATGCTGCTACCCGTAGTTCGACTCTGGATTCTGTTTCGCTAGCTAACTTGCTCAATACACCTGCTGATTTGATTGATAATTTGCGTAAACTAGAGGGAATTACTCCGCGTATTGAGGCATTATTAAATGAGGCAGGCATTAGAAACTACCAAACGCTTTCGCAAAAAAGTCTTAAAGATTTAAAACAAATTTTAAGTGCGGCGGGTGAGCAATTTAAGCAAATTGATCCCCAAACTTGGCCTTTTCAAGCAGAGTTAGCCGCTAAAGGGGAATGGAATCGTTTACAGGATTATCAAACCTATTTAAAAAATAATCCTAGTTGATAGAGGTTATATGGGGTTTAACTACTAGCATGATTCATATATTTATTGTGCTAGGGGTTTAATTTGATCTACTGATAATCCGGTGACTTCCGCAACCAGCTCTGCTGTCATACCTTTAACTAGCATGCGGCGAGCGGTTTCACGCTTGCCCTCCTCTAACCCCTCTTGTTTCCCTAGCTCTTTGCCCTCTTCTAAGCCTAGTTGTTTGCCTAGCTCAAAGCCTTCTTCGGCGCCTTCTAATCGGGCGGTATCCGTCGCATTCTTGAGGTCACGGTAGTGCTTGAGGCTGTCTTCATACGCGCTGCGCTCTTCTTTGCTAAATTGCGACAGTTGCGCTATCTCAAACAGGCGCTGAAATACGCTCTCTTGTAATTCCGCTGGGATGCTGTCCAGTTCCGGCAGGTGTTTAAACGCATATAGCCATTTGTCTTGGAGCGTTTTCAGTTCCCGACGGTGTAGGGTAAAGCGCGGCAGTACTAAATAAATGAAGGTGAGTTTGTCGTAAAATAGGTGGTTGTGCTGGTCTTTGAGTTGGGCGTAGTACAAGACCTCTGTTGAGGCGTCGTCCATCAGAAAGTCGAGGATGCCAATGGTGTAGACGGCGGAGAGTCGATAGTTCCAGTCGCCGCGCTGGGCTTGTTCTTGGATGACAAAGGTGGAGTAGTACACGCTGCGGTCTTTGAAAAAGAGTTGTTTGACTTTTTGCAGCTCGACGATAAAGCGTTCTCCGCTGGTACTGATGCAGTTCAGGTCAAAGATGGCTTTGCGGTCGGTCGGAGTCACACCTTGGTATTCATTTTTAGTGTACTGTAAGTCCGCTATGTGGTGATGTTCCGGCAACAGGGTGTTGAGGAAGCTGATCAACAGATCCTTGTGAGGCTCTTCACCAAATAGTTTTTTGAATCCAAAGTCGGTGAGGGGGTTGAGGTAGACCGCTGTCATGATGGGCTCCACTCCTATGTATGAGTCGTTATAGGTCGGTTAGAGTGTAGCATGGGTTGAGGGTGGGGGGAGCGCTTCGTTACTGGATCCGTTTAATTGCATACCCAAAATTTCCCGCACAAAGGCGGTGAAGCTGTCGGGGCGCGAGAACGCTTTTTTGAAGATTACGCCGTAGTGTAATGAGGCAACGGTTTTCATCAGAGAGTATCTCAACCTACTAAATAGCTGTAACTATACACCATCCAATATCCACCAGTTACAACTGACCGTCGGCTCTAATTTGACCCATGCTTCTGCAGTAACTCCTTGTATATCAAATATAATATAGATACCAGAACTCGATTTATCACACCTAACCTTAATAGACTTAACTTTTTCAGAAGAAATTTTTACCAATTCATTGGTATAACAACGCAGTATCACCTGAAATGATTGAGCTATAGCACTAAAGGAAATATCTAATTCTATATCATTGTTAGATATTTCCTTTAAATATCGGCTATAACCCATACTAGGATCATTTTCAATAGGCTCTAAACCAAAAATATCTAAAAAATCTTCATTTGTAGGAAAATCCATATCTAACCTCCCTTAGGAATAATAGTGCTTAATCGACGATTTCCATTATTAAGAATTTGAAAAGTACTCTCAAATTTCGCAGCTTTGCCAGATGGTCCAATAAAAAATGACTCTCGCACTTCGAACTTTCCGTATTGATTTGAGAATGTCCGAGAAACATTTCCATTAGTTTTAACTGAAACAGTAAGGTGTTCAGTTAAAATTTTATACCCTGCTTGAGTATCTGGGACACCCAATCTTTTCATTTCAAGAGCGAGTTGGTTAGAGCGATCCGCATTATGGGCATTGCTACTAACCCGTCCAAACAAATAATTAAACTTACCGGGAGCAATTTCTAACATTCTCCCACTCAGCCTTCCCACAAGCCAAGCTCCCGCTCCTCCGACAGGAATACTAGCCCCCATGACCTCCCAAAACACCGCATCGGTTTCAGTAAAGGGCGCGGTGCCATTATGCAAACCAAATTGACTAAGACTATAATTGTCCTCCCACCATTGTGCGCCTTCCTCATTAAACAAATGAGTGAGTGCGGCACTCAACGCCCCATCCGCAAAACTCCCGCCCGTGGCTTCAGAGGCGAGTCCTCCAAACACCGCTGCGGTTACGGTGCGTAGGGTGATGGCCATGCCACTTGTGCCACCCATTCCACTCGTCGCTACCCCTGAGGCTTTGCCAATAATGCCACCCACAAAACCCGATTTGAAACTGCCGCCGCGTAGATTGGAAATAACCCCTTGCGCGACTCCATGCGCTAAGCCTTGACTATAAATCGTTTTGAACACACCACTGTGTCCAATAAACCCTGCAATACCTGCACTCAGCCCCCCATAAAAAGCACCTTGCATCGCACCTTTAAAGCTCCCCGTGGTGGCGTAGCCTTGTACAAATCCTGCGGCTGCCGCATTGCCTATCGCATGGCTAAAGAGACTGCCGCCAAACGCACCTCCCATTAATGCCATACCTGCTGCCATGCCGAGGGCTTGGATGTATTTATTGTCACTTTGTGAGGCTACGATGGCTATGATCGCGCCGATGATGAAGTTGAAGAAATGCCCACTCGGATCGGTGTACTTGAGCGGGTTATTCATCACACAGACGTAGCGGTTGTAGTTTTGGCTTTGATTCGGGGCTTGTATGTAAGTATCCGGGCTAATGAAGCGTCCAATCTCAGGGTCATAGAGCCGTGCGTTCATGTGAATCAGCCCTAACCCTTCCAAGTGTTCGTGTCCGGTGAAGCCACGGGCTGTCCATGCCTTTTTATCAGGGTCGATTCCAGCAGTGACCGTGCGCTTGCCAAAGGGATCGTAGCTCAGGCGTTGTATGACCACACCTTTGCTGTCGGTAATGGTGTCGATATTGCCTAGGTTGTCTTTATGCAGGTAACGGGTTTCATCGGGGGTCTTAGCACCATTCTTGAGGGTACGGATCTGAATGGCGATGACCTCGCCTCCGGCATAGATGTAATGCTTTTGCTGGGTCAGCCGATCATTCACCCCATTGTCCAGATGCGTCACTTCATAGGCTTTGCTCACATACACCGTGGTTTCAGATTTACCCGTGACGCCCGTCATTTGCTGCACACGCTGTTGATTCGCGTCGTACATAAAGGTCGCGGTGGTATTCGTTTTGCTGTTTTTGACTTCTAACGGCTGGTTGAAGCTCGTCCATTTGACCACGTTATCGCCGGCTTGCAGCATATTGCCGTTGGCGTCATAGGTATAGCTTTTAGTCGTACCATCGGTTTTGGTCAGGGTTTGTAGACGGTTGTTGGCGTTATCATAGCTCATGCTACCCGCGCCGGACTTATTGAGTAGGTTGCCAAAAATGTCGTATTGATAAGCAAGGTTAAACCGTGCCGCTGGGGTGCTCGCCGTACGTACTGCGCTGATCAATCGGTCATAAGCATCATATTGATAAGTATCTTTAGTACCAGCCACTATGTCCTGACGAGTAGCAACATTATCTACACCATCGTAGGTGTAGCGTAGGTCACGAACGAGGGGTTTGCCTCCCTCTTCAATCCCTGTACTGATGCGCTCTAAGCGTCCGCTGTAGGGGTCGTATTCTCGACGGGTGAGCAAACCGTTCCCAATAATTTCACCTTGTAGACGACCCGCAGCGTCATGGCTAGTAGCAGCCCAAAGCAGAATTTCGTTTTGATTATTGGTGTGAGCACTGAGCGCTTTTTCGATCTCATAAGATGCTTGCTCATAATCCTCAATTTTATTCGTGAGCTTCTTAAGTAGCTCCGTCTCGGCTCGAGCGGCGTCATATTGTTGTTGGGCGAGGCGTTTGTAGTAGTCAGCTTGTTGACGCGCATACGCTAGTTCTTGCTCTGCCGTGCGGACTTGGGCTTGTTGCGCTGCTAATGCTTGGTTATCACTCGCTACTACATTGTCCATTAGTTGGGCTTGTTCATTATAGAAGGTGGTCAGGTTTAGAGAGCGAGGGGGGCCCCATTCGCACCATCCCCATTTAGCGTCATAATGACAAACCGTGGGCAACAGTGACTGAGCTATTTGCACACGGTACGTGTAATGACCATCACAATTTCCCTTCCAATTAGTGCCTGTACACACTTCTTTTTCATAATACCCATAACCATTGGCACTGTAGGCGTAGTCAAAATACATATCACCGTACACTGCCCAATAATGTTGAGCCAAAGCCCGATACTGTTGTGCTTGGGCACGGTGAGCATCCGCTTGGGCTTGAAGCTGATTCGCAATGGCTTTGATTTGATTGACTTCTTGCAGTTCTTGTTGCGCTTTGTGCTCCCATTGTTGGGCTATGAGTTGATATTCTTGGGCTTTCTTGATTAAAGCGATATATTTTTCTTCATGTTCATACGCTTGAGTATGGAGTTCAACTAAGGCTTTTTCGAGCTGTTTCAAGGACTCTTCTAATTTGAGGTAATCATAGTCCCATACATTATTTTTAGGCGTAGTGATACGCTGGAGATAGCCGGTATCGGTATAAGCTCGATTGAGCTTCACTCCATCAGGATATAACTCAAGAGCGGGATGGCTATAGGCATCATAGCCTACTTTGGATACATACGATTGTCCGGCAATCGTCCGTGTGGTTTGGGTGGGTCGGCCCAGCTTGTCATAGACATAGGTTGTTTCCGTGCTCTTATTACGCTCTACCGCCAACTTACCAATACCATACTGAGCGGTATCATACACCCACGTCGCGTTGTCATCGCTCGTACTGCGACTGATCATGCGTCCTAGGTCATCATAAGTTTGACTTGTGACTTGCCCTTTAGCATCACGTTGCCAAATCAACTCCCCATAAGGATTATAACGATAAGACCATACACCCATCGTAGGGTCGGTCATCGATACCTTACGACTAAACGCATCATAACTCATGCTAATGACTTGACCATTGGTATTCGTGCTGCGCACATTACCCATTGCATCATAAGCATACTGAATCGTAGAAGCATCATTCCCCTCAACGACTTGAGCAGTTTTGCCCATCAGATTTTCAGTGGTTATAGTGCGATTGTTGCGAGGATCTGTGACTGTTGTGCTGAGCTATAGCGGGTGACTATTGGCGTTCCTTTTGCGGTAGGTTTGCTTTGCTCCACAGTGCGCCCTAAGGTGTCATATTTGCTGGTTACCCAATAGCTATTATCACCCGGAAAGTGACCTTCATCATAGGGTAAAGTCGCTTGAATTAATAAACCCCGTGTATCATAGATTTTATCTTGGAGTATAGTAGCCGCCTTGCTATCAAATCCTTGCACCGCGCTACGTACCTCACGGCTGAGGCTGTCATACCAGACAGTTTTGGTAGCACTACCACTACTGGCCTCTGTCACGGTGTAGATACTATTATCTCGTATCCCATACCCTGCTGAATACCCTTGTGACCAAGCCCGTGTCCACACGGTACTAGTACCATCCGCACGGATTTCTTTGATTTTTTGACACAGGTTATCGTATTGCCATTGAGTTTTTAGTCCATTAGGTCCAGTTTGTGTGAGAGGTACTCCACATAAGGAATCATAGGTAAAAGCTTCAGTATGACCTAAGGCATTAGTCTGCTTGATCGGATACAGTCCTGTCGTGTCATATGCCACATGCGAGGTTCTAGGGTTAACACCTGTACCACTGATCGTGGTTTGAGTTTTATTACCAAAGCCGTCATATACGAAGGTACTCGTAAGAGCTAGAGCATCTCCAGGTTGAATAACCTCTTGTTGGAGCACGCCATTAGCGTCATAGGTAAAGCTCGTTTTTCGCACGAGAGAACCTAAAGGGTTTTGGTGCGTCACACTGACCACACTAGGTTTACCCAACAGCCATTGACCTTCATCATTCCAATAAGTCGTAGTAGTAGTTTTACGGTTCCAATCGCTATTATCAGGGGTTTGAATCAGTACGCTTACACTTTGAGGATCACCATAAGCGGTATAGTTGTTATAAGTGGTGGTTTGGGTGCTGAGGGTTTGGCGAGTATCATAATCAACTCGTGTTTCTATAGTCTGCTTAGGGCTAATTACGCGACTTTTGGGTGCTTTGCCGTTAATAACGTTATAGCTATTGGTAACGGTTTGGAGGGCTATATTATTGAGCGTAGACGTGACCTTGGCTACACGACCATTCAGTACTTTGTCTTGTAAAAACTCGATGGTTTTAACGTAGCCTGTCGTTTCATCTTTTTCGCGGATAAAGCGAAAGGCTCTCATTTCATTATCAATCGTAGAGTATTTTAACCCTTGATAGGTGTAGCTAATGCCTTTAAGCCCTCCCACACCATCGCTAGTACGTACTTGTGTTACCACTCTTCTATTAGGCGTGACATTAATAAGACCTGTAATTATCGTTGGATCATCAGCATAAACTTTTGAATCAGTTGTGAATCCATATTCAATCTGAGTGTGGTTTTTATACGCCGTCGTAATGCCTTTGAGTAGGCTATGCTCCGCATTCGACGCTAAACTGCATTGAATACCCACGCTACCGCGATAGCAAATATCGCCTGTGCCATCTAAATTTATGTCTGCTACTCGTATAGGTTGAGCACGCGGGCGTACTTTATCTGCATCGCGCAACTCTACAAAACCCTCGTTATATCGTAAAGGGACATAAGCTTGATAAGCTTCAAACTTGCTGCTGGTATTAGTGGCACATTTATAAGTAAAATCTGGAGTGGCAACACATAAATCGGCACGCCCATCGCTATTAATGTCGTGTAAAGATAATGTCGAATGGGCTAAATCCTCTTCTACCCAAGCACTGGTATCAGACCATACTAGCAGAATATTTTTTATATTAATTAGTTTAATATTAGCTTTTGCAATAGTCAAAAGTTATTTATTAAAAGTTATTAGTTTAATAATGGCTATAATCATTATAATCACTGGTTTTATTATAAAAAACCAAGAGTGGACTCAATATCAAAGAAATTTAATGGTTAGAGTAATTCATGGAGAACCCAGCTTAGATAAAAAATTCAAAAAATACTACGCATTTGACCTAGTGAATAAATATCTAGAGCTGAGTCAATTAGCTCCAATACCAGAGCTAACTTTATGGCCAGAATCTGCACTACCTATTAACTATTCTAAAGCCAAAAATTATTTACTAGAAAAAGCAATCGAACTAAAAAATAAACACAACTCCCATATCGTGTTAGGTACTTATGTAAAAGTTGATAATCAATCTTATAATATAGCTAAAATTGCAAGCTCTAATGAGGATTTTTATAAAAAAACCCATTTAATTCCTTTTGGAGAATACCAACCTAAATGGTTTAATTATTTATCTAAGATACTAAATTTACCTATTTATCAGATTGATAATAACTCACTCAATGCTGGAACTAATGAGCAAAAAAATCTTGTAATTCATGATATAAGACTGGGGTCTAGTATATGTTATGAAACTCTTTTTTCTAATGAGATGCGTCACTTATGGCAAGACACCAACTTGCTATTTTCTATTAGTGATTTAAATTGGTTTAGAAACACATGGGCTCTGAACCAATATTTTCAAATTACTAGAGTGCGAGCTATGGAGAATGAAAAATACATGCTAATATCAACTAGTTATGGAGTAACAGCAGTAGTTTCTCACAAAGGTCAAATCCTCACTAGAATATCATCCTCCAGCCCTAAGCCGTACTTAGATGCTATAGTAGAGTTAAGAAAAGGCAACACACCCTACTCGCTCTATGGCTTAGTATTCATTCAATTAATTTTCTTTTTAAATTTTTTAGTAGTAGCTTTATATTTATTAAAAAAGTTACTAAAAAAGTTGTAAATTAGCTCTAAATATGCCTTTTCTAATCAACTCAAGAATGCTTAGCCAAAACAGGGTAAGCTGCTTTCAAATACTGTCCCATCGATACTAATGTTAAAACAGTAGCAATCAATAGCGCGGCTATCCCTATTTCACGAGCGGGTAAAAACCACAGATTTTGATTATACAAAAGGCATATTAAGGCAATAATTTGCGCGGTTGTTTTTAGCTTACCAATATAAGCCACTGCCACTGCCTGACTGCTGCCTAATTTAGCCATCCACTCACGTAGGGCTGAAATAATAATTTCACGCGCAATAATCACACTAGCCGCTAAAGTAAACGCAACATGCCCCTCGCGCTCTACAATCAAAATCAACGCCACTGCTACAATTAACTTATCGGCAACCGGATCTAAAAAAGCGCCAAACCCTGATTCTAATTGGTATTTACGCGCATAATAGCCGTCTGCCCAATCAGTAATACCCGCAATACTAAACGTCAAAGCAGCCGCTAATGATGCCCAAGTAGTCGGCAGATAAAAAAAGCCAATCAAAACCGGTATTAACGCAATACGTAACCACGTCAACATGACCGGTAAATTGAGCACCATATCGTTATTCTCCGTTAAATATATCGTAAATTTTTTGTGCCAAATCACGGCTAATGCTGGGGACTTTTGCGAGTTCTTCCACACTGGCACGCTCGACTGCACGAATACCGCCAAAATGTTTTAATAGTTGTTGACGACGCTTAGGTCCCAATCCTGAAATCGTTTCCAATACTGACTGAGTGCGGGCTTTTTGACGTTTAGCACGGTGTCCGGTAATAGCAAAACGGTGCGCTTCATCACGAATTTGTTGAATTAAATGTAAAGCACCCGAGTGCTCTGGCAAATTTAAACGCCCCTGACCATTTTCAATAATCAAGGTTTCTAAACCAGCTTTACGTCCTTCACCTTTGGCAACCCCCACCACTTCTACCCCCTGAACCTGTAGCGCTTGCAACACATTCAGAGCTTGTGTGACCTGACCTTTGCCGCCATCAATCAATAATAAACTGGGGAGTTTACCTTCGTCGCGGGTACTCGGACGAAAGCGCCGTGTCAGGGCTTGTGCCATCGCGGCATAATCATCACCGGCTTGAATTCCTTCAATATTATAACGGCGATAATCCGACTTACGCGCCCCCTCCTGATCAAATACCACACACGAAGCAACCGTTGCCTCTCCTTGCGTATGGCTAATATCAAAGCACTCCATACGTAGTGGTAAGGCACTTAACTGTAATGCCTGTTGTAGCTCGCTTAAGCGCTGTTGCATACCAGCCTGCGAGCTGAGTTTGGTTTGTAACGCATGCTGAGCATTTTTCTGCGCTAGCTCTAGCCACTTAGTACGCTCACCGCGCTGAGGTCGACTAATAGCAATACGCCGTTGTTGCTTTAAAGCCAACATATCCTCTAATACGTCCTGATCCTCCGGTAGCTGGCTCACGATGATTTCGGGCGGAACCTCGTGATTTAAATAATACTGCGCTAAAAACGAACTCATAATATACGTAGCACTAGACTCTGGATCGGGTAAGGCAGGGAAAAAATTATGATTACCGAGATTATTACCATTGCGGATCATAAACACCTGCACACACACCACACTGGCTTGTTGTGCGAGTGCAATCACATCCACATTACTATTACCACTACTAATATATTGTTGTTGGGAAATATGGCGCAGATTTTCAATCAAATCTCGATACTCTGCCGCTTGCTCAAAATGCAATTGCAGCGCTGCCTGCTCCATGCGCTGCACCAAATCATCAATCACCTCATGCGTGCGCCCCTGCAAAAACTGGATAGCCTGTTGCACTTGGAGCTTATAGTCGCTATCTGCCACCAAACCGACACAAGGCGCGGTACAGCGCTTAATCTGATACTCCAAACATGGGCGTGAGCGATTCTTAAAATAACTATCCTCGCATTGACGCACTTTAAAGAGCTTCTTCATCAAATTGAGGGTATGGCGCACCGCCCCCACACTGGGATAAGGACCAAAATACTGCCCTGCTTCCTTACGTGCACCGCGATAAAATTCAATTTTGGGGTAAGTCTGATGGGTGCTGATATGAATATAGGGATAGCCCTTACCATCTTTGAGTAGGATATTATAGTGTGGCTTATGCTCTTTAATGAGATTGCTTTCCAGCAATAAGGCTTCTGCTTCGGTGTTAGTAAGCGTAATTTGGATAGCTTGAATCTGTTTCACCATCGCACGAATACGTGCACTGGCAGGATTCGAGCGAAAATAACTACTGACGCGATTACGTAGATCTTTGGCTTTACCAATATATAATATCGTGCCCTCGGCACTCAGCATGCGGTAAACACCGGGTTTATGTGGCACTGTTTTTAAAAAAGTATTCGCATCAAATACGCTAGCTTCTGCATGACTGTCGAGGATAAGTTCAGATGGCTGCTCAGTAGGGGCAGTATGAATAGGCTCTGATGCAGACATAGTACTGGATTAGGGTCGCGCTGTGTTCATAGGGGAGCAGTTATATTAACAGAGCTATCATAAATCTTATACTTCATCTCGCAGTGGGTTACGACTTTTATACTCTAACCTGTATCCGTTTTGACTTAGGGCTTAAAAGGAATGGCTGATTTTCGCGCATTAGCACGCGCTGTGATTGAAACTGAAATTGCAGCACTACAACAACTACCCGCACGCTTAGACGAGCAGTTTAATCAAGCCTGTGAGCTGATATTAGCCTGCCGTGGGCGGGTGATCGTGACGGGTATGGGTAAGTCGGGACATATTGGCAATAAGATCGCTGCTACCTTAGCCAGTACCGGAACACCTGCCTTTTTTGTGCATCCAGGCGAGGCGAGTCATGGTGATTTAGGCATGATTTTAAGCGGTGATGTGGTGATTGCACTATCAAACTCAGGTACATCGGATGAAATCTTAACAATTGTCCCGACTATTCGCCGTCTACAAGTACCCATTATAGCGATTACTAGCAACCCTCAATCGACTCTGGCTCAAGCGGCTACCTGTCATTTAAATATTGGCATTAGCCAAGAAGCCTGTCCTTTAGGTTTAGCACCGACCTCAAGTACTACTGCTACCTTAGTCTTAGGTGATGCTTTAGCGGTGGCACTATTGCAAGCACGCGGATTTACCGCCACCGATTTTGCCCGCTCTCATCCAGCCGGACGCTTGGGCAAACGTTTACTGATTCATGTACACGACTTGATGCATCAAGGCACGGCTATCCCCAAAGTCCCCCCTCACGCTGATTTAAGTGCAGCCATATTAGCCATGACTAAACAGGGTTTAGGGTTAACCACTATTGTCGATGCCGAAGATAAATTATTGGGTATTTTCACCGATGGTGATTTACGCCGTACTTTTGCTAAAGGGATCGACTGGACAGGTAAGCCGATTAGTGTACTGATGACGGTGCACTGTCAAACCATTAGTGCTGAAGCATTAGCGGTCGAGGCGCTGAATAAAATGCAGCAATACGCTATTACTGCTTTGCCTGTAGTGCACAATCAGCGGGTAATCGGTATTATCCATATGCACGATTTATTAAAGGCAGGCATTGCATAATGACTTATCCTGAAGCGGTGTTAGACCGCGCACGTTTGATCCAGCTAGTGATTTTTGATGTTGATGGTGTACTCACCGATGGGCGTCTATATTTTAATGATGCGGGTCAAGAGACTAAAGCCTTTCACTCGCGTGATGGTCTAGGCATGCGCCTACTAATGGATCATGGTATCAAAGCCGCCATTTTAACGGGGCGTCAATCGGAATTAGTGCTGCATCGAGCGCGTAATCTACAAATGGATATGAGCTTGGTCTATCAAGGCTATCGAGATAAGCGTCCCGCCTTCAAGGATTTACTCCAGCACACAGGGCTTAAACCGGAGCAAATCGCCTATGTGGGCGATGATCTAGTCGATCTTCCCGTGATGAAGCAAGTAGGTTTAGCAGTTGCAGTACAAGATGCTCATCCTATGGTTAAGCAACATGCACACTGGGTAACCGAGAATGCGGGTGGACTAGGCGCAGCACGAGATACGTGTGAGCTAATCTTAAGTGCTCAAGGTCATCTTGATGCGCTCATAGCACGTTACTTAACGTATTAATCCTCTCAGTAGCTCAGTAGTGCTAATGAAAAAAGTCTTTTTTGTGGTCTTAATTCTAGTCGCGGTCTTAATGCTCTTAGATGTGCGCCAATATATTGCGCCTAGCGAAACCAGTGCGACTAATGCCAATAAACCCGATGTGATTGATTACTACTTTAATGACTTTACTTTACAAAGTTATAATACGGCGGGGCAACGCAGTTATGAGGTCACAGGACAACACTTAAAGCACTGGCAAGCACAACAAACTAGCTCTATTATCACCCCGCATTTGCAAAGCTTTACTGAGCAGGGGCAAATAGAAAGTGTGATACAAGCTCAAGAAGCTGTACTAGAACATAAACTCAATCAGCTCACGCTGAAGCAAGCCGTTAATGTGCAATATGCGCCGCAAAGTAGTGATGCCCTCACTTTAATGACTGAGCAACTGCAAGCTGATTTAAACAATAAACTGATAACTACGACTAGCCACGTTATGATTCGCTCAACTCAAGCTACTATTCAATCGACCGGCTTAGAGGCAAAACTCAACGAGGCTTATTTGAGACTACCTGCCAATGTACAATCTGTCTATCAAACGCGTTTTTAATTACACCCTATTAGTGCCCATCGTGCTGTTGGGACTAGCACCGCAACTTAGCTCAGCACTCTCTAGTGATGTCGAGCAACCGGTCACCATTAATGCCGATGCCGCTGAGTTTGATCGCAATGCGGGTAAAGCAGCTTATATCGGCAATGTCGTCATTAAGCAGGGCACGCTAGAAATCAAAGCAGGCAGGGTCGATATTGTTGCCCCTAAAAATGAGATTCAGACCATTACTGCGGCGGGTAACCCTATTACCTTTAAACAAGTGATGGATGATGGCAAAAATGCCTCCGGTCAAGCTAAGCAAATGATTTATCAAGTAGCACAAAAACGTTTAGTGCTCATAGGTGATGCACTGTTAATGCAAGACCGCGATAAATTTGCTAGTAATCGTATTGAATATCAAACTAATACCGGACAACTCAAGGCGGGTAACGCTACCGCTGGTGCTGAAAATCAAACACCCGAACAACGGCGTCAAGGTCGGGTGAGTGCCACCTTCTACCCTACTAATAAAGCTCAATAAGCCTTCATGAATACTCTACGTGCTGAGCATCTCAAGAAGCGTTATAAGCAGCGCCAAATTTTAAAAGATGTGAGTTTAAGCATTAATAGTGCTGAAGTAGTAGGGCTTTTGGGACCTAATGGAGCAGGTAAGACCACTTGCTTTTATATGATAGTGGGTCTAGTGGGTGCAGACGAGGGTAAAATCTTTGTCAATGAACGTGATGTTACTAAAGCTCCGATGCACGAGCGGGCGCGTCATGGTTTGGGTTATCTCGCGCAAG
Organism: Thiofilum sp.; assembly: GCF_016711335.1. Taxonomy (NCBI): domain Bacteria; kingdom Pseudomonadati; phylum Pseudomonadota; class Gammaproteobacteria; order Thiotrichales; family Thiofilaceae; genus Thiofilum; species Thiofilum sp. The sequence goes on from NZ_JADJTF010000001.1 coordinate 3,890,978, forward strand.
AAGCGAGTGTGTTTCGCCAGCTTACCGTTGCTGAGAATATTTTAGCGATTTTACAATTACGCAAAGATCTAAAGCGCTATGAGCGTTTAGAGCATCTTGATGCCCTACTAGAAGAATTTCAAATTACCCATCTACGTGATAGTTTAGGCATGAGTTTATCCGGCGGGGAGCGTAGACGTTTAGAAATAGCACGCGCTTTAGCCACCGAGCCGCGCTTTATTTTATTGGATGAGCCGTTTGCCGGTGTGGATCCTGTTTCAGTCTTGGAAATTCAGAAAGTGATTCAACAACTGACTAAGCGTGGTATTGGGGTATTGATTACGGATCATAATGTACGCGAAACCCTTGGAATCTGTCATCGTGCCTATATTTTAAGTGAAGGAACGATTTTAACGGAGGGTAACGCAGAGCAAATTCTAAACAATGAACAAGTACGCAAGGTTTATTTAGGAGCCGATTTTCGCTTATGACACTGTTTTTTTTAATAGGGTAGTTACCGATATTCGGATACTTTTGCGCTTTATGAAAAATCTATTTACCATTAATCCATCCAGTTCTCTTGTAGTCAATCGAGTCAGGACGCCATACAATAATGCTTAAACAGGGACTTGACATACGACTTGGACAATCATTGTCCATGACCCCTCAACTTCAACAAGCCATTCGTTTGTTACAACTGTCCTCTATTGAATTAGAGGCTGAGATTCAACAAGCTTTAGAAGAAAATCCTTTATTGCAAGTGGAAGATGAGGATTACGCCCCTTCCCCCGAAGCTACTGAACCTTTTGAGCGGGTCAGTTCAGAACAAACCGAAACTTATGAAGCTAGCGAGGAAGAGTTTGCACCGGTGGAATTAGGTGAAGACACTAGCTTAAATCAAGACATACCCGACGATATTGAAGCCCTCGATACCAACTGGAATGAGGTTTATGACTCACCAAGTCACGCTGATGATGGCGATATTAATGCCTTTATAGAAAATCAAGCCGACAGCTCAGACGATTTACAAAGCCATTTATTATGGCAAATTAATATGAGTAATTTATCAACTATTGATAAGTATATTGCGGAGATATTGATTAGTTGCTTAGATGGAGCGGGGTATTTAACGGAGTCATTAGAAGATATTCACCTACGCTTAAATGATGAAATACCTATTGATCTGGAAGATATACAGTGTGTGCTGACCTATATTCAGCAGCTTGATCCTCTAGGGGTGGGGGCGCGTCATTTAGGCGAATGCTTACTCATTCAACTCAAACAACTGCCTAGTAATGAATTACAACAAATCACGATCACTTTGGTAGAAAAACATCTGGACTTATTAGAGCAGCGCCACTATAAAGAAATTATGAAGCGCTTAAAAATAAGCCAGACGCAATTAGAGGATGCTGTGAAACTACTTAGAACCCTGCAACCAAGACCGGGTAGTATGTTTTCTAATACCAAACCAGATTATATTGTGCCTGATGCCTATGTACGTAAAGTACAGGGCAAGTGGGTAGTCTCACTCAACCCCAACCTCACGCCTCACCTGAATATTAATCAACAGTATGCTGATCTGATTGGTCAATCGAAAGATGCTCAAACCAATAGCTATCTCAAAGGTCATTTACAACAAGCACGCTGGTTGATTCGCAGCCTAGATAATCGCAATAGCACAGTTTTAAGCGTAGCGCAGGCAATAGTTGAACGTCAGCACGGTTTCATGCAATATGGTGAACAAGCCATGAAACCGTTAGTTTTGAGAGATGTCGCCGAGGAGTTGCAAATGCATGAATCAACCATCTCACGCGTCACCACTAATAAATACCTCCACACTCCACGGGGCATTTATGAATTTAAATACTTCTTTTCTAGCCAATTAGACACTAATACAGGGGCTAGTTGCTCATCTACTGCGATTCGCGCCATGATTAAACAACTGATCGAACAAGAAAGTCCGCAAGCACCGCTTAGCGATAGCTATCTCACTCAAGTATTGCAAGAACAAGGAATTAATGTCGCACGTCGCACCGTTGCCAAATACCGCGAAGCTATGTTGATACCGTCCTCTCATGAACGTAAAACATTGCTCGCTACTTAAATCGTTTTTGGCTTAAAAACGATTATTTTTGTCTGTCCTGAAATAGGAGCGCATATATGCAATTAGAAATCACTGGTCATCATATTGAGGTTACTCCTGCTCTTAATCGTTACATTCATGAGAAGGCAACCCGACTTAAACGCCATTTTGATCAGCTCCTAACGGTTCATTTCACCATTGAAGTTCAAAAACTGGTACATAAAGCAGAAGCGACGTTAACCGTGAGTGGTAATCAGATCCACGCCGATGCAAGCTCTGATAATATGTACGCCGCCTTAGATGCTTTGGCGGACAAACTCGACCGTCAAATCATAAAACACAAAGAAAAACTCAAAGATCATCATACTAAAGAAGGTAGCCATCGCAATCTTGCTTTAGCTAATGAGGCATAGTTTGAGGAATTAGTAAATATATGGACTTTGTTACTCTACTCTCTCCCGATCGTATTGCCCTTCATCAAGAGGTTTCTAGCACTAAGCGAGCGTTTGAAGTTTTAGCAGAATTAATTGCTAATGATCAGCCTTATTTAAGTACTGAAATGATCTTTGAGGCTTTTGTTAATCGGGAGAAATTAGGGTGCACAGCTTTGGGGAATGGCGTTGCTATTCCCCATGTAGCACTCTCACAAGCTCACCCTAGTGCCGCTCTACTGTATACCCGCGAAGGCTTAAAAATGGGTGCTCCTGATAAAAAACCTGTACATCTGTTTTTGGCCCTGATTGTACCCCCGTATGAGGCTAAAAATGCGTCCTACAGTGCCATGATGATGGAAATGGCATTAACCTTTGCACGCCATGATTTGACGCATCAGCTAGCGAGTTGTAGTAACGGTGAAGAAGTCATAGCCTATTTAGAAGCACTGTTAAATCGCCCCCTAGCCGCTTAATGAGTAATCCTAATCTCCAGTTAGTTATTTTAAGTGGTATGTCGGGAGCAGGCAAAAGCTATGCTTTGCATACTTTAGAAGATATGGGGTATTACTGTATTGATAATTTACCCGCCCAATTATTAGAAGACTTATTAGTTACTCCACAAATTGCCCGCCAGAACTTATTAGCCATCGGCATTGATATACGCGGTGGCAAAGAGAACTTACAAGAAACACCTCAAATTATTGAACGTATCAGGGCTTCCTACCCTCTCACACGTTTAATCTATCTATATGCCAACTCGGACATTCTGTTTAAACGCTATAATGAAACGCGCCGACGCCATCCCCTAAATTATGAAGCACGCGATTTAAAAAGTGCGATTGCGCGTGAAGCTGAATTACTGTCAGATCTAGCCGATAAGGCTGATCTAAAAATCGATACCTCCAAAACCAGCGTTTATGACTTAGGTAATCTATTACGTTTAAGGTTAGGGATTCCTGTGCAATCGGGGCTATCTATATTATTCCAATCTTTTGGTTTCAAATATGAAATGCCTAGTGATTCTGATTTAGTATTTGATGTACGTTGCCTGCCTAATCCGTATTGGGAACCCGATATTCGCCATCATTCTGGTTTAGAGAGTCCTATTATTGAGTGGCTGCAACAGCATGAGCGTGTTGAAGGTATGTATCAACACATACAGGGGTTTTTAGATTATTGGCTGGAGGATGCAGCACAGGTGTGTCAGCGTGCTTATTTGACGGTATCTATTGGTTGTACTGGGGGACGACATCGGTCGGTCTATATGGCACAACGCCTTTATGAGTATTATCACCAACGTTGGGGCAACGCTATCTTAGTACGTCATCGGGAATTAAACCAATTACGTTAAGCATGCACAGCTACCTGCTTGATAAATAGTCATGCAAAAGTTATCGAGCACCTCTGCCGCCAAAACTACTCCAGAAATACCCGATAACTTTCACTCAGGTACTTAAGTTGCCAAAGTACCTCCTAGGAAAGAGGTACTGATGCTTTATGCTGCACTAGGGCTTACATCACACTTTGGTTGACCCATAAATGCGCCCAAATACTTAATATATAGCCTAAGGCAATTGCCCAAGTCCATTTTAAGTGACTGGTAAAAGTATAGTAACCACGAGCTTGCCCCATTAACGCCACTCCAGCGGCTGAACCAATAGACAGTAATGACCCCCCTACTCCTGCGGTCAAAGTCACTAACAACCACTGTCCTAAAGACATATCAGGGTGCATAGTCAACACGGCAAACATCACCGGAATATTATCCACGACAGCAGACAATAAACCGATCACCACATTAGCTACGGTAGCATTACCGCTATACAATACTTCAGACACTAAAGCTAAATAACCAAAAGCTCCCAAAGCACCTACACACAAAATAACGCCATAGAAGAACATTAAAGTATCCCACTCAGCCCGCTGTAATTGATTAAAAATATCAAAACGCCCGACCGGTTCATCCGCATCTCTGGTCATATTTTTGCTAGACTGCTTCAGTACCCAACCATAAAGCTTGAGCACCCCTAATCCCGTCATCATACCGAGCACAGGCGGCAAGTGAAATTGACTATGGAAAATAACCGCTAAAGCAATAGTAGCCATAAATAAAGCCACTACAATCAAGCCTCCGCGCTTAATTTCAACCTTGTCAGTTAAGGTAGCCGGATGCCCTTTTTCAATAAAAAATGACATGATCAAAGCTGGAACAAACCAATTCACTAAAGAGGGAATAAATAACGTGAAAAACTGACTAAACTCGACTATACCTGCCTGCCAAACCATGAGCGTCGTAATATCACCAAAAGGACTCCAAGCTCCTCCTGCATTAGCGGCTACTACAATATTAATACAGCCCATAGCAATGTATTGGGGCTTATCGGAAGCAACTGCAATTAATACGGCTGCCATTAATAAAGCGGTAGTTAGATTATCTGCAATAGGGGAAATAAAAAAAGCTAGTAAACCCGTGATCCAAAAAATCCAATACAGTGAAAAGCCTTTAGATACTAGCCAACCACGTAATGCAGCAAAGACGTTACGCTCATCCATAGTATTAATAAACGTCATGGCAGCTAATAAAAATAGCATTAATTTGCCAAACTCTAATAAATTATGATCTAAGATAGCCTCGACTTTATCGGTCAATCCTAGGCTTTGATAAGCCAGTGCCACACAAACCCACATAATACCTGCTGCTACAATAACTGGCTTAGATTTTCGTAGATGCAACTTTTCTTCCGCAATAACTAAGGAATAAGCCCCTATAAATATTATTAAAGACAAAATCCCCCACGCTGTAAGGGTCAAATTAGGCACAGTAGCAGTCGAAGCATTGCTCGCTACGCTAATCGTGGGTAGTAGCAATAAGAATGCGCTTATCATAAAACGCCATAACGGGAGGAGTCTGTGGTACATAATAATATCTCTTTGGAAAAACAATCTATTAGACCGAGCCATAGCAATAGGCAAAATCCACTTCGCAGCCTAAAAAGTTAATAGGAAGCCACAAAAAGTAGATAAAATGCAAAAGGCATGCCGCTAATTAGCAGCGGCGCTATTTAGACACAAAATATAAGAATATACCAGTCTTGATAGTGCTTTAAAACTGTGCGGGAAACTCTATATACGACACTTTACCAAATTGAGCGACTGCTAAACGTATAGTGTGCGGCTTCGGATTTAATACCGTGCTAGGAAACTCGCCATACCAAACCGTTTCACCTCTTAATGGTTCAATCACAATATGTTGCTCTTTATCCCCACCGACTAAGGACATTTCCATACCTCGAATGCGATCATTAGGGGTTAACTCAATACGGATTAAATTTGGCTGAGTGGCAGGTACGTATTTTAGACTCACCGTTAACTTTTCATGCCCTACTTGACAAGTCGACTCCAAATGACAAGCACCCATCGGTTGCATAGGGAGCATTTTTACTTCTACTTTAGGCTTGGGATCGTCTTTAGTCGCCCATAAATCAGCTAAACCAAAGCCAGCAATCGCTAAAATAGGCGCTACCATAATCGCAATGCGCACATGTAAGCTCAGACCAAAAAACCATCTTAACATAGACTGTTACCCTATCCTGAAATAAAGAAAAGGCTCCCAAAGGAGCCTTTTCCAGAGACTAATTAGTGCATTAATTAGTGTGCAATAGCAGAACCAGCACCACGAGGGATACGTACACTTTCTACTAGCTCTTGGATATGAGCTGGTGGTGGTGCAGTAACACGCGATACTAGGAAGGCTACTACGAAGTTAGCAATAGCACCTACTGTACCAAACGCTTCTGGAGAGATACCTAAGAACCAGTTAGCAGGAATATTAGCTGCCATCTCAGTACCTTTCACAAAGAACCAGCCTTTGAACCAGAAGATATACAATAAGGTAACACCGATACCCGCTAACATACCCGCAATAGCGCCAGGACCATTAACGCGCTTAGAGAAGATACCCATCATCAATACTGGGAAGATAGAAGAAGCGGCTAGACCAAAGGCTAGAGCGACTACCTCCGCAGCAAAGCCCGGTGGGTTAATACCCATATAGCCCGCTAATAAGATAGCTACTGTAATCGCTATACGAGAAGACATTAGCTCAGTTTTCTCAGAGATATTAGGTGTAAAGATACCTTTCATTAGGTCATGAGACACCGCTGAAGCAATCGCTAATAATAAGCCTGCCGCAGTTGATAACGCAGCCGCGATACCACCGGCAGCCACTAAGGCGATAACCCAGTTAGGTAGTTGAGCAATTTCAGGATTAGCTAAAACCATAATGTCATTATCGACCTTGGTCATCTCATTACCCTTCCAACCAAAACCACCAAATTTAGTAGCGGCATGATCAGTAGTAGCCTTATCTAAAGCAGCTTTTGCTTTATCAACGGCGGCTTGAGCTGCGGTTTTATCTTTAGCATCTGTTAACGCTTTCTCAGCAGCAGCAAAGTCACCCTGAGCTTTACTTAGAGCACCATCATTATAGTATTGAATTTTGCCATCGCCATTTTTGTCTTTAAATTCAATTAACTTGGTTTGTTCCCAGTTTTTCATCCACTGAGGGCGACCTTCAATACTCAGATTGCCATCAGGTGAACCGATAGCACCAGTTTGAACAGTATTCATCAAATTCAAACGAGCCATTGCACCAATCGCTGGAGCAGTAGTGTAAAGAATCGCAATGAAGATTAATGCCCAACCAGCAGAAGAACGCGCATCCGCTACTTTCGGTACTGTGAAGAAACGGATAATAACGTGTGGTAAACCAGCCGTACCAATCATTAATGTCATCGTTAATAAGAAGATATTAATGGTAGTATCGTTTTGATTGGTATAAGACTTAAAGCCTAAGTCGGTTACCACTTGATCTAGTTTATCCAGCAAATACATATTGCTGCCATCCATTAGCTGAGAACCTAAACCTAATTGAGGGATAGGATTGCCAGTGAGGTTTAATGAAATGAAGATCGCAGGAATAGTATAAGCTAGGATCAGTACCACATACTGAGCGATTTGAGTGTAGGTAATACCTTTCATACCACCGAATGCTGAGTAGAAGAATACGATAACCATACCTACGACTAAGCCTAACTCCATAGACACGCCTAAGAAACGTGAGAAGGTAACGCCAACGCCTTTCATTTGACCGACTACATAAGTCAGAGAAATGATAACTAAGCAGACTACCGCCACAATACGGGCTATCTTAGAATGATAACGATCACCTACGAACTCAGGCACTGTAAATTTACCGAATTTACGTAAGTAAGGAGCCAGTAGCATCGCCATTAAAACGTAGCCACCTGTCCAACCCATGAGGTAAACAGAAGCGTCATAACCTCTGAAAGCAATAATACCTGCCATAGAGATAAAGGAAGCAGCCGACATCCAGTCCGCCGCAGTTGCCATACCGTTAGCAATCGGATGTACACCACCGCCTGCTACGTAGAAATCACTGGTAGAGCCTGCCTGAGCTTTATAAGCGATATAGAAATATAGAGCAAAACTTAAGCCGACAACAGCATAAGTCCAAATTTGCAGTTCAGTCATTTACTTCCCCTATTACTCTTCATGCACGTCAAACTTACGGTCAATTTGTCCCATGCGCCACGCATAGAAGAAAATCAGAACTACGAATACATAAATTGAACCTTGTTGGGCGAACCAAAAGCCAAGCTTATAGCCGCCTAATCTGATGCTGTTCAATGGCTCAACTAATAAAATGCCAAACCCGAACGAGACAACAAACCAGATAACTAAACATACCGTAAGCAAACGCACGTTTGCAGCCCAGTATGCCGATGCATTATCAGAATTCATCGATAGGACTCCTCCATTAAAAACCTCAAACAGTTAACTTCACATACACATCATTTATAGGTATAAAATCCCTATTGCAATGATGTGCGTCTAAAAACCGACCATCCCCTAACCTACATTTCATCATGTAACTATGAAATAAGTATTTGGAGCAATCGACTAGCTGCTGTGTGCAGTGATTATTATTGATTTGTGCTAAAACTCAGTCCTCGAACTGGGTCTTAGTGATCGCTTCATAGAGCAATCTTATCTTACGGGTGCTTTGTCGGTTATCCTAATGGATACGTAGTAGGTAGGCAAGCCTTTAGAATTTTAAATCTGAGCTTAACGCTAAATTTTAGATAAAAACGATCATAATACCTCGATTTCAGCAGTGACACTTCTAACTACCAACTACTTAAGTATTTATGTGGCAGATGAGCGGTAGTAGCTAGAAATAATTAATCCTTTCCTTATTGTTTACACAATTACTTCAATCAGCTTGCTATACTGGTAACATAATAAGACAACAGCAACAGCGGCTCCTACCCAAACCGCTAATTTCAGATTCCGATTTGAATCCCTAATCCGGTTGAACTGTAATTTAATGATATAAAACCTACATAGAATCCGACTTAGGAGAATATTGCGTGACTATTAAAGCTTTAATTGTGGCAGGTTTAACCACTCTTACCCTCACTGCAACCCCTAATTTATGGGCTGGCAATGTGTCTTGGAGTATCACTATTGGCAATGGGGGTCATGGTGGTTATCGCCCCCATTATCGTCCTCATTATATCCGTCCGCGCCCAGTAGTAGTGGTTAGCTCTAGACCTGTCTACCATCGACCACGCCCCGTCGTCGTACATCCCCGTCCAGTCTATGTCAAACCGCGTCCAGTGGTGGTAACCCATCGTCCTAGACCTGTCTACCATCGACCACGCCCCGTCGTAGTGATTCAAAACCGCCCTCATTATAATTATCACCGCCCACGCCCCACCGTGGTTATAAACCGTGGTAACTATCATCGCGGTGGACATTATCAGCGTGCCCGCCACTCCGGTGGTTATAGATCACACTCTGCGAATAGCCGCCTTTATTAAAATTATTAATTAGTACGCTAATTAATATGCTTACGACGGGATGGTACTGGGTGATCATCCCGTTCACTCCGAAATCCACCTAATCGCGTCGCATGGCTACGCTTAATAATCGTGCCGTTAAATCGACTATAGGAATGACTCGCTCATAAGGCATACGCTTAGGACCAATCACCCCTAATACTCCAATATGTTCTTCTTCTAACGAGTAAGGTGCGGTGACTAGGCTACAATCATCAAACACATCCAGTCCTGCTTCGCGCCCAATGAAAATCTGCACACCATCCGCTTGAATACTTTTGTCTAACAACGACAATAGCTCGCGCTTTTGATTAAATGCTCCGAATAATTCGCGTAATTTGCTTACATCCGATAAATCATCATAGGACATGAGATTAGTTTCACCCGCTATTACACAATCGTCTTTAGACTCCACCTCAGCATGATCAAACGCCTTTTCACCTAACTCAATCGCCGACAGCATCAATTGATTCATCGCCTCACGATCTTGATTCATCGCTTGCAGCAACACCTCACGCGCTTGTTGCAGGGTTTTCCCTGTTAAGTACTCATTTAAAAAACTAGCTGCCTGATGTAATTCAGAGGTGGTAAACGCTTGATCTACGTGAATAATACGGTTTTGTACCTCATTACGCTCTAGGACTAACACGACTAAGATTTGATGCTGAGAAAGACGCAGGAATTCTATTTGCTTAATCAGGGCAGGCTGGCGGCGGGGTAAAGTCACCACCCCCGTTAACGAGGTAATCATTGACAACATATTAGAGGCGGATTGCACCAAAGAGTGTGCATCTAACTGAGTACTAAAGCGCCCTTGCAATTGTTGAATATAAAGCGCATCTAGTGGCTTAATCTGCACTAACGAATCGACAAAAAAACGATAACCATGTGAAGTAGGAATGCGACCTGCTGAGGTATGTGGCGAATGGATATACCCCATATCTTCTAAATCCGCCATCACATTCCGAATCGTCGCGGGGCTTAAATCCAAACCACTGCGCTTAGCTAAGGTGCGAGAACCTACGGGCTGACCGTCTTGAATATACTCCTCAATCAACACCTTTAAGACTCGCTGCGCACGCTCATTTAAAGTGGGCATTAATGTTGAAGATTGCATGGGTCTCATAACCTATTTAACTTAACTCCAGTCCCTCTTATCATCATACTCTATAGTCTACACCAAACAAGAGCCTCTAGACTTAACTAACTTAATGCTTTTGCGCTTAGCAGCAAACTAATTTTAATTCGCACCCAATCAAGCGCTTAATTAATCCTCACCCCAGCCAATAAACAAGCCGCTGGAGGTTAGTCCAGCGGCTTGTTATAGCTTAAGTTAGCTAGGATAACCCTTGACTATTGTGCTTGCGGTATCCCTCCATTGATCACGAAGTTAGCGGAGAAGGTGGTACTGGCAGGGTGTAATAACACATTCCCGATCACAAGGTTAGTGTCATTGTTTGGCCCTGCAAAGAGAGTGTATCCATTCATATCCACATCCGAGGGGCGATAACCGGCTAGCAGGTAGTTACTATTGAGTAAGGTATTTCCTTCATGCAACAGTACGGGACCTAATAGGTCGTTAATATCATTACTAGGACCATTGGCGATAATGTGATTACTCTTATTGGTGTCTCCTGCCCAGAGTAGGGCAGTCGTATCGACCACTAAGCGAGCATGGCTACCAGACACCGCTGTCGCGGTTAAGGTGAAATCCACTAAGGTCGGTACAGGGCTGAGCGGTAACGCACTCGCACTCATCACACCGAGGTGATTACGATGCCGTAGGGTGACATAGTAATTACCCGCCGTGAGGCTGGCAAAGGTCAGATCCACACTACCCGTATCCGCCGTCACCACATCACCATCACGTTGTAATAGTGCGGCTTGTGTTGCTAAAACGATAGTCGGGGTAGTCGCATCCCGTAACTCCACTAAGACCCAATCGACTAGGGCTTCTGCACCTGTGGTGCTGAGTAGTGCCACATTCGCTTGCTCTGTTCCCGCATAATTGAAAGGAACCATACTATAGGGTTGGGTACTAGGGATTAGATTAAGGGTACGTAAGGAGTCGAACATCAACCGATTTTCGCTATTAAACGGTCCTTGTAAGAAACCCTTAACCCGCAATACGACACCTTCGCCTACATCCGTGACCGTGACACTAATGTCTTGCACATCGGTACCGCCATTACCGTCCGAAACGGTGACTTGGACTTCGTACACATTGTCAGTGCCTACGTCCGTGGGCGCTTCATAGTCCGGCGCACTGATGAAGGTCAAAACACCTGTGGTGGCATTGATGGCAAACTTAGCCACATCCGCTCCGCCACTGATGCTATAGGTCAAGGTATCGGTAGCATTCGCATCGGTTGCTGTAACCGTTGTTACTGCCGTTTGATTTTCAGGCACACTCAGCGCTGCGGTTGCACCGCCACCGTCGCTAGTAATCACCGGAGCAGCATTATTAAAGCAATCGACCGGAGTACCATAATTACCTAAGTAATTATTATCACTAGCTGTTCCCCATCCGCTATTAGTGAACTGATTGCTCGGTACACTATTGACTGAATTAGGTAGCTGGTTAAAAGCATCACTCTCATCCATCACGTCCACTACACCAATACAGGCATTCGGATTCATGAAGTTGAACACCTCTAGCTCTGTCCCTGCTTGCCAATTAAATTGATCCGTCGCTAAGGGCGCGAAGGTAAAGGATAGGTAGTCCACACTGGTGCTTTCCGTAGGGGCATCGGTGCGTGAACTCACTGACCACGTAACACTAGGTACTAGGCTCTGTAAGTCATTCACTAAGAACTGATTCACACCGGTTCCCGTCGGAACAGTGAGGGTGATTTGTCCGGTAAAGCTGATATTAGGTCCTTGAGTCATGGCTACCGTGGGACGCATATAGACGTGATAACGTCCATCAGGAGTACGGCGAATGGTGTATTCCAAGACCTTTTCTGAGAAATCGGTGACCGTCACCGCAATACTTTGTACATCCGTACCGCCATTACCATCCGAGACCGTTACTTGTACGTCATAGACATTATTCGCTCCTACATCGGTAGGAACTTCATAGTTAGGTGCACTGATGAAAGTCAGTACCCCCGTGCTAGCATTAATATTGAACTTTGACGCATCATTCCCTCCCGTAATGCTATAGCTTAACGTATCTCCATTCGCATCCGTAGCAGTCACCGTCGTCACCGCCGTCTGATTCTCCGCTACACTCAGACTCGCACTCGATCCCCCTCCATTACTCGTGATCACAGGTGCTACGTTTTCATTCACGTCCGTAACCGTCACCGCAATACTTTGTACATCCGTACCGCCATTACCATCCGAGACCGTTACTTGTACGTTATAGACATTATTCGCTCCTACATCGGTAGGAACTTCATAGTTAGGTGCACTGATGAAAGTCAGTACCCCCGTGCTAGCATTAATATTGAACTTTGACGCATCATTCCCTCCCGTAATGCTATAGCTTAACGTATCTCCATTCGCATCCGTAGCAGTCACCGTCGTCACCGCCGTCTGATTCTCCGCTACACTCAGACTCGCACTCGATCCCCCTCCATTACTCGTGATCACAGGTGCTACGTTTTCATTCACGTCCGTAACCGTCACCGCAATACTTTGTACATCCGTACCGCCATTACCATCCGAGACCGTTACTTGTACGTTATAGACATTATTCGCTCCTACATCGGTAGGAACTTCATAGTTAGGTGCACTGATGAAAGTCAGTACCCCCGTGCTAGCATTAATATTGAACTTTGACGCATCATTCCCTCCCGTAATGCTATAGCTTAACGTATCTCCATTCGCATCCGTAGCAGTCACCGTCGTCACCGCCGTCTGATTCTCCGCTACACTCAGACTCGCACTCGATCCCCCTCCATTACTCGTGATCACAGGTGCTACGTTTTCATTCACGTCCGTAACCGTCACCGCAATACTTTGTACATCCGTACCGCCATTACCATCCGAGACCGTTACTTGTACGTTATAGACATTATTCGCTCCTACATCGGTAGGAACTTCATAGTTAGGTGCACTGATGAAAGTCAGTACCCCCGTGCTAGCATTAATATTGAACTTTGACGCATCATTCCCTCCCGTAATGCTATAGCTTAACGTATCTCCATTCGCATCCGTAGCAGTCACCGTCGTCACCGCCGTCTGATTCTCCGCTACACTCAGACTCGCACTCGATCCCCCTCCATTACTCGTGATCACAGGTGCTACGTTTTCATTCACGTCCGTAACCGTCACCGCAATACTTTGTACATCCGTACCGCCATTACCATCCGAGACCGTTACTTGTACGTTATAGACATTATTCGCTCCTACATCGGTAGGAACTTCACAGTTAGGTGCACTGATGAAAGTCAGTACCCCCGTGCTAGCATTAATATTGAACTTTGACGCATCATTCCCTCCCGTAATGCTATAGCTTAACGTATCTCCATTCGCATCCGTAGCAGTCACCGTCGTCACCGCCGTCTGATTCTCCGCTACACTCAGACTCGCACTCGATCCCCCTCCATTACTCGTGATCACAGGTGCTATATTAGATGGAGTAGCACACACTACCATTTTAAAAGTATCCCCACCTGGCCCCTCAACCCCACGCCCCGTCATAGTAAAGGCTAGACTGGAGTAAGTTCCAACCACAGCTACTGAACCAGCAGATGTTCCTGTACTAGGTGTCATAGCAGACTCCTCTGTCGTGGCCGCCACTCCACCTAACTCCCGATGTAAACGATCTGTCCACACGACAAAATGTGGAGTTCCTGCTAGTCGAGTATAAGAAGCTCCCGCAGTAGTCGGGGAAATTACAGCCGAGCCTGGTACGCTGTAGCCTGCTGCACCAATACGATCAAGATGAATTACAGGATTAGTGACAGGTTGGCTAAAAGATAAAGTCATAGTTCCTGATGCTGCATCATTACTAGCAGGCAAACCAGCATTCTCTGGGGTAGTATCCCAATTATAAGTCGTTATTAAGGCAGGTGCTCCTTGGACACTGGTATCACTCCACGCATTAATCGTATTCATAGTAGATGCACCCATACCTGTAATAGATGCCCCAGTTGCGGCAGAAAAACTAGCCCCCACCGTCAGCGTACCCGCTGTTGCTGTCCAGTTTAAACCTGAACCAGTCCAAGTTCCTGTTTTGTTAGTACAAACTTGTGTACCACTAGGAGCTGGGTTACCTGTGGCAACAGTGAAAGCATAATCTTCGACTTCGCCATCGGGTTTATCAGCAGTAGTTTCCGTAATGTCATAAGGGAATGTGGGTGTTGTAGACCAACGAAAACGTGCATATACATTAGCTACAGCATAAGAGGGTACTGAAATACGTTGTACTATAGTTCCGACGCTGCCATTCCTATCTAATAGATCGCCATCACTGTTGTTAGACAATACTTGTTCGCCACCATCTGCAAAATCACCATCTCCATTCCAGTCAAACCATGCGTTTAAAAAACCTCCCGACCCTGTAACTAATGCAGTGATGTCTGCTTCTAAACCTTGTGTCATTGAACTAATCGTGATTCCGTTATCTGAGCTATTATCAGCATTGAGTACCGCACTACTCTCTGCTGTAACGGTTGCACCTAAGCGATAACCTGAAACAATCGTATGCCTCGCTGAACCATAAGTAGCAGGACCATCTGAATAATCATAGGCAACAGCAGCCGGACAAACATTCGCTGTTGGATTAACAAAGTTGCTAATTTGTGTTGAGGTTAGCGTAAAATTAGTAGTAGTCTCAAAGCGTCTAGGGCTAGTTTGAGATCCTTCAGGATCAGAGGGATTACTTTCTACTGCACCTGCCCATGATCCACCTTTTGAAGCAATTGCCGCTGCCGCCGCATTGCGCACTGCCTCCGTTTCATACTGTGTATTATCCATCGATAAAGCAACTACCGAAAACTTAACACCTTGAGTTTTTAACTTATTGTAGATAGTAAAGTTTGACCCATCATCAGGCTCATAGGCATAACCTGAACCATCAATTAGTGCTGAAGCCCCATAGAACTCTCGATTAGCATCCGTAAAAATAACAATTTGCAGAGGACGTGCCAAATCACGACTCAGTTCTTTAAGAGAACCTACGATATAACTAGAGGTAGTACTGCTATTGCCATCCAAACCATAGCTCATTTGATAAACCGCACCCGCCATATTATCCATAGCTAGACTTGTATCATAAGCGCCTCCTGCACCAAACTGACGTACTGGTGAGTTGATAGTTCCTGTTGAAAAATCACGCTCAAAATAGACATTCTGACCAAAATCCGACCCACCATAAGTCCCTGCATAATGTGCAACTGCAATACGTGTCGCCGAGTTAGCAGCACGCAGAGCATTACCCACGCTCACCACCGTAGAGGCATAAGTGGAATATTCTGAAGAATCAATAGAACCTGAGTTATCAAGGAGGAATAGTACATCTGTACCACCAGACGCTGTACAGCTTGTAGAGCCACCAATAGAAGGGACACTACCTGATCCACTAGCAGCAGGTGTTGTAAATTGCCCCGTACCACTAAAACCACTACTAAGAGTTGTTGAAAGCAGGGTATTGCCCCCTGATGTAACGGTCACACTAGCCCCCGCACCATTCCATCCATCACCATAACTATCTGTCATACGCAAGGTGTAGGTCGTACTATCGGAGAGGGTGTAGGTCTGTGAACCAGAGTAAGGTGTAGTGCTAGCCGTAAAAACAGCCGTAACAGCAGCAGTATTACTAGCATCATAAACTTGCACACTGTTTTCTGTAGCAAATTGCGGCCAATTGACTGTTACGGTCACACTGGCGGCCATCGCTTTAACGGGAATAAATATCAATAATAAAAGACAAAGCCAATAAAAATTGACCACAGCACAGGCTTTTTTCATTTTTTTTGTAGCTCACAATAAGTTTTTAATGTTAATAAGTAAATGAGCAATTAATCTTCATGATAATAACTTGACCATCAAGTCATAGGTTAGTCGTGCCTGTGGCAACGGATTGATCACTTGCAATTTGCTCACCTGCATCTAAAAAGTCACCATCACGGTTCCAGTCAACCCACGCATTCAAGCGTCCACTGGCTGATTGAATACTCACAGGGATACTGACCGTTTGACTTGCTGTCAATGAAGTAGGCATGGTGACACCATTTTCGTCATCAGTACCATTGGTATCATCACCCAGAGCATCAGCACTGGCTAAAGCAGCGTCATCAGCATCCACACTCGCCCCTAAGCGAATACCACTAATCGTATGTGAAGGAGAACCGTAAGAACTAGGAGCATCCGAGGTATCGGCATTGTCCGCTGAAAGCGTGAAGGCTGCTGCCCAACCACCTGCCACTGTTAAATTAGATGCTGCCGCAGACTGTAAAGAAAAGTTACTGGTTACTCCATTCTTAAACTGTGCGGAAGTACTTAAACCATCTGGTTCAGAGGTAACATAAGTAGGATCGGTATTATCAAAGCGTCCACCATTATTATTAGTCACCCCTGTCTGAAGGACGGTATAACCTGCCATAGCATTAAAGCCACCATTGGTAGTGGGCAAACCTGCTAACGACGTACCGACTACCAAGAAACCATCATTAGCATCATTGGGGGCTTGCCCAGCATCTAAGCTAGCCGCGCTTAAGGTATAGTTGCCCGCTGTGCCACCACTTAAACCATTAGCATTGGCTACTGCTGAACGTACAATACCAGTCTCTGTTTGCTCGACATTATTAAACACATACGCCATTAGAATAGAGTCGTCGCCGTCTGACTTAGGTGCATTCACATCGGGTAAGGTGATAGTGACAGCGCCTGAGCCTGCTCCCCCTAATAGAGTATTAATTTCAGACTCCATTAAGGCTATATGATAGCTCTCGACACTAAACAACGTGGAATTAGCAATCGGGTTATTAAAGTTGTCTAGTAAGCTAGTTTCCATCGTCACAAAACGTAAATCACCACTCGGTGAACCGCCGATGGTAAGCGCATTCATCTTATCGACTGTCGAGCTAGGACCTGCTACACGGGCGGTAATTTGATTAACTGCTGTTACGGGGCGTGCATAGTTATCAGATCCTACTCCATTATAGGGATTAGTCTTATCACAATCATCCGTAGCTAAGTTACAGTGATCACGCTCAAAAGCGGCAAAAATAAAGAGCACCCGATTTTTACCGGCTGGAATATTAAATCCGCTTATATTCGGTGTTCCCCCCGCTCCTGAGCCTTGAGAGGTAGCAATCGCTTGGTTTAATACAGTAACCTGAGCAGCTTGCGCATAGGCTAAAAACCCAAGCACATAGAATAGACCTATAGACAGTAAAGACCTGATAAGCCTATGACTTAAAAAACTACGGATAGGTTGTAGCACAACACTGTCCTCCCCATCATTAAAATTATAATTAAAATAATAATTTAAGCTTTATTATAACTTATCTAATACGACAGCCAGATCAAAAAAGCTTATTTTTACTATTAGTTGCTAGTTAGCTACTGATGTATAGCGTGGCTGGGCAATACATCAATAAGGCAGGAACTTACTTAGTTAAAGTGTAGATCTTGGTAAACAAATCTTTACACATAACCCCCAAAGAAACAATTATATCAATAAGTATATTTTATGAATTAATATGCCTTTTATCTTAATCACTTTAGCGCTACCACCTGACTTCAAATGCACGCGCAAAACCTCTACAGTGTATCTTTAGCTTACTGGATGATGAGTCATGGATTGCCAGCCCTTTTGTGGTGCATGTTGTATTGCCCAATCAATCTCTAGCCCCATCCCTTTAATGCCACAGGGCAAGCCCGCTGGTGTCACCTGTGTACATTTATTAGTAGATCAACGTTGTGCCCTATTTGGTTTAGCGACCAGACCTCAGGTATGTGCTGATTTTAAACCGGAACCAGAAATGTGCAGTCATGGACGCAGCCATGCACTTAACTACCTTACCGAATTAGAATATTTAACCAAACCGGATTAGCCCTAGGTGAATAAGTGCTTATTAATTAGAGCTTAAAACGACAAAAGCCACAGCATAGTGGCGTTCATCACTGACCGATAATTGATAATGGTGGATGTTTAATGCTTGAGCAGTTTGTAGGGTAGCACCGTGTAAAACGAGATAGGGCTTGCCCTCTGCCGTATAGCAGGTTTCGATTTCTTGTAAACGCGCTTTCTCCCCTACTCCCGTACCTAAGGCTTTAGCTACGGCTTCTTTAGTGGCAAAACGTTTAGCCAACCAAGCCGCAGGGTTCGCTAAGGTTCTAAAACGTTCTAACTCATTAGCATGTAATAAGCGCTCTACAAAACGCTGAGATTGCCCTACTAAAATCCGTTCAATACGAGCAATCTCAACAATATCTGTGCCAATACCGATGATCATACACAACTCTGAAAAAGAGTTAGGTTCCAAGCCTCAGCTTTTTGCTTTAAGGATTGAAACATAGTGGTTTTAAGCAAATCTTCTTTACTGAAAGCCATTCTCAAAAATTTGGCTAGGTCTTCATCGCCTATAGCTTTAGTTGAGTTAGGTTTGCAAATTTTACGCAGCACAATACAAATTAACTTTAAAGTATCATGCCCTTGACAAATCTCTTGCTTGGAATAAGTTGTAAGCACTTGGATATGATTATTAATCTGAGCTAGGTCAAGAGAGGCTAGTGAGCAAAAATCTACTTTTAATTGAGCATAGTTAAAATCAAAGATGCTCTTATCCTCATAACGATAAGGATTAAACTCATCAAAGCTGAAAATACATTTATTTTGAATATGCAAGTAGCGAAACGCACCAAATACACTAGCATGCTCTAGGATTGCATCTAATAATGGCTTTCCACTTTTAGCTTCAAACTCTTGGCACTTAGCTTCATCAAAGTATTCTAATTTTACTTGTGCTAAAGCATTACTATGAAGCATTAATATTTCTAGATCATGAGCATCGGTAAGTACTACTCGATCTGAATAGTTTAAATTATTAATACGATCAAAGTCAGCGTCTACTACACCTAGTACTTTTTGGTCTTTTTTAGTATCTAAGATGTTAGCTGCTGCAATAACATTATATTTTCCATCTGCCTTTATTAAGTATCTTTTCTCAACAAACTTAGCCCAAAATTTAATGTCACTTTCACCCTCTACTAGAAGAAAGCCACTATCATAAACACCCTCTAAAAGAATAGCAGCATTGACTGTTTCATTAATATTATAAACCAGCTCCTGAGCCTTACTAACACTCTCTGACATAATTAGGCGGCTTCCTGCTGCACATCGGCTTTGAAGGCTACCATTAGATTGGAGTGGTCGTTGATAATGCTAGGTGAGTGTGTAGCAAGGATTACGTCTATAGGGTTTAGCTCAATGATTTTAAGCAGGTCATCTACAAACTCACGTTGCCAACTGATATGCATTGAAAGCTCTGGCTCATCGATTAGCAAGAGCGTATTAGACTCTACTTTAAATAATAACTCGTAAATCAATATGATAAGATGCTGCTCACCAGATGATAAATCCACTAAATTAAGCTCTTTATTATTACGATCAATAACTTTAAACCCAAGCTCTTTGTCTATGATTATTTTCTTATTTTTAATTTTACTATTAGTAATATTAACAAAAAGCTCTATTTTTCTAGCTAATGGCTCAAGAATATTTAACTTACTCTTAATATCACTAGCATATAAACCTATTGAACTATACTTAGTAGGATTTAGATTACTTATGTCATCAAAACCAACAAAATCTTTTAACAATCCAATTTTTTCATATCTTTTTTTAATTAAGTTTATTTCTTGAAAAAGACTTTCTATCATAGATTTATCATATATAGTTTCGTCAGCATCAATAAGTCTCTTAGCAAAAGTTCTCTCCAAATGATCAGAAAAAACCCCATAACTGCCTAATGATGTTTTTATAATATCGCTTAAATCTTGCGGATAAGATCCAATTTTCAACCTAAAAGTGACAGAATTACTTTTATCATCTAGTAACTCTGAAAAAACCCTTAATATACTTATAAAACTACACTTTATTAGATAGCCTTCAAGAGCAGCAAAATAAGATGCTGCTATAAACATAGTAATTTTATTTTTATTTGTTACTTTACCTTTACTAAGAAACTCTAAATCAGATAATTCAATCAATTTAGGTTTATTAATTTTGGCATCATCAAAAATATTTATAATTTTTTTATAATACTTCTCTAATAGACCTGATTTAGAATCTACCAAATACCCGTTAATTGAGATACTCCACTCTTCACTGCTATTATCGGTGAATATAAATACATAATCATTGGTTTCCTTATCCTCAACAAAAAATTTTTTTATTTGTACAGATGCACCATTACTAAAGAAGAAAACCAGACTCGTAAAATCAAACTTCAATAAATTTTCATATTTAAACGAATAAAAGAGATGAACTAACTTTAAAAAAACCGTCTTCCCTACCCCATTTGGTCCGTGAATAATCGTCACACGCTCATCCTTGAGCTTCACCGTATGATCATACAAACCAAATAGCCCCTTCACACCAATCTCCACCACACGTACTGGCTCTTGATTATCCGATTTTTCAGCTACTTGATTCATATACCATTCTCCTAATTAGACTCTAGCGCGAGCCGACTGCATCAATGCCAACATCTCCACCATCGCCTGACGAATCCCGACAAAGATCGCCCGCGCCACCATCGCATGCCCAATATTGAGTTCACGCATTTCAGGAATTTGGGCAATCGCTACCGTATTTTGATAATCCAAACCATGCCCTGCATTCACTCGAATCCCTAAACTATGCGCAAGTTCTGATGCTTTTTGAATACGCTCTAATTCACGTAATTGCGCATCTCCTTTAGCATTCGCATAAGTCCCCGTATGTAACTCAATCACCGGAGCACCAATATCCGGTACGCGGCGAATATGCTCTAAATCGGGTTCAATAAATAGTGACACCCGCATACCTTCATCTAATAAACGCTGAGTACAATCCTGAATCCGCGCAAAGTGATGAATCACATCTAGCCCCCCCTCGGTCGTCACTTCCTCACGTTTTTCAGGCACTAGACAAATATCATGGGGCTTGACATCACAGGCAATACGCACCATTTCTTCAGTTGCGGCAATTTCAAGATTAATACGTTTAGTGCAGAGCTGTTTAATGTCATACACATCTTTATCCTGAATATGACGACGGTCTTCGCGTAGATGAATAGTAATCGCATGCGCCCCCGCATCTTCGACTAAACGCATCGCCTCCATTAAATTCGGATAAGGCGTGCCGCGTGCTTGGCGTAACGTAGCGATATGGTCAATATTGACCCCTAATTCGAGTGGATGAGTCATTACAATAATTGCCTTGCATAAAGAGTTTTACCATTGAGGTGATAATACATCATTTGATCGAGTACTTGGCGCAACTCACGGCGTTGTTCGGTATTTAAACTATCCGGTTGCCTTAAAGCGCACAATAGCTGTCCTGAAATAGTAAATCCTTTGTCCTTAGTCACTGCGTGTAGCGGCACTATGCCGTGATTAGGATGGAAGCGATAAACACTTTGCGGATTCAACCTTTCACCGCTAAAGTCATCCAGCTCTAAATTCAGTAATTGATTATGCTGCTCTAAAAAAGCCAGCTCAAATTGATTCAGCAACGACACATTAGGCTGAGTATGTAGGGCTTCTAACAGGGTATGATACAGATGAAATAACTCTGGCAATGCCTGCCCTATTTCTAAACCGCGCAATAAAATTTCAGTCGCATACGTGCCCTGAATCAAGGCAGCCTCTTTTAAAGGAAAACGTTGTATTTCATCGACATCAAATAAAGTAAACACCTCACCACGTCCGCGCCAACGCACATCCAATAAACGTAAGGGTTCAAACACCGCGCGTAATCGATCCGCTTGCGCTTTAGAATATTTAGCAATACAGGTAATTTTGCCGTGTGATTCAGTAAATAAATCCAGCAATAAACTTTGCTCTCGAAAGGGTTTACGGCGTAACACAAAGGCTAGGGATTGAACGTCTTGTGACACAGCACTCGCCTCTTAAGAAATAATGTCATACCCATCAGAGCTAAGTAACAACCTAGGGGTATTGTTTTGGAGAAGTCTAGGCGGCATGGATGCCGCCTTGAAGCGTACAGGGATGTATTTACAGCGTCTTCGGAAAAATAATGCCCCTAGGTTGTTACGACTGTGTATACCTAACTAACGTGAAATACCCAACTGCTGCAAATGCCTTGGGCTATTTTCCCAGTTTTCCTCTAAGCGCACCCAGAGCTTCAACATCACTTTACGCTCTAAAAAATTCTCTATCGAAATCCGTGCCGAGCTACCGATACGCTTTAAGGACTCACCCTTATGACCGATAATAATACCCTTTTGACTCTCACGACTGACCCAAATCGCCGCATCAATCTCAATGATCTTGCCCTTATCCTCAAAACGTTCGACTTCTACCGCCGTAGAATAAGGCAACTCCTGATGCAAATAAGTCATTAACTGCTCACGCACCAATTCACCACAAATAAATTTGGTAGACTGATCGGTAATATCATCATCCTCATAGGCCCACTCACTTTCTGGCATCAGCTCTAATAAAGTGCGCTGTAATTGAGGAGTATTAATCCCTTTAGTCGCTGAAAGCGGAAATACTTCCTGAAAATCACGCTTAGTATGTACCATTTCTAGCCAAGCCAGCAGCATCTCTTTATCCGACACCCGATCCACTTTATTAGCAATCAAAAACACCGAACATTTCACATGAGCTAAACGTTGTAAGACCAAATCATCTTCTTCTGTCCAGCGCATCGCCTCTACCAGCATTAAGACCGCATCGACTTCTTCTAGCGCTGCCACCGCTTCCATATTAATGGTCTTATTCAGCAAACTTTTACTGGTTTTATGAATACCCGGCGTATCCACAAACACAATTTGCACCTCACCCTCGGTCAAAATACCACGAATATTATGGCGCGTGGTTTGGGGCTTATTAGCAATAGCAGATACTTTCGCCCCGATTAAATGGTTCATTAAGGTAGATTTACCGACATTAGGGCGACCTGCAATCGCTACTAATCCGTATTGCTTCATAAAGTTCTCACTATTTCAAAGGCAAGACCCGCAGCATCTTGCTCGGCTTTGCGACGACTATTGGCTAAGCCTTCAGTACGAATTTTCAAGGCGGGAATCACACATTCGGCACGAAATGACTGCTTATGCGCCTCGCCCGTCACATCTAATAAATGATATTGGGGTAAGTCCATACTACGGGATTGTAAATATTCTTGTAGACGGCTTTTGGGGTCTTTTAAATCGTCCTCGGTAGGTAAGTCTCTCAGGCGCTGCTCATAAATTTTAAGCACAAACGCTTGTGCTTCAATCAAATTACGCTCTAAGTAAATACAGCCAATTAAAGCTTCTAAAGCATCCGCTAGAATCGACTTACGCCTAAACCCACCACTTTTTAATTCACCCGGCCCTAAACGTAAAAAATCACCCAAACGAATATCACCTGCTAATTGCGCTAAGGCATTTTCATTCACTAAAGAGGCCCTAAGCCTACTTAAATAGCCCTCACTAGCACGCGGGATGCGTTTATAAAGCTCCGTGGTGATAATAAGCCCTAGCACACTATCACCAAGGAACTCCAAGCGTTCGTTGTTTTTGCCGTCCGCACTACGATGAGTAATGGCGCGTTTAAAACTATCCGTCGCCATTAATGCTTGATCAATTAATTTATCCAGTCGTTCCACACTCACTATCCTAGATGAGAGGGTGGGATATTATTCAATCCCACCTACACGCCCTAACGAAGGCCAAGTACTGCCAATATTCCAATGCAACCACACAAATACCGCTTTACCTACTAAATTTTCTTCGGGCACAAACCCCCAATAACGGCTGTCATTACTATGATCACGATTATCGCCCATCATAAAGTAATGCCCCGCTGGAACCATTAAATCTTGAATCGGGCTAGGAACATTGGGATCAATTAAAATATCGTGTTGTTTGCCATTTAACGTTTCTTTGAAACGTAAAGCCACATTATCCCCCTGATCACCGCCCGGAATAGGAATATAGTCCCCTAACTCAACGCGCTCCACCGGAATACCATTCACACTGAGTACTTTATCGTTAATGGTAATACGATCTCCGGGGACACCTATAACGCGCTTAATAAAGTCGATATTAGGGTCTTGTGGAAAACGAAAGACCGCTACATCGCCTACTTTAGGCTCACCCGTTTCCATAACTTTATTGTGCACTAAAGGTAAACGCACGCCATAGGCAAATTTATTCACTAAAATAAAGTCACCAATTTCTAAAGTCGGCAGCATAGATCCCGAAGGAATGCGAAACGGCTCCATCACAAAGGAGCGTAATACTAAAACGACGAGCAGCACCGGAAAAAAAGATTTCGCGTAATCAACTATAATCGGTTCGGTTTTAGCAGGGGGTTGTTTGCGTGTTTTGAGCCAATAGCCTAACCAAATTAAACCCGATACTACGGTTAACGTGACTAGAATTAACTCTAGATCCAATAAATTCATACTCGTTTCCATTATTAATTACTTATCGCCGACTTTGAGTACTGCTAGAAACGCCTCTTGTGGGATTTCAACATTACCCACTTGTTTCATGCGCTTTTTACCCGCTTTTTGCTTTTCCAATAATTTACGCTTACGGCTCACATCGCCACCATAACACTTAGCCAATACGTTTTTACGTAAGGCTTTGACGGTCGTGCGGGCAATAATATTAGTGCCAATCGCGGCTTGAATTGCTACTTCAAACATTTGACGCGGGATAATATCCTTCATGCGCTCGGTTAACTCGCGCCCGCGTTGCTGGGCAAACGCTTTATGTACCATAAGAGATAAAGCATCGACTCGATCACCATTGATTAAAATATCTACTTTAACCATAGGTGCTTCTTCAAAACGGTCTAGTTGATAATCAAACGACGCATAACCACGACTTACTGATTTCAAACGATCAAAGAAATCCAGTACTACCTCATTTAAAGGCAAATCATAATTCAGCGTGACTTGATTACCGAGGAACTGCATTTGAGTTTGAGTACCACGTTTTTCAATACACAGATTCATGACATTACCCACATATTCTTGTGGGACTAAAATCGTGCCTTTAATAATCGGTTCGCGGATTTCTTTAATACTGGTGACCGCCGGTAACTGTGCCGGATTATGAATCTCTAGGGTTTCGCCTGCGGTGGTGATCACTTGATACACAACAGTAGGGGCGGTAGTAATCAGATCTAGATCATACTCACGCTCTAAGCGTTCTTGCACGATCTCCATATGCAGCATCCCTAAAAAGCCACAGCGGAACCCAAAACCTAAGGCTTGAGAGGTTTCAGGCTCATAGTATAAGGCTGAGTCATTGAGATTGAGCTTTTGTAAGGCTTCACGTAAATCTTCATACGCATCGGACTCTACTGGGAATATACCCGCAAAGACGCGCGGCTGAATCTCTTTAAATCCGGGCAAAGGCTTATCAGCGGGACGCTGCGCATCGGTGAAAGTATCACCGACTTTAGCGCCGTCTAGCTCTTTAATGCCTGCAATGAGAAAACCCACCTCACCTGCACGTAAGATTTCCGTATCCGTCATTTTGGGAGTAAAAATACCCACCCGCTCGACTTGGAACTCACGTCCGGTCGCCATCGCTTTAATTTTTTGCTTTTTGCGAATCTCACCATCTTTAATACGAATCAGCGACACTACACCCACATAGTTATCAAACCATGAATCGACAATAAGGGCTTTTAGAGGAGCTTCAGGATCACCTTTAGGCGGTGGGATACGCTCTACTATTTGTTCGAGCACCTCTTCAATACCAATCCCTGTCTTAGCACTACAAACCACTGCATCATGGGCATCTAGGCCGATGATTTCTTCAATCTCTACCTTGACACGTTCAGGATCAGCAGCAGGTAGATCAATTTTATTGAGTACCGGAACCACCTCAAGGTCTAAATCAATCGCGGTGTAGCAATTGGCAACACTTTGCGCCTCCACCCCTTGAGAGGCATCAACGACTAATAATGCTCCCTCACAGGCTGCTAAAGAGCGCGATACTTCATAAGAAAAATCCACATGCCCCGGCGTATCAATGAAATTTAGCTCGTAGGTCTCGCCTGTTTTTTTACTGGTGTAATTGAGGGAGACACTTTGTGCCTTAATAGTAATACCGCGTTCACGCTCTAAATCCATTGAGTCGAGTACTTGCTCCGACATTTCACGGTCAGTTAAACCACCACAGACCTGAATAAAACGATCCGATAAGGTGGACTTACCATGATCAATATGGGCAATAATGGAGAAATTACGGATATTTTGATTCGCTTCACTCATGCTGCAATGCTAGCCTCAATGCCTGCTCATCAAAAAAGTGATAACACAATACTTCACCTTCGTATTCCACCACAGGAATATCTACATGATAACGTTGGCGAATCATTGGTTCGGCTTGATCAATGTCAGACAGTTTAATGTCAAAATTCAATTCACTTTGCAGACCTTGCAAAGCGGCTATCATATCATCACATAAATGACAGCCGGGGCGATAATACACGGTTACGAGGTTTTTTGCTTGAATCAATCGTGGACTACTCGGTTTAATTTACTTTCAAGGCAATAAAACGCGCCGCGCCCTGCCGATTGACTAATAAGGGAATCATGCGTGCGCGGGGCAAGTTTTGGACTAAAGTGGCTAATTGTGCGCGAGAATGAATAGGTTTGCCATCGATTAGCGTCAGAATATCACCCGCCTCTATTTTGGCTGAAAGAGCAGGCTCACTCACTACTTTATCGACTGCCACTCCCTGTTTGAGCTTCAGCACTTGCTTATCTTTATGATTTAATTCACTTAGCTCCATACCTAATAAGGTGCTAGCTGACATAGGTTCAGGTTGTGCAGGAGGCATTAAATCCTCGACCGGTAATTCAGGAGCGGGTAACTCACTCACCACTAAGCTCAGTGTTTGGCGTTGTCCATCGCGCATAATAGTGAGATAAACTGGCGTTCCTGCGGCAGTCATACCCACTATGGAAGGTAATACCGCAGCATTCGGTACCGGTTTACCATTAAACTCTAAAATCACATCTCCAATATGGAGTATCCCTTCAGCAGGTCCACCTTCGGTCACCTGTGCAACTAATGCACCGGTGGGCTTTAATAAATTAAAAGACTCTGCCAGTTCTTGATCTACATCTTGGATATAGACTCCCAACCATCCGCGTGACACATAGCCCTGAGTTTTAAGCTGTTCAATCACACTCATAGCCACTTTAATAGGGATAGCAAAGGACACCCCCATAAAGCCTCCCGAACGACTGTAGATTTGCGAGTTAATACCCACTACTTGACCGGCTAAGTTAAATAAAGGACCACCAGAATTGCCCGGATTGATGGCTACATCGGTTTGAATAAAAGGTACGTAATTATCGCTCGGCAAATTACGCCCTAAAGCACTCACAATCCCCGAGGTGGCACTGTGATCAAAGCCAAACGGGGAACCAATCGCTAATACCCATTCCCCCACTTCGAGACGATCTGAATTACCCAATTTAACCGTTGGTAAATTTTTAGCACTCACTTTAAGCAATGCGACATCAGTACGTAAGTCACTACCAATCAACTGCGCCTTAAATTCGCGTCTATCACTAAGTTTTACCGTAATTTCACTCGCCTTAGCCACGACATGATGATTAGTCACAATATAGCCATCGGCAGATAAGATAAAACCAGAACCACGCGGATTGGTATCAAAGGGGACTGATTGTCCGCGCTCATCAAAAAAGCGCCGATATAATTCGTCAAATAACTGCTCGGAATTAAGGGGATCGGTTTGATCAGGGGCGAGATTAGTACTTTGCGTCGTAATATTAACCACCGCCGGACTGGCACGCTTTACTAGCTGTGTAAATTGCGGGAGATTATGCGCTCCTACAGAATGGGTAAACAAACATAACCCTAGAATCAACCCAAACCAACGTTGATACATCAAACTGCTCCTGACTGCCTATTCGTGCTCTAATACTTTCGGCTTATTATTATTTTATGCTGTTACTTCAGGTTAGCGCTATGAAAGTGTATAGAGTGAATCTCATTTTGTTTACGCAAAATAACGGGTTGAAAGTGTTCTAGGTGTTTCGACCAACTTGCTAAATAATGAGCCAATCTCAACCCCACTCCTAACCCAATAGCACCTGCCAGCATAGCCCCTATATCGCTATTCCAATCTAATAGGCTAAATATATAAGATCCTAATAAAGCAGCGATTAACAAACCCAACAAGGGTAGTGCATAAGCCAGTAATGAGTAAAATAAAAAAGCTTCACTTTTTAAACCTACCACGACTTGCTCACCCACTTTGGCATACACCGGATTCATTACCTTGACGGCTTGCTGTTTAGGGCGTAGCCATTCGGTTAAGGATAAACTAGAGCAAGTGCTTTTGGCATTGGTACAGGTTTGGCAAGAGTGGCTATCTTGAGGCATTACCCAAGCATAACCCGGTTCATTAGCGATGATGACCGCATGTTGTTCAATCATGGTCAGCGCCCCCATATTGTTGTTATTAGCAAATTGCCCACAGGCTGACTCAGAGGCTGAGATAACGTTTGAGTATTGAGCAATTCTATAGGTGATTAAGGGGTATATTTAAGCCCATCTACAATAGCTTCTAAAGTTGACTCTGGCACTTCCCCCATCAATGTGATCATATAGTTGCCAACTTCACGGGTCAATATATTCATCGCCCCCGAAGTATAGATCGATTGCGCCGCCAAACCCTCATCCTCTCCTTTGCTATCCGCAAAGATAGAAACTGAGGTCATGCCATCAGAAACAATAATTTGCGTTCTAGTGGCAGACTGTTGAATTTCAGCAATTTTCTCAAAGCCTAAGGGTAACTTAGCAAAGCTCCAACTATGGGTATTGTTTTGTTCTAGAGGCACTGCATCTAAGACTGGAGCGGCGGCTAATGCAACTGCATCTACCCTCCCTTCTGACTCAGCAGCGGTAGCGGTAGGCTCTGTGGTCAACTCAATTTCGGTAAACATTAATTGCTCAACCACAGCTTTATTGCGATCCATCAGCGAATACTTTAATAACATGCCCGTGTGTGGATCGATGCAATAGCGATGTAAATAACGCATTGCATCTTTAGGACGTGCTACCACCACTTGGCATTCAATATTAGCTACCCACTCCTGTGCACCTAAATCAAATGAGTAAGCTTTTTGAGTTTGAGGCTGGAGTTTATTATAAGTAGACAAAGAAAAGCTTTTTGCTTCCTCTGGAGTACTAGCTACATCTCGACCCGTTTTAGGATCTAGATAAACTACACTTTCTTCTCCACCTTGTGAGGAGTGCGTAATTCTAAAGGTAGCTAAATTACTATCTTGTTGATAAACCAGCTTACCTTGATAATTCAGTTGCCGCGCCGAGGATTGCATCAGCTCTAATAAATCCAAAGCAGAATCAGCGGCTGCTACCTCAACTGTACTCATACTCAGGCACAAACCTAGCTTGGCTAACAGAGATATTTTATTCACACTATTGCTCATTGGTTGTAAGACACGGCGCGTACTGTGGGAACTACACTGGTAGTCGAAGCATAACGAATATGATCTTTAATATACGATCTCAATAAGGCTTGCGTTTTAGGATCGAGACGGCTAATAGAACGGGCTGTTTTTGCAGAGGGCGCTACAGGAAGTTCAGCCGTATTGAAGGCAACCGCTTGAACGACTACGGGCGTAACGGGAGCACTAACAGCTACCTCAGCCACAGGGTTAGGAGTGTTTGCAGCGTTATTGAACATCAACCCTGCCGCCATGATTACCGCCCCTAAACTAGCGGCTGCCCCGTACTGCATGACCGTGCGCCACATCGGTGTGACTTTGGCTAGGTTGGCTTCTGTTACTATCGGAGTAGGGACAATATTAGGGGTGGCAATCTCATCATCAATAGCCGCATGAATACCGGCTAGGAAATCTCTTTTTTGCACAGGGGCATGGCTCTTACGCAATACCTCACCCGTTAAAGCATAGCGCCTCCACGTCGCTACTAATTCATCATCTTGTTTGAGTTCGTTTAATAGGCGACGGCGCTCAAAATCACCCGCCTCATCATCTAATAAGGCCGATAATAATTCGTATTTAGTCACATTCATTTGCATTTCACCTAAGCTTTCCAGACCACTTTCTTTAATCTTCCAAGAGTGGTTTCAGTACTTTATCAATTGCCTCTCGAGCACGGAAAATCCGCGAACGCACCGTACCAATAGGACAATCCATCACCAGCGCAATCTCATCATAACTCATACCCTCAATCTCACGCAGTAAAATGGCGGTCTTAAGATCTTCGGGCAAAGCTTCGATAGCAGTACTTACCGCTAGTTCAATTTCCTCGCGTAATAACTCATGCTCGGGCGTCCCATACTCTTTTAGAGCAGACTCACCCTCATATTGTTCCGCTTCATCTGCATCAATATCGACACTCGGTGCACGCCGTCCCTCGGATACTAAATAATTTTTGGCGGTATTTATAGCGATTCGATACAGCCACGTATAAAACGCACTTTCACCACGAAAATTTTTTAATCCACGATAGGCTTTAATAAAGGTTTCTTGCGCCACATCAAAGGCTAAATCATCATCACGCACATAGCGATGAACTAGACTAACGACCCGATGTTGGTATTTCAAAACCAGTAGATCAAACGACTTTTTATCACCCGCCTGAACTCTCATTACCAGTTCCAGATCGGTTTGGCTTTGCTCCATTAGGAGGCTACTCCTTAATTACTTATAGTCATAACATCGTAGGCGGGATTGCTAATAGTCAAGAGACAAATAGTAAATGCACTCTAATGCGCAGTGCGCTACTGGTTTGACTCTTATCTGCAAAATCAACATGCTTATTTATAGGCGCTATATGCTAACCTGTCGTCACAAGGAATAGAATACAATCCCCCACCCAGTTGAGGCATAAAATATATGTATGATGTATTAATCATTGGTAGTGGAGCTGCTGGTTTAACACTAGCATTGAGCCTACCTAGCTATTTAAGTATTGCCATACTGAGCAAAGAAGAGGCTACAGAAGGCAGTACGGTTTATGCTCAGGGGGGTATATCGGGGGTAATGGATGAAGATGACAGTTTTGCCGCGCATATTGCTGACACTTTAGATGCGGGAGTTGGCTTATGTGATCCAGAGGCAGTGCGTTTTATAGTAGAAAATAGCCGCCGTGCCGTACAGTGGCTGGTTAATCTAGGTGTTCCTTTCACCCGTGAAAATAATCAATCCAATGCTCCTTTGCATTTGACTCGTGAGGGAGGGCATAGCCATCGGCGTGTGGCACATGCGGCTGATGCCAGTGGAGCCGCTATTGAAACTACTTTACTCACCTCCGTCCGGCAACGTTCTAATATTGAGGTATTAGAGCACCACATTGCTATTGATCTGATCACCACTCGAAAATTAGGCAAACGCGTCAATCGTTGTGTAGGTGCTTATGTCTTGGATAAACAACAAGACCTGATTAAATCCATGGGTGCACAAGTCACTATTCTAGCCACTGGAGGCGCTAGTAAGGTGTATCTATATACCAGTAATCCAGACGGAGCCAGTGGTGATGGCATTGCGATGGCTTGGAGAGCAGGCTGTCGGGTGGCTAATATGGAATTTATGCAGTTCCATCCGACCTGTTTGTATCATCCCCAAGCCAAGTCACAACTGATTACAGAAGCGGTACGAGGTGAAGGTGGTCTATTACTTTTGCCAGATGGTACGCGTTTTATGCCACAATTTGATCCGCGTGCCGAACTCGCTCCACGCGATATAGTGGCGCGTGCCATTGATCATGAAATCAAGCGCTTGGGCATCAATAGTGTTTTTTTAGATATTAGCCACAAATCGCGTAATTTTATTATTCAGCATTTTCCTAATTTGTATGAAATGTGCTTAAGCTTTGGTTATGACATGACTAAAGAGCCTATTCCGGTAGTACCTGCTGCACACTATACCTGTGGGGGCGTTATTACTGACCTCACGGGGCGCACAGATTTAGCGCAATTATATTGTATCGGTGAAAGCGCCTACACCGGACTACATGGCGCCAATCGCCTAGCGAGTAATTCGCTTTTGGAATGTATTGTACTAGGTCAAGCCGCTAGCCAAGATATTACTAAACAGTTTCACGATAAGGTATTCCCTCCCCTCCCCCCCATACCTGCTTGGGATGATAGTCGTGTGATTGACTCTGATGAGAATGTAGTTATTCACCATAACTGGGATGAGGTAAGACGCTTTATGTGGGATTATGTGGGGATAGTACGCACGACCAAACGCTTGCAACGGGCGCAGAATCGTGTGCGCTTATTATTAAGTGAGATTAATGAATACTATGCCCATTTCTCTTTAACCAGTGATTTAGTTGAGTTACGTAACCTAACCTTGGTAGCATCCTTAATTATTCGTTCCGCTCTGATGCGGCATGAAAGTCGAGGCTTGCATTATACACTTGATTATCCTACGCGTGATCCACAATTAGATGGTTTACCTACAGTGCTTGATCCACTTAGTGCTTACTATTGGCACTGAAATTACTGTATGATGCTGCCCCCTAAACTTAAGTACATAGGCTAAGGTATGAATCTCAGTGCACTCACGGCAATCTCTCCCCTAGACGGACGCTATGCTGATAAAACAGCCGCCTTACGCCCTTGGTTTAGTGAGTATGGGTTGATTTATCATCGTGTATTAGTGGAAATTCATTGGCTGCAAGCCCTCGCTGATTGTGCCGACATTCCTGAAGTACCTAGTTTCAGTGCTGATGCTAAGCAGTTTTTACAACAAATCATCGCGCAGTTTAATAATGCCGATGCTGAGCGCATTAAAACTATTGAACGCACTACCAACCATGATGTAAAAGCCGTTGAGTATTTTCTAAAGGAAAAAATCGCAGCTCAACCAAAATTAGCTCAAGTTAGTGAGTTTATTCACTTTGCCTGTACCTCTGAAGATATTAATAATCTGTCACATGCGTTAATGCTTAAAGGCGGCATAGAGCAAGTGATTAAGCCTATATTGCAGGCTACTTTGACTAAGCTCACTTCTCAAGCACACGATTATGCGGCGATTCCTCTGCTTTCTAGAACCCATGGACAACCTGCATCCCCTACCACTTTAGGTAAGGAATTTGCCAATGTGGTGTATCGTTTACAGCGTCAACTCCAACAGTTAGAGCGCATAGAGTATCTGGGTAAAATCAATGGAGCCGTCGGCAACTATAATGCACACTTGAGTGCCTACCCTACTATTCAGTGGGCAGAATTTGCGGAAAACTTCGTCAGCAGTTTGGGGCTAAAGTGGAACCCCTATACTACTCAGATTGAACCTCATGATTATATTGCTGAGTTATTTGATAATGTAGTGCGTATTAACACTATTCTAATCGATCTGAGTCGTGATATTTGGGGCTATATTGCTTTGGGGCACTTTAAGCAAAAGGTCATTGCAGGCGAGGTGGGTTCATCCACTATGCCACATAAAGTAAACCCTATTGATTTTGAAAATGCTGAAGGTAATTTTGGTATTGCGAATGCTCTAATGACTCATTTAGCACAAAAATTACCCATTTCGCGTTGGCAACGCGACCTAACAGACTCCACTGTATTACGCACACTGGGCGTGGGTTTAGGGCATAGTTTAATTGGTTATCAGTCCCTACAAAAAGGCTTAAATAAACTGGAAGTGAATCAAGCGCATCTCACAGCTGAATTAGAGCAA
Organism: Thiofilum sp.; assembly: GCF_016711335.1. NCBI lineage: Bacteria > Pseudomonadati > Pseudomonadota > Gammaproteobacteria > Thiotrichales > Thiofilaceae > Thiofilum > Thiofilum sp. Next base: position 3,925,259 of record NZ_JADJTF010000001.1, read on the forward strand.
AACTGGGAAGTATTAGCCGAACCCATTCAAACCGTCATGCGTCGTTACGGGATTGAACAGCCCTATGAAAAACTCAAAGCCTTGACTCGTGGGCAAAAAATTACGCCCGCCCTACTCCAGCAATTTATAGCAGGCTTAGCCTTACCAGATACCGTCAAAGCAGATTTATTAAAGCTAACCCCCTCTACTTATTTAGGTAGCGCTATTCAACAAGCACAAATTCGATAGCTTAAATGAACCCCACTTGATCTGAAGAGGTTTTAATTAAATGAATTTAAAACCTCTTTTATTAGGTTTTTATTAAATTGTTTTAACTTTTCTATTGTGCACTTATTTGTTAATAATTAACTAACTCACCTATTACCCTATAAGCCATGGGTCTTATACACGCTCACCCTAAAAGCAAGTCATTTAGCCTCATCCTGCATTAGAACCCCCCTTCCTAGGCATGCTAAATCTACCCCTATTTTGATTAAATGTTGATATTGACAAATATATTTTTTATTAAAAAAGGTTTTATAAAAACAACAAAAAAATCATAGGGTTAAAATTAAAGCTCTCTCACCCTAGCTGATAGTTAATTCACTTTTATTGCTTTAATCATCTAGCTTAATACTTTTTCTAAGCGGGTCTCTTTAAGCATTGATACTTAACAACCATCAGCTAAAGCTGAAGGGTTCGCTAAAAGGACTAAAGTCCGGATACGGGTCGAATAGACCCGTCTAGCCTTCTGTCTTAAAGTTATCCTCTAACCTCGGTTCAAAGTGATGCTCTAAATACGCCTTAATCATCTCAGCACTCAATTCCCCTGAAGTCGCACAAAAATAACCCCGCGCCCAAAAATGCTGTCCCCAATACCGCTTTCTTAAATCCGGGTAGCTTTCAAAGATTTTTGCCGCACTTCGACCCTTAATTCGGCGCATGATCTCGCTCGGTGCTAGCTCCGGTGGCACCGATAACAACAAATGCACATGATCCTTGCTCACCACCCCTTCACTATTTCTATCTCAAAGGCTTGACAGGTTTGACGGATCAACTCCCGTATCTTTAACCCCACATCCCCTTTCAGTACCGGATAGCGGTATTTCGTCACAAATACAAAGTGATACTCAATCCGGTAGACGGTGTGGCTTCCATACCGATACTCCATCTCTCACGACCTCATGCCAACCTTCATCCAGCTAGTATCGCAGATAAATCTGACCGTCTAAAGACGGTGGTTTTAACCTTGAAGACGGACTAATAAAAATTTATCTTTAAATAAGAAAAAAATATGACCTAGTGGTCAACTTGAACTATTAATGTTAAATTAAGGTAAATTTATTTACCATTCACTACTTTATAATAGTTTTTTTGATGCTACCTTAATTTAACTTTTGAACTTTAAAACAAGGGCATCAGGGCTAAATGCCATTTAAATCTTGCTGACAGGGGAATGTTATGAAGCATAACTTAGTTATTCGCTCTACGGTTGTATTATTGCTGTTGGGGTGCAGTATTTGGCACACTGCACAAGCAATAGATGCCGGAGCGGAGAAAATTGATCTAAAACGAGGTCCTGGTGGCGCTGCCTTAACTAAAGGGGACGTAGTAGTAGAAATAAAACGCCAATACGACGGTCGTATTTTATCCATTAGTAAAGATAAGAAAGGAGGTGAGGATTGCCACGTTGTGAAATTGCTTACCGAGAAAAGCGAGTTTAAAACCATCCATGTTACTTGTACTTTCTAAATCAACGGATCTCTCTTAAATTTATTATTGAGCCTAGGTATTCATCTGCGGCCTAGGTTCACTGCCTAGTACTCTTAATGAGGTAAGGCTATTATTTATACTTTATAGCACTATCACTAGAGCGCTGGTTTTAATAACTTATTTACTGTTAATCATCATGTTAAGATCACTACCTAGCTCTAGATTAAGGTTAGATTACGCTATAAATCATGCTTGGTAGTTTTTTATTCTGAATCAAGCGTGTATGATTAAGTTCAATACAGACCTTTCAAGGGGTGAAGGCTGTGTTGAACGAACTATGCCAAAAATAAACTTTTTATTAGTAATAAAGATATCAAGCTATGCGCGTACTTGTTGTTGAAGATATTGCCCTCTTACGGGAAAAAATCGTAGAAGATCTAAAACGGGCGGGATTCACAGTCGATGCTGCGGCTGATGGTGCTCAAGGTCTTTATATCGCCACCGAATATCCTATTGACATTGCTATTGTGGATCTGGGCCTCCCTCATGTATCGGGAATAGATATTATCCGCAATGTCAGAGCCAAAGGTCTTGATTATCCGATTGTTGCCCTGACGGTGCGGGAACGATGGGAATCTAAGGTTGAAGTATTAGAGGCTGGTGCTGACGACTATCTAGTAAAGCCAGTACATGCTGAAGAACTTTCGGTGCGTTTGCGAGCCTTATTACGCCGCAAAACGGGCTGGACTCAAGCAGAACTCTGTTGTCCTCCCATTCGCCTTAACACTTCAGAGCAGCGCGTCTATATTGAGGATCGTGAAATCATTCTCACGGCCTATGAATATCGTGTTCTTGAGTATTTGATGCTACATGCTGGTGAAGTAGTTTCTAAAACACGTCTCACTGATAGTTTGTATGAAGAAGATACTGATCGAGATAGTAATGTCATCGAGGTCTTTATTCGTAGACTACGCCTTAAACTCGACCCTGACGAAATCATTAAACCGATTGAAACGTTAAGAGGTCGTGGTTACCGCTTTACTCTAGAAAGGACTAACCCATAACTATGAGTAGTTCACTGCGTAGCCGCCAGCTAGTCAGTGGCTTTAGTATTATTGTGGTCGGTATTTTAGTGTTGGGGGTATTACTGCACTTAAGTCTTTATGAGCGCAAAAAAGAAGATTCCAGCCAAGAGCTACAACGTACTGCTTTGAGTATTTTAGGTTTTCTAGAGTTTGATCACGGGCGCTTTAAAATAGTGGAGAATCTGGCTCAGGAAGCTTCGCATTTTATCGGTGGAGAGCGCTTTGGTATCACGGGTGAGCGTGAGCACTTTGCTTATATTTATGATCTTACTACACGCAGTATTGTTTGGAGTTCACACTATGAAGACTATGAAAACAACTTAAATGCTAATGTCAAAGCATTAGTGGCTTATTTTGATTTTGATGAAATTCGTAACGATGAAACCTTAAAAAATGCGGGTGCTAAATCCATCGTGCGTATTTTACGCCCCATTGATACCCCCGAAACTAAAACGGATAACCCCTCTTCCTCCCCTAGTACTACCAGAAATAAATATACCAATGACGAATACCAAGTAGCCTTACAGCGCTTTACCTACAACTATGGTGATTATATCTTTGTTGTCGCTCAATCCTTGGAGGCGGTTAATAAAGAGATGAGCGATCTTAGGGTACGTTTCGCGGTACTCTTCTTCGTTTCTGTAGTATTGATTTTAATTGCCCAATTAGCCTCTAGTTTCTGGGTAGTCTCTCCTATTAAAGAATTTGAAGAGGAAGTGCACTCTATTCAATTAGGCGAGCAAGAATTAATCGTAGATGATTACCCCGAAGAGCTCACGCCGATCAAAAACACCATTAATGCCTTGATTAGCCATGAATCAGGACAAAAACAGCGCTACAAAGACTCATTAGACGATCTAGCTCATAGCCTGAAAACACCGCTAGCGGCTATTCGCTCTCAGATTGATGTTGGCAATCAAGACCCTAACCGTTTACAAGCTGTACTAACGGATATAGCCGGTCAAGTCGACTATATGCAGGAAATCATTTCACGTCAGCTCCGCAAAGCTATGGTTACCAGCCAAAGCGCTATCATTATTTCTCAACCAGTCCGCCCCGTGTTATTACGTTTGGCTGAGACGATGAAAAAGGTTTACCGCGATAAAGCCTTTGAAATTCGTATTCTGGTCGATGATTACGCTAAATGCCGCCTTGATGCTGAAGATTTAATGGAGTTAATGGGTAATCTACTCAGTAATGCTTGCCGCTTTTGCGATCAATTGGTAGAAGTCTCTGCTCATATTAGTGAAGGCATGTTGATTATTGATATTGATGACGATGGCATGGGCTTCCCGAGTGAAAACCCTGCAAAACTATTGCAACGCGGTATTCGTGAAGACAGTAAAAGTGAAGGTCAAGGTATCGGTCTAGCTGTGAGTACCGAGATTATTTCAGCCGTGGGTGGAAAAATCGAACTGCTGGTATCCCCTCAAGTAGGTGCACGAGTACGTCTCCACTTACCTATTTAATCCCATTCCATCAGATAAGGACATTAGCGCCAGCCGTTAATGTCCTATAGTTGAGTGAGGTCAGCTACTGATCTGAACCTGCACTGTTAATAACAAAGCGTTCTACTCCCACACCAATCCCTAAACGCTCCGGATAGCTCATATCTGTGACTAAGCTAGGTGGCTGTCTAAACTCACCCTCAGAGGCAACCCGCGCTAAATACAACACATGATGCGGTACTTTCTTGTTCAAAGGTAATACCGCCCAATAACGGTCTTGGGCTAACTGCTCAGTAAGTAAAGGTGTGGTTTCTAGCAACTGACCAATAGGTTTGTCCCGTCCCTCTAGCGTTAAACTCACTACCTCCGGTACAGCACTCACTAAGCGTTGATCTAATACCCAGCCTCCGGGTAATAAATCGACTACCAATGCCTGAGCTACTTCCTCATTGGCATTCAACTGTAAATGTACTACCACTAGATCACCTACTTGAAAGGAGGCTAAAGGTTTTTTCCTACCCGTAATATCATATAAAGTGCGCTGAATTTGGAAAAAATCCTTTTTTTCAGCTAAAGGTGGTTGTGGATAACCCTGCACTTCTAAAGTGGCATGCACCGATGAGTTAGGTTCTGCTTTTACTGCTACTCCGGCATTTAATTCACGCGCTGAAATATCTAAACGATAGGCCCCTTTCTGATTAACGCTTAAGCCCCTAGACTGCAACATAAATTGCGCACTCCACGTAGGTAAACTTTGAGTCGCATTTAACTGCTGCCCTAGCTGGAAAAAAGCCCATTGCTCTTGAGTAGTATAGTAATTACGTACATAGATTTGGCGATTGAGTTCTTTAATGCGCTCCGCTAAAGCAGGAATACTGTGCTGATACTTAAGCAATAAAGCCATCAGCCAAGCCTGATCACGGATAGCACTGCCATAATCACCTAACTGTAAGGTATCATCACGCTTCAGCTCTAAAGCTAAGTCAAATGCTTCTCGGCTACGCTGCCCATCCGTGCGTTGATAAAGTGCTAAACCCAGATGCACTAGAGGTAAACCTGATAGCGCTTTTTTATGATCTTGATCGTACCAAGCCCTGAGATTACCCAAACTCACACGATTCATACGCGATAATACATAAGCACTATACGCTTTAATGGCAAACGCTAAATGCTCAGGATTATCCACTCCCTTAGTAGCTACATTAACTACCCCTAAGGACAATTGAGTTTCTAAATAATCCAAGACCCCATTTAATAAATAATCCGGTACTACAAACCCTTGCTCCTTAGCATCTAATAAAAAGTCAGCGACATAAGCGCTTAACCAAGGGTCAGCGATCATATGACCGCTCCATGCAGCAAAGCCCCCATTGGTTAATTGCAGGCTACTTAACTGTGCCATTGCATTTCTTATGTACAGCTCTCGACTCACTAACGACAAAGGTATTAGCCCTAGATTATTAGCCCAACTAGGATCTAAAAACAGATAAGGGTAATTTTTGCTAACCATTGCCTCTAACGAGACGTAAGGATAAGTGAGTAAATCATCTAGCCCTGCCCGCACACTAAGTTCAGGTGTGCTACTTAACGTCAGGCGTGCGCGTAGTGAGTCGGTTTGTAAATTTTGAATAATGGTTTTGTCTAAGGTAACTGCACCATCCTCACTACTAATGGTATACAAGCGTGAGCGCTGTAAACGCGGATAAGCTGAGCGTACTAATACATTAAATTTACGATGCAGCGTAAATCCCTTACCCTCTAAAGCAAACTCAATAATCCCCTGCCCAAAACGCCGACTGGCTTTAATAGGTAGCACTACAGTCTTAGTAGCTCCCTTATCTAGTACATATTCATGATCTGAAGTCGTGGCTAAATATAGGAAATCATTCGTGCCAATCCGCAAGTTAACGGTTTGGCTTTGGTCGGTTTGATTGACCAAAAGTACTTTTAATTGCGTAGTATCCTCAGCCGCTAAAAAGCTGGGTGCTTGCGTGGTCATTTCCACGGGTGCTTCTAGGGTTAACTCTTGACTCGTAGCGCCTAACTGCTCCTCGCCTAAGGCTACTGCGGTGAGAGTGAACGATCCTGATTCACTCGGCATAGTTAACTTAATATCCGCTTCGCCCTGCTCATTAAAATGAACTGTGCTACTCACTAGATGTTGAATAGTGGGTTGATTAAAGGCACGTTGAGAGTTAAGTAGGTTAGGTATTTGATGACTAACAGAACTGCTATAGGAGCCAGCTTGCTGAGTGGTTAGTAATTTGGCATAACTATCATAGTGCTCCACACCATAGCGCTTAGGGGAGAAATAATAGGTAGCGGGATTCCAAGCTGCCTCTTGCTTATTAGGCATGACCTTACTATTCACCGCCGCCAAAAATACTACGGTACTTTTATCCTTTAAATTATGTGCTTTCACTTTAAAGCTTACTAATTGCTCAGGCAAAACCTTGTTAGGCGCTTCTATAGTGAGCGCTAAATTACGCTCTGAGCGATCTAGTGGCAAATGAATAATCCCTAAAGCTCTATTAGGTGTCACTGCTTGTGCCGGATCGGCTGGGCGTAATAATAAGGCACTAATATAAAGATCATGGCGCTGCCAATTGCGTTGAATCGGAATAGTAAAGGTGGCTCCCTGAGCTGGAATATGTACCTGCTTAGACCATAATAATTGGTCGCCTTCCACTGTTAAGATGGCATCCCCTGCTGAGGGAGGCGTAATAGTGACCTGAGCCACCTCCCCCGCTTTATAAGCCACTTTGTCTAAACTCATTTTGACTTCATAAGGCTCTAAAGCTGCATTAACGCCTTGCCAACGCCATCCCACGTCAAAACGATAGGCGGTTTTGAGTTGGGTGACAGGATCTTCCACTTCTAACCAATACTCACCTGACTCAACCTTAAACTCAACTGTGGTGGACTGATCCTCCGCTAAGTCAAGGCGTTGTTGCTCTAAAGGTATGAGTTGTTCACTGGCTACCTGTTTCCACCCTTCTTCGGGGCTATAATCCCAAGCATAATAACGTTCTGCTTTTAATAAGGTTACTGCTGCATTAGCTGATTTAAGGCGCTGCCCTGCTTGATCCCATTTGGCTAGCTCAAAACGTACCTTGGTATTAGCCTCTAGCGCATTGGCTTTAAACAGAGGTTTAATACCGATTAAAGCATTGGCTGGCCAATAGTTTTGTTGTAGTTGCTGCTCAATTTTATAGCCACTTGGCTCAAATAACTGAGCCGTAAACTGAATCTGGAGCGGGGTATTGATTTTAAAGGCGTTCATATCAACCTCCCAAAACCCTCCACCCGATTGATTAAGCACGAGGTCTGATTCCGCTTGAATAGGGACATGATTTTTATCGCGGGCATCGCCAAAATAGAAGCCGTTAGCTAAGGGTTGGTGTTGTAATTGCATCGTTTGCAATAATTTAACCTGATACCCACTGGCGAGTTGATGATTAAAGGTCTCACCGTGTAAGGCTAAAATGATTTTTTTAGTAGTACTGCTATCGTGTGTTGAACTACTTAACTGTAGAGTGAGCCACTCAGGGGTATAGCTTTGAACTACAAAATGAAATTGATTAAGCGCTTGCTGATCGTCCTCGTTTAAACGTACCTCAACCGACCAAGTGCCATTGGGTGCATCATAAGGCAATTCAAAACTATCGCTAAATAAGCCTAGTTCACTCGCTTGAGCTGTGAGTTTTTGCTCATAAATCACTTTTTGATCAGGGCGTTTGAGTTTTAAATAGGCTTCTTGGGTAGATAAGGGTAAACCATCCCTATCTCTGATAGTAAACAATAACTCGACTATATCTTTAGGGCGAAACAAACGACGGCTGCTATAAAAAAATATATCCACTGCCTGATCGGGTTGACCTAGCGCTATAGTCTTATCTAATTGCAGAGCGGGATCTCGCAAATCAATAAAGGCTAAATCATTGCCCTGTAAAGCCGTAATTAAAAAAGCGCCCTGCGGTATGGTATTAAAATGAGCACGTCCACTACTATCGGTAGTTCTCACAATAGCTGTTTGATTAGCCCCATATAATTGGATGGAGAGATCTTGCACAATTTGCCCACTCGACAAGGTATGGGCAAACACCTCAATTTGCTGAGCATAGCGCCTGACATGCAAGGCTAAATCCGATACCAGAAAATAAGTGACTCGATACGCTTGTTCGCCAAATGTGCCGGGTTGACGCATCACTACAAAATATAAACCGGGTGCTTTTAAAGCTGAAATACTCTCTACCGGCAAAATATTTTGTTTAATCGTATTAGGTTGTGCTTGGGTCAAAAAGCGCGTGCTATACACACTATGAGTAAATTGGCGAATATTATGTAAATCATAAACATTAAACCCCTCACCTAGTTTTAGCTGCTCCATCACAGTAGGCAAATATTGTGGGGCAACGCGCAAGAATTCTAAATCTAGTTCAGGCACATTCAAACTACGAATCGCCAACCCCTCAGTGATACGAGTAGGTAAGATGCTGGCACGAGCACTAAAATCAAATTGCGTTTCTACGATTTTAGTTTGTAATGCTAGATCGACTGGTAATGCCTGCACTAAATTATTGGAGGCTGCCTTCAGACCCGGACGAATTTGCACTCGATAAGGAGTATTAGGCGTGATTGCAGTAAAATAAAGTCGTCTAGGGTTACGATCTAGTTGCCAAGTCCCTTTGACTTGAATGCCATTAGAGGTCGTAGTAATAAAATTAGCATGCTCTTGATACTCATCCAAAGGCTTAGAAAACGTTAGCACTAAAGCCGGTTGATCGGCAATCGTTTGCTCTGTTAAACCGATTACAACTAATTCGTTGAGGAGCGTGTGATTAGTGAAGGGTGGCTTAGTGTCAGCGGAGCTAGTGCTTGCCATCAACCCTAAAAGTAAGGCTAATAGCATAGATAAGAATTTCCCTAGACTCATGCACTGAACCAACCTGCTTTATTATCAAAGCAATGATTATAAAACAGTTAGAGGAAAACGGAACTAAATTGACTATAAAAAGAAAGATGGCGTCCCTACGGGGATTCGAACCCCGGTACTCGCCGTGAAAGGGCGATATCCTAGGCCACTAGATGATAGGGACACTGATTGACTGCTTGTAAACTTTAAAATGGCGTCCCTACGGGGATTCGAACCCCGGTACTCGCCGTGAAAGGGCGATATCCTAGGCCACTAGATGATAGGGACACTGATTGACTGCTTGTAAACTTTAAAATGGCGTCCCTACGGGGATTCGAACCCCGGTACTCGCCGTGAAAGGGCGATATCCTAGGCCACTAGATGATAGGGACACTGATTTATTGTTTATTTCCTTCGCGCGGTGCGAACAACACTACTGTAGCTAATCCGGCAAACGTTATTACAAACCCTACTGGAATCACCATAAATAGAAACTGCGCTAATTGATCATAGTCCATAAACATTGCACTAAATCCGCCTACTAGGCTTAAAAATGTAATGATTAGACCTAAAATCAATCCAATCTTACCCACCAGAACCATAATAACCTCGTTCGGAGATAAGTTGGTGGAGCTAAACGGGATCGAACCGATGACCTCTACAATGCCATTGTAGCGCTCTCCCAGCTGAGCTATAGCCCCACATTAAGGAAGCGCGTATTCTTCCCTAATCACTTATTTCTGTCAAGCGCTAGATGAACTATTTTTTACAAACTCAATAAAGTCACTGATGCGCTTCAAAGTAGTTTCCTGACCTAATAACTTAAGCGTCACCTCTAAAGAAGGAGATGAAGTACCGCCCGTAGTCGCTAAACGTAAAGCAGGTCCTACCTTACCTAGCTTTACTTGGAGCTGCTCACACCCTTGCACAATAGCTTGATGAATCGAATTTGCATCCCAAGTGGTTAATTGAGCGAGATGTTCAGCCACTACCTGCAAATAGTGCGGAGTATCCGGTGATACCTGTTTTTTCACACCTGCCTCATCATAGCTAGAGATAGGCTCATAGAAATAACGACTGGCTGCCACTAGCTCTACTAATGTTTTGGCTCGCTCCCGCTGTGCCTCAATCACTTCAGTAATAGCTGGCCCTTTACTAATATCCAAGCCTTGTTGTTGTAGATGCCATTGCAACTCCTCCGCAATACGCTCAGCCGGTAACGTTTTAATATAGTGCTGATTTAACCACAGCAATTTATCAGGACTAAAATTAGAGGGCGCACGGTTAATGTCTTCGATTTCAAAGAATTGAATTAACTCTTCGCGTGAAAATACTTCTTGATCGCCATGTGACCAGCCTAAACGCACTAAATAGTTCAACAGTGCTTCTGGTAAGTAGCCATCATCACGATACTGCATGACACCTACCGCACCGTGCCGCTTGGATAAGCGTTGTCCATCATTACCCAAAATCATCGGCACATGCGCAAACTTAGGCAAAGTCGCACCTAAGGCTCGCATGATATTGATTTGACGTGGGGTATTATTAATATGATCGTCACCCCGAATCACATGGGTCACTTGCATATCAATATCATCTACCACCACACACAAGTTATAAGTTGGCACACCATCGGAGCGAGCAATAATCAAGTCGTCTAGTTCAGCATTAGCAATGGTAATTTTGCCCCGAACTAGGTCATCAACTTCTACAACTCCATCCAAGGGATTTTTAAAGCGAATCACGGGCTGCACACCTTCTGGTGGTGTCGCCGTCGAATCACGCCAACGACCGTCATAGCGGGGTTTTTCTTTACGAGCCATTTGTGCTTCACGTAGGGCATCTAGCTCTTCTTTGGAGCAATAGCATTTATACGCATGACCTGAATCGAGTAATTGCTGAATGACTTCACGATAACGCTCAAAACGTTGCGTTTGATAAAACGGACCCTCATCATAATCAAGGTCTAACCAATCCATAGCCTCTAAAATGGCATCAATCGACGCCTGAGTAGAGCGCTCTAAGTCAGTATCCTCAATGCGTAAAATAAAATCACCGCCCGTTTTACGCGCATACAGCCACGAGAATAACGCAGTACGCGCACCGCCGATATGCAATAAACCAGTGGGACTAGGCGCAAAGCGGGTTCTAACTTTCATACCAAGCAATCCTGAATAATAAACACGCGGCACAGATTACCAGTTAAAACTCATAACGACCAGTTCAGGTACTAGAAAGACTGGATCTTCATCAATCAAAACAAGAGTTATTAATTGATAAAATAAACGTTGATTGCCTATACATTCAGCAATAATTCATACCTTAGTGGCTATTCTGTACTCAGTTCTTAGGGCTAAAGGGGTTAAGCACCTAGACGAAAAGGTAGGAAAATATCTACCAAGTTTAGACAAATTCCAATAAAAATAAGTCAGCTATTTAGAGCCTTCTATCAATAAGATAGAGGGCTTTTTGCTTTTCGATACGGCTAATTATTAAATGGAGCAGCCTGGCTATATAAGGTTTTTTCATTATTTAAAAACCCAAAAAACCGCGAATAAATAAGCCGATAATTGCACACAAATCCAAGCCATAATTCCGGCTAATACATCATCCAGCATAATCCCCAAGCCACCTTGCACTTTTGCATCAATCAGTTTAATAGGCCAAGGCTTGAGAATGTCAAACGCTCTAAAAAAAATAAATCCTACTATAATCCATAACCAACCTGTTGTAGGTGCTGCGATCATAGTGATCCAAAAGCCAACAAACTCATCCCACACAATCCCGCCATAATCGTGCTCGCCTAAGCGTCTTGCTGACTCACCACAAATCCAAATACCCACCAGCAAAGCTAGTAGCACTACCCCTAAGTAAGTCACTAGCGACCATTGAGCCATCACTAAATACAAAGGAATAGCGGCTAATGTACCAAACGTTCCGGGGGCTTTGGGCGCAAGCCCACTACCTAAACCAAAGGCTAGAAAATGAATGGGAGAGGTGAAAACAGTACGCGCAGAAACAGCAGTCACGAGGCTGACCTTATGGGATTAAAAAAAACAGTGTACTTATTCTGCACGCACAATTAAATCGTCAATTTCCTGCACTTGGCAACGAATACGCCGCATCACCGGCAATAACTCCATAAATAAATCCAGCAACTCTGGATCAAAATGCTTACCTTTTTGCTCCAGCATTAAGGCTATAGTTTCTTCTTCACTCAGTGCTAATTTATAGACTCGTTCATGCACTAGCGCATCATACACATCCACAATCGTCGTAATCCGCGCCGCTATTGGAATATCATGACCTGACAAACCTAAAGGATAGCCCGAACCATCCCAACGCTCATGGTGGCAAAGGGCTATATCCGCCGCCATATCTAGTGAAGAAATACGTGAGTTTTCCAACATTTTAGCGCCAATTTCAGTATGACGTTTCATAATGCTAAACTCAGCCTCAGTTAGCTTACCGGCTTTAAGCAGAATGCGGTCTGGCACACCAATTTTACCTATATCATGCATAGGTGCTGCAATACGAATATCATCAACCTTATCTTGTGACCAATTGAGTGCTTTTGCCATCGTGGCAGCATATAACCCAATGCGGCGTACATGCGCCCCCGTTTCTTCATCTCTGAAACTGGTTAGGCTCACAAGTTTTAAGGCAATTTCTTCTTCACGTTGCTTAATTTGCAAAGTACGGCGTTGGACTTCAGCCTCTAACTCTTCGCGCACTAATAAACCATTACGCATTAACTGGAGGCGTGCGACTTCTTGATAATAATCCTCACCCATACGCTGAATAAACAGAATCGGTTTACCCTCAACCCATACAGCACTGGCTTCTAACACTAACTCGCGTTGTAACTCATCAATTTCAATCCAAGGGCCTGAACGTAAGGGATTAGTACCCGCATGCTCCCAATGCCGCTCAGCATCCGGCATGAAATAATGCAAATAGGAAAATACTTCCGTTAAGGCATAACCTTGAGACTGTTGAGCTAACTTCAGCCATAATTGTATCCAAACGGGTGAGTCTGAAACGACTTGAAATAAACCATCCGGCTGGCGCACGAATATTACCATGTCTAAGGCGCGATAAAGGGCGGGTAACACTTTTGATACGAGCGTAGTCATCTTGGCATACCCTCCTACCTGGTAACCATTTGTTCAGCTAAGACCTGAAACATTGCGTTCACCCCCATGCCCTCTTTCGCACTCGTTTTAATAAGCGGCAGTTGGAAAGCTGCTAAATGCTTTAAGTGCTTTTCTTCTAATAACCATTGATCTTTGAGGTCGCATTTATTCAATGCGAATAGAATGGGTATATCGCCTGCCTGTTCTTTAACACGCTCATATAGCATTAAAGCAGTGTCTAAAGTATTGAGTCTGGTAGTATCAATGACAATAATGCAGCCTGCTGCCCCCCGAATATAGGTAGGCTTCATGGTGGTATAATCATCCTCACCCGCCACATCCCAAATCATGAGCGTGATGTCTTGGTCGCCTATCCAGACCTGTTTTTTATCGATTTTGACCCCTACCGTGGTATGGTATTTGTCGCTATATAGGCTACTGACATAGCGCTTAATCAAACTGGTTTTGCCAACTGCAAATGCCCCCAATAGGCAGATCTTTTTTTGTATCATAGTGATTTGCTCATCTGTTATGAGCCTTAGTGCTTTTCTAATGACTGCAAAACAACTTTAAAAGTCACACTACGTTGCTCATCGGACGTAATGGCTTCACTACTAATAGCCGCAATGGCTGCTACTAATAATGTTTTAGATACTCCAAATTTTGATAATTGATCGATTAGCGCTTGAGCGCGAGCTAAGCCTAGCTGTCGATTAAATACTTCTGTGCCCGTACTATCGGTACTGCCTACTAATGTGACTTGTACACTGAGTTGCTGTTCTAGCGCTAATTGTTCAAGGCGCTTTAGATTATTGGCTAATATTTCAATGAGCGCCATACTCTTTTCTGATAATGCGGCACTCCCGTGCTCAAATAAAACAGACGTACTGCGAATCGTATTAATTAAATGATTTAAAGGCGCTTTGGAATCTAGGCTAATCAACTGGCTAGTATCTAATTGTTCTAACCCTAAGCTATAAATCCATAACTGCTTCAAACGTGCTACCCAAGCCTCCTCTGCATTACCCCTCACATATAAGGTCTGCCCTTGAATCGTCAGCTCTACCCCAGCCGGTGGACTTAAAAGCTGCTGTGCACGCTTTAAAGCAATACTAGGCTCCGTAGTGATATAGGGTTGCCATATAAAACTAGGATTAAATTGTTGACGGATGTCATCACTCAGCGTTAAAGCGCTAGCGGGGACTAGAGGGTCACGTAAACCTTTTACTTGATAACCCTGTTCGGTTAATTGCGCTCCTAATATGACTATTCCGGGTAGTGCATCCCATTGCGCTAGCGTTTGCTCCCATAACTGCTGTTGAGCAAGTTTATGTTGGCGCTCTACATGAGCGTTATAAGCCCAATAGCCTATACCCGCCAGTACTAACGCCAGCACACCATACGCTAGCCAAGGCTGTTTGGTTTTATCTGTCTTATCTTGGCGTTGCGCTTGTAGACACTGCTGCAATAAAGGCTGAGTAGGCGCAAAAGGCTCACTATCACCGGAATAATTTTTTAGTAATCCATCATAACGCTGATGAATAGTCTCTACCATTTGAATCAATAAAGAACGCAATTCTGCCGGAGGCGTACCACGCACGACCGCAGCAATGGCGGCATAAGGTCCTTGCTCAATTAAAACACTTAACTCACCTAAACGTAGTGCATTTAACGAACTCTCATCGGTGAAAGAATCCGCCATAAAGTCTTGAATCGCACTGAGCATGCTACTGACCATATCGGGATCTTTAACAATGGCATTTTTAGAGACGACGTGCTGGAGCAACAAGCTGGTTTCACGATGAATGAGGAACACCTGTTCTACTTGATAGACCAAGGTTTTCATTAAAACGACTTCGGAGTATTTGCGTCCTGTGCGCCATGCATCAAAACGCCACCGAATCGAGCGTGGTGATAAACTTTGCTCTAAGAGCTGATTAAAGGTTTCTAAAGTTTGCGCCAATGTTTCATGAATGGACTTACGAATAGCAGGTCCCATGACTGGGTAGAGTGCATTTGCCACTCGCTGTGGATCATTATGGATAAAATTCTCTACTGCTTTATCCATACTCGGCGTTAACGCTTGTACTAATGCATTATCGGAACTAGAGGAACGCAATTGAATCGCCTCAGCCAGTACCGATGCGACCCGTGCCGTGTATTGATTAACATCTTGAAGCTGATTTTTGAGGGCTAATAACCCAATATAGTCGGAACCCAACAGCAATAATCTTAAGCGCTCTAAATCCTGACTATCTGCGTGCAGGTTAGTAGGCGCACTTAAGGCGGCTTTAGTGTAAGCTCGTTCCGCACTATCGGTAGTCACAACCCTACTCCTTCACACCATCATAGAGTTGTTTGGCGACTCCCTGCAGCATCATAGCTAGCGCTTTACGGTCTGGCTTATCTTGACGTAATTGGTTTAGAGCCTGCTCTAGTTGAGACTGTAATTGCTCACGAGTCGTACTAATACTTTGCTCAATACGCAATACTTCTTTTTGCAGCAAGCCTTGAGATTCGTCTGACGTAACTTTTTGTTTTTTATCTAAATCAGTGAGTTGACGCCCTACCTCATCCAAGCGATCTTTAGTGAGCTGAGTATCATCACGCCGCGCTTTAGTTTCGTCTTGGAGCAAGTCTTTGAGGAGCTGAATTTCGCGCTGTAAATGGTCAAAGCGTCTTTGGGTATCCTCAGTCCAAGCATTCACCGACACGCGTACAAAACGCTCTAATGCGGCCTGACGCTTTTCATTTTCGCGCACTTGCTCGCCAAACAGAATATTTCTAACCATATCCAGATTTTGATCGGTACTACCTGCTGTGACTGTGCTTTCTGGAGAACGGCTAGCACGCATAAAATCTTTATTAGGTTCTGTGGCTAGGGTTTTAGGTGGTACGGTAGGAGTTGCTTCAATCGTACTCATAAGGATTCCTTCACTTCTTTTTATAATGGCCAAAAGTCAAAAATAGAGCCTTTGCGCACGGCAACCTTTGCTTTTAGCTAACCATGTTTCGATAAATCCTAGCAATATTGGTACAAAAGTGGGATTTTTTAAGATATGTGGTTGGGTGTTTGGAACGATCTAAATGGCAATCCTCTGACAGGGTTTAAAAAACCCCCACTACATCACTCACCTTGATGCAATGGGGTGCATTCAATCAATCCCTACTCAATGTGTAGCCGACTTATTTTGCTATGTTTCAATCCACGCCTGTAAGGGCGAACTTGGACGAGATTAAGACTACTGTTGCAGATGCTTTAAACCTTGAAGGAGATTCAATCATCGAGCAGGGTGTTAAGAGCCAAATGCAGTATAACAAGAGTTATTTTATAAATGCAAATAATTCTCATTTACTTGGTTAGCGCTGACAAATTGCTGAATCATCCGGTTGCTCCACGCTAGACACGATGACCTCTAGAAATTGATTTAACTCCTCGACACTTAACACCGATAAGATACGATTCACCACATCAGGATCAACCTTAGCTACCGTTTGCTGACCATTAGTTAATTGCAAGTACAAGCCTACTGCACTCGCTGCTGTATCATCTTCCAAAGCCTGCTCAGTAAAGCGCTGATCTTCGGCACTTAGATCATCAAAAAGCCGATCAAGCGCATCCCAAATACTCGGATCAATAGCCTCACTCACCTTAAACACCATCGCGTTTTGTACTGACTCACGCTCTTCTTGCCAGTCAATAGCGTATTGTTGTAAATGCTGCCTAAATTGATCGGCTGCCTGTGGAGTAAAAAATAAATACTCAATAATATCGCTCATGTTGAGGCTCCTTGATTTTCCTCTTTGGATACCCGCAATAGCACTTTATCCATCCAACGACTGGGCAATACACGTTTTAGGATAGCAAAGAACTTTGTTGGCTTAGTCACACGATAGCGCACTTTAGGCTCTGGGCTTTGCAAAGCATCCCGCACACACTCCAGCACTGCGGTCGGTGGCAAAGTAAACGGAGCGGCGGGCCCTTCTTTGGCTAAACGTGCAATCGCACCTCGATACTGGTCACGGAACACACTAGCGTCAATATCCACATTGTCACGCAGCATTTTTAATGAATTTTTACGAAATAAACTGGTAATCGGTCCCGGCTCAATCAAAACCACCTTAATATCGGTATTAAATAGTTCCAAACGTAGCGTATCGGCTAAGCCTTCTACGGCATGCTTACTGGCATTGTAAGCACCACGAAACGGTAAGCTAATAAAGCCCAAAACCGAACTATTATAAATAATGCGCCCCTCATTGCGCTGACGCATGAGCGGTAGCAGTAAAGTAGTCAATTGATGCCAGCCAAATACATTGACCGCAAATTGATACTCTAATGCTGGGCGACTAATATCTTCCAAAGCACCTGCTTGCCCAAAACCACCATTATGAAATAGCCCATACAGCTCATTATTAGTACGCATCATCAGCTCATAGGCACAGTCTTGAACACTTTTCGCATCCGCTAAATCGAGTGGTATTACCCGAAAACCTTCAGACTCCAAGCGTGCAATATCTTCTGGCTTACGGGCGGTTACATAGACTTGATAGCCCTCTAATTCGCGCAAACCTTGTGCAACACAATACCCAATCCCACTCGATGCCCCAGTGACCAATACATTACGCGTCATCTCGATTCCTTTTACTCATCACACCTTGGTGACGAATGTAACTAGGGTTATTGAATTTTCCTAGTACTAGACCCATTATTCGCAGCAGATCAACTCTTGAGGACGAATAACTATGCCCATTTATGCTTATCAGTGCCAAGCCTGTGGTCACCAAATGGAAGCCTTACAAAAAATTAGTGACGCAGCACTGACCGACTGCCCCCACTGCCACACGGCTAATTTACAGAAACAAGTCACTGCCGCCGCCTTTCGTTTAGGGGGAAGTGGTTGGTATGAAACGGATTTCAAAAAAGATAATAAGAAGAACTTAGCTACTCAAGAGCCAGCTCCTGCCGCTCCCGCAGCCCCTGCCTGTGGAGCTGGTGGTTGTGGTGCTGCGGGCTGTAGTAATGCTGCTTAAACCCTCTACTTAAGCCTTGCTTATTGAGTTACCTTAACAAGCCTAGTCCTAAAATTACTCTTTTTTTATCACTAGGCTTCTATTATGCACTCTAGCCATACGCATTAAGTATCTAATTTTTAACTAAAAGTATCGCGCTAATAATCAAAAACTATATAGCTATAGAGGGCTATTTAGGCTAACTTAATGTGATCTCGTAGTGTGATAGATGACTACTCGTCCCTGACTTTAGAGGCGCTGTAATTAATCACCTACAGATTTGCTATCCACTTAACAGTAATAACCAAGGAATTGCATATGAAAGGTGAGCGTCGCTTAGGTATCGTCATTGGCGGAGAATTTCTCAATGTAATAGGAGATTTAACTGCTCGTGTTTATAACTTTTATCCGTGTGACGGAGGCAGTAGGTCAGGTCTGTGGAAACCAGCTTTGGGTAGAGAGGGACAACTCTGCATTACCGTCACCGGTGAAGCGATTACCTTCTTCCCTAACCATAAGCGTCTATTAGGTTATTGTATCGATGAACGCTCATTAGTATTTAGTTTTGCAGGTGAAGATGGCTATATGCGTTTACCAACAGCTATTCCTTATAGCGGGCAATTTGTTGAGTTTGAACTCAAGATTGATGGTAGTAAGCCGAGTGTTGCTAATGTAGTACCTTTAGGCCAAACAGCGTCTCGAAGTGGAAAGATACTCAACTATGGTGGTCTTGATAAGGCTTGTTTAATCGAAGATACGGCAACAGGCTGTTTATTTTATTTCTGTATTACCTCTAAACAGTTAGCCTCTCAAGCTACTGACCTGGTACAAGACGGGCGAGTCAGTTTTGAACTCGCTTTTTCTGAGGATAAAGATTACCACAATACACGGCTTAGTCCTGTGCGTACTTCTTTGGGTCAAACCCTGTATGTCTACGGCGGATCTGGCGGAAGCTCTATTCCTTACCAATCTCCTGGGGGCTTCAGAGGGGATGTGGTTCCCCGTAACATTGCTCCCGCTCCTTAGGACTAAAACTCCCTTTTAATGAAACCCATAATCGGACCAAGCTTTCAACTCAGCCCCTATATTGCCTAACAGTAATACACTCAAACCCGCTGGTGCTGCCTGTAACACAATTGTTTTATAGCCCTGCACTCCGGCATTAACAGTACCTGAGACAGGGGCTGAGGTGCGGTCATGGATAGAGTCTAAGGTTCCCGCAAAGGCTACCGGGCTAAACGCATCAATGGTCAGTGAGCTTGTGCCCATAGTGTAGGTGCTTTTGAATTCATGCTGCATCTTAAAGCTTAAATCTTTTAGATTCGTGGTGTAGCGAAACTTGATCGACTCATAACTGTGCTGAATCGTGATACCCCCCACGACTCCGGTATAACTCAGATTATTGCTATTCAAGGCAGCATAGTTTTTCTGCTCATCTAAAGCATTCACTAAACTGGTATCCAGCAAGCCATTGATGACATCATAATCACCACTGGTATTAGTACGAGATTTTAAGTCTTTAAAAGTGGTACTTTGTCCTAAAGTCCAAGCCTGTTCATAAGCTAGTTGCACCGGACTACTAAACGCAGGCAAAGGAGAGCTAGCATACCCTACCGCGACATTCACCCCACCCGATACATAGACCGTCTCACCATAGGCGCAGTTATTAAAGGTAATGGTGTATAGATCCCCAGCCGATACCTTTTTATTTAAGTCGTTATCATTGTATTCCAGCGTATACGTACCCTCAGCACACATAGGAACCGTAAATTTAGCGCCATTAAAGCTCGGTGTGACTTTGGTAATAAAACTCAGTAAATCATTCTGCATATGAATATTGGTCATATACACATTCACTACCGCATCCACTTGAGCGCGTGTCAAGCTATTGGGCGAAGGCACAGGTAGCGGAACGGGCGTTGGAATGGGAGTAGGCGTTGGGGTGGGTGTTGGAACAGGAGTCGGTATAGGCGAGTTAATGGGGCGTGGTGCAGAGGAACTAACCGTTCCGCCACCACCACAAGCGGTCAATACACAAACTAAGGGGGCTATGATAATGAGATTAGCTTTAGACATCGCCTTGCTCTATTTTTATAAGTATAATTTATAAAAAGATTAGCAAGGTTAGATTCATAACTCAATTTTAAGTGATTACTGCACTACTTTAGGCTTTAATCGGTAGGCTGCTGTTTTTTCAAGCCTTAGCAAAAATAAATACCGCTTATTATGAAACAGGCAAGTGTGGCTTTAAAATTTCATAGATAGCCGGACGATGAGTGCGTATTTCCTCGACTGACAACCCTTCTAACGAGTGCGGATACTTTAACCATGCCTCGGTTTCGTACAAATAATAATCCGGCTCGCGGTCGATCTGATTACGGCTAGGTTTGTAGTACGGAACCGCTATACGAATATCTTCGGGAGCATTGAGGCGGGTACGACGCTGTAATTCCTTAATAATCGCCTCAATCGAGCGTCCGGTATCAAATACATCATCCACAATCAATAGGTTATCGTGCGCTTGTACGTTTTTGACTAAATAATTGAGACCAAAGACTTGCACCTGTTTGGCTTGCTTATCAATGCCGCTATAGGATGAGGTGCGAATTGCAATGTGATCGGTATGCACCCCGTAAAAATCTAAAAACTCTTGCACCGCAATCCCCATCGGCACACCGCCGCGCCATACCGCGAGCATAAAGGTGGGGCGAAAACCGCTATTGAGTACTTGCACGGCTAGCTCAAACGAGTCTTCGAGTAATTGCTGTGCGCCTAGGTATTGCTTGCTAATCATCGCTACACTCCGAGCTATAAATTGCGCTATATTCTCTAGCCTGTCTGTGCAACGCAAGTCCTACCATGAAAAAACATTTTCTAGATGAAGAAACTCTGCTCCTCGATGCGTTTCGTTTAGGGGTCAAAATTTATGAAAGTGGTTTTCGTCCGACCTTTATCGTCGCACTCTGGCGTGGCGGGAGTACGGTGGGGATTTATGTGCAGGAATGTTTGCAAACCTTAGGAGTGAAAACGGATCATATTGCGCTACGCACTTCGTATCGGGGTTTGCCGCATTATCAAAATATGGTCAATTCGCCTGATACTGAGATTCGGGTGCATGGCACGCAGTATTTGATGGAAAACTTGAATATTCATGACAAGCTTTTGATTGTCGATGATGTGTTTAGTACCGGATTGAGTGTGCAGGCGGTGTTGACTCGGTTGAGTACGCATTTAAAACGCAATATGCCGAGTGATGTGCGCATTGCGACCCCTTGGTATCGCCCGACCTTTAATAAAACCGATTTGCAACCGGATTATTATCTGCATACGACTGAGGATTGGTTGGTGTTTCCGTATGAGATGAGTGGCTTGAGTATGGATGAGATTGAACAGCATAAGCCGTTTTTGATTCCACTCATGAATGAAGTGCGGATTCATGAGACGGATGATTAGCCAAATACTAAGGATTCTAAGTACTAGCCTAAAGAAGCCTTAGTAAAGTTACGATTTATCTTTCATAGTTGACGATAAGTTGTTGAGTGCCCTTGCTTAGAGCATAAGGCTGAGCCAAGATAAAAGAGAGCGTGCCATTGTCCGCCTGATACGTCTGGGTCGCCCCTAACTGACTATCCTCTGCATCCACTTGCTGGTTCTGGTTGATATCATGGTAGAGCTTTACCCCTTTCAGATCCGTGACTTCATGTCCAGACCCACTGCCTTTGATGCTCAGTTGGGAGAGAACAGCTTCTTGATCGGCTAGGTTGAGTTGTAAGGCTTGAACCACTAGAGCACCGGTATAGGTGATCGGGTACTCTGTCTTGAGTAGTTTGCCTACTTGAACAATAGGCACTTGTGTTTGGGGATTGAGGGTCGGGTCATCAGGGTCAGTGGCATTTTTCACGGTCAACGTGAGGTCTTGGCTCAAGCTCTCTCCTGCTTTAGGATTGAGTTGTAGGGTCAAGGCTTGATAGCCACTGGCGTCGGCTATGAGGCTCGTGCTACCGGCTCGGAGTTTGAGTTCATAACGTCCGTCGGCTTGGGTGGTATATTGTTGGTTGTCGAGGGTATAGACCTTGACTCCAGCTAGGGGAGTACCTGCTTTATTACGAATAACGCCTTGGATGACGGCATCTTGTGGAGCGTTGGTGGGGTAGACGCTGACCCAATAGCCATTAGCCAGATTGTTGTGGGTTGCCGTGCCCGGTGCAGGGCTGATTTGTAGGTAGTAGGTCTGTGTTCCTGTTTCAGGGGGTAACCAATAGGCTAGTTCTACACTGTCATGGTACACTGTCTAGGGTGTAGGGGTCGGGGTGGCTATTAGAGAGTAAGGCTAAGGGGTTGCCTTGGCTATCATATAAATGAATGACCGCATCGACTGTCGAGTTGAGACTGTCTACTTTAAGAGTGTACTGACCTCGGCTTGGATCAGCCTCAAACCGAATGAAGTCCTGATCCTTCGAGTCATGGAAGTTATGCCATTGTCGATAGTGGGTCAGGCTACTGAGTGTGCTGGCAGTGCTACGGTCATTATCTCCTTTCACTTCATACGCATCCACACCGACGGTTTGGGTGACGTAACTAGTGCGAGCTACCGAGATACGTTGGTGGGTATCCTTGGCATAGTAGTGGATGGTGTAGGTACCGGCTTGGGTAAAGAGGGAGGGGGTACTTTGCCAACGTCCATTGCCCACGTCACTTAAGGCTAGCTCTTGAGCCACACCGGTTTGATGGGTCAGGGAATCGTATTCAGGCGGGATGATTTCGGCCCACACGGACTCAATAGGCGCTAGACTTACGATTTGATCGACCCATAAGGTGCTTTGGGTGGTGGTGGTCAGGGTGTCGCTGTCAGCAACCTGTCCAATGCTAGGTTCATCGGCGGCGAGGAGGATGTTTAAGCCTAGGGCGTAGTAGCGGGCTTGGGTACGGTCGTCTTTTTCATTGCTCTGGTTATTGCCATTGCTATTGATTTGGGGGCTTTGGTAACGACGCATGGCGGCCTCTGCCCCATTAAAGGCGTCCGCTAGGGTAGCGCCTTGAGTGACTTTGCTCCAGAAGTAGCGGGAAAAGCTCAGATCGCCTTGGTTCAGTAGATAGTTATTTTCCCCTAAGGCACTACTGCTGATGAGGAGCCATCGCTTAGCCTCAGCGGCGGTAGAGGAAGAAACTGCACTTAATGCAGCCAACCCTGTACCCGAACCATTGCCCTCCAAAATCACGGTCAGTGTACCTTGAATGTTGGCTTGAGCTTGGTTTAACCATTGGGTTAAGTCAGTTAAGCTGACCCGTTCGGTAGGATTGATGTAGTAATCCCCTGCGATAATATCACCGGCTAAATAGACCACTAGATCAGAAGTATCTGTAATGCTAGTGCTTTGAGTTAGCACAAACTCTAAACCTTCACGGCTACTGGCTCTATCCACCCCCACCGTACCGACATTACTCGCACTTTGATAGTCAATGCTGGTGTCCGCATAACCTTGTCCTTTCAGTGCTCGATAGGCGTAGTCGGTTTGGGCTTGTAATGCTGGGGTAAGTTGTCCTGTACTATCAACACCCGTAACTAATACGGCTTTGCGACTTAAGGGACTAATGACGTTGAGGGTGGTGACTTGTGGGTAGGAGGTATTACCCGACTGGTCTTGGGCATAGACGGTGATTTGGTAAGTACCGGGTTGTTCAAATCCGTCAAATTGACCTTGGTAGCTACCATCCGCCTGTAACGTGAGATCAAAGCGCGGCAAGTTTTGTACGGGAGTACCTTTTTGAGTGAGGTTGGCATAGGGTGGAGTAATCATACCCCACACGCTTTGAATCGCTTGGTCATCCGCTACGTTATAGGCGGTAATGGTGGCGGTGGTTTCACCTTTGTTAACCGGACTGACAGAAATACGGTCAATGGTGGTATGTTCCCGCATACACAATGCCATTACCAATGGCTTGTTGGGCCAAGTGGGTGTAGTCCTGAGGGGTATTGGTCAGACCATCGCCATTGCTATCGAGTTGTGGGGTTTGTTGGTTTAAAAACGCTTGGGTAATGCTGGTGTGCGTCGCTTGGAAGGCTTCTTCTATAGGTTTACCCGAAAAACTTGGTTCCAAAACAGATGGGAGAAGGATATGGCATCTTGGAAGTAGGCATTTTCCCCAGCGCGGGTGCTAGTAATAACGGTACGCGGATAGGTACTGTTGGTTAAGAGGGGTTGGAAGGAACCCGACTCACACGCATCATAAATCACAGTGACTTTGCCTGGCATGACCGCTTGGAGTTCAGTTAACCACTGGTTGAGTTCACTCGCCTGAAGCACTTCGCCTCCCCCCAGTTGGAAGGTGCCTGCCCCCCCGTGACCGATCATATACAGGACGACATCTTCACCGTCTTTGGCCCACTCCGTCAGCGCAGCTTTGAGGTTAGCACGGGTGGGTAAGCCATCCACATCATCGGGCTTACCATTGCCGTCTAAATCTAATTGCGTATTGCGATTGAGGTACTGGATGTTTTCTTTGGTGTAGCCTTGATTGGCTAGCACCCAAAACGCATGGTTCGCATTCGCCTGCGATTCGTCCCACAGCGCATTCCCAGACTCATCTCCTCCCACTACTAGCACCGCTTTGCTTCGGTCGGGAATTGTTTTAAGCTGCAGTATTTGAAGCCTTTTATTTATAGCTTCAGTAATGTAAATTTTTCCATCATAAATCTGGAGATTTGTTAAATCCGAGTAATTCATGTATCCAACACCACTACTACCCAAATTAACTATTTTTTTTAAAGAATCATCTTCATAACTAAATAAATCAAAATTTTTATCTACTAACATTAACTTCCCACTAGATAAAAATATTTTTTCTGCAATATATACATGTGAGTTTAATTGACTATCGCTATTTAAGCCATTATCATCCCATATATACCCAAAAACCTGATGATTAAATGAATCTCGCAAATAGATGTGGGTTTTATTAGTTGCAACTGAAATGGCTACTATATTATCATAGGCTGAAATAACCTGATTACCATCCGAATTAGAAATATCTATCTCAATTGATATGAATTTATTTTCGGCTTTTATAAACTTGTATAACCTATTATATCCTTTTCCCCCTGATTGAAAGGGTTCACTTGTTGTTAGATAGACATTATCAAACTGATCGCTTGCTATGTATATATCATTACGTCCTTGGAGACCAGACTCAAGAGAGGCCACTACCTCATAGGACATATCATTTAAATAAACAACAGCAATATAAGAATTGTTTGTTTTTTCATCTTTAATAACTAACCAAGCCTTATCGCCAAATCCATAAAAAGAAGCTAAAATAACACATTGATTATTTTGATTAAACAAATTCACACTTTTCAAGAGAGTAAATCTTTGATCAAAACGACTAATACTTTTATTAGTTATAAAAATAAAATCATTACTTTTCTCATCTTTAAACATTCTTTTTGGATACCCAATAGCTGAGTAAATTTCCAACCTTGCCCCCCCCCACTCTGTCGAAGAACTATCATCTAAGTTTATCTTTTTTATAAAATCATTCACCTGATCAAAAATAAACAACTGATTATTTTTTACAAAAGCAGCAATTTGTCTAAGATTAGCAATACTTTTCGAGAGGTTCATCTCTTCTGAGATTTCACTATTAGATAAAAAATACTTTTTCTCACTCAAACTTTGCCCAAGTCTATTATATATATGGAACGTGCCACTGAATGGTATAGAAAAGATCAAGTTATCACTTTCATCAACATCTATATTTGTAATAGCATCTGCATTATTTTCTTTATAATAAGGAGTACTCCAAGACTTATAACTATAATCAACATAACTATATTTTCTTATTGATTTTATTGAAGCCAAATAAAAATCATTACTATTATTTAAGAACTTTATATCGGAAAACTCTTCAGATAAAGGTATTTCAGAAAATTTCTCATTATTAATATAAAGCTCAATCCGATTTGTAAATAATACTGCCAAGACACCATATTTAGATATAGCCACAGAAAGAGGTATAAAATGCGATGAGTTTGTGGATATTGTCTCTACAGTGCAACTATCAATAAATGAGTCAAAATCATCTATAATCGGATTTGTAAAGCTAAGCGACTTTATAAAAGTACCAGAAGAAGAAAAATACTGTAATCTACAATTGAAAGGATCTGTAACATATATATTACCATCGTTATCAATGTCCATGTTAATAAACATACCCTTATAACTTAAGCCATTAGCTTGTAGCCTAAATTTGCCGTCAATAGTACTCTCACTTTTTCCACCCCATCTATTTAAAACATATCCATCAAAAGTTACTCTACTTATTAAACCACTAGTTTTATCCATCACTATAAAAGTATTTGTGCTTTTTTCATATACAACACCACCTACAGCATCAAAATACCAAGGTTGTGCTATATTAGGCCATACCCTATCAAATTGGGTATAATCACCCGCATAAGCTAGCCTTATCAAAAACAGCACACTAAAAGAGAAAATCTTTACATATGTATAAAATTTCATAGATAACCTCTATTCTTTATATAACCCCCCCTTTTTATTCAAATAAAGCTGCTAGGAGTAACTGCCTTTTAAGACTAATTAATATTTATATAAACAAATATTAAATTATTAATTTTTGTTCAGCTAATTTTTATTAAACCTTGGCATGAGTAAACTATCTTTTAATCACTCCTAGAGTTTTCACAAGCAACCAAGCTAAGCCAACTAGTCCCCAAAGTCCATATCTAACCAAAGCACGAAAGACATCATGTTTTCTTAACCAATCAGCAAAAGGAGGCGAATAACGATAATACTGTCGTACAAACCAAGTCCCCCAACGATTAGTCAAAAGATGCTGATCCCTAAAATTTGACAAAATCTTTACCTCCGGTGCTAAAGCAGAACCGTAAGTAGCTGTAGCAATAAAACATCCTCCCCCACCACCACCCGAACTTGGAGTCGGAGTCGGAGTCGGAGTCGGAGTCGGAGTCGGAGTCGGAGTCGGAGTCGGAGTCGGAGTCGGAGTCGGAGTCGGAGTCGGAGTCGGAGTCGGAGTCGGAGTCGGAGTCGGAGTCGGAGTCGGAGTCGGAGTCGGAGTCGGAGTCGGAGTCGGAGTCGGAGTCGGAGTCGGAGTCGGAGTCGGAGTCGGAGTCGGAGTCGGAGTCGGAGTCACTGGCAAGGTTACGGTTTGTCCCGTCAAAGGTAAATTGGTAGGCGATAAATCCTTGCCGGTCTCCTTTTCCTTTAGCACCATTCCTTCTATGTCTACACGGTAGGTCTTATCGGTAGTAGCCAATACCTTATTAGCCACATACATCACTAATAATGGAAAATACCTTCTACCTTTAAAATTGCGCATAAAGACTATCTCCAATTTTTCCATCTAAAACTAAGGATTCTAAGTACTAGCCTAAAGAAGCCTTAGTAAAGTTACGATTTATCTTTCATAGTTGACGATAAGTTGTTGAGTGCCCTTGCTTAGAGCATAAGGCTGAGCCAAGATAAAAGAGAGCGTGCCATTGTCCGCCTGATACGTCTGGGTCGCCCCTAACTGACTATCCTCTGCATCCACTTGCTGGTTCTGGTTGATATCATGGTAGAGCTTTACCCCTTTCAGATCCGTGACTTCATGTCCAGACCCACTGCCTTTGATGCTCAGTTGGGAGAGAACAGCTTCTTGATCGGCTAGGTTGAGTTGTAAGGCTTGAACCACTAGAGCACCGGTATAGGTGATCGGGTACTCTGTCTTGAGTAGTTTGCCTACTTGAACAATAGGCACTTGTGTTTGGGGATTGAGGGTCGGGTCATCAGGGTCAGTGGCATTTTTCACGGTCAACGTGAGGTCTTGGCTCAAGCTCTCTCCTGCTTTAGGATTGAGTTGTAGGGTCAAGGCTTGATAGCCACTGGCGTCGGCTATGAGGCTCGTGCTACCGGCTCGGAGTTTGAGTTCATAACGTCCGTCGGCTTGGGTGGTATATTGTTGGTTGTCGAGGGTATAGACCTTGACTCCAGCTAGGGGAGTACCTGCTTTATTACGAATAACGCCTTGGATGACGGCATCTTGTGGAGCGTTGGTGGGGTAGACGCTGACCCAATAGCCATTAGCCAGATTGTTGTGGGTTGCCGTGCCCGGTGCAGGGCTGATTTGTAGGTAGTAGGTCTGTGTTCCTGTTTCAGGGGGTAACCAATAGGCTAGTTCTACACTGTCATGGGCCACACTGTCTAGGGTGTAGGGGTCGGGGTGGCTATTAGAGAGTAAGGCTAAGGGGTTGCCTTGGCTATCATATAAATGAATGACCGCATCGACTGTCGAGTTGAGACTGTCTACTTTAAGAGTGTACTGACCTCGGCTTGGATCAGCCTCAAACCGAATGAAGTCCTGATCCTTCGAGTCATGGAAGTTATGCCATTGTCGATAGTGGGTCAGGCTACTGAGTGTGCTGGCAGTGCTACGGTCATTATCTCCTTTCACTTCATACGCATCCACACCGACGGTTTGGGTGACGTAACTAGTGCGAGCTACCGAGATACGTTGGTGGGTATCCTTGGCATAGTAGTGGATGGTGTAGGTACCGGCTTGGGTAAAGAGGGAGGGGGTACTTTGCCAACGTCCATTGCCCACGTCACTTAAGGCTAGCTCTTGAGCCACACCGGTTTGATGGGTCAGGGAATCGTATTCAGGCGGGATGATTTCGGCCCACACGGACTCAATAGGCGCTAGACTTACGATTTGATCGACCCATAAGGTGCTTTGGGTGGTGGTGGTCAGGGTGTCGCTGTCAGCAACCTGTCCAATGCTAGGTTCATCGGCGGCGAGGAGGATGTTTAAGCCTAGGGCGTAGTAGCGGGCTTGGGTACGGTCGTCTTTTTCATTGCTCTGGTTATTGCCATTGCTATTGATTTGGGGGCTTTGGTAACGACGCATGGCGGCCTCTGCCCCATTAAAGGCGTCCGCTAGGGTAGCGCCTTGAGTGACTTTGCTCCAGAAGTAGCGGGAAAAGCTCAGATCGCCTTGGTTCAGTAGATAGTTATTTTCCCCTAAGGCACTACTGCTGATGAGGAGCCATCGCTTAGCCTCAGCGGCGGTAGAGGAAGAAACTGCACTTAATGCAGCCAACCCTGTACCCGAACCATTGCCCTCCAAAATCACGGTCAGTGTACCTTGAATGTTGGCTTGAGCTTGGTTTAACCATTGGGTTAAGTCAGTTAAGCTGACCCGTTCGGTAGGATTGATGTAGTAATCCCCTGCGATAATATCACCGGCTAAATAGACCACTAGATCAGAAGTATCTGTAATGCTAGTGCTTTGAGTTAGCACAAACTCTAAACCTTCACGGCTACTGGCTCTATCCACCCCCACCGTACCGACATTACTCGCACTTTGATAGTCAATGCTGGTGTCCGCATAACCTTGTCCTTTCAGTGCTCGATAGGCGTAGTCGGTTTGGGCTTGTAATGCTGGGGTAAGTTGTCCTGTACTATCAACACCCGTAACTAATACGGCTTTGCGACTTAAGGGACTAATGACGTTGAGGGTGGTGACTTGTGGGTAGGAGGTATTACCCGACTGGTCTTGGGCATAGACGGTGATTTGGTAAGTACCGGGTTGTTCAAATCCGTCAAATTGACCTTGGTAGCTACCATCCGCCTGTAACGTGAGATCAAAGCGCGGCAAGTTTTGTACGGGAGTACCTTTTTGAGTGAGGTTGGCATAGGGTGGAGTAATCATACCCCACACGCTTTGAATCGCTTGGTCATCCGCTACGTTATAGGCGGTAATGGTGGCGGTGGTTTCACCTTTGTTAACCGGACTGACAGAAATACGGTCAATGGTGGGGGCCGTTCCCGCATACACAATGCCATTACCAATGGCTTGTTGGGCCAAGTGGGTGTAGTCCTGAGGGGTATTGGTCAGACCATCGCCATTGCTATCGAGTTGTGGGGTTTGTTGGTTTAAAAACGCTTGGGTAATGCTGGTGTGCGTCGCTTGGAAGGCTTCTTCTATAGGTTTACCCGAAAAAACTTGGTTCCAAAACAGATGGGAGAAGGATATGGCATCTTGGAAGTAGGCATTTTCCCCAGCGCGGGTGCTAGTAATAACGGTACGCGGATAGGTACTGTTGGTTAAGAGGGGTTGGAAGGAACCCGACTCACACGCATCATAAATCACAGTGACTTTGCCTGGCATGACCGCTTGGAGTTCAGTTAACCACTGGTTGAGTTCACTCGCCTGAAGCACTTCGCCTCCCCCCAGTTGGAAGGTGCCTGCCCCCCCGTGACCGATCATATACAGGACGACATCTTCACCGTCTTTGGCCCACTCCGTCAGCGCAGCTTTGAGGTTAGCACGGGTGGGTAAGCCATCCACATCATCGGGCTTACCATTGCCGTCTAAATCTAATTGCGTATTGCGATTGAGGTACTGGATGTTTTCTTTGGTGTAGCCTTGATTGGCTAGCACCCAAAACGCATGGTTCGCATTCGCCTGCGATTCGTCCCACAGTGCATTCCCAGACTCATCTCCTCCAACCACCAACACTGCTTTGCTTCGGTCGGGAACATCTTTAAAACTTAATACTTGTAAACGCATATTATTTCTTTCAGTAATAATAGCTTCATGACTGTTAATAGTTATATTATTAACATCTGAATATTTTGAGTAATCAACGCCAAAACCACCCAGTTTTATTTCTTTTACTAAT
Source organism: Thiofilum sp. (assembly GCF_016711335.1). Lineage (NCBI taxonomy): Bacteria > Pseudomonadati > Pseudomonadota > Gammaproteobacteria > Thiotrichales > Thiofilaceae > Thiofilum > Thiofilum sp. Next base: position 3,956,248 of record NZ_JADJTF010000001.1, read on the forward strand.
TTGTCCTCTCTAAACTCTAACAAATTGAAATCGCCGTCGATTAAAAATAATGCCCCATCAAAAGAGGTCATGTTTTGTATAGTCGCACCTTTTAAAATATATGCCAGACTAACTAAACCTTCATTACTCCAACTCATTTTCTTTACATCAACTGTACTATCCCCCTGACTGTAAGAAATATAAATCTCATGCTCATTGTTTGATTTCGAAAAAACAATTAGGTTTTGGTAGCCGAGACTCAAAGAATCAGCACCTAATATTTCATACGTATTGGTAATAGTATTTACTTTATATAAGTTAGTTGAGGATGGAAAAAAATCAGAGGGAAGTAAAAATATATTCCCAAAATCATCAGAATCAATATATATTTTATATAACATTGTAGCTGGCTCAATGATATCATTTAAAGCGTAGCTCTTTTCGAAAAGCATATCTTCCAATGAAAAAATAGTCAGATAAACTTTTTTTAAGTTCTTGTTCTCAAGGCCAACTATAACTTTTCCAGAAGAATTGAAAGAAACATCATAAACTTTTGCAATATTTTTTGTTTCAAAAAAACTATGGTTCGATATTATTTTAAAATCGCTATCAAATATTGATATACTTTCATTGGAAACAACTATATATATTTTTCTTTTGTTATCATAAAAAGAAAACAATGGATAGCCAGTAGCATCATAAATATGTGAAATAGAGGCTCCAAACCTTACTTTGCTTTCATCATTTAAATTTACTTTGCTTATAAAAAGATTATTTTGATCAATTAAATATAGAGAGTTTTTATCGTCAAAAAAACCTGCCACCTGCCTATCCATATAAAGAGACGTATTATCCACATAATCATCTTCATTTTGAAAATCCTCTCGACTCTTAAAATATTTCCTTTTATAAACTTCTTGACCGCTTTTATTATATTTATATAATATACCACTCGCTGTAATTGAGAAAACTAAATTACTACTATCATCCACGGAAATATTTGTTACCGGAGTAAGAAGTGCTATACCATTTGCATAGTATGGCATTTGCCATTCAACATATTTTTTATTAGCATATGTATAGTACCTTCCAGTTTCGGCTGAAACCAAATAAAAATCATTGGTGCCATTTAAAAAAACCAAATCTGAGTACTCTTTTTCAAGTGATAATGAGTCTATATATTTTTCATTCTTAAAAAAATCTAATCTATTTGAAAATAAAATTGCTAACAATCCTTCATTTGAAACTGCCACTGACAAAGGTATATCATCAAAACTTATCGTGCTTAGAAAATTTCCACTATAAGAAAATATTTGAACCCTATAATTGAATGGGTCAGTTATATAAATATTTCCTTGAGCATCAATATCCATATTGTTTGCCAGTCCCTCAGAATAACTACCTGCGTATGAGAAATGCCCATTTTCTTTTCCCTTCCCCCCCCACCTATTGATAATATTATTATTTGAAGACAGTCTTGTAATTATTCCATTTGACTTATCCATCACTAGAAATGTTCTACTAGTACTATCAAATATGGCTGCCCCAATTGAGTAAAAATATAAAGGCTGAACAAGGTTAGGCCACATTTTTTGAAACTGCACATACTCGCCCGCATATAAATTACTAAATATAAATAAACAGCTAAATAATAAAATTTTTAGCTTTAGCTTAATATGAAGCCAATAAAATCTGTGATTCATATATATGCCTTTAATATCATAACAGTATCAAAATAATACAGTAATTTAACAATTAAATCTAAAGCAAAGGATAAATAGAATAATTACCTTATCTAAACTGACAATCTACTCCTTTTGATCTTTTTTCAATAGTTAAACTACTTTCCTCTTCAGCCACAGCTATAGAGCATGGTGGCTTTATTTCGTTAGCAAGAAAATCCAAGCGTAAAGTATTCAGCATATTATTTGGATTAACCTCATTAGCAATAAACACCTCACCATCCAATGCTTGAACAACACCTCTAGCCGTCGTAGTTGAGGTAGGATTACGAAGCAAGGTGGACTGTAAATTAAGCTTTCCTCCTTGAGCACCTGTAGAATCCGCACTAATACGGCTCCTATCTAAAACCACTAACTCTACATTATCAAAATTAATATTCCCACCATTTCCAACACCTCCAGAAACAGAGGCTAATATTTTACTATTTTTTAAGTCAATCAGTTTGGCATTCTTTAAATTAATATTTCCACCGGTTGCAATATTAGCTTTCGATGAAATAAAGCTATCTTTTACTAGTACATTAGAGTTAGCTACAATATTAATATCTCCAGCATCACCATATCCATTACCAGCAACAGCTATAGTAGCACCAGAATCTAAAATCAACTGATCAGTATTAATATTAACAGCCCCCCCCTTACCAATTGATCCCGACAAAGTATTAGAGGTAATCAGAGCAGAATCTTCACTAGCATCACCATCATTAAATATATCGCCATTTCCTTTGATTGATAAACTTGGTGTACTAATTGTAATGTTACCTGCATTACCTGATGTATTACGATGAGCTACTGTACTAACAGTTCCATTAGAACTAATATTAAATGATTTTTCTGCCTTAATAGTAATATCGCCAGCATTACCACTATTAAAGTAGGTATTAGAAGTAATAAAAGCATCATCAGCTAACAAGCCTAGCTGAGTATTAATATTTATTTTTCCAGCATGACCTGAGGTAAAGCTATTAGTGCTTAAACCACTACTTCCAGACATAGAATAACTATTGCTATTTATATTAATATTACCCGCATTACCTACTCCATGTGTATCACTACTAATCTGAGATTTGCTTGCTAAGTTAACCCTATCTGCCTGAAGATTAATATTACCTGCATTTTTAGTATCATAAGTACTAGTAGTTATACGAGCATTATCATATAAATTAATAGTTGCACCCAAGTTTTTTTCCAACCTTAGAGTATCCTCAAAAAAATTGACATTATTATTTTTGGCACTACTGATTATATTAATACTCCCCCCACTAAGACCATTTTTTCCTATATCACTTTGAGTAATATCAATATCACCACCAATGATATTTAAACTTTTGCTATTAGACACGTAAAAGTCATCTGCCTTAACTACTATTTTTCCTAGTGGTTGCTCTGTTGAGAAACCAAAGGAAGCTAAAGGCGCAATAGTTAATGTGCTACTAGCCTTAGGATTAGTGTCAAAATAAGCACCATCATTAAACTTTAGATAGTTAGCACTAGAAGCATAAAAAGAACCTTGTACATCTAGTTGTGCATTTTTTCCAAAAATAATTCCTTTGGGATTTATGAAAAATAAATCAGCATTAGGTATATTTGATCTAATCAATCCATTAATGTTACTTACATTACTCCCTGTCACTCTACTAATAACATTACTTACAGAAGGAGAGCCTGAGAAATTTGCTATCTCTCCCGCATTTATGGAAAATTCACTAAAGCTATGAAATAAGTTCCCTCCCATTTGTGTACCTAGTGCTGCATCAATTTGATAGTTAGGCCCAATAAGAGAAGTGGCAGCTCCTAAGGTTCCATCCGTTATAATTTCAGCTTTCACAGTTAAACTAGTAGCTAAAATAATTATTACTGTTATTAATCTCATCAAAAACTACCCCACTCTCCTATTAAAACCAACGCTGCCCATTCATAAATAGAGCGATTTTTCTGAATCCCTCTTTTACTTCGTTGTAAAGCCTTAGCCTTAGTAATATGAGGTTCAGTAGTAATGATATGATAGAAATACTCAGTATAGTGATCACCAAGACTATTATCTGTCTTTCCTCCTTTAGGTCCCAGTAAAACCTCAGGTATATTTAACAACCATAAACTAGCTATAACAGAGTTAACTCCCGATCGAGCGGCCACACCTGCTAAGCCTAAGGTAGCATCAACAGTATTATTACCTCCTGTAGCTGTTTCGCATGCTCCCAGTACAATTAAATCTGGTGATAGGCGCCTAGCAGAAGATGAAACCATCATTTTTTCAAAGTCTTTTACGTAGACTTTGCCGTTGCTAAAATCTTTACCGGTATTATATAGTTGGACATAGCTTTCGTTAAAATCGGGCATAAATAAAGCGTGGGCTGCAATATGTATAATACCAACAGAATTACTAGACAGCTCTCTTAAGACTTCTATTTTTGATGTTTTATGACCTAACAAACTGTTTACCTTTAATTTTTCTTGCCTTAATAATACTAGGTCTTGATTAAACCCGCTATCGCCAGCTTCAGCTAAGGATATATCTTCAGGTGATATAAAAAGAACCTTTTTACCCTTATAAGTTTTTTTATAGAATTTTGATAAATTAGGGGCATAAGAAATAGTATAGTTTTTATTTAGTACATACTCTTTCCCATCCCATAAAGCCTCTATTGGAATAATACCTATACTAGCATCTGGAACAACCACTAGATGACTCAGTTTACTTAACTCTTCCTGAAAGGGTTGCATTATAAGATTATAAAGACGATATGATATAGATTTTAATTCTTTATAGGCTGAATGCTCGTCAGTCTCTACACTATTTTTAATAGTCTCAGATGTAAGCTTTTGTCTAAAAGACCCTACACTCTCAAGAATTCGCTGTTTATTTATAATAGAAATTTTTAAAATCGCATTGTTTTTAAGCAACATTATTAAAAATCGGTTGTTATCTAAACTATGGGTATATAAAACCCCTACACTAGTATCCAAACTTATACCATCATTAGTAAGAGGTATACAGTCATCATCAAAATAGCCCTGTAACTTATAAAGCCTTTGTCTTTCAAGCAATTGCAGCAGTGAGCGCTCATAGATTTTATTGCTTGTTCTTTTTTGAAGCGCTCTTTCTATTAGGCTATTAAATACTTCTTGTCTATTAGTTTCATTTGAAAAGTAACTATCATTGTCGTTATTAGCAACTAAATTCACTAGATTTTCATAACTTTTATCACTCATATTGCTTAAGCAAGATAATACCTCCCGATTAAAGACACCTTTTATTGGTTTATCACTAATAAAATCACAGTCATTAGCAAAAACATTAGCTCCAAGCAAGAAATAAAGACCGAGGTAAAATAAAGCAATAATTTGAGATGATTTTTTGCAATTCATAACTAATTTCTTCCTTGCACAATAAAATCAAAACTTATCCTATTTGATTTTACTGAATCTTTCTGCATAGCGCTAAAGCCTTCAAAATATACTGGCCTAGCCCACGATGTATTTAACTTAATATCCTTATTTAAGTACCAGCTAGTGCCAATACCAATAGAACCAGCAGCTTGTTTACTCTTATTACTTTGATCTATGCCTATCGCATAATCAGCAAAAAGACGACCATAAAAATTGCCATCATAAAGTGATTTAACTCCTAAAGGTGTTTTACTTAGTTGGGGCAATAAGGTACTAGACTCTAGTGTTAGTGATAGCCCGTTATTAAAAGAGCCAATATTTTTACTAATCCCTCGAACACTGCCTATACCACCTAATCCAAATTTTTTAGATGCTAATAAATTATCATTAGTCTTTTGAATATTTAAATTAAGTAAAATATTGGTGTAATCTGTCATGGTCTGACGGTAAGCTAAGTTAGCTTTAAGTATTTTATAATTTGAGCCAGCAGAGTAATCAGAGCGGGGGGTCGCATTAAAAGCATTTAAACCAATATCAACCCCGAAAGAAGCAGAAATAGCATAGTTTGTTAACTCACTTCGCTTTTTTTTCTCCCACACAAGATTGGTTTGTAGAGATGTAATTTTAGATTTACCCTCTTGTTCACCTTCAGAAAAGGAAAAGCCTCTATCTAGTAAATAATTTTCACCCTTACTTAACTCAAGCTTAGATGCCATATCAAATTTTTCAGATTCACTTGTACTGCCAAAAGAGACTAGAGAGTTATACAAGGCATAATTATAATTAAATGAAATTTTTTCGGAAAAACTTTTAATGTTTAATTTATCTAAAGGCTTTTTTATTACTTTTACTTCTTTTTTATCAAGGCTAACGCCCCAAGATACTTTCTTTGAAGGGGAATCATTGTAATAAAAATTTATACCTCTACTGCCTTCAGATATACTTATACCCCCTCCCATTTGATCAAATATATTACGAAGATTATTTAAATCTCCTGATATTGATAATTGAGTTGCTCCAGTTGCTTCTGATTGCTGATTATCTAATGCTAATACCCAATTAGTTTTAGCATCAGTGTTGACAGTTATATCAACCCCAGCCTTACCTAAAGATAATGGTTTAATGGTAGTATTAATAGTCTTGAATGCACCATAAGATTTTAATACTTCTAATTTATGTCGAATATTATTAACATTTAATACCTTTTTATCTTGCCCATCCATTAAGAATCTTATAATTTTAGTTTTAATTCTTTTATTAACACCTATAACATTAATATTTTTGCTAGAGATAACACCTTCCATAATTTGATAACTATAACTGTTATTCTCATTCTTTTTAAGGATTGCACCAGAGTTTACATATCCCAGACATGTATAAAATTCATTTATTTTTTGCCTTGCTAATAAAATTGACAAATCATCATACCCCCCACAACTATTAATAATATTTTTTATTAATTGACTTTCAACCTGTTTATTTCCAAAAAAACTTAATTCTATTTTACTGTTAAGAGTACATTCAGAATTCTGTAATATTTGCCTATTACAATAAGACACTAAATCTTTTTCAAAATTTTCACCACCATAACAAATAGAATTTAATAAAAGATAGAAACTTAATACAATGCTTACAATATTAATTATTATCTTTTTTATGAAAAAACTTCGGTATAAATTGTGCGTACAAAGATATTTGAAATGCACCTAACGCCTCCAAATAAATATTAAAACTCTCAGACGATATATGAGTTCCAATAGGTCCCCACATTAAAAAAAGCACCATTGAACTAAAAAAACACCAAGCAACATTGCCCCATACTAATAGTCTAACTTGAAAACTACTCAAAAGCTCTGAAGACTCTAAGTCCTTATGAGTCAAAATATACAAATACGCTATAGCAGGGGTAAAAAATTTAATTGTCAACTCTGTTAAAATAGCACCAGTAATTTTAATACCAAAACCATATATCATGAGCTGTAAAAGAATAGATACTTGTAGCAGTACAAGTATTAGGGTTAATTTTTTTCTAGTCATAATAAACCATCTAACGATATTTAAAATAATCTTCTATCCATCTACCAATAATTTTCTCTTTTATTTCTACATCACTAATCTCTTGACTGTATGAGTTCGAGTCTGGTTTTTTCCAATCGAAAAAAGTTGGCTCATATTTTGCTGACAATTTAAGACTACCCCCTCTAGAAAACATTTCATTAGAATTTGAAACTTGCAGCTCTAATTTTTCATAATGGGAATTTGTAATAAAACCTTTAACATAAATATCAATTATACTATAAACTGCACTATCATTAACCAATGATGAAATCACATTGCAGTCTGATTCAAACTCATAGTTTTTTAATTTTTCTTTTAAAACCACCTCACAAAACTCCTTAAGGTTTTCTATGTTAAATGTTTTAGAGCTACTTTCTATCTTTTTTAGCTTATCTATTAAGATACTAGTATTTTCCTCTTTTTTCCTTTTTGGGTAGGCATCTTTTTTCTTAATTTCTTGGATAAGTAAAGCAAGTGCATCAATAGTACCATCCTTTATTTCAGAAAATACCAATGATGTATCTCGATCACAGTTTTTAATAACTTTTCCTGACACAATATGAGCTTTACACTTCTTTTCAATTACTACCAGCTCAATTCTCTGTGAATCAATCCCTATCTGCTGACCAATAATGCTAGATACAAGATTACCTAACTCACTTAACTTCCGAGTATGATTAATAATATTTCCTGTTTTTTCATCAAAGTTAATATTTTTAGGAAAGAGATTTATAGTTATAAAGGAAACTTTATCTTTAGTAAGAGTTTCCTGCACCTGGCCCAAATTGAAAACTTTATTCAACCCAACATCGTTCAGTATTTTATGATACTGCGCTTGAGACCTAGAATTAGTTGACGAACCTAGTGAGCTACTAGTTGGTGTATCTATACCAGATGAGACAGAAGGCTCTGAACTCCCGCTACATCCGATTAGAATAGATGTTAATAAAATAGCAAGTCCAAGTAGGGGAGGTTTTCTTGACACAAACATACACCAATACCTTTGTTAGTACTAACTAATTGCAGGTCAAAATTAATGGATTTGAAAATATACTTCATTAATAGACGGATGCACTCAGTAGTTTTTTATATACTTTAATACTCAGGTAGTCAATAATTTATGAAATTTTTTACAAATTTATTTAAGCTTAAAGGTACCATTTAATGAAATATAAAAATAACTAATATGCAATCGATAAATGTCTATTTTTACCAACTAGCTAAGTACTTAACACTATGTAATCGCTTATAGCTACAGCAGAAATAATGACTTTAAAAACAATATTTTACAGAAAATATTGGAAGCGATTACTTTCTATTAGGCACTTACCAAAATAATTATTTAAGGATCTGCTCATGCCACACACCCTCCAACGCTCTATCGAACACCAACGCGCTCGTTTAATCGACCTATTGCACGAAAAACTCAAAAACTACACCGTGCAACTCATCCCCAACCTGCACCAGCGTGACATACTCGACCAACAACTACGCGAGATTTTCCAATCTATCGACTATTGCAAATACGTCTACGTGCTTGATGCTAATGCGGTGCAACTCAGCTCCACGCTCAATCGCTTTGGCGCCGATACTAGCGCCTATCAACGCGACCGCTCGACCCGTCCCTATATGCAACATCGCAGTGATGAAAGCTGTGATTTTAATCTATCTGAGGTCTATATCAGCCAAAACAAAAAACGCCCGTCGTTGACTGCGATTCAAACGATTCGCGGTGAAAATGGCGAGCGTTTAGGCTTTTTAGGCGTGGATTATGACTTACGCGAATTACCGCATTCCGATGTGATTTATGAAGAGCCTAGTCAATGGCGTCAAATCAAAGGCGATCCCGCGATTCGTCAGGGACTATTTGCGCAGGAACGCGTAGAAAGCTTAATGGATCAAAAGATTGACCATGTACTTTCCGTGATTGAGGCTTTAGTGGTGGATCAAGGGGTTTATCATTTTCAAATTCATTTCTCCAGTAGCCGTGTCACATTATGGCATGTGGATAATCCCTACGTATATCGTATTTTAACCATGGCAGAATTAGCCGATAGCAATATTTGTTTAGCCTATCCACGCCGCGCTTATTTTGAACGAGCTATAGTTCCGCATTTAGATATTAAAAAAGTACTCAAACAATTTAAAGCCTTACGTTTTGCCGACGAAACAATTTATTTACGGGTAGCTTCACTGAATATTGTCAATGGACAAGTCGATTTAAACTTTTCTTGTGATGGAACACATTATATTGATAACCGTGAGTTTCTCGCCAAAGGTTTAGAGTTTTGGCTCGGCAATCAATCCAATCAAAGCTCTAATACGTGTGTCGATATAGATTACGCTGCTTTAGATAAAGTAGTGGACGAGTTAGCTAAATACGGCTGTATGAAGGTTAATCAATTACTAGGTCAATTAGAGCGAGACGAAGTTCCAGAAGTATTAAAAGCGTATTCTGCGCCAGAACGTGATTATATCTATCAGGAATTAAAATCCGTGATGGAGGTCTATGAAGGTGGTGTGTGTGGGATTTAGGTAAAGTTTTATATAAAGAAAGCTGCTTATAAGGAAAGTTTTAAGTAATGATCTAGAAAAATCAAATAACGCCCTAGCAGTAAGTACTTGAGCCAAAGTCATCGTGCATTTTCTCCGCAGGCGCTGTGAATACCTCCCTGTAGGCTTCAAGGCGGCATCCTTGCCGCCAAGACTGCTCCCAAAACACACGATAACTTTTAGCTCAGTACTTAATCTATATTTCTGGAAGGTGCTCAAGACAGCAATAAAACTGCCTTGAAATTTACAGAGGAATAGTTGCAACATAAATGGAGGAAATGCTCGATTACTATTACTTAAGCACCTCCTCATTAAGCCTATTATGATATTACTTCTTTTAATAAAGCATCGGCTGCTATAATGCCTAGTTGATTTGCTGCTAATGGGCTATCTCCGGTAATTAATTTACGATCTTGGTAGCATTGTCCACTAATACCCTCATTGAGAATTTCCATACCTAACAATTTTAGTTTTTCCCCTAATAACCAAGGCATAGGTCCCGGAATATAGCCAATATCCACATTCGCGCCTAAATCTAAACTGTCTGGGAACACACAAATTTTATAGCCTTTAAAAATAAAGTCCTGATCAGGTTCATTATGCGCAGCCGCAATTAGACCTGCTGGACCATGACAGAGTGAAATCACATATTTATCACTAGCCACCGCCCATTTAAGTACTTGCTTAACCTCATCACTAAATGGAATCGCATGCATAGCGGCATGACCACCCGGAATAAAAACCCCTAAATAAGGTGAATCCTCACCTAATTGCTTAGCTAATACTTCAGACAATTTAAGTGGCTTCTTAAACTTAGGTAGATATTTATCATACACAGCTTTGACCGTTTCATCTTTGCTTGGAAAAGCCCACATTTCTAATTTAACGGGATTACCCGATAAAGTAGCGACCTCAATTTCAAAGCCTGCCTGATCTAAATGATGCATAGGTAATAAGGTTTCTACTGGATGATTACCCGTTGAGAAAAATTTACCATTACCCATTAATAAATAGCGCTCATCCGAGGCAATCATTAAAACCTTATATTTACCTCCTTGATAAGGTTTGGCAAACTTTAAACCTGCAAAATCAGTTTTTTCTGGAATATAAAGACTCAAAGAATAAGGTGAGGGAAAAAACGCATTGTGCTCAGCAGTATCGGGGTTAGGTTGCTTACTTAGTGCTGTAGTGTTGGCTGTCATAATGTCACTCTTATCAACAAAAAATTTTAGAATTCAGAAGTATAGTAGTATATTTAGAAATGATATGGATAAAAACCCGCTTTTTTTGAACACATTGTTCCAATAATGCAACGATGACACTATGCAAGATTTAAATGCGTTGTACTACTTTACTCAAGTGGTTGACTATAAAGGCTATGCTCCTGCGAGTCGTGCCTTGGAAATTCCGAAATCGACTTTAAGCCGTAGCATTGCCAAGCTCGAAACGGAGCTAGGTATTCGTTTAATTAATCGTACCTCGCGCCAGTTTTCAGTGACTGAAATCGGCTATGAGTATTACCTCAAATGCTTAGAAGTGCTCTCAGCGGCACAAGCAGCTCAAGCCGTTATCGAGCAGCATCAAACCTCACCACGCGGTATCATTCGCTTAAGTTGCCCCACTGCCCTACTAAACTTTGTAGTGGCGAGTATGTTAGCGCGATACATGCTGCGCTATCCCGAAGTGGAACTGCATATTGAAAGTACTAATCGTCAAGTCGATGTGATTCATGAAGGGTTTGATATAGCGTTGCGCATTGATAGCCTGCCCCTCACTGACGATGGTTTAGTGACTAAATTGCTGTCTAATGATCCGCAAGAATTAGTGGCTAGCCCGCAGCTTCTAGAGCGTTTAGATAAGCCTATCACGCCCGAATCTCTCCATCGCTTCCCTAGTCTAGCAGTAGGTTGTCCGCGTAAGCTCTATCAATGGCATCTAGAACATACTGAGTTAGCATCGCAAACTATTCAGCATACACCGCGCTTAGTCACCGATGATTTGATTACTATTCGGCGTGCCATTTTGGAGCATTTAGGGATTGCCCAATTGCCGCGCTTGGTGGTGTTTAAAGATTTGCATTATGGTTTGATGCAGCGTGTCTTGCCCGACTGGACACCTCAAGGTAATGTCATTTATGCCGCATTTCCTTCGCGGCGGGGCTTACTACCTTCAGTGCGTAGCTTATTGGATTTTTTGGGTGAGAGCTTTCAAGCCCTAGATTTTAATAATTTATACGAGGGCTATGTGAAGCGCGGTGACGAAGATGCGTGTTTGCTTGTAAATGCTTAGAATGAGCCTTTTTAACCACAGGCCGAAAAGTATGGATTACAGTGCTGATTTAGAGCGCATCGCTTTACAAGAACAACGTTTACGCTTTACCCAATTTAACGCTGATATTGCTTGGGACTTAGGCAATCGTTTACGGCAAAAGGCGTTAGAGCGTCAACAGGCTTTAGTCATTGATATTACCATTAATGGCTTTCAACTGTTTTGCTGCGCTATGGCGGGAACTACTCCTGAAAACACCGATTGGGCGCGACGCAAACGCAATGTGGTGAATCGCTTTCAGCGCAGTTCCTATGCAATGGGATTACACCTAGCGCATAAACAAGTGGATTTAATGGATAAATACGGCTTAGCTACCAGCGATTATGCAGCGCATGGAGGCTGTTTTCCGATTCGAGTCAGTGATGTGATGATCGGTACAGTGGTAGTTTCTGGTTTACCGCAGCGTGAGGATCATAATTTAGTGGTAGAAGTATTATGTGAAATGCTCAATCAACCATTGGAAACCTTGCGCTTGGACTCACTCAGTTGAATTAAAGTACCCAGCTAAAAGTAATCGTGTGTTATTACTTTGACTCAAGTACTTAAATCATCCTTGCAAGCCTATTCCCAACAGAATTTGGCGCAAACTCTGTTGGTGTTTAGGGTCAATCCTTAGCGATACTGACTCGATTGAACTGGCTTAGGAGGAAACTGGCAGCAAGGAGGTAGTTGAGAGTTAGCTTGCATGGTTTGAATTAAATGGTGCACTTGAGCATTCACCCGTGCTTGATGCTGTTTTCTACGCTGACTAGGCAATAGACCTAATAACGTTTCCATTACTCTAAAATTCATACCTATCCCCTCATCATTGTTTATTTATTAGTGGATTAACCTGAGCTATTCAAAGCTAGAGCAAGCTCTAGCGAATAGCGCCTAATAAACCACCAAAAATATTTTTCTTGGCTACACACATAAAGCATCCCTGTGATTGGGCGGGTAAATGTGGTGTACCTGAGGGAAGATTAGGATTATAGAGCGGCATACGGTTAGCGCTCACTTGAAACGATTGCCCACCATTATAATTATGAGTAATACGAGCCTGATTATTAGGTTGGGTAGTAGCCGAACCCCTGCCAATTTGCAAAGAACCTAACATACTCATTAATTGATCTAAAAAATTATTCATGATACGCACCTTGGAATTATAGTATTAATCTCCTATAGGCAGTGCCACTGCTCTAATAGAATGTGTTTAGTGTGCGTGAAAACAATAATGTAAATGAAAATAATTCTGATTAGTGGGCGCAAACCCAAGACGATTTAGAACCCGTCTTAACTCATCTAGGGCTTGCTTTGAAACAACTGTATCAGCTTATTTTGAATAGGGTTTGAGCAAAACCGACCAACTATCCACTAGCTTAGCGTACTCTTCAATACATAACTCCGCACGCTCTGTAGGAAAACCCGCTAGCTTTTTTATCTCAGCATATTTTTTAGGATCACTACCATACACATGACAGAGCGCATTATAAAAACGCTGTTCATCTAAACTGTGCTCATCCCAAAAGTCCTCTTCAGTGAACTCTTTGCGATCAGCACTGATTAGGTCAAAGAAATCGGCCGCTGTGAGTACCACTTCCTGACCATTCTCAAAATACTCGCTGAGTATGACGCTAGATAGACTATCCGCCGCATCTTCTTCTTTACCCACAATCGGTAAATCATAGTTATGAATCAAGGCATGAGCGATTTCATGAATCAGAATATAAATCATGACATCAATAGCCGCTTCTGTAGGCGTACCTTCAATATCAGCCTTATTATCGGTATATAAGTCCTTAATCTCATTTACAAAAGCATAGGATACGATGATTTGCTTAGCGTCAGGATCATAGGCAGCGTCCTCGTCCTCTTTGCCATTAAAAACAATTTTTAAGCCTTTCGGGAGCTTCAGACTCTCATTGAGAGCACTGATAAGCTCCTGAAAGCTCTCTGAGGATTGCAAGGATTGGCGAATAGCATCGTAAGTTTTAGATGGCTCGTACACTACGGCTAGATCTTTAGCTTGAGTAGTCGTAATACCCAAGCACAACATCAAACTTAAAATCCTTAACCATCTCAACATATTAGCTATCCTTATCTACTCGATTAAACGGCTACGCAGTAGTACTTTTTTCCCAAGTATCTTTTAGACTAATCACGCGATTAAAGACCAAACTACTTGGTTTAGAATACTTAGCATCCTGAATAAAATACCCTTGACGTTCAAACTGATAGCGTGTTTCCGTATCAGCGTGCGCCAACTGTATCTCACCTTTACAGCCTTGTAAAATCACTAAACTATTAGGATTCATATAGTCAAGAAAGTTCTTGCCACCCGCATCCGGTGCTACATCTGTAAACAGACGATCATACAGGCGCACTTCACACTCAACATTCGTGCGAGCATCGACCCAGTGAATCACGCCTTTAGCCTTAACACCATCGACTGGATCTTTGCCTAAGGTATCTTCAATCACTTTAGCGTGTACCTCAGTAATATGACCGGCTGCATCCTTAATCGCTTCAACCGCTTCAATCACATAGGCATTGCGCAACCGTACCCGCTTACCAAGGACTAAACGCTTATATTGCTTATTGGCTTCCTCACGGAAATCGTCTTTTTCAATCCAAATTTCACGGCTAAAGGGCAATTCACGCACCCCAAAGGCTTCATTTTGTGGGTGATTAGGAGCGGTCATGGTTTCAGTTTTATCGGCTGGATAATTCACTAACACCACTTTTAAAGGCTCTAAGACACACATAGCACGCGGTGAATGTTCATTGAGGTCTTCACGAATAGCATGTTCGAGCATGCCAATATCAACGACACCTTCAACTTTAGTTACCCCTGCCATTTCACAAAAATCACGTAAGGCTTTAGGCGTGAACCCTCGGCGGCGCATCCCCGCAATAGTAGGCATACGCGGATCATTCCAACCATCTACATGCTTTTCATCGACCAGTTGTTTGAGTTTACGCTTACTCGTGACGGTATAATTCACATTGAGGCGTGAAAACTCATATTGATGCGGTGTTGCAGGAACAGGAAGATTCTCAATGAACCACTCATACAGCGGACGGTGATCTTCAAACTCTAAAGTACAGATCGAATGAGTAATCCCCTCAATAGCATCGCTTTGCCCATGTGCATAGTCATAGGAGGGATAAATACACCATTTATCGCCGGTTTGATGGTGCGATGCCTTTTTAATCCGATAAATCACCGGATCACGTAAATTGATATTAGGGGATGCCATATCGATTTTAACACGTAAAGCACAAGCACCCTCTTCAAACTCGCCTGCACGCATTTTCTCAAATAGCGCTAAATTTTCTTCAACCGTGCGCTTGCGATAGGGACTATCTTTGCCTACCTCGGTCAGTGTGCCACGATATTGGCGCATTTCCTCAGCACTTAAATCGCAGACATAGGCTTTACCTTGCTCAATCAGGTAAATAGCCCATTGATACAGTTGGTCAAAGTAGTCTGAGGCATAGCGTACCTCTCCCTCCCATTGATAACCCAACCATTGCACATCGCGTTGGATGGACTCGACATATTCCTCATCTTCTTTGGCTGGATTAGTATCGTCCATACGTAAATTGCACACCCCACCATAACGCTGAGCTAGCCCAAAATTCAGCCAAATTGATTTGGCATGACCTAAATGTAAGTAGCCATTGGGTTCTGGGGGAAAACGAGTATGCACTTGGGTCACTTTGCCACTGGCTAAATCGTCTTCAACAATACGCTCGATAAAATTTAATGGTTTATTGGTCTCGCTCATGATGGAAATAGGACCCTTGTAAAAGAATGGTAGTGATTAGACTATGGTTATAGATAGCTGTCTAGCACAGCCTTAAGGTAGCTAAGCGTTTAGGCTTTTTCAGCGTCTGACCACTGTCGATAAGGATATTGTGTTAAACGCACATTATAATAGCGTGGCTCAAGCGAAACCTCTTTGCCTGCCCAATCCGGTAGCTCAAAGGCTTCATTAGCCTCATTTAATTCTACTTCTGCCACCACCAAACCTTGATTATCGCCATGAAACTCATCGACTTCCCAGACCTTGCCAGCGTAGTCGATATAATGGCGGGTTTTTTCTATGAGGGGCGGCAGACATAAAGTACTCAATAGCTCTTGCGCATCTTTTAAGGGGATAGCGTATTCATACTCAGTGCGTGTCACGCCAATAGTCATGCCTTTA
Organism: Thiofilum sp.; assembly: GCF_016711335.1. Taxonomy (NCBI): domain Bacteria; kingdom Pseudomonadati; phylum Pseudomonadota; class Gammaproteobacteria; order Thiotrichales; family Thiofilaceae; genus Thiofilum; species Thiofilum sp. The sequence continues at coordinate 3,972,488 of NZ_JADJTF010000001.1, forward strand.
ATATTAAGATTCGCTTGGTCATTCTCAATACGAATACGCACTGAGGCAGTAGGATTATTACTTAAATAGCCTTGGCGAAACTGCTCTGAGCGCTGTACTTGTAAACGCCAAGTATCAGAAATAACTAAAAACTTACGCTCAATTTCAGTGGCCATTTTACTGTCCTTTTAGAATCGCACTAATGCCGAACCCCATGTAAATCCGCCCCCAAAGGCTTCTAATAACACCGTCTGCCCGCGTTGAATACGTCCATCGCGTACTGCGGTATCAAAAGCAATTGGAATCGAGGCAGCCGAAGTATTACCCTGCTCACCCACCGTCACAACGACACGCTCCATCGGCATATCAAGTTTTTTAGCGGTCGCTTGAATAATACGGATATTAGCTTGATGAGGCACTAACCAATCCACATCTGCTTTAGTCATATGATTAGCTTCTAAAGTTTCCTCCACAATGCGCCCTAAGGTCGTCACTGCCATACGGAATACTTCATTACCTTTCATACGCAAGAATGCTTTACCTGCTAATAGCACATCACGATTACGGGATACGCCTGCGGCGACATTGAGTAGTTCTTCGTAACTGCCTTCGGAATGAATATGAGTAGAATAAATACCCGGCTCAGCACTAGGCTCTAACACTAAAGCACCCGCGCCATCGCCAAATAATACGCAAGTCCCACGATCAGTCCAATCCAATAAGCGCGACATGGTTTCAGCACCTACTACTAAGGCACATTTACTCGCACCACTACGCACAAACTTATCAGCCACACTCAGCGCATAAGTAAAACCAGAGCAAGCGGCATTAACATCAAAGGCAGCGCCCCCATTGGTAATACCTAAGCGGCCTTGTAAAAGACAAGCTGTACTAGGGAAAATGAGGTCTGGAGTTGAAGTTCCTAAGACAATTAAATCGACTTCATTAGGCTGGCGTCCAGCCATTTCTAAGGCTCGGCGTGCTGCCATTTCAGCTAAATCACAGGCTGACTCATTCTCAACTATATGGCGTTGACGAATACCCGTGCGCTCCACTATCCATTCATCAGTAGTATCCACGAATTGCGCTAGATCACGATTAGTCATAATGCGTGGTGGTAGATAGCTACCCGTGCCTGTAATACGTGAATACATCATGCCTCCACTCTAGCAGCTAAGAGCGCTTCAATTTGTTTATCAATGCGCTGTGGTACTTTCTTAATAATTTCGGTACGGGCAATGCCAATAGCATTCGCAAAAGCAAAACTATCCGCACCTCCATGACTTTTCACCACAATACCACGTAATCCCAACAAACTCGCGCCATTATAGCTGCGGGGATCCACTTGACGCCGGAATCGTGTCAACACAGGCAAGGCAATTAAACCCGCTAATTTAGTCAATAAATTACGTTTGAACCCCTCTTTAAGCAGGGTAGCAATCATTTTTGCCACCCCCTCGGAATTCTTTAGCGCCACATTACCCACAAAGCCATCACAAACCACGACATCAACATCACCTAGATAAATATCATCGCCTTCTACATAACCAATATAGTTAAGGGGTGACTTGGCTAAGAGTGCATGGGCGGCTTTGACTTGTTCATTACCTTTAATTTCTTCCTGACCAATATTAAGCAGCCCTACCTTAGGCGCTTCAATATCATCAATCGCTTTGGCTAACTCTGACCCCATTAAGGCAAATTGATACAGGTGCTCTGCGGACGAATCGACATTAGCCCCTAGATCCAGCATATGAGTATGCCCATCAATAGAGGGTAATACTGTGCAAATAGCAGGGCGATCAATCCCCGGTAGCATTTTTAATACAAAGCGTGCGGTTGCCATTAGAGCGCCTGTATTACCCGCACTCACCGCCGCATCTGCTATCCCCTCTTTTACCAAATTAATGGCTACTCGCATGGACGAGTCTTTTTTATTCTTAAGGGCACTGGTCGGTGATTCATCCATAGCCACCACTTGGCTGGCTATTTTGATCTGTAGCCGTTCTGAGAGAGTAGTTTTATGTTTGGCTAGGGCATCATGAATTTGTGCCTCGTCCCCTACCAGTATTAATTCGATGTCTGCATGAGCTGCCAATGCTTTTAAAGCCGCCGGAACAGTGACCTCAAGCCCATGATCACCCCCCATTGCATCTAACGCAATACGGTATTTGTTAGCCATAATTCATCCAACATACAATCCAAAAAAAATCGCGGGACAAGCCCGCGATTTTAAATATTTTTAGGGGTAAAAGTAATCTTATACCCCCAAAGACTTGTGCTTACTCTTGGACCTCTTCCACTTCAACAGCCGTCTTAATGATTTGACGACCACGATAGAATCCGTCTGGAGTCATATGGTGACGTAAATGGGTTTCACCTGATACAGGATCCACTGAAAGAGCACGATTTTTAAGTGCATCATGAGCACGACGCATATCACGCTTAGAACGTGACATACGGGTTTGAGCGACTGCCATATTAGCTTACTCCGATTTTTTCCAATTCTTTAATACTGCAAACGGATGTTGTTTTTCTTCCGTTGGAGCAGATTCATTATCTACCGCATCATCCTCATACCCCTCAATTAAGGGCTTTATGGGCTGACAGGAATCATGGCGTGGTATCAGTGGCATAGCGAGTAATAACTCATCTTCCACAAAATCACGCAAATATAGGCTATCGTCTTCTACTACCCAACTTTCATACCCTGCCTCTTCTGGGCGACGGTCTGTTTCAGAGCGGGTAAAAACCACTGCAACTGAGTGATCAATGCTTAATGCCATCGGTTGTAAACAACGTTGGCATTCCACTTGAAGCTCCCCTTGGATCGTACCTGTAACCATAGGTAAATGGGTTTCAGATAAGCCAAAGGTTAATTCCACTTGAAAATCACCACGGGTATCTACGGCTAACTCAGCTAAACGCAACATTTCACGCAGAGGCATAATGCCACTGAGTTCACGGCGCTGCTCAACGTAGCGAAAGGGATTAATTTCAACGGGTAACCTATTCAACATAAGGGCGCGATTATATGAAGATGGGGATGCAAGTGTAAAGAAAAATCACTATGATGGGGAGCTTTTTATTACTTCCTAGCGCTAATTTGTAACAAACTCATGATGAATTCTCAACCTCCCGTTTTAGTCCTAGCCTCAACCTCTAAATTTCGCCAAGAACTCCTGCAACGCTTGCAAATTCCTTTTGTATGCGCTTCTCCGAATATCGATGAAAGTCCACTACCTCATGAGTCTGCCTATGACTTAGTAGCTCGTCTAGCTTTAGCCAAAGCTCAAGCGGTACAAGCACACTATACGGATGCTCTTATTATAGGGTCTGATCAAGTGGCCGTACTAAATGAACAAATTCTAGGAAAACCTCATACTCATATTAATGCAGTAGCACAACTCCAAGCCTCCTCTAATCAATATGTCGAATTTCTAACAGGCTTATGCCTATTAAACACACATACTCATAGTTATCAGGTGGATGTAATACGCTATGGCGTCAAATTTCGTCCCTTAACCGAGCAGATGATTGAACACTATCTACAACGGGAACAGCCCTATCAATGTGCAGGTAGCTTTAAATCAGAAGGGTTAGGTGTAACTCTATTTGAAAAAATGCAGGGCGACGACCCCAGTGCACTGATTGGTTTACCATTGATTCGTTTGACCGACTTTTTACAACAACAAGGTATAACGCTGCCTTTAGCTCTTTAAAATACTCGCGTCTCACTTTGAACTGAAATAGTCACATCGACATCATGATGCGGCTTTAAAGTAAAGGGCTGCTCGTACCGGATACCACTAAAAATAATCTCAGCAACATAATTACCCTGTGGCAGATCGATTACTCCCGAATGACGATTAAAGCCGGTGGCAAACAATTTACGATTATTCCTAAGCTCATAAATTTTCCATGCTACCGGACGCATTAACGGCGCTCCTCCGGGCATCACGGCTCTTAAGCTCACAGTGCCACCTGACCCTGCTGCTTGTACGCCAGCACTTAATAGCCATATTGCTATGATCCCAATCATAGATTGATCTCTGTACACGACAATTCGCTTAACTCATTGAATCTTTTTCAAAAGAAAATCGCCTGAGTTTCATCCGTCCATCCTCGATCGCCATGAATTGTGGTGGACAAAGGAACAGAAGCAGCAGCCTAAGCCTATCCACTTTTTCCCGTACCCTTCCATTCAATAAATCGGTCAAGTAGTCCAAGCCGTAACGGAAGACACTTTGCTCTTTGCGTCCATGTTTTTTCGTCTTCAAAGGCTTGACGGCTTTTTCCTTCCATTCGCCGACTTTGTGCGCCCAACAGAAGCCAATGGCAAGCAACGCCATCATCTTTTTGATGCGAGGGGGTTTGGTGAAGTGAGTGGCTTCCATGTGAAAACCACGCCCTTTCAAGCATTGGAACAGGTTTTCAATTTCCCAACGTAGCCGATAAGTGCCAATGGGATCAGCCGTGTAGTGGTTGCTGGCGATAATCAACAACTCACCACTGGGCAGCTTTGAGCCACTGAGCCAAACCCATTCCCCGCTAACGTCGCGACGGTGACGGAGAACGCGCCGTTTACCCGGCTTGAGGTTGGCAAACAGCGAGCGGACATGCGCCTCTTTTTTGTGTTTGTCGGTCATCAACTGATTACCCTTGATACGAATCAAGTAGGGAATCTCTTTGGAAGACAACCACTTCCACCATTGACCACCAATAAACTCACGGTCAGCCAACACACCCAAGATGTTGTTGCGCCCGAATTGGCTGATAAATCGTTGCAGCAGGGCAATACGTTCACGTTGGTTAGAATTACCGCGTTTGTTCAACACCATCCAGTAAACGGGGATAGCCGCACCTTGGTAAACAACCGCCAAAGTCAGGAGATTGAGGTTGGATTTGCCCCATTTCCAGTTGGTTCTGTCGAGTGTGAGGTAGTATTGTTGACCACTAAAGGCGAACATTCCCATAAGAAAATGGGCAATGTCATTGTAATTAAAGAACACTTGGCTAAAAAAGCGTTGCATCCGTCGATAGCGGGAACCAATGTCGGTGTCAGAATCTATGTGTACCGCCAACAACGCCAAATTCATTTGTCGCGCACTCAGCAAAGTATGCAGCATTCCCACAAAACAATCCAAACGGGGCTTGCCCCAACTCAAGTGGGCTTTTAAACTGTCACGTAGTCCATCGCTCAGATCCATTTTGCTCTCCTGTGTGGTAACTAGAGAGTAAAACATAGGAGCGGTGGACTTTCACCATCTCCATGACAAACATGCTAAATCAATAAGTTAGTGGTTTTGTCGTGTACAGAGTAGATTGATATAAAATCTTCATATTACTTCCCTCAACATTCCACCCATGCACATAAGACTCTGACTTCAGTGTTTATTCAATGTCTAACACATGCCTGATATTTATACACATCACAAACATGAGAATAGCCTTTCCCTGTTCGCTACGCAGTGCTTTTTTCGCTAGCATGTAGCGCTTCAACTCTTAGGTAAATCATTATTTATGCTTAGCTATCGTCATGCTTTCCATGCGGGCAATCACGCAGATATTTTAAAACACGCCGCCCTTACTTTAATTTTAAATAGCCTCAATCAAAAGCCCAAGCCATACTGCTATATCGACACCCATGCGGGAGCGGGGTTATATCGTTTAGATTCTGAATGGTCTACTAAAACAGGGGAAGCGTCCTTAGGCATTCACAAACTCTGGTCTCATCGAGCACAGTTACCTCAATTAACGACTTATTTTGCTTGTATCCAAGGCTTAAATCCTAATGCAACACTCAGTTATTATCCGGGTTCACCTTGGATTGCTCAAACATTAGTCAGGTCAACTGAGCAATTGGTTTTAACTGAATTGCATCCTGATGATAAGAATTTACTCAAAAATAATTTGCGACACTCAAAACAGGTTACTCTAGTAGTTAATGATGGGTTTAAGGAACTACTGGCGCGTGTCCCTCCCTTACTTAAACGGGGCTTAGTTCTGATTGATCCACCTTATGAGCTTAAGCAAGACTATATGCTGGTAACAGAGACACTAGCCCAAGCTTATAAGCGTTGGGCAACGGGTATTTATGCGGTGTGGTATCCGATTTTGGCGAGTAAACGTGATCACAGCGACACTATGCTGCGTAAAATTAAGCAAGGCGCTTATAGCAATTTATTAAAAGTGGAATTGCATGTAAAAGGGGCAAATAGTGATTTTGGTATGTACGGCTCTGGCATGTTGATTGTCAATGCACCGTGGCAATTAGATACACAACTAGAAAGTATTTTACCCCCCCTAACCAACATACTTGCTCAAGATGAACACGCGAGTTGGACAGTAGAGTGGTTAAAAGCACCAACCTAAGCAGTATTAATCCTAGTGTAGCTCTGTATCATCGTTACTCTAGTCACTCAAATACTAATCCTGTAAATTATGGGAGTATATTCCTATAATTTACAGGATTAGCTATGTTAAAACGCCATATCCTTGCCGATGTTCAAGCCTATTTGATGCATTTTCCTTCTTTGCTGATTACGGGAGCGCGACAGGTGGGTAAATCCACCTTGGCTTTGCAACTAGGTATTGAAAATTATGTGACTTTAGATGACATCGCCACCTATCAAAGCGCAAAAGCAGACCCTAAAGGTTTTATTCTAAGCCTAACTAAACCTGTGATTATTGATGAAATCCAGCGTGTACCCGAATTATTTGTAGCGATTAAAGAGCAAATTGACTTAGATCGTCGTGCAGGGCAATTTGTTTTAACAGGCTCTAGCAGTTTACAAGGCTTTCGGGATTTATCGGATTCCTTGGCTGGACGTATTGGCATAGTCGATTTGTATGGCTTTAATCTCAGTGAGATTTACGCTACTAATTTTAATGTGCTTGATCACTTATTTAGTGATACACACTTTTCTTCACTAGAGCACAGTATTGATATACCCTCACACCTTATCAAAGGTGGTTTTCCTGAAGTACAAACCATAACGCATGCTAAAACTCGCATGTTGTGGTTTAGTTCTTATATTCGCACTTATATAGAGCGTGATTTACATGATGTAGGTAATATTCGTAACTTAGATAGCTTTATGCGCTTGTATTTATTATTGGCATTGCGTAGTGCTAATTTATTAAATAAATCAGAATTGGCTAAAGAATCTAGCATAGATACTAAAACCCTAGATAATTATTTGAGTATTTTAAAAAATACTTACCAAGTAGCCGTGCTTAAGCCTTGGTTTACCAATGAAGCTAAACGCTTAATTAAAATGCCCAAAGTTTTTATGCTAGATACTGGTATTTTGTGTCACTTGCTACGTATTATGGCTACTGATGAGCTAAATCAATCCTTACAACGCGGCGCGATCTATGAAACTTTTATCCTCAGTGAGTTAGTCAAAGCCAATACTTATGCTAAACAGCCTGTAGATATTAGCTTTTATCGTACTCAGGACGGTAAAGAAATTGATTTTATTTTAGATAATGGTAAAGGCTTAATTCCAATTGAGGTGAAAGCTGCATATACAGTCACCCTGCAAGACTTTCGTCACATCCAGTATTTTATTGAACAGAATCAGGGAAAGGTATTGCAGGGTATTGTATTTTATTCGGGTGACAGAGTACTGCCATTTGGAGAAAAGGATGGAGTAAAATTGTGGGCAGTACCATTTGGAGTGTTGGCAGGCTAATTCTTAGCTTTTAATTCCATCATCAATTGTTGCAATACAGGTTGTGTTTCAGGTCGCACACCGCGCCAAATATAAAACGCTTCTGCTGCCTGTTCCACTAACATACCTAAGCCATCCACGACTTGATTAGCGCCCTGCTCTGCTGCCCATTGCATAAACACAGTGGGTTTAGCGCTATACATCATGTCATAACAAAAAGTCTCAGCATTGATGCAAGTGGTGGGTATAGGTGGCAACTCACCCTGCAAGCTCGCCGAAGTACCGTTAATAATTACATCAAACCTACCTATTACGGCTTCAAAACTACAACCTGATACTTGACCTAAATCAGCAAAGGCCTGAGCCAACTCATGCGCCTTACTCACAGTACGATTAGCAATCACCAGCTCAGCAGGTTGTTGCTCCAATAATGGCTGCAACACTCCACGTACCGCGCCACCTGCCCCTAGGATTAAAATCCGTTTTTGCTTCAGTACTAAACCTTGATTTTGCATAAGGTCACGAACTAAACCGATACCATCTGTATTAGCCCCCCAAATTGAGCCATCGGCATGAAAACTAAGCGTATTGACCGCACCGGCTCGTTCAGCATACGCCGAGCGCTCAGTCGCTAACGTCCAAGCTTCTTGTTTAAACGGTACGGTCACATTGCAACCCTTACCACCCGCTGCACGAAAGGACTGAACCGTCGCCGTAAAGGCATCAAAAGGAGCTAATAATTTGTCATACTGAAGCGCTTGAGCCGTTTGCTGGGCAAATAAGGTATGAATTTGAGGGGATTTACTGTGTTGAACCGGATTACCAATGACTGCATAGTGATCTAGAGTATGTGCCATGCAAAGCTCACTTAATAAGATTAAAAGACAAATACGCGCTTGGGTTGAAGGGTAATATTAGCGCTAATTTCACCTAAACCGATGAAAACACCTGCTTCATCATACAGCTTAATTAATGGCACTGAAGGTTGCTCACAACGTATTTTTTGCCCTAGTTGAATCTTAGCTACTTGAGCCTCATGCAAGGTCACACTAGGTAGATGCGGTAAAGCAGCATCCATAGGCAATAAGCATTGATCTAAAGCAGCCACGCCACCTTGATCATTTAGCTCACGTAGCTCGTCTAAGCTATAAGTGCGCAGCCCATTAAAAGGATAAACTTCAACACGATGTAAAGCGGATACATAAGCTCCACAACCTAAGGCTTGCCCTATATCCTCAACCAAAGTACGAATATACGTCCCTTTGCTACAAGACACATCTAGCTTTAAATGCTGCTCATCAAAATCTACTAGCGTCAGCTCAGAGATTGTGACGGTACGACTAGAACGCTCTACTTCAATCCCTTGCCGTGCTAACTCATACAGCTTTTTACCGTCTTTTTTTAACGCCGAATACATCGGAGGGATTTGTTCAATCTCACCTCTAAACGAGGCTAATACGCGCTCTACACTATAACGACTCAACTCTGGAATAGGAGCAGGCTCTGAAAGCTCACCTTCGCTATCTCCAGTGGTACTGACTTGCCCTAAAGTGGCGGTGGTGAGATAGCGTTTATCTGCTTCTAATAAATACGCAGAAAGCTTAGTAGCTTCCCCAAAACACAAAGGCAACATACCCGAAGCTAGTGGATCGAGACTCCCCGTATGTCCGGCTTTTTCAGCTTTAAGTAGAAAACGTACTTGTTGCAAGGCTTGGCTACTCGATAAGCCTAACGGTTTATCGAGTAATAAAATACCGTGTACGGGACGGGAAGGAGGGCGACGGGGACGGCTCAAGATTCAACTACTTTTAGTATCCACATCCGTCGCGGAATCATCATCGGCATGACGATCACTAGCAACAGCTTGCTCAATCAAACGTGATAACTCATTACCTTTAGCCTGAGTATCGTCATAGAAAAAGTGTAAAGTGGGCACTGCTCTTAACTTCATTGCCCGCCCCACTTCGCGCCGTAAAAAACCTGCTGCATGGTTTAAGGCAATTTCAATATCTTTACCATGCTCAGCATCTAAAGTGTCGAACCATACTTTAGCATGCTCTAGATCTTTACTCAGGGTCACATCTAAGATTGACACCATACCGACACGCGGGTCTTTAATCTCATTGCGAATCAGCATAGCTAATTCGCGCTTGAGTTGAGCAGCTACTCGTTCTGAGCGAGAAAACGTCGTTTGCATTAGGCAATTTTCCGAGCTACTTCAATCTTTTCAAAGACTTCAATCTGATCGCCCACTTGAACGTCGTTATAGTCTTTTACTGCAATACCGCATTCAGTACCTACCTGAACTTCCTTCACATCATCACGATGACGACGCAATGACTCTAGTTCACCCGTAAAGATCACCACATTATTACGTAATACACGAATTGGGCTACCACGACGCACCACACCTTCAGTCACTAAGCAACCTGCTACCTGACCAAAGCCAGAGGCACGGAACACATTACGTACTTCAGCCAAGCCGATAAAGACTTCACGCGTTTCTGGAGAGAGCATACCGCTCATCGCATCTTTAACATCATTGATCACATCGTAAATAATGCTGTAGTAGCGAATCTCAATATCCGAATCTTGGGCTGATTTGCGGGTTGTAGAGTTAGCACGCACGTTAAAGGCAATCACTATCGCTTTCGAGGTCAATGCCATTTCAATGTCGTTTTCGGTCAAGCCCCCCACACCCGAAGCAATGACACGCACCTCAATTTCAGAAGTAGATAGATTAACCAACTCGCTGCGTAGTGCTTCCACGCTACCTTGCACATCGGCTTTGACAATCAAGTTCAATTGAGCACGTTCTGTTGCACCCGCTTGAATCTGATTGAACATATCCAATTTAGCACTGTTCTGAGCAGCAAAACGGGTATCACGTTGCTTTTCTTTACGCAATTCAGCGATTTCACGCGCTTTACGCTCATCAGTGACTACAATCGCTTCATCACCTGCTTGCGGTGCACCCGTTAAACCCAGCACTGCCACGGGAATAGAAGGCCCTGCTTCTTTAACGGAGCGTCCACGCTCGTCAAACATGGCACGTACCCGACCATACTCGGAACCACACAGTAAAATATCACCACGACGTAAAGTACCTTCACGTACTAAGACCGTAGCGACTGCACCACGACCGCGCTCCATACTAGCCTCAATCACATGACCTTTAGCAGGCGCATCAATCGATGCTTTCAATTCTTGAATTTCTGCGACCAATAATAAGGTTTCTAATAAGTCGTCAACACCTTGACCTGACTTACCGGATACACGTACTACGGGTACATCACCACCCCACTCTTCAGTGAGTACATTGTTTTGGGCGAGTTCACTCAGTACTTTTTCAGGATCAGCTTGCGGCTTATCAATCTTACTAATAGCTACGACTATCGGTACTTGAGCATCACGAGCGTGTTTAATCGCTTCTTTGGTTTGCGGCATAACACCATCATCGGCTGCCACAATCAAGACTACGATGTCAGTTACTTGAGCACCGCGTGCACGCATTTGACTGAAAGCCGCGTGACCGGGTGTATCCAAGAAAGTCACCGTACCACGCTCAGTCTCCACATGATAAGCACCGATATGCTGAGTAATACCGCCTGCTTCACCTGCTGCTACACGAGTTTTACGAATGTAATCTAGTAAAGAGGTTTTACCATGATCAACGTGACCCATAATGGTCACGACAGGAGGACGCGTGACTTCTTCAGAGGTTGCACTAGCCGTTACTTCTGCTAATAAAGAAGCATCATCAACCTCTTTCATAGCAGTGGCTTTGTGCCCTAACTCTTCAGTAACTAGAATGGCCGTATCTTGGTCGATGGTCTGATTGATTGTGACCATAGTGCCCATTTTCATCATCGCTTTAATGATGTCAGTGGCACGAATTGCTAATTTTTGAGCCAGATCAGAGACAACAATAGTCGATGGAATTTCAATCTCACGCACTACGGGAGCAGTAGGACGCTCAAAGCCATGTTTAGACTCCGCTTTCGCAGTGGCATCAACGCCTTTGCGACCTTGTTTTTTACCACCCTTGCCTTTGGGCATAGGCATAGCATCAATAACATCATCACGATCACGGGGATTCTTAGAACGAGCGGGCTTTTTATCACCCTTTTTCTTATCAGTACGCCCTTCGCCTGCTGTTTTTTCTACTTCAACCACTACCTTACTAGGCACAACGACTTTAGCGAGTACAGGCTCGACCTCATCATCGGCTTCCACAATTGTAGTACGTGGCGCTAAAGAAGGTTTAGCCTTAGGCTTAGGACGAGAAGGACGCCGTTTTAAAGCAGTGGCCGCTTCTTGACGTGCCGCAGCAACAACCGCTTCGCGTTGTTCTAAAGCAGTTAAACCTGATTGATCATTATCGGTCGCACTATTATCCGTGCTCGCCGCTGCCGCTGGCGCAGCAGGCACAGAGACAGGAGCAGGCGCCACAACTTCAGGGGCTTTTGCTACGGGTGCGCTAGGCTTTGATTCAGCCTTTACTACCTCAGCCACTGGTTTTGCTGGAGTCTCCACCTGAGTAGCAAGCACTTCCGGCGTCGGTGTTACTACGCTTGGAGTATTCACCACGACAGTAGGTTTAGTTTCAGGCGCTACCACAGGCTCTACTGGCTCAGGCTCTTTAGCCACTTCGCCTTTCGTAGCCACAGCAGGCTTGCCCGCCATACGCTTACTTTGCAGTTCACGACGCTCTTGTTCAGCGCGACGAATAATTTCCTCCCGCTCCAAACGCACTTTGCGTGCTGCCTCTAGTTCCTGAGCCTTAGCGGCTGCCACACTGGATACCGAAGCATTATCGTCTTGGTTACGGTTGAGTACTTTTTTGCGGCGTACTTCAACATTCACAGTCTTATTCGCGTTTTGATTGCGACCATGCGAGGGTTGCGCATGAGTAGACTCTTGACTAGCACGACGCTGTATCGTCATTTTACCAGTGCCCTTTTTAACGGCGTTATCGGGGTTTTGTTTCATCTTTTCTAGCAGCATTAATTTCTGCTGGTCGGTAATACTATCATCAGGGCCTGTTACACGGATGCCAGCATCCTGTAGGTGGCGTAAGAGAACCTCTACAGGGGCTTTAATCATTTCGGCTAACTTTCTAACAGCTATATCTGACATCTATCTATCCTCTCACAGCGCTATTGCTGTGCATCCGAGAACCAAGGTGCTCTGGCTGCCATAATCAAAGCTGCCGCTGCATCCTCGTCTAATCCGCTTATTTCCATCAGTTCATCGACTGACTGCTCAGCCAAATCTTCCATGGTACGTACACCGTGTTTAGCTAACTCATAGGCTAACTCTTCGGTCATATTGTCCATACCCAATAAATCATCGGCTGGTAAAGTAGAATCTTGCGCAATCGCTTGGGTTAATAAGGCATTCCGCGCACGATCCCGTAATTCCTCAACAATTTCTTGGTCAAAGGCCTCAATAGCTAAAAACTCATCGAGTGCCACATACGCCACCTCTTCTAAGGTGGAGAAACCCTCATCTGCTAAGATCGTAGCCACTTCTTCATCTACATCCAACTTGGATATAAATAAGTCTAAAATAGCACGTTGTTCCGCCGCGTTTTTCTCTTCAGCCTCTTCAACACTCATCACATTGAGAGTCCAGCCAGTTAGTTCGCTGGCTAAACGCACATTCTGACCACCTTTACCAATGGCTTGAGAGAGACGATCAGCATCTACCCCAATATCCATCGCCTTATTTTCCTCATCTACTACAATAGAGAGTACTTCAGCCGGCGCCATGGCATTCATGACATAGGTGGCAATATCTTCATCCCAGAGCACAATATCGACACGCTCTTCATTGAGTTCACGAGTCACCGTTTGAATACGCGAACCGCGCATCCCCACACAAGCGCCCACAGGGTCAACATTAGGTAAGTGAGTTCTAACTGCAATCTTAGCACGTTGCCCGGGATCGCGTGCGGCTCCCATAATCTCAATCATTTCTTGATTGATTTCAGGAACTTCCAAACGCATCAATTCAACTAGGAAGTTTACATCCGTCCGACTTACAATAATCTGCGGACCGCGTTGATCTTCCTTAATTTCTTTTAAATAACCACGAATCCGCGCCCCGACTTGAGCGCGTTCACGAGGAATCATTTCTTCTTTAGGGATGAAAGCCTCGGCATTATCCCCTAAATCCATAACCACGCCTTTATGATCAGCACGTTTGACCGTACCCATCAGTAGTTGTCCGACTCGATTACGATAACCTGAAACTAACTTTTCGCGCTCTGCTTCACGTACTTTAGCGACAATCACTTGTTTAGCGGTTTGAGCTGCAATCCGTCCAAATTCTACGGAGTCAATAGGTTCTTCAATGTAGTCACCTACTTCCGCTTTTAAACCACGATTGAGCGCATAGCTTAATAAAATTTGGCGTTCTGGGCTTTCAAACTCTGGGTCTTCATCATCTAACACTTGCCAACGGCGAAATGTTTTATAATCCCCTGTATTACGATCGACTGATACCCGCACATCCATATGCATACCAAAACGTTTACGGGTAGCCATGGCTAAAGCAGTTTCTACCGCTTCAAAAATTAATTCTTTGCCGACGTTCTTCTCGTTTGAAACCGCATCAACTACGTATAGAATTTCTTTATTCATGAGTACGTTTACCCTTACTCTTTGGCTGAGCTTTCATTTCGTATACTAGCCGCCCACGATCAATCACATCATAGGGAATAACATAACTATTACCTTCTACTTGAACGGTAATAGTCGCGGTGTCGCATTGTTCTAAGATCCCTACAAAATTACGTCGCCCTTCAATAGGAGTGCGCGTGCGAATTTTTAATTTTTCACCGACATATGCGGCGTAATGCTCCGGTATAAACAACACTCGATCAACACCAGGAGAAGAGACTTCAAGGATATAAGCCACTGGAATCAGATCTTCTACGTCTAAAGCAGCACCTATTTGCAGGCTCACTTTAGAGCAATCATCCACGGTAATACCCTGCTCACTATCAATAAATACACGTAATAATGCACTCTCCTGATGAGCACGGTATTCATACCCCCACAGGACATAACCAAGACCTGTTACCGTGGTCTCAATTAGAGCATCTAAACGTTTTTGCATAGTTAGCGGTATTCTCTTGACAGGAGGTAATAAAAAAGCCCCATAAAGGGGCTTTCTTCTTAGATTTGGTAGCGGGGGCAGGATTTGAACCTGCGACCTTCGGGTTATGAGCCCGACGAGCTGCCAGACTGCTCCACCCCGCATCTGAGGTTGTGAATACTATAGAAGTTTTTTAGGGAGTGCAAGCCTTTTACTAAAAAATTACTAATAAAGTTTACTGCACAACTAATTGGCCACGTGCTCAACGAATATGGCGATAAATGAAACCGGGCAAAGCAAACACAGCGAACACAAAGAAAGTGATAGCATAAAACTCCCAATCCTGAGAGTGCACATTACCCACCCCCATAATCCGCCGCTCTAAAGCATAAGCCAGCACACCCACCACTAAATACAGCACTAGCCACTCAAACAGGCGTACCCACACGTATTTAGTCTCACATTCGAGAATAAAAAAACAACGTTGATTCAACCAAGGTAAATTAGCCAGCACGCCAGCTAATACCAAAAAAGCAATTTGATACGATAAAGTTGTCATAATAAATGTTTAGCATCCAGCGCTCTAACACAAGCTGTTATCAGTAAGTTCGGCATAAAACCCACCACCAAGACCCAAACACCATTCAGACTTAACGTCACACCGAACTCTAGATCCCAACGTAAAGGGGTTGAGTCTTGCGGCTCGTCAAAGTACATCATTTTAATCGCACGTAGGTAGTAAAACGCACCAATGACGGACATTATGACCATACCAATAGCGAGCACTAAGTAGCCTGCTTGCAATACTGAATTAATCACTAATAACTTGGCGTGAAAACCTGCTAGAGGGGGAATACCTGCCATAGAAAACAATAGCATAAGCATCAGTAAAGCAAACCATGGACTACGCTTATTTAAGCCCTTTAAATCCGATAAAGTCTCAGCATCCAAGCCTGCTTGGCTCAATAGAATCAAGATCCCAAACCCGCCCACACTCATTACCACATAGACAATGGCATAAAATAAAGCAGCACTAGAACCATCGGCAGACTGAGTAGAAATACCTAGTAAAATAAACCCCATATGCGCAATCGCGGAGTAGGCTAACATGCGCTTGAGGTTGGTCTGTGCAATCGCAACTAAATTACCCAAGATTATGGATAACATCCCCAAGACCATTAAAATCTGCGCCCAATCAGAGGTGATATTACCTAATCCACTCACTAACAAGCGCACTAAAAGAGCAAAAGTAGCTAATTTGGGGATGCTAGCGATCAAGGCAGTAACGGCTGTAGGTGCTCCTTGATACACATCCGGAATCCACATATGAAAGGGTACTACCCCTAATTTAAAGCCCAATCCTGCAATCAAAAAGACCAAGGCTAGTAACAGCGGAACTGTTTGTGCTCCTGCCTCATGACCGAGTACTTCAGCGATAGCTAATAGCTCTAGAGAACCCGTCAAACCATATAAAATAGAAATACCATAGAGCAACATGCCGGAGGCTAAAGCACCTAATACAAAGTATTTCATGGCCGCCTCAGTCGCTCGACTATTATCACGCAACAGCGAAACCAAAGCATATAAGGACAAAGACATTAGCTCTAGACCCAAGTACAACACTACTAAATGGGTGCTTGATACCATGAGCATCATGCCCAGTACCGTAAACAAGACCAACACATAAAACTCACCCGGAGCTTCTTGATGGTTTGACCAATATTTGCGTCCATACACTACAATCGCACAGGTTAGTAGTAGGGCTACCACTTTCAGCAAACTAGCAAGGTAGTCGTGCATATACATATCACCGACTACTTGTCGTGCAGCCCCATCGGCAAAATTGCCATACACTAACAAAGCGGCGGCTAATAAAGCCGCTTGCGTCAACATATAGGTCAAAATACGGCTATGCTGTCTTAGAAATAAATCCACTAATAACACCACTAATGCCGCTACTAACATAAAAATTTCAGGTAGGGCAAAACTAATACCATTCATTATTGTACTCCCTGCCCTTTAACTTCCACGGCGGCACGAATATATTGGATAAGCTGATCTAAGGAGGCATTCATTAAATCCATTAATGGCGCTGGCCACAATCCAAGCACTAAGACGGCTAACGCCAAACCGCCCAGCATTAATACCTCACGAGTGCTCAAATCTGTTAATTTATCTACCTCAGCATTCGTCACTGAACCAAACACCACTCGTTTAACTAGCCATAAATTATAAGCCGCACCAATCACTAAGGTCAGTGACGCGATAAGTGCTACTGAAATCGATACACTCCATGCCACGGAAGCAGTAATCACTAAGAACTCTCCGATAAAGCCTGAAGTTCCGGGTAAAGCAGCATTGGACATAGCAAAGAATACAAATAAAGTAGCGAACCACGGCATACGGTTTACTACCCCACCATAGGCTTTAATTTCACGAGTATGCATACGGTCATACAACACACCGATACATAAAAACATAGCGGCTGAAATAAAACCGTGTGACACCATTTGCACCATAGCACCTTGTAAAGCGATGATAGGAATATCAGGATCATTACCATTCCCTACCAACCAATGCACCATAAAAAAGCCCAAAGTTACAAAGCCCATATGTGCAATCGAAGAATAAGCAATCAGCTTTTTCATATCAGTCTGCACTAACGCAACGAAACCGATATAGACAATAGCAATCAAAGACAGCACCATCGGAATCCAGTAATACACACTCACTGCATCACTCAAAAGGGGTAATACAAAACGAATAATCGCATAGCCCCCCACTTTTAAAGTAATCGCGGCTAAAATAACCGAACCTGCTGTAGGCGCTTCCACATGGGCATCTGGTAGCCAAGTATGCACCGGCCACATGGGAATTTTGACCCCAAAAGCCAATAAGAAGGCAAAGAAAATTAATATTTGCGCCTCTTTACCCACCGGATGCTGATAAAAATCCTGTAAGGCAAAACTACCATTAGCATGTTGATAGAGATAGATAAGACTAATAAAGAAAAAGACTGAGCCTAAAAAGGTATAGAGAAAAAACTTAATAGTGGCATAAACTCGTCTTGGACCACCCCATACCCCAATAATAATAAATAAGGGGATTAGCATCGCTTCAAAAAAGATGTAAAACAACATCGCATCTTGAGCTAAAAATACTCCATTTACCACACCTTCCATAATCAGGAAAGCTGCAAAAAATTGAGCGGGCTGCTTGGTGTTTTCCCAACCACTGCCTATAGCAAAAAGCGTGATAAAGGTATTGAGTAAGAGTAAGGGCAAGGCAATTCCATCAACCCCTAAATAATAATCTACTTTAATACCTGCTATATCAATCCAACTAACACGCTCGACTAGCTGAAGATGAGCACTAGACCCATCAAATGCAGGTAATAATAGTAAGCTTAAAATAAAGGTAACGACAGCAGCACCTAAAGCCGCCCAATTTAGCCAAGGGCGATTATTGAGGATTAATACAACCGCCCCTGCTATAATAGGTAGCCATACTAACCAACTTAACATATTATCATCCTCATGGTTGGAAGACTCCCGACTACCATAATAATGCAATAAACCATGTTGCCATGGCTAAAATGCCCAAGATCATTGCTAAGGCTGAATGATATAAATAGCCTGATTGAATTA
Source organism: Thiofilum sp. (assembly GCF_016711335.1). Taxonomy (NCBI): domain Bacteria; kingdom Pseudomonadati; phylum Pseudomonadota; class Gammaproteobacteria; order Thiotrichales; family Thiofilaceae; genus Thiofilum; species Thiofilum sp. The sequence goes on from NZ_JADJTF010000001.1 coordinate 3,990,897, forward strand.
AACGCGTTTTATTAGAAAACCAAGCTACCACGCGTGCTGTACCATTTACCAATAAACCATCAATAATCATGCGCTCCACTAATGCCATAAAGCTATTACCTAAATATAAAGCACCTTTGGCAAAAAAACCTTGGTTAAACGCATCAAAATAATATTGATTTTCAAGAATTCTGCGTGGTGTTTTTAATCTGTCATTTAACCATACTAGGGCATTATCATTTTTAAGGTATAAATACCAAGCACTAGTAATACCTGCAACCATTAATATAAAAGGTAAACCCATCATCCCGTGTAAGATAAAGCTCAGTACACCATGATACTCTGCTCTTAATAGGTTATCCGTCTTGTGTAACTCATATTCCTTAGACTCTTGTACTCCATTATTGACCTCTAATTTAGACTGCTCACCCATAATAATAGAGTTGCCAAAGAAATCTCCCAATCCTACCGAGTATATATAATAACCTGCAAAAACAGCGGGGATTGCTAATAATACTAATGGAATCAGTACAACACGCGGCGATTCATGTAAATGATGTAGGGTATGATCATCCATACGCTCATCCCCATGAAACACCATGAAGAACATACGGAAGGTATAAAAAGCGGTAACAAAGACCCCTAACACTAATAATACATAGGCATACATTGCGGCGGGCTGATCTGATAGTTTTACTGCTTCTATAATTAAATCTTTAGAGAAAAAGCCTGAAAATCCGGGGAAGCCCACTAAAGCTAAAGAGCCAATCAAGCAAGTCCAATAGGTCACGGGCATATAACGTTTTAAGCCACCCATTTTACGCATATCTTGTTCATGGTGCATACCTATAATCACAGAACCTGCCGCCAAAAAGAGTAAGGCTTTAAAAAACGCATGCGTCATTAAATGGAATAGTCCGGCTGAATAAACCGACGCACCCAATGCAGTCATCATATAACCCAATTGTGACAGGGTAGAATAGGCGACCACACGTTTAATATCGTTTTGCACAATACCCACTAGACCCATAAAAAAGGCTGTAGTAGCACCAATCACTAAAATGGCATTTAAAGTCCACGTCGCATTTTCAAAAATAGGAGACATGCGTGCAATCATAAAAATGCCTGCGGTCACCATAGTAGCCGCATGAATTAAGGCTGAAATGGGAGTCGGACCTTCCATAGAATCGGGTAACCAGACATGCAAAGGCACTTGAGCCGATTTACCCATAGCCCCAATTAAAAGCAAAATACCTACAATTTCCGGTACTGGTAAATCGAGCACATCAGCATGGGAGCGTAAGAATAAGCGCTCAAATACATCCTCATAACGTAGGCTAGATAAACCACTAACATTCACTACAATGACCGCAATACCCAGCAATAAGCCAATATCACCCACTCGATTGACTAAAAAGGCTTTCATATTGGCATAAATCGCTGTTTCTTTTTGATACCAAAAGCCAATTAATAAATAAGATACTAAGCCCACACCTTCCCAACCGAAAAACAACTGAAGGAAGTTATTACTCATCACTAACATGAGCATGGCAAAAGTGAATAAGGAAATATAGCTAAAGAAGCGCTGATAGCCCGGATCATCATGCATATAACCTATGGTATAGATATGCACCATGAAGGAGACAAAAGTTACAATCAGCATCATAAAAACCGTGAGCCGGTCTATTAAAAAACCTACTTCTAACTCAATTCTACCGACTGTTGCCCAACGATAGACTTGAATATTCTCACTATAATTAGCGTCAAACTGGAGAAGGTAATAAAATACATAGGCTGATAATAAAAATGCCATACCGACCAAACCACTGGTGACCCAATGGCTAGCATTACGCCCTATCTGCTTACCAAAAAAACCTGCCGTAATGGCGCCAATTAAGGGTAAGAGCACGATAGCAAGATAAATAATCTCCATTCTCTACCCCTTCATTTCATCTAGATCTTGTACTTGAATCGAACGCTTATTACGGAATAACACTACTAATATAGCCAAACCAATGGCAGCCTCAGCCGCAGCCACCGTTAAAATAAAAAATACAAATATTTGACCATGTAAATTATTTAGATAGTATGAAAAAGCCACAAAATTCAAGTTAACACTCAAGAGCATTAACTCAATACACATTAAAATCAATAAAATATTTTTGCGATTAAGCACTATGCCCGCGATACTAATAGCGAATAACATAGCCGCTAAAATCAGATAATGAGTTAAGGAGATCACTGGTTTTGTCTCCCTGAGGGTAATTTGATTAAGCGAATCCGGTCTTTACTTTGCACTTGTACCTGCTGATCAATATCTTGAACCTTGACATCTTCGCGGCGTCTTAAGGTCAACATAATGGCTGCAATAATTGCCACCAATAAAATAACAGCGGCTATTTCAAAGGGAAACAGATAATCTTTATATAATAACGCACCGATAGCAGCCGTATTATCAGTATTTTTAAATAATTCTGGGTCTGGTGCAGCTTTATCAAATAAAGAACTTTGTAGCATTAAAATCAGCTCGACAATCAATAGAAACAACACAGCTAAGCTAAAAGGAAAATATTGCCCGAAACTCTCTTTAATAGTCTCGCCTCTTAAGTTGAGCATCATAATAATGAATAGGAACAGCACCATGACCGCCCCCACATAGACCAAAACTAACGTGATACTTAAAAACTCAGCCTGTAATAATAACCACAGGGCGGCACTATTAAAAAAAGCTAAAATTAATAATAGCGCTGCATATACTGTATTGCGTACCACCACGACTCCAACCGCTGAGCCGATGAGTAAGAACGCAAATAAATAAAACAGCCATGCTTCAAAACTCATACTAACTCCTAGCGATAGGGGGCATCTTGGGCTTTTACGCGGGCAATCGTGGCTTCATGCTCATCACCGACTGCGAGTAATTTAGCCTTAGTCATAATATTTTCACCGCGCTGCTCAAAGTGATATTCAAAAATCGGGGTTTCAACAATGGCATCAACGGGGCAAGCCTCTTCACAAAAGCCACAATAAATACATTTAAATAAATCAATATCATAGCGCGTAGTACGGCGTGTACCATCAGGGCGCTCATCTAGCTCTATTTTAATAGCCAACGCTGGACAAACTGCCTCACATAGTTTGCAAGCAATACAACGCTCTTCTCCATTCGGATAACGCCGTAAGGCATGCAATCCTCTAAAACGCGGTGACAATGGTGTTTTTTGTTCGGGATACTGTACTGTGATTTTGCGCTCAAACAAATACTTACCCGTGACCTTAAGCCCCTGCAATAGCTCTGCTAGAGTAAAGGACTTTAGATAATGCTTAATATTAATCCCCATCACTTACTCCTAAGAAAGCCAAGGCTGCCAACCCATTGCAACAGCCACACCTTCAGCAAATAACCAAACAATGGTAATTGGAATCAGCACTTTCCAACCTAAACGCATGATTTGGTCATAGCGATACCGTGGAAATGTCGCTCTAAACCATAAATATAAGAAAATGAAAAAGGCTGTTTTGATTAAAAACCAGTGTATACCATTATCAAAAAATAGCCCCACTACAGGAATATTGATGAGACTATCTAATCCTTGAAAGGGTGAAAGCCAACCACCTAAAAACATTAAAGAAGTCAAAGCCGAAATTAAAATCATATTGGCATATTCAGCTAAAAAGAATAGCGCAAAGGCCACTCCTGAATATTCAACATGAAATCCCGCTACGATTTCAGACTCCCCTTCTGCTACGTCAAAAGGAGCGCGGTTCGTTTCAGCCACACCAGAAATAAAATAGACTAGAAATAAACCAAATAAAGGCCACACAAACCAATCAAAAATACTACCGGATTGCGCTTGCACAATAGCGGACAGATTTAGGCTACTAGAGGCCATGAGTACGCCTACGAGTGCAAAGCCCATAGCAATCTCATAAGACACCATTTGTGCCCCCACCCTCAGAGCACTCAGCATCGCGTATTTAGAGTTGGAAGCCCAACCCGCCAAAATAATCCCGTATACCCCTAGAGAGGACAAAGCTAAGACAAATAATAGCCCCGCATTAATATTGGCTAATACCCAACCATCGGCAAAAGGAATAACTGCCCAGACCGCAAAAGCCGGAGCCAAGGCTAATACAGGCGCAATTAAAAACAGATAACGGTTAGAGCTAGTAGGTATGACGACTTCTTTGAGGAGTAGCTTCAGCACATCGGCAAAAGGTTGCAACAAGCCTTTAAAGCCTACTCGGTTAGGACCTAAGCGCACTTGCATATAGCCAATGATTTTGCGCTCAGCATAAGTGGTATAGGCCACCGCTAAAATCAGTGGAATTAAAATAGCCACTATTTTCAGCAAAATAACTATCACTAATTGCAGAGTAGCAGGTACTAGCTCCCATAAACTGGCTAACATTAAGCACCCTCCTCTGCTATTAACTCAATACTACCCCATGCAGCCCCTAATTGAGCGCTAAGATCATTACCACTCGCTATCCACACGCTATTATCAGGCACCGTCTCATCTAACTGGAGTGGTAAACGCACTGAGGCTGTACCTTGCTTTACGGTAATGACCGTTTCTGGCTTTAAATTTAAGCGTGCTGCTGTAGTCGGATGAATACGAACCGTTGTCGCTGGGACTAAAGCCTGTAACGCAGCAGCACGGCGCACCAAATTATCAGCTCGATAAGCATGCACTTCGCTAATGCGCTCTAAACCTGTAGGGCTAGGGCTATTACGCAATGCAGCATTAGGCTGAATGTTGGGCGGCGTTAAAGGATACTTATCGGCTAAGCGTCTTAGCTCAAAACTAATCTGCTCAATATTGACATACTCACAATCTGGCACATCCAGTTGACTACCGAGTACGCGTAAAATCTTCCAAGCCGGACGTGCTTCAGCTTTAGGCTCAGTCGCGGCTCTTACAAACTGCCACGTACCTTCAGCATTCACATAAGTCCCTGAGGTTTCAGCCCAAGGTGCACAAGGTAAGATCACCGTCGCATAGTCACGCATGGCTGGACTGATAAAGGAAGTCAGCGCAATCACCTGTTTAGCTTGGCGCAATTGCTGCACCGCCAAAGCAGGGTCAGCCATATCATATTCTGGCTCAGTTTGGAGTAATATCGCCGTATCAATCGTTTGGTTGAATACTTGATTAGCCCCTAGACCAGTAATGGCAGGCTTACCAAATGCACCACGATGCGGTAAGACACCTACCCAGTCCGCCCCTACACTATTCGCTTTAGCAGGAATAAACCCTAACTGACCTTGTAGTTGATCGGCAAGTTGTTGAGCTAGGCTAGCAAGATCAGCATAGTGAGGATGCTCTTGAGCGCTATTACCGAGTAAGACTAAGACTTTGCCCTGAGCAATACCTAAAGCAGCCTTAAGAGCATCCATATACTGACGCTCTAGGTATACACCCTCTAAAGTATCTGCCGAACTTGCTCCAGTTGCCCCATTTAGATTACTGATTAACTCTTGCAATACAGTAGCAAGTTGTGAAGGTGCAACCGCGCTTTGCGTCACTGGGTAATTGAATTCTACTTGGCGCATATTCAAAGCAAATATTTTTGCACCAAAGCGCTGAGCTAAATGAATACGATGATTGAGCATCGGTTGCTCATGGCGTACATCGCTACCGATTAAAATAATCAGCTTTTGCTCATTTATCGCATCAAGGGGTAATCCCAGCCAACTAATAGGCGGCAGTACTTGATCTGCTTGAGCATCCACTTGACGTAAGCGATGATCAATATGATTTACTTCTAAACTACGCAATACTTTCTGGAATAAATATAACTCTTCTAAAGTAGCATTCGCAGAAGCTAGCCCTACACTTTGCTCAGGATTGAGTTGAGTCAGTAGATCACGCGTTAAATTCAATGCTTCTTGCCATGACACGGTTTGCCATTGACCTTCACGCTTCACTAAAGGCTGCAAGGCACGCTCAGATGAATTCAAGCCTTCATAGCTAAAGCGATCCCGATCCGAAATCCAACATTGATTAATGGCATCGTTTTCGCGCGGTACTACACGCACCACTTTGCCATCAAAGGTATGCACCTCAATATTAGAGCCTACCGAATCATGTGCTGCTACACAGGGATGAGCCTTCATTTCCCACGCTCTGGCGGTATAGCGTGAAGGTTTAGCCGTCAATGCACCTACAGGGCACACATCGATCACATTACCCGATAATTCAGACTGCAACGCTCGCTCTACATAAGTCGTGATCGCCATACGATCACCACGCCCAATACCCCCTAGCTCACGTATACCCGCAATCTCCGTACCAAAACGTACACAACGCGTACACTGAATACAGCGCGTCATTTCAGTTTCAATCAAGGGACCAATATCAGGATCAGGCACAACGCGTTTAATTTCTTGATAGCGTGATTGAGTTTTGCCATGACTCATGGCTTGGTCTTGTAACTCACATTCACCACCTTGGTCACAAATCGGACAATCTAGCGGATGATTAATGAGTAAAAACTCCATCATGGCTTGTTGCGCATCAATGGCTTTTTTGGATTGAGTCCAGACCTTCATCCCAGCAGCTACGGGTGTAGCACAAGCAGGTAAAGGCTTACCCATTTTTTCCACTTCAACCAAACACATGCGGCAGTTTGCTGCAATAGACAAATGCTTGTGATAACAAAAACGGGGTACTTCAATACCTAAATCATCAGTCGCCTCAATCAACATTTGTCCGGGACGAACTTGATAGGCTTTGCCATTGACTTCAATGGTAATGAGTTCGCTCATCTCGCCCCCTTGACCATACTATGTCCATGCTGAATATAGTATTCAAACTCTGGACGAAAATGCTTGATAAAACTCCACACTGGCATAGCCGCCGCATCGCCTAGAGCACAAATAGAGCGCCCCTCAATATTACGTGCCACACTATCGAGTTTATCTAAATCGGCAATATGCCCTTTGCCTTGAATAATGCGAGTTAACATGCGATAGAGCCAACCCGTACCCTCACGGCAAGGCGTACATTGACCACAAGACTCTGAAAAGTAAAAGCGTGAGATGCGATGCAATACCTTAACCATGTCAGTCGTATCGTCCATTACCATGACCGCGCCCGAACCGAGTTGTGAGCCTACTTTACTCACCCCGTCGTAATCCATCGTGGCGGTTAGCATAATGTCTCCCGGCACTACTGGAGTTGAAGAACCACCCGGAATCACCGCTTTTAACGGTCGCCCATTACGTACTCCACCCGCTATCTCCAATAACTCACGAAACGGTATACCCATAGGTACTTCATAATTGCCCGGCTTATTTAAATGCCCCGACATGGAAAATATTTTTTCCCCACCCGCTGTTTTAGTACCTAGATCTGCAAACCACTTGCCACCATTACGCAAAATGACCGGAATCGACGATAAGCTCTCAGTATTATTAATCGTGGTAGGGCGACCATAAAGACCAAAATTAGCCGGAAACGGGGGCTTAAAACGGGGCTGACCTTTTTTGCCCTCTAAGGACTCCAGCAAAGCAGTCTCTTCACCACAAATATAAGCCCCTGCACCTAGTGAACCATAAAGATCAAAATCAATCCCACTACCTTGAATATTTTTACCTAGCAAACCTATTTCATACGCTTCACGCACCGCTTGCTCAAAACGCAAAAAAGGCTCGTCCATGAACTCACCGCGCATATAGTTATAGCCAACGGTCGCACCAATGGTGAATCCGGCTATCGCCATCCCCTCCACTAAGGCATGAGGATTAAAACGTAAAATATCGCGGTCTTTACACGTACCGGGTTCGGACTCATCCGAGTTACATACGATATATTTTTGACCGGGCATTTGGCGTGGCATAAAGCTCCACTTCATTCCTGTGGGAAAGCCCGCACCACCACGACCTCTTAAACCCGATAATTTTACTTCTTCAATAATCGCTTCTTGGGTGAGATCTTTACTGAGTATGCGCTTCCAAGCACTATAACCACCGACTTTTAAATAGGACTTTAAAGTGTGTGCCTGATCACCGAATTGCAACGTGGTATAACAAACCTGATTAGCCATGCCTTACTCCAATCCAGCTAGAATCTCATCCACCTTTTCAGGGGTGAGATTCGTGTAATACACATGGTTAATTTGCATCATAGGAGCACTCGCGCAGGCCGCTAAACATTCTTCTTCGTTTTTCAAAAAGAACTTATGGTCAGGAGTACGCTCTCCAATTTTTACCCCCAATTTAGTCTCAATATGCTCTACGATCTGATCTGAGCCGCATAACATGCAGGACACATTAGTACAAATAGAAATACTGTATTTTGCTGCCGCTTGCGGATCTAGCTCATACATAGAATAAAAACTAGCGACTTCATACACCGCAATGGGTGGCAAACTTAAATAATCTGCAACTGCATCCATCTTCTCAGTAGAGAGATAGCCATCGGTGTGCATGACTGCTCTTAAAGCCGCTAATAAAGCAGAACGCTTTTGCTCCGGTGGATAACGCTTGAGCCAATGATCAATTTCATGGCGTTCATGTTCGGTGAGTAAATCGCGTTTACGCGCTAAAGGACTCTGATTCACTAGCGATCTACCTCCCCAAAGACAATATCTTGTGTACCAATTAATGTAACTACATCCGCCAACATATGACCACGCGCCATTTCATCTAAACCGGATAAATGCGCAAAGCCCGGCGCACGAATTTTCAGCCGATAGGGTTTATTAGCGCCATCAGAGACAATATAACAGCCAAACTCCCCTTTAGGATGTTCTACGGCTGCATAAGACTCCCCTTCAGGTAAGCAATAGCCCTCAGTAAATAGCTTAAAGTGCTGAATCAAAGACTCCATATCCTGCTTCATATCAGTGCGCTTAGGCGGAGTAAACTTAGAGTCTTGCAATACCACAGGTCCCGGATGCGCTCGAAGCCATTGAATACACTGCTGAATAATACGATTAGACTGGCGCATTTCTTCCATACGTACTAGATAGCGGTCGTAGCTATCACCGTGTGTACCAATCGGAATCTCAAAATCCATTTGGTCATACACCGCATAGGGTTGGGTCTTACGCAAATCCCACTCAATCCCTGAACCGCGTAACATGGGCCCTGTGAAACCCATTTGCATAGCACGTTCAGGGGTTACCACACCTATACCCACTAAACGCTGCTTCCAAATACGATTATCGGTCAATAAGGTTTCGTACTCATCCACATAGGTAGGGAAGCGTTCCGTAAAGTCTTGTAAGAAATCGAGTAGGCTACCCTGACGATTCGCATTAATGCGTTTTAATTCTGCTTCACTACGCCAACGCGAGGCTTGATACTGAGGCATCACCTCGGGTAAATCACGATATACCCCGCCCGGACGATAGTAGGTTGCATGTAATCGTGCACCCGATACCGCTTCATACGCATCCATGAGATCTTCGCGTTCACGGAAGGCATATAAGAACATAGTCATCGCACCCACATCGAGCGCATGTGCACCAATCCAGAGTAAGTGATTGAGAATACGGGTAATCTCATCAAACATAGTGCGTATATACAGCGCCCTAATGGGGGGAGTAATACCCAATAATTTCTCTAGCGCCATGACATAGCCATGCTCATTACACATCATGGACACATAGTCGAGACGATCCATATAACCAATACTTTGATTATAGGGTTTGCTCTCAGCCAGCTTTTCAGTACCGCGATGCAACAGACCAATATGAGGGTCGGCACGTACTATGACTTCACCATCCATCTCTAGTACTAAGCGCAATACACCGTGAGCGGCGGGATGGGCTGGACCAAAATTGAGGGTATAATTACGAATTTCTGGCATTATTGCGCCCCCTCATGCTCACGAATGACGCGTGGAACTAAAGTACGCGGCTCAATGGATACAGGTTCATACACCACACGTTGCGTTTCAGGGTCATAGCGCATTTCAACTTGACCTATTAGCGGGAAATCTTTACGGAAGGGATGACCAATAAAACCATAATCGGTCAAAATACGGCGTAGATCGGGATGACCATCGAACATAATACCAAATAAATCAAACGCTTCACGCTCGTACCAATTAGCTGATGACCAAACCTTAATCAAAGACGGAATACGCGGAAAGCGATCACTCTCACACCAAGTCCGTACTCGAATACGTTGATTTTTCGTGACTGACAATAAATGCACTACTACCGCAAAGCGTCCGGGGAATTGCTCTGGCACTGTTAATTCGACCGCTTCCTCTTCTGCAAAATCAAAAGGGTCTGGATCATTAGAGGTTTGTACTGCGCGACTGAAGCCGCTACCCGTAGCATGGGTTACATCCCACTCACTATTGCCATAAGCGAGATAGTCCACCCCACACAAATCAATCAACTGCTCAAACTGTGTGGCATTGTCATAGCGGAGGAAATTACAGACTTCTAACCATTGCTCAGGAGGCACATCTAAGGTCAGCTCATTTAAGACTAATTTGGAACGTAAAATACGTGCACCCAAACCATCCTTTAAATACTCATTGAGTTTCTCTAAGTAATTCATAGTCAGGGCTACCGCGCAATCGTATTAGTACGACGAATTTTATTTTGTAACTGGATAATGCCATAGAGCAATGCTTCCGCTGTAGGCGGACAACCAGGTACATAAATATCGACAGGAATAATACGATCACAACCCCGCACTACTGCATAGGAATAATGGTAATAGCCCCCACCATTCGCACACGACCCCATAGAGATAACCCAGCGCGGTTCCGCCATTTGGTCATAGACTTTACGTAAGGCTGGCGCCATTTTATTAGTGAGTGTCCCCGCTACAATCATTACATCCGATTGGCGCGGACTAGGACGAAATACAATACCAAAGCGATCAAGATCATAACGCGATGCACCCGCATGCATCATCTCAACCGCGCAACAGGCTAAACCAAAGGTCATGGGCCACATCGAACCTGTCCGCGCCCAATTGATCAACTTATCGGCTGAGGTGGTGACAAACCCTTTTTCTAGAACGCCTTCTATTCCCATTCCAGCGCTCCTTTTTTCATTCATAAATAAAGCCAACAATTAAAATGCCAAGAAAGATAGCCATAGCCCCTAAACCAGCCATGCCAATCTCTTCTAAAGCCACAGCCCAAGGAAATAAAAAAGCGATTTCAAGATCAAAAATGATAAATAGGATAGCAACGAGATAATAGCGCACATCAAACTTCATCCGTGCATCATCAAAGGCATCAAAGCCACATTCAAACGCGGAATCTTTAGCAGCATCGGGGCGGCGGGGTCCCATCAATAAACCTAAACCTAAGAGCACTACAGCTAAGGCTAGACCAACCCCTAAAAACAATAAGATAGGTAAATACTCTGCTAACATGATCACTCCTAGTGATGCTGCAATCCAAATGTTGGGGGCAACAATAGTATTGACTATAAAGAGAACTCGTAAGACTGCCTATTCATCTGTATAGATAGACATCACTGACTCTTAGAGCAGCCCTAATATACCCTATTTTATATAGGCTATTATGCTTTTATCCAGCCCAGCTAACTTACGGTAAGAGATGTACCGTTTGGTATATCCAATAGACGCTAACATAACAATAAACGCAGCTAAATATAAGTTAGTGAACCTAAAAAAACTAGCGTACTTACCTCCTTCTCACTCAGTCATGACAGGTTAATGACAGCTTAAGACCTTAGACTAAGCACCAAGGCACTACTTTGGCCTGACGTGTCGTGAATATATGTCTAAGAGGAGAATCTAATGAAACGTTTAGTACTGGCAAGCGTACTTGCCCTCGCCTATTTGAATCCTTTCTCAGCCTTTGCCGCTAATCCTGAAAAACCTGAATGTGTGGCTCCAGCCAAACCGGGCGGTGGCTTTGACCTTACCTGTCGTATTATTCAAACCGGCATGTTAGAAGCTAAAACCCTTGAAACACCTATGCAAGTGACCTTTATGCCCGGTGGCATTGGTGCAGTTGCTTATAACCTATTTAATACCACACGTACCGATGATCCTAATGCGGTTGTAGCTTTTTCAAGTGGTTCTTTACTCAATATTGCTACCGGTAAATACGGTGAGTGGACTGAAAAAGATGCGCGTTGGGTCGCTATGGCAGGAACGGATTACGGTGCGGTAATTGTTAAAGCAGATAGCCCCTATACTGACCTCAAAGGCCTGATGGAAGCACTCAAGGCAGATCCTGCTAGTGTGGTAGTCGGTGCAGGTGGCTCGGTTGGCTCGCAAGATTGGATGAAAGCCGCATTACTAATGAAAGCAGCCGGTGCTGACCCGAAAAAAATGCGCTATGTCGCTTTTGATGGGGGTGGTGAGTCTATCGCAGCTTTACTCGGTGGCAATATTGGCGTCTACACCGGCGACATCGCGGAAATGGCGGCACATTTAGAAGCTGGCACGATGCGCGTTTTAGCGGTCATGCACAGTGAACGTCTTGGTGAACCTTTTGACAAAGTACCGACCGCTAAAGAGCAAGGCTATGATGTGCAATGGGCTATTATTCGTGGCTATTACATGGGCAAGAATGTATCGGATGATGCTTACAATGCTTGGGTAGAGCTATTTAAGAAAAGCTATGAAAGCGATGCGTTCAATAAGACGGTTAAAGACAAAGGCTTATTTAAGCTCAATTTAGCTGGCAAAGAAATGGAAGAGTATGTCATGCAAGATGTGGCTAAACTGCGCACTATTGCAACGGAAATGGGCTTACTAGAAGCACCTAAATAATTAGGGGAGTAACTCACTATGGCAGACAGAATATTTGCCGCCATTACTCTCCTAGTAGTAGTGGCGTATGGATGGGCAGCTTTTATGCTGATTAAAGCGCCCTTTCAATATGACCCTTTAGGTCCTGAGTCTTGGCCGCGTATTCTGTCCGTCATTGCGGGCTTATGCTGCCTTTGGATTATCTTTAAACCCGATGTTGCTCACTTTGATATTACCCATAATGCTTTAGTACGTATTACCCTGATGGTTTTACTACTGATTGGTTATGCTTATCTGTTTGAACATTTGGGCTTCATTTTGGCTACGGCTGGTTTTTGTATTGGAGCTGCCTACTTATTAGGAGCAAAACCCGTATCAGCCCTCATTTTTGGTGTGGCTACGGGGATTATAGGTTATGTAGTAGGTGCTAAATTGCTCGCTCTTAATCTACCTGCTGGCATTTTTAAAGGCTTGTTCTAAGAGGATTATGCGATGGATGTTATTTTATCCGGCTTAGGTCAAGGCTTTGCCGTTGCCTTACAACCCTTCAACTTATTTTTAGTTCTGATCGGATGCTTTTTGGGCACTCTGATTGGAGCGTTGCCGGGCATTGGTCCAATTAATGGGGTCGCCATTTTATTACCGATTGCTTATGGCTTAGGTTTCCCCCCTGAATCGGCATTAATTTTATTGGCCGGTATTTATTACGGTGCTGAATATGGGGGACGTATTTCCTCTATTTTGCTCAATGTACCGGGGGATGCTGGAGCGGTAATGACTACCTTAGATGGTAGCCCCATGGCTAAGCGCGGCGAGGCAGGTCGAGCATTATCTTTATCCGGTGTAGCCTCTTTTGTGGGCGGTTCTATATCGATTATTTTAATGACACTTTTTGCCCCTGCTTTAGCTGCTTTTGCGGTGCAGTTTAGCCCCGCTGACTATGTGGCTTTAATGGTATTTGCATTCACCTCCTTAGCTTCATTAGTGGGTAAAAATGGTATTAAAACCCTTTTAGGGGCAATTATAGGATTAATGATTGCTTCTATTGGTATTGATGCCAATACGGGTGTGATGCGCTTTACTTTGGGCAGCCCTGATCTGATGGCGGGGATTGACTTTCTTGTCATAGTAATTGGTCTATTTGGCATGGCGGAATTACTCCATCTAGTAGAATCCTATGCACGCGGAACTTTAAAAACGCTCCCCGTTGATAGCACCTTTGTTTCATGGGCCGATCTTTTTAAAGTTAAATGGGTAATGCTGCGCTGCTCTATTATTGGCTTTATTGTAGGGGTATTACCCGGAACGGGTGCATCAGTGGCGTCTGCGGTTTCCTATGGGACAGAAAAACGCTTAGCGGGTGAGTCTGGCAAGAGCTTTGGTACGGGTGATATTCGTGGATTAGCCGCTCCTGAGTCAGCTAATAATGCCTCTGCAGGTGGCGCTATGGTTCCTATGCTCACCTTAGGGATTCCGGGGTCTGGTACGACGGCTATCTTATTAGGCGCGTTATTACTGTTTAATATCACCCCATACCTATGTTATTCCAGCAAAAGCCTGAAATTGCTTGGGGTCTTATTGCCTCGATGTATATCGGTAATGTGGCTTTATTAGTGATTAATCTACCGCTTGTAGGACTATTTGCTCGCTTACTCACCATACCACAACAATATCTCACACCTATGATTGCTGTGTTAGCATTCATTGGGGTTTATTCGGTAGTGGGTAACCCTTTTGATCTATATCTAGCTGTCGGTTTAGGGGTATTAGGTTGGGTGTTAAAGAAACTAGAGTTTTCATTAGCTCCGGTCATTCTAGGCGTAGTATTGGGTCATTTATTTGAAGACAACTTACGCAGAGCACTCTCTATTTCAGGAGGGGATTGGTCTATTCTAGTGCAATCGACTAATAGCATTATACTCTATGTATTTGCCGTACTGGTCGTGGCTTTACCCATTGTTATTAGCCGTGTTATGCGAGCACGTCAGTCACAACGCCCTTAACTAATGTAGTATTATCAATATAATTATGAAGTTACCTTCCCGCATCATTTCGCAAACACTACTATTGGGTTTGTTAGGTGCGGGACTAGGAACACTACTCAAGCTCCCCGTCGCTCCCCTGCTGGGGAGTGCTATTTTAGTGTCTATTGCAACGCTGGCGGGGCTTAAGACCGCTAGCTCGAATCTGTTACGCAATATCAGCTTTGTGGTTTTAGGTTGCTCGCTAGGCAGTGGGATTACACCGGAAAATCTAGCGCTGGTGGGACGTTGGCCTCTAAGCTTACTGGCGCTTACTATCACCGTTATCTTAATGATGTATGCCAATACTTGGCTCTTAGCACGATTCTATGGGCATAGTGTAGAAACAGGTTTACTCGCCTCCAGTCCGGGCGCCTTGTCCTCGGTCATTGCTTTAGCACAAAGTGGTTACGGTAATGAACGCGCCATTATTGTCTTGCAGGGATTACGCCTGATATTAGTCATGGCGGTTTTACCTGTGATTATTGGAGGCTTAGATTTACAAGGCACTAATAATACTGCTGCACTACAGGGGGTAATGGCTTATGCACTATTACCTAGTTTATTTGCCAGTGCTTTTCTATTGGCTTTAGTCCTAGACAAAATTCACTTCCCTGCTGCTTATATTATGGCGGGCTTAGCTCTCAGTGCTTTAGGGCATGGCACTAGCCTCATTAAAGGTATCATGCCACAACCGCTTATTGTGGCTGCCTTTATTGTAATCGGTAGCAGTGTAGGTACTCGTTTTAACGGTATGCAACGCCATGAGTTAAAGCTCTACACCGGAGCTGCGATAGCGAGTGTCACATTAAGCAGTATCATTGCGGCTATGATGGCTTATGGGGTCGCCCTATTATTGCAATTACCGTTTGGACAGGTATGGGTTGCTTATTCTCCGGGGGCGTTGAGGCGATGGCGGCGGTGGCAATGGCTCTACACTACGACCCTGCTTATGTAGCTATACATCATCTATCACGTATTGTGGGGCTGGTGCTCACGTTACCGTGGATTATGACTTGGCTGAAGCGTAGTTCTTAGGCTCAATAGGGCATTACCATCACCCGCCCTACCATGCCTGCTCCATATTGACCGGGTTGTAAGGAAGCAAAATCCACATTGCCTACCTCCGTAAATTGCCAAATCAACTCTCCACTGTGTCCGGGGGCTAACGTCAAAAGTGGATTGACAGGAGTACTAGGCTCTAGCACTAATTGCTGTGCTAAAGTGCGTAAGGGAGCACTTTGCCCTAGAGTCCAGTCTTGTTTCACTAAGCCTCGGTTATGAATCACAAAGCGGATGGTTTCATTTTGCCTTACCATAATCAGATTAGGCTCATAGCGTAATGAATCCAACATGGTAATTTCGACCACACGATCCACATAAGCCGCCTCACCATAGCGCCCAATCGCTGGAGCACTATAATGATCTTGTGCGGAGCTAAAGCTAGGTATTTTGCTTAAATGACGGCTTGATGAGGCAACGGTTGCCTGTGGTGGTACAGAAGTGAGTATTGTGGGTTCTAGGGGTGCTTGACCTGTTAACTCTGCACCGACTAGCTGTTCTAACTGCTCACGCTCAGCCGCTTGAGCCACTACTTGTTCAGGGGTGGGAAGTGGACTTGGTATAAATTGAGTTGTTAAAGCAGTACTAGAGTCATTAGAGGCTGGTGCATGAGGATGATTTACGGTAGAGACCAGCGTAGGAGAATCATGGACTATAGTCTGAGGGTTTAACGCGACAGGGTTAATGTCTTGCTGTTCATGGGCTAAGGGGTCAGGATAGGCTTTAAAGTACTGATGCGCGGCTAAAGACCCCGCCCCCACTAATACTACAGCAGCGGAAGCATAACTTTTCCAATGCCCTAACGTGTCTTGCTCCACACTCCACAACAAAGCCACTAATGACATAATAAAACCTAAGGGCACTACCCATAAGCTACGATCCGGTGAATCAGGAAAGTGCTGTAATCCTCCGGTAAATAATCCCAAGCCAATAGCTAACACAGTACCTAGGATTAAGGATTTGATTAAACCATTATGATTGAAACGCTCCGCAGTAAAATACTCAATCATTTGTCCCAAAACGAAAAATACTACGCCAATGCCTGCGGTCATCAAGGAACGAGTATTGCTAAAAGCGCCATGACTGACAGCACCGGCAATAAAGCTGATGCCGATATAACGGCACAACATCGCAATATGTTGTAAAGACAATGTAGTAGATGAACCCGCAAACATACCAACCCCTGCACTATCATTATTACTATGCAATGAGGATAATCTGTCCTCATTTTTAATAACTCAGATTGTGCCGCTAAGTGGGTAGTTAATAAGAGCAGGTTTTGTGCTAACGGCTATAGTTAGCAGACTGAAATCGGAGTGTTTAGTAATAGCCGTGCACTTAATAGCTTTTGAGTATTAAGAATCTTTTTTCACCGTCACCGCGCCCCTCATGCCTGCTTCAAAATGTCCGGGCTGTAAACATGCAAAATCCACTGTACCGGCTTGAGTAAACTGCCAAATGATTTCACCCTTTGCTCCCGCTTCTAGCGCTACCATATTAGGATCATTGTGCTCCATATTGGGAAACTTAAGCATTTGTGCCGCATGCTCTTTTAAGAATGCTGGATCACCTAAAGTCAGCTCGTGTTTTAATTGCCCTTTATTTTCCACAATCAAAAGTACTGTTTCACCTTCTTTAACATTAATAGAGCTAGGCTCATAACGCATCGTGTCATCCATAGTCACATGAATAACGCGCTCGACCTTAGCTGGATCACCTGCTTGACCAATAGCACTAACTTGGGTTCCATGGTCGTGTGCACTGTGATCGTGGGCTGAGTGGTCATGAGACGGAGTAGCGCTCGTATTGCTAGCTTGTGCTACGACTGGTGCAGATGGCGCTACATGATCATGAATTGAGTGATCGTGTGCGGCTGATTCTTGCCCTGTAGTAGATTCTTGTGTGACTACCCTCACCATGACTGTGACCACCATGATCATCTACCCAAGGGGTTCGCTGTAAAATACTGATGTGCCCCTAATGAAATCGCCCCTACCACCACAAACGAGGCGGCTGCATAGCGCTTAATATTACCCGTGAGTTGCTCCTTATTCATCCAAATCAAAGCCGCTAAAGTCATAGCAAAACCCAGTGGTACGACCCATAAACTACGCTCTGGTGAATCGGGGAAATGCTGCAAACTTCCCGTAAAAAAAGCCCATCCCTATGGCTAAGAGTGCGCCTAATAACAGCGATAACCCCAAACCTCTGGTATCTCCCTTTTGGCGTGTCTCAATAAACTGCCCTATGAGAAACATAACAACCCCAATACCCGCCGTCATTAGGGAGCGCAAACCCGAAAACACGCCATGACTCACTGCCCCTGCGACAAAGCTAATGCCAATATATTTGCAAATCATCGACAAATGTTGACTCGCAAAACTACCTTGGTGCGCTGGCTCCGTACTTGCCATAGTGGACTCCTATTTAGATGGATAGCTTAATTTATAAGCCCAATGTTGGGACTTTAGCCAGTCAGTATTGTGAGTTATCAAGGTTGATTGTCAATTATCCCACTAAAGTACTCCCCTATTGTCATACTTGACTTTCAAGGGTCTGCCCTGCATAACCCTTTCCATGCATACATCTTTTTTCTAAGGTAACAACATGACTCATATCGCCGTGATTGGTGCAGGTTTTGCGGGACTAACCGCGATTCGCACCCTGCGCAAACTAGACAAAACCATTGATATTACCCTCATTTCACCTAAGGCCGAATTACATTACCTGCCTAGTACCATCTGGATTCCTAGCGGCTTACGGACTCGTGAAGATGTGGTGATTCCACTCGATAATTTTCTCAAACGTATGAATGTGCAATTTAAAGCCGCAAAAGTAACGGGCTTAAAAGACGGTGGACGCACTATCGAAACCGATCAAGGTATGGTCACTAGCGACGGCGTTATTATTGCCTCCGGTGGACAATTTATAAAAAAGCTCCCCGGCATTGAACACGCTATTACGCCCTGTGAAGGGGTCGATGCAGCGGAAAAAATCCGTGATCGTTTAAAAGCACTGCAAAGCGGCACGATTGCTATTGGTTTTGCAGGTAATCCTAATGAGCCTACTGCGATGCGCGGTGGCCCGATGTTTGAATACCTATTTGGCATTGATACCTTATTACGCAAGCAAGGTCGCCGTGACCAATTTAAATTAGTCTTTTTCAGTCCCGCAGAGAAACCCGGTAATCGCTTAGGCGAAAAAGCGGTAGCAGGCTTAATGGCTGAAATGGAAAAGCGCGGTATAGAGCGTCATTTAGGACATAAAATGAAAGGCTTTGAGGCGAATAAAGTCAAAACCGAGGGTGGTGAATTTGCTGCTGATTTGATTTTATTTATGCCGGGTATGACGGGTAATTCGTGGTTTGATAATAGTGAATTACCGCGCTCTGCGGGCGGTTTAGTACAAGCCGATAAGCATTGTAAAGTAGCAGGCTTGGATAAGGTTTATGTGGCGGGCGATTCGGGTAGTTTTCCGGGACCTGATTGGATGCCTAAACAAGCGCATATGGCGGACTTACAAGCAGAAGCGGCTGCAAAAATTTACTAGCTGAAATCAAGGGTAAACCTGCCGATCATACGTTTAAAGTCGAGCTGATTTGTATCGTGGACTCGAATGAAAAAGGTATGTTGATTAAACGCACTGAGACAGGTAGCACACTATTACCTAATTGCCGTGCATTCCATTGGGCAAAACGTGGCTTTGAAAAAGTATATTTGCGCAAATACCGTTAATGCACTTGAGCAGGGTTAGGTATTTAACACGCCTAATCCTGCTCAATGGCAAAGCCGACAATATTACGTGTGACCTTACTAAACTCCACACCAATTAAGTATAAGGGCTGATTCAATGCCCGATACTTGTCCGCATAGCGCTTGTCATGGATTTGTCTAAGCGCTTCGCCCTCTGAGCTATGCTCAAGCACTTTGAATTCAAATAAGTAAATGCGCCCGCTGAATTTCACCGCCATGTCTAGACGCCCCAAGCTCGAACTATCTTCGACTATGGTGTCAATCCCTAGCGCGGCAAAATGGGAGTAAAAAATGGAAGCATAGTAGCCTTCATACTGCGCTAATACCCCTCGGCTGCTGTCATACCATTGATGCGGAATACTGGCGAAAAAGGCGTGGAATAAGCCTTGGAGTTCTTCTACCGCATTACGTTGCAGGATTTTAATCAGGTTAATACGATTGCGTAGAGCCAAGCTTTCATTCACCCCATAGGCACTCAGTAGGCTGCTATTGAGACTGCTTTTCACTTCATGATTGGGGTAGCCCAAGGTGTAAAACCAATAGCCGAGCAGGGGTTGTTCGACTTGATGAATAGTTAAATAGCCCGTTTGAAACAACAGCGCTTCATTACTGATATGGTCAATATCAAAGGCTGAGAGTAGGGCTTCATCGGATTGGAGTTGTTCTAAATTGGGAGTGAAGAATTGATTATTGGCTAGGTGGCGAATCAGGAAGGTGGGTGTTCCCGTTTCAAACCAGTAGTTTTTAAATTCGCGGCGATCAAACAGATTGAGGACATCAAAGGGATTATAAACGCCCTCCCCTAGCCAGTTATATCCGTTATACCAATAGCGAATACTGTCTCGGTCTAAGCCCTCCAACTCTGGGGCAAACACGGTGTCTATATCCTGATCGGTATACCCGCATAGGGTGCTGTAGCGTTTATCAAGAGTAATATCTTTGAGGTTGTTCAAGCCCGAAAATAAGCTCACCTTGGAGAATTTAGTCACTCCGGTCAATAAACTAAATTTGATCTTGGCGTCATAGTCTTTGATCGTACTGTAAAAACCGCGTAGAAAATCTCGATTCGCACTCGCTAATTCACGATTTTCGAGCGCGTCTAAGATGGGTTTGTCGTATTCATCGATTAGAATCACTAAGGGTAAATTGGTTTGCTCGGTCAACCTATCAATCAAATCCGCAAAACGCCCCCCCACATCCTCTAATCGCGGTGGCATATCTAAAATACGCTCAAAATAACTTAATTGCTGATGCAGCGACTCTTTTAATGCAGAATGAACATTATAATTATTACGCCCAAAACTAAAGCGTAGTACTGGATATTGTACCGACCAATCCCATTGATCGTGGATGGCTAAGCCTCTAAATAGAAGTTCATTGCCTTCAAACAGTTCTTTAAGCGTATCCAGAAATAGGCTCTTACCAAAGCGACGCGGACGGGAGAGAAAATAGTGTTTACCTGACTCTATCAGACTAAGGGCTAACGCGGTTTTATCGACGTAGTAATAGTTATTTTCACGAATTTCGCGGAAGGTTTGAATACCGATGGGCAATTTTTTACGTGCTGTCATGGTGAGCTAAGACCTAATTGGACGTAAGCCTAGTTTAGCACGCTTCTCTAGGGCGCTAACTTTCTTTACTATCCCACTAAACTATTAGCGAGGATAGCTATGCTTAGTGCACAACAACTCAATACCTTTTTATCCCATGAATTCCCACAATGCCCAGCCGTAGTCGAGCAAGTCGGTGAGCGCAGTAGTACGGTGCGCTATAAAGTCGATGTTTCCGCATTGCGTCCGGGAGGCACGGTATCAGGACCTACCATGATGTTACTCGCCGATGTAGCCTTATATGCAGCCATTTTAGGAACTATTGGTTTAGTGCCTCTAGCCGTTACCACCAATCTCAATATTAATTTTTTACGTAAACCTCAGGCAGATAAAGACCTAATTGGCGTTTGTACCCTACTTAAATTGGGTAAAGTGCTGGCAGTGGGTGAGGTGAGTATTTATTCAGAGGGTGAAGACGAACCTGTTGCCCACGCAGTAGGTACTTATTCTATTCCGCCCAAGCAATAAACTGCGAATTACCGTAAGCTCTAACTCAATGCTTCTTTCTTGAGACACTATCATGACCGCTAGACACGCTGCTGCTCTACAAGCTTTTGCTGATCATTTTGGCAAAGACTTCTCCACGAATCTTACTACTCGCCAACAACACGCCCATACTCAGACTTGGCTGACTAACCAACCGGCGGATGGGGTGTTATTGGCTCATAATAAGCAGATGCTCATTGATGCGGTTAAACTGGCGGCGAACTATCAGTGTCCCATTATTCCTTTTGGAATTGGTTCGTCTTTAGAGGGTCATGTCAATGCACCGCTCGGTGGGGTGTGTATTGATCTATCCACTATGAATCAAGTACTCGAAATTCACGCTGAGGATTTAGCAGTTACCGTGCAACCCGGCGTTACGCGAGAAGCGCTTAATCAAACTTTACGTCATACAGGACTATTTTTCCCCATTGATCCTGGGGCTAATGCGACCTTAGGCGGTATGACCTCCACCCGTGCCTCAGGCACTAATGCAGTACGCTACGGCACAATGAAAGATGTCATTTTAAATCTAGAGGTGATCACGGCTACGGGTGAAGTGATTAAAACCGCCAGTCGTGCCAAAAAAAAGTGCGGCAGGCTATGACCTCACACGCTTATTTATAGGTGCTGAGGGGACTTTAGGCTTGATCAGTGAATTAACCGTCAAAGTGTTTGGTCGCCCTGAAGTAGTCGCAGGTGGAGTATGTGCTTTTCCTAGTGTCAATGCCGCCTGCCTTGCCGTGATTCAAACCATTCAATATGGTATTCCGGTGGCACGTATTGAGTTGCTGGATGAATTACAAGTCAAAGCGTGTAATAACTATTCCAAACTCACTATGCCTGAACAACCCACGCTATTTGTCGAATTTCATGGTAGTGCCTTGGGGGTAGCAGAACAGGCTGACACCTTTGCCGAGATTGCGAAAGAACACGGCGCTGATACTTTTTTAATTGGTCTAGTGATGAGAGCCAATTATCTCAATTATGGAAAGCTCGCCATCAAGCCTATTTTGCAGTGCAATCGTTGCGCCCTGACTGTAAGCCTTGCGCCACCGATGCCTGTGTACCGATTTCAAGATTAGCCGATTGTGTAGCTGAAACCCGCGCCGATATTGAAGCAACAGGTTTAATTGCGCCTATAGTTGGGCATGTGGGTGATGGTAATTTTCATGTGTCGCTATTGATTGATGTAAACAACCCGCATGAGATTGAAAAGGCTGAAAGCTTCATGGCTCGCCTGAGCGAACGTGCTATTAAAATGGGCGGCACTTGTACGGGCGAACATGGCATTGGTCAAGGTAAACAAAAGTATTTAAGTGCTGAATTAGGAGAGAACACAGTGGAAGTGATGCGCCTGATTAAACGAGCACTGGATCCACACAATATTATGAATCCGGGGAAGATTTTTAGTCTTTAATGTAATACCTCTTTAATGCATATCAAGCTAAGCTGCTTTCTAGGATAATGGGTAAGGGTTAACAGACCGTTTTGTCGCAGGGATGCGACAAAGAGCGTACAGGGATGTATTCACCGCGTGTCTGTTAAGCCTTACCCATTAGCCGCCTAGTGTACCACCAACCAATCACACCTCTAAAAATCGAGGCATTAACTCCACTAAATTGCACGGTTTATGACGGCTATCGAGTTGATGCACAATAATATGATCCCATCCGTCCTTACAAGCCCCCGGAGAGCCGGGCAAACTAAACAACACCGTACCATTAGCTAATCCAGCAATAGCTCTCGACTGTAAGCTAGAGGTCTTGATCAAGTTATAAGAAATCTGACGGAATAGCTCTCCAAATCCCTCAATTTCTTTGTCGTACAATACCTTAAGCGCTTCTGGCGTCACATCGCGTCCTGTTAAGCCAGTGCCTCCGGTAGTAATCACCGCATGAATCTCAGGATCAGCAATCCATTGCGACACAATGGCACGCAGCACATAAATATTGTCGGGAGCAATATGCTTAGCTGCCACCTGATGACCTGCCGCCTTAATACGTTCACACAATACTTGACCCGAAGTATCGTTTTCTTCAGTGCGTGTGTCGGATACTGTTAAGACCGCAATATTAATCGGTTTGAATGCGGCATTGGGGGGAGTATGTGACATGAAAGGCTCCAAACATATAAATAACTCAGCATCATGTCATGGAGAAAGGAAGCCTGCCAATAGGCTCATTAGCAGACTCAAGAAGGAATGAAGCTATTCAAAAAGAAAGGGTAGTAGCAACCACTCTAGCCACTACCCTAGGGGCTTCGTCCCTGAAACCGAAGGGCTTCCATAAGCGGAGAAACAATACAAACCAACAAGATTATTACCCTAAGGTGAGAAATAAACTTAATTAGTATAATTTAATAACCCTTAAGCACGTTTAGCCTTTGATTTTTTAATTACTTTTTTTAGCCTTAATATGTTTAGCAGGCTTTTAGCAACAGATTTCTTTTAACTTTGTGCTTTTGTAACATGACCCTTTTTCATGACTTTAGCTGTGGGTGATTTAGTCATAGTGCTAGAAGCTGCTTGAACTGAACTCATGCCTAATGCGGTAGCTAATGTAACTGCTAATGCCAGTGTTGCCATTTTGATTTTCATTGACTATTCCCTTTTATAACCTAAATTTTTCATCAACCCTGATTATGATAATCCATAACCTTGAGACATAGACTAACAAGCTAATTATTAAAAACGACTTAAAAGGTTAGCCCTTTTGTTATTTACAAAAGGGGAATAATGATAAAGGAAACTGTACTTGTACAATCAATCCCTTGCCGCTTACTGGTACACTCAACTGAATACTAGCCCCTAATTGCTGTACAATATTGTGCACGATGGCTAGACCTAGCCCTGTTCCAGCCGCTTGATGATTCGAGGCACGATAAAAAACGTTCAAACACATAGGGGCGCTCAAGTTCTGGAATACCAATCCCGCTATCCTCCACCCACAACTTTATATGCAGCGGATTAGTAGCCAGTCCTACCTTAATCATGCCTCCGGCGGAGTATATTTGATGGCATTATCTAATAAGTTTTTTTAATAAGATAGTTAAAGCAGACTCATTAGCTAAAATAGTTAAGGGTTGTTGGGGCAACTCAGCATTAACTCCAATTGATGGCTTTTAGCACTGACTTGATAGTCCTGAGTAATATAGGACACTAGATTATTTAAGGTCACCCATTCCTTTTCTAAATCAGGCATATCATGACGTGCAAGTGTTAATAACTGCTCCACTAGGTAAATAGCCCGCTCAATACGCTCACCTAGCTTTTGAATCGCCTGCAACCGTTGTGGCTCTGTTTTTGCACGCTCTGCTAATTGA